>NZ_JAAHGH010000058.1 GCF_010672525.1 Okeania sp. SIO2B3 | reverse complement strand
AGCGTTTACAGGTATTTCCTAGTGGTATTCTAATTTGATTATCTTTAAGCTTTAATGCTTGCTTGGGGTAACTTACTGTAGCCATTCCCCCTTTTTTTCTGTAGTTAGGAATCCTTGGTCTGTCTGATATTTTTCCTTCACGATAGGCAATAATAAGACCATAATAAGAGCGAAATGATTCAGCTACAGTTCTCAATATTTGTTGTGCTGCTTGAGAATATAAAACTTTATAGTGATTGTTCTTTTTGTAGACCTTTTCCAAGTCATACTTACCCAGAGTTTTGTGAGACTTAAAAAATAATTGCCGACCATAATATATTCCCATGTTAGTGAGCTTGTGAGACTGTTCACACAAGAATGTTAAGATAGCAATTAATTCGGGATTTTTACCTACTAAAACTTGCTGACAAGAGTACATTTGAAAGGAGGGCTGGACGGCTTACCCCTGAGCAATAATAGCACAGGACTACTTTAGTTGTCTAGTCTAAACGACTCGGTTGTTTTCATCCCCCGGTTAAAACATGGGGGCCTTTAACCTTGCTTTTCGGTCAAATAAAATACATCGGATTAAAATCCGACTCCTCGCCTTTCATCCATCGCTTAAAAGACGATGGCTTTCATGCTCCCGTGTTATTTAGGTAAAATTCAGTCTATTTTCTCACCACTAAGGATAAATATGGGATTAATTGCTGCAAAGGTTTGATGTATACCTCTGGTCTCTAAACGATTAAGTGCAGGTTGAACTACTTCTACATTGCGAACCTGTAAATCAGCAAAACTTTCAGAAATAGCATAAAGACTTTCTAGATTAGCAGCAGTGGCGATGACTCGACCTTGGGGTAACAATCTTTTCCAAACTTCTTGGAGTATGGCCTTGATGTGACGACCTCCCTCTATACAGACACGACTGGGCGCTTCGGTTAAACTATCTAGACATTCAGGAGCACTACCCTCGACTACTGTGACATTCTCTACTCCGAAGCGATCGCAATTTCTCCGAATTAAATTTGCTACTTCTTCATCCCTTTCTACGGCAATAATTCGGCCTTGAGGACATATTAGACCTGTTTCGACGGGAATAGTTCCTGTTCCTGCCCCAATATCCCAAACAATAGAGTCTGATTGTAATCGTAAATAAGATATTAACAGTAAGCGGACTTCTCGCTTACTCATGGGAATGCCAGGCAAACGTTCAAATAGGTCATCGGAGATACCTGGAGTAACATAAGGCCAAAGTGGAGAGGACATATATTAGTTTATCTAAATGTTGGCATTTATACCCGCGCTCTCCGCAGATCGGGAGCGGAGGGATGGGAATGCCAATCAATGTTGTGGTTTTACACAGAATATGTTAAAATTTCAATCTAGAATTAGCAAGCAGTAAATGGTTGAAAAAGCTTACAAGTTTAGGTTCTATCCTACTCCAGAGCAGGAAAACCTGTTGAGGAGGACTTTAGGCTGTGTTCGACTGATCTACAACAAAGCTTTAGCTGCTAGAACTCAAGCTTGGTATGAAAATAAAGAGCGAGTAGGGTATAAGCAAACTTCTGCTATGCTGACTCACTGGAAAAAGCAGGAAGATTTAGATTTCCTCACAGAAGTCAGTAGCGTCCCATTACCGAATAATTAATAATTAATAATTAAATAATTCGCACTTTGGAGCCTCCCCTTTTAAGGGGAAAAAAAGCGGTCGTAGCGGAGCTTCCCGTAGGGTGGGATGGCTCCGAAACCTGCGCCATATCCAATCGACCAAGAAAAGAAAATATTCCTTATATTCAATTCCGTAGCGGTTAAAACCCGAGGTAATTATCAATTATCCATTATCCATTAATGAAAGCAAGGCTTGAGACATCTACAAACTGCTTTTCCTGCGGAATGCTGCGCAAACACTAACTTTTTTAGTGGACGTGCAAAATATCCCAACTTTAAGAAAAAGCGCGCCGGGTGGTAGTGCTGAATTTACGCTCGTCCGCATTTACAGCGGTTTTCATTTCGATAGACCACAGTAGGGGCGAACGGCCGTTCGCCCCTACAAGGTTTTGGTTATGACGATGTGGTTCATCCATCTGAAAAGCGCTGTAAGTGGAAAGATGGTCAAGTCTATCTAGCAAAATTTCTTGAACCATTATCAATTAGATGGAGCAGGCAACTACCACTTGGTTGTGTACCAACTACAATTACAGTTAAACTTGACCCCAGTAGCAGATGGTCAGTGTCTGGTGAGAGTCAATAGACTTGTCGCTAAATAGAGGGAAAAAATCGCTCAAACTCAGGCAGAGTAATAATTCTAGCTGTTTTATATTTTTGATAGCTATAATCCTTACATATCAAGGGTTTTGAGGATTTTTTAAGTTATAAAGCGACAAGTCTAATATTTATGCTTAATATTTAACTGAGGATTTGATTCCTGCTCAAGGAAAGGACAGGATTGACATCTCCAGGGGTTGAAACACCCTGGATTCTGTGGTTAGTCCACCCCCATTTGGGATAAATCCACATTTGCTTAAAGCCTGAAGGGCAGACTTCTATACTACTCGGCATAGACCGAAATCTAGCTGTGAGCTTACTTTCAGAGTGGTTTTACTCAAGACTGTATTAGTTTTTTCTCCATTCACTTTAGCAATCAATTCAGAAACTCTAGTTAGACTACTTGAGCCAGTTATAACCATGCCAAAACTCCAACTAGCTAAGGTAGATAGGTCAGAGTATGTTCAATCAATCTGATACTGTTAATCAACCTTATTCTGCTGATATCTCCTCTACAGCAACAATTGGTGATGTATTATCAGTGTGATAAATTAAAGCTGTTCCATTCTCTACCTTAGATCCTGCTGCATATTGAAAAGATGAAACATCTGCTGTGAAGGGGTGATTAGCAATTTGCGAACCTCTAGCTGTACCTCTGAGATTAGCTCCAATTATCCTCATTGTACTTCCCATCTCTTCTAGTGCAGAGTTGATGTTTTCGTTATAAGATTTAAAGCCTGAGTGCTCTCCCACAAACAGAACTGTACCTCCATGATTTAGTAAGCCACCAATTTCTGACAATTCACCAGATTGGAAACTGTTATTAGGAAGGATGCTAATAAATAAGTCAACTCCAGTCAACGCACCAGTATTTAGAGGAGTAGTTATGAATTCAGAGCTTGCTCCCAAATTCTTGTAGAAATTGCTAAGGGCAATACCTTGGTTCGCATGAGAGGCCGCTCCAGCATTATATCCTTGTTCGATCACAACACTATCTCCACTCCCTAAAATGTTAGTGAAGAACTGTTTGTTACCTGGAACAATAGTATAGTTAGAAGTCCCTAAAGCATAATTAATGACGTTTGAATCGCCAGAAACTATAATATTTCCTTTCTCGGGGGAACATTCAGGGGAATTTGCCACTACACTAACTGCATCAAGGTAACTACCCTGATCGTCAGGTGTTTCATTGAGATTATCAAAGCTCAGGATAGTATTAGTGCTATTGGCTTCAAGGCAATAGTCATGAACCTGCCAGTCATTCTTAGATAGACCTTCACCACTTTCATCTAGAGCAACGACCAATTCATTTTGCCAATACACATTTAGTTTGTTATCTAAAACACCAGGGACGGGGGAGAATGCAAAACTGAGTTTATAGGTCTGACCTTCTTGAGTAGGAATATCCTGAGAAATTCTAGTTAGTCCATTCAAAAAAAATGTTGTGCCATCAAGTTCTATAAATTGTTCCCCATCATAGGCATCTGCTTTGACATCCTCCCCGGCCTAAAGGCGCGGGGATTCCTACTAAGCCGTAGCTCCTCGGCGGGTTGACGTTTTGCTTCGCATAGCTGTCGCTAACACAGGGTGCTGCTTCCTTGGCGGTAGCCTAACGCTTCCCTCCACGTCCGCGCACGAGTTTCCGCAATTCGTAGCTCCTCCGGAGGAGGCGTGCCCCCCGGCAACTAATAACACTATAGCATATATTCAATTGACTTAACATAAAAATAAAAAGTCGCCCTACAAGGGCGAGGCTTTAAACCCAATTTTTCGGTAAATGGACGACGCATTTCAACTGCGACACTTTCGGATATATCCCAACCTGGAATTGGGTTTTCAAAGGATACATATTCGACAACTGGTTCTTCAAAGCTGCCATTAACTACTAAGTTGGTCTCGGCGGCGATCGCCTTTGATGGACTTATGTTCAAGCAGGTCAATGCTACTAGCACTGACATTACCCAAACCACGATGCGACGGTAATTAGTCATTTTGACAATTCTCCTAATATCTACACACTTTAATAGTTTTGAAAGTTGGGTCACTAAATCCAGTTATTATCCCACCCAATGCTCGGACTTGTTCAAGTATTTTCAAATGCTGTTGCGCAATAATTTCACCAGGCATTAACACTGGAATACCTGGTGGATAGGGACAAATAAGTTCAGCACTGATACAACCTAAAGATTTTTCTATGGGCAAATAATCTTTCTGGGCAAAGAAGGCATCTCTGGGAGATAAAGGAATTGAGGAATTAATTAGATAATCGTCAATTTCTGTCTTAAAGTCAGTGAGCTGGTTAAATTTATTTCTACAATTTTGCTCTGCTAAATTTACTAGAGCATCTATTAACTGGTCGATATCTGCTTTTGTATTTCCCAGAGAAATAATGAATGTCAGACTTTTGAAACTTGGTAACTCACAGGTAACACCTAATTTCTGATGTAAAATTTCATCAGTTTCATACCCGCTCAAACCAATATCAGAGACTTTTATTGTTAATCTGGTTTGGTCAAGAGCAAAAAACCCAGAATTGATATAACTTTCATCAACTTTTCTGCCTTTTATCAAGAAAGGTAATCTTTTCCCCTCACTAGTTGATAAGTCTGAATTTCCTGGTGAGCTAGTCAAGCTTCTTCTTTCTTTGTCAAATACTGAAAAATTTGGCAGTTGACTAATTCTATTTCTAGCATCCCTAGCTAATTCTAAAGTCTGACTCATTAGTTCTTGACCAAACAAAGCCATTTGTTGGCGGGCAGCATCTAGAGATGCCAAAAGTAAATAATTTGGACTACTAGACTGTAGCATTTGTAGGGCTTGGCTGAGTCGGTAGGAGTCTATGCGCTGACTGCCAAGGTGCAACATAGAGGCTTGAGTCATTGCCCCCAATACTTTATGAATAGATTGTACTGTTAAATCTGCTCCACCAACTAATGCTGGAGTTGGTAATTCTGGATGAAAAGCAAAATGTGGACCGTGAGCTTCATCTACTAATAAGGGAATATTATATTTGTGGACTTCTTGGGCGATCGCTGCAATATCTCCACAGACACCATGATAGGTAGGATAAATTACCATCACTGCTTTGGCATCTGGATGTTTTGCTAAGGTTTGGGCAATAGATTCAGGGGTGAAACTCAGAGCAATATCCCAATCTGAGTCATATTCAGGATGGATAAAAATCGGAATTGCTCCGGATATAATTAGCCCAGAAATTACTGACTGATGAATATTCCGAGGCAAAATAATTTTGTCTCCATTACCACAAGTAGCTAGTATTCCAGCGATAATTCCTGTAGTTGAACCGTTGACTAGAAATTTGGTTTGTAATGCTCCAAAAGTTTCTGCTGCTAATTCTTGAGCTTCTTGAATTACACCTTCTGGGGCAAACAAGTTATCCAATTCTGGTAATTCTGGTAAGTCTGCTAGAAATACTTTTTTACCTAATAAGTCATTAAGTGCTTGTGGAATGCCTTTTCCTTGTTTATGTCCTGGTGCGTAGAAAGGAGCATGAAATTTTTGGGTAAGATTTTTGAGAGTTTGAATTATTGGTGCTTTGTTTTGGTCGAGCATTTATAGCAAATTTCTAGTTGATATTGATTAGGTAGAAAATGTGGTGGTGGTGCATTTTCAATGGTGGTTTATTGTAATTATTTTGGTCAAGTACAAAAACAGTGGGAACATCTTGCTCCCTTGTTAGTATCTTGCTCCCATGAAGTGCCGTTGTTCATTCCCATCTACCATTACTATGCAAGACTAACGCACCACTACCATTTTTCATTCATTTGATCGGCGAGATTAATTGGAAATATATCTATAATCATTACCGTAGATATAGATAAATCTAGATTGAATTTATCTAATAACTGAATAAAAATTTTACTATCAATTAATCCTGTATATATCCAATCCTCTAATTAAGTTTTAAAATTCATCATTCTGAAGGCTTTAATTCTTGCTGTAGTAACTTTTTATGGTTATTCTTTCGGGTGAATCTCATATTTGAAAAAATACTTTTTTACTATATATTCCCTATTCTTTATTCCCTGTTGCCTGTTGCCTAAAAGCGATATTTTTTTGCTTTATTCAAAATTTATATGCACCTATTCTTTCTGATTATTCCTACTATCTGTATAAAATATTTGCTGGGAAATAAAACCTACTTTCATCAAATTGTCTTAAGTCAATTTCCCCTCTTATGAATTAATTTTTCAGTAGTTCTAGTCTTGACATTTTTACCGAAAAATTATGGTCTAAAGTCTCCCCTTTTAAAGGGATAAAAAAAATAGAATATTCCTTATGTCAAGCCTCCTTATTGCAGAGGTACTGATAACTGATAACTGAAATGACCTCTAGTACCAAGGATAAAAAAATAATGTTATGAATAATCAGGGAAATTAAATAATTTTAGTTCAGATGTATATTTGCTTAAACCCTATCCTTAAGGACAAGGTTTTATAAAAATGCAGATAAATGATATTTAGCTAATTTATGATGATTCCTAACTTCTCAAATCATACGATAATTAATTACTCAAATTCTATATCAGGGAATAGGGAGCAGTGGGAAAAACATTTCCCCTGATTCGCTTCATCATTATCCTATAGATAAAATATTTCTTTTAAAACATTAATCTTAGCTTTCCCAATTCCACACTTCAATTTTGTAATTGGTTCTAAACTTTTCCAATTCTGACGTGGAGCTTCAGCAATACGTTCTGTCGCTTTTACTAATTCAACTTGTTTAAGTTGACTATTTGGCTTTTCGATTAAATATTGAAGTGCTGCTTGAATTTCGTCTTTTGTAGCAGTGGAAAGATTTACTTTTTCAGGTTCGGGTATTGGTTGGGGAGTCAGATAAAATACTTCTTTTAAAGCATTAACTTTAGCTGTTGTAATTCCACATCCTAATTTTGTGATGGGTTTAAAATCTTTCCAATATTGACGTGGTGCTTCATCAATACGATTTGTGGCTACTGCTAGTTTGACTCCTTTAAGTTGACTGTCTGGTTTTTCAATTAAGTATTGAAGTGCTATTTTAATTTCGTCTCTCGTGGCGGTTGAAAGATTTATTTGTGGTATTTTTTCCCCAGACAAAATTTTGCTAATTTTTTCAGTTTCTTCACTTTCATCAGCAATAACACACCAAACTTTTTCTAAACCAGCAGCTTCAGCTACGGCAAAAATAAAAGAGTTACCAATTACTTTATATTTATTCTGTTCCAATTCTTTGACAATTACAGGTACCCAGTTTCTGCCACCACTTTCATTGAGAGCTTTTGCTGTTGCTGAAATGATAAATTCTGGAGCATCTGTGCCATTTCCTGGTTCAATTTTGTACATATATAGGTGCATTAAATTGCCAATATTACTCAAGCTACTCATAATAAAAAATACTCCTTCACCAAATTCTTATAATATTCACGAACTATCTTATCTTTATAAACAGCAGGTATGTTAGAAAAAGCAGAATTGGCAATGGCAGCATAATAAGGTAATTCAAATATTTTTATATTTTTATTTGCTGCTGTATAGCGGGGATAAAAATAGGGTAGCAGGTCAAATTTATTATTTGGATCTTTTTTTGCTTCTTTTATTAGTTGATTGATATAAGATTTAGCAACTTTCATTTGAGCTTCAGTCGCTTTCTCTCCATTGAAAAAAATAGGTAAAATCAAAGGTCCCCTATCTTCTCTTTCTCTTTGAACTTCAGGTATATATTTTTTGATAGCTACGGCTGCATTTTCTAGAGAAAATAAATTGTTATGTTTTGCGGGCATTAAAACTACATCCGCAGCATAAATTGCACTCTGACTAAAAATTCGCCAGTTGGGAGAAGAATCAATCAAGATATAATCGTAGTTATTTTTTAACGGCTCTAATATTTCACTTAATTTCGTAACATCTATTTCTTGACGTAATTTATGTTCAACCCAAAACTCCAAAGGTTCATTCAAAGCAATAGGAATCACATCAAAGCCAAATTCTTTTCGCAGACCCTTAGACTTGATTTTGTAAGGATAAATTACATCTCTAACATTAATACTTTCATTTACTAAGCACTGATTAAAAGAAGGTTGACTAGGTTTAATTGCTAGAGAATTTGTTAGGTCTCGTTGGTCAGGGTCAAAATCTACAATCAAAACTTTTTTATTCAGCAGAGATAGAGTTGCTGCGGTATTGACTGTGGTTGTTGTTTTACCTACGCCACCTTTCATGTTATAAACAGCTACGGTTAAAGCTTTTTGTGGTTTATCAATTTTTTCTTTAATTGATTTAGCGATTTTTATTATATTTTCTGGATTAATTTCCAGACAAACTGTCGCCGGATGAATAACTTTTCCATGCTTTCTAAATAATTGGATGTGATTAGCATTGGTAATTATTCCCCACTTCACCGTTTTACATTTTTCTGCTAATAAATACCGCTTAATTTGTACAACTGTCTTTTTATATTGTGTCGAATCTGGAGCTAAATTAACATTCCTAGCTTTCAATTCTACGAGAATATCTGGATTAGTCTTTGTTTGGGAAAATATATTATTTTCCGTACTATGACGGATAGCATAATCAACAGCATCAGTACCACTTCCTGTCGGAAAAGAAGGTACCTGCTCATTTAGTTCAAAACCTAAAAACTTGAATAATTCAGAAGCAAAAATCTGATTAACTTGAGCTTCAGATGCATCCTCGGGCAGATTTTTTGCCAAAGCATCTACAAGAGCTTGATTTTTCACAGCACTATCAATCTGTCGTTAATTTTTTTGACTGTAACTATCAGCTTATCACGACCAATATGGTAAAAAATCTAAATTGTATCTACTTACTTACATCTATATATATTTATATGCTCGATTAGCAGTAACCGGATTAAAATTCGTATCTACAAATTGCACTCTACTATAAGTATCTATCCACAAATGAGCGCCACATCCAGCCGGGTTGTGAGGTCGATAAACAATTCGACAAGGACCTTTGATTTCTAGTTGATAACCATAGTTATTGTGATTAGTCTGCTTCACAGAAACTACTGGCTTTATATCTTTTAGTGGGTTATTTGCATTGCGCTGAATTATGTGCTGATTAACATGAATCATAGTCGGTTTAGTACGCCTCCGCTTACACCAAACACCTTTCGGTCCTCTGGTACCAGGAACAATTACTGGCATTTCATGATCTTCTGGCCCAGAAATGGGAATTTTCCAGAAGCCTTTTTCTTTATAAGCACCTTTCACCCTACCTTGAGCCAATAATATCCGCAAACGCTGACAGGAAATACCTAGTAAATATGCTGCTTCTCTAGTTCCAATAATTTTTTCTTTAACCATTGCACAATAGTTTTTATCTAATAAGGTGATGAATTTTAATTATCAATATTTTAAGCAGTACTTAGCAATAAAATATCAGCTAAATAAACATTAGGCCAGTAGAGCAATAAAATTTTGATTTATATAGTTCTAGAACTAAATCATATTCAAAGACTCTTATGAACTATTCTTCACATTTCTTCAAATAAAGTTTTGAGCCAATTTTTTCAAAAACAAGCAAAATGTATTGATTTTCTTGTCTAGCACTATAGTTAGGGCTTGCTGATTAAATATCGCGCGCATTGATTGATATTGGTTGTAGCATTTTTTGGTCTCAAAAAGTATCAGCTTTTTGGTGGCAAGAGCTGCATAAAGCTAGTATTTTCAGACGATTATGGTAGAAAAGTTACTCTGACAATTTTTCCGACTATCTCCTCTATAATTCCCCTAACTCCTGAATTCTGGATTCTGACTCCTCCTTTAGAAAAAAGACTTTTTCAGCAGACCCTAGTTATTTGTGGAATTACCTGAAAAGGAAAGTCTATTTTTTGATTTTTGATTTTGATTAGGACTTAGCTAAGAAATCAAGATTCTTCTTTCGTTCTGCTATCCTAACTAGATAAGGCAGTTGTATGGTAATTCGGATCTAAATACAAACTGTAATTTCTTGAACTTTTTACTTTTGATTTTTTACTTTTGACTTAAATTTATGCTCAGAGCTGGAATTGTCGGACTACCCAACGTCGGAAAATCTACTTTATTTAATGCTTTAGTTGCTAATGCTAAAGCGGAAGCTGCTAACTTTCCATTTTGCACAATTGAACCCAACGTTGGAGTGGTGTCGGTGCCAGATGAGCGGTTAAATGTGCTGACTAAAATTTCTAATTCTGCTCAAACTGTTCCTACTAGAATAGAGTTTGTTGATATTGCTGGTTTGGTTAAAGGTGCTAGTAAAGGAGAGGGATTAGGGAATCAATTTTTGTCTAACATTCGAGAGGTTGATGCCATTGTTCAGGTAGTCCGTTGTTTTGATAGTGAGGATATTATTCATGTTTCTGGTTCTGTCGATCCAGTGCGAGATATTGAGGTAATTAATTTAGAGTTGGCTTTGTCCGATTTAGCTCAAGTTGAACGCCGAATTGAACGGACTAAAAAACAAGCTCGTACCAGTAAAGATGCTCAGGCAGAGTTGGAAGTTTTGACAAAATTAGAGGGGATTTTAAATGAAGGTAAATCGGTGAGAATGGCTGACTTAAATGAAGAAGAATTTCTGTTGATTAAACCTTTAAATCTGTTAACTTCTAAGCCCATAATTTATGCCGCTAATGTGTATGAGGATGATTTAGCTAGTGGAAATGATTGGGTTGAAAAAGTCCGCAATATTGCTGCTGTGGAAAATGCTCAAGTTGTGATAATTTCAGCTCAGGTAGAATCAGAATTAATTGAGTTACCAGAGGAAGAAAGAGCTGATTATTTGGAATCTTTAGGAGTAGAAGAAGGTGGGTTGAAATCTCTAATTAAGGCAACTTATGAATTATTGGGATTGCGTACTTATTTTACTACTGGAGAGAAAGAAACTAAGGCTTGGACGATTAAGGCTGGAATGTTAGCTCCTCAAGCTGCTGGTGTAATTCATACTGATTTTGAAAGAGGTTTTATTCGAGCAGAAACAATTGCCTATAATGATTTAGTAGCTACTGGTTCAATGACTGCTGCGAAAGAAAAGGGTCTGATGAGGAGTGAAGGTAAAGATTATGTGGTGAAGGAAGGAGATGTTTTGCTATTCCGATTTAATGTTTAGATTTTTGTTAATTAAGGAGAAAAAAATGAGTATTTTGCAACTTTTAGTTCTTTGGTTTGTTACTGCTGTTAGTTTGTTTATTATTTCTAAGCTGCCTACTGGAGTAGAAATTGATGATTTTAATATTGCGTTAATTTCTTCAGCAATATTTGGGCTTTTGAATGTATTTGTACGTCCTGTATTAGCAACTTTAGCTTTGCCAGTTAATATACTTCTTCCTGGTTTAGTTACCCTAATTGTTAATCTGATTATCTTTGGTTTAGCAGCTTGGTTAGTAAGTGGATTTCGACTACGTTGGGGATTTTGGAGTGCATTAATTGGTTCTTTAGGACTAACCTTTATTAACTCTTTTCTTTATGAGTTACTGAGCAAAGCAATAGTAAGTTAGGCATTAGTTAAATTATCAATATTTGTGGGTAATTTGAGATTTATTTAAAATTGATATCTAGTAAATTATCCACTTTTGGTTGTAGAGAAGTAGGGAGTAGGTAACTACTAATTATGTCTACCTTCTCTACCATTAGTTTCAGATATAGGCGTTACCTGTGGTGCATTAATTAGACAGAGTTTGAATTCCCATACCACGATTATTAATTCCATTATTCTGAGTATTAGTTTTATTTCTGACGGTTTGAACGAGTTTGATTTTATATTAAAAACCTAATTATATTAAGCCCAGCTTCTCAAAGTAGAGTTATAATTTTTCTCTGTTCTCTATTTCTTAACTTCATCAATAACAATAATCTATACAAGGCAGATTTAGTATGACAAAACCCCTAAATTTACAACATTTTCAAAGTAGATAAAGTACAAAATGATTGGGTTTTAAGGAATAAGGAAAGGAACAGATATTATCATGTTTTTTAACTTGGTATAGAGTAGAAAACTTAAGTATAGTTTACTTTTCATTGATAATATTTCTAATTCAACAATGCGGTTAATAATTTTGCCTCAGATTAAATAGGGCTTGCTGATTAAATATAAAAGCGTTGACATATAAAGATTTTAGCCTTTTTTGGGTCAAAAAAAGTGCGCCTGTTTCAGTCTAAAAGGCTCAAAAAGTTAGTATTTTAGGTGCATAGTTAGGCAGAACAATCTTGGGACAATTCTTACTCCTACCTCCTCGCTAATTCCCATTTCTACTGTCTCCTGTTCCCCTCCTGGGAGGGGGAGGGGCGAGGGGTGGGTTGTCTCCTACTAAAAGACTTTTTCAGCAAACCCTAAATAGTAATATCAAATCCAGTTAATTAGTGATCAAAAAACCTATCCTTTTACACAGAGCAAATTTCCCTATTCTCCCCCCTCCCTGCTCCACACTTCCTACTCATTTATTTATAAATATTTAACCGGACATGATATAAGTAGGTGGGTTTAATTATCCGTAAAACAGTGATGGGAATTCAAAAGGTTGAAAATCAGGTTAAAAACTGCCTTCTGAATTCATTTTAAGCTCATTAATTTTAATGTTTATTGATACTCACCTACTTCAAAAAAAATTAATTATATATTTGATTACCGAGTTAAATAGACAGGAAAAATAATTTTTTAAACCACTACCCCAGAACACAAATAGATTTTGTATCAGTAATCAGTTAAAAGTTAATCTTTTTAATTTTATACCTTTTTGGCAGGTCTGTAGAACGCGTAGCTACTTCCCTTCATTATCTCCCATCATATAGCTGCTAAGTAGAGCAAGTAAAAAAAAAGACGCTGCATTTTTAATCAAAAAAAACCCTAAAGGCAATGAATATAAACTTTTGAGTTAATTTACAATTTGATACATAGTGCCCAAAATTTACCATGTTCTACTTAACGCAGTTACGACCCAGGAGGCTAACTGTTAATTGTTACCTAATTTAATCTCTATTCCCTACTTACAAATGTCAAATTAATTTTGCACAGGTACTTATTATTACCCTGATAATTATCATCTTTTATTCAGGGCAGCTTAATGGAGAAATAGTATTAGAGTTTGTATACTCTACCTAAATTAAAATTCCTATAAGATTAAGCTGTACTTAATCACCTTAAAAAGTGCTTGAAATTCTATATAGCAATCCTATTTCAGTTGCGGCTAAAAATATCTTTGAATTTAGGAAACAGGGAGATCTTAACATGGAATAGAGGTAAAAGTTTCAGAGTTTTTATACATCCTTAGATTTTTTACAAATTATTTGGGATTGCTATAGTTAATGAAAAAGGTAATTTCTACAATATTCGGAATTTTTTCTGTAGTGCTATAACAGATATATGGATTATATTTTAATTTTTCATTTGAGGGTTAGTCGTACAAGCTATTAGTAAATTTCTCAAAAAATAAATTGTATATGTTTATTAAAATTTCCGGACTATTTTGTTTTTATAGAGCGCGTTTATCTAGAAAAATAGTATTGTGGATATTTGCCAGTATTTTAGTAATTGAGGCTGTAATTTTAATTCCATCTTATAAGCGTCGGGAAGATGAACTTCTTCACCAACTAGAAGATGTTTCTGGAGCGATTTTTAATTCTATTGTGCGCTTGACTCAAACGACTATGAAGTCTGATGGTATGTTTCAGGAAAAAGTAAAAACATTAACGCAAACGCAAGACTCTGTGGTTTTGGGAGTCACAATTTATGATTATCAGGGAAAGTTAATAGAAACCATTGGTGAAGCTCCCGAGATAGACTTTGATGACCTCAAAAACAAAGATATTTTACGTGTTAGAAGTCGAGATGGTAAACGATATGATGTGGCATTGTCAGCAGATTATTTAGGAATCAATTATACATTAATTGCCCGCCATGATACTTCTAATATTCAGCCAAAGTTATATGCTTTTATTGGTAGAATTGCTGTGCTTGTAATTGTCATATCTCTTTTCGTTACTTTGGTGACTATGCTAGTTTTAGGAGTGTGTTTAATTTCTCCAGTTTTGAGATTAAGAGATGATTTAATTGCTGCTGGAGAAGCTTTGAGTAAAAATGGTAATGGGGTTAAATTTTATTCTCTTTCTGTTCAACGACAAGATGAATTAGGAGAGGTAATGGTGGCTTTTAATGAAATGTTTAATCGAGTTTCTAGAGAAATTGAGAAACGTAAGCAAACAGAAAAAGTATTGTCTGCTGAACAAAAAAAATCGGAACGATTGTTGTTAAATATTTTGCCTAAACCTATTGCAGAAAAATTAAAGGAAGAACAGGAAAATATTGCTGAAAGTTTTGCAGAAGTAACTATTTTGTTTGCTGATTTAGTAGGTTTTACTCAGTTATCAGAAAATATTCCTCCTACACAGTTAGTTAATTTACTTAATGAAATATTTTCTTGTTTTGATGAGTTAACCGATCGATATTGTTTGGAAAAAATTAAAACTATTGGTGATGCTTATATGGTAGTTGGAGGTTTACCAAATCCAAGACAAGATCATGCTGAGGCAATTGCTGAAATGGCTCTGGATATGCAACAGGCAATTGCTGATTTTAATCAAAAAAATAATATGCAGCTTAGTATTAGAATTGGCATTAATACTGGTCCTGTTGTTGCAGGTGTTATTGGTAGAAAAAAATTTATTTATGACCTTTGGGGTGATGCTGTTAATACTGCAAGTCGAATGGAATCTCATGGTGTACCTAATGCTATTCAAGTAACAGAAAAAACTTCTAATTATTTAAAAGAAAAATATATATTAAATCCTAGGGGTACTATTATGATTAAGGGTAAAGGAAGGATGAATACATATTTTTTAATTGATAGAAATAATCGTCGCTCAATTTAACACTACATCCGGCATTCGCGGAGCGTGGTGTCAACCGTATCGTAAGCATTCAGCTATTAGCTGTTAGCTGTCAGCTGTCAGCAACAAGACTCTCTTCTGAAGGAAAGTGTTTAAATTAATATAGTCTTTAAAGACAAGGGAGCCAACTTTTTTAGTCAGAGAATTAATAAAGCTTTTATCATCAACTAAAAGCAGAGGCTTTAGACCATGATTTTTCGATAAGGTAGTGGGAGTTGAAGGGTTGGAAGGGAGATGCAAAAAAGTAGTTTTTGTTAATATGAATTAAACTATCAGAGCAGACTGCAAAAAGCTATTGAAATAGAATAGAGCTTAGGGTGTATCTCATATTTGCGAAAATACTTTCTTCCTATATATTCCCTGTTGCCCGTTGCCAGATGAGCTGTTGCCTAAAAGCAATAATTTTTTGGTTTCATTCACGCATTGAGATGCACCCAGAGCTTATGATAATATTGAAATTCAAATGATGACTGCTGAAGTGGCTAACTAGAAAAAGTTATCTGCTATAAAATTACTAGACTACCAGAGGAAAATTAGGATGGAAAATACTGTAAATTGTGCAGAAGATTGTGTTAATGGATGTGTTTTGGGTGATAAATGCCCGAATAAGGAATATGTCAAAGAAACATCAAAGTTTATTGATGATACTCCCTTAGATAAAATGTTGGAAATAGCTGAAGAAGCAGTGATGAAGAAAAGAATGGCTCCTCCTAAATGGGTAATTCCTGAGTTTCCTGAGTAAAAATAATATGAAATTAAAAGCGTTAGTGTTCAGCACTTCCGGCACTATCGCTAACTTTTTAATTAATTTAATTAATCAATAATATAATTTAGGCGATCGCTATCTTTTCGTAAGCATTTCCTGCGGAATGATTACATCTTTTCAGACTAAATCTTATTTCTTGGTAAATCACTTGAATCAAGTTTTTTCAAGCTAGATATGAACAAGTTATAAAAGAGTTAAAATCAGTGAATGATACATTTTTTTAACATCGATCAAACTTAATTTTAAACAGACAAGGGATGTAGATATTCAAGTAATATGGGTGATACATTCGAGTTTACTAATATCATATTTAAAGAAATTCAATTCTTTGATTAAAGGTAAGCATTTCCTGTGGAATGCGGAGCTAACAGCCGTCAGCCATCAGCTAGCCTCCTCCGGAGGAACTACGTTAACAGCTATTGCTTTTAGTTTAGGGTCAAAGCAATATTTAACTGTCTTACTGCAAAAATTGCCTCTCTTACTCTTAAAATAAGTTGTTAATTTAAACACTGTCCTTAAAGATAGAGTCTTGTTGCTGAAGTCCGCAGTTCCGACCTAGGAGGCTAGCTGAAAGCTAATAGCTATTTGCGCAGCATTCCGTAGGAAATGCTTAGGATTAAAGAGGATTTAGTGATTATTTATACAAGTAGCTTATAATCAAGGAATTTAGTATCAATCAACATTTTTAAATTTTTAGAATATAATGAAAATCTAACTAAGAGATAAAAATTCAATCAAATTCAGAAA
The DNA here is from genome assembly GCF_010672525.1 of Okeania sp. SIO2B3. Lineage (GTDB taxonomy): Bacteria > Cyanobacteriota > Cyanobacteriia > Cyanobacteriales > Microcoleaceae > Okeania. The sequence continues at coordinate 28,126 of NZ_JAAHGH010000058.1, read as the reverse complement.
ATAATTTTTAAAGAAAGATTGTTTATGATCGAAACTATTCAAATTCCTGAACAAATAGTAATAGATATTAGTACAATCCTGCAAATACTTGCCATCGTAGTCATAGGAATAGTAACAATTATAGGAATTCGCAAACTGCCTGAATTAATGGAGAGGATTATATCTACAGAAATTTCGGAAGCATATAAAATTATCATATCTCCAAATAAGTCACTCATTGGAGTAGTAATTGCCATAGCCATATCTGAGATAACTCTTCTGGTTGTTACACCATATTCCCAGATATCTATTATAGAAATTACTCTCAGTTTAATCTTAACTATTACTACTACTTGGTTAGGTTTTCAATTTGCTAAACAATTTTTTGATGTTTATCTAATAGAAGCAGCATTTAGAACTGCTCAGAAAGCTAATAGCGACTTATTTATAGTAGGTAAATTTATTACTAATTTTATAATTATTGTATTAGCGATTATCATTTTTGCTCAAACTCATCAAGTTAATGTATTTGGTATTATTGCAAGTCTTGGAGTAGGGGGTATAGCAGTTGCTTTTGCTGCCCAAAATACTTTAAGTCAATTACTCGGTGGTTTGGTTGAAAGAGTATCAAACATTATACAATTTCTTTAATCCTTTAATAGTTCTTGCTATTGAGCAACCCAGTATCTATGTTGATTCACCAATTACAGTTTAATTTTCTATGTTTTTCTCAAATATAATTGACAAGGTAAATCAGCTATATATTTTTTTGGAAGGTTCTAACATTCCTCACTATCTAATTTTTTTTATATTTGCCTTGGGAGGGTTATTGATAGGAAAATATACCCCAGGGATAGTACAACTAACGATTAATTGATTTATGCCGAATTTAGGCAAATAAATTACTAATAACTCTATTACTCCACTTACAAAACCTTTCCAAGTTGCAGGAACATTTATATTAATTTCTCTATCCTCAGTTTGGTTGAAAGAGTATCAAACATTATACAGTTTCTTTAATCCTTTAATCGTTCTTGCTGTAGTTATTGGCATTGCTTGGTTAGCTTCCCGTTTATTTCAGCAGTTACTCAGGATATATGGCATTAAAATTATTCGTAAATCTGGCTTAGAAGCTGATGAATTGTTGTTAGTATTTGAGACAATAGTAAATGTAGCAATCGGATTTATTGCTGCAATAGGTTATGCTCAAAGTCAAAAATTTCCATTGACAGGTTTGTTAGCTGGAGTATCTATTGGTGGTGTTGCTATTAGTTTTGCTGCTTCCAAAACTTTGGAGCAATTATTTGGTACTATTGTATTGTATTTAGACCGTCCTTTTATTCCTGGAGATTATATTCGTTGCTCATTAGGAGAAGGTGAGATGTATGGCAGAGTAGAATCTATTGGTTTGCGCTCTACAAAAATCAGGAAAGCCGCCACGGGTACACTATATATTGTTCCTAATAACCAATTAGCCAATGCAGGAATTGAGAATATTACCCGTGGTAAAAAAGTGATCTTATTTAGACTTTACTAAAAAACTGATAGAACGAGAAAAAGCTCTAGTTCAGCAAGTAGTTAAAAATAGTACAGATTCAGTATTTGGCATTGACCCAGGAAGTACAAAAATAGCAGTATTTGACCATGAACATACAGATAAATGTCGGGCTAGAATAACTTTTTTTATTCTCGGTTCTAGTGAAAATTCTATCCAATTAAGAAAGCGACTTTTGGAAGTTGCTAATCAAACTATTTCTAAGGAACTAAAAAAGTTTGGCATTGAATTTTATCTACAAGAACCAAATATTTATGTAGATTCCCCAATTACTATGTAGGGTTTGCGCTTCACTAGTCTTATGGGTGAGGGTAGGAGACAGGAGACAGGAGAAATGGGTACTTAGCGAGGAGGTAGGAGAACAATTGTAAGAATGATTTTTCTGCCCAACTATGCGCCTAAAATATTAACTTTTTGAGCGTATTGATGCTCAAAACCAGGCACTTACCTTTATCTGCAAATACTTTTAGATCTAATCAGCAAGCCATATGTAATACTAGGCGTTATAAATATTTGCTACGAATAACTAGGAGTTACAAGTCAGGAGTAATAGTATCTAACTTTTTCTTCAGGCAAGGCTTAATTTTTAGTCAAAGAGATGTGATGGGTAAAGTTTTTCAATAACTATTATTATTTGTAACATTCTTTTTTCTGGCTTGGTATAATCTAGCTAAAACTACTTTACCGAAAAATTGTGGTTTAAAGCCTCCCCTTTTAAGGGGATAATAAATAAAAATTTTCTTTTGAGTCAATCCTCTTCTTTTCAAGGAGAGGTAATTATTCATTATTCATTATTCATTATTCATTATTCATTATTGAACTATAGCTTTGTTTACAGACCTCCCAATGCAGCAGTTGTGAAAAATTTGAGTGTATTTATTTGTGGATTATATCTGCCATCTAATACGAATTTTATGAATGTTTGCTACAAATAGTTAGGCTATTTCTTAGGAGTCAGTCCTCAGGAGTCAGGAGTCGTATGGAAATAGCTTCAATACCAGTTTTGAGCTAATAAATTCTATTTTTTGTCAAAGGGAGACCTCCTGTAAAATATTTTTTTCATGCTTATTATTCGTAACATTCTTTTTTCAAAATTGTATAACATCAATACCGACACACCAAAAATTCACAACTTAAAATAGGACTAATTTTTTCAAACTAACCCAAATATATCGCCAATAAACCATCCATAGAATAGGAAAAATATTAATCCTTCCCAACGAGTAACCTGTTTATCTTGAGTGACAAAAAAGAACATAATTGTTCCTGCTAATAAAACCAATAACCCGCCACCAATAACATCTTCAGGAATTACTAAATTGCCTGTTAATCTTGGTATTCCCATTACTACTAATGAGTTAAAAATATTAGAACCTAAGACATTTCCTACGGCAATTTCTGGGTTACCTTTTTTAGCAGCAGAAATGGTAACTATTAACTCTGGCAATGAGGTACCAAGGGCAACTGCACTTAAAGCAATTAATTCTTTAGCAATATTGAGTATCTCAGAAATTTTAGTAACTGATTCAATTGTATAGGTTGCCCCCAAAAAGACAAATAATGAACTAGCAATCACAATGACTATTTGTTTGAGAGGTAAAGTTTTCTTTGAGTTTCTATCTCCATTTCTTTCTGAACCTTGTTCTTCCTTACCACTACTAATAGTGTACAAAACATAGATAACATATCCCAAAATACAAATAATAGCTTCATTTGTAGAAAAATTATTATCTAAAACTGTTAAACTTAATAAAAAAGCTGAACCAACAAATAGTGGTAAATCTACATTAATTAGCTCATATTGTATCCTTAAAGGACTGCTGATCAATGATGCAGTACCAATAATCAAGAAAATATTAGCAATATTGGAACCAACTACATTACCAAAAACAATTTCAGAGGAGTTTTGGTATACAGCGATAATAGATGATACTAACTCTGGCAGAGAAGTTCCTACTGATACTATAGTTACCCCAACTAAAAAAGGAGAAATTCCTAAAGATATACCTATTTTTTCTGCTGCATCTGTAAAGAAGTCAGAAGCTTTAATTAGAGTGAATAAGCTGACTATAAATATTACGCTCCAGAAAATTAAGTCTTGCATTAGTTTATTCTTTCCATTTATATATATTTGTCGCTAATCCAAATTGAAGTTTTAGTGAGTATATTTGTAAGCATTTCCTACGGAATGCTGCGCAAACAGCATTCAGCATTCAGCATTCAGCATTCAGCTATTGTTTTTGAGCTTGATTTAAACCCTATATTAAGGGATATTATTAAACCAGAATCCAGTCATAATTAAATCTTACAAAAGCAGGTTACTTTGACCTTAAAGTCTATATTCATTTAAACACTTCCGTAAGCATTTAGCTATCAGTTTCATTCCCTTGAATTGTATGAGTTAAAAATTCAAAACAAGTCTTTCTTGTGCTTAAATTTATAGGTAAAAAGGTAGTACAAGTTAAACTAATTTTTATTTTATTCATTAAAAAGCTGTTTGCGTAGCATTCCGTAGGAATAGCTGACCGCTAATAGCTGTTTGCGTTTGCGTAGCATCCCGTAGGGAAGCATTCCGCAGGAAATGCTTATATATATTTAATATAGAAGTTGACATATCTTCCATGGTCGAAGGCTTTAACAGTTTGATAGTTGACCGCTGCTAAAAATTTCCTAAAATCCTTGATATGATTTTTGGCAATTTCAACTAACATATCAGGTCGATAGCTAGATATCAAATTTTTTGCTCCTTCCAAGACATCTATTTCTTTCCCCTGTACATCCATTTTAATGAAGTCTACTTTTTCAGTAATTATTTCATCTAAAGGAACAACTACTAATTCTTGACCATTGATAATGTTATCGTCAATTTCTGTCAAACATAAATCTTTAGCTGGATGTTCTTTTATGAAAGATTTACCACTATTTTTACCAAGAGCATAGCCTAATTTAGACAAGTCAATATTGCTGACTTGATTAATTGAAATATGTCTTTTTAAAGCTGCAATAATTTCTGGATGAAACTCTATGGGAATAACTTTTGCTGCCTGGATAAATTTGGCAAAGTAGACTAAATGATTCCCTGTATTTGCTCCAATATCAACTATAACTGGATTTGATGATTTGAGGTTTTGTCTAATAAATTCTAGCTCGGCTAATTCATAAAAACTTCCACCTATATTAGCAATTTCTACGGCTAGATTTTTTCCTGTTATTTCAAATTTTATGGGGGTGTTTTGATAATTGAATGAAACTAGATTGTCTCCTTTGAGTAACTTATCAACTAAAGTCAACCAAACTTTAGCTACTTGATAATTAGGATTAATTTCTAATGCTTGGCTGAATTCTGATTTAGCTTCCAAAAGTTTATCTTGTCTAATTAGTAAATTACCGATCGCTTGATGAGCTTGAAAACTTTTGGGTGATATTTCTAAGGCACGATGAAAGTAATTTCGTGCTTCATCAAATTTGCCTTGTTGAACTAGACTATTACCAATATTTCCATAACATTCTAGGGCAGAATTTGGTTTGATTTCTGCTAATTTTTGCCAGTATATAATAGCTTCATCTAATTGGTTTAATTCTTGTGTAATTTTTGCTAAGAGATAAAGTAGAGATATATTGTTTGGATCTATGGAAAATGCATATTTATAAAATTGACTTGCCTCATCTAGTTTGCCCTGGTTTTGCTCTATTAAACCTAAGTTGATTAGGGTGGGTACATGATTACTATCAGACTTGAGTATGTCAATATATATTGACTCTGCTTCTTTTAACTTTCCTTCTTTTTGCAGATTTATAGCTTTTTGGAAATCTTGATTTATGTCTGTCATTGTTAGTTTTTATAATAATTTATAACTTAATATTTGACATCCTCCCGACGTTGCTCTACGAGACAACGCGGGATTCCCATCCATCAATCAAACAGACTAAGCTGAACGAATGACTCAGGGCGGGTTGACACATCATTGGAATCTGCTGGCAAGCCGGTCTGACGTTTCCTCCGTGTCCGATAAATAATCGACCGTTGACCCTCGGCGACTTCTTCAAAAAGTGATAGTTGAATCGGATTTTTTGCTACTGTTTCTTTAACTGTTTCAACCTTGGTTATCGGTTGATTAACTGTTTCTAAAACAGATTGAGTATTAAGAATATTGACTGCAGCATTTATATCTCTATCATGGAAAGTCCCACAATTTAAACAAGTCCATTCCCTAACATTTAGTTCTTTCTTGCCACCTTTAAAACCACAATGAGAACATTTTTGAGAAGTAGGTTCCCATCTATCAATGACTCTAAATTTACAACCATATTTTTCACATTTAGCCTCAGTTAAAGTTCTAAATTGTCTCCATCCTAAGTCACTAATTGCTTTAGCTAATTTGCGGTTACGTTTGCGCAGCATTCCGTAGGAAACCATGCCAGAAACATTCAAATCTTCTAGTACAATTACATCGTATTTACGGACTAAATCAGTTGATAATTTGTGTAGGAAATCTGTTCTAATATCTTGAATTTTTCTGTGGAGTTTGGCTACTCTAAGCCGTGCCTTTTCACGGCGGTTTGTACCAGGAGTTTTTTTGGCTAATTTCCGTTGGAATTTTGCTAGTTTTTTAAGATTTTTCTTGAGTGGTAATGATAGCTTAAACTTCTCGCTATTACTCAATGTGGCAAATGTGCTAATACCCAAATCAATCCCAATAGAATGACCAGACTTTGGCAAATTTTCTGCACCAGTTTCTACAACAAAACTAGCAAAATAACGATTAGATGAATCTTTAATTATGGTTACAGAACTAGGCTGTGATGGTAGTTTTCTTGACCAAAATATTTTAATCTTACCTACTTTTGGCAGATAGATTTTGTCTTGACCAATCTTGTAATTAACTCCTACAAATCTAGCAGCTTGTCTAGACTTTCTTGACTTAAATTGAGGAGGTTTGACTTGAATTCCTTTACGTTTTTCAGTACAACTATCAAAAAAGTTTTTATATGCCTGGTCTAAGTCTTTCAAAGATTGTTGTAGTGGCGTAGAAGCTACTTCTTTCAGCCACAGCAATTCTTTCTTGGCTTGAGTTATGAATTGTTTAGTTAAATCTACATAGCTAGGTTTCTTTTGACCACCAGCATATAGTTGATTACAATATACTAAACTTTGATTCCAAACATATCGACAACAACCAAAAAGTTGATTTAATTTGGTTATTTGAATATGATTAGGATAGATGCGATATTTGTATCTAGATTTCAATGTTTTCTATCTATTACTAACACTTTAGTAGTTTTATTATAGCATGGGTTGGCATTCCCATACGACGCTCCCTTGCAGGAGAGCGCGGGTATAAATGCCAACATTAGATAAATTTGTCAGGAAAACCCACATCAAATTTAACCATTAATAGCAGAGCCAAAGATGCCTAAGCCTTTGTCAAGAGTCAACTCATTCAGCTTACTTTTTAATCCAATATTTGCTGCACATTGCAGTCAGCATTAATCAATTTATCTGGCTTAATTTTGTACAAACCATGTTTGATTCTTTTACCTCTAAAGCTATGTTCAGTTGGATTATCAGCATTATAAATACGATGAGTATTCTTAATCGGGACTTTGATATTTTTGAGGGCGAAAATTACTGAAAACCAGACAGGGCAAGAGAAATACATCAAAAGGCTAAAAATGTATCTTGGCGTAACATGACTCAGTAAAACCTAGATATATCAAGAAATAAGCTAATTAGACCTTAAACTTTTGCTATATAAACTTTTGAATATATTTTTCAAATGTTTTTGACTAAAATTCCATTATATGGTAATTCTTTAACATTACTGTAATGTGTGCTTATATTTCTAGCCCAAAAACTTGGTATATTATACAACGATTGGTCGAATATACAAATAATTAATAAATTTTTTCTAATTGACGAAAATCACGTTCTACCTCAGACCAGAGGGCACGGTTGTGGGGATCTGTTTTGAGTGCTTTCTTTAAATAGTTTCTAGCTTTATCCAGTTGTCCTTCTCCAATGAGGTGACGTGCCCAACGTTGATAGGCGATCGCTTGCCATTGTCGTACTTCCCAATCTTGAGGCATTCTTTGAGCCAAACCTTCTACTAGAGCGATCGCTCGAGGATATCTTTTATATTTTAATAATTGCTGTAAATGTAAATAATAATTTTGCTTAAGTTGTTTTTCTGCTTCTGATAAGTGGGATTGACTTTTATATTGATTCTGTTTACGAGTTACTTTAACTTTTGTTGACTTTGAGGGTGAAGTTTGTGGAGATTTAGTTTCTGGTTTTGAATTATTTTTTGTTGGTTTGACAGTAGAATTGTATGGTAATTCTGTTTGAGAAGGAGCAATTTTCAGCAAAATTTTGTAAGCTTCTGTAACTGCAATAAATTTATCTTTAGCCTGGCGGTCGGGGTTAACATCTGGATGATATAGCCGTGCTAGTCGTCGATAAGAGGCCTTAACTTCTCCTAAACTAGCTCCTATATTTAACTCTAATTGTCGATAATAATCTGCTATATCCATATCTTTATTTACAGATAATTAAAGTAGGGTGAATATTAAGTAGTTGCGTCAAATCAATTACACATTAATTTTGGGAATTCTCAAGAATTTAGACAAATCTTTGTTCAATTTATTTTGCCTACCTACTTAATTCACCCTACTGGAATGACATACCTAATTTTGTGCTTTAGATTATTGTGGTGGGGGCGGGTTAATCTTATTTGTTAAGGTTCATTAATTTAACGTGGAACTCGCCCCTACTATTCCAACATTTTAGGTATGTCACGCCACTACTAACTACTAACTTTTAGCTATAGTTTTTAGTTTTGACGTTCATCAATTACTTGGTCAATTAGACCATATTCTTTTGCTTCTTCAGCAGACATAAAATAGTCTCTATCGGTATCTTTTTCTATCTTTTCTAAAGATTGACCCGTGCATTCTACGAGCATATTATTTAACTGCGATCTAACACGCAAAATTTCCTTAGCTTCTATTTCAATATCTGTTGCTTGGCCACGAGTACCGCCCATTGGTTGGTGAATCATAATTCTAGAATTAGGCAAAGCTAATCTTTTACCTTTCGTACCAGCAGCTAATAGAAAAGAACCCATAGAAGCAGCTAAACCTAAGCAGATAGTAATTACATCTGATTTGATGTACTTCATTGTATCGTATATGGCCAAACCTGCAGTTACAGAACCACCAGGAGAGTTGATATAAAGATAAATGGGCTTATTTGGGTCATCAGAATCTAGATACAACATATAGGCTACAATTCTATTAGCTAGCCCATCTGTAACTTCTTGACCGAGAAAAATAATTCTTTCCTGACCGAGACGGGTGTAGATATCTATCCATCTCTCATACTGACTGCCAGGAAGACGATAAGGAACACTAGGAACACCTATAGGCATAATATTTTGACCTTTGATTTTTTGATTTTATTGAGAATTTAAACAGCAGCAGGTAGTGGTTTTGGTAGTTCTTTTCTACTTGCTAAAACTTGGTCTATTAGACCATATTCTTTAGCTATTTCGGGTGTCATATAGAGCATTCTATCTGTATCTTTAGCAATCTTTTCTATTGATTGACCCGTATTTTTAGAAAGAATATTTAAAAAAGTTGTCTTATTAGCTAAAACTTCTTTTGCTCTAATTGAAATATCTGTTGCTTGACCTCTAGCTCCTGTTTTAGCTTGATTAAGAACTATGGTAGCATGAGGTAAACTTGCCCTATATCCTTTTGTTCCTGCCGACAAAATCATTGCTGCTGTACCCATAGCTTGACCAATACATATTGTATGAATTGGTGGTTTAACGTAACTCATGGTGTCACAAATAGCAAATGCTTCTGTTTCAAAACCAATTGCGTCTCCTGTATACCAAGAAGTACCAGTAGAATTGATATAAAAATAAATTGGTTTTTCTGGATTATCAAATTGTAGATAAAGTAGTTGAGCAATAATTAACTGGGTAACATCAATACCTACATTTCTTTTTACTTCATCTGATGAAAATAGTGGTAACCCTAAATAAACGATTCGTTCTTTTAACATTAAAGATTCTAAATCAGGGGGTGGTGTCCGAAAAGAGGTGTCTCCGTAGTAACTCCCTGCTTGAACTGCTTTTATTTGTGAGTTCATTAGATAATTCCTAACAATGATTGTACTATCTTTAAATTATGTTAGCGTGTTGTAGAGTTATTGTAGCGGGTATAATTGATATTAGTCATGGTCTTATAATTCAGTTATAATATTCTGAAATATTAGTACCAAAAATAAGTTTTTTTGTCTAGGTGTGGATCTTACTATAATTATTTGGCAAAAATGGCGTATTTACCATTAATTATATTAGTTTAGTAATATAGTTAGCAGAAATTGGGGTTTTTGTCTAGATATAAATTCCCTCATCATTAACTTTATTAAGAAACCTAATTTTTATGTATTCATATCGAAATTTTTCCCTATATTTGTGGAGATACTCTTAAATAAGTAGTAGTAAAATTTCTAGTATATTTATGAAAGTTAATCTACATTCGGTTCTTAACGATACCAATATTGATGCCACTCAATCTTCATCTCAACGTCAACTGGCCATATCTATTTCGGCTCTAGCTGATGAGCTAGAAAGAACTGTACCACTAAACCTATGTTTGATTTTAGACCATAGTGGTTCTATGGAAGGAAGACCGCTGGAAACTGTCAAACAAGCAGCAGGACAACTTGTAGATAAATTGAAGGAGGGCGATCGCCTTTCAGTTGTGGCTTTTGACCATAGAGCTAAAGTGATTGTTTCTAATCAAATTATTAATGACCCTGCTAATATTAAGCGTGAGATTAACAAATTAAGATCCTCTGGTGGTACAGCTATTGATGAGGGTTTGAAGTTAGGAATAGAAGAGTTAGATAAAGGCCAAAAAGATTCTATTTCCCAGGCTTTTATATTAACTGATGGGGAAAATGAACATGGGGATAATGACCGTTGTCTCAAATTAGCAAAGTTGGCTACTGATTATAGTATGACTCTAAATTCCCTGGGGTTTGGTGATGATTGGAATCAAGATGTTCTGGAAAAAATAGCTGATGCGGGTGGGGGGACTCTTGCTTATATTCAACGTCCAGAACAGGCAATAGAGGAATTTGGTAGACTATTTAATCGAATTCAATCTGTGGGACTTACTAATTCTTATTTGCGATTATCTTTGATGCCTAGAGTTAGATTAGCAGAACTTAAACCTATTGCACAAGTAGCACCAGATACTATTGAATTGCCTGTACAAAAAGAGAACGACCGCTTTATGGTCAGACTGGGAGATTTAATGAAAGATGTAGAAAGAGTAGTTCTAGTTAATCTTTATATTGGGCAATTACCTGAAGGAAAACAAGCGATCGCTCAATTACAAATTCGTTATGATGACCCTGCTCAAAGTAAGGAAGATTTACTTTCTGAACCGATATTAGTTGAAGCTAATGTTATGCAAAAATATCAGCCTCAAATTAATTCTGAAGTACAAAATCATATTTTAGCTTTAGCAAAATATAGGCAAACTCAAATAGCTGAAACAAAATTGCAGCAAGGCGATCGTTCGGGTGCTGCTACGATGTTACAAACGGCTGCTAAAACAGCATTACAAATGGGAGATACAGGGGCAGCAACTGTTTTACAAACCAGTGCTACTCGTTTACAAGATGGAGAAGAACTTTCTGAAGCAGATAGGAAAAAAACTAGAATTGTTTCTAAAACAATTTTAAAGTAATTTAAATTAAAGGATACTTTTTTATTAGTTTAGCCAGGTAATTTTTTCCTGGCTAATACTTAAATTTTATCTATAGCAGCAGGTCTTTTAGTATTTGACAGTAAATTTGGGTTGTAAGGGAACAGGGACCGATGGGACCCCAAGGGGGGCGACAGACGCATCTGGGAGAGCACTCCTGTGAGGGAACAGTTCATTAATGGATAATGGATAATGGATAATTGATAATTGATAATTACCTCTGGTTAAAACCGTTACGGAATTGAAGATAAGAAAATATTATTTCTTCTCTTGGTCTCATGGATATGGCGCAGGTTTCGGAGCCATCCCACCCTACGGGAAGCTGCGAAGATAGAACTCCGTTCCGCTGTCGCGTTTCGCGTCAGCGTTGCGTTACGCCAGTTTTGCGAAGCAAAAGCAAACGACCGCTTTTTTCCCTTTAAAAGAGGAGGCTTTAAACCAGAATTATTTAATTATTAATTATTAATTATTAATTATTCGGTAACTAGAGCTTAAGATCAATTTAAATAATGCCACAAATACTCTGAAGCGCTCAAAGTACTTTTCAAAGATGTTTATGAGACTAAAAATCAACCCTCCCTATTATTACTAAGAAATTAAAAGAGCTACGGTATAGAAAAAAACAGATAATAAATATTAGACATCTGGCGATCATCAAAAATCAAATAAATTATCGCGTAAAAATCATCAATTCTTTTCCCCTACTCCCGACTCCCTACTCCCTCTTTTCCACAGAGGTCTATTAAAAAAAATATAGTTAAGCCATACATTCCAAATTCCTATTTATGTATGTCATCAATCCGATGGCTATCCTAGAAATTTGTAGCAAACTTTTTGCTATAATATCGAATCCGGTTATCATAGGTCTTTTATTTTTATAGCCTAACTCCTTGATATAACTTTGATATAATATAGATTTAGTCAATATTTAAAAAAGGGTTTTAAAAACAGGATTTGCTATAATATATTGTCAAAGAACTAAAGACAAAGAAAAATCTGGATGGAAAAAGGAAAAAATTAATCAATATTTAAAACTCTCGTTCCTATTTTAAGCTCAGTTTAAAAGCCTTAAATGTTTAATAACTTATTGATGCTATTTCAATGGTTTAATATAAGTGGGGAATTAAAAAAAATGTTTTTGTTTTTTCTTCCTTTATATTATAGAAGCTCTACCTTAACGAGGTAAGTATTTCCGTTTGTCATGCTGCGCAAACAGCCGTCAGCCATCAGCTATTGATTTTAGTTTTAGATAAAAGCTTTACTGATTTAGTCAGAATTAAATCTTACTACAAAAACGTAAGCATTTCCGTTTGTCATGCTGCGCAAACAGCCGTCAGCTATCAGCCATCAGCTATTGCTTTTAGTTTATACCATTTTTCCATGAATTTGCACTTAATATCAAGATGAGAATAGTCAGTTTAATAAGGTCTGAGCAATAATTATTAAGCGCATCTTTACAGAGAAATGGTATTACGATAAAAACTTTATTAATTGTTTTACTACAACAGTTGGCTCCCTTACCCTTAAAGTCTATATTAACAGGACTTACGTAAATTGACCTTTAAACCACCATCTGTAGGGGGCGAATGGCATTGGCTAACGCCAAGCTCCGAATTGCGCCCTCGCCATAAGTAGAGTCTCTGCGTAAGTCCTAATTAATTTAAACACTCTCCTCAAGGAGAGAGTCTTGTTGCTGAAGTCCGCAGTTCCTCCGCAGGAGGCTAGCTGACAGCTAATAGCTGTTTGCGCAGCATTCCGCAGGAAACGCTTATACAAAAACTGGCTTTCAAGTCTATATTTATTTGAACCCTCTCCTTTTGCTGAGAGCTGATAGCTAATAACTGTTTGTGCAGCATTCCGCAGGAAATGCTTACTTAACTAGGGTAGATAAGTGAAATATGAACTTAATTGATAGAACATCATTAAAACCATATTATTACTACTTGGTATATATCACGAATATAAGGTAGTTGATTGGCATTTTCAAATTTATTTGATAGAGAATTTTTCATAGTATAAAATATACATACAGAAAAAAAATCTACAAGATTTTCCAAGAAGTGTGAAGTGGATTCAACTTTTCCAAATTTCCTGTTCAATACAACCTCAAATTTTCTACTTTATCCAAACTAAAAATACTATACTCTATTCTTGTATTTACTCCTATATAACTCCTATATAACTCCTATATAACTATTATTTACTAAATTCCAATGGTTTGATTGGAATAATAATTAAAAATTTTGATTCACTTAATTTTCTAGAATTGATTTATATAGATGAAATACTAAAAACCACTCTAGTCCCCGTTCTCCAAAACCCGAGATATATATACTTATATAAATCAGCCAACTGCTATAAAATTTTAATCTAAAAGTAAAAATCGTTTTACAACAAGTATGAATTGGTTTTTTTTACAAGGGAAACAATGGTTTCAAAACTTATCTAGAGCATTAACAACTCCACTTTTTTATATTGGAGATAATCATCTTTCTATAAGCGCTATTGTCAGACTAATTCTATTAGCTGTAGCAGTCTTAATTATTGCTCGTACTATTGGAGAAGGAATCAAGAGATTACTACTAACTCGTATGGGTTTAGACCGAGGTAATCGAGAAGCGATCGCCTCAGTTATTATCTATATACTCGCCACTTTAGGGATTTTAATTGTTTTACAAAGAGCTGGTATAGATCTGAGAACTATTACAGTTTTAGCAGGAGTTTTAGGTATTGGAATTGGCTTTGGATTACAAAATCTTGCTAGTAACTTTATTAGTGGTTTAACACTTTTATTTGAACAACCTATTAAGGTAGGAGATTTTATAGAAGTAGACAATTTATTAGGAACAGTAGAAAATATTTCTATTAGATCTACAATTGTACGTACTCTTGACGGAATATTTGTAATTGTACCTAATATAAAATTTGTAGAAAATAATATTATTAACTGGAGTTATAAAGATCCTAAAAGTCGTCTTCATATGCCAGTTGGAGTTGCTTATGGTAGTGATCCACTGTTAGTAACGGAAGCATTATTAGCTGCTGCTCGGGCAGAAACAAGTGTATTAAACCGTCCTTCTCCTAAAGTATGGTTTAAAGGTTTTGGTGATAGTTCTTTAGATTTTGAGTTATTAGTTTGGATTGACCATCCTCAAGATAGCGATATAATTCAAAGTTCTTTGAATTTTTTAATTGAGCATGAATTGACTCAGCAGGATATAGTTATTCCCTTTCCTCAGAGAGATTTATGGTTAAAAAATCCACAAGATTTAAGTACCTTATTTAACAGTAGTATTGTTACAAATACTAGCGAAAGTAAAGTTTTTTCCCAAAATGGTGTTTCTTCTGAGCAAAAACAGAGTAGTATTCAACCTAAAACTAAAAAATCAGCATTAAAATCACCAAATAATTGGACTTTGCGAGACCTCCTGAGAAGAGTCACTTATTTTGAAAGTCTTACTGATTTAAAACTCAGAAAATTAATAGAATATGGTTATAGACAGTTATTTCCTCAAGGGCAAATTATATTTAGAGAAAATGATGTTGGAGATTCTTTTTACATTATTCTTTCTGGTGCTATTGAGGTAATTTCTGAAAAAACTGGTAAATATATTGCGACTCTTCACGAAGGAGAATTTTTTGGTGAAATGTCTTTGTTATTGGGTTCTCCTCGTACAGCTACAGTAAAAACTCTTGAAGATTCAATTTTATTTGTAATAGAACAACATGATTTGCAAAGATTATTAGAAGAATCTCCTAGTTTAGCTACTGATATTTCTCGAAAGCTTTCTGAACGCCAACAGGCATTACAAGAATTAGGATTACTGGATCATATTTCTTCAGAAAATACTCCCTTTACCAGGATTAGAAATCAGATTCAAACTCTTTTTGGGATTTAAATAAAGAGGAGTCATTTCAGTTATCAGTTATCAGTTATCAGTTATCAACACCTTAAGTCAGAGGCTTGAAATATGAAAAGAATAGACATATCCAAGAACTAACTTTTAGTCTATCAATGGCAAAAACTTAGGAATTTATCTTTTTAGTCCAAGAGACATTTCCTGTAAAGGATTTTAATTGCCCTTATTATTCGTAACATTCTTTTTTCAAATTGGTATAATTCAGTAGTTAGTAGTTAGTAGTCAGGAGAAAGGAGAAAAGAAAAAGGAAGGATAAGAGTGAGAATTATCTAGGGCAATTTCAGCATTTTATGTCTACATTGAATGGAACTACAGAATGCGACAACTGTATAACCGAATTTCATATTAAATGGAAAAAGTAGACATTTCCATAAACTAACTTTTAGTCTATAAAATGGCTAAAATTAGAGATAAATTTTCGTAATGCTTTACTATAATATCTAATGATTAACTTTAGTTGTGTCAAAAATATCTGATAATTAGGGTTTGCTTATGGAAAGTCTTTTTGCGCTTGACAGGGAGTAGAGAGTAGGGAGTAGGGAGTAGTTAAGAGTCAAGAGGAATCAGGAGTTTTAGAAGACATACAAAGGAAAAATTATCCCTTGCCCAACTCTACCCAATTCTTACCCAAATACTCAATTTTTTAGCATTCTTAGGCGAAAATATGGTATTTCAGCACTACCTAAAAAGCCTAAAACCAATATCAGTCAAGACTTTTATATTTAATCAGCAGAGCAATAATTAGAGAACGTTTAACTAAAGAAAAGTAATATTGAAATCTAGGATTTATAGCAGTTTCTATCAAGATAAAGTAATTATAATCAATATTTTATTATGTATAGTCAATATTGATCAAATTGATATGAATTTTCCACTCTATCCTCAAAAATAAATAAAGTTATAAAATACCATCTATTCCTGCTTGTGCTTCCTGGCGTAATCTAGAAGCAATTCTAAATAGTTCCTGGCCTGTATGTAAATAAGAATCATCATAATTTAGAGTAAATAATTCTAAATCTTCTATTCCATCACTAACTTGATTTAAACAATAATATAAATGAGCTGCTACTCCTGCAAAATTAGATGGATTTGGCTGAGAAATAAATAAATTATGAGCCTTTTTAAGCAAACGCCGACAAGTCTCTAAATAATCTTGAAAAGATTCCATTAGTTGGTCGTCAAATGGATCTGCTGCTAAATAATCAATTTCCTTTTTTAGAGGTTTTAATATTTGAATCAGAATTTTGTTAACTGGTTTGTAAACCTGATTTAACCATTTTTGTAGATGTTCGTCTGCATCATTACCTCTTTGATTTTTCTTCTGGTAATTTTGCTGAGTATTCGTATATTTCCAATCGTGTTGATTAAATTGTTGATCGTAAGATTTTCTAAGTTGGGGATCGCCTAATACTTCATAAGCTTGATTAATGCTAATAATACGTTCATGGTCTCCTGTTTCTGTATTAGCATCTGGATGAAATAACTTAACTAAACGACGATAAGCTTGTTTAATTTGTCCCTGAGTTGCTGTAGGATTAACATTCAAAGTTTTGTAATAGTCACCAGTTACCATAAAACTATTTCTACTCAATATTTACAATGGAATCCAAATTTTGACATTTCCATTACTTATTCTATTCATTGTTACCAATAATTTGCCAATGAAATAAGCAAACCTTGTAAATTTATAATTGTAGAATAAATATTTTAGATTCTAGATAGCAATAGTGAGTAGAAAATTATATCAGCTACTTTAACTTCCCATAAATATGAATTTTGCTAAATTTTGAACTGGGATTAAATTTGACTTTCCGTAAGGTGGAGACTAATTATATTTTCTCATCAAAATACTTAGTCTTTGCAAACCTTTAAATAATCTCAAATTAGTCAGGTACTTACACATTTATTCTCATCAAACACTACTACACAAATATATAGCACTATAGTTTTGAGCGCGTATATTGAGGCATTTTGTCAAACTGAAAATCAAATCAACTAATATTCAGAAACTCAGTATTCCTGTTACTTTTTCCTGATGACTTAAATTTGCCAAAAATCTAGTATTGCGTGAATGTGTAAGTCCCACAGTGACATACTCCCACACTAACCATTCGGTATAGTGCGGGGTTCTCGTTTCACGATCCCGCTATTGCGTCGGACTCCACGAGCTTTAAGGACGGGATACCCCACCGCCCTATTTTTTATATTTATTGCGGCATTGAAGTCACGATTTATTACAATGCCACAATGGGGACAAGAATGGGTTCTTAGATTTAGCTAACTAAATATATCTAGCTAACTGCTGTAGCTAGAGTTTGTTCTGGCTCTTGAAACAGTGGCGTACTTAAATAACGTTCCCCAAAACTAGGCTGAATCATTACTATTAATTTACCTTGATTTTCTGGTCGCTGACCTACTTTTATTGCTGCACAAAGAGCTGCTCCTGTAGAAATACCAGACAAAATACCTTCCTCTTTAGCTATACGACGACCATAAGTAATTGCTTCACTATCAGGAACCTGAACAACTTCATCTATGATATTGAGATTCAGTACAGATGGGACAAAACCTGCTCCTATTCCCTGAATTTTGTGAGGTCCAGGTTGTCCACCAGATAAGACTGGACTATTTGAAGGCTCCACAGCGATCGCTTGAAAATCAGACTTTCGTTGCTTAATAGTCTCTGCAATACCTGTAATGGTTCCACCAGTACCAATACCTGCCACTAAAATATCTACTTGGCCATCTGTATCTTCCCATATTTCCAATGCTGTAGTCTGACGATGAATTTGTGGATTAGCTGGGTTCTGGAACTGTTGTAACATATATGCGTTAGGCGTTGACTCAACTATCTCCTGGGCTTTTGTAATACAACCCTTCATACCTTCACTACCTGGGGTCAAAACCAGTTCTGCTCCGTAGGCCCGTAACATAGAGCGACGCTCTAAACTCATCGTTTCTGGCATTGTTAAAATTAACTTGTAACCTCTAGCTGCAGCTACCATTGCCAAAGCAATGCCTGTATTTCCAGATGTTGGTTCAACTAATACTGTTTGACCCGGTGTAATTAATCCCTCACGCTCTGCTGAATTAACCATATTAACACCGATGCGGTCTTTAACAGAGGCGGCAGGGTTCATTCCTTCTAGCTTTACTAATATTCTGGCTACACAACCTTCTGCTTGAGGAATACGATTCAATTGTACTAGAGGTGTGCGACCTACTAATTCAGTAATATTATGAGCAATATGCATGATATATTTATCCTTTAAATGGTATGCTGGGGGCTACTTATAACTTGATAGAAAATATTTTTTTTCTGCTAGACTTTAAAGTTATTTTTAGCTAAAGTAAATTATTGTTGATTTTTGTAAAAATACTTTCTACTTTTTCGGGAATTCACATTATTACCAAAAGTCTAAAACGAATCTATATTAACTTACTTTCTATATTTTTTTGATAAGTATACCCAACAATAGCTATGATTGCTTGAGTTTCTACATATCTTATGTACTGAATCTTACAGATTTATATATTTTTTCTTTTTCTTTATGTTCTTCTGAGTATATTGTTTATTTTATTAATTATTGAGTCAATCTTCTATCTTAAAAAAACTTAAAATAATTTATAAATTTGTATACTTACTACTAATCGCAAAATCTGTTTCTGGCAAAGCATTTATACCAAATTTATAAATGTTTGCTACAAATAGCTAGGATGTTTCTTAGGAGTCAGGAGTCAGGAGTCAGGAGTCAGAATGAATGGTATTTAAACCATTTTTAGGTCGGAAATCATCCTTTTTGTCAAAGAGCATATCCTGCATTTGTCTTTTTATTCCTCTTACTATTCGTAACATTTTTTTTTCAAATTGGTATTACATGTACTTAGTTGAATAATTTGCTAGCTTTTCAAGACAAAAGTTGTAATTCTACAGCCTCTTTGAGTAGTGCTTAAGAGGATAGTATGTAGTGCTAATCTTTAGATTTATAAATTTTGAATTCAAACCAACATCAAATCTAATTTAATATCTGTCAATAAAAATAGTGAAAAATAAATCTAGTTCACTGATGTTAATTAGGGTTTGCGCTCAAAAGTCTTTTAGTAGGGGTCTGAGATAGGAGACAGGAGACAACCCACCCCTAGCCCCTCCCAGGAGGGGAAGACAGGAGAAAAGGGTCGAGAGCGAGGAGGTAGGAGTAAGAATTGTCCCAAGATTGTTCTGCCATAATCGTCCCAAAATACTAGCTTTATGTAGCTCTTTCCGCTGAAAAGCTGGCACTTTTTTAGACAAAAAAATTCTAAAACCTTTATCTGTCAATGCTTTTAAATTTCATCAGCAGAGCAATAATTATCAAAAAAATAAACAGAAAGCAGAAATGTAGAGGAATCTGTTCTCAAATAAGTAATTAATTATTATAGCAGTCCAAGCAAAGGGTGTGGAAATATCAAAAGCTTAAAACTCAGATAACGCTAGATTTTTCCTTTTTCTGTAGATAACTAAACACCTTCTCTGTTATATAACTAACTTCTTCCTTCTTAGAACTTCAATCCTTCCTTCTTTCTTCTGCTATATCTATCAGGATAATTTTATAATTCAAGTATAGAATTTTTAACTCTCAGAATTATTATCTAGCTTTACCTTCAATTTGGCAGTTGAAAGCCATCAGGCTTCAGCCGATGGATGAAAACAAACTGGAGATTTTAATCTCCTGTATCCCAAAAATATGATATAATATATTCATGGGAGTAAGAACAAGGTTTGTCCCAATGAACCTTTGCTAGTAGGGGTGAAATTCCTGTCAGAAGGAAACTAGTAGGACGCGATGTAGCTACCAAGACCAAGGCAACAGACAAGCAGGCAGCAAAGATAGGGATTTATCGCTCAAACTTGAGTAAAACCACTCTGAAAGGGTTAATAATGAAAAGTAAGCGCAAAGCATATGGCATTAATTGTCAGTATGTTAGAGCGTCTAGGTGGTTTTTGACTGCCACCACCGACTAGTTATCGGTGACAGTTAAGCGTTAAAGGTTCCGAATAGTGGTTTTAACCCGATTGGGAACATCCGCTTAGAATCTCTCGTGTTTTAACCGAGAGAGAAGTCAATCATCCTAGATAAATTGCAATAAATAAATTTTTAAGATATGTAGGGTGGAATACCCACCCTAATAACTTCAACTAATCACTAGAACTGGAATGTAGTTCTGATAGTACCGATAATTAATTCATCATTATCATCATCTTGGTTAGCATTTGTAATTACAGTCACACCAGGAGTAATCGAGATATTATCTGTAACTTGATATTTGTAGAATGCTTCTATGTGCCATGACATATCTTGTCGTAATCCCGATGCCAACCCGCCAGGAACTTGTAGTTCATTCATATAAGGTTCTCGGCCTACAACAATACCACCTAAACTACCTTCCTTAAACAGATCGGGGAAAGCTAAATTTGCTCCATAACTCCATTGTTCAAAATCACCTAAACCAATCAGCTTCCCATCAAGATACATACCAAAGCCATTAATAGTTACCCAATCAGCTGCTCGCCAGGACATTTGTACACCATAAGCATTAGTCGAAACTGGCTGGGCAATATTAACTGAACCAGGTCGGCGGTCATTAAGTTCAGCATTTAAACCAAAGATAGTATTAGCAACACCAGTTCCTACAAAACCACTGTTTAAACTGCCATTATCCCCTAGACCTGTAGCTGCACCATCATCATATCCAAAATTTCCTGGTCCAAAATAGCCTTTGTTATAAGTAAGTCCAATTTGGAAATTTTTGATCGGAGTAAAGGTTAGTTGTGCCAGTGCAGCATAATCTCCATTAAACAGACCTCTTCCTTCGCGAGGGTCTTCACCTTCCGCTGCTAAGTAACCAAAAGATACAGAAAATGGACTATAAACACAAGCATATTGGTCTTTGCAACCAAAATCATACTCAACGCCAAGTCCTTTACCTCCCCCTAAACGATAGATCGGACTCCTTTGACCAAAAGCACTTAAAGAACCACTTCCTCCATCATAATCTTCCATGTAAGGGTTGAGAGTAGGAACAAAATCGTACCAACTTACTTTATTAGCAGCTATTGTTACTCTAATGTTATCCCTGACAGGGAATTTATAGAAAAGTTTATCTAGCTCAACCGTATCATCTGTAAGGTTAAGAACATTAAAAGTTTGCTGTCCCTCAGCCTCAGCTATCTTCTGGTTAAATGCTTGAGCATTACCTGCTTGTAACCTTGTAAATAATAAGTCCTCACCAGAAAAGCTAGTGTTGAAATCCAAACGTACCCTGTATTGAAATACTGTTTGGTCTTCGTCTTGTGTATTATCGTTGAAGGTTCCGTATCGCCCTTGGTCTTCAAAGTTATCAACAAAGGCAAAAATTACCTCACCTCTAAGTTTGGTAGTTGTCGAAAATTGATTGGCCTCTAATTCCGCAGCACGAGCTTCTAGAGCATCAACACGACCCCGCAAAATAGCTAATTCAGCAGAAAATTCCTCTTGTAATCTTTGTAAAATTGCCAGGTCTTCTCTACTTACTGTATCTGCTATAGCAGCTTGTAATAGTTCTGTAATTCTATCTAAGCAAGCATTAACACCAGCCGCAAATTCAAAACGGGTCAAAGCACGGTTGCCCCTATAAGTACCATCCGGATATCCAACTATACATCCATAACGCTCAACTAAGGATTGTAGTGCTTGAAATGCCCAATCTGTAGGTTGAACATCAGAAAGTTGGGATACAGAAGTAACTTGACCCTTTGTTTTTCTTCTTCCTCTATTAAGATTACGAAGACTTGGTTGACGAAGATTACGTCCTTCTCTTCCGTAGCGGTTTATTTGTCGTATAGTCGTTGCTGGTGCATTAGCAACAGAATTAGCTGAATTTGTTCCAGGGACTTGAGCTAATAGTTCAGTTCCCTGTATTTCTATGCTTGTATCTTGAGATTGAGCAACCAGATTAGCTGATTGACCTTCAGTAGCTACAGCGGCTGAGGATGCAACAAGGGTTGCTCCTAAGACTGCTGGACTAAATAGTAAACAATTCCAGAATTTTTTTGACATTTTCCCTCTCATCCTCACACCGATTCAAGAAAGACTGTTTGACTATATTTATTAGTTAGGTTTGATTGGCGAGCATAGCTTTTGCCGTGACGTTCTCCTACATCAAATCTCGCGATTATGATGTAGGCTTCCCCACCTCACGGACGCGGGCTTTCTGTTTCAAAGGGAGTGCAACCACTTAACCCTCCACAGACAGAGACGATGAGACCCACCGCCTTTTTGTACTAAACAATTCTTTACTGCAGAAAGTTCCCTCAAGAGTTTTACCTTTTCACGGGTTGACGCTTAACTTCGCCAATTGAACCCCATACTCTATGTCGTTTTCGAGGGTGCTGTTATCAGGTGCGTATTACCGCTACTCCTGAGTATAGTCACCAGTAACACAAAAAAGCACACAATGCAAGAAACTAAGTGGACGCTACGCGGTTTATTTGTTGGTCGGCAATTACCCTCCCGTTATACATAAGTTAACGGGAGACCCCTTGCCGACATCAAAGTTGGAACTTTGCAACTTCTTGATTACTGAAAAGGAGTTGCATTGTATCTGGTGTGACATACTCCCACACTAACCTTGCGGTATAGTGTGGGCTTCTCGTTTCGCAGTCCCGGTACCCCGTCGGACAAGCGCGTGCTTTAAGGACGGAATGCCCTACCGCCCTATTTCTAATTTTTGATTCGAGTCTAGGTAGCTCTTAACAAAATTAGATAGATCGGCAATCTTATCAATACTCCCAACCTTATGAACAAATTTTGAAGTCTGTTAGACTTCACTCATAGCACAAACAGAGCTTTCTTTGAACTCTTACTAAAAATTTAATTTAACTCTAAGATTTTTACACATAACTTAAGCTGAGGATTATCAAACCACCAGCTTACCTACACAAATATATTAGGTAGTTGAGAGAAAGGTTATCACAATTTTTTTTTATCAACAACCTCTATACAGAATTTTTTTATCTCAACGTTGCTTAAAGACCCGCGCTCTCCCGTTTCGGCTGTCGCCGACATGAAAGGCGGAGCAAGTGCGACAGCTATTAGGGGAGCGGAGGGATGGGAAAACCAATCAATTTTGCGGCGCATGCCAATAGTGTGTTAGTATTAAAATTTTGCTGCTGGGCTAGCAATGTCAGTCTGTGGAACGCGCCTTTAGACCAGAAAGAGGTTTGGCCTCGGAGGCAGGTGCTACGTTAGCGCAGCTCCTCTGTCAAAAGGAAGCAGAAAGTCCTGAGTCGCGAGGTTTAGGAATCCCGCGTTGTCGCGCCATGCGCAACGTCGGGAGGATGTCAATCTGTTAATCATGGCCTAAATAATTTTTGATATTTGCGTCTCTAGTATAAATTTTTGCTTTTTCGAGTGTACTTTATCAAAATAATTGGGTCTAAAACTCCGGCTTTTAAGGCCAAATATTTTTGGAGCCTTGCTCAAATCCCTGTTACAAAAATATAGTTCTTCTGAATAAGAATGGGGCACTTTTTCAGATAAAACCCTTTCACAGCAAGAACAACTCGTCTCAATCTAAACCAGAATGACTATAACTTCTGACTTCTGACTTCTGACTTCGTTAAATAGTTACTAAATCTATAGAAAAATATTCCTAGACAAGTGTTTTAATTAAGTGTTACCTTAACGGGGTGTTAGCGCAGCTCCTCCGGAGGAGGCACTACAACACCACGCCAGTTGCTTCAAGTCGGGAGACCCGCAAGGGCGCACTGGCTCCTCTATCCCATTGCTAAAAGCGTTTGGGACTGCTTTTCGTATCGGTGTTTAAACTTCCATTGACACGTTTCATTGTATTTGACACCATTTGAAGCTTGATCAAGTCCTCTTTTCACTCGTTTACCACGCTTATCTATGTTTGACACCTTTTTGATCAACTGGTAAGTCGTCCCAGTCTAAAAAACTAGCAATTGAAGTATAACTCTCTTCATTAATTATTACTTTGATTCCTACTAATTTGGCTTTGTATTAAAGTTTTTAAATTAACTTAAAAAAAGGAATTTGAACAAAATTTTGATTGTTTTTTTGGCCAAGATTTATGCCTTGTTTCCAGTTAGGATTATTTCCTATTGCTAAAATTCCTATCTCCCACCCTATCAGATGATTAATAATATACCTGCTAGTATGCCTGCAGATAATCATCCATCTTTAAATTTCTTTTTGTCGATAATCTTTTGATTCGATTACTACTTTTAGTCTCCTTTAATTCTGACTGTAGTTTACCCTTTTTCTTATTTAAGAAATTGATTAATTGATTTGGCTGGTCTGCCGTTAATAATCAAGGCTGTGCCCTAGTATGGAGAAGACTTCTCGTTGTTCAAATAGTTCCAAGAAGTTGCTATTAATTTTATTCTGGTCTGCTTCACGACGCATAATTCTCAGAGCCGCTTCTACAGGCAAACCTTTTTTGTAGGGGCGATCGCCTGCTGTTAAAGCATCATATATATCTGCAATAACCATAATCTGGGCTTGAATAGGAATATCTTTTTGCTTTAGTCCCCTGGGATAACCACTACCGTCCAATTTTTCATGGTGTCCATAGGCAATTTCTGGAATTTGCTGTAAGTTATTTGTCCAGGGAATTCTCTTCAGAAATTCGTAAGAATGAGTTACATGAGATTCTATAGCTTTTCTTTCTTCAAAAGTCAAGTTACCTCGAGGGACTGCCAGTTGAGCCATTTCCTCTGGTGTAATTAGTGACTTAATTTGACCATCTATGTCTTTGTAAGTGTAAAGCAATACTTGCTTCAGTTGTTTCAGTGGTTCTTCTGTTGTGATAGTTGGCTCGTTAGCGGTTAATACTATTTGCCAATAGTTATGAAGTTTGGCGATCGCTGTTTCTAGTTCTAAATCCAAATTTTCAATTTTTTGGCATAGAGGACAATTTTCTTGAGTATGTTGTTGAGATATGTCAGATAAATGTCCGAGTAACTGTTTGTACTTGGTTTGAGCATACTCCATCTCCAAGGTACGTCGAGCAACAGAAAACCTTTGCTCAATCAGCTCTAATTGTTCTTCATAAAGTTTTTTACGTTTTGTTAATATTGCTTCTGGAACTCCAATTTTACCGAAATCATGCAGCAAAGCAGCATACCGAACTTCTTTAATTTGCTGCTCGTTAAAGGACACGCCCCATAAAGGCCCGCTAGTAATAGTATTAACTTCTTGACACAAGCTTACTGTTAATTTTGCTACTCGCTCTGAATGACCTGAAGTACATTGATCTCTAGCTTCTATTGCTTGTACTGATGCTTTGACAAAACCCTCAAATAGATTTTCAATATTTTCTTGTAAATGATTTCTTTCTATTGATATAGCTGCTTGGGAGGCAAGGGAACTTACTATTCGTTCTTCCCATTGTGAGTATGGCTGAATTAATTCTTGAAAATTATTTGCTGTTAATACTGCATTTGAGTTAATCTTGCGATTAATTAATTGGAGGACTCCAATTATTTCTTGAGACCTATTTTGCATAGGTAAAACTAACACAGAACAGGTGCGATAACCAGTATTTTTGTCGAAGCTTTTGTCAAATTTATAAGGTACACTTAAAGGTAAATTATAGGCATCTGATAAGTTTAAACTTTCACCTGTAAGAGCAACATATCCGGCCAAGCTTTTCGGTGTCATATTGATCGCCAGCTCGTGGAAAGAAAAGTCTGGCAAAGAATCGTTTTGCGCTACCTTGAACAATAACCTAGATGGTTGATTTCCTTTTTTTTCTACTAGATAGACGCTGCCTGCATCACTACAAGTTATCTCCCGACTTTTGGATAAAATTAAATGTAAAAGATCGCCCAAATCGTAAGTATCTGAAAGGGCAGCACCAATATCTAGTAGCTGCTCTATCAATAATTCTGTGCTCTCGGTAGCGGATTCTTGCATCCACTTGAGAATATTTAGTTGGAACATAATTTCGGGCTATTAACTAGCCTTTATCCTGAACAAACTTAATTACTAATTAAATTAATATAGTTAACTTTCGGGTAGTAAAACAATCAAAGAAAATTATTTTGAATTTAAAGGCATCAAAATTCTAGGTTTTGTTTATTTAACTGCAGTTTTAATTAGAGAATTTATTATGAGTACTCAGTTAGCTAATCCATACTAGACTAACTTCAATGCATCCCCTCAATCAATGGGGGCGAACTAACATTTTATCAAGGATTTTACATTATTTGAAGCTTATTATTTTCCAATTTACCCCCTGATTATGAAGGGGTTATCTTAAATTTATATTAAACTATGAAAACTAGCTTATTCTAAAGCAGATATTTCTTTAGCCATGCTAAAGTCTTTTTCTGTTAAACCGCCAGCATCATGGGTTGTTAAATTAATGATTACTTTATTATAAGATATCTCTATATCAGGATGATGCTGTGATGCCTCAGCTGGATTTACTAATTGATTGACAAAACTAACTGCCTCGACAAAATTCTTAAATATTTTTACACACTGAAGTTTATTTCCTTCTATCTTCCAGTCTGATAATTGATTGCTACGTTGACTAATTTCTTCTGCACTAAGTAATTCAGTCATAAAATTCTCCAAAAACTATCCGCTCTTATCATAATGTAGTATTTTAGCATTTGCTACAGTACTACTTTACAATAAGAGCGGTCTAGCGGGTCACCTTGATTGGAACCTAACTGCTGGGAGAAACCCCAGAACAGCTTAGTTAAAATAAATTTTAACTTCCCCAGAGGGGGAAACAAGCTAGCTACTAAAGTCCAGCCCCAGCACACAGCTGGTATTTTCCAATCTGGTGACCCAAGCGTTTACTACTATCTTGCATGGGCATCACCTCCTTATATCCCTAAGCGGTTTTCAATAATCTTTACTATTAGTATAGTAGCACAAAAATTTGAGAATGCAATTATCTTGTTAATTTTTTTTGTATTAGTTAAGGACTTAAATAACTTAATAACCAAAAATTAAGAGTTAATTAAAAGTTTTATACCATTTTCAAAAAATATTGCTACATTGGCTATTCAAGGTGTTAGGTATAATAAATAAAAAGTGAAGATTTTTCAATTCCGTTAAGCATTTATATTTTACTGTAACAATCTTTCTTGAATTTGGTATTAGATACAGATAATAACAAAAAAAAGCTTGAGAGATTATCTCTCTTTAAATACCAAATATGCTAGTTTTTTCAAAACAAAAATAGATAATACATTGCAGGTTTATCAGGTATAGACTATCGAACCATGATTTTAACTCCCCCGGCGGGAAGTCCCGCGCTCTCCCGGAGGGGAGCGCCGTATGGGAAAGCCGGGCGTTATCTGTGTTGTTCTGAGGGGATTTTCACTTTGTCGCATACAGATTATATTGTAGTATATGCCTTGATAGCTATTGACAATTACAAATAAATAGATTTTAATTGTTCTAAACACAGGGGGAGGACATCACCTCTGTATAAACAGCAGTCAGCTTTTTTTTCTGACAGAAGAATCCCGCGTTGTCGCGTTAGCGCAACGTCGGGAGTATGTCAATGAGTGAATATTATTATTCTGCCACTGTTAATCCCTTACTTAAAAAGTGCTATATATAGGCTGAATTGAAAAAAGTGCCTAATCTTCCAAAAATAATGGCTCCTACATTGTTAATTTGTAGGAGCCATTCAAGAATTGAAAGTTCTATACCTTCATAAAATTACAGAGCGTTACCACGAGGTAATACTTCTTCAGGGAATATAAAGTTTTGATGTGGTTGATCTTGAGGTGCCATCCATGCTCGGATACCCTCGTTCAACAAAATGTTTTTGGTATAAAATGTTTCAAACTCTGGGTCTTCTGCTGCCCGTAATTCTT
>NZ_JAAHGH010000057.1 GCF_010672525.1 Okeania sp. SIO2B3 | reverse complement strand
TTTTGCACCGGACAAAAAGTATTTCTAATTAGTTCAAGTTAAGGAAAATTTTGGGCAAAAAAGCTGATAAATATCTATAGAGAGGTGAATAATATGATAAATAATAATTATTTATGGCAAGGTGGACGTAAAATTGCGATCGAGCATACCGAAAGAGATATTACGTTACAGGCACCAAATATAGAAGCAGCAAAGGCTGAAGCAAGTAAGGCCAGACTTTCCCTGGAGAATATGGCTCAGGTTAGCTCTAATTTGGTTCGGGCTACTGCAGGAACAGATCGCAATGGTTTAATGGATCAATTACGCCAATCTGGAACTGTAGTGCATCATGTCTATCGAACTCCGGGTCAACCTGATTCCCAATACCTCATCAGTGACACTTTTTTTGTGAAGTTTAAGCCAGAAACAACGGCGCAAACTATTGAGCAGTACACCCAAGATGAGAACCTAGAGGTTGTCCAAGATTTGGGAAAAAATACCCTATTGCTGCGAGTAACTACTGCAACAGGGCGCAACCCGATCAAGACAGCTAATTTGGCCGCCGCCCGTAGCGATGTCGAATACGCTGAACCGAATTTAGTTCGATCACTACAAAGGTTTGACTTTATTCCCGCAGATGAGTTGTTTCCCCAGCAATGGCATCTCCATGCTCCGGTAGATGGAGCGGAATTAGTCGCTGGAGCTGGAATTTTTGCTCCCGATGCTTGGGAAATCACCCAAGGTTCACGGGATATCGTAATCTGTGTGGCGGATGACGGGTTTGACTTAACCCATCCTGATTTTCAGGGACAGGGAAAAGTGGTTGGTCGCTTGAATGCCTTTGAGAGCAACGGAAAGGTCTTTTATAACGATAATGTGCTCCCTCAAGGAGATGACTATCATGGAACCCCCTGTGCTGGAGTTGCTTTGGCAGAGATCAATGGACAAGGGACAGTTGGACTAGCACCAGGTTGTGCATTGCTAGCAGTGCGATTTCCTCTTGCTTTTAATGATGCTGAGATGATTCAACTATTCCAACGGATTTCCCGAGAAGCAGATATTGTTTCTTGTTCTTGGGGATTTGGACCAACTAATGCACCTCTTAGTCAAGTATTTTTTGATGTGATTTCTGATTTAGTTAGGAATGGAGGACGGCGTGGGAAAGGTTTGGTAATCTGCGTAGCTGCCGGGAATAATAATTGTCCAGTTAAGGATCTTGATAATACACTTACTTACGAGTATTTTCATCCCAGGTTTGGTATTATCCGCTACAGTGGTCCAATTGATCGCTGGATTGCTGCTCACCCTGATGTGATTACCGTTAGTGGCTGTACTTCTCTCAAAACCAGAGCGGCTTATTCATCTTGGGGAAGGGAAATTTCCGTTTGTGCCCCCACCAATAACTTTCACGACCTAACCAATGAAAAATTGCCTGGTCGTGGGATAGTGACAACGGATAATGAAAACATGGGGGCAGATTTTACGCTAGACTCCAGCTATACTAACCGTTTCGGCGGTACATCTAGTGCAACTCCTACCGTTGCTGGGGTATGTGGACTTATGCTTTCCGCCAATCCCCAACTGACAGCATTACAAGTTAAGCAAATTGTTCAGCAGACTGCGGACAAGGATTTGAAGATTGAGTCAGATACGCCTGTGAATCAGCCTGGTGATTTCGTTGATGGCTTTAGTCTCTGGTTCGGTCATGGCAAAGTCAATGCTTTCAAAGCCGTCAAAGAAGCTATTGATGACATAATCATCATCGATCAGATGGTTCAATCAGACTTGGACATTCCTGATGTGGGTAACCCAGTTGAGAGCAAACTAGAAGTCTCTCAAAGTGGATTAATTCGGGAAATTCGGTTCAGAATTGACCTCACTCACACCTATATCGGCGATTTACGGATTGATATCATTGCCCCAGATGGGACTGCGGTGACACTTCACAATCACACAGGAGGTTCTACAGACGATATTCAGGAAGTTTATACAGTATCCCAATTGCCTGCCTTAGCTGCTTTTGAAGGTAAACAGATCCAAGGAAGCTGGAGTGTGCGGGTGGTAGATACTTGGAGGATGGATGTCGGTCGGCTCAATTTCTGGCGATTAATTGCCAAAGTCACAAAATCTTGATCTGACAACTAAAAACAAAGGCGATCACACCTTTTTTTTCCCATACTTTAGGTGCTCGCCGGAGCGGAATTAATGGAAACGTGTCAGTTCGCCCGATAGCTTTCACGGTTAAGACCCTCTAGTGCTTCGTTTGAAGCGGAATTAATGGAAACAAGCAGGAGAAAGCCATAAAAAGCTGGTCTCCTGTTTCTCTAGTGCTTCGTTTGAAGCGGAATTAATGGAAACTCAAATCTGACGCAGTAGTACTAGGAAGGAGAAGTTCAGTCTCTAGTGCTTCGTTTGAAGCGGAATGAATAGATATCTGCCATAATAAAAAATAAAATTAATTATTGTACAGAAATTATCAATTCTTTCCCCCTACTGCTTACTCCCTGTAAATACATGACTGAATTTGAAACCAGTGACTCACTATTGCCTTTACCCGTGATGCCTTCAGAAGAAAATACCTTTGCTCATTACACAATGGTTTGTAGACTACCGGGTGTCATCGAACGAGTTATCAAAGACAATAATTTTCCTCCAACTATTGTCCAACAGTTAGAGTCTCTAACTGTAGATTTATTTGAAGGATGGGTACGACCCCTGATCGATGACAAAGGACCAGATGTAGCAGCTTGGACATCCTACTTAGAGTCTTTTGAAGGCAGAAGTTGGTTTGATTTACCTTTTTATTTTGCTGAAGCTTATTTTTTCCGACGTTTGTTAGAGGCAACAGATTATTTTGTGCCTGGAATTTGGCAAGGAATAGACCCTTTTGGTTACCAAAAACGCTTAAGTTTAGAAAAATCAATGGCTGCTATCCGTGAAATAGGCGATCGCATCAATGGTTTAAATACTGCTCTACCACAACAACAGAGTTATCAAGTTTGTCTCACAGCTCTGTTGCAAACTGCTTTGTGGGGTAATCAAGCCGATTTGAGTTTATGGCCAGTTGAAGCAGAGGACCGGACTACTAGAGACCTTCAACAACAACAATCTCACATATTAGTAGATGATACTTACAATTTAATCGACTATTTAAGTCATATTCAGGGGCAACGGATAGATTTAATTATAGATAATGCAGGTTTTGAGTTAGTTTGCGATTTTTTTCTGATAGATTTCCTTTTATCTACTCAAACTGCCAATATTGTTTATTTGCATTTGAAAGCACATCCAACTTTTGTCTCTGATGCTATGAGTCAAGATGTTTTTTACACTCTGGAAATCTTAGCTAATGATGCCTCAGAAAATGTAAAAACGTTGGCAACTCGCTTACAAGAATATATTAGTATCGGTCGTTTAATTTGCCGAGATGACTTTTTTTGGAATGCGCCACTAGCTTTTTGGGAAATGCCAGAGTCTGTGAGAGAGGAATTAGCTAAGGCAAGTCTGGTTTTGATTAAAGGTGATGCTAACTATCGGCGTATCTTAGGCGATCGCCACTGGTTATTTACTACCCCTTTGTCAGATATTGGTTATTATTTTCCTACAGCATTTGTAGCTTTGCGTACCTTAAAGTCAGAAGTAGCAACTAGCTTAGAACCCGATCAAATCGAAATATTAAATGAAGAAGATCCTTTGTGGTTAACAAATGGTCAGTGGGGTGTGATTCAATTTGTTATACCTTGAAGAAGGCAGAAGGCAGAAGGGAAATAAAGGTTCATGAGGAGTCCCATTTGCTACATCCAAGCCCCCGCGCATCCCCCAAAATTGGGGGACTTTTAAAAGCAAATTGACTCTTGTTCCCCCCAAAGTTGGCTTGCTCGGGGGGCAAAATTCAGTATCAAAAAACTTTTCAGATATCCTCTAAAACCCTTTTATAGCTATTCCCTGTTCTCTGTTCCCTATTCCCTAGCGCTATAAATTGATAAGTTTGAATGTAATTATTTCCCAATAGTTTAGATTGAACCTAATGACCTGTCCAATATAAAATGAAAGATTGACTAGCTCAAAAAAAGTAAAAAATGAAACTGGCAGCAAGAGTCGGCAAAGTACCACCTTCCCTAACCTTAGTTATCTCAGCTAAAGCTAAAGCAATGCAAGCTGAGGGAATAGATGTATGTAGTTTTAGTGCCGGGGAACCTGACTTTGATACCCCGGAGCATATCAAAGCAGCAGCCCAAAAAGCGCTGGATGCTGGTAAGACTAAATATGGCCCAGCGGTGGGAGAACCTAAACTCAGAGAAGCGATCGCCCAAAAGTTATCTAGAGAAAATGGCCTAAACTACAAAGCAGAGAATATTATTGTCACTAATGGGGGGAAACATTCTCTATTTAATCTGATGATGGCACTGATTGAACCTGGAGATGAAGTAATTATTCCTGCACCCTACTGGTTAAGTTATCCAGAAATGGTCAAACTTATGGGTGGAGAGCCAGTAATTTTGCCTACTGATGCTCAGACAAATTACAAAGTTACACCAGAGCAACTACGCCAAGCTATTACTAGCAAAACAAAATTATTCGTTCTTAATTCTCCTTCTAATCCAACTGGGATGGTTTATAGTCCAGCAGAAGTTAAAGCATTAGCAGAAGTAATAGTAGAAAAAGATATCTTAGTAGTTTCTGATGAAATTTATGAGAAGATTATTTATGATGATATTCAACATCTCAGTATTGGGGCAGTCAGCTCAGATGTTTTGAACAATACTATTATTAGTAGTGGATTTGCTAAAGCTTACTCTATGACGGGTTGGCGCATAGGATATTTGGCCGCACCTGTAGAATTGATTAACGCTACAGCCAAAATTCAAAGTCATAGTACCTCAAATGTTTGTACTTTTGCTCAGTATGGAGCGATCGCTGCATTGGAGTCATCTCAAGACTGTGTGGAAAAAATGCGTCAAGCTTTTGCTAAACGTCGGGAGGTGATTTATGATTTACTGAATGCTATACCAGGAGTTACTTGTAGTAAGCCTGAAGGAGCTTTCTATATGTTTGTCAATATTAGTAAAATTTCTAGCAGTTCCCTAGAATTTTGTAGTGCTTTATTAGCGGAGCAAAATGTTGCTGTTATTCCTGGTATTGCTTTCGGTGCAGATGACCATATTAGGATATCTTATGCTACTGACTTAGCAACTATAGAAAAAGGGATGGGAAGGTTGGATAAGTTTGTGCGATCGCGTAGCTAGTTCTTGAGTAGGGGAGTGTTCAACAATTAATTATTAATTATTAATAATTAGAGCTTGCTGATTAAATCTCAAAGCATTGACAGATAAAGGTATTAGCATTTTTTAGCTTAAAAAAAGTACCTGGTTTTCAGCCATTGATGCTCAAAAAGGAGGGCATTTTAGGGTGGCTATGGCAAAAAAATCACTCTTGCTATTAATGAACGACTACCTTCTCTATAACTCCCATTTCTCGTAACTCTTAACTACTCCCTACTCCCTTTTTCTCCTCCTGGGAGGAGTTAGGGGTGGGTCCCTACTCCCTACCTTAACAAAAAGACTTTCCATACGCAAACCCTAATTAATATTAACTGAGCTACTAATTAGCAAAAAAGTTATTCTACCTCTGTTAATTACTTAATAGCTGAAGTGTTACCTAAGCATAGCATTAATGGATGGGAATTGGTATCAGCAACAAGCTAGAAGTCGGAAATTTAAATCCAAGCTTTTAGCGCGCTGAATGCTGTTTGCGGAGCATTCCGTAGGAAATGCTGAAATGCTGTTTGCAGAGCATTCCGGTACGGAAAATGCTGATAGCTAGTTAACGGTAAATTTCAAAACTTTGAAGTCCTTCGGGTTGCTCATATTTGATAGTCACATCATTGACAATAGCTGATTTAGGACCTCTATAACACCAGTTAATAATTTTTTCCACCGCTTGATTACTACCCTCAAAAACAGCTTCTACTTTTCCATCAGGTAGATTTTTCACCCAACCACTGACATTTATATTAACTGCCATTTCTAATGTGGAGAAGCGATAACCGACTCCCTGAACTTTTCCAGAAATAAAAACATGAGCACGAGTAGGAGTGAAAGATGTTGACTGGCTTTCCATTATCATTTTGTATTGATTATATATAAAATATCTATACTTTATGGTACTATGAAACTCAACATAAATTCAGTTTCTTGGAGTGTCATTTGGTAAGCATTTCCTGCGGAATGCTGCGCAAACAGCAGTCAGCATTCAGCTATCAGCTATTAATTTATTATCCTAGAAGGATAATTCAAAATTATGTTTGCGGAGCATTCCGTGGGAAATGCTAATAGCTGAATGCTTACGTCATTTATAGGTACTCGTAAGAGAAACTAAGTGGTAGTTAAAATTATGCTTATAACATCATTTATAGTAGTTACAATTGTCAGTGTAATGCTAGGGATAGGTTGTGCTTACTGGCTATTTGAAAAGCGGTTAAAAAAACAAGTGAAAAGTTATGAAAAACAGTTACGAGAAACCCATGAACAAATCTATGACCTTCAGCAAGCACAACAAGAAGAAATTAAATTATTAAATATAGATTATCAAGAGAGAATTAAACAAAAAGAAGAACTTGAAAAACAACTCAGACATAGCTTAGAAGAAGTACAAGAAAATATTGCTCTTGCTCATATAGAATATCAAAATGAAATTAAAAAATTAGAGGTAGATTATCAACAAAAAAAACAAGAAGAAATTCAAGCTTTTGAAGTAGAATATCAGAAAAAATTGAGAGAAAAAGTCAACTATGAAAAACAATTACATAGACAAAACAAAGAACTGCAAGAGCAAATTAAATTAATACGAGAAGAACAGATACAAAATTTAGAATCGGCTGAAGCTAAATCACAAGAAAAAATTCGAGAATTGACAGATAAATATTCTCATCAGATAGTAGATTTAGAGCAAGAACATCGACTCAAGAAACAAAAAATCAACAATTTTTGGCAAGTCAAATATCACAAGAGATTTCAAGAGTTATCAGAAACTCATCAGCAAAAAATTCAAGATATTACCAGTTATTTAGAAGACAAACATCAACAAAAAATTGTTAACTTAAAGAAGTCTCACGAACAAAAACTTAGGAAAACTATTAAATCTTTAGAAACAAAGTATCAAAGTCGGCTACAAATTAAAATCAAAGAATTAGAAGAAATTCATCAAGAATCTATGTTAGAAACAATAGGAACTATGACTACTCAACATCAAAATCAGCTTCAGCAAAAACTCAAGGAATTAAAACAAAAATATGATACTGAGCTTCAAGCAACAATTAAATCTCTTAAAGCCAAGCATCAACGTCAAATTAGAGAACTTATGCAATAATATCATGTCCGGTTGAACAGTTATAAATAAACGACGGAGTCCTCAGGAGTCAGGAGTCAGGAGTCAACCCACCCCTAGCCCCTCCCAGGAGGGGAAAAAGAAGAAGAAACAGGAGGAGAAGGAGAAAGTTTTTTTATCACTAATTATCTGGACATGATATTAATAACTCATAGCTGATAGCTGACTGCTGTTTGCGCAGCATTCCGCAGGAAATGCTTACCTCCCTTGATCATTACCACTACCAATTTCCTTACCGATCGACCCTCAACGTCTTAATTTTTGAATAAAATTTAAAGTGTCTTGATAAGATTGAATTCTACCGCCTTGTTGATAAAGTTCTGCTGCTTTTTCTAAGTCTTTTATTGCTTTTTGAAGTTGTTTATTTGCTCTGGCTATATCTGCCATTTTTTGATAAATAAGACTATTTTGATAAAAAACATGAGCACGATTATAATAGGCATCAGCATAGCCTGGATTAATTTCAATTGCTTTAGTATAATCTTTAATTGGATTTGAATTTCGTGTTATTTCGTGAGGATTAACTAACAAACTCCGAGCAATACCCATATTAAAATATATTTCTGGAGTATTATTAGGTTGCTTTTCTAAAGCACGATTAAAATTAGCGATCGCCTCCCAAGCATCCCCTTGATCCAAATAACTTATACCTCTAAAATATAAAGCTTCAGCGCTCTGAGGATTAATTGTTGAAACAGGAGAGCTAACGGTAGGAGTATCATCCAAAACTAGGTCTGAAGGATTAATACCAGCATCAGATAATCTTCTGATAAAACTATTAATAGGAACCGCAGCATTAAACCCTGTTTTAATTGGTGCTACATCTCCAGAATTAGTTTGAGCAAAACCAAATTCTCCTTGTCCATGAATACCAATAACGCGACCATCAGAATCAAACACTGGACCCCCACTCATCCCACTCCAAGTAACAGCTTGATAACGCAAAGTATAACCTTCGGGACGACTTTTAGGGCGACTGGTTACTAATCCTGGAGATAATTCTGACGCTCTTTCAGTGCTAAATAAACCGCCAGTAGCAGGATAACCAAATACATATATTTGGGAACCAATAACTGATTGTTCAGAATTACCTAAAGTTGCCACTGGATATGTTTCTGTAGCTTCAAATTTAAGTATGGCTAAATCTGGTTCTTCATCAGTTGTCTGTAAACTGACTACCTCTATTACTGAATAGTCTTTTTCTAGATTGGTTCTAATACTATATTTAATAGTAGAATCTTCTACTACATGATTAACAGTGAGAACAGTATAAATATTACCATTTTTAGCAATAATAACACCCGACCCATCACCTAAGTTACTATTGATTTGCACTGTAATTGGTATAGCAATTTCTGCTACTTCTTGAGCCGTTTTAGCATTTGCTGCCATCGAAATATTAATAACAATTGCTGCTACTGTAGCAGTACCTAATAAATAACTATTGAGAGAATTAAAACGAGACCAAATCATAATTTTACGATCCTATAATTTAGATAAGATGAATATTAGATGACTATTTACTACAAATGACGTAAATTAAATAAATTTGTTCTCCATCTTGAAACAGAGTATATAATTTATCAGCAAAATCTACCAATTGATCTTGACTACCATTTAATGTAGTAATCAATACAGAATTTGTAAAAAATTCAAAAATAGAGAATAAAATCTGAAATTATGACCACTATTCTCTTATTTTCTAATCCTAAAGTCCCAATAAATTTTCTACACAATCACGCCGCGAATAGCTCTGCATAGCAATTATTTTTAATTTAGCTACTAAAGGAGAAAATGAATCATAACAAAAAACATTATCTCTCAGTAAATATGCACATAAAACTCACAAAAATAACTTAAAATCTTGACAAAAACTTTATCTATTTGACCTAAATCTTAATGAAAATTTCATCCAAAATTAAAATTTATTGTTTATCATAAAAATATGAATAAAAATATGAATATTGACTAGGTAGAAACAAATGTCGCCTAACTAAAATTAATTTCGGATTTGATAATATCAATCTGAGAAACATTATTCTGTAAAATTTCTGAACAAATTAAACAATTACCTCAGGAAAAATAACAATGGCTAATATAAACCACAAATTCAGCTCTACCAGCGCAAGTCTAAACCCTGGTTGTGCCATTATTAATGACAGCAATCAGAGAAATACTATTAAATACGATTTTGAGGTATCTCCTCATCGTGGACCTGCTGCCGGGAATAACTATTACGGTTCTTTCAGTTTTAATGGCTCGAAATTAACTGGCAGAGGTATAGACTTTATAAAACTTGATAACTTTGACTTCAGTTTTTTAAGTGTTGACTATAGCAACGCTGATTTATTATTTGCAGAAGCTGTATTTATAAATGGCAACTTCCTAGGATTAATTGCAAGTAGCGAAGAATTTTCTTTTGTTTCTGGATTTTTAGATTTATCTGAAGCATATTTTGCCTATGATATTAACTCTAATTTTGGAGCTGCAGATGTAACATTCTCTTTAAGACAAGTTACTGATGATAATTTTGAAACTGTATGTACTTCTGAAGCTAGTTTTTTCATGGGAGCATTGACTTAAATTTTGGGATAACGGTCTAATTTATGAAGCAGTATTTCTGTTGCCTATATCTAAATAGACAGGACTTACGCATGAGGAACGATGGAGTCCTCAGGAGTCAGGAGTCAGGAGTCAACCCACCCCTAGCCCCTCCCAGGAGGGGAAAAAGAAGAAGAAACAGCAGGAGAAGGAGAAAGTTTTTTGGTCGCGTGAGCGGAACGGAGTTCTATCACGCTCTTATCCGGACATGATATAAGTCCTAATAGAATTCAATTTTTCCTGTGAACTAAAATTTACAATCTGACACTAAAGCGATCGCCTCTTCTAGATTAAACCAATAGACATCTCCAGAAATTAGGTTTTTACCGAAAAATTGGGTTTAAAGCCTCGCCCTTGTAGGGCGACTTTTTATTTGAGCATGCAAGTGAATGGAATATATGCTACAGTGTTTTTAGTTGCCGGGGGGCACTCGGAAACTCTAAACGGACGTGGAGGAAAGCGTTAGACTACCGCCAAGGAAGCAGTACCCTGTGTTAGCGACAGCTATGCGAAGCAAAGCGTCAACCCACCGAGGAGCTACGGCTCAGTAGGAATCCCCGCGCCTTTAGGCCGGGGAGGATGTCAACTATAGCAGGTAATACCAATTTGATAAATATTTGCTACAAATAGCTAGGATATTTCTTAGGAGTCAACGCACCCGCGGGCCTCTCCCAACCCACCCCTAACCCCTCCCCTCCTGGGAGGGGAAGTCAGGAGTCAGGAGTCGTACGGGAATGGCTTTCATACCATTTTTTAGGGTGTAAATCATCTTTTTTTTCAAAGGCACATTTCTTGTAAAGTCTTTTTATTGCTCTTACTATTCGTAACATTCTTTTTTCACGCTTGGTATAATAGCACCAAAAAACAACAGTGGGAAAAAAATTTTCTTGTCTAAAGTCGCTCATCAGTCTATTTCCTAACCAACTATTTCCCGTGATATAGACAAGATAACTTTTTTAGATTCTTTTTCAGCGATGTCTAGTGAATATTGTTCTTCTGTCGGTATACCTCACTTATATTATCTATCATCTCCAGATAATTAGGGTTTGCTGATTAAATCTAAAAGTATTGACATATAAATAAAGGTTGAGCGCATTTTTTAGTTAAAAAAAGTCTAACCTT
The DNA here is from genome assembly GCF_010672525.1 of Okeania sp. SIO2B3. GTDB lineage: Bacteria > Cyanobacteriota > Cyanobacteriia > Cyanobacteriales > Microcoleaceae > Okeania. Next base: position 34,113 of record NZ_JAAHGH010000057.1, on the reverse strand, counting down.
TTAGGTCGTAATGGTTCAAAAAATTAGCATTTTAGGCCCATAGTTGCGCAGAATAATCCCTTGATTATTCTTCCTCCTACCTCCTCTATAATTCCCATTTCTCCCCTCCTGGGAGGGGTTAGGGGTGGGTTGTCTCCTGTCTCCTGTCTCCTATCTCCTATCTCCTGTCTCCTACCCTTACCCATTAGTTATTCTTCTTCATCACTTCTAATACTACCGTCTGGCATGGTTGTATTATCAAAAATTACTCCATCTAACTTAGCATTTTCTAAATTGGCATTAGTTAAATTGGCATTAGTTAAATCTGCATAGCTTAAGTCAGCATTCTCTAAATTAGCATTAGTAAAATCTGTATCGCTCAAGTCTGTCTCACTCAAATTTGCACCACTTAAATTGGCATTATTAAAATTAGCAGAATTTATTTCTTGCTCGGATAAATCTATATTACTTAAATCTTTGCCATTCAGGTCGCAGCCAGGAGTAATTAACGTTAATCCTGCTTCATTAGGGTCGATATCTGATGGTATATTTTGTGGATCTAAGTACCAAGCATTCTGAAAATTAACATTAGTATAGTTAGCTTGACTCCAACCAGACAGAGCTTTAATCTGAGCATGACTGAGGTCAGCATTACTCAGATTTGAACCCTGAATATAAACATCATAAAAACTTGTGTGACTGAGATTGGCATTGTTCAAGTTACAGCTATTAAAATTGACTTCGCTTAATTGAGCATGACTAATATTTGCATCAGTCAAATTACAGCTATAAAAAGTTGATTGAAAGCCCCCCATTTGAGTTAAATTAGCATTAGTAAAATTGGAATCATCTATGGTGCTATGGTCATAACTTGTATCTGTTAAATCTGCATTGGTTAAATCTAGATTTTGCCAAGATATTCCTTCTAAGTTAACGTGACTGAGATTAGCATTTCTGAAAGTAGTATTTTCTACTTCCGTACTAACTAACTGAGCATTACTTAAATTAGCATTATCTAAATTCACATTTTGCAATTTTGCTCCTTCGAGGTTGGCAGAACTGAGATTAATTTCCTCTAGAGAAATATTGCTTAATTTCAGATATTCAAATTTCACACCAGAAAAATCTCTTTCTCCAGCTTGATAACGTTGGATTAATTCATCGCTATTCATATTTTTTTTCTCCGGTAGTAACTGATAAAATAATATTATATAGCAGAAGGAAGAAGGAAGAAGGAAGAGGGAAGAGGGAAGAGGGAATATATTGCTTTGTGTGAGTTTTAAGCTTTCTATTTGTCCGCGCCCTTTCCTTGGAATGAGGTAGAAAAAACTAGGATTGAAGATTGCTTTCCTATGGGTCGCAATGAGGAAAATACGTTGTAATACTTAAGTCCTAATTTATTTGATAAATACTCTCTTTTATAAAATCCGGTTAAACAGTATACCTACCATCTAAAACTTTCTTCAAAAATAAAAAACAGTCCGTAATGTACCAGTAAAAATCGTACCATTACTCTTTTGATTACTAGGGTCAAAAACAACTTGTAAAACAGGAGAAATTTGAATATTATCGTTCACTGCTACCAGAAGGAAGAAGGAAGAGGGAAGAAGGAAGAAGGAAAAATATTGGTTTGTCTGAGTTTTAAGCTTTTGATCTGTCCTAACTCTCCACCTACCACCTACCACCTACAACTTTCTTCAAAAATAAAAAACAGTCCGTAATGTACCAGTAAAAATAGTGCCATTACTCTTTTGATTACTAGGGTCAAAAACAACTTGTAAAACAGGAGAAATTTGAATATTATCGTTCACCGCTACCAGAAGGAAGAAGGAAGAGGGAAGAAGGAAGAAGGAAAAATATTGGTTTGTCTGAGTTTTAAGCTTTTGATCTGTCCTAACTCTCCACCTACCACCTACCATCTAAAACTTTCTTCAAAAATAAAAAACAGTGCGTAACGTACCAGTAAAAATCGTACCATTACTCTTTTGATTACTAGGGTCAAAAACAACTTGCAAAACAGGAGAAATCTGAATATTATCATTCACTGCATAATTATAAAAAACTTCCAAATTTGTCTGAGTTGAATTACCAATTTCATCCACAACAAAAGGCTGTCCAACTGCAACTCCCAAGCGATCGCCTTCTTGTAAAACATCTAATCCAGAAAGACCTGCCATCCAATAATTCGGATTAATATCTCCAAAATCTGTATCGTCATAGCTGCTATAACCATAGCGACCAAAAACAGCAAACTTGTCAGAAAAACCCCACTCAAAATTTACTCCCACCGCATCAAAATTGCGAGAAAAAACTTTTCCTCCACTGTAAAGTAAACGTAGACTAAATCTAGAGGAAGGGTTATATTCAAATTCCACCATTCCTTGATGAAAACCAAATAGACCCCGGGACCCCCTGCCATCAGGATAAAGTAATAATGTAAAGATAGAGACTGGCAAAGGACCTTGACCATTTTGGGAAGGGTTAGCTGAATCTGGGGCAATATATAAAGCACGAAGATTGAAAGCACTGCCACCAGGATTCCATTCTAATATTGCTCCACCACCGATACCGTTAACAGGAAATGCAACGTAGTTATAAACTAGGTTTTCTGTGGAAAAGTCGCGAAAGCTTAAATCTGCATAACTGTTATTATCTATATAATCCAATGCTTCTATTAACGGTCCGATAGATAGAGATAAATTTTTTACTACCTGAAAACTGTAGAATACTCTCCCAATACCAACATCATCATTTCGTGGGGGGCGTTTGGAGAAATCTAGAATACTGCCAAAGTTGGGTTCGAGTACAGCTGTAGCATTATCAATAAAGCCATTACTTCCTGTATCAACCCGCAGTTTTAATAAGTCTGTACCTCGGAAACTGGTATCAAAATCTAAAGCTACTCGATAGAGAAAGGTCGCTTGAGGGTTTTCGTCTGCAAGCTCTATTCCATTGGGGTCAATGAGTCGGTCGCCATCAAACCCACCAGCATTCACGGCAAAAATTGTCTGACCGTTTAATTTCGTGGTAGTGGAAAACTGTTGTGCTTCTAGAGCATCTACTCGATTTTCTAAACCCTCAGTGCGTGCTTTGAGGTTAGCTATTTCTACCTGAAAATCTTGTATAAGTCTTTCGATAATTATCAGGTCGTCTTGTTGAATTAATTCTGCTTGACTTTCTGCCAGGAAACTTTCGATGGTTTGCCAACAAGCGTTTACAGCTGCGGCAAATTCATATCGAGTGATGGCGCGGTTGCCTCGGTAAGTGTTATCAGGATAACCGGAGAGACAGTCGTAGCGATCGCGTAAACTTATTAATGCTTCATAGGCCCAGTCAGTGGGTAAAATATCATCTAGTTGGTAAACAGGTATTTGTTGAGTAATGGGGTCATTAGATTTAGAATTACTAAATTCTTCAGCATACTTTTGAATTTCTCCCATCAACTCCTGTTTTTCTTCTGTTGCCAGAGTACTGCGAGTGTTTAAACATGACAAATTGATTAAAATCAAGCTAATAAGGATACAAATTTTACGATTATTATTTTTTTTCTCAATACCATGAATTTTCAATATTTGCAAAACATTTCTCCCTAAAAGTAGTCTATTTTTGATGTCAGATTTTATCATTAATATCATGTCTTTTTAGGTTTTAATCGTATGAAACTACGTCGAATTGGATGGGTTTCTTGGAGATAAAGCTTAGGCTTAATTTAGGTGCGACAAGCCGATATGCGCCTTGATTAACATCAAAAAAAGTCGGTGGTAGTGCCATTCTAATGGTCGTGCATTGCATTATAGCGCTGTGCGCAGGCAACAGCTCATCTGGCAACAGCTCATCTGGCAACCCACCCCTCGCCCCTCCCCCTCCCAGGAGGGGAATAAAAAAACAGATAATATAAGACTTTTAGCTATTTGGCCTCTCCTGCAATTTGTAAATATACCAGCGCTCATTGCTATATTTTTGTTATAAGGTACGGCAGTGGGAGCATCTTGCTCCCGTGCCAAGTCATCCGCCAAGTCATCCGCCAGGAAATAAATTTCTTGGCTCACAACAGAAGTCATCTAAAGATGACTAAAGATAATTACAGCTCATTAATGAGACTTGATATTATATAGCAATTCCCATTTTGAACCTTTCTTTCCCTTCTGCCTTCTGCCTTCTGCCTTCTTCCTTCTGCCTTCTGCCTTCTTCCTTCCCTTTGCAATTATTTCAAACGTATGTTTTAATTAAAATAAATCAAACGATTGTTTTAAATGTCCATTTGAATCTAACTTAAAGGAGCAGTCAGCGGTCAGCAGTCAGCGGTCAGCTTTGCGCATTTGCGGAGCATTCCGGTACAGAAATGCTAAAAGCTGATAGGCTATTTAACAAAAATTTTATAATCTCTACTTAAGCTAAATTTTAAAGCAATGAAAGAGAATAATTTGCTAGACTCTAAACCCCATGAAATGAATGGCAAAGTGGAAATCTTAACTGAAAAGATGGAAACTTTACCAATTCAGTCAGAAGTCACTAATTTAAAGCCTAAAGTCAAAGATAGAAAATTTCTTCGGGTTGGCCTGGTGTTAGTTACTTTAGGAATAGCTTTTGGCGGTCTAAAATTTATTCAGGAGCGGAATATTTCTGCCAAACCAAACTTAGAAACCACTCTTCCCAATATCCTATCCGTTCAAGCTATCCCAATTAAATTAGTAAACTCCTATTCCGTTTCCCAGAGTTACACAGGAATTGTAGAAGCCAAAAGAACCAGTGAATTAGGTTTTGAACAATCTGGTTTACTCACATCTATATATATAGAAGAAGGAGAAGAAGTAACTAAAGGAACAGCGATCGCTCAACTGGACACTAGCCAAACAAAAGCCCAAAAAGCAGTATTAATAGCACAGAAAGATAGAGCGATCGCCACACTCAGAGAACTAGAAAACGGAGCAAGGCCAGAAGTAATTGCAGCCACCCGTGCATCCCTGGCCCAAGAACAAGCAAAATTACGGGAGTTGCAAACCGGGCCCAGACCAGAAGTAATTGCAGCGACTCGCGCATCCCTACTCCAAGAACAAGCAAAATTACAGGAGTTGCAAACTGGACCCAGACCAGAAGTAATAGCAGCGACTCGTGCATCCCTACTCCAAGAACAAGCAAAATTGCAGGAGTTGCAAACTGGAGCGCGTATTGAAGATATTGAAGTTGCTCGTTCGGGAGTTTTGGACTTAGAAGAACAATTAAATCTCGCTCGCCTTCAGGAAAAACGACGTGAAGAACTTTATAACGAAGGAGCAATTTCTCAAGAGCAGTTTGACGAAGCTTCAACTCAAGCAGATACTTTACAAGCAAGACTGGAACAAGCAAAGAGCGAACTAGAGAAACTGGAAACAGGTACTCGTAGGGAACAAGTAGAAGCTCAACAAGCACGGGTAGGTCAGGCGCAAAGTCAGTTAGACGAACTTATTGCCGGAACTCGCAGCGAACAAATAGAGGCTCAACGAGCTAGGGTAAGTCAGGTGCAAAGTCAGTTAGACGAACTTATTGCTGGAACTCGCAGCGAACAAATAGAGGCTCAACGAGCTAGGGTAGGTCAGGTGCAAAGTCAGTTAGACGAACTTATTGCTGGAACTCGTAGGGAACAAATAGAAGCTCAACAAGCAGAAATTAGAGGTTTCGAGGCACAAATTTCTGAAATTGATGTTGTTCTGAGAAAGAGTACTCTATTTGCACCTTTTTCTGGTACTGTTTCAGTCCGACATTTAGATGAAGGAGTTGTGGTTAATGCTGGTCAGGGTGTTGTGCGTTTGGTTGAGGGTGGTGAAAGGAAGGTTAGAGTTGGGGTGCCACCAGCGAATACTTCCAGTCTGAGAGTTGGCAGTCAGCAGGAGGTTAGGGTGGGAGAGAGAATTTATAGTGCAAGAGTGCTGTCGATCTTACCAGAAGTAGATTCTATGACTCGGACGCAAACTGTGATTTTGGCACTACCTCAAAGTATTGCTCCTGGTACTGTTGTTCGTCTGGGATTAAATCAGACTTATGGGATGGAAGGATATTGGTTGCCTACTTCTGCTTTAGTTTGGGGAGAGCGGGGGTTGTTGGCAAGTTATGCCCTTGTACCACCTTCGCAGTCAGATTTGGATTTACCTGCGGGAACTTATCAGACTGAAAAACGAATGGTTGAAGTGTTGCATACGGAGGGAGACAGGAGTTTGGTGCGGGGAGTATTGCAACCGGGAGATTTGATTGTGACTAATGGAACTAATCAATTAACACCAGGGCAGTTTGTGAAATCAGAAGTTAGAAGTCAGTAGGGGCGAATGGCCATTCGCCCCTACTGAAGTTAGATGAAGTTTAGGCAACTTTGTATTTGTAGGTTGGGTTGACGTAAGGAAACCCAACAAAGATTTGTAATTGTTGAACCTATCCCACTATTTTTAATATGCTTTTTTGTTTAAGCTTATGGTTTTATACCTGCCAAGAAATAAATTTCTTGGCTAAGAGCTGAAGTCCATTTTAATGGACTAATATTATGTTGAAAACACTAACAATGAGGCTCTTAGTTTTGTTTTAGCCGAGAGATAAAAAATAGTCTTCTTCAGAAGACTTTTGCTATGAGCCTGGGATTTCAATCCCTGGCGGATATAATCTTAAATGTCTTATTGTAAGAGATAGTTTTAACTGATAACTGAAATGACATCTTCTACAACACCAGAAATTATTTATCCAGAAAGTGATGGTTTACCCTTGGCTGATAATACTGTTCAATTCCGTTTAATTACTGTTATTGTTTGGGGTTTAGCTGACCTCTATAAAGATGACCCTAATGTTTTCATTGCTGGAGACCTATTTTGGTATCCTCAATACAGACAACCTTGGGTCAAACAAGCTCCCGATGTGATGGTAGTTTTCGGTCGTCCTCCAGGCGATCGCCGCTCCTACAAGCAATGGGAAGAAGATAATATTCCTCCCCAAGTTGTATTTGAAATAGCTTCTGCTAGTAATAGTATTGCGGAGTTGGAAGGAACAAAATTAGAATTCTATACTCAATTCGGAGTAGAAGAGTACTATGTTTATAATCCAGATACAGGTAGGTTAAAAGGTTGGCTGCGTTCGGGAAAAATTTTAACTCCCATAAAATTAATTGAGGGTTGGGTTAGTCCGCGCTTGGGAGTTCGCTTTGAAAAAGAAGGTACAGAATTACAATTGTATCGGCCTGATGGAGAGCGTTTTGTTACTCCGATAGAAATACGGGCACAAAGAGAACAAGAGCGTCAACGAGCTGAAATTGCTGAAGGGGAACGAAATGCTATTGCTCAACAGCAGTTAGAAGCTATTCCTAAATTATTAGAGATGGGTTTGACTACTACTCAAGTTGCTGAAGCTCTTTCTTTGTCTTTGGATACTGTGGAACAGTTTGTCGATCCAAGCAGTTAAAGAAATCTGAGTTTGTAGGTTGGGTTGACATAGGGAAACTCAACAAAAAGATCGTCCTGCTCGCGTAATGGTATACAGCAAAAAAGAATATCTAGTATGGGAGCAAGATGCTCCCACTGTTCTGGTAACAAATATTGCTGGAGAATTCACAACCATTACAATGTAGCATCACCAATATTTGTAATTGTTGGGTTGCGCTGTCGCTTAACCCAAGCTACTGGATACTGCATATCTTTTTTTAAACAAGAAGTATATTGATATGAAATTTTCTAATTGCTTAGAAAGGGGTAATATCTATGGTTTCTCCGATACGATGGTTATCTATTCTCAGTATTAATAGTCTGATGTTATTTAATGTCAGTTTTCCTGTATTAATGTTGCCAAGTATTGTGAATAAGGGAGAAGTTATTGCTCAAACCAACCCTGATGCTGAGGCAGGAAGATTATTGAAGGAGGGATTAGAACTAAAGAAGCAAGGTACAGCAGAATCTTTGAGTCAAGCTATTGCTAAATGGGAAGAAGCACTATTACTATTTAGGAAAACGGGTAACTTAGGAGGGGAAGCAGTTACACTTGTTGCTATTGGCCGTATCTACTCTAGCTTAGGAGAAAAACAAAAAGCACTCACTTTCTACAATCAAGCATTACCTCTAGTTCAGCAAGTAGGGGATAAAAGAATGGAAGCTACCACTCTCAATAATATTGGCCTTGTCTACAGTGACTTAGGAGAAAAACAAATTGCTCTCAATTATTACGAACAAGCTTTACCTCTACTTCAGCAAGTAGGGGATAAAGGAGTGGAAGCAATAACTCTCAATAATATTGGCGCTGTCTACGATGACTTAGGAGAAAAACAAATTGCTCTCAATTACTACAATCAAGTTTTACCTCTACTTCAGCAAGTAGGGGATAAACGAGGGGAAGCTGGTACTCTCAATAATATTGGCCGTGTCTACGATAGTTTAGGAGAAAAACAAACAGCACTCAATTATTACGAACAAGCTTTACCTCTACTTCAGCAGGTAGGGGATAAAAGAATGGAAGCAAACACTCTTAATAATATTGGCGTTGTCTACGATAGTTTAGGAGAAAAACAAACAGCACTCAATTATTACGAACAAGCTTTACCTCTACTTCAGCAAGTAGGGGATAAAAGAATGGAAGCAAACACTCTTAATAATATTGGCGTTGTCTACGATAGTTTAGGAGAAAAACAAACAGCACTCAATTATTACGAACAAGCTTTACCTCTACTTCAGCAAGTAGGGGATAAAAGAATGGAAGCAACCACTCTCCATAATATTGGCTATGTCTACGATAGTTTAGGAGAAAAACAAACAGCACTCAATTACTACAATCAAGCTTTACCTCTACTTCAGCAAGTAGGGGATAAACGAGGGGAAGCTGTTACTATCAATAATATTGGCCGTGTCTACGATAGTTTAGGAGAAAAACAAACAGCACTCAATTACTACAATCAAGCTTTACCTCTACTTCAGCAGGTAGGGGATAAAAGAATGGAAGCAACCACTCTCCATAATATTGGCGCTGTCTACAATAGCTTAGGAGAAAAACAAACTGCTCTCAATTATTACGAACAAGCTTTACCTCTCAGGCGGCAAGTAGGCGATCGAGGAGGGGAAGCAACCACTCTCCATAATATTGGCTATGTCTACGATGACTTAGGAGAAAAACAAATTGCTCTCAATTACTACAATCAAGCTTTACCTCTCAGGCGGCAAGTAGGCGATCGGGGTGGGGAAGCTACCACTCTCAATAATATAGCTTGGCTAAAACGAGACGAAGGCAACCTCACCGAAAGCCTAACTTTTATAGAAAAATCCCTAGAAATAATTGAAGACCTCCGTACCAAAATTGCTAGTGTTGAACTCCGCGCCTTCTACTTTGCTACCGTCCAGGATAGATATGAATTATACATCGACTTACTCATGCAACTCTACAAACAAAATCCAAACCAAGGTTACGATGCCAAAGCCTTTCACGCCAGCGAACGCAGTCGCGCCCGTGCCTTCCTCGAACTCCTAAACGAAGCTAGTGTCAATATCCGCCAAGGAATAGATCCCAAACTAGCAAAGGCAGAAACAGAGCTGCAACAAAAACTCAATGCCATCGAAACCCAACGGATAAAACTCCTAAGTGGAGAATACACCCCCGAACAAAAAGCCAATATCGAACAAACAAGAGATCAACTCATAGATGAATACAACCAGTTACGCGTCAAAATTCGTACCACCAGCCCAAATTATGCAGCCCTAACTCAACCTCAACCCCTTACTCTCAAAGAAGTTCAACAACAGGTATTAGATAATGACACCTTACTTTTGCAATATTCCTTGGGTGAAGAAAGTAGCTATTTGTGGGCAGTCACCAAAGACAGCATCCACAGTTATCAACTTCCTCCCCAAGCAGAAATTAAAAATGCTGCCATAGAGTTAATGGCGACAATAACAAGTCCACGAGAACGCAATGGCATAGCCAAAATTGATAGTGCTGCTGATGAACTGACAGACATTCTGATCGAACCTGTTGCTAATAAATTAAACAAAAAACGTTTATTAATAGTTGCCGATCGCTTCTTACAAGAAATTCCCTTTTCTGTCCTATCAATACCAAATACTGACAAAGACAGCGATAGTTATCAACCTTTAATAGTCAACCACGAAATAGTAAATCTCCCTTCAGTTACTACTATTGCCAATATCCGCAATGATACAAAATCTCGAAAACTTGCCCCGAAGAAAGTGGCTATTATTGCCGACCCAGTATTTAGCCCTGATGATGCCAGGGTTACAGGTAAAACTACCACAATATCTACATCAGAAAATCGCAGTCGTGCTTTTCCCCTAGAGGCACAACAATTAGATAGAGCAGCCAGAGATGTTGGTATTAAGTGGGATAGACTTCCCGCTACTCGCATTGAAGCAGAAGCAATTATGGCTTTAATACCAGAGTCGGAACGCACTCAAGCTTTCGATTTCCAAGCCAACCGAGAAACAGCAACCAGTGAAGAATTAAGCCAATATCAGATTGTGCATTTTGCCACCCACGGTTTTGCTAACGGTAGGCAACCAGAATTATCAGGGGTTGTCATGTCGTTAGTAGATAAAAATGGTAACTGGCAAAACGGTTTCCTCCGACTGAATGATATTTTAAACCTGAATTTGCCAGCAGAATTAGTAGTATTGAGTGCGTGTCAAACAGCTCAGGGAAAGGATATTAAAGGAGAAGGTTTAGTAGGTTTGACAAAGGTATTCATGTATGCAGGGGCAAAACGGGTGGTAGGTTCGTTGTGGGTTGTGGATGATGCTGCAACAGCGGACTTGATGTCGCAGTTTTATCAAGGGATGTTGGAGGGGGGGTTATCTCCTGTGGAGGCGTTGCGGGCATCGCAATTGAAGATGTTGGAGGGTGGGATAAGTCCCTATTATTGGGGGGCGTTTACATTACAGGGGGAGTGGGAATGATATCAAATCCGGTAGAGTGTGTGGGGAGGGTGGGGAGTGTGGGGAGTCTGGGGAGTGTGGGAAGCACAGGATCTAAAAAATATGGCGTTGCTGATTCTGGGTATGATTTTGCCCCCCTAACCCCCCAATGCGCGGGGGGAATAAAACTCTAAAATTCCCCCTTTTTATCCCCCTCCCGTCCCCCTTGGGAATCCCCCTCCGGTCCCCCGAAGATCGGGGGAAGCCAGATGTTGCTTCGCTTTTGAACGATGGGAAGCCAGAAGATGCTTCGCTTTTGAAAGATGGGGGATTTAGGGGGCTTGAGCAGAACCAAACAATCGTGCATTCATACTTCAATTCAGCAACGCCAAAAATATATTGTAATTCTCTGACGACAAAGAATTAGCCCTGCCCTTTGAAAGGGGGAAATAAAGGTTCAAAACATTATATAACTGATAGCTGATAACTGATAACTGATAACTGATAACTGAAAATGACTACTTTATTTTATCGCAATTTTCGCTTATTAATTCTGGCAATATTGGTAATTCTCACCTGGGGAATTTCAGCTTTTTTCACATTGCCACGACTTGAAGATCCTGAATTAGTTCCTCGCATAGCGGTAGTAACAACTTTTTTGCCTGGAGCTGATGCTGAACGAGTTGAAGCTTTAGTTACAGAAAAAATAGAGGAAGAATTATCTGAAATTGAGGAAATTAAAAGCTACGAATCAGACTCTAGGGCGGGTAGTTCAATTATTACTATTGAATTGTTAGATTCTGTTGAAAAGGCTGATGCTGATCCGGTTTGGTTAAGAATTAGAGAGCGATTAAATAGAGCTGCTCCTGAATTACCTGTGGGTGCAAGTCCGCCACGACTAGAAGAGGTTGAAATTAAGGCTTATGCTTTGATTGCAGCTTTAATTTGGGAACAAGATAGCGAACCTAATTATGCAATTATCAACCGTTTATCTGAGTTATTGAAAGATGAATTTTTGGGATTATCGGGAACAGAAAAGGCTGATATTTTTGGCAAGCAAAATGAAGAAATTGTAGTGGAAATTGACCAGTCTCAGTTAGCTAGTATTGGGCTAACACCTCAACAATTATCAACACAAATTCAACAGAGCGATGCTAAAGTTTCAGCAGGTTTACTACGCAGTACAAATAATGATTTACTATTAGAAATTGAATCAGATTTAGATTCTTTAGAAAGGATTCGGAGTATTCCAATTAATTTTAGCGAACAAGGACAATTTGCTCTACTGGGCGACATTGCTGAAGTGAGAAAAACTATTATTCAACCCCCAAGAGAATTAACATTAATTAATGGTCGTCCTGCTGCTGCATTAGGGGTATTTGTAGAATCAGATTATCAAATAGACCTTTGGGCAAAAACAGCAGAAGCAGAAATTGATAAATTCCGCAAACAATTAGGTGAAGGTCTGAAACTAGAGATTATTTTTAATCAAAGTAATTATATTGAAAATCGTCTAGAAAGTCTGATTTTTAATTTGTTTATTAGTGGATTTCTGGTATTTGCAATTACAGTCTTTTTAATGGGTTGGAAATCTGCAATTGTTGTTGGTTTAGCCCTGCCTCTATCAACTTGTATGGTGCTAGGTTCGATGGGATTGCTAGATATACCTCTACATCAAATGTCAATAACTGGAATAATTGTAGCTTTAGGATTATTAATTGATACAGCAATTATTGTTGTTGATGAAGTTAGTCAAGGTGTAGCTTCAGGTCTAAAGTCGGAAGTAGCAATTACTAAAGCAATTCATCATTTATTTATGCCTTTAATGGCATCGACTCTAACTACAGCTCTGGCATTTTTACCCATTGCAATCATGCCTGGTCCCTCTGGAGAATTTGTTGGTAGTATTGGTATTAGTGTGATTTTAGCTGTGCTTTCTTCACTATTAATATCAATTACAATTAGTTCTGCAATAACTGCCAAACTATACCACAATCCCAGTCGTAATTCCTGGCAAAAAACTAAACAGCCATGGTGGAAAACGGGATTTTCAAATTCTTATTTAACTGAAATTTATCAACTAAGTTTACGCAGTGTATATAGTTCTCCTTTGTTAGGAATATTATTAGGTTTAATTTTACCAATAACTGGTATAGTTCAGCTAGGAACTCTGCCCCAACAATTCTTTCCTCAAGTAGATAGAGACCAAGTACAAATTGAATTAGAATTACCTGCTCTCACCTCAATTGAAAAAACAAGAAATACTGCTCTACAAGTCCGAGAACTAATTTTACAGCACCCAGAAATTGATGAATTACAGTGGTTTTTAGCCCGTAGTGCACCCAAGTATTACTATAACTTAAAAGTAGGTAAAGAACGATATCTCAATTATGCTCAAGGATTTTTGCAGCTAAATACGATCGCTAAACCAGAATTAGTTAACAGAATTCAAGCAGAAGTCGATCGCGCATTTCCTGAAGCTCAAATTTTGGTGCGGCTATTGGAACAGGGACCTCCTTTTGATGCACCAGTAGAACTACGAATTTATGGTCCCAACTTAGAGGAGCTGCAACAAATAGGAGAACAAGCAAGAGCGCTATTAGCTCAAACTCCGAAAGTAACTCATACCCGTAGCACCTTAAACGACGTTCGACCTCAACTAAAACTGTTAGTGGATGAAGAAGAGATTCGTTTAGCAGGACTTGATCGCGCTGCTGTTTCGCAACAGTTAGATACTTTACTAGAGGGAAATTTGGGAGGTTCTATCCTCGAAGGTGTTGAAGAATTACCAGTGCGGGTACGAGTGTCAAATTCCCAAAGAGGAGACTTTAGCCAAATTAAATCTCTAGATTTACAACCGACTGGTTCCAGTCTCAATCAAAATCGCCAGAATGCAACAGACACAATACCTCTATCAGCTTTAGCAGAAGTAGAATTAGAACCAGAATTTTCAGTCATTAGAAGGCGTAATGGCAGAAGAGTAAACTCCATTCAAGGTTTTATCGCTGCTGGGGTTTTACCTTCAGAAATTTTCACAAAATGGCAGCAAAAGTTAAATGATTCAGATTTTGAAATACCATCTGGGTACTGGTCTGAAGTTGCTGGAGAGGCAGAACAACAAGGCAATGCTCAAGGAAATCTTTTCTCAACTCTGCCAGTTATATTAGTGTTATCAGCTTCAATTTTGGTGTTATCCTTAAATTCATTCCGAGCAGCTTCCATTATTGGTTTAGTTGCTATTTGTGCTGTAGGATTAGGATTTTTCAGTTTATGGCTATTTGGCTATCCCTTTGGGTTTATGAGTCTGATCGGCACATTTGGTTTAGTGGGAATTGCTATTAACGACTCAGTTGTAGTTATGGCTGCCATCCTAGAAGATCCGGAAGCATCTACAGGCAACCGTCGAGCTACCCGAAAAGTAGTCCTACGTTCAACTCGTCATGTAATTGCTACAACCTTAACAACAATGATTGGTTTTGTACCCTTATTGTTAGGAGGCGGTAGTTTTTGGCCTCCTCTAGCTGTAGCGATCGCTGGTGGTGTTGGTGGTTCAACGTTGGTAGCTCTTTATCTTGTTCCTTGTTCGTATTTATTGATGGCTAATTTTGGTAGAAGAAATAATTGATAATTGATAATTAGATGTAGGTTGGGTTTCCGCTTCCTCAACTCAACCTACATCTAATACATATTGGTGTTTTTCTAATGGCTAAAGTACGCCATTTATTGAGTAATATTTGTTCGTTTGGATTCTATATAATTCATATGTCAAGACGAAATAAAAAGTCATGATTTATATCAAGGCATTTTTCATAAGTTTTCTTTAGGACAATCAAAACAGTTCTTTTTTCTTACTCTATCGAGTGTATATTGATATCGAAGATTTCTGTTAAGTAACTGGTAACATTTATCTGAAGTCAAACCTAGCTCTTCTGTCAAAAAGCAAGCTTGCAAAATGAAAGAAAGTAATTCTGTCAAGCAATACAAATATTTTCCTTTAGCTGCCTTTTCCTTTAAGGATTCCCTGTAGTGAGTTAAATAGTTTCTGGTGTGTACAACTTTAGTAAGAAATGAATCTTTGTCCTGAATTAATTCGTTAGTTACATCTAGAATTAATTCAAATTTAAGTAAAGCTTCCAATCTTTCTCGCAAATAAGGCTCCTTTTTTTTATTTTTTTTAATTAGACAACAATTATAAGATTCTTCTCTTTCTTGTAAAGAAGAATTATTTTCTTCATTTGTTTCGATTCGACGGCGATGATAAGATTCTACAACCTGAACAAGATTGAGAAATTTATTGTTTAAATACATATCTGGTTTGTACCAGATACTGAAGAATAAATTAAAAGTACTATCTAATTCCTTCCTAGAATCAAACCATCTTTCCAGAGTCGAGGAAAGGTTATCAATGTCAGATATAGAGAAGAGCATTTCATGTTGAAAAAGTAATCTATTTTGCTCTTTTATGTCAGGATAGTTGGTTTTATAAAGAGCTTTTATAGGAAGTTGTTCTATCGTGTAAGGAATCTTTTCTATATCTACATCTGCATCACCGTAATAGGAATACAATTTTAATTCAGTAATGGAGTTTGCTCTATCAGTTGCAAAAGTGATAAAATCCTGAAGAGGACCTATGAATTTAGAGCGAAAATCTTGAAATTTAGAGTTAAAATCTTGAAATGGAAGTTCTTTATTTGGTTCAATAATTAATGATACATATTGTTTTAAGTCAATACTTTCACGCTCACCTGCTTCACGACCACCATAAAAGACAGAAATTTTTGCATCTTTTGTAGTTACTTCAATATTTTCAGCAACAGTATATGTAAGTCTTAATTCTTTGAGTTTATTATTGTCTTGATAATCTCTTTATTTTTTTATTCCAGGCAATTCACCCCAGTAAGATAGATAGCTATATTGTACTTCAGCTTTATGAAACAATATTTCGTTTGGGTTAGTAAAATGTCTACCTATTAAAGCAAGTTTTGGACAACATTCTTCGATTGAAAAACGACGGCTACTTCTCCTTATATCAAGATAAGTACTACAATCATAAAGAGTAATAATCTCTTCATGTGTAACTCCTAAAATAATTGGAACATTAATAAATTGTTCCTTTCGAGAAGAATAATTATGAAGTGAACCCATTAGTCGCAGTTTAATTCCCTCATCATTTGTAAATGTCAGAGTACCAGCTATTTTTTCATCTTCCTTTAAGGGCAACCACCAATATCCTGAATATTCTATATTTTCCATTTTTTCACTTCTAATTAATTAAGTATCCGTAAAATTATGGCAATATTTCTAGGTATTTAACTTGTTCCGATTGAATTAAATTAAAATGTCTTCTATCTAGAGTTAAAATTCTTTTTATTTGATGATGTTCTGCTAAAATAACTAAACTAGCATCGTAAGCATTCAGCCGTCAGCTATCAGCTAGCCTCCTCCGGAGGAACTGCGTTAACAGCTATTGCTTTTATCACTCACTAAAAGCAATATTTAATTAAGCTAGAAAAATCTGACTAAAAGTCAGTTCCAAAGTCTATATTCATTTAAAACTTTTCCTTAAGCACAAGGTATTATTGCTGATAGCTGATGGCTAATAGCTGAATGCTTACCTAGCATCAACAAATCCGAGAGGTAAATCTTTATACTTTTCCATAAGTTTTGTAATTTTATTAATATCTTCTAACTCAAGAGTAAGATAATTAAAATATTCATCTCCTAAATCTTCTATAAAACTTCTAGCGACTTTTTCTCCGAGGTATTTAGTAGCTAAATAATCAACTTCTGGCAAAACCGTTACAGGGATATAAATTTGATAATTAGTGACAATATCAACCCCTAGGAATGGTAACGATCGTCCCTATCTAAAAAAGCAATAATTCCACTTGTATTTGCTATTACTCTTCTATCCATAATAATTCTTCCGCTTTAGAAGATAAGTCCGATCTGCCACTTGAACCCATTCTAACTGATTTAGGTAATTTTTGAGTTTTTTTAGTAAGATAATCGGTGATTAATTCTTGGATAATTTCAGGAATAGATTTTCCTGTTTGAGTAGCTAATTTTTGTAGATTAGCTTCAGTTTCTTCTGGCAAATAAATCGTTGTTGATTTCATTAGTAAAATTATCAATAAAAACAAATACTTGGGTGCATCTCAATGCGTGAATAAAGCCAAAAAATTATTGCTTTTAGGCAACAGCTCATCTGGCAACAGGCAACAGGAATTATATAGGAAAAAAGTATTTTTGCAAATATGAGATGCACCCAAATACTTTAATTATAGATCATTATTGAACACTATCTTCAATTATCCTAATTTCTTCCTCTGTTAACCGATACAATTGTAGTGTTTGGTGTCCCAACCCCTACATTTTTCGGTGTTGGTGATTTGAGGTATTATACCAATTTGAAAAAAGAATGCTATATTTAAGTGACACTTCAATTATTAAGTAATTAACAAAGACTGAATATTTTTTTTGATAATTATTAGCTAGTCATTGTTAATTATTCTTATTTTTAGCTCTCCCCTACTTCCTCACTCCCCTACTCCCCCGCAATGCAAAAATGTAGCAAACATTTATCAAATTGGTATTATATCATGTCCGGTAGCATCGGTATTGTATAGCAAAGGTAGGGAACAGGGAACAGGGAGGAATACTTAAGAGCAAGAAAAAAAACTTAAATTTCCTATAGATATTCACCTTTGAATTTACACAAACGATACCAGCAGGCATAATATTATTTCTTGTCCGGATAAGAGTACAAACAAAAAACTTTCTTCTTCTACTATTCTTTCTTCTTCTTTCTTTCCTCCTGACTCCTGTATGGGCGAGCAGAAAAACTGATAAATGTTAACTCTTAACTGATAACTGAAATGGCTACCTTATTTTATCGGAACTTGCGATTATTAATACTCACCATACTAATTATTGTGGTCTGGGGAGTATCATCTTTTTTAACATTGCCACGACTTGAAGACCCACAATTAACTTCCCGCTTTGCAGTCATCACAACTTTTTGGCCGGGAGCTGATGCGGAACAAATAGAAACATTAATCACAGAAAAAATAGAAGAAGAACTATCTGAAATTGAAGAAATTAAAACTACAAATTCAACTTCTAAAGTAGGAAGTTCAACTATTAGTATTGAATTATTAGATTCAGTTAAGAAAGCAAAGGTGGACACAGTTTGGCTACAAATTAGAGAGCAATTAAATCAAGTTACTCCTCAATTACCTGCTAGTACAAGTCAGCCACGATTAGAAGAACTTGAAGCTAGAGCTTATACCATGATTACTGCTTTAACTTGGGAACAAGATACAAAGCCAAATTATGCGATTCTTACCCGTTTATCTGAATCATTAAAAGATAAATTATTAGCATTACCAGGAACAGAAAAAATCGCCGAAATTGGTAATCCTCAAGAAGAAGTATTAGTAGAAATTGATGCCGCTCAATTAGCTAGTATTGGTCTCACCGCTCAACAATTATCAGCACAAATTCAACAAAGTGATGCTAAAGTTTCTTCCGGTCAATTTCGCAGTCAAAATAATGATTTACTTCTAGAAGTTGATTCAGATTTAGATTCCCTAGAGCGGATTAGAAATATTCCAATTAACTTTAGTAACCAAGGGCAATTTACTCTACTTGGAGACATTGCTAAAGTGAGGAAAACAATTGCTGAACCAGCAAATGAACTAGCATTAATTAATGGTCATCCTGCTTCTGCTTTAGCTGTATTTGTCAAATCAGATTATCAAATAGACCTCTGGGCAAAATCAGCAGAAGTAGCCATAGAAAAATTCAGGCAAGAGCTTGGTCAAGGTCTAAAACTTGAGATAATTTTTAATCAAAATAATTATATTCAAGCTCGTTTCAACAGTCTGATGTTAAACCTGTTCGTGACAGGAATGCTGGTATTTGGAATTACATTATTTTTAATGGGTTGGAAATCTGCAACTGTTGTTAGTTTAGCATTACCCTTATCAAGCTGTATGGTTTTAGGGATGATGAAGCTTCTGAATGTTTCTGTAAATCAAACCTCAATAATTGGATTAATTGTAGCTTTAGGATTATTGATTGATACAGCAATTATTGTTGTTGATAGAATTACTAAAAATATGGTTTCTGGATTTAGCGCTGAAACTGCTATTAATGATGCAGTTAATCATTTATTCCTGCCATTAACAGCATCAACTTTAACTACAGCTCTAGCGTTTTTACCAATTGTTTTAATGTCTGGTCCTGGTGGAGAATTTGCTGGTGGTATTGGCATTAGTGTAATTTTAGCTGTTATTTCTTCTTTAATATTTTCTCTAACCATAGGTTCTGGTTTAGCAGGCAAACTATATCATATCTATCATTATTATTCCCATGATATGCAACGAAAATGGTGGCAAACTGGGTTTGCAAATTCTTCTTTAACTACACTTTACAAAGTCAGTCTACGAAGTGTATTTAGCAGTCCATGGCTAGGAATATTATTAGGTTTAATTTTACCGATAAATGGTTTCATTCAAGTCATAACTCTCCCCCGACAATTCTTTCCTCCAGCAGAAAGAAATCAACTGCAAATAGAATTAGAATTACCTGGTTTAAGCTCCATTGAAAAAACAAAAAATACGGCTATCAAAGTCAGAAATGTAATGTTAAAACATCCAGAAATTGAAGAAATACAGTGGTTTTTAGGACGTAGTTCCCCTCGGTATTTCTACAACTTAGCATCAGGTAGACAAGACTCAAATTATGCTCAAGGAATTTTACAGTTACATTTAATTGCTAAACCAGAATTTGTTAATGTACTCCAAGCAGAAGTTGATACTAAATTTCCTGACGCTCAAGTTTTGATTAGACAATTAGAACAAGGGCCTCCCTTTGATGCACCAGTAGAAATGAGAATTTATGGTCCTAACTTAAATCGTCTACAAGAATTAGGACAACAAGTAAGAAGTCTTTTAGTTCAAGTTCCTAACATAACTCACACCCGCGACACTTTGAGCGAAATTCGACCCCAACTACAACTACAAGTCAATGAGGAGGAAGTTCGTTTAGCAGGATTAGATCATGCTACTGTTTCACAACAGTTGGAGATGTTACTGGATGGAAATTTAGGAGGGTCAATAATTGAAGATACTGAAGAATTACCAGTGCGGGTGCGAGTATCGAATACTCAACGAGGAGACATTAGTCAAATTACATCTCTAGACTTACAACCGACTGGTTCCAGTTTCAATCAAAACCAATTTAGTTCAACTAACACAATACCCCTGTCAGCTTTAGCAAAAGTAGAATTAAAGCCAGAATTTTCTCTTATTAAAAGACGTAATGGCAGACGGGTAAACTTGATTCAAGGTTTTGTTGCTGCCGGGGTTTTACCTTCTGGAGTTTTGCAGGAGTGGCAACAAAAGTTGAATGATTCAAACTTTGAGTTACCATCCGGGTATTGGTTAGAAGTTGCTGGAGAGTCAGAAAAACAAGGTGAAACTGAAGCAAATTTGTTTGCTACGGTGCCTCTAGTTTTGTTGTTAGCAACTTCAATTTTAGTTTTATCCTTGAATTCCTTCCGAGCAACTGCCATTATTGGGGGAGTCGCTATTTGTGCTATTGGTTTAGGATTTTTCAGTTTATGGTTATTTGGTTATCCCTTTGGTTTTATGAGTCTCATTGGTACATTTGGTTTAGTGGGAGTTGCCATTAATGACTCAGTAGTAGTTCTAGCTGCCATCCTGGAAGACCCCAAAGCATCTACAGGCAACCGTCGAGCTATGCGTCAAGTCGTTATGGCTTCCACTCGTCATGTAGTTGCCACAACCTTAACTACAATGATCGGGTTTGTTCCTTTATTGGTACAAGGTGGTCTTTTTTGGCCACCTCTAGCTATAGCGATCGCTGGTGGTGTTGGTGGTTCGACTCTCGTTGCTCTCTATCTTGTTCCCTGTTCGTATTTATTGATAGCTAATTTTGGTAGAAGTAATAAGGAGTAGTGTGGGAAGTGTGTGGAGAGTGGGAAGTTTGGGGAAATAGCGGGAGCAAGATGCTCCCACTTTTCCCTAAACCAAGATAATTATTATAGAACCCATTTGGGATCTTTTGAGGAAGTGGAGCAAAACACATCTTATATCATGTCCGGTTGAATAGTTATCAATAAACTACTCAGAATTCAGCAATTCTGCAATTCTGCAATTCAGGAGGGAAGAAAAAAGAAAAGAAGGTCTATCATATAGATTTGGTGCAAATTATGACTGACAAAATTGAGAAACTGAAAGAGATGCAGCAACTTCTTGACGAAGGGACTATTACTTCAGAAGAGTTTGCTCAAATGAAGCAAGAATTGTTATCAGGGAATGTTAAAGACAAAACATCACCTGTCAAAAATTTAGCTAGAAAGAAAATTTGGATAGCTATAATTTTGTCGCTTGTTATTCCGTTTACTGGTTATGCTTACACTGGTCGATGGAAAGCTTTGTTAGTTTTTTTCTCTCTTTTCTGCGGTATGGGTTTTGTGATTGGTGTAACATCAAAGGATGCAGAGAAGGCTTTTGCGAATTCTTTCAGAATTGCATCGATTTTAGGTCCTATTGCAGCAGCAGTTGATAATGGGGTTGCTATTAACAAAGCACGAATAAATTCCCAATGATCTTTTTTGATCGGTACTTTGAGATTTTTTACTCCGAAAATGGCTTCAAACCTAGTAGTACCAAGGAAAAGACCTTAATTGGCTCAAAATAGCTCATTCCGTAGGAAAACCTAGATAGGGCTTGCTGATTAAATCTAAAAGTCTTTACAGATAAAAGTAAGTGCCTTTTTAAGTATCAAAAAGTGCTAGGTTTTAGGTGGTAATGGTTCAAAAATTTAGGATTTTGCTCAAGAGTTGGGCCGAAAAATCAAGGGACGATTCTTCCTACTATCTCCTCTATAATTCCCCGTCCCTCCTAACTTCTGACTTCTGACTCCTGAGGACTGACTCCTAATTAATTTAGCACATTAATAATCTCTTCTGGATCGAGACGTTGTGTATAATCTGGGTTAACAAAAGCATGAATAATTGTACCATCTGAGGCAATTACATAAGTCGCAGGAATTGGTAATTCAAAACTTTCATCACCGTTGTAAGCTGGTAAGTCAACGCCAAAACTTTGATATATTGGGCGTAATTCTTCGGGAAGTTGAAATACTAAACCAAATTCTTTAGCAACTTGATTTCCACTATCGCTTAATACTTCAAAAGTTAATTCGTTTTTCTCTGTTGTGGAAAGAGAATTGTCTGGCGTTTCTGGAGAAATTGCGATTAATTTTGCTCCTAATTCTGTGATTTGTGGCAAATACTTTTGTAAACCTCTTAATTCCATATTGCAATAAGGGCACCATCCGCCACGATAAAAGGAAATTACTACAGGATTTTCTACAAGTAATGAATTTAATTCTACTATTTTACCTACTGCGTTTGGCAAGCTAAAGTTAGGAACTTTTTTCCCTACTTTTAAGCTATTATCAACAATATCGGAGTTAGCTAAATCAACTACAGCTTTATTCATTTTTTCCTTTGCATCTTCTGGTAGTTGGGCTTGTATTTTAGCTTGGAGTTCTTGTAAGTTTTTGGTTAATTCCATGGGATTTTCTCCTATTTTTTAGAATGATTGTTCCAATTAAGGCAAAAAAAATTGGCGTTGGTGCATTAGGGTATGATATTAATCTTAATTACTAAGGAGTCAGGAGTCAGGAGGGAAGAAAGAAGAAAGAGGAATAGAAGGAGAAAGTTTTTTGTTTGCTGGCGCACAACACGTCCTATCGGAATGAAGGGCGCAAACTTTAACGCGGATCCCGGAAAGGAGTTCTATCGACCTCTTACCCAGACATGATATCATACCTCAAATCACCAACGCCAAAAAATTAAAAGTAGGTAAATTAATCTATAGACTAATGATGAGTCTCAGACAGGGAAATATTTTCCCCCTGTTGCCTGTTGCCTGTTGCCTGTTGCCTGTTGCCTGTTTCCTGCTATAACACAGAAAGAGCCATTTTAGCTATATCTTGTAATGCTTTTCGGTCAGGATTAACTTTAGAAATTACCCGTAAACCCTGTAAACAACAAGTAAGAAATCTAGCTACGGCAGTGCAGTCATGTTTCTGATTAATTTCACCTTTTTCTTGAGCTTGAGTTAAGGCTTTTTCCAGTGCATTTTCAATCCCTTGAATCTTAGCAGCAATTTGTTTAGCACTGTCTGGGTTGTTGCCACCAAGTTCAACAGCAGTGTTTGTGACTAAGCAGCCTTTACGGTCTTCATCTGTTACGGCAGAATCAATCATACCATAAAAGATATCTACAATAGTTTGTTTAGAAGCATCATCAGCTTCCAGTTGACTAATCATCGGTGCCACAAGTCTAGAGTCGTAATAGGCGATCGCCTCGTGAAACAGAGATTGCTTATCGCCAAAAGTATCATAAAGACTGCCTCGGTTGATACCCATATTATCAACTAAGGTTTGTATGGAAGTCCCCTCATAGCCATAACACCAGAAGGTTTCCATTGCCTTCATTAATACTTCATCTCTGTTGAACTCTTTCTGTCTGCCCATCACCTTTGACTTGAACTGCTGATATTTTTAAGATAGCAATTCTGGAATGATTAGTCAAGTATTTTGCTAAAATCTAGAATCTAAAAAAAACGTTATAGCAGTCGCAACTTTGGACATCGGGTAATTATGATGATTCATCACGCGAGCAAGATGCTCGCACTATAGCGCTACAACTCCGGAAGGCAACAGCTCCGGAAGGGGGAATAAAAAACCTATAATATAACCTACTGGACTGACACAGCTAAAATGGTGCATTAGAAAATGGGGTGATGGGGTGACGAAAAAAGCTAATGCACTATTTTAGGTGAAACAATCCACTACATTCCGCACGACAAAACGTAGCATAAAAATATAAGTCAAAAGTCATGCATTAAGAAGAAAATTATAGTGGTTCATAGGAGTCAACAATTCAGCAAGTATTTGTGCTTAACATTCCACACTACCGTTCTTAGAAACCTACGATTATCTGCAAAAATCTATGATTTTCTATAAATAAATTGTGGTTCAGGATGTTCCTAGTTAGCCATAATCCCCAATTGTAAGCATGACGAGCTACAAAGCGCGTGTTTAGCCAGCAAGGTTTTTTGTTTATTATTTGGGTGTAACTCGGTTTTGAATCCTAGTAGCATAAAATCAAATATAGATTATCATAGATAATACTAGATAATCATAGATTATGTCAAGCTGTTAATTACCCCCGCTCCCCCGCTCCGCTACTCCCCTACTCCCCCGCTCCCCCACTAATCAACCTATTAACTGAGCAAAGTCCGCAGCATCTAATGGAGGAATGCTAGTTAAGGCCAGATTTTCTGCTACATGGTTAGGAGATTTCATGCCAACTAAGGCCGAAGATAAACCAGGCACACTGCGAGTAAATTGGAGAGCGCGTACTGCATCTGTTTTCAGATTTTCGCCAAGGTAATGAATAATGTTTTGGGGGAGTTGCATGAGGTTTTTAGCTTGGGCGATGGAGGCACTGGCGATCGCATTAATACCCAATTGGTTTGCTACAGTGATAGCGGGTAAAATTTTGCCTTCTACAGCTTGAGTAGGAGTACTAACTGCTTCTTGCATTGTCAAGTTTACTGGCAGTTGAATAAATTGGAAGCGATCGCTTTTTCCACCTGCTACTTCTTGCGCAATAGATTTTGCTTTAGCTAAGTCTATATGTTTTGCATCTGTTGGTGGCACTCGAAAACCTTGCCAAGTAGCTATTCCATAAGCAGTTATTTTGCCAGCATCAGCAGCTTTTTCTAACACTGTAAAAACAGCTTTCAGACGACGATAAAATTCATCTGGAGGAATAATTCCCAGTTGAGTTTCTGGATTATGTAAATAATAAATATCAATGGTTTCTACTCCCAAATTTGTTAAGCTGCGCTCTAGTTGGTCTTGAATATATTCTGGGTGCATACAGTGAATTCCTGCCACCATATCTGTCATTTGAATATTAAATTTGGAGTTATCTACATACTCTTGTTTAAACCATTTTTCTCTTTCTCTGTTAGGAATAAAACCGCCCTTAGAACAAATAATTAATTCTGCTCGCGATACTGTTTGTGATTCTATTAACTGAACAATAGCTGCTTTAACACTCCTTTCACCATGTTGAGACCGATAATTAATAGCAGTATCTATTAAATTTATTCCACTTTTTACTGATTTAATAATTGCTTCTGTAACTAAATCATCTGTTGTGGCATCTGATTTTCCCAGATATGTGCCGATACCTATTGAACTCATTGTCAAGCTATTAATTTCTCGGAAGTGTTCTTGAGCACATTCTGTTTGATGAAGTTGAGCATAAGACTTAGTTGCCGCTATTGTTGCTTTTCCTGAAATCACTATTTTATTCCTTAATTTTTTTTCAGTTATTAATATCTTGAATACTGTTTTGCATTTATTAAAAAAGCTATGTTTTCCATCAATTAAACGCAAAAATAAGCCCCTAAATTTATTGATGGCACGGGGAAAGAATTGGTGAGGAAATAAACTGAATAATGAACCTTAGAGAGGGAAAGATATTTCCCACTGTTGTCTCACACCGAGTTCGCTACCAAGTTCGTCTAACGTGCGTTGTGCGCCAGCTAAACAAAAAAACTTTCTCCTTCTATTCCTCTCCTCATTTCTTATTCTTTCTTCCCTCCTGACTTATGACTTCTGACTGATGTCTAATAGACATCTCCAAAAATCAAAAAACAAATCAATTATCATACAGAAATTATCAATTTTTTCCCCTCCTGGGAGGGGTTAGGGGGTGGGTTCCCTACTGCCTACTGCCTACTGCCTACTGTCTCTTTTCTAGAGATGTCTAATATTCATCAGCTCGTATTACCAATAATACTCTAGTAGTTTTATTGATATCTTCTGGTGCATCTGAGAGCATAATCATACTTGTATCTAGATAGTCAATTTTCCAAACGTATTCTACATCATCCATTATAACTTTACCCCCATTATGTTCACCTTTAGGATCGTTTTCTGACGTAAAATTAGAAAAATCTTGAATTTCTTTAAATAGTTGTTTTTGCTTTTTTCTTGGCAATGCTAATACTTGCCTACTCATTTTGTATTCTCCTAAACTTTTATCCCCATTTCTAAAGCGATCGTTTAACTTAGCTATTGTTGTTTTCTTAACTTGTTCTTCTGTTGTTCTATTCCACAATTCTTGAGCAGAATATACTAAAGAATTGAATTTCTCAAAGACACTTCTATCCCAAGATGAAACTGATTCAATTTTTGCTATTAAACTTGACCAATTTATTTGATTCTCAATTTTGATAGCTCTTTCTGGCTGAGGTTTATCTTCTATTAAAAGTAGAGTTAAATATGGCATTTTTTGCAGTTTATATAGAGGAGAAGGTAAAATATCTCCACCATAATGATTAATCCAGATGTGATAAATATAATCATTTCCAGATAACTTGAAAAGTACATATAGTGGTGCAACAAATATAGAACCTACTTTTGTGATAAAAACTCCTGCTTTAGCAGTCACCTTTACAGAACTTTCTAAACTCCAACTTTTCCCTGGAGATACTTTTAATAAAAATAATGGTTCATAATCTGTTGTTAACCCTTTTCCTGTAGACAGGGGTAAAAAAATTTGATCTTTTCCAGAACGAGAATTAGTCGAAATCCAATTCCAAGTTGACGTACCGACTGGAGACTGACTAAATACCTTCAAAAAATCATCTGGTTGAGATTCAGGTAGTTGTTTACGTTGATTTAAGAGTTGTTTATTTCTACTCATTTTTTCTGTAATAGTTTGATTTTAAAGATTTTTTTAAGTTTCTAGATTTTTATAGTTAACATTAACTGTGCCTTAATTTTTATACTTTGATTGGCACAAGAATTCAACCATATAATAGCAACTTACCTCTTAAATTTTATAATAGCTTAACTACAGGAGAAAGAAGAAAGTAGAAAAATTAATTAAGATTTCAGTTTATTTTGCCTACTATAGCAATCCTATTTCAATTGTAATATTTCTGTGGTAGTTAGGAGTCAGGAGTCAGGAGTCAGAATTTTCAAGGTTTTTAGTCAATCTTAACTAAAAATTTTCACAAATCATTTAGGATTGCTATAGATTTTACTATGACCGTAAGCATTCAGCTATTAGCAGTCAGCGCTTCCCTACAGAATGCTACGCAAACAGCAATGAAAATGAACCTAAATAGCTCAAGGAACGCTGATGCTTTTGCTTTTTCCCAGACTTTTAATTCTTTCTCAACCTCAATTCTAATCCCTCCTCCAAATACAATAAACGAGGAACGCTGAAAGCTGACAGCTGTTTGCGCAGCATTCCGCAGGAAATGCTTACCTATGACCAATTTTATACCTGACTCTATCTTGAGTTGTTTGGCCAGAATTTCCTATGGATTAATTTAGGGCTTGCTGATTAAATCTAAAAGCATTGACATATAGAACCCCCGATCGTATCTTCATAAATTTAGCAAGGAGACAGCTATACTGGAGACAGGAGACAACCCACCCCTCGCCCCTCCCCCTCCCAACCCACCCCTAACCCCTCCCAGGAGGGGAGGGGAAGAAGAAAAAGGGAAGATATGGGGAGAAATAATACATAAAATTCAACACACCAACACCAAGATTTTCGGTCAAAATTGATGCGCGAAAAGACTTGAATACCATAATTATATAGCGATCAAATGGGTTCTATCAAGACAAGTGCCTTATTTTCTCTCTAAAAAGTTGCCTGTGTCTTGGAGTTAATTGCTAATAATATATGGTCAATGTCAAGAAGCAGGGATAATAATAAATCAAGAGAGATATATGTGGTAAATAGAATAAATTAAGCTCTTTCCAGGTATAAAATTTCCATGAATTTTTTGTGGTATTTTTTTTGATACAAATATTTATATAATTTGTCGTTATTCAATATTAGTGACTAAAGTCACATAATTAAAATGATATCATCACTTCGTTAGTTAATTAATTTTTGTTTAATATTATATAGTTACTACAACAGCATTAGTTCAAACTACTAAATATATGGAGCAGCTATATAAAAAAACAACTTCTCTATATATACACAATGAGGATAATTGTAGAAAAATGCTCAATAAAAGAATTTTGTTAGTAGAAGATAATCCTACGGATAAGAAGATTATTTCTTATTCTCTTATACAACTAGGATTAAAAGTAATAGAAGCTAATGATGGTGTCGAAGCCATAGAAAAAATTTATTGTGAAAAACCTGATTTAGTGCTTCTAGACATTATGATACCAAAATTAAGCGGCTATGCTGTATGTACTCAAATTAAGTCCGATCCTCAAATACAGAAGATTCCTGTCATTTTTTGTACTAGCAAGAATGATGAAAGTGACTACCATGAAGCAATGAAATATGGTGCAGATGGCTATCTTAGTAAACCTTTCAAATATTCTGAAATTTTAGCTATGATTGTAGAGTTAGGAATGGCTCAAACAGAAATATGTGAAAAGAAATATATACCTACTTTAAAAAAAGGTTGTATCAGATTGATAACTCTTCCACACAAGAATTACACTAATCAATTTGCTTAAATTTTAAACCCTAACCGGACATGATATGAGAATAATGATTGATATTTTTAGACATAGGTTTGAAAAAGAATGCAGAGAAGTTCGATAGAACTTCCCTATAAGTGTTCGATCAAAGGTTTATTTATTATGATAATTCAGTAGTCAACCTTAGATAATATTATGCCTCAACTGCCATACTTTTGATTTTTAACTCTTCAGAATTAATCCCCATTGGCGATTTCCACAAGCGATCGCCCTGTACCAAAGTATGTACTCTCCAACGGTCGGCAGTTTGAGGATAATCACTACGATAATGTCCACCTCTACTTTCAATTCGCCATGCAGCACTTTTGAGAATTAAATAACCTAGATCCAAAAGATTGAGCGTTTCTGTAACCATGCGCAACTGTTGTTCAGCAGCAGTCGAGCTTAACTCTATCATCTGGTTAGGCAGTAGATTTGCTAAAAATTGAACTACATCCAAATCTGCCAAACTTTCTCGCCAATGATTAATTTTATCTAGCGCTCTATCTAACAACTCTCCTTCACGAGATATCCCGGCACTTTCCCACATTAAACTCGGTAGCATTTGCCGAATCAATTCTATCTTTTCCATATCTTCACTCCAATTAAAGTCTACCTGCAACACCTCAGAACTAGACGCAACTAAATTTGGCTGAATTTCAATGTGAGATAGTTGAGAAGCAAAGACCAAACACTCCAACAAAGAATTACTCGCCAAACGATTTGCTCCATGAACCCCTGTACTTGCTGTTTCCCCGATGGCGTAGAGTCCACGAATTGAGCTTTGACTCATTAAGTCGCAAGCAATTCCGCCCATCCAATAATGAGCAGCAGGAGCAACCGGAATAGGTTCTTGAAAAACATCAATACCCCATTGTTTGCAGACATTGATAATATTAGGGAAGCGATAACGAATGCGGTCGGGAGCAATTGGTCGCAAATCTAAGTAAACATGAGCTTGGGTGGGGTCATCTGCAGTTTTTTGCAAGTGATGAAAAATAGCTCTACTGACAACATCTCTTGGTGCCAACTCTCCAGCAGGATGATATTCAAAGGCAAAGCGGTTTCCACAATCATCAATTAGATGCGCTCCTTCTCCCCGCACAGCTTCACTAATCAAAAAATGAGGAGCGCCTGGTTTAGTTAAAGCAGTAGGATGAAATTGGAAAAATTCCAAATCTCGTAAAATAGCTCCCGCACGCCAAGCTATTGCGACTCCATCCCCTGTACTCACTTTCGGGTTAGTTGTTTGAGCAAACATTTGACCGCCTCCACCCGTTGCCAGTACAACTACAGAAGATTTTAACCACTGAATTTTATTTTGATGGAGAAGACTGATACCTTGAACACGATTTTTTTGTGGAGTCAGCCATAAATTTAATGCTACAGCCTGAGAAATAACTTGAATGTTTTGACGTTCCAAAACTTTTTCTGTAAGTGTCTCGATGATGGCTCGACCTGTAGTATCAGCGGAATGAAGTACGCGAGGATGTGAGTGGGCAGCTTCTAAGGTCATTGCCAGTTTTTCTCCTTTACGGTCAAAAGCAACACCCATTTCTACTAGATGAGCGATCGCTTCACCTGCATTCTCAACCATGAATTTTACTGCTTCGGGGTCACACAAACCTGCACCAGCTTTGAGGGTATCTTCTAGGTGTAAGTTCGGGTTGTCTGATGAGTCAATGGCCGCTGCAATGCCTCCCTGAGCGTAGTTACTAGAACCCATATTTATGACATCTTTAGTAACTAAACCAACTCTAAGATGATTAGGTAAACAAAGTGCAGCATAAAGTCCTGCTGCACCCGATCCTACCACTATAACATCAAAGTAGGGAGAAATACTTGGAGATTTTAATCTTGGCATTCGTATAAAGTTATGTTTTGATATAGAATAAATCAGTGTACAATTTTTTTGAGCACAGCTTTTCTATGGGGAATTTAAGATACATATTTATAGCTAGCATTAAACTATCCCCTGCAATTAATAGGGGACAAGAAAAGTACTTGCTCATTGTCTACAGATTAGAAAGATTATAATTGCTTTCTCAAAATTCAGCTACTTCTTTACAATTTTTTCGGTTACGAATCAAAAATTATTTAGAGTAACTTATATTTATTTTCAGAGGTTATTATGTTTGGGTTTGACTTTTGAGCTATTTTTTCAATCTGGGATAACTTCTTCCTTTCTTTATCTTCTATCAACTAGAAAGAAGAGACGTTATATATGATGCCTCTTCTTTCTATAGTTTATGTTAAATATGTGATGTTTTCCTACATCAAAGTCAAAGATTATGATGTAGGCTTCCCAACCTCACGGATAGGGCTTTCTGTTTTACAGGGAGTGCAACCACTTAACCCTCCGCAGACATAGACGATGAGACCCACCGCCTTTTTTTGGATTTTACTATTCAAATCAATTTCTGGAATTAGGGAAATATTCCACCCTCAAATACTCAGACTTTATCCAAACTCATCGCCAATTTTCCAGAAGAAAAACTTAATATCAAACCTTTGTTAATCCCATCTGACGCTCCCATTTTCCTTTGATTGTCTGATAGTCATTGTAATATTCTTCTGGATTAAATCCTGGCAAAATTTCATAAACATCTATTTCTTGCCATAGAGGTTTTAAACTTTCAATGACTGGCATAGATTGAGCCACAATTTTTTCGGGTTTTAACCAATATTGCTTTTCTTCAACTGTTACATTAGGGCGTAACTTATTTTCATTACCTGTATCTGTGGTACTAACATTTATAAAACGTCCCCGAATTAATCCTTTCCAATCTTCTGACTTAGCTAAGTCTTTGATATATTTGCGTAAGGTATCCTTAGCATAAGTATAAGACCGCCAGAATGGAATTTTGTATCGATCGCTGATGGAACCAAAACCACAAAGCGCGAGGGTTGTTTTTCCCCCGCGCTGATGTTCTTCATTAAGTTTTTTGACTAAGGGGTTGACGACATTCACAAAAGTATGGTAGTTAGATGAGAACACTTCATCATCTATCTTATGGCGATCGTGATTGAGGTGAGGTAAAGATTCTAAGTCTTCATATTTGAACTTACCAACACCATGTACCAAGATTAAATCAGAAACTTCACTGAGGTCTAACTGTTCGATCGCTTCCCTTGTCCCTTTCTCATCCAAAAGGTCAACTTTAAATTGTATAACTTCAGTGCTTTCTAGCTTGCTTCGGGAAAGAGCAACACATTTTGTATTGTTCTCTTGTACAAAATGTTTGACATAGCAAGCTCCCACAGCGCCACTTGCACCCGTTACTATTGCCATTCGAGTATTCATAAATTTTTTTTCCTCTATATTTCGTATTTTGCTGCTGTTAGGGAGGTTATCCTGATTTTCTCAACAAAACTTCTAATTCTCCTACTTTCCTTGAAAAAAGCAGG
Organism: Okeania sp. SIO2B3; assembly: GCF_010672525.1. GTDB lineage: Bacteria > Cyanobacteriota > Cyanobacteriia > Cyanobacteriales > Microcoleaceae > Okeania. The sequence goes on along the minus strand of NZ_JAAHGH010000057.1, from coordinate 2,239 downwards.
AGTTGAGTTTAGCGCGGGAAAATTCAATATTTTGAATTTAAAAGTTAATTAGTCTCTAGGTTGATAGTAGAAGCAATAAATGCTCCACGTTCGGCCATTGTATATAATCCAACATGGTGAGATACTTTCTGTGGATGAATAGCTGTTTTGGGTAAACCCTCTTTTGCTGCCATTTCTGCTGTCAAGTCGAAGGTAGCACAACCTTTATCGTATACAGCCACATCTTTTAAAGTAGGCACTAAACCATGATTGCGAACTGACAGAATAGTTACAACAAAATCCATCACACAAATATCTGTGCATATTCCTACCACAACTAGGGCTTCAAGTTTGTATTCATTTATCCACTTCAACAATACATTACGTTGGGTCTCAACGTCAATAGAACCGATAAATCCATTAATACAATCCTTGGGAACTAATGTTGCTAAGGGGTGATCGTGTAACCATTTCAGTTCTGGAACAAGTTCTTCTTCTCCTGTTCCCTTTTCACAATGAGGGGGATAAGGGGGTTCTGGTTTTCCTGGTTCATGGGTATCTAAAAATGCTAAAACTGGCCAACCTCGTTCAACAAAAGTTCTGGCTAGGCGATCGCTCTCGGAGACCATAGTAGCAATTTGTTCGTCGGGTGCTTGTGGTGCTAATGGGCCAAACCCAACAGTACAAAAACCATTAAGTACATCTACTACAACTAATCCGGTGGAGCGATCGGCAATAACATAAGGTTGTGGGTCAATAGGTAAAGCAGCTTGAATAGTTGCTAAGGCAGTATCAGGAGTCGCTAAAGTTGTTGTCATATTTATCTTAATCCTTGTTTTTTTAAAATATTTTCTGCCCAAATTGCATCAGTTTTTGATCAAGCAGGAATAATTTTTTGTTGGTAGTCAATGATTAAATCATACCGTCCTTGGCCATAAACTTGATGTAAAATACTTTGTAAATCTAGAATAATTTCTGAATCTTCTGGACGTAGAGGTAAATTCAACAATTAATTATTAATTATTAATAATTAATAATTACTTCTCCTTGAAAACGGATAGGATTGACTAAAAGGAAAATTTTTTCTTATCTTGGTCAATTGGATATGGCGAGGTTTCCTCGCCATCCCTTGACCGCTTTTTTCTCCTTTAAAGGAGAGGCTTTAAACCTTAATTTTTCGGTAAAAACAGGAATCATATCTTGAATGTTAAAAGCATAGAGATGTGCTTGAGGACGTTGATTATTAGGACTGACTAAAATGCAATAGTCATGCTCTATATTCTGATTTAAAGTAATCATTGAATTACCTTGACGTAGCAAATCTATTTCTACAAAATTTGTGTAGCTGCTTAAAATATGCTGGCGTTTTTTTGGCATTGCACAGCGACGAATGATTTGAGATTTTTGATTGAATTGGATTGTTGATTAATCAATTGCTAGAATGATTAATTAATGGTTATTTTTAGTCAAAGTCTAAACTAATTTTTGGCAATATCATTCCATAATGTGCAACCCCGTTTTTTTTCGTATTTTATTCGACCTTCTCCTGAATTTTTATTGATCGGGGAAAGAATTTCAATTGCCGTAACAACTTCTCCCGTGCCAACTGTTACACTACACATAGAGATGTTTGTATTGATGAAAGCGTTGTCGCGCCTGCAAAAAATCCCAAGAAACACAGGCTATTTCCAGATGTCGATTACCTGCAAAAGCGTTCCTTCCGTGCATAATTCTAGAGTCATTCATCAGCAAAAGGTCTCCCGGTTCGAGAAGAAAGCAGTATTGATAAACTGGATTTTTTATATATTGAAAGAAGGTTGTATAAGCTGCATAAAATTCCTCCATTTGGTCAAATGGTAATTTCCAACTGTAGCTGTGAGAGTTAGCAAAGTTGATTCTAGTCACTTTTCCATATTCATCCAATTCTAATATAGGCTGAGTTCGGGAATAAAAGTATTGCCATTGTTTGTATAACTGTTTGAACTGGACGGGGGTTTGAGTCAAAATCTGAAAATAATCGGGATGTTCCTGACGAAAGTCATTCACAACTCGAAAACCATCTATTATCAGCGACTCCCCACCAGAAGCACTATTTTGCACACAATACAAGCTCGTGAGTAAAGGGGGAGTATGCCAATAAGTATAGTCAGTATGGAAACTCATAGCATTACCAGTCTCTGCTAAATCCTTTCCTTCATTAGTAGTCTTTGATGGTGCGAACAATCCGTAATCACTGCTGTAGATTGGTCCAATGGATTCT
>NZ_JAAHGH010000056.1 GCF_010672525.1 Okeania sp. SIO2B3 | reverse complement strand
TTCAAAACTTTAGCAAATGCCTTGAATAACTCCACAGATGGTATTAGTCAGAGCATTAAATCTTTAGGAGACCAAATAGGGAAAGGTATGAGTAATCAAGCCAATCTAAATAATTCCCATTTAAGCGTCATTGCCACAAATTTACAGGAATATATCAGTCAAATGAAAGAAACTAAAAATGAAATTTATCGGCTGACACATATTATTGATAGATTAGCAAATAAGTAGGTGTCATTTCAGTTATCAGTTATCAGTTATCAGTTAGCCTCCTCCGGAGGAACTGCGTTAACAGTACCTCTAGCTGTTTGCGCAGCATGACCTAGGAAAGCAAACGGAAAAGCCTCTAATTAAATACATTTACTCTTAGGAAATATCCATTTTATAGTGAATACATAACTTCCTTCTTTTGTCAAGTTTTATGTTAGGAAATATGTGGGTAATGGATAGAAAGGGAGAGGTAATTATCCATTATCCATTAATGAATCCCTCTTTTTAGGAATTAAAATAATTATGCGTCATCGTTCACGACTTGTTGAAGATAATCGAGACCTGGAAGTTTGGCCAGCGTTTACAGACTTAATGTCTAACTCTTTTATGATATTAAGTTTATTATTGCTATTAGCTATTATTAAATCTCTGTTTATAGAGACAATTTCTGATGCTAACGAAAATCGTGCCCTACAACTACAACAAGAAATTACTAATTTACAAAATCAAATTCAACAAAAGACTGGTGAAGTAACAGGATTACAAGGACAAATTGGTAATTTACAAAATCAATTAACAAAATTACAAGGATTAGTAACTACATCTGAAAATGAACTAGAGCAAAAGTCAAATAGAGTTACACAACTAGAAACAGAAATTGAAAAATTGAAGTCTCCACCTGTGATTGTAATTAGAGATTCTCAGTCTCGAAGATTTGAATCAGGAAGTGCGGAAATATCGGGAGATTTAAGAAGTTTTATTGAGGGAGATTTAATCAAACAAATAGAGGATTTTGCTAAGGAATATAAAGGTTATGTTGTTGAAGTAATAGGTCATACTGATGGTCAGGTAAATCAGAGAAGTGGAAGTAATTTAGATACTCAGTTAGAACAAGTTGCTAAGGGTAATGAATCTGTTAATAGTCTGACACCAGGTTCAAATGCAGATTTAGGTTTGATGCGTGCTTTATCTGTTGTACAAGAACTTCAAAAAAATCCTCGTTTGAAAAAATTGGGATTAAAATTTCGAGCTTATTCTGCTGCACAATTATATAATCCTGGTGGAGATTTTGCGGGGGTAAATCGTAATCCAAACCAGAGTCGGCGTCGAATAGAAGTTCGGTTTACTCCTAGTGCAGTTGAAAGGTAGGAGTCAGTCCTCAGGAGTCAGGAGTTAGGAGTTAGGTAGGGGAGCCATCAAATTGGCGACGTACAGGAAGGAAAGCAGTTATAAAAATTTGGAAATGGTGAAGATGGGAATGTTTTGATACCTAATTAAACGGATTTAATACAATCTTAAACTTTGTTGATTTTTCTCTTGAGCAAGGAACCAGCAAAACCAACTATGAACAACCCAATTAATACAGAAGGTTCAGGAACATCTTCAGGTGATTGAGAACCAAGAATACCTGTAGGCATATCTTTAGGCATATCTTTAAGTATACCTGTAGGGGTATCTGTAGGCATATCTTTAAGTATACCTGTAGGGGTATCTGTAGGCATATCTTTAAGTATACCTGTAGGGGTATCTGTAGGCGTATTTGTAGGCATATCTGAAAAACTATTTGCCTGGATAAATACAGCAGAATCAAGAAAAGCATCACCAGCATCAGCGATCGCTAACCTAATATGATGAGTTCCAGCACTAAGTCCTAGTGCTTGTGCAGTAAATAGATTAGTGAAGCCATCATATTCTATATCAAAAAATGGTCCACCCTCACTAGGGTCATTGTTATTGAAAAATTCTGGGTTACTAGCATCAGTTCCTAGTGGCTTACCCCCATTAACTGTATTAATGGCAACTGGAGTAGATGTACCAGGAATTAGAGCAATATTGGTTCCATTTAGGAAGAAACCGAAGACATCATTGAATTTAGAGTTTGTCCATTCTACATATTCTTCAGAAGCAAATACATAATTGAAGTAAAGGTCTCCTCCTTCACTTTCAAAGTCAAATTCCAGAATGGTTGCATCAAAAGTTGTTTGTTCTTCAGGAATCAACCCATCCAAATCTGAATCTCCAGACAATTTATTGTCGGTAGTTTTCTTATCTGAATTATTAGGACCTTTAGCATCGGTAGCTGTACCTGTAGTCAGAATAATACCGCTATCGATGCCAATACCAGATAATAATCCATCGGTGAAAATTCCTGAAGCACCTCCTGTACCTATATAGTTGATAGAATCTGGTGCAATGGTAATCCCACTGCCTAGGATTTCATTAACTAAATCATTGCCATTACTGGTAGGAGTTATAGAAATTGCCTGAGCTGCTGTGATGCCACTGAGAGCAACGAAAGCTGTTCCAGCAAAGGTCGTTGAAAGTTTTTTGATGAATTGTGAAATAGTCATAGCTAGATTAACCCTGAAAAAGTAAGATGTTGACATTACATAGTTGAGTTATTTGTTTATTCCTCAACATATTCTTACTATCAGTAATTTTTCGGACTTTTAGTGTGATTCGGATCTTGAAGAGGTGGTGATATTTACTTAGTATATTTGTGAACGCAAGTAATTAGTATTGGGAACGCGCTCAAATAGCAAAATTTATGGAATAGTTATGAATAAAGAACTGTATCTAGCTACTAACTCCTGAGTCCCGACTTCTTCTTCATATACTGCAAAAGTAGTAGACAAGTATTCCAGGCAACAGATGCAAGAGCACTATTTTTTTTTACCTACAACATATTACTTACGACACATTACTTACGATATATTACTTACGATATATTACTTACGACACATTACTTACGATATATTACTTACGATATATTACTTACGACACATTACTTACGACACATTACTTACGACATATTACTTACGACACATTACTTACGACACATTACTTACCACATCAGGACTTAGCCTTCTTCAATAATCACAGATAAGTCGATCGCTCTCACTGACATTAGGATTAGTTTGCAAATAATCATATACCTGTTGACAAGCTTCTATCAACAAATTATCCAGATTCAAATTCCATAAAATAATCTTGCCATCAGCAGCAGCAGAAGCTAACATTTGACCGTCCGGACTAAAACTCACACTCAAAACATTAACCTGATGAGTATTCAAACTTTTGAGCAAAGTACCTTCAAAATGCCAAATTCTCAATATCCCATCTGTACTACCAGAAACCAATATCTGACCATCTGGACTGAAGTCAATACTATTGACTTGCCCTGTGTGTATGAAAGTATGTAGAGGTTTTCCATTTGTTAGCCAAGTTTTGACAGTGCCATCACTACTAGCAGTAGCTATTTTTTTTTGATCGGGGCTAAACTTAATTTCTCGAATTTCTGAACCGTGAGCTTCTATAGTCAAAAGTAATTCTCCTTCATTGCTAAGAATTTTTACTGTGTTGTAATTAGCAATGGCTCTCATTTTGCCATCCGAACTCAAAGCTGACAATTTTAGCAACTTTCCCTTTTGAGTGCCCAATAATTTGCCGTTTTCAGTTTGCCAAATTTTGATATTTCGATCTTTACTCGCTGAATAAAGCTTTTTGCCGTCTTTGCTAAACTCAATTTTGTAGACCGGAGAATTATGCTCTATTAATGGCTTCAACCTATTGTCAAAGTTCCATAAAATCACTGCTTCGTCAGCACCAGTTGAGGCAAGGATGTTTTCAGTAGGGCTGAAACTGACACCATAAACGGGAGCATTGTGTCCCTTAAAAACCCGTAGCAACTTGCCATCTAGACTCCAAAGTTTAACAGTATTGTCATAACCAGCAGAGGCAATAGTTTGATCGTCAGGACTAAAACTGATAGTCTGAATTAGACCATTATCTCCTTCTATGATGTTGAGTAGTTCAAATTTTTTGTTTTGACGACTCCACAGAGCGATCGCTTTGCCACTTGTAGATGCTAATAGTTGCCCATCTGAACTGAAATTGAGGCTTTTAACTGAAGCGTTATTGTTTTTTAGGGTTTGAAGTAACTTGCCAGTTTCTAGATGCCAAAGTTTGATAGTTTTGTCGGTTCCACCAGAAGCTAATAGTTGACCATCAGGACTAAAACTGACACTTTCAACCCAACCACGATGTCCGTCTAGAGTTTGTAGTCTTTGACCATCTTCACTCCAAACAATTACACTACCGTCTGCACTTGCTGATGCTAATTTTTTACCATCTGGACTAAAGCTGATATCTCTGACTTTGTGTTGATGTCCGACCAGAGTTTGTAGTAGTTTACCCTCAAAATTCCACAGTTTAATTGTTCGATCATGGCTAGCAGAAGCAAGTAATGGTTTATGAGGATGGAAGCTAATACTACGAACTTCGGCATCATGGTCTGTAAATGTTTGCAATAATTTTCCTTGAGTATTCCATAGTCTGACTGTGTTATCGTCACTAGCAGAGGCAATGAGTGTACCAGTAGGGTCAAAAGTGACACTAATTACTGTGCTTTCATGTCCATGAAGACGGTTACGCTCTTTTGATAAGTAAATTCCTTGATGCAAAGCCATTATTACTCGCATTCTAGTATCTGCACCAACACCCCATGATTTTTGGAGTTTTTTTCCGGCTTTTATTTCTGCTATTAAAGCATCTAAACCACGGTCTGATTCAAATAATGTTTCTGAGGAAATACTAAGTAAGTCTAGTTGAATTTTTCTCTCACTAATTAGTGATTTAATTAAAAATATACCTGTTAAAATAACAAGAATAGCCATGGCAATACTACTAAAAATAGCTATTCTTAGTCGTTGACGCAAAACTTTATTTATTTCTAACTGGGAACGTTGTTTTTCTTCTTTAAGTTCATTTTCTTGGCTAGCAGTTAAGAATTTATAGTCTTTGTTACTTAAACTTTTATTTGTTGCCCATAGTTGAGCATCTTGTAATGCTTGACCTCTTAATAATCGAGATTTATCTTGATAATTAGAAGTCAACCAAGCTGTGATTGCTTCGGAATAGGGGCGTAATTTTTCAAGTTCTTTTTCTATCCATTCTAAGTTAAATACTTCTTGATAGATGCGATTATAAACTCTTAATTTATTACCTCTTTTTACTACTAATCCTGATAAGCATAATTGGGTTTGTTCGACACTGGAATCAGTATCAATTTCTCCCTTATTTAAAATTTGTTGATAAAGTCCTAATAATCTATTAGCTATTTGTTTGTTTTTCAGGAGGCGATCGCTAATTGTTCTTAAATGTTGTGGTTCATCAATTGATTGCCAATTTTCAATTATTTTTTGTCTGACTAAATTTTCTACAAAAGCAGTCTCAGAATAATTTATGTTTTTTTCTACTATCTTATTCAAAGATGTTCCAGTATTTTTTGTGTCTGTATTTAATCCTTGATAATTATTTTCAATTAACTCTATATCTTTTCTTTCTAGTGAAGATTGAGATGAATAAAACTGAATTAACCGACAAACTTTTTGAGTTAAAAATGGTTGTCCTCCGGTCCAATCCAAAACTGCTGATATTACTGCCTCAGAATCATTAACTTTTCCTATTAAGCCTAAAGTTAATGGTTGAATTTCATTTATTTGAAAACCTGTTAGTTCAATTGCTCGACCAATATTAAAAGGAGTACGTTGTTTATCCCTAATTAAATCTGAAGGGGTGGCAACTCCCATCATTACAAATGTTATCCGTTCATATTTTGGTTGATTTGCTCGTCTATTATTGAAATTTCTAATAACAGCAAAAAAATCGTCAGCACTAAAAGGTAAATTTAATATGCTATCAACTTCATCAACAAAAATTACTATTTTTTGGGAAACTTTATTTAAGAGGAAATTATCGATAAACTTATCAAATTTGTTGGTATGAGAGAATTGATTATGAGTTTCCCACCAACGATCGAGATTAAAAATATTATTTAGCTCTAAACTACTAACAATACTATCAATTATTCCGGCATACCATTGTTCATTAGTAATTTCAAAAGTACCAATTCCTGTCAAATCTATGCTAGCACAAAGAATACCTTCTGCTTGTAATCTTTGAATTGTTCTAACTCGCAAACTTGATTTACCCATTTGTCGGGAGTTCAGTACAAAACAAAACTCACCTGCTTTAATTGCTTGATAAAGCTCTTCGTCAGCTTTTCGTTTAACATAACTAGGAGCATCATTGGGTAAACAGCCACCTAAATGATATTGGTAATTATTCATAAAAAAAATTAGGCGATATAGCTGCCGCTACGCTCCTTCAATAATTAATAATTAATAATGTAAGCATTCAGCCGTCAGCTATCAGCCATCAGCTATTACCTTTAATTTTAGATAAAAGCTTTATTAATTCTATTACTACAAAAGTTGGTTCCCTTGCCCTTAAAGTCTATATTAATTTAAACACTATCCTGTATAAGAGAGTCTTGTTGCTGATAGCTGACAAGCTATTAGCTGTCAGCTTTTAGCTTTCATAAGAGGGTTTAAATGAATATAGACTTTAAAGCAGACTTTGGTAGTAAATATCAATTCTACCTCAATTAGCAAAGCTTTTATCTAAAACTAAAAGTAATAGCTAAAGTGCTGATAGCTGACGGCTGAATGCTTACGGAAATTTTTTTCTTGTTTCTCCTTGAAAGGAGAGGCTTAAAACCTTAATTATTCGGTAAAAACTACTTTTTTATTATTTTTTTTGTCAGATTTTTTTGCCTAATCATTAATAATTAATAATTAAATAGTTCTGGTTTAAAATCTCCCTCTTTTAAGGAGATAAAAAAATAAATAATATTTCCTGATATTCAATCAAAAAAGGTTTTAAGCAGAGGTAATTATTAATTATCCATTATCAATTATAAATTAATGAATAAAACTATCTCTATAACCCCTATAATATTAATCGAAACCAATTAATTAACTGATAATCATCTCACAAAAGTTGAATCGAAAATGTCTACAAACCTCTGGACTCGTCGTCACATTTTATCTCTAGCAGAATTTACACCCAATGAATACAATATTGTACTACAAACAGCAGCTAGTTTTCAAGAAGTTTTAGGTCGCCGGATGAAAAAAGTACCTGCATTACAAGGTCTAGTAGTAGCAAACTTATTCTTTGAACCTTCTACACGCACCCGCAATAGTTTTGAACTAGCTGCGAAACGTTTGTCAGCGGATACTCTAAATTTTGCCCCTGGTACTTCCTCTTTGAGCAAAGGAGAAACTATCCTGGATACAGCAATGACCTATCTAGCAATGGGCACAGATATGATGGTCATTCGACATCGTGATGCAGGAGTTCCCGCAGCGATCGCTTCGGAAATGGATCGCAAGGGTTATGGAGTACGAATTCTGAATGCTGGAGATGGTCAACATGAACATCCTTCTCAAGCTTTACTTGACCTATTTACTATCTGTATGTTGTTAGACTCAACTCAACCTAGAATAGAACTTTTAGAAGGAAAAAAAATTGCTATTGTGGGAGATATCCTCCACTCTAGAGTAGCACGGTCTAATATTTGGAGTTTGACGGCTTCCGGTGCTGAAGTACATTTAGCTGGAACACCTACTTTACTACCTAAATATTTCGCCGAATTTGGCAAAAATAGACCGAGTAAACTATTTGTACATTGGGATATTAAACCAGCTCTAGAAAAAGCTGACTTTGTAATGACCCTACGCCTCCAAAAAGAAAGAATGAGCGAATCTTTATTGCCTAGTTTACGAGAATATCATCAATTATTTGGTATTACACGCGATCGCCTCAAACTTTGTCAACCAGGAGTCAAATTATTGCACCCTGGACCTGTTAACCGAGGAGTAGAAATTAGTTCTGACTTAATGGATGACCCTCAATTAAGTTTAATTTCTCAACAAGTCACCAGTGGTATTGCTGTACGAATGGCTTTACTATATCTTTTAGGTGGAAGCAAAACAGAATCTTGAACATAGTTAAGTATGATATTAGTGAGGTCATTTCAGTTATCAGTCATCAGTTATCAGTCATCATTCATCAGTATCTCTACAATAAGGAGGTTTGACATAAGGAATATTCTATTTTTTTATCCCCTTAAAAGGGGCTTTAGACCAGAATTTTTCTGTAAAAAATTACAGATTTTAGAGAATAAGGAAAAAGTAACATAAAAAGGAGAAATAAATGTGTACTGTTCTCTAAAAAATGCCATAATATAATAGCAATAATATTTTCTTTCTGTAGACAGACATTTTATAGATATTTTGAGTTATACTTCAGTTGATAAATACCAATATAGACTGCTGAATATAAACAATTATACTTAAATAATTTTCAATCCAACTACTTTATTTAAACCAAGCAAAAATATATAAAAAAATAAAAAATGAAGCAGTAAATAACTCCTGATTTTCCCTAAAAATATATAAACTTTGCTACGTTCGATATAATCTTTAACATGAGTGGAAACCAATTATTAATAATACTATGAATTCTAGTTTAAAAGTACCTTTATCTACCAAACTAAAACCAGAACAAAATCATTTTGCTATTACCATAGCTCCTTTGTCTATTGCTGAAATCTACACATTAGCCGATAATCCTGCCAATGGTGCTGTAGTAGTAATGAGTGGAATGGTTCGCAATCAAACAGACGGTAAATCTGTAGTGTCCTTAGAATATCAAGCCTATCAACCTATGGCCATAAAAGTTTTTGAGCAAATCTCTACAGAAATTCGTAGTCAATGGCCAGAAGTCGAGACCGTGGTCATTCATCATCGAGTGGGACGTTTAAAAATTGGTGAAATAAGTGTGTTAGTGGCCATTGGTTGTCCACACCGTTCAGAAGCTTTTGAAGCTTGCCGTTATGGCATTGATACTTTGAAACATACAGCTCCTATATGGAAAAAAGAACATTGGGCCGATGGTTCTAGTAGTTGGGTTAGTATAGGAGCTTGTGAAGAGCAATAGATACAATTAATAATTGATAATTGATAATTAATAATGGCTTTGTTGCATGAAAGTATATAGCTGCCACACTTGCTTGTGCATATGTACTTCATAATGTGCGGAAACTGCTGTAACTATTGGACAATAGATCAATAGAACATCAATGTTTGATATAAAAAGGCTGAAACTTTTACCTGTAAAGGCTTTGAAGTTTGATAGGCACAATGATAACTATTGTACAATAGATCAATAGAACATCAATAATCGCGAAAGATAGCGATATAGCTGCCGCTAGGCTCCGCCAACGCGAATCAGTAGACCAATAACTATTGTACAATAGATTAATAGAACATCAATAATCGCGAAAGATAGCGATATAGCTGCGGAATGAATGTTCTATCGCTACTTTCATGCAACGAAGCCATTAATAATTAATAATTACCTTTCCTTGATCAAGAAGAGGATTAACTCAAAGGAAAATTTTTTCTCTCTTGGTCTCATGGATACGGCGGGGTCTCCTCGCCATCCCTCGACCGCTTGTTTCTCCTTTAAAGGAGAGGCATTTCACCTTAATTATTCGGTAAAATTGCTTATGGATAGTCAACAATTGGCCACTCCGTCTCTTATAACTCCAAACAATTTTAAGCACCCCCGTTGACGGTGCAGGGCTGTTTTAAAGTCTTGTAAATTAAGGATTTAGGGAAAACGGTAGATTAAAAGATAGTGGAACAGTGAAATTTGCCAAAATTTACCGATTTTTCAGCCAATAAGCGTCTTTAAGCTCTAAGAGAATATTTGGTTCAACGTCGCTTAAAAGCCTCCATCCCCGTGTCTGGTGTGTCTGGTGCGTACCCGTGTCTATTGAGAATGAAACAGCCCTCCGTTGACGGTGGGGTATTAAACCCTAAAAAGAAAAGAGCAAGGAAAAAAAGGAAGTCGGCAAAAAGTTATTTATAGCACTACAAGAATTGGTTAAGACATTTTTCAATCTTATTCGCGGAGCGTTTCCGCACCGAAAACCCTTTTAAAGTAAGCTATTCCCTGTTCCCTATTCAAGTAGCGCCATAACCAATTTTCTGATTACTACTCTCCTCAACCGAAAGTGGATAATTGGGAACTCTAGAAAAGATTTATCGTCTAATTGGAATTAGAGCTAAATAACAAAATTATTGAGCCAGTTCCCCTGATGAATCAATATATATTTGTACCCTGGTCTAAGGTTGAACAAACCCTTTCGCAAGTGGAATTGCCACCTGAAAAACTCTCTAACTACGATCTAGTACTGCGCTGCCAACAAGGTCAGCGCCCAGATCGTGCAATCTTTGCAGAACTTCTACATCGATACCAACTCCATGTAGATAAAATTTTGTATCATTTAGCCCCTGAATGGCAAGACCGCTCAGATTTGGCTCAAGAGGTTTGGATTCGTGTATACCGTAACATTAAAAGATTACAAGAGCCAGTAAAGTTTAAGAGTTGGCTGAGTCGTATCACAACTAATCTGTTTTATGATGAGTTACGAAAGAGAAAACGAGTTACGCCTCCTCTATCGTTAGACGCTCCTCTGGCTTTAGATGATGGTATTATAGATTGGGAGATTGCGACAAATGCTCCAGGGCCAGAAGAAGAGTTAAGTACACAAGAATTTTATGATTATCTGAGGGATGCAATCTCTCAACTACCAGAAGTCTTTAGAGTAACCATTGTCTTGAGAGAAATAGAAGGTTTATCTTATGAAGAAATTGCAGAAATTACTGGAGTTTCTCTAGGTACTGTCAAATCAAGAATTGCTAGAGCTAGGCAAAGATTACAATTACAGCTCCAAAAATATCTAGATATTTGAATGAGATACATATAATTAAGTAATTTAATTTTGAGTAAAAATTTAGTCAAGATAAATCTCTAAATATTCATCAAATTTAATAGAGTAAAACAAAAATAATTCAATTAGCTTTTCTGAGAAAATATCAAAATTTTCTGTAGTGTGAACTATGAATAAAAATGTTAATTCAAATAACTTAGATAATCAATTTCAGGGTGTAAAAAAATGATGGAACAAGAAAGGTTTGAATTAGTAAGTGCATATTTAGATGGTGAAGTAACTCCATCACAACGTAGAGAAGTAGAACTTCTACTTGCTACAGATCCAGTTGCCAAACACCTCTATCAAAGACTACTACAACTACATTCTGAATTTCAAAGAATGCCAGTACCTCCAAAAGTAGAACCTGTGGAGATAATGGTCGATCGAGTATTTGATAAAATTGATCGTAGATCGAAACGAAATTTTGTTTTAGGTGGTAGTGCTATTGCTGCTCTATGTATAGCATTTATATCGGGAATAATCTCAAATAGTCGGACCAATATTCTGCAGCTAGCTGAACATTCTAATTCTGAAACTGTACAAATTGCTTTAAATGAACCTGTAATAGAAATAGTGAATCCTAATAATGTGATGTTAACTATAAATGATCCAGTACTTCAAATTCCTCAACCTCCAATTGCACCACTAAAAAATCAATAACCAACAATAAGATTGCCAAATTAAAGTAGCGTGCAAATTATATTTATTCAATACTTGGAAGTGGAACGGTTTATCAAAATAATTAGGGCTTGCTGATTAAATATCAAAGCATTGATAGATAGCGGTTTTAGCTGTTTTAGGTTGAAAGGGGTGCGCCTGTTTTCGGTAAAGATTGCTCAAAAAACTAGCATTTTGTGCAAGAGTTGGGCAGAACAATTTTGGGACAAAACGCCCGCTCCTACCTCCTCTACATTCCCATTTCTCCTGTCTTCCCCTCCTGGGAGGGGTTAGGGGTGGGTTGTCTCCAGTATAGCTGTCTCCTACAAAGAGCAAAAAGACTTTTGAGCGCAAACCCTAATTAGGTTTTCAACCCCACCTTTGAAGGCCAAATATTTTTGGAGAGTTACTCAAAATTCCCGTGACAAAAATAACTTCTGACTTCGTCAATGGTTTGTCCAAAATCCACTAGGTAATAACTTACCACCAAATAACTGAACCTTTTCTGGTAACATTAAGTAGCTCCAGACAGTGCATAAATATTCTCCATTCAGTCCAAAAATATCAATTTTTTGTCTCCGGTACTCGTTTTCTTCTGGAAGGCGTTCAGGATGATAATATTCTAATAAGTCCAAATCTAACAAAACCTCTGGATTTCTGAATGATAATACAAATCCATGTACATTCATATCTCCTCTAGTCATAGCTGGATAGCCAAAAGGCAGTTCATACAACAGACCATTAGTCATTGCCGGAAAAGCATCCACAACATATTCAGCACAATAGAATTTGTAGTTTGCCTCTCCTGGTTTAAGAGTACCGTAGACAAATACTTGAAGATATTTCACTTTGAAGAAGACAGAAGGCAGAAGGGAAAATTGCTCATGGATAGTCAGCGATCGGCCACTCCCTGTATCATAAGCTCAAACAATTTTCAGCACCGTATACACGGTGGGGTATTAAACCCGCCACAAACAAATAAAGATAATTACTTCTTAAGGAATTACCTTAGACTTCTTGTAGAAGCTAGGGAATAGGGTATAAGAAAATGAAATTGTTTATTTCATATCTTGAATTGATTTAATTAACACTTTTGCCAGAGATATCTTCTCAAAACAAGTAACAACCACTAGATGTTGTGTAATACCAATCTATCTATGAGGTTACATATTGAAGCTACTGAAACAGCCTTTGCTGTTGAGTACTTCAGAACTACTCTATAATATAATAGTAAGGTTAAACTTAATTAAATAAAGTTTGTGCTAAGACCACAAAAATTAATCATAATTCTTAAATATTTGATTAAATGATGTTAGTAGTAAATATGATGGCTTTTCTACTCCCCCAGTTACCTTTAGGAGCTTTTTTACCAGAGTTACCACTTGATAGTTTATTTTCTACCCAAGGAATAATGGTCATGCTACTAGCAGCTTATGCTGTAGCTATGTGGATGTTTCTTACTAGCGCCCCGAAAGTTTACACAATCATGGTTTCAGACTTAGCCATTGCTCAACAGTTTTATGAAGGAATGATGGATTTACCAGTAGCAGAAGTACCTTTACATTACTACTATAATTATGAACAAACATTAGGTGCAACAGGTATAGATCCACTTTATCTATCAAGCGATTATTCCAGACCAAGTACTACTAATCAAGGAACAGCAGTTTCAGATGGTTTATGGTATCAATTGATGAAAAATACTCAGGTACATATTATTAGTGGAGCAAGTCTAGGTACAAGAAATAACCAACGTCATGTTTGCTTTGATAAAGATTGTTTAGAACAAATATTAATGCGCGTACAAATGCGAGGTGTTAAATACAAAATTAGAAGTGAGAGACCCCTAAATTTATTAGTTAAAGATTGGAATGATCGAGTAATAGAAATAGCTGAAGTCAAAAACTAAAAATATAGCCGTTAATAACGGCTTTGAACCATAAATAAGTTATAACTCAAAATAATATGAATAATCTTCAAATTATCACCCCTAATCTATATATTAATTATCTATCTTTTCTGTGGGAGATTTAATAACCCACCGTCTACAGGGTACTTAAAATTGTTTGGGGTTAATAAGACATCAAATGGCCAGTCGTTGACTATCAATCAGCAATTTTCCCTTCTACCTTCTGCCTTCTTCAATGAACAATTATTTCTTATTTCCAGGCATTAAACTGTAGGGACTCATACTTAAAGATGCTCCTAGAAGTTGAGAAAACCAGATCTCAAAAGAGCGAACTCCATAATTAGGAAATTCTGAATCCATATTATTAGATATAGGTTCAACAAGAATAGTAAACATTCCTAAACGATTTCCTGCTAAAACATCAGTAAATAAGCGATCGCCTACCATTGCAACTTGTTCTACTGGTAAATTCATCGCATCAACAGCTTTTTTTAACTTACGACGAGAAGGTTTACCCGCTCCAAAAATATAAGGTATATTGAGAGACTCGGCGATGCGACTTATTCTATATTGGCTCAGATTATTACTTACTAACCATAGACTTGTTATCGTTCTAATTTCTTCTACCCATATACTTAATTCCGGAGAAGTATTACTGTCACTAATTGGTACAAGAGTGTCATCTACATCTAAAACTAAACCTTTAATTTGATGTTTTTGAATAATTCCCGATGTTAGACTTAAAATTGAGTTTCCCAAAACTAAATCTGGCTGTAAAAGTTTACCCCAAGACATAAAATTAATACTTATATTTATTGAAATAACGATAATTTTAAATGAATAAGTTAAAAGTTAAATATTAGCAAAGTATAAACCGCTAATTTTAACTTCTTACTCATCAAAAAAGAACAAAAAAACTCCTAGTGCAGGATGACAGAAATAATTAACAAGTTACAAAATCCTAAAAGCCTTACCAATCAATACTTTTGACTTTTGACTTTTGACTCTCGACTTCCGTGTAGCGACACTAGCTATTGAGATGATAACATTCTTTCCACTTCTGCAATAGCAGCCTCATGTTCTGCAGCAGTACGACTGAAAATATGAGTACCATCATACCTGGCCATAAAATATAAATATTCTGTATCTTCTGGATTAAGAGTTGCTTCTAAACTTGCTAAACCAGGACTAGCAATTGCTGTTGGTGGTAAACCAATATTCAGATAAGTATTATAAGGAGAAGGAGTTTCAACCTGACGATAAGTAAGAGGTTTCTCTTTTGTTTGACGAATACCAAGGCCATATTCCACTGTTGGATCTGCCGCTAACCTCATACCTTTCTTCAAACGATTATTAAATACACCAGAAATTACACCTCGCTCCTCAGCAACTACAGATTCCTTTTCTACAATACTCGCCAATGTCACCCACTCATGGAGATTCAAATTTTCGGAATTATTCTGATTTTTCTGATATACAGGCAATGCTATTTTTTCAAACTGCCCTAACATTTGATTAACAATACCTTCGGCAGTGTTTTGTTCCGCTTCTATCTTATAAGTATCTGGGAATAAATAACCCTCTAAGTGAGGAATATTACTTGGTAACCAGGGAAATTTATCATAAGGAATATTTCTAGTAGCAGCAATAAAATCAGCAGCAGGAAAAAATCCTTGAGCTTCTAAATATTCAGCCATTTGTTGAATTGACCATCCTTCACGAATTATGTAGCTGAGTTTAACTACATCTCCGTCTAGAATTTTATCCGCGATCGCGCTGAGTGGTTCTGTAGGTGATAAATTATAAGTCCCCGCTTTAAACTCTAAATCAGAATTTTGCATTCCCAACCATTTGACCCAGAAATTCCAAGCTGTTGCAGAACGAATAATACCAGCAGCTTCCAAATCTTCTCCTATTTGTTGACCATAAGTTCCCACTGGAATTTTAATTGTTACAGCATTTTCTTCTGGAGACTGAGTAGATGATGTGTTTGTCACTAGAGGGCCACTAACCCAACTCCACCAAGCCCATCCCTGCCAAGCAAAAATACCACAGCTTACAGGTAATATGGCCAAATAGAATAGGGCACGATTGGAAATTAGTTTAATACTATTTTTCATTTGATTAGTTAATACTTTATCCTCAAGGTTCTCTTAGCTGAGTTTGTCGCGAAGATGATTATTTAGGTTATTCTAGAGCATAATTGTAGGTCTAAATAGTTGACTAAATCACCCTGATTTGATCAAAGTTTTAAATAGGGCTTGCTGATTAATGATAAAAATATTGATATATAAAGCTTTGAGTACTGTGAGGGTCGAATTGCAGTGCGCCTGTTTCAGTTGATTTGGCTCAAAAAGCTAGTATTTTAGGTGCATAGTTGAGCAGAACAATCTTGCTTGGGACAATTATTACTCCTACCTCCTTACTCATTCCCATTTCTCCTGTCTCCTGTCTCCTACCCCTACAAAAAAATTTTATTCAGCACACCCTAAATAGTTTATTCCATATCATTGAAAAGTTGATCTTCTAGCATTGATTGAACCATTGGCTGAATTTGCTGAAACTCTTCTTCTGAAAGCAATTCTAGTTTTCCATCATCACATTTACGAGCTGGAATTAAAAATGGATCTAATGGTGTATATATTGCGTATTTCTGGTCTTTGTATAAAAAAGTGGCCAACTCTTCGTAATATTCACCTTCTTCATCATTTTCATCTACTTCATCTAGTTCATTTTCATCCCATTCTGGTAATTCCCCAGTAACAGTTAAAATTATAGCTGTTCTTTGCAGTGTAAGGTTTTGTTCTTCAAGTACAACTTTGGCAGTATCAAAAATTCGATCGATTTCCATTTCATCACCTACAGGAATACTTGCTTGGTCTATATCTCCTTGTGCCCAAGTAAATATTTCTATTGGTAAGTCTATTGGTAGTAACATTACATACTCTTGGTTATCTAACTCCAGAGAATACTCTACAGTACAACATAGCGATCGCTCTGCCTCATCAGTTAAAGTGACATAAGTTTCTGGAAATTGTCCATTTTCTTGTGATTCTGGGGATGAAAACATTTTGGGTATTTAGATGATTTTTTTCACTTTTAGTAGTGCCCTAAGTATAGGTAAATTCTATTCATCAAGCTTCAAACAAGGTCTAAGAGATTGAGTTTTTGTTGATGCTCATTAAGCAGATTTTTAGATCCTGCTAGATAATTACCGTATACTTCCATAATAGTTAACTGTAGGTATTTCAATACTCAACAGTTTTCCTATGAGATTTTAACTTCCCTGGCGGGAAGTCCCGCGCTCTCCCGCAGGGGAGCGTCGGGATGAAAGCTTGGGCCAAGATTCGCATACCTTCATAAGCTGTTCATATGCCCTTGACAAGCTAGGTACATTTTGTTATTGTAAAGCTCAAAACAGGGGGAGGACATCACCTCTGTCTAAACAGCGGTCAGGGTTTCCCAGACTGAAGAATCCCGCGTTGTCCCGTAAGGGCAACGTCGGGAGTATGTCAAAATATCATAGCTCCTTTTCTAGATAATTAACAATGTAAGCATTCAGCCGTCAGCCATCAGCTATCAGCTATTGCTTTTAATTTAGGATCAAAGCAATATTTAATTGTCTTACTACAAAATTTAGCTACCTTTTCCTTAAAGTCAGTTGTTAATTTAAACACTGTCCTATATGAGATAGTTTTGTTGCTGAAGTCCGCAGTTCCTCCGGAGGAGGCTAGCTGACAGCTAATAGCTGTTTGCGCAGCATTCCGTAGGAAATGCTTACTTAACAATTAACTATTATTTCTCAGAGTTATACTTGATTGATACTTGATAACAGTAAAATTTCACTAATATGATTATAACTCTGTTTTTATATTTAGCATTTATTAGCTATTTTTCAAGATATTAAAATTCTAGACAATCTGATTTATGAGGGAACAGGTAACAGGGATGAACAATTGATAATTTATAGATCAGATAATAATTTATCTTATTTTTGATTTTCACCAAAAAATTCAGGTATAAAGCCTCTCCATTCATTGATAAAAAAGCAGTCAAGGATGGGGAGGTTTCCTCGCCGTATCCAATTTACCAAGAGAAGAAAAAAATCCTTTTAGCCAATCCTCTTCTTTATAAGAAGAGGTAATTATTAATTATTAATTATTAATTATTAATTGTTGAACAGATATCTATTGAAATCAATTTATTTCTCTTCTTCTATGTAATAGATTTTTCTATATCTGTTGAATTATTTACTTGTGAACTAATATTGTTTTTTCTACGTTCATCCAACCATTGCTGTAAAATCAAAGCTGCAGCTTTTCTATCAATTAAATGTTTATTCTGAGAAGGAGAAATATTCGCAGCCTTCAGCATATCCTCAGCTTGAACTGAAGTCAAACGTTCATCAACATATTCTATAGGTAATTCTAAAGCCTGTGACAATCTTTGAGCATATTTTTGTATTTGTTTAGCTTGAAAACCTATAGAACCATTCATAGAGTATGGCAAACCTACAATTAAAATTTGTACTTGACGTTCTTGGATAATAAATTTTAACTTAGCTATATCTTCTTGAAAAGAGGTACGTCTAATAGTAGTAATACCAGTAGCAATTAAACCAGTACCATCACATCCTGCGACCCCCATACGTTTTCTACCTACATCTAAACCCAGTGCTGAAATTCGAGATTGAGACATTGAATATTCAACTCCTTAATCTACAATTATACTTTTTAGATTTGCGACAAATATCTCACTCCTTTTCGCGATCGATATGGAGATGTTCAACAATTAATAAACAATCAATAAATAACAATTATAACAATTACCTCTTATCTTTTAAAAAAAGTAGGTTTGAGTATAATTTAGGGAGGATTTCAGCTTCTGTTTTTCCCTCCCAACCTTCACCTGCGGTATTAACAAGCTTACCCTTGCTCAAATCTCCAAATAACAAAAATTGTTGTCATTTGATAGCTATAGTTATGAGTAAGTTTTATGAACTTTAGAGAAGTTTTCGCTTACTATATTTACCCCTAATTTTTCATCTTTAGATTTTTCCATTATCATCTTCCTCTCCACTTTGTGAATTGGGAGATATAGACAACTCTGATGCAGAATTTACCTGTTCACTTGTAGCTTCCCAATAATAATTATTATTAGTCTTGATCTGAGAATTACTACTTTTACCATGGTTATTTTGCATGATTTTTAACAAAGAACTACGACTAGGAACTGGTTTACGAACTGGTTGCAAACTTTGAAGAACTTCCGAAAACTGGAGTTCAGAAATAACAGACTTAGACTCTCGAAGTTTATGCCAAACAGAACGAGACATTAACAAAGAATGTTCAATTTGTTGAGCTTTTATCTTTTCTAAATATGCTTCACGTTCAGGTTGATAATCAATAGAAGCAAGTTGTAGAGATTGATGAGGAAAATCTTGAGCCAGTGTTGCCATTTGGGATAGTAACTCTGGATACAACCAAGTATAAGCTGGATGTACAGTTAATTGAGCTATATGTGGTTGTGTACCATCACGACATAATTGTACTTGAAAATAGCCGATCGCCGCCTTACGTTGGGGTTCAAACACATACCCACTAACCAATTCAGTATGATTTATCCATTGCCTTACTCCCTCCATTAAACTACTAACAAAGCTAGTTTGAAAATCTGGGATATGGCGGTCGAATACTTGCCGTACCAGAGGAGGCATAGATACTGTGTCCAATTGATAGAGCAACTGAGCATCAGCATTACTAATAGGTAGTAAGTTTGGTAAATTGGACTGAGAAAGGGCTAACTCTTGTAATTGTTGGGGAGTAATTGTCCAGTAAGTAATTTGGGCTAATGGCTGAAAACCATTTTGGCGATAAAGAGCCATCGTCTCCTTATCATTAACATTAACTTCCAATAACCATGTCCGTGCTTCCCAAATTTTCTCAAAGCAGTATCGTAATAGTTGAGAACCTATTCCTCTGTTAGTCCCTGTTTCTTCCGTAACTATCCCTTCTACCCGCCAACTGCTGCGGGTGCGGTTGCTAGGAGAAACCTGGATTGCACCTTTAATTTGTCCATCTACTTCTGCAACATAAGAAGTTAGCAAATATTTGCAGGGATTAGGAAAAAGGCTCAATAATTTTATAGGCCAGTACCAACGACTAATTTGTGGTAATTTCTGGCTGAGGCTAATAGGAGAGAGGTTAAAGGTAACATCTCGATGGTTGTGTTGTACCTCCGGAGTTTCTCTACATAGGTTCTCGATCGCTTCTAGGTCGCGGTACTCTAGGGGACGGATGACCACCTGACTCTTGTTTTGGCGGGTTAAAGGTTTCATTATTTTTTCTTATAGATTTTTGGGTACTTATATCAAATAAAGTTTTGATTTTTGTGGAACTAGAAATTTGGCGAAATCAGTTTTTAGTCATCCAGATAAATGACTAAAATGAACCTAAATTTATAGTTGTTTCAGATTAGTTATATAAGCATTATTAATACTTTATATCTTGTCATTAGTCATCTCCAGAAAAGAGGCAACAGGCAACAGGCAACAGGCAACAGGGAGAAATAATTGATAATTTATAGATAAGAATTGATTTGATTTTTGATTATTGGAGATGTCTATTAGTCATCTTCACTTTTTTTGCTTTCATTTCCATCAACTTCTTGTTTTATCTTTTCTTTTGCGGGTTTAATCCCACCGTCACTTGTGGTACTTAAAATTGCTTGGGGTTATAAGACACAGAATGGCGTGTAGAAGAATATCCATAAGTAATTTTCCCCTCTGCCTTCTGCCTTCTGCCTCCTGCCTTCTGCCTTCCTCAAGATGATGATGGCCTGATCAAAACTACTGGAGTTTGTTCATCCGCGTTTCCTGCTGGATTACTTCTTAAAGCGTCCTCTAGTAAAGAAGTAGATGCATTAGAGGTTGCTGCTAATATTTTAACTGCTTTCAAATCGTTAACATCTACTATTGCTGCACCCAGGCCAGTTGCTGTTTGGATTTGTTCTACTAATTTTTGAGGATTTTCTGGCCCTAAAACTATAAATTGGTCATAAGGAGGTAAAGTTCCGGTAACATCATCTATTAGTCTGGCTTGTTCTCCTGCAAATTGATAGAACATACCGGGCTTTCCTAATAATTTGGCTATGGCACCTCCGAAAAAGGCCATAAACACTTTGATTGGTCCAACAATATCTACGAGAGTTTGCATCCCACAGGCTGTTGCTAGACTTGAAGTGGGCAGAAAGAAGTAACAGATACGTTTGGCTACCCATCCAGGTTTAACGTCAGTAGGGTGACGAAAACGACCTTGCATTAGGGCCAGGGGTGTTTCACCGATGGTCACTATGTCCCCTGGTTGAGCATGAGGAACGACATAACGTTTGACAATTTCTATGGGATCGTCTAACTCTGTTAATAAATGAGTGCGAATGGGAAATACTGCTGCATTTTGCGCTTCTCGCTGGTTTGGAATAGCTTTAGGGTCGGGAAATTTGAGAGGCACTACAATATGGCGAGTTTTGGGAATGCGACCTTGAGGCCCATAGGTAATATAATTGACTTTAATCCAAGCTGACTTGAGTTGGTCTAAGTTTTCCCCATGAATATCAATTGATATCTTCAGTTTTGTCTTTTTTCCTACTTTAACGATATAAGCAAACCAATAGTCATCGGGTCTAGCTTGGGCATCTTCATGGAAAGGAATTATTCGAGTTTGATAATTTACTTTTTCTAAACTTGCACCAGACAGCAGTTTTACTTCTGCTTGTATTTCTGGCACCATAATTTCTAAGCTTTTAGTACGGTTGCATAATTCCATTTCACCTACTAATAGGTAATTTTCTGGTTCTGCAACTGCTAAATGCCATTCTCCAGAGGTTAATTCTAAAGCATTTCCTGGACGACTACGATATTGTAATTCTAGTGTTAAATAGCCTAAACCTAGAAGTATAGTTAAGACTATAATTCCTGTTGTGAAAATTTCTATAATCACTTAATCTCCGGTTAATATTTATTTGAAACAAGCTTATACCGTTTCACGGAAGTCAAAAGTCGTAGGGGCGAATGCCATTCGCCAGTACAAAAGTTAAAAGTAAGATTTTACAGGCTCAAAACCTTGACACTACAGTAATTTCAGGAAATTATTTCACATCTAAGAACTGAAACTATTTGTGACCAAAAAATGAAGTCCAAAGTCTCACCTTACCTTTTCAGGGCATGAAAAAATATTCAATTCAGTATTTTCAAGCCCCCTGCTTTAGTGGTCGGTACTGATAACTGAAATGACATCTCTAAAGTGAATTGGTATTGCTTAATATAATTTTCTTCATCTTATTTGATAATTCAGCTTATTTTAGAGGAGACTTTTTGTAGAAATTTAGACACAGGGAATAGTTTAAACAGAAGTGCATGAAAAAGCATTTATCGTTAATTTATAACAGAAGGCACAAGGAAGAAGAAAAATATTGCGTTGTCTGAGTTTTAAGCTTTTGATATTTCAAATACAGTAATGGCAACTGCTATAAGTAGACTACAAAATTCTTTAAATATTGACATATAGCATATTTTATGATATTTAAACATACCTTCCATTTCTGATAATTTATTAAAACAAATTTTAAAAACACAAAGTAAAACAAAAGATATAAGTGATTCTCGTTCTTTTTTTTGTAAAGATTTGTAAACTAATAGGTAGTGTTTTGCAGGATTGGTTTCTAGAAAAAATTAGTCCCACTCAGAAAAAATACTTCTAACTCTCTGTTGCTGATGCACAGAATAGATTTGGAGTATTTTCGCAAGAACACAAAACTAGAAATTTACTGATTTTTGAAC
Source organism: Okeania sp. SIO2B3 (assembly GCF_010672525.1). Taxonomy (GTDB): domain Bacteria; phylum Cyanobacteriota; class Cyanobacteriia; order Cyanobacteriales; family Microcoleaceae; genus Okeania. Next base: position 23,242 of record NZ_JAAHGH010000056.1, on the reverse strand, counting down.
TCAGAAATAGGACTTCTATGAAGCAACTTATGATTGCCGAACGCTATCTATTACTTGTACATATTTTGTCAACAGTTTTTGGACTAGCAGGTCTGTTAATAGTTCTACCTAATCCTGAAATTATTATCAGTTTGCCTCCAGTAGGACAGACTGCTTTCCAATTGAGTATGACAGGTGGAGGAGCAACTTATATTATCTTTGGAGCATTAGCAGTTGCCTTGTATAGCATGAGGAATTTAGGAATAGGTACAACTCTGGCTTTTATGCTGCCTTCTGTGTTTCTATCTTTGAGTAGTGAACTATTGGGCACAAGCACGGGTTTTCCTTTTGGGAATTATGCTTACCTTAGTGGCTTAGGATACAAAATTGCAGGTTTAGTACCTTTTACAATTCCCTTATCTTGGTTTTACATGGGATTAGTTTGCTATTTACTAGCTCGTTGCGGTTTACAGGTCAATAGCTCTAGTTCTTGGATACGTCATTTAGGAGCGATCGCTACAGGGGCACTGCTTCTAACAGCTTGGGACTTAGTCCTTGACCCTGCCATGAGTCAGGCACCATTTCCGTTTTGGACATTTCAAGAGGAAGGCTTTTTCTTTGGTATGCCTTACCGCAACTTATTGGGATGGGTAGGTACAGGTGCAATATATATGTCTGTAGCTGCTTGGTTTTGGCGCAAGAAAACAATTTCATTGTCCCGCCAAGAGTTAAACCTGCCACTCATTACCTATTTAGTTAACTTTGCTTTTGGAGCAACAATTACTGTCGTTGCCTTAGATGCTAGATTCTTATTACCAACTTGTTTGAGTGTAGTGCTAGGGGTAATTCCAGCGATCGCCCTATGGTGGATATCTCCAGCTAATCAATTGAGTGAGGTGGATATGTCCCTCGACAATGCGATGAGTGATGATGAGGTAACAGTACCTGTGGCACAATTCAATAATTGATAATTGATAATTACCTCTCCCTAAAAGCTATGCTTTACCCATAACTCTTGAAACCATTGTGGGGAGTGTGGGGGGTGTGGGAGGTAATAATTTTGTCTACTGTTATCAAAAAAATGTACTTTTCAATACACTTTTCTGAAAAAAAAGCCTCTCCAAGAGAAAAACATAACTCGTCTATTTTGTCAAGTTTTATGTTAAGAAAGATGTGGGTAATGAATAGCCCTAAAAGGAAGAGGATTGAATAAAAGGAAAATTAATTAATTGTTTCTCCTTATAAAGGAGAGGAATTTTTACCTTAATTATTCGGTAAATATGGCTGTCAAATAACTCAAAAGTTATATCAGTTTTAGGTTTCAGAAAGAACACCAGGGGTAAGGGTATTTGAATAAATGGTGGTGGTGCATAGTAATGGTAGAGAGAGTGGGGGAGATGGGGGGATGGGGAGATGGGGAGAAGCTAAAAAATATATACAGCACTTTTGAGGTACACTCCGAAGCGGGCAAGATGCCCGCACTGCAATATTTTCACCATTCACCTTGTACATCATTTGCCCGAAATCTGCTGTATCTTCACCATTACCATGCAGGACTACCGAATAAATAAATTCTTGGCTTTGTTTGAGAGATAATATAAAGTCTAAAATACTGCCCAATAGAATTCAAAATCATGCCTGAAGCCTTTTTTTTTGTCATTCTACTGTTGCAACTACCAGCAACAGCTATCTTACTATCGCGTCTCATTAAAGGTCCTACTCGCCAACCGCCATTAAAACCTGACTCACCCACACCAGAATTAGTAGGTAAAGTAACTGTTGTCATACCGACTCTTAATGAGGCCGCTCGCATTACTCCTTGTTTGCTTGGGTTGAGTAGGCAAAGTTATGAAGTGCGGGAATTTATTATCGTTGATAGTAACTCAGTAGATGATACTCAATATATAGTCAAAACTAAGGCAGAAACAGACCCAAGATTTCGCTTAATTACGGATGACCCTTTGCCCTCTGGATGGGTAGGTCGTCCGTGGGCTTTGCATACTGGCTTTTTGAAAAGCTCTCCAGAGAGTGAATGGTTTCTCGGGGTAGATGCAGATATTCAACCAAACCCTGGGTTGGTCGCTAGTTTGGTCAAAAAGGCAGAGGCTGAAAACTATGACCTCATTTCCCTGTCGCCACAGTTTATTCTGAAATATCCAGGAGAGCTGTGGCTACAACCTGCTTTACTCATCACGTTGGTCTATAGATTTGGACCTACGGGGACGGGGGCACAAACACCGGAACGAGTTATGGCCAATGGTCAGTGTTTTCTGTGTCGGCGCTCGGTGTTGTCGGAGATGGGAGGTTATAGCAGTGCTAAGAGTTCTTTTTGTGATGATGTAACTCTGGCGAGAAATATTGCTGCCCAAGGTTTTAAGGTAGGGTTTTTGGATGGGGCGGAGGTTTTGCAGGTCAGGATGTATGAGTGTATGGCAGAAACTTGGCAGGAGTGGGGGCGATCGCTTGACCTTAAGGATGCTTCCCCTACTGTTCAAGTTTGGAGTGACCTGTGGTTATTGTCAGCTACGCAGGGCTTGCCTTTGTTGATAGTTTTGAGTTATTTATTGTTTAATTTGTCTGTTGATATTTCTTTGTCTTCCAGGTTTTTGTTATTTGGATTAAATTTATTTTTACTATTAATTAGATTTGCCTTGTTATTAGCGATCGCTCCTGCTTATGACTTGAGTAAAGCTAAAGTTGGTTGGTTATTTTGGTTATCTCCTTTAGCAGATCCTTTAGCAGTTTTGCGGATATTTTTATCTGCGATGAAAACTCCTAAAAAATGGAGAGGTAGAGTTTATGGGTAATTAGTAAGGGTATTATTTTTTTTCAGACAGTAATTTCACGTTTTTGTGGGAGGATATTAATATACTTCGCTAAACTGATAAGTGCTTTACCTGCTCGAAGTATTGGCTGGCTAAGATGCGATTTGCCTACCATTACCTTGCCACGGGACGATGTGAACTATTAAACTGACACATCCCCTTGCAGCCACATTGTGTTTGCCCGCGAAGCTGCAAAGTTCAACGCACGATCTATCTGTATTGTCGCGAACTGGATAGATCGCAATTCGATAATTAACTAAATGAAGGGAAGTTTTATGATGTATAATCAGAATTCAAATGTCCCACCGGGATGGCTAGGCGGGTTCGCCGAATCAAAACCTGCGTTTGCCTATCCAGAGCCAGACCTGAGTTCGTTACCAATGTTGTGTAACATGGACAACATCGAGAGAATCAAACGCCAACAACGTATATATTGGCCTGAATTCAGTTGGGAAACTATTAAAGGAGACCCTAGTTCCAGGTGTTTTCAGAGGTTTGCCCACAACATTTCCAGCATTGGTTACGATGATAGTGGGAGAGTATGGTCAATCATCTGTCCCCAGCAAGGTATTTGTGCTCATAAGATCGGTTGCCTGAATGTAGAAGTTACTGTTACCGGACAGAGAGGTTGGGTCAACGAGACAACTAAGGATCTAGCAGCGGATATGACCGTCGAAGGTAAGATTTGGTTTAGTCCGAGTTCGCAGAAAAATGAGATTGTACAGCAAGCATGGGAACTTTTTGAAGAAGCATCTCTTCCCTTTCCCTCAGACAAAGCAAACGCGATTCAGGTCTCTACCCATAAGGTCGGAAACCCCGATCAGCCCATATTTACAATTCGGCATGGCGAAAGTCAACTATTTCAGGCTCCTGACAAATTTAGACATGAAGAAAAAGCATGGACTGTTGGGCATATAGAAGTGGAAATTGGCGAAGTCGTAACGCACAATCATCCAATTGTCGATGCCTTCAACCAAAAAATCATAGATATTTTCAATTTTGGTTCTGGCAACATGCTACTGGCAGGCAATGTACTGACTTGGAACCTCTGGTTCACAGCACCCAAGCTCGTTAACACGGTGATGTGGAGAACTCACGCAGAGAGGTGGCGGCGGTCTATTGAAGCAGATCACGGTCGTCATCAATCAAGCGAAAAAGAATACGCCGATGGTTCTGAATTTAAAGTTTTGGACTTATTAGAAGGGAAGAAGAAGAAGATGAGCAAGAAGAAGATGATGAAGAAGATGGAGGAGATGAAGGAGATGAAGAGGATGAAGGAGATCAAGGATATAGATGAGATTATTGAAATCATAGAATCACTCCTATAGCCAGCCTTATTAGCGAATGTGTAATACCGTTTCACGGAATTCAAAAGTCAAAAGTAAAAAGCGAGTGCGTAATTCTGAGGTCCCCTCAGAATGTAAGACGCACTCAAGACAGTCAAAAGTAAAATTTTATAGCTCAAAACTTTGATGATTCAGTAATTTCAGCAAATTATTCGACATCTAAAGTTTGAAACTATTTGTAACATTCTTTTTTCAAATTGGTATAAAACCCGGCTTCTTTCGATAAATGTGCGAAGCCGGGTCTCTTTTAATCCACATTCTGCACGACAAAATGTAGTACGAAAGACAGGAAGAAAATTCAGTAGTTTCAATACCTGGTAAAATAACGACTTGCTGATTTTAGCTCGTGTCTCAGTTGAAGCATTACCGGATTATTAATAATTAATAATTAAATAATTCTGGTTTAAAGCCTCCCCTTTTAAGGGGAAAAAAAGAAATAATATCATGTCCGGATAATTAGTTATAAAAAAACTTTCTCCTTCAACTCCAGTTCTTCTTTCTTCCCTCCTGACTCCTGACTTCCCCTCCCCTCCTGGGAGGGGTTAGGGGTGGGTTGACTCCTGAGGACTCCGTAGTTATTTATTTATCACTGTTCAACCGGACATGATATAATATTTCCTTATGTTCAATCCTCTCGGTTTTAACCAGAGGTAATTATCCATTATCCATTATCAATTAATGAACCCCTTTTATTTCTGGAACATTTTGCTACCTCTGACCTCTAAATAAAACTCTACCTGGCAATACTTCCTCTTGAATCTTTGCATATACTCGCAAACAAGCCAAAACTTCCCCTGGAGTACCCCCACTATCGCGTTCTAAATCATTATTCTTATTCTGGGAATAACTGAAAATATCAGCATAAGACCCCCATAAAGGACGAATTCTCACTTGATAACCAGCATTTTGAGCGCGAGTGCTGATAACAGCTAGTGTATCCCGACATTCCTTTTGCAATTTTCCCCACCAAGAATCACGAGGAACTGGTGGTACATACACTAAAGAATGTATCGCTTCATCTAGGTCTATTCTAGCTTCCAGAATTTTCAGGATATCACCACTCTCTTCTGTAGTTACTGCTCGCTGGAAACGGTCGATCAAAGCATTAATATACTTAGACTTTTGCTCTGAGTCTAAACTCAAACACCTCACACCAAAGCGATCGACTGCCTTCAAAGCATGATGTATTTGGGGGTCGAGTTCAATAAATTTAAGATATAAAGAAATAACTTTTGCTAGGAACAACAGTTCCTCTGGTAAATTTGTCTGTGTCAGTCGTGAGTCTAATTTTTCCTGAGTTGATAAGCATAAACCTTGAGCTTTCAATTTACCAGTGAGACCGGGATACAATATTTCATCTTTAGTAGAAGGTAGTGGGATAAGCGATCGCTCTTCTTTCTCACCTCCCACCTTCAATGCTAACTCCAAGGCTTGGTTTTGCCACCTATTTGCCTCTGATTCTGGAAGTCGCAGCAGCAGACATTGTAGTTCCTGCCACAAATCAGAAACATTGTTACTATTTAACTCAACTGCACCGACATACTCTGATAATTTGTTGTCAGTAAGGAAAACTACCCGGAGACGAATTTTCATTTCATTCTCAGGAGGAGGTGGTATAGGTGACAACGGTTCCTTTGGTGGTATGGGTATCAACCTATTGTTTGCTTCTGAAGGTTCCAAAAGTGAATCAAGTTTCTCTAGTAATGTTTGACATTCTTGTACTCCTGGAGCTGTTGTGTATTTGGCGATCGCTTCTTTGAGTTGAGCTGCCATTCCACGCAAACTCAAACGCATTACCCATCCTAAATCTGAATCTTTTATTTTGTTGTCAGTCAGCAAAAGTTTCCAGAGATGAATTAGTTTCAATTCATTCTCAGGGGGAGATGGTATTGGTTCCAATGAAGGTTCCAAAAGTAAATCAATTTCCTCTAGTAATGTTTGACATTCTTGTACTCCTGGAGCTGTTGCGTATTTGGCGATCGCTTCTTTAAGTTGAGCTGCCATTCCCCGCAAACTCAAACGCAGTACCCACCCTAAATCCGAATCTTTTATTTTGTTGTCAGCAAGCAAAACTTCTTGGAGACCAATTAGTTTCTGTTCATTCTCAGGGGGAGATGGTATTGGTTCCAACCCATCGTTTGATGATATAGGGGGCAACAGATCGTTTGTTTCTGAGGAGTTAGTTTCTTGTTTCTCCTGATTTTGTATTGGTTCAAGTGGAGTTTTCCCTGGTGAACTCTCTTCATTCTCAGACGGAGGAGTTATAGGTATCAACGCATCATCGAACTTAGTTTCTTGAATTTTCTCTTCGTTTATTAGTGTTGGTTTCAAAAGTGAATCAAGTTCCTTTAGTAATGCTTGACATTCTTGTACTCCTGAGTCTGTTGTGTATTTGGCGATCGCTTCTTTGAGTTGAGCTGCCATTCCCCGCAAACTCAAACGCAGTACCCATGATAAATCCGAATCTTTTTTATTTAATAAATTACTCAAGTGTTCCATAAAAACATTTTCTCTACAACAGTTTGCTAAAATTATTTGACCCTACTCTGTAGGGATGTTGTATGCAACGTCCCTACTCCCTCTTTTGGAGGAGATGTCTAATAGTTATCAGCAGTTGCGTTTTCAGATACAACGGGTTCCACCTTGGTGGGGTACACCCCAAAGCGAGCAAGATGCTCGCACTGGGAACATTTAATTTTTAAGAACTGTACTTCTTATGCTTGGAATTTGCTGTAATTGTCTCAAACACGTACTGATAACTGATAACTGATAACTGAATTTAATGTATTCCTGAAAATGGATTCTTCTTTTCTTCTATCTTATTTGGTTGATATTGTAACTCATCCTCAAAAACATATCCTTCCTGCTTTAGACATTCCCAGTTATTCGATTTCCAATAGGGAACTGTTCCCTCATGTAATCGTAAAATACCCTTACTATCCAAACTCACATAATAGTTACAAGGATACTCAGTTTTAGTCTCAAGTTTGAACTTCCCAATAAGTTCCCATTTATCGGTATTTGGATCGGGGGATTGGAAATAAAAACTATATTCTCCACTCAAAGGAACTGGAGGTAAAGGTTGACTAATTATCCCAATTTCTGGAGAATTATTATCCCCATCATATTGAAAAACTTCCTGATGCTGACTATAATCTTTCTCCTTATCAAATACAAGTGTATGAGCATCTGTTTTCATTGCTATTGAAGACTCAATTACATTCACAGCAATATTGCACATCACTCTACCCTCAGAAATTAATGGAGAAATTTTGGTAACGTCCGCAGCATTAAGACTGGAAATATTATCGGAATTAGAAATTAAATAGTGGGGTTTACCTTGACAGAAAAATAACTTAATATTTAGTTCTTGGTCAATTTCAAATTCAACTTTAATTTTGCTGTTAAATTCCTTTTCTGTCATTTCCAAATTTTTTTGCAATTCTTGAGCATCATAACTACCCCATAGTTGTTCTTCCTTATCTTCAAAATCTTTTCGGTATATCACAATTGTTAATTGTGCTCCATAGAGTTTTCCATCGGGTTGTTCGCTGCGTACTCTCGCTACTGACTCTTTGGCGTCAAGTTGATAAAGTTGTTCACCTGCTTTAAAAATAGTTAAGTTACCATCTATAGTCCTTAGAGTAAAAGAACATGGCAAAAAATAAAGCAAATTTTTGACATCAATGTAAAGTTGGTTTGCCCCTTTTCTGAGCAATGGTTTAGATTCTTTCGGATCAAAAATGAATTGTCGTAGGTTTTGAGCATAACACGCTCCTGCGGAAGTTGCTAACTTAGTATATTCTGGGACAAAAGTAATTTTTTCTGAGTTCCAAATAAAACGTTCTGATTGAGACTTATTAAATTCTTGATAAAGTTCCTCTTCTACTAAATAAAGACCACAGGTTTTTCCAGACAAAATCAACCAATCTAATTGTTCTTTTTTATCAGAATTTTGAGATTTTTCTTGTCTTGACAAACCACTTTCTACCAACCCTTTAGCAATACCAACTGCTTCCTTTATTACAGGTTTAGCAGCTTTTTCTAACTGACTTAAAGTTAAACTTACACTTAAATTATTAACTCCATCACCTTGTAGCTCTAAATTTGTTGACGCCAATAATTCAGTTATTTTCTGCCCCTCTAACACAAAAGTAGGTTCCACAAATTCATCTGTTTTACCCTTGGTCAATACTGATTTTTTAGCCTCTTCTGCATATTCCCAAAGAGTGTAAAATACTTGCTGAGGAGCTGATGAATTTGCATTTTTCCAGCGAGTTGGTAAAACTTTATTCGCAGTATCTAAAGCATCCTTATAAGTAGCATCAGTTTCCGGATTATCCTTATCCACAAAAGCTAATAAATTGCCACTTTCAAACTCATGATTATTATTCAGGAATTTTTCATCCAGGCCATCTAACTGATTTCTCAATATATCTGATTCAATATTTCCTGCTTGCACCGCTGTCAGTAAACAGTCAGCAATAGCAACCTTGAGCAAGCGAAATATATTGAGAGTAATCTGTTCCCCACCCAAATGTAAATGACCAGAAGAACCTAAAAGTTGGGGAGTCAGTTTATAATAGCGTCCTCCAGAACCTCGGTCTTCATCACCCTTGAAAACTTCTATCTCTTCAAGTGTGAAGTCGATTAAAGCTAAATCGGTAGTTCCCCCACCAATATCCAACACTAAAATATTTTGCGTCCATTGGTCTCCATAGCGACGACACCTGGTTTTCAAAGATTCAATCCCTACATTCAAGTCTCCACCAAACTCTCGCCATAGGAAAAAGATGGCTACGGATACAGCTTCATCATAAGCCATCTCCACATTCTTAATACCCAGTTTTTCCACCAGTTCTTTGATTTCCTGGCGCACTCTGGGAGGTGCTATAGTCGGGTAAGTAATCACTGCATTATTAAAGCGACCTTCAGAAAGTCGATCTGAGTTGCGAGCGCAATACTCTGAAGTTGATTGAATCAGATAACGAAAAGCAGATTGCACCAGTTCTTCTGCTTTAATCTCCTTACTGTTGCCATCTAAGTTGACATTAATTAGTCGCGAGCTAGGTTGACCTAGATAGCGTTTGGGTGAGTGGTGAAATTTACCTGTTATGTCTTGGTTTTGAGCGATAGCATCTAATCTATTTTGTTTAGCTCGTCTTCCCATAATTACTTTAATTGAATCTGATTCAATACTTTCTATTTCTAACTCGCTAGGAATTTCGCTAAGTTTGGTAATTTCATCAAGTTCTACTGGAATTAAACTTTGCCACTCCAACGGTGGAACCCGAAACACTTCGTGATAAATACGATTAAGTGCTTTACTAGCAGAACGGCGAAACCATTCTTGACGTTGGTATAGACCAACTTCTATAAGGCGAATCCCTTCCAATAAGTATTTAATATCTGTTCCTAAAAAGATTTGGCTTCCTAGATTACTTTGGTTGGTATCGTTTATGTTTGGCAATTCCCTGCTAATTTCTGTTATTAACTTTTTCCACTCATTTTCCCAATCTTGTGTAACTACACCTGGTTTAGTATCTATTGGTTTGTTATTTAACCACTCAGCTAAACTTTTGCGCAACTTCATTTCTTGTTCTCTTGGTAAATTCTTTGGAGATACTTGAACTTTAGGATCGAATAAGGTAACAGTTGTATTACTTGTGCCAAAATCAATTGCTAACCAACCAGGATGCTTGCCTTCTGATGAAGGAGTAACTGTAGGTGATGAACTTGGAGTAACTGTCGGTGATTTAGTTGGAATAGCTGTAGGTGATGAACTTGGAGCAACTATCGGTGATTTAGTTGGAATAGCTGTAGGTGCTGGGGGTGAGCTTTCAGAATGAGAGATAATGTGGCACTTAGCTTTCAATTGTTGGGGTTGGGAAAGGTTAGGATTACCCTGAGCATCAGAATCAAAATATTCTATTTCTACTGTTAAAGTACAGTTAACATCTGTAGGTAGAGGTTCCTCTAACTCGCAATTATATTGTTTTAATTTTTGAGGTGCTGAAACTTTAATTGGTGGATTCGCCATAACTTGACTGTAAGCAGATTTTATCTTTGTTGCCAGTTCTGGTGGTTGTCCTTCAACAGATATACTAACAATAGATATATGGGGAATATTGTCATTTGAAGGAGTTAGTTCAATGACCGGAAGTAGTAATAGTTCATTGTTGGTTGGTTGAGTTTTTAAGACAAAACTTGTTAGTAGTTCAATTTTTAGAGACATTATTTATCTTCCTCTTTATTTTTACGTTTGCACGAAACCCGCACTCCCTATCCCCTTTTTTTTTCTTGTTACCCCCTTTCAAAGGAGGATTAGTGGGGATAGATCGATGTCAATTAATATTGCAGTTTAACAGATAATAATATGTTAACCTGCTGCTGCATAAATCAACAGTAAATTACTGAAGTTTATTTTTTTATTCCCTTAAAATCAGTGGTCTTCTGTGAGACAGGAAGTAGGGGCGAACGGCCGTTCGCCCCTACAAAGCTCATGCAATTCCGGCATGGGTAAGTTTGGGTAAGTTTAGCAGAACGGAAGCTTGATATATGATTTTTTGGCGTTCCTGAAACCTTGGGATGAATCTTTCACTCCCACACTCCCCACACTCCCCATACTCCCCACACTCCCTACACTAATTCATCCCACAAATATGCAACGCCTATTTTTTAGTCAGTTTCCTGTTCCCTAAAAATACCTATCGCTTAACTTCAACTGATGCAATTTGAGATAGATTTTGTAACCACAGAGGTGTTTTAGTTTCTAACTCATCTGCTGCTATATACTTCAACAGTGCTTCGTTTCTAGAAATAGCGTTTAAGCGGGGAACTTCTTGATTTAGAATCCTGTTCAAAATATCATTCACTTTCTTAGTCATCTTCCCTACATATTCTACTAGCTGTAGCTGCATACAAGAATTATTAATTTCATTTCGTAATCTTAGCACTAGAATTTGATTGTTAAATGGTCTCGGTTCAGTCTGGTCTCTTTCTCTTCTGTCAGGATTCCAGTCAAACACTTGACCTTTTTGATGTTCTTTTTCTGCACGAGCTAGAGGAAATATGCTATCAGCATCTATAGTTAGAGTATCATCCTCAAGCTTACTTTTCTGAAGAACAAACGGTTTCCAATATTGACTTAGATCGTTAACCTGGGAGAGAGTTGTAAAACAGTTTGCTTCTCTTTTACCAAAATTTTCCCTGATATTTTTCTTGATTTCCTCTCTCATGTCAAGTGGCAAAATTTCCTGAAGTTTTTGGCGTTGAGGTGCGAGTTCTCCAGATAATTTAGTGAATAGTTCTGTAACTGCTTCTTTAATACGATCGCGAGCCAACTTCTCCAGTTTTTCCACACTATTCTTAAAGGTTAACTCAAAATCTTCACTCTTAGAGGGAGTCTTCTCATCATCTTCTAGTTCATAATCACCAAGAAGTATTATTTCCTCATCTTCTATAGACACTATCCCATCCTTGGTTTTATCAAAAAGTAAACTCCACTCATTCCATTTAAAGAATATTTCATTAGTTACTTCCTCTTTCACTACCTCAGTAATCTCATCTTGTAGTGTTTTCTTCTTCAAATCTATTCTCAAACGAGTGTAGACATTGTAAACTTCTTCAATGGTTTGACATAGTGCAATAAAAGTTTGACTGTCAGAATCTGGTATATATTCAGGAATTTTCTTTAATACTTCCTTCAGTTCATACTGGTGCTTTTGACAAACACGAGCTTGATGGCCAGTATCTTCTTCTAGTTGCTTCAAACCGTAAGCTTTTACATGGTCTATAATTAGCGTTCGCAACCTCTTTACACCTCCATCATATACAAAATCCTTTAGTTGTCGCTGTAAAACACCCGCTGAACTAGAATCCAACATCATTTCGGCTAACTGTTGCCATGTGGGAGCTATATCATCCTGATAATTTTGTATTTCCAGCATAAAGTCTTGAGAACATACTTCCAAAGTAGTTGAACGTTGTGTCAACTCCTTCAAAGCTGACATTTGTGACAACAGTACAACTCTCTCTGGTTTAGTAGTCAAACCCTTAGCACCTGTCATCGTCGATTCAAGAACACTCAATTTGTTTAGCACATCTTCTTCTTTTAGTAGAGCTAATTCCTCAGCTAAATCCTCAAGAGTTTCCTTATCCCCCTCCGATAATGGTAGTTGGTTAAAACGACCGACTCCCACTAAAATCCGGTCTTTTAGGTCTTGTCCCCCCCTGTCTCGCTCCATCATAGTACGAATTTTATCAGCAGTCTCTCCCCCAGGATGCTTACCATTCAACAAAAGCAGAATTGTTTGCACTTCTTTGAGTTCCCGCAAAGACAGGAAAGCATCTCTCACCCCAGAATTAGCTGCTCCTAGTCCGGGAAAATCTAGCAAAACAAACTCTTGATTTTCCCCCAGAGCGGACAAATCCCAGATTTGTTTTGACACTTTAACTGTTACATCTACTCGACGAATTAAAGAGAAACTGTTTTTTAAGTCTTCAGCGGATGGTTTAGCAGGATTTTGCCAAGGTTGAGGAGCAACGACTAACTCTTGAAAGTCGAGTTCCAGAACATTTGGTGGGAGTTTTAATTTTAGTCCATCTTGAGCTGTGGCCATATCAACTTGATAGAGGCGATCGCAGATATTTTGGCCATACACTTGATAAGCAAGCAAAAACCTCACCACTTCCCGTAGTAGAGAACGTAATTCTTTATTTTGACTCGCCTCCCAGGTTTGTTTACACCATCCCAGGATGCTGTTAATCTCTATATTTGTAGTAGTAAATTTCTTGAGGGTATCTGGAGGTTGTTTCGCTTTCTCTGCTGCTTTTTCAAGCATATAATCCAGACATTCTTTGACCTCATTATGAGACAGATATTTAATCATAAATTCCCCAAATTCTGTCTTGTGCAAGTCTTCTGACTGAACTGGGTCTAGATGAATAGCTGTAACATTTCCTGTGGTAGGATTTTCACTTACTGGTAAACCATCAGCGTATCCAATTAAGCTTCCGAGTAATAAGGTTTTCCCACTACTAAATTCTCCCATTAAACCAATTTTTACTGGGGAAGATGCAAGTTCAATAGTTTTTTTGGCTGCTTGTTCAACTTTTTGTAAATTGTTGTTAAGCTCTGGGGGTATCCAATCTGGCAGGGGTTGTTGTTGGGATAATGAATCTATCCCTTGGATAATTGAATCTCCATATTCTTTGAGTCGGTGCAGTTGTTCTTGTACCATTGGATAGTTTTTTTGACATATTTTAATACCATTTTCTACCAATTTTCTAGAAATCGCAAGTACCGTATATGTACCTTGTTCAACGAACACATCTCGACATTAGGAGTTTCTTTGTGCAACGGGAATAATACCTATTTGATAAATGTTTGTTACATTTTCGCATTTCGGGGGAGTGGGGGAGTGGGGGAGAAGTAAACATAAGAATAATTAACATTAACTTAGCTGAAATTAGCAAAAAAAGTGATTTTGCTTGTGCTGATTAGTTAACAACTGAAGTACTGCCGAAGTATAGCAATAATGTATGGGAATTAGTCTCAGTGGGGTAATTAGTTGTTGAATAAAAATTGTAGAAAGTAGTTGCTATTTGTAGAAAAGTGTGTTAATATTAAATAGGTAACTAAAGCTATTGAAATAATTCATCTGAATGCGACTTGTTGACAGACATATTATTAACCGAACACATAACTTTTGGCGAGTGTGTGATGAGTTAGCCTTTAAGTCAAAAAACTTATATAATTTGGCTAATTATTATTGTCGTCAGCATTTTTTCAAGTGCTCCTCAAGTCTGGATTTAACCAAACTATACCATGCAACCAAAGATAGTGATGCTTACAGAGCCTTACCAACCAAGGTATCAAAACAAATAATCAAATGCTTGGTTGCCACTTGGCGTGGTTATTTTCAGGCAATCATTGAATGGTCAAAACATCCCTGTAAGTTTTTAGGTAAACCCAAAATACCAAAGTATAAAGACAAAACCAAAGGTAGAAATGTAGTTATATATTCAAAGGAATCAGTCTATAAAGCAAGTCTAAAAGATGGTATTTGTCACTTATCCATGAGTGAAATCAAAATACCTGTAGTTGTGGATACTGTAATCGAAGTGAGGATAGTACCTGCTACTGCCTGCTATATAATTGAAGTTGTATATGAAAAAACAAATCAGCCACAAATACATTCAACATCTGTAGCTGGAATAGACTTAGGAATTGACAGATTAGTTGCTCTATCTACAAATAAGCCTGGTGTTAAACCACTGCTGATTAATGGGAAGCCACTAAAAAGCGTCAATCAGTTATATAACAAGCGTAAAGCTAAGTACCAAAGTCATCTCCAAGGCAACAGAAAAACTAGCCGTAAGATTGAAGCGTTAACCTATCACCGAAATCGTTTTGTGGAGAATTATTTGCATAATACCAGTTTCTTAGTGGTTGAGTATTTAACCACAAATAATATTGGTACTGTAGTCATAGGCAAAAATGATAACTGGAAACAAGGTGCAAAGCTCGGCAAAAAAAACAACCAAAACTTTACCCAAATACCGCACTATAAGCTAATTGAACAGATAACTTATAAATGTCAACTAGCTGGTATCAAAGTCATGGAAACGGAAGAAAGTTACACCAGTAAAACTTCTGCACTTGACCTTGAGCAACCAATTAAACATGAAAAATATGTAGGTAAACGAGTCAAACGCGGTTTATTCAGGAGTGGAACTGGTAAAGTGATTAATGCCGATATCAATGGCAGTCTTCAAATTATGAGAAAGAAATTCCCAGGGGCATTTACTGCCGAGAGAATAGTGAGCTGTGCCGTACAGCCTGTATTGGTTAATCCAATATCAAGATAAAAGCTCAGATCGATTTTCTACAGTTTTTTTCGTACGGTGAGCATCCTGCCTGCGGTGAAAATATTAGGAACAGGCAATAGGAACAGGCAAGATGCCTATTCCACAAAATTATTAAAATTATCCAGCATTTATGAAATGCCAATAATTGAAGTGTCACTTAAGTTAAGCATTCTTTTTTCACGCTTGGAACAGGCAAAATGCCCATTCCACATTTACCAACAACTCTATTACATCTGTCGTGCCATCAAATTAGCAAACAACCCCTCCTGCTCTGCCAATTCTTCAAAACTCCCATGCTGTATAACTTTTCCCCTTTGCAAAACATAAATTCGGTTAGCATTACGAATTGTACTCAACCTATGAGCAATAACTATCCTAGTTACCCCCAACTGCTCTAAACTCTCAGTTACTATGGCTTGAGTACGATTATCTAAAGCACTTGTCGCCTCATCAAAAATCAAAATTCTCGGTTTCAAAACCAACGCTCGCGCAATTAATAACCGTTGACGTTGACCACCAGATAAGTTTCCCCCTCCCTCAGACACAATAGTATTCATTTCCATTGGCATTTCTTCGATATCATCTGCAAAACCTGCCATTTCAGCCGCTTCCCAAGCGTCATCCACCGTTACTAACGCCCCGCAAGCAATATTCTCAAAAATAGAAGCACTATTGAGTCGTACATTCTGCAACACTACCCCTAACTGTCGTCGCACTCTTGATACATCTAAGGTTGATAAGTCTCGTCCATCATAATAAATAGTTCCTGCTGCTGGTGTTTCAAATCCTAATAGTAACCGTACAATAGTTGATTTTCCACTGCCAGAAGGTCCGACAATAGCAATAAATTCTTCTGCTTGTGCTTCAATAGTAATATCGTCAACAACAAGTGGACTGTCTGGACGATATCTAAAACTAAGACGATCTAGTTTTATCCTACCGGAAAGTTGCCCTGGGTCATATTTGTTGATGTCTACTTCCGGTGTTTCTGTTAAAATAGGTTGAGCGCGTTCCCATAATATTGTGATTTCTATAATATTGACGATGGTTTTGCTTAAGTTTGTCGCTCCACTAATAAATGTACCGAATGCAGTGTTAAAAGCTAGAAATGTGCCGATGGATAAACCTGTTTCCTGTGTTTGAATTAAATAAACAGTTAATGTAAACAGTAAAATAGAGCTTACAGTTGGTAGAGCTGTGTTGAACGCAGTAACTAAGTCTTCAATAAGTTGGTTGCCAAGCATTAGTCTTGTTTGTTGGCTGTATTTTTTTGCCCAATAAGCAAAAGCACGTTCTTCGGCACCAGCAACTCGCAGTTTTGAGACTCCACCAATGAGTTGCACTGTCAAACCAAATATTTCTCCCGATATTTCTTTAAAGGAGCGTAACTTTTGACTGGCGATCGCTCCTGACCACAAGGTGACAAGACTGGTGAGACAAGCAATGGCAAAAGCGATGAGAGCAAGGGGAAAACTATAGATGAATAGTAATATTAAATTCAGTAGGGAGAAAAAACTGGTGAATATTGTTGTGAGGATAGTGCTAGTGAGTCGTTCGCGAATTTGACTGATAGCAGAAACCCGGTTTTCTAAGTCTCCTGTGGAATATTCGCGAAAAAAGGCAGGTGTAAGTTTGAGGAGTCGGTCCCATATTGCTGCTTGAATGGTGGAGCTAGATATGGTTTTTAATCTGAGAGTGACAAAACCGCGAGTTAATTGAAATATGCTGACTCCAAAACTGGCAGCTAACAAACCCAGACCTATTTCTATTAATAATTTTTCGTTGGCATCGGGAATAGCATTATCAATGATGATACCTGTAGCTACTGGTGTCAACATTCCTAATAAGGTAGCTATGACCCCAGTGATGGCAACTGTTAGTAAATCTTTAAATCTACCTCTAAAGGCTAATTTGAAGATGTCGAAGGCTAGAATATCTCTATTGGGAAAAGGGCGGTAAAAGGTGTAAGCTATTGATGCTAATTCTTGAGCTGTAGTCTGGTTGAGTGGAATGCGGGTCAATTCTATGGGGTCAAAAATTTCATAGTTTGTTGCTTTTAGTAGGGCAACTGGTCGATTTTTTGCTTCGTTGTATGCTAACAGAGGTCCGCAGTCTTGTTGCCACCATTTATTTGTGAGAGTGACGCGACGGGTGCGAATGTGGGAGGCACTAGCGATCGCTTCTATGGGGTCTTCCCATTCTGCTTCTGTTAGTTCGGTTTCTATTTTTGGTGTATAATTAACGGTTATGCCTAATGCTCTGGCGACTATACCGAAAGCAATTAATAGGGGAGTACCTGTTTGGGGTATTTGACTGAATTCCGGTTGCAGCACTGATGCTAATTCTATTAGTGCTTCTTGTGTCTTTTGTTGGTTTAGATTTTGATTCATAGTGTGGAAGGAAGGCAGAAGGCAGAAGGCAGAGGGCAGAAGGGAAAGAAAGGTTCAAAGGGAGAAGGTTTTTTATAGTTAGAGGTTGTCTGAGAAGTCCCATTTTCTACATCCAAGCTCCCGCGCATCCCCCAATTTTGGGGGACTAGAGCAAGCAAATTGACTCTTGTTCCCCCCAAAGTTGGGGGGGTAGGGGGGCAAAATTCAGTATCAAAAAACTTTTCAGATATCCTCTTAATTATCCGGACATGATATTATTATAAATTATAGTAATTATCATTTAGCAAAACATCAATCTTAGTAGTAGAAAAAATCTAGAATATGATATTATTTATCTTAGCTTCTACCGCCTCAATTATAGTTGGCAGTATTTTCCTATTGACTGGTATTGCCAAAATTATAGAACCTTGGAAATTTATCCAACATATTGCCAAACTAGATTTAATAAATCCTAAATTAATCATACCTATTTCCCTCGTATTTACTGCTATTGAATCAGCTTTAGGAGTTGCTTTAATCTTGGGAGTTTTACCAACAGTAATTATGCCTGTAAGTATTTTATTATTACTTAGTTTATCAATGCTTACTTACTGGAGTACATTAACTGGTAAAACTGAAGATTGTGGTTGTTATAACGGTTGGTTAGAAATTACTCCTACCCAAAGTTTAATTCTCAATGCTATTTATATTTTTATGTTAATATTTGCTGAATTTTTTGGTCAATATCAACCTACTATTTTGTGGCAATGGCTAGTAGTATTAATAACTTTTATAATTAGCTATGCTTTAGCTGCTGGCTCCCTAGAATATATGCAAAAAAATGGTCGTCCGTATCTTGATTTTACCCCATTACAAGAAAACAGAAAATGGCAGGTAGAATGGTTGGGAGAAGATTCAAAACCTCTAATTTCTGGGTCTGTAATTGTGGTATTTATGAATCCTGAATGTTCTCAATGTAAACATTGGTTAGGTGTGTTGAAGTTAGTACAATGGCAAGATAATTTACCAGCAATAGTAGGATTAATAGATACTGAAAATCTTCAAGAAGGCCAAGCTTTTGTAGATAGTTATTTTTTGAATTTTCCCGTTGTTGCAGTAGATAAAAGATTTTATAAAAAATTGAAGATAGAGGTAGTACCTACAGCAGTTGTTTTGCAAGATGGAGTTATTCAAGAAAAATGGATTGGGTTAATGCCGATGTGGTTTATTAATAAAATTAATCAGGGAGAAAATAGTTATAATTGAGTTTAGGAATTTATCGCATTTACAGCAGTTTTCATTTGGGTAAACCACAGTAGGGGCGAATGGCATTTGCTAACGCAAAGCTCCGCTTTATATGTTGCGGAGCAAAACGCCCTTACAGAGTTTTGGTTGTAGCGATGTGGTTTATCAATCTGAAAAGCGCTGTAAAGGTAAATGATATCATGTCCGGTAGCATCGGAGCGTGTATAAAATTAAGGTAACAATAGGAGAAAACTTTCTGCCTCCTGCCTCCAGCATAGCTGCCTTCCTTCCACCAAAGTCTAATTATTCAACCGGACATGATATGAGGTACAAATATGAATGGTAAAGTGAATGCAAGTGCGGGCATCTTGCCCGCGACTGGTGTACTAATATGGAATACGCTGTAAAAGCTATGATTAGTATCTATAGCGTTTTCAAATGAGATATCAAGTAAAAGTTGGTTATTTACTAATAGTAACAAAGTCCGGCAAACCTTCTTGCCTGTTGCCTGTTGCCTGTTGCCTGTTGCCTGTTGCCTCTTTTGGAGGAGATGTTTCATTCTCTTCCTTCCGTGCCTCCTGACTCCTGACTCCTGACTCCTTACTTAATTACAGTGTTGCAGATAAGTTTGAGCAACATAATCATCGGGATTTTTTTGTAAACACTGATGAAAAAGAGACTTTGCAGACTCAATTGCTCCTTGATAGTATTGGATAACAGCTGCTTCAAAAATCGGCTTTGTTTCCAATTTGGCTTGTTTTTGGTCATGAGGCTCGTACTCAAATACCTCAAATACCCCGACTTTCCTAAATTTTCCCCTAACTTGCACTTGAGCGATCGCTCGCATGGCATACTTCATCGGTTCCTCCAGACAAGCTAAAGTATGATGAGAAATTAGAAGTGGAGTATTGTAGACTTTCGTCAACTGCTGGAGGCGGGAACCAAGATTAACAGTATCGCCAATGGCAGTAGTATCAATACGCGAGTTACCGCCTACCGTCCCTAACATCAACATCCCTGTATTGATTCCAATACCAATTTCGATGGGTTGGCGGTCTGGACGTTGTCTGGTTAAATTATATTCAGCGAGAATTTTCAACATGGTCACTGCTGCATTTACCGCAGAATCAGCACTTCCTTCAAACAGTGCCATAATTTCATCACCAATATATTTATCAATAAAACCACCATTTACAATAATTGCAGGTTCCATACGTCGGAGATAGCCATTAATAAACTTAAACGCATCTTCTGGAGTCATCTGTTCCGAACGAGTTGTGAAAGCACGGATATCAGCAAACAACACTGACATCTGTTTCTGGACGCACTCCCCTAGTTGAATATCAGTGATACTTTTGCGAGCAAGAGATTGGAGAAATTGACGGGGGACAAACCGGGATAAGGTTTCATTGAGTTCAAACAATTCTCTAGTATACTGCTCTCGTTCCGCTTCAGCCTGTTTACGACCGCTAATATCTTGGAAAGCGGCGATCGCGTGAGAAATCTGGCCTGTTTCATCCCGAATAGGTGTAGTCGAGATTTCGATCGGGACTATCCGATCCGGGTAATGAATTTCTATATCTTCAGAATGAACTGTTTCTCCAGCCAAGGAACGCACTATCGGCAATTCTTTTGTCGGATACAATTGTTTGGTTTCTGCCCGATAAACTTTAAAAATATCTGAAAGTTGCTCAATCTTGCTATCGGGTAAAACGTCTAATTTGAGTAATTCTTTAGCTTTCTGATTAGCATAGGTCATTTGCCCGGTCACATCGTGAACCGAGACACCAATTGGCATCGCCTCCAAAAACTGAGTCAGGCGACGTTCATTTTCCAGCAGTTGAGCATTTTGTCGTTCAAGTTGTTTCACCCGCAAGTACTTGCTGAGTGCTTCCTTAATTGTCAGATTGAGATCCGTCGTATCCCAGGGTTTAGTAATATAGCGGTAGAGATTAGCTGAATTCACAGCATTCCCTACTGACTCTACTCCAGCCTGCCCCGTCAGCATAATCTTCAAGATATCTGGATACTGAAGATGAATCTTGCTCAGGAGTTCGTCTCCTTTGATACCAGGCATTAATTGATCGGAAATCACTACAGCAACTTCTATTCCTTCAGCCTGCAATTCCTCTAAAATTTCGAGCGCTTCTTCACCACTTTCAGCAGCTTCAATATCATAATTTTGACCAAAGTTTCGTTGTAATTCTTCAGAAAGACTTTCCAAAACCATCGGTTCGTCATCGACTAAAAGAATTGTTAGTTCGTTCATACTGACTCAAGAGCTGTTGTGATGATTTTAATCAACTCTGCTTCCCGCCACGGTTTATATATACAAGAGTACAGATTAGCTTCTTTCTTGGCTCGTTGAATCGCCAACTCATCAGCTTGCCCAGTTAACATAATTGTTTTAATATCACCAAATTGCTGATGGACTTGAACTAAAAACTCATCCCCCCGCATTCCAGGCATCAGCCAGTCAGAGACAATCACCACAATTTTGACCCCCTCTTCATCCAGTTCTTCAAGAATTTCTAGGGCTTCCTCAGCACTTTCGGCAGCCTCGTACACAAATTGATCGCCAAAGTGACGGCTAATTTGTTCCTGGAGGGTTTCGAGGATAACAGTTTCATCATCAACACACAGAATTGCTGCTTCAGTCATAATATTCTAGGAGTAAGTGGCCAATTTTTTAGGAAGTTAAATATACTACAACTTATATAAAATTATATTCCTGATTATAAAACCCTTGAGGATCATATCTAGTGGATTGTACTTCACCGTTGGCCAACCAACACCAAAAAATAGAAGGAGATTTTAATATCCTCCTTGGTGATTTAACTTTAGCAACTTCTGGAAATTCAGAATCTAAATCCTGATGTACTACATTAACAGGACTGACTCAGAGACTTTACTTATGGTGAGGGCCCAATTCGGAGCTTGGCGGAACGCCAATACTATTAGCCCCTCAGGGCAAACGCATCTTATTTTGAAGTTCTTACAGGGTAAAGATGCCAGACTTTTGAATATTTATACTTATTACTCCTCTAAAGCTTAACGGCAGAAGTTTCCAGAATTTAGATGGGTTTGCCCTGTATTAGCCCCTACAGATGGTGATTTAAAAGTCAATTTGCGTAAGTCCTGATTAATATACTTGGTGGCAGATTTTTCATAAAATATCCTGCGAAAAATTAATTTTCTCAAACGGCTTTGTTCCATGAAGGTTGCTATTCCCAGAGAAATTGCGCACGCGAATCGCGAAAAAGCTCCCACTTGTGGCAGTCAACTAGATTTTTACTTTGTAGCTTTCCGACTTATATCATGTCCGGTAGCATCGGAGCGTGTATAGAATTAGGTTAAAATTGGAAGAAACCCTTTCCTAGGTCATGCTACGCAAACAGCATAGCTGCTATGCTGCCCTCTGCCTTCCTTCCACCAAAGTCTAATTATTCAACCGGACATGAATATTAGCATTTTGAATCATGCGATTGAGCATAATACACTCTATGAATAATATCATGTCCGGTTGAACAGTTATAAATAAATAACGACGGAGTCCTCAGGAGTCAGGAGTCAAACCACCCGCAGGCCCCGACCGTGGAGGGGAAGTCAGGAGGTAAGAAATTAAGAAGGAAGAAGAAGAACTGGAGTTGAAGGAGAAAGTTTTTTTATCACGCTCTTATGCGGCGTTGTCAGATTCAAGGATGAATATATAGGGAAATAGTGGGAACAGGGACTTCTTTAAACTTAAGGTAATGAATCAGTAGCCGAATTGAGTGCTTTAACATTTCATGATTACTTGGAATAGCACAAGGTTTTGCGATGTAATCTAGCGAATTTATGACGTAAACTTGTATTTTCTCCCTCTACACGGGTCATGTAAGTCTTGCTAACAATGTGGTCTCCTGCTGGAATAAATTTGGTATAAACTGGATTACCATCACTCACCCAAAAGTAACATTGCCACCAGGAAATAGTCTGTCATAGTACCATAAATGTTTCTGCACTATGGTTACCTACTACCCAACCTAAAATCCCGGCTTGAAAATGGTCGAAAGCAGCTCCTGTGCCAGATTTTCTTTTTTTTCCCACAAATGTTTCCAATTCATCCAATTCTCCTACCTCTGGGATAGTTTCTGCGCTCGTAAGTATCTGGTAGAAATGTTCCCACGAGTTTAACCCAATCCATAATCGAAGTCCTGCGAAACTCCTGTAATTCTCTCTATGGCACGAAAACCCATGCCATTAACATACATTTTTAAGCAGTTACACTTGACATCATCACTGTATCCTCTCTGTTGATATTCTGTGATGAACTGACGGCCACACTTGACACAGATATAATTTTGCTTACTTTTTCTATGACCATTTTTATGGATATGGTAGCTGTGGCATTCTGGACATTCCATTACCGAATTATTTAATTATTAATAATTAATAATTCGGTAAGCAGTTTAAAGAATTTATTTGTTTGAGTTATAATATATTGGAAAAATATTTGCTAGCTCAACAAGTAACCTATCTAAATCTGATTTAGTATGGAGTTAAATCTAGTTTGATTAAATAGGACTTGCTGATTGAATCTAAAAGTACTGATGAATTTAATATT
>NZ_JAAHGH010000055.1:38447-46000 GCF_010672525.1 Okeania sp. SIO2B3 | reverse complement strand
TAGTTGTCATAATGTATGATTGCTGTTATGTATGTATGAAATTTTCGAGGTACGGTGGTGCAGGTGTTTTTTGTTTCCTGCTCCGTTGTTAATAATATAGCTAGTTTATTTCGGTTTGTAAAGGGGTTTAATTCGTAAGGTTTTAAATATAATTTATAAGTTAAGCTTATTTTAACTGAGTCCTGACCCTGGGGAGCTGGGACAAGAGGCGATCGCCAGAGACTGAACAGGTAAGATGCCTCTTCTAATATGTCCTAGCCTTGTTTGGGGTGCATCAAATTAAGAAATCCGGTTTCTCCTAGGAAACCAGGTTTCTGGGCTACTCATCAAATGTCTGGAAGCTCAATATCTACTCCTCGAATGTGGTAGCCTTGCTTGATTGAAATGCACCCCATTTGGGGCCTGGCTAAAACCTGGGGCTAGGGTCAACAGTATTGGCAACTTTGAACTCTGCCGCACCCACTTCCTGCAGCGAGAATGTAATGGGATAAGGCCTGGAAGCAGCCCTACAAAAATCGGGTATCAGACGGATGAATGTGGCAGTCAGAGGCTGGGATTTGTCCGATACGACTATGAAGTCCTGTTTCTTAGTGCAGCCAGTGCTAGTCACTATGATCGTTACTGTTTTTTCAGTTACTTCTAGTCCATGCAATGTTTCTATAACTGGCTGATATTGACTGATATAGTCATCGATCTCGCTGGCTAAAGCAGTGGGAGCTGCGACACAAAAGATTGCCGTAAATAGCAGGGTCGCCAGGCCGAGTGCCACTCTTGAGAGTGCTTTCTTCAAGGGAAGAACTGCTGGGAATTTGCTTTTAAGTGTTCTACTTAGCATAATTTCTTTGCAATTAATGAGTTTGAGAATCTTGGCCTTAAATTAAGGCAACAGAAATCTCTGGATGATGGAGATGGAAAGCTTGTTATTCTGACCATTATAAGTGGAATGGCGCAGCAAACTAAAGGATATTGGCTCCTAGTTTGAAGATCGTCCCGGCCAACATAAAAAAAGACAGATGTTAAAAACCTTAGATTTAGAACTCTCCCTAGATAAAGAAACTTATATAAGCAAGCTCGAAGCCTTAATGCAGAAGTTAAGAACCCTACAGAGAGCTTGCTGGCAAAAAAAATTACCCGTGTTGATAGTATTAGAAGGTTGGGCCGCTGCGGGTAAAGGTGCTTTAGTTAAGCAAATAATAGGATATATGGACCCAAGGGGATTTGTGGTTCATCCAATTTGGCCTGCTACAGCACAAGAGCGACAATATCCTTTTATGTGGAGGTTTTGGCAAAGACTTCCTAGAGCAGGACAAATTGGATTATTCTATCATAGCTGGTACACTCATGTCCTGGAAGAACGATTATTTAAAAGAGTCTCAGAGGCAGAAATTCCCATAAGATTAGAGCAAATTAATGCTTTTGAGCGTCAGATGGTGGATAATAGGGTGGCGATCGCTAAATTCTGGATTCATTTGAGCAAAAAAGAATTGAAGGAGCGTTTAAAAAAAACTGCTGCTGATTCTTTAAAAGCTTGGCGGGTCAGAAGTGAAGACTGGCAACAAGCCAAAAATTATAAAAAATATACTGCTTTTGCTGAGGAAATGCTGATTCATACCAACACAGAATTTGCTCCCTGGACATTGGTAGAAGGAAACTCTCAACGTTGGGCAAGAGTCAAAGTGCTGACAGAAATGGTCTCAATTTTGAGTAAAGCTTTGGACGAACTGCATATTCAGGCCACACCACTCACAAATCCTTTTCAAGAACAACTCAAATCAAGGGAACCAGATTTTTTAGCTGAAGTAGATTTGACCCAAAGCTTATCTCCTAAACAGTATAAAAAATCTCTACGGCAGCAGCAAGCACTTTTGAATAAACTGCAATTGGAAATTTACAAACATCAAATCCCAGTGCTGGTAATATTTGAGGGTTGGGATGCTGCGGGTAAGGGTGGGGCAATTAAAAGATTAACAGATAATTTAGACCCCCGTAGTTATGTAGTTAGTGCTTTTGCTGCACCAACAGAGTCAGAAAAAGCCTACCATTATCTCTGGCGGTTTTGGAAACAGTTGCCAGAAGCAGGAAATATTGGTATTTTTGACCGCAGTTGGTATGGTCGAGTTTTGGTGGAGCGGGTGGAAAGATTTGCTACAGATTCAGAATGGCAACGTGCATATCAGGAAATTAATGAGTTTGAGGGACAATTGACCAGTGCAGGTTATGTTTTGGTCAAGTTTTGGTTACATATTAGTCAGGAGGAACAATTAAGGCGATTTACTGAACGGCAAAATGACCCATTTAAACAGTATAAGCTTACAGAGGAAGATTGGCGCAATCGAGAAAAGTGGGAAGTTTATGAAGTAGCTGTTAATCAAATGATTGAGCTTACAAGTACGGCAACTGCACCTTGGACTTTAATTGCGGGTGATGATAAACATTATGCTCGTGTTAAAGTAATCCAAACAGTGACAGAAGCAATCAAAACTCAACTTAAGTACCGATAAAATAAGTTGATTTTTATTTTTATATACGGGAAATGTTGCATCAACTCACTTAATTGATGCAACTAATAATCCAAATTTTCTCAGGACAGAAATCAAAAAAATTATGCTGATCATCTTAACCAGAATAGTATTTTGTATACTATTAATTTGCATGACTCTATCACTCTGGAAAACCTGTGGTGATGATAAGAGAAACTTAATTTATAAGTTATTGATGGTATTTTCAATTATTTTGTTGATACTGGCATTTTATGCACCAGATAGTCCCGTGGGGGCTGCTGTTTTCAGGTTTCTGGCTTTTGCATTTAAACCACTTGGTTTTTCGATTATATTGTTGATCTATGCAACTACTCTCATATCAAATGGGGGGATAAAAAATCCAGCACCAGCTTTGATTATTACAGCTTTAATAGTGTTAATAATTTCTAGCGCACCAGTATTTGCTGTCTGGGCAGCTCAACAAGCAGAAGAAGATGCTATAGAAGTCGTTTCAGTCTCAGCTTGTTGTGACCAAAAAGCAGATGCAATTGTATTACTAGGTCAAGGTACAACTCAACCAATAATACCTGATAGAATACAAGTTCAGCTAACTAAAACTGCAGAGCGAATTATCTATGCTGCTCAATTGTATAAAAAAGGTTTAGCTCCTTACGTTATTGTTAGTGCTGGTCCAAGAATTGGAGAAGATATTAATACAGTTGAAGCTAAAGATATCAAAAGAGTTTTAGTTTTATTGGGTGTTCCAAGAGGTGCTATTATTATTGAACCAAATAGCTCAACGGTATATGAAAGTGCTATTGAAACTCGTGAAATATTAGATGCAAAAGGTTTAGAACCTGTAGTTATTGTTGTTACTTCTGCTATTCAAATTCGTCGTGCTAGTTTAACTTTCACTGAACTAGGTATGAGGACTATTCCTGCTCCCACAGATTTTAATACTGTAAATCCTTATGAAGATTCTTCCTATCGTTTTGTACTAGCAGATTTTCTACCCAATGCCGAAGCACTTTTACTAACTACAGAAGTTTGGGAAGAATATTTGGCATTATTTTACTATTTCTTACGCGGTTGGTTAGCTCCTGGTTTTTGAGGAAGTATTTTCAACTAACTATATTGTTTTTACGTAAGCATTTCCTCCGGAATGCTGCGCAAACAACTGTCAGCTATTAGCTAGCCTCCTATGGTCGGAACTGCGAACTTCAGCTATTAATTTTGAGGAAGATAAAAGCAACCTTTGAAATTGAATTTGAATAAAAATTACTGGTAAAGTTCCTTTCCTAAACCTTAGAAGTAATTACTCATTACTAATTGCTGATAGCTGAATGCTTATGTTTTTGCTGAAAAAAAAATCTAAATTTATCAAAATAACATGGGTCTAAGACCCTGCCTTTTAAGGCGCAATATTTTTGGAGAGTTGCTCATATCCCCTACTTCCCCTCCTGGGAGGGGGAGGGGCGAGGGGTGGGTTGGGAGGGGTTATATCATGTCCGGATAATTAGTGATAAAAAAACTTTCTACTTTTCCTCCTCTTTATTCTTTCTTCTTTCTTCTTGCTTCTTTCTTCTTCTTTCTTCCCTCCTGACTCCTGAGGACTGACTCCTGACTCCTCCGTCATTTATTTATAAGTATTCAACCGGACATGATATTAGGGGTGGGTTAACTTCAGTAGGAGCGAATGGCCATTTGCGTTCCGCAAAGCTCCGCTTTATATGTTGCGGAGCAAAACGCCCCTACTGACTTCTGACTTCTGACTTCGTTAAGCCCCTCAAAAATTTTGAATAGCAGAGGGGCATTTTTATTATGTTTAATAATAATTTTGATGATAATTTATTTAAAAAAATTCACTAAATAATCAGTAGCGAATTTACCTTAATTTTCTTCAAAAGATATTATTTCTAATGGGTCATAATTACTAGAGGACGTAGTTGTTGGATTGTTCTCTGAATTAGAAGGAGAAGCGGTAGAAGCAGGAGAAGCAGGAGTAGATGGTTCCTGATTTATGCTTTTTTTACCACCAGGTACTAAAAAATTAACAATCACCAAAATACCTAAAAATATAAATAACAATATTCTCACAAAATCTTGTCCGGGAGGTGTTTTTGATGGTTTCTCTTTTGGTTTTTCAAGTTTAACTTTAATAGTTTCAATGTCAATAGTGTCATTGTCTTTTACATCAAATGAAAGAGAAAATTGCTTGCCCATATTTGTTATTCCTATTGTGGCAAATATTGTGGTTAAGATATTAAGATAATTTTAGTAATATTTTGAGTTTAATTTCAGACAAAATTATTTAGGAGTCATTTCAGTTATCAGTTAGCCTCCTATGGTCGGAACTGCGGACTTCAGTTAGCCTCCTCCGAAGGAACTGCGGACTTCAGTACCTCTGCAATAAGGAGGCTTGAAATCTGAAATATTCTCTTTACTCTTGGTTGGTTTGATCTGGTAAGATTTCCTCGTCATCCCATCCTAACGGACTGCTCCGCAAACGACCGCTTTTTATCCCCTTAAAAAGGGAGGCTATTGACCAGAATTTTTCGGTCATACATTTATATTTTCCTTTATATAATCTATTTGGTATCTATTAGGCATATCCTACAAAATAGGGAGTAGGGAGTAGGGAATAGGGGGAAATAATTGATGAATCAGAGTGCAATAATTGATTTTGTTTTTGATTATTGGAGATATCTATAATTATGTACTTAAATATCAATATTATGACTCCTGATTTTTGGGCAAAAAAGCCCTACCTTTGCAAAGATACCAAATGGTTTCTATAGATTTAATACCTCACACTTCACCCTCGGTGTCTATAATTGCTTGGAGTTTGTAGACGCGGAGGGATAGTTTTTCAGTATCCCTATCTACTTTTTTCTTCTTCAATTGATACAGCTCATTTTTAACAAGAACTAACAATTTTTTCATGGATTTTTAATTTAATTTTTTTTGTATCTTTAAACTATAGCAGTGGAAGGAAATGTTAGGACATATCAAAAGCTTAAAACTCAGATAAAGCCAGATTTTTCCTTCTCTGGTAGATAACTAAACGCCTTCTTCCTTCTTCCTTCTTCCTTTTTCCTTCTACTATATCTACAATCATAACATTATCTAAAATCTAAAGTCACTACTATGCCTCAATCTTCCCGACTAAGACTTAAAAAATTAGCCTCCTACTTAGGTCCTCACTGGAAAAAGTCATCATTAGGAGTTTTTTCTCTACTAATAGTCAATAGTTTAGGGATATATATTCCCAAATTAATTAGTCAAGCAATAGATGATTTAAAAGTAGCAACCAAATTTGATGAATTTTTATACTATGTAGTAGCAATTATAATTTTTGCCTCCATTATGTGGGTAATTAGAGTAGTATCGCGCATACTCATATTTGGAGTAGGTAGGCAAGTAGAATTTGACCTCAAACAAAAGATTTTTAATCGACTCTTAAAATTAGAACCATCCTATTTTAGTAATAATACAATAGGAGATTTAATTAACCGCGCCACAAGTGATGTTGATAATATCCGCAGACTATTAGGTTTTGCAGTTTTAAGTATTAGCAATACAATTTTTGCCTATGGTTTAACTATGCCAGTTATGCTTTCTATTAATGTGCGGTTAACTCTATTAGCAGTTTCTGTTTATCCTGTCATGCTAATACTGGTGAAAATATTTAGTAATAAATTGCAAAGTCAACAATTAGCTGTGCAAGAGGAACTTTCTAATATGAGCGATTTGATTCAAGAGGATATGAATGGTATTTCTCTAATCAAAATTTATGCTCAAGAAGAAAATGAACGACAAGGTTTTAGTGATTATAATCAGCGACTTTTAGAGGCAAATTTAGAGTTAGCTAAAACTCGTAATATTCTTTTTCCTATCCTAGTTAGTTTAGCAAGTTCAAGCTTATTAATATTACTAATGAATGGATCGATATACCTGGAAAATGGTGAATTAACAGTTGGTAATTTTGTAGCTTTAATTATTTATGTTGAGCGTTTAGTTTTTCCCACGGCATTACTAGGTTTTACTATTACTGCTTATCAAAGAGGAGAAGTAAGTATTGATCGTATAGAAGCTATTCTCACAGTTGAACCGAAAATTAAAGACCATGAATCACCTCTAGATTTTCCCAAAGTAGTAAAAGGTTGGGTAAAAAGCCAAGGATTAACATATACTTATCCAGGTAGTAAAACACCAGCCTTAGACAACATTAATTTTCTGATTCAACCAGGAGAAACTATTGCTATTGTCGGATCTATTGGTGCCGGAAAATCAACTTTAGCAAATACATTACCTCGACTTTTAGATATTAATATTGACCAACTATTTATAGATGGCTATGACATAACTCAACTAAAATTAACAGATTTACGCCAGGCGATCGCCTACGTTCCTCAAGAAAGTTTTCTCTTCAGTACAACAATTAAAAATAACATCCGTTATGGAGACCCATTAGCAGAACAAATAGAAATAGAAGCTGCTGCTAAACAAGCACAAATTCACGCAGAAATTCTCAACTTTCCCCAACAATATGAAACGATAGTTGGAGAAAGAGGGATTACTTTATCAGGAGGACAAAGGCAAAGAACGGCATTAGCAAGAGCATTATTAGTTGACGCTCCAATATTAATTTTAGATGATGCACTTTCCAGCGTAGATAATCAGACAGCAACTCATATTTTGCAAAATTTATCAACTGGAACTCAAAAGAAAACTGTAATTTTTATCTCTCATCAAATGTCTGCTGCTGCTACTGCTAATAGAATTTTTGTCATGGATAAAGGGAAAATTGTACAAACTGGAAATCATGCAGAATTAGTAGAGCAAACCGGATTATATCAGTCACTTTGGAATGAGCAAAAACTTAAACAGTTATTAGAATAGAAGTCATAATTCAGAATTCAGGAGCCAGAATTCAGGAGTTACATGGGAATAGATTTAATGCCATTTTTGATGTTGTAAATTATCTTGTTCGTCAAATAGACTTTCATATAAAGTTATAGGCGATGGTGCTTAAAGTTTATGAGGATAGTTTGATTTCTGAATAACTGAAGT
>NZ_JAAHGH010000055.1:0-38336 GCF_010672525.1 Okeania sp. SIO2B3 | reverse complement strand
TATAGGCGATGGTGCTTAAAGTTTATGAGGATAATTTTATTTCTGAATAACTGAAGTTTTATAGTCATTTAACTTTAGATTGAGACAAAGCTTTCTTGCTCTGAGGAAGTTTCAGACGAAAAAACGTCTCATTTTTAAGTTAAACAACTATATCTAAGTGAATTGATCATTCAGAATCCAGGAGTCATGTGGGAATAGATTTAATGCCATTTTTGATGTTGTAAATTACCTTGTTCGTCAAATAGACTTTCATATAAAGTATAAGCGATGGTGCTTAAAATTTATTAGGATAGTTTGATTTCTGAATAACTGAAATGTTATCTAAGTGAATTCAGGAGCCAGAATTCAGGAGTTGTATGGGAATAGATTTAATCCCATTTTTGATGTTGTAAATTATCTTGTTCGTCAAATAGACTTTCAGATAAAGTATAAGCGATGGTGCTTAAAGTTTATTAGGATAATTTTATTTCTGAATAACTGAAGTGTTATCTAAGTATAGTATTACTGTTGGTAATTGGCATAAGGTAATAAAAAAAAGAGCATATTCCTTATGTCAAGCGTCTTTATTGCAGAGGTACTGATAACTGATAACTGAAATGACCGTCATTATCATGTAACTATATTTTTTTAATTTGGTATAATTAAGTAAAAATTCAAAAACAAAAAAGGAGAAAATTATGCTGGCAACTGAGCAAAAATATTACTCTACTGAAGAGTATTTAGAACTGGAAGAAGCAGCAGAATTTAGAAGTGAATATCGTCAGGGGGAAATAATTCAAATTTTTGGATGTACGCCAAATCACAATTTAATTTATGGTAACTTTTATGCTGCACTGAAATATGCACTAAAAGGTAAACAATATCGAGTATTTATGAGTGATTTACGTTTATGGATACCTGAATCTAGACTTTATACTTATCCAGATGTAATGGTTGTTGCTATTCCTTTAGTCTATGCTGAAAATAGACGAGATACTATTACTAATCCTCTGATAATTGCAGAAATATTATCAAATTCTACAGAAAGCTATGACCGAGGAAAAAAATTTGAGTATTACCGCAGTATGAGTAGTTTTCAAGAATATATTTTGATTGACCAATATAGGAATCATGTAGAACTATTTAGCAAGACTGAAGAGGGGAAATTGTTATTATCAGAATTTAGTAATTTAGAAGATACTTTGTATTTAAGTTCTGTTGAATCTGGAATATCTTTACAAGACATTTACGAAGAAGTTGAATTTGAGGAGTAGGGAGTAGGGAATAAAAAATCAATTATTTTGGAAAAAGTTTAGAAAATCTCTATAGCAATTCCTATGTCTGAGTGAGGCATAAAATTCATTAACTTGAGAAACGCTATAGTTTTACCAGAATTAAAAATTTCTCCACTAAATTAAGCATTGGAACTTAGTCGAAACATTAATTAACGGTTAGATGGCACTTGCTTAATGGAACAATTTGAAACATATACAGGACTTACACACTTTTCCGACAAAAACGCTATATATGCCATAGTGCTATAGTTTTTATCTACTATATATAGTGCCTTTGCTTAAGTCCTAATTAAGGAACGAAAATATAAGGAACAGGCAAGATGCTCATTCCACAAAACTATTAAAATCATACTGTATTTATGCAATACCGAATTTCTATAAAGATAACTCAACTTACAAATAAATTTATTGAAAGAAGCAGATAAATAATGAGTAATTTACAAACAAAAATCTTAACTGATACTTGGGTAACTGCAACTTAGTCAGAATATCTACAAGTAATTGAAAATCTAGATAACCAAAAAATAATTGGAATAAGTCTATAAATTATGAGTAAGTAGTAGGGAGTAGGGAGTAGTAATTCGGGAAACAGGGAATAGAAAATAAGATAACTCAGCTGACAAATAAATTTGTTGAAAGAAGCAGATAAATAATGAGTAATTTACAAACAAAAATTTTAACTGATACTTGGATAACTGCAACGTGGTCAGAGTATTTACAAGTAATTGAAAATCTAGATAGCGAAAAAGCCAAGTGTTACTATCACAGTCAAAAATATAGAATTGAAATGAGTCCTCTTGGTAATAAACACGGCAGAGACCACGCAGTAATCATGCTGACAATAAATTTGTTTTCAATTTGAAAAGGCATTGATTTTAACGGTATAGATAATTCCACTTATAGAAAAGCAGGATTGAAAGATACTCAACCAGATGCCTCTTATTATTTGGGAAAAAATGCCGATTTTGTTCCTCCTGAAACTTCTATTATTGACTTATAAAAATATCCAGCACCAGACTTAGTAATAGAAGTTGCTAATAGTTCGCTTTCTGATGATCAAGGAGAAAAACGTATTTTATCTGAAAATATTGGAGTGGGAGAATATTGAATAGTTGATGTACAAAATGTGAAAATTATTGCATTTGCTGTGGTGGATGGAGGTAGTAAACAAATTAGAGAATCTCTTGTTTTACCAGGATTAAAAATTTCCTTACTTGATGAAGCACTTCAACGTAGTCGCAACATGAATCAAAGGTTAGTTGGAAGTCGCTTAATCGAAAAATTTCAACAGTAAAAATGATTCATATTCAATTTCAACTTCCTCGAAACAAATATTTGTAAAGAAGTAAATAAGCCATGAGTAACTTACAAACAAAAATTTTAACTGATACTTGGATAACTGCAACGTGGTCAGAGTATTTACAAGTAATTGAAAATCTAGATAGCGAAAAAGCCAAGTGTTACTATCACAGTCAAAAATATAGAATTGAAATGAGTCCTCTTGGTAATAAACACGGCAGAGACCACGCAGTAATCATGCTGACAATAAATTTGTTTTCAATTTGAAAAGGCATTGATTTTAACGGTATAGATAATTCCACTTATAGAAAAGCAGGATTGAAAGATACTCAACCAGATGCCTCTTATTATTTGGGAAAAAATGCCGATTTTGTTCCTCCTGAAACTTCTATTATTGACTTATAAAAATATCCAGCACCAGACTTAGTAATAGAAGTTGCTAATAGTTCGCTTTCTGATGATCAAGGAGAAAAACGTATTTTATCTGAAAATATTGGAGTGGGAGAATATTGAATAGTTGATGTACAAAATGTGAAAATTATTGCATTTGCTGTGGTGGATGGAGGTAGTAAACAAATTAGAGAATCTCTTGTTTTACCAGGATTAAAAATTTCCTTACTTGATGAAGCACTTCAACGTAGTCGCAACATGAATCAAAGGTTAGTTGGAAGTCGCTTAATCGAAAAATTTCAACAGTAAAAATGATTCATATTCAATTTCAACTTCCTCGAAACAAATATTTGTAAAGAAGTAAATAAGCCATGAGTAACTTACAAACAAAAATTTTAACTGATACTTGGATAACTGCAACGTGGTCAGAGTATTTACAAGTAATTGAAAATCTAGATAGCGAAAAAGCCAAGTGTTACTATCACAGTCAAAAATATAGAATTGAAATGAGTCCTCTTGGTAATAAACACGGCAGAGACCACGTAGTAATCATGCTGACAATAAATTTGTTTTCAATTTTCAAAGGCATTGATTTTAACGGTATAGATAATTCCACTTATAGAAAAGTAGGATTGAAAGATGCTCAACCAGATGCCTCTTAATTATTTAGGAAAAAATGCCGATTTTGTTCCTCCTGAAACTTCTATTATTGATTTATAAAAATATCCACCACCAGACTTAGTAATAGAAGTTGCTAATAGTTCGCTTTCTGACGATCAAGGAGAAAAACGTATTTTATCTGAAAATATCGGAGTGGGAGAATATTGGATAGTTGATGTACAAAATGTGAAAATTATTGCATTTGCTGTGGTGGATGGAGGTAGTAAACAAATTAGAGAATCTCTTGTTTTACCAGGATTAAAAATTTCCTTACTTGAGGAAGCACTTCAACGTAGTCGCAACATGAATCAAAGGTTAGTTGGAAATTGCTTAATCGAAAAATTTCAACAGTAAAAATAACTCAGCTAAGAGGATATCTGAAAAGTTTTTTGATACTGAATTTTGCCCCCCTAGCCCCCCAACTTTGGGGGGAACAAGAGTCAATTTTCTTGCTCTAGTCCCCCAAAATTGGGGGATGCGCGGGGGCTTGGATGTAGCAAATGAAATTTCTCAGACAACCTCTAAAAAAGAAATCATCTTGGCTGAGTCAGATATTTATTAATATATTTATCACAAAAAAATTATCTTTCCTGTGGGGAGTTTAATACCCCACCGTCAACAGGGGTGCTTAAAATTGTTTGGGGTTTGTAGACACTAAGTAGTATGTAGAAAACTATCCATAAGGAATTTTTTCTTCTGCCTTCTGCCTTCTTCCTTCTTCAATTACAATTTGTCAGATATTCCGTCCAAACATATCCTGTAACTGGCTCAATAATCTTCACCCAAAATAAACCTTCAATACCACCTGTAGTTTCTAATTCTACTGTATCTCCATCATCCACTGTACCAACAATATTACCATTAGGTACTTCTCGGACATTCAGAACAAGACGTTCATTTGTAGAAGAACTTGGCATTGAAACTTCACAACTATCAACAGCAGCTAATAAAAATTTATCAGTTTTTTCAACTAAAACTTGATTTGTTATTTGTGATTTAGCCAAAGCAGGAGATGTATTAATAGGCATAAATTTTACACCTAAAATCGAGAAGAAAATTAGGGGAATTATGGTTAAAGATAGTTGCTTAATATTCATTTTTAGTTAAAGTCATCTCACTCAAGTCATTGAATAAATAATAACATAAGTAAAAGCTCTAGCCTGAATAAATTAAACAAGTCAAGTAATTAATCTACTTGTATGAATTTTATTTGTACTCTCCCCATAGCAATCCCAAATTATTTGTCAAAAATTTAAGGATACATAAAAACTCTGAAATATTTATTCCTGTTCCTTAAATTACCGAATAGTTAAGATTTAAAGCCTCTCCTTTAAAGGAGAAACAAGAAAAAAATTTCACGCTCCGCGTCAATCCTCTCCTTGAAAAGAAGAGGTAATTATTAATTATTAATTATTAATTGTTGAATATAGCTTTATGGAAATA
This sequence comes from Okeania sp. SIO2B3, assembly GCF_010672525.1. Taxonomy (GTDB): domain Bacteria; phylum Cyanobacteriota; class Cyanobacteriia; order Cyanobacteriales; family Microcoleaceae; genus Okeania. The sequence goes on along the minus strand of NZ_JAAHGH010000055.1, from coordinate 33,270 downwards.
TTATTCTACCTCTAAAGCCACTATCGCTTCTAAAGATAAATACAGTACCTTGCTTTTCCACTTTCATAGTAGCATTTCCATTATTAGTCTTGATACGATAAGTTCCATCACTAGGAAATTTATTTAGAGAGAACTGAGTACTAATAGAACCATCCCATTCAATATCAAACTTTACACCAGAGTTGCTTGTAACTACATTGACATTACAACGTCCTGTAGACCTAACTCTACCATCAAAATCAATTAGCACACAAGCAGCACGCCTTTGTTCAGTTTTTGATTCAGCTATACTCTTAGGAGCAGCAAAGCCAACTAAAATCACACAAAAAGCTAAAGTTGTGATTAACTTATGTAGAAAAAATAACGATTTATTCATTTTTAATCAACTTAATTTGACTGGATAATTTATATTATAGTTTTGCTAACTAAAAATTGAAGATTGCTGACCAAAAAGTAAGGTCAATAGCCTCTCCTTTTAAGCTATCTCTGATCAGGAACTCCTCAAACCCTTTTCTGATAGGAAATGGGGGATGGGGAGATAGGGAAGTGGGAGGAGAAAAGCCTCTAATTAAATACGTTTATTCTCCCGAAATATTCATTGAATGGCTACATAACTTCTCTGTTTTGTCAAGTTTTATTTAAGAAAGATGTTTATAAAGCATAGCCTTCTAAGGGGATGAAAAAAAATCAACTTCAGTATTTTCGTAGCTTCCCTATGGCATGAGATACTGATAACTGATAACTGATAACTGATAACTGAAATGACCTGTAATTGAAATAGGATTGCTATACATAGTAGTCTTAAATAATTTGTCAAAAACTCACTCATAGAAAATTAAAACATAGAACATTATGAACTACCGCATTACTCTACTCCCCGGTGACGGCATTGGCCCTGAAATTATGACAGTGGCGGTAGATGTCCTAAAAGTCATTGGTAGTCAATTTAATCTCAACTTTGAATTTCAAGAAGCTCCTATCGGTGGAGTTGCCATCGATGCTACAGGGGAACCCCTACCTAAAGAAACTCTCGAAAAATGTCGTAATAGTGATGCCGTACTCTTAGCAGCGATCGGCGGTTACAAGTGGGATAATTTACCACGCCATCAACGACCAGAAACTGGATTATTAGGATTACGGGCCGGGTTAGGATTATTTGCTAATTTACGGCCAGCTAAAATTTTGCCTCAATTAATAGATGCTTCTAGCCTCAAACGAGAAATTGTGGAAGGAGTGGACATTATGGTGGTACGAGAATTAACAGGTGGAGTATATTTTGGCACGCCCAAGGGTGTGTTTGAGACAGAGACAGGAGAAAAACGCGGTGTGAATACGATGGCCTATACTGAGTCAGAAATTGACCGTATTGCTAAAGTGGGATTTGAGACAGCTCAAAAACGTGGCGGTAAATTGTGTTCGGTAGATAAAGCGAATGTATTGGAAGTGTCTCAGTTTTGGCGCGATCGCATTACTCAAATGTCCTCGGAATATCCAGATGTGGAGTTATCTCATCTATATGTAGATAATGCTGCTATGCAACTTGTTCGTTGGCCAAAACAATTTGATACCATTGTCACGGGAAATTTATTTGGCGATATTCTCTCTGATGCTGCTGCGATGTTAACAGGCAGTATTGGGATGTTACCTTCGGCGAGTCTCGGTGCTTCTGGACCCGGAGTATTTGAACCAGTTCATGGTTCTGCTCCAGATATTGCGGGTCAAGATAAGGCTAATCCTTTGGCACAAGTCCTGAGTGTGGCAATGATGTTACGTTATGCTTTGGAGCAACCTGCCGCAGCAGATAAAATTGAACAAGCAGTTTTGCAAGTATTAGATTTGGGTTATCGGACTGGAGATATTATGTCCGAAGGAATGAAACAAGTCGGATGTAAAGAAATGGCAGAAGTGTTGTTGAAAGTTCTGAGTTAAGTAATAAGTAAAGAGTTGACATCCTCCCGACGCTGCACTTGCGTGACAGCGCGGGATTCCTAACCATCGCTGATTAGGTCTTTCTGCTTCAATGCACCAGCCTCCAAGGTCAAGCCTCTTTTCGGTCTTACGGTCGCTCCACAGACTGACACTGCTAGCCCAGCAGCCAAGTTTTAAGTCTAACACACTATTGGCATACACCGCAAAATTGATTGGTTTTCCCATGCGACGCTCCCCTTCGGGAGAGCGCGGGTCTTCAACCAACGTTGAGATCAACAGGGCTTACGCAAATCAACCTTGAAAACGCCATACGTAGGGGCGAATGGCATTCGCCCTACTAGATTTAGCTTCCGTGCGTATTTGAAGTGAAAAAATGGTAAAGTTTTAGGCTTGCTCAAGGTCAAAAAGTTAGTATTTTGAGCAGATAAGAGAAGAAAAATCAAGGGACAATTCTTTCTTTCTACTACTTCTTCTATAATTCCCATTTCTCCTAAATTCTGACTCCTGTTTGCGGAGCATGACCTAGAAAATTCTGATTCCTACCCCAACAAAAAGACTTTTTCAGCAAACCCTACACTAGATATCTCGAAGAAAAGAGGGAACAGGGAACAGGGAAAAATAATTGATAATTTATGGAGATAATTTTCTACTATAGCGCTATATAATTACCAGGAGTCAGCCAAACTCAATAGCTAACGACAATGTCTTTCCTGTACTGACTGTGACGCTCAAAAATTGTCGGTACAGTAAACTCAACTTGAACAAATAGGAAAAGGAAACAAATTATGGCAACAAATGAAGAGCAAATGATCGGAGGTTCAGATATAGCCCTATATACTTACCAGAAGTAAGGCAAGCTGAATAGCTAACTGTCATGGCTTTCCTATACTGACTGTGACGCTCAAAAATTGTCGGTACAGTAAACTCAACTTGAACAAATAGGAAAAGGAAACAAATTATGACGACAAATGAAGAGCAAATGATCGGAGGCTCAGAATACCTGAAAAGGACTCAGGGTGTTTCTTCTGCTCCGTTTGAAGCATATCTTAATTTTGGGTATGCGTTGCTCGCTATTGCTGGAGCTGATGGGGATGTGCCAGAAGCAGAGATGAATTGGTTAATAAATCATCAACGGATGATTGGCGCTCCTGAAGAAGCTATAGAAAAATACAAAGAATTTGACTACAAGAATGCTAAGTTAGAAGACTTGTTACCCAAGATAAAATCAGATGTTCCTGACTTATCAACACCAAGAATATTGCTGTATAATGCTATTAAAATGGCTCGGGCTGATCAAGATTACGCAAAACAAGAGAAAGAAGCTGTCACAAAAGCGGCTAAATTGTTGGGAGTTGAAGATGATATTACCCTATCTCTAAATATATTAGTAGAGATGGAAGAAAAAGTTGAGAGTTTGCTGAAGGCGCTGATTCATACTGAAACGTTATAGTTAGGCGAAATTATTAGCCAATATTCCAGACAGCAGGTTTTGAGGAAAAGCCTGCTTTATTAATTCAAGTAAGGCAAGCTCAATAGCTAACTTTACCAAAAAATGAGGTCCAAAGCCTCCCCTTTGAAGAGGATGAAAAGAATAAATTTCATTATTTCAAGCCTCTGGGTTTCCTAGGTCATGCTGTGCAAACAGCCAGAGGTACTGTTAACTGATAACTAATAACTGAAATGACCGTAAAATTTGGTCTCAAGCCTCGCCCTTCTAGGGCGACTTTTTAGTTGCTAAATGATTCGATAAATATGTTATGATGCTGTTAGTTAAAAACTTAGATTATGAAAGCTAGATTTAAGTATCGTATCTATCCAACACTCGGACAAAAATACCGATTAGCAAAGCTATTTGGTTGTGTCCGTGTGGTTTGGAATGATAGTCTAGCTTGTTGCCAACAGAAGTATAAATCGGGAGAAAATAAGCCCACTAATTCAGAGCTACAAAAGCTTTTTATTACTCAAGCTAAAAAAACTGAAGAAAGAGAATGGTTATCAGAGGTTTCTAACATACCATTGCAGCAATCATTGAATGATTTAAACCAGGCTTATCAAAACTTTTTTAAATCAACTCAAGGCCAGAGAAAAGGTAGACCCGTTAAACCTCCTAAATTTAAAAAAAGTAGAAAGTCAAAGCAAACTGCTAGGTTTACAAAGGGAGGGTTTGAAGTTGGTCAACATAAAGTTTATTTGGCTAAGATAGGAAAGCTGAAAATTGTATGGTCAAGAGAATTACCTACTGCTCCATCATCAGTAACAGTAATCAAAGATTCAGCCCATAGATATTTCTTGAGTTTTGTAGCAGAAATACAACCAGAAATCTTACCTAAAACTGATAATTCAGTAGGTATAGATTTAGGCATTTCAACCTTTGCTACATTTAGTGATGGTACAAAAGTTGATGCTCTTAAACCACTCAAAAAACGAATTAAGAAGTTAAGAAAGTTAAGTAAGTCATTATCTCATAAAACCAAAGGCTCTAAAAGGTATGAAAAAGCACGGGTTAGAATAGCTAAGTTCCATGCCAAACTGAAAGATACGCTTGACAGATTTTCTACATAAATTATCTACTAAAATAATTCGTGAAAACCAAACAGTTGTTTTAGAGGATTTGAATGTATCTGGTATGGTAAAAAACCGCAAATTATCCAGAGCAATTTCTGATTTAGGATGGAGAACCCATACGGACTTTTTTAGATGGAATTGCTGAAAAATATGGTCGTGATTTTAGAGTAATTAATCGTTGGGAGCCTACTTCTCAAATTTGCTCAAATTGTGGCTTTAAAGGTGGAAAATTAGACCTTCAGGTGCGAGAGTGGGAGTGTCTAAACTGTAGTGCAAAACACGACCGTGATGAAAACGCAGCGATAAATATATTAGTCGCTCCTTGGGCATGCCTCCTCCGGAGGAGCTACGCTAACGGAGACAAGAAACGGACGTGGAGGCAAGTGTAACCCACCCCCATCCCCTCCCGGGAGGGGAGCAAGAGGGGTGGGTGCAGCAGCCTGTGAGACGTCAACCCGCCGAGGAGTTACGGCTCGGTAGGAGTCCCCGCGCCTTTAGGCCGGGGAGGATGTCAATTCTAGTTCAGTTTCTGTGAAGACTTCACCTTATACTATAGCTAATTTTTTGCTTTTTAAAAAAAAATTATTAAATATAGGACTGTATAGGACTGTATATGTATGTGGAAAAAAATTGCCGAACATATCACTCAAGTAACGGCCGAAAATTTTGAAGTCACTGACTATCATTCAGTTGGTGGAGGTTGCATCAACAGTGGTTATAAACTCACCAATGGCAGTCGCAACTATTTTGTCAAACTTAATCAAGCTTCCCAGATAGCAATGTTTGAAGCAGAAGCTTTGGGGTTAAAGCAAATGTGTAAAATCCAGACTATTTGTGTTCCGAAACCTTTATGCTATGGAACAGAGGGAAATAATTCTTATATTGTCTTGGAATGGTTAGACTTGGGTGGTCGCGGTGAGGATAAATCTTGGGAAGAGATGGGACGTAAATTAGCAGCTTTACATCACTATGAAGGAAAAAGTGAATTCGGTTGGGACATCAACAATACTATCGGTTCCACACCTCAGATTAATACTTGGAATGCAGACTGGGCATATTTTTGGGCAGAAAACCGCATTGGTTATCAGCTCAAGTTAGCAAAACGTCGGGGTGGCACTTTTCGTCAGAGCGATCGCCTACTAAAAATTATCCCAGAGTTATTGGCAGGTCATCAACCACAACCTTCTCTGGTTCACGGTGACTTATGGGGGGGAAATGCTGGAGTGACTGTAGATGGGGAACCAGTAATTTTCGACCCGGCCACTTATTGGGGCGATCGCGAAGTTGATATTGCTATGACTGAATTATTTGGTAGTTTTCCCAGTGCTTTTTATCGTGGTTATAATCAAGCCTGGCCTTTAGATGATGGTTATCAACAACGTAAAAGTCTTTATAATTTGTATCATATTCTCAATCATTTTAATCTATTCGGTGGTGGTTATGCTTCTCAGGCAGAACGTATGATTCAGCAACTTTTATAGCGCTGTGCGCAGGCAACAGCTCATCTGGCAACAGGCAACAGGAAGAATAAAAAACCAGATAGTATAAGACTTTTAGCTATTGGACAGTTCTTGTGATTTGTAGATAAGCCAGCGCACATTGCCATATCATAAGTTTTCTACTCAATAGACAGTAGTTTTTGGGTATTATTGCTAACAAAAATACTCTAATTTACCGAATAATTAATAATGAAATAATTTATGTTGAAAGCCTCCCCTTTCAAAGGGAAAAAAATAAATTTTTTCTTTTTAGTCAATTCTCTTCCTTTTAGGGAAAGGTAATTAGGGTTTGCGCTCAAAAGTCTTATGGGTGAGGGTAGGAGACAGCTATACTGGAGACAGGAGAAATGGGTACTTAGAGGAGGTAGAAGTAAGAATTGTAATAATTATTTTTATGCCTAACTATGCACCTAAAATACTAACTTTTTGAGAGTTTTAGGCTGAAAACCAGGCACTTTTTAAAGGCCCCAAAAAGGCACTTACCTTTATCTGTAAATACTTTGAGATTTAATCAGCAAGTACTAATTATCAATTATCCATTAATGAACGGATTTATTTTCTTTTTGTGGAGTTGAAATTAGCTCTTGAATTGGCTTTACCCATTCTGGTAATCCATCTGGATATAACTTAGGATAAATAATCAGCAAAATAATGCCAATAATAGAAGAGATTAAGATGAAAAGAATTTGCCCATTCTGCATCCAAGTCAAGAAATCTAAAAATCCAAATTTTTTAGTTTCCTCTTTTTTTGGTTGACTAGAATTTCCTGTTACTTCATTTTTAATATTATTATTACCGAATATATTATCCACAACATTTCCATCTTTATTGTTAATTTTACGGCTATTAACTATAACGTCTCCACCTATATCTATATTAAGAGAATGACTAAGTTGTGAATTTTTTTCATACTTATGACTATCTATTGCATCATCAATTAAACTTTGGATATTAACTTCATAATAGGGGGAATTACCGCATTCAATTGTCATTTTGCCATTATTAAGCCGTTCTTTTAATTTCTCAAATTTGTAGAAGTGAGGATTCTGAGTATTTTTACAAGTTTTACAATTACAAGGAATTAATTTATCATATTTGAGTCGATTATTGTAGGAATTATGAATTTTATCTAATTCGTGAGTCACAATAGTCATTAAATCCCGTTTTTGTTGCCCAGAAATTCTAATTTTTATTTCTCTCTTACTGTAATATTCAATTACTTCTGCTCTAGCTCGATTTTTCTTGAGAATAACTCCGCTTTTCCAAACATATTTTTGCTCATCAATATCCTCGTGCATCGCCACAATAAACTGAGTAATAATTCCTTTAGGCATAAATTCGTAGGTGTAACGTAATATCAGATTATTATTTTCATTCCATTGATATCTTGGTTGAGCTTCTGTTAAAAGTTGAGGTGCAATATAGGTTTGAGAAGTACCAGTAATTTTATAGCAGAGTTTAAATTTAATCATTAATTGCAGTAACTCGTCGTGCATATTGTCATATTTATCTTCATGCCAAATATTGGTTAAATCATCCTTGGTAAATTTGCCACAATTATCATAAACTTGTGGATTATCTAGAACTTTATAAACTGCTGCTGTTCCCCATTCTGGTTTAAGAATAACTGTTTTATTTAAGAGCGGGTCATCCTGAAAATGAAGAAAAACTCCTAAGTCATGTAAATAGTCACTTAATTGTAATTTATACTCTAGTTTCTTAAAGCTATTCTTTTCACAAATAGATAAATATTCTTCTAGGCTAATATAGTTGCGGGAATCTTTTTCTAATACTTCACGGACTTTTTTCCAAGTCTTAGGAAGGGCACTGCCAATATGAGGTAAATTACTGATGTAATGTTTGATATCTGTTCTAATTTTTTCTAATCCTCGGTTAGTAGCAAGATTAGTTGCTAAGATTTCTTTGATATTAGAAAATTGACCTTGTAATGGTCTTTGATTAATTTCCCGTTTACGTTCTTGTTTCTCATTTTTGATAATTAGTAAAGGACTATTATCGCTCAACAATTCTACTACATTCAGCCAATAATAAAAGTCTGTATCTTCTTTACGAGTATCAGCCACAAGAATATATAGGGAGCGTTTGGTCAGAAAAAATTGGTGGGTAGTATGATAAATTTCTTGTCCGCCAAAATCCCAAATATTCATCTGAAAGTAATGTTGATTTGCGGTATAAAAATTCCACTGATGAACTTCAATTCCTTTGGTCGAATCTTCATCTCGGAGTTGATAGCCTGGGTTTTGAATTTTATTAGCTAGAGTAGTTTTACCAGCCCCGCCTTCTCCAATAATTAGTAATTTTGCTTCATAGAGATAATCTGTTCCTTCTTCTTTTATTTGTGGGAAAAATTCTCTAATTGCTTTTATACCTTTTTCAGCAATTTCTATTGGTGGGTTTTCTAGGGGATTATCATGTAAATAAAGCTCTGTTAAGTTGGTGAATTTAGTGATTGATTCCGATAATTTAGTTAATTGATTATTACTTAAATCAAGCTTAGTTAAGTTGGTGAGTTTAATGATTGATTCTGGTAATTTTGTTAGTTTATTGAAACTTAAATAAAGACCAGTTAAGTTGGTAAGTTTAGTGATTGATTCCGGTAATGTTGTTAATTGATTACGATTTAAATCAAGCTCTGTTAGGTTAGTGAGTTTAGTGATTGATTCCGGTAATTTCCTTAATTGATTACCACTTAAACCAAGGGCAGTTAAGTTGTTAAGTTTAGTGATTGATTTCGGTAATGTTGTTAATTGATTAAGATGTAAATAAAGCGTAGTTAAGTTGGTGAGTTTACTGATTGATTCCGGTAATTTCGTTAATTGATTTCTACTTAAATAAAGCCCAGTTAAGTTAGTGAGTTTACTGATTGATTCCGGTAATTTCGTTAATTGGTTTCTACTTAAATAAAGCTTATTTAAGTTGGTGAGTTTACTGATTGATTCCGGTAATGTTGTTAATTTATTACCACTTACATCAACCCCAGTTAAGTTGGTGAGTTTACTGATTGATTCCGGTAATGTTGTTAATTGATTATCACTTACATCAACCCCAGTTAAGTTGGTGAATTTACTGATTAATTCCGGCAAGATTGTTAATTGATTGTCACTTAAATCAAGCTTACTTAAGTTGGTGAGTTTAGTGATTGATTCCGGTAATTTCGTTAATTTATTATTACTTAAATAAAGCGTAGTTAAGTTGTTGAGTTTAGTGATTGATTCCGGTAATGTTGTTAATTTGTTAAAATTCAAATAAAGCGTAGTTAAGTTGTTGAGTTTAGTGATTGATTCTGGTAATTCCATTAATTGATTACCATTTAAAAAAAACATAGTTAAGTTGGTGAGTTTAGTGATTGATTCCGGTAATGTTGTTAACTTATTGCGACTTAAATCAAGGGTAGTTAAGTTGTTGAGTTTAGTGACTGATTCTGGTAATTGCATTAATTGATTACCACTTAAATCAAGGGCAGTTAAGTTGGTGAGTTTAGTGATTGATTCCGGTAATGTTGTTAATTTGTTGCCACTTAAATCAAGGGTAGTTAAGTTGTTGAGTTTAGTGATTGATTCCGGTAATGTTGTTAATTTATTACGACTTAAATTTAATACTTCTAGCAGTTCTAATTCCAAAACTTTATTAAGAATTTCAGTTAATCTTTTATCACCTTTGTTAACAGTATTATTGCTTAAATCTAATTCCTTAAGTTTTTTATCCTTAGCTATCTGTATTTTTTCTTGAAGACTTTGTGGTATCTGATTCTGCTTATTTATTTTAGAAGAAGTCATAATTCCATAAAATATTTTTACGTTCACTATAATACCTACAAATATAAACATTGATTTTCGATAACTATTTAGGGTTTGTTTATGGAAGTCTTATGGGTGAGGGTAGTAGACAGGAGAATAGAATTTCCTACGGAATGCTCCGCAAACAGAATTCAGAATTTATCAGAATTTAGAGGAATTAGGAGGAAGAAATATCCCTTGATTTTTCTATCCTTATCTACTCAGAATTCTAGCTTTTTTAGCTTTTTAGACCGAAAACCTTGCACCTTTTTTCACTCTAAAAATCCTCAAATATTTACAGATAAAGGCTTTGACATTTAATCAGTAGAGCAATAATTATCCATTATCCATTAATGAACCATATCCTTTGGTAAGCCATTCAGCTAATTCCTTCTTCCAAGATAATGACTTATAACTCATAGCTGATAGCTAACTGCTGACCACTGAATGCTTACGTCTTAATAAAGCGATATAGCTGCCGCACTTACTCCGCCAACGCTTCAAAAGCTTCTATATCTCAAAATCAATTGAACACTTAATTTTTACTTATAAGTTTTAGTATTTTTCTTTGAATCTTTTTAACTTTGTCAGGATTTTATGACAAAAAAGGAGAAAATTTTTCTGATACAGCTAACGAAGTTTCAAGATGTTTAGCCGTTTTCCTCCGTTGTGTGATACTATAAATCGTATAAAAATCCAAGGGTAAGTATTGCTAAAGAGAATTTTGACGCTGCAAATGCCGATTATTTCGTTGTTTTAAAGACAAATAGTCTTGTGTTCCTCAACCAGAAATGACAAATTTTTCTCTTCTAACTTTTCCGCAGTTTGATAGATTGACAAATTTATGGTATGTAGAAGAAAAAAGGACAATTATAGCTGATGAGCGATCGCTCCACTCTTATCCAAACACTTTATAGTTACACCTGCTACAGCTAGCAACAAAATAAGAACCAGTCTACAATACGGGTTTGGTATAAAACCTAGCTAGGTAATCAGCTTATAATCTCTGATTTAACGGAAGAGAACTTCAAACTGCATATTAAATCAGTGGTCAGAAATATTGCTAGAATGTCTGACAATATAGCTTTTGAATAAAATTTGGTAGAAATTGATTCTACTGAAAGCTAGAATTAAAAATATCGTGACCAAAAAATAAGGTCTCAAGTCTTCCCTTTCAAGGGGATGAAAAAAAATAAAGTTCAATATTTCAATCCTGATGCTTTCCTACGGAATGCTGCGCAAACAGGCAAAGCTACTGATAACTGATAACTGATAACTGATAACTGAAATGACTTTGGCCCAAGCACTGGAACAAGAGTGGAAAACCAAACTTCAGGAAGACTACCCAAACCATAGCTCAGATGTCCACAACAGTATTATTTGCTGGCTATTGGGGAATAATCCTAGTCGCTTAGACGAGCTGACCCCTACTCAAAGGGCAATGGCATCTAAAGGCAGAGAGTTTCTTTATCGAATTCTAAAACAAAGATATTTGGACATTCCGCCAGAGCGAGCTTATCGAAACTTACTGCAACGCTTGAGTGGCCTAGTAATGCTGCGACAGAAAATACGAGCATGGGTAAATACCAGTCGCGATCGCCAACGAAGTGTAATAGATGTCCTACAGGAAGTGATCCAAGAGATGCTCAATAGCGATCGCTACCTACAGCAGCAAATGGCCAAAATCAGTGAATGTACAAAAAATCCCAATCTTCGCAACTCTCTGTTATTGGCTAGTGTAGAAGAATATTGTATTAGACCGATTCGTAATCAGCCTTTACTGGTATATAGATTTGTTAATTATCTACGTAGAACTCAAAGAGGTGGCCTAACTCAAGTACCTGTAAAAGAATGGGTTAAATTAATCTCAGAAGATATTAGTCCTGGTGATACCGAAGATCAAGTGAGTTTGTTGGATGCTGTAGTGACTTCAGGGTATCAAGATACTGAAGAAATGGAGCAACAACATTTGCTCCGCTCTAAAGTCCAGGAAGAATTTGAGAAATATTTGGCGGAAAAAGTTGATTCCAAGGCAGCAGAATGGTTGAAGCTTTATCTTCGAGGCAATACTCAAGAGGAAATTGCTCAAGCTTTAGATATGCCTATCAAGCAAGTGTATAGGTTACGAGAAAAGGTCAGTTATCATGCAATTCGTGTTTTTGCAGTTAAACAACAACCAGAATTAGTAGCTAGTTGGTTAGAAATTTCTCTGAATGAGCATGGCTTAGGTTTGACTTCTAATCAATGGCAAGAATATTGGAAAAATCTTAATCCCCAACAACGTCATTTAATCGACAGCTTAAAATCAGGTGCGAGTGTAGAGGAAATTGCTAAACAATTAAACTTGAGAAGTAACCAAGTTATTAGCGAATGGACTAAATTATACTTATCTGCTCAGTCCTTGCGAAATAGTTCTTAGCTTCCATTAATACTAAGATTGTAGCTAATGCAGGATGTCAGAAATAACTAGGGCGCAAACCCCAATTACTTTTTTCGTCGATCAAATTCCGAGTAAAAAATTTACGCATAAATACTTGCTATACATGATTACTAAATCACAGCAGCTATGATTTTCTTCTAAAATTCTGTCTCCTGTCTCCTGACTCCTGACTCCTGACTCCTGACTCCTTCTTCGACTCCCTTGTTTTCATCCCTCGGTTCAAACATGGGGGTCTTCAACGTCGCTTTTCAGTAATTTTTAGGATAATATAGTGTTGATAAGTGGGGTATCAAGTATTTGAGTCTGGAGAGACTTGGACTAATGTAATTGGCGTATTTAGTGTGATTTGTTGAGAATTTTTTTGCAGATGGTAAAAGTACACCAATATATATATAGTAGCTGCTTGATTATTACCATTTTTTTACCGAAGAATTAAGGTTTAAAGCCTTTCCTTTAAAGGAGAAACAAGCGGTCGTTTTGCTGGCGCACAACTCCGTTAACGCTACGCGACATGTTTGCGGAGCATTCCGTAGGAAAAAGCGCAGCTTTCCCGTAGGGTGGGATGGCAAGGTCTCCTCGCCATATCCAATCGACCAAGAGAGAAAAAATTTTCATAATTAGTAAATCCTCTTCCTTTCAAGGAGAGGTAATTATTAATTATTAATTATTAATTGTTGAATCAGCTTCAATAACTCTAGTGAAGACGGTTGTTGCCTATTTTAACCCCGATCATTAAATAGATGATTTCTATTAGTTTCAAACCAACAACTCAATAATGCCCGCATACAACAAAAATAATGGGGAAAAGCAAATGGATAATCCCCAGGTATTTGCTCTAATTGATAATATATTACCATTTGAAGCCTGTCTACACTATCAAATTTTACCTCTATCTGTAGAAGGTAGTCGAGTCAGACTTGGTGTGGTTGACATCAAAGATTCTTCTGCTACAAATTATGCTCGCCGATTATTATCTTACTTAAATTGTTCGCTAGTAATGGAAGAAATTTCCTCTGAAACTCAGAGGTCAATGTTATCATCTTATTTAAACTATATTGGTCATCAAAAATCTGTCACTTCTAGTTCTTCTCAACATAAACTGGCTAATAATAATCAGAAACAAATTGAGAATCATCAATCTACTGAAAAAGGAAAAAATCAGCAATTTTCTGAGCATAACAAGTTCACAAGTCAAGAATATTTAATTAAAAAATCTCAAGATTCACAACAACAAAAACTTCAACCTCAAATTCAAGATTTATCACAAAATCCACAAAATCATTTATGTGATGTTTTAGAATTATTTCTGCCTAACTCTCAACAATATATCTCTTTAGAATCTATGGCTATTTTAGAGCCTCAACAGTTATTGAGAGAACTAATGGTAAGAGTTTTAGAATCAGGAATTGGTAGACTTTATTTTGAGCAACAAGAGTCACAAGGAAAAATTCTTTGGAGTCAAGATGGAGTTCTAAAATCTGTAGTTGAAAACCTAGAACGAGAAAAAATTGAAGGTGTTATTAAAGAACTTAAAATTCTGACAAAAATGAGTTCAATTCCCGTTAAAAAACCTCGGCAAGTAGAGATTGAAAGAATTTATCAAAATAATCATTTACTATTACGTTTGAGGGTTATGCCAGGAGTTTATGGGGAAGAAGCAACACTACAGGTATTAAGAGGAGCTGCTTTAAAATTTTATCAACAGCAAAAGCTATCCTTATTGAGTCAAGATACCTTGAAATTAGGCAAACAATTACAGATTAAAATCAATCAAATTTATTCTCGTCAACACCTAGCTCCATTTCAACTAGATAGCTTGTTAACTTTGCAGAAGTTACTGGATAATGTTGAGCATCAGGTTGAATGTATTATTTCTCAACAAAATAATCAAAATTTATAAATATGACAGGGAGTAGGGAGTAGGGAGTAGAAAGTAGGGGGAATTTTGTTTTAAGCATTTCTTACGGAATGCTGCGCAAACAGCAGTCAGTATAATGGAGTAGACAGGAGACAGGAGACAGGAGACAGGAGACAGGAGACAGGAGGAACGGGGAATTAAGAGGAGGTAGAAGTAAGAATTGTAAGAATAATTTTTCTGCCCAACTATCAGCCTAAAATACACTCCATGCATGAGCATGAAGAGCTGAAAACTAGGCATTTTTTTCAACCTAAAACAGCTAAAAACTTTATCTATCAATGCTTTTAGATTTAATCACCAAGCCCTAATTAATAATTAATAATTAAATAATTCGGGCCTTGAAACCTCCCCTTTTAAGGGGAAAAAAGCGGTTGAGGGATGGCGAGGTCCCCTCGCCATATCCAATCAACCAAGACAGCGGTCGATCTTCGCAGCTTCCCAGTTGGGTGGGATGGCGAGGAAACCTGCGCCATATCCATGAGACTAAGATAAGAAATAATATTTCCTGATATTCAATTCCGTAACAGTTTTAACCAGAGGTAATTATCAATTATCCATTATCAATTATCAATTAATGAGTATGCCAACCATCTCAATTACTTTCTTCGTTCATCAAATCCCGAGTAAGCAATTAAGCATAAATACTTGCTTGATTGTTTACTCAATCACGGCAGCTATGATTTTTTCCTAAATTATGACTCCTGACTCCTGACTCCTGACTCCTGACTCCTTCTTCTATACTAGAACAGGCTCTGCTTGTGGCCACCGATTCACTGTTTTGCCAATTATTGACATTTCCTGCATTAACCGATCGAATTTTTCAGGTGTCAGAGATTGAGGGCCATCAGATAGAGCTTTTGCTGGGTCTGGATGGACTTCAATCATCAGAGAATCTGTCCCTGCTGCAATAGCAGCCATTGCCATTGCCGGTACATATTCAGCCCGACCAGTACCATGACTAGGGTCAATCATAACTGGTAAATGAGTCAGCGATCGCAACACTGGTATTGCTGAGAGGTCCAAAGTATTACGAGCATACTGACGGTCAAATGTACGAATACCCCGCTCACAGAGAATTACATTTGGATTTCCAGCTGCTAAAATATACTCTGCAGCCATTAACCAGTCTTCAATAGTTGCAGCCATTCCCCGCTTCAAAAGTACAGGTTTGTCTTGGGCACCTACCTTTTTTAATAGAGAGAAGTTTTGCATATTACGGGCACCCACTTGTAGCACATCAGCAACTTCAATCAATTTTGGTAAGTCAGCAGCATCCATTACTTCTGTGATAATACCCAGACCTGTTTTTTCTTTAGCTGCAGCTAGTAGACCTAAAGCACTTTCACCATGTCCCTGAAAAGAGTAAGGAGAGGTACGAGGTTTATAAGCTCCTCCGCGCAAAAACCTAGCACCAGCAGCTTTTACCCGTTGAGCTGTTTCTATAATCATCTCCTCATTTTCTACCGAGCAAGGGCCGGCAACTACAACTAAGGGGTGATGAAGACCGAAAGTTACAGGTCCATCAGGAGTAGATACTACTACATCACTTGCTTCTCCATGGCGATATTCTAAACTGGCTCGCTTATAAGGACGTTCAACCCTCATTACCTGTTCGATCCAAGGACTTAGTTCTTGTAGTTGTAATGGATCTAGGTCTGCAGTATCTCCTACTAAACCTATGACAACTTTATAGCGCCCAACAATTTTTTCTGGTGTTAGACCCCAATTGGTTTGAAGGTCATTGCAAAGACGGTCTATCTCAGCTTCTGGAGAACCAATTTTTGTTACTATAATCATTTTTTCTTTTGCAGTTAATTAGGTGTAAGTTCAACTACGGTTATATTGACAATAACTTTTGACTTCTTCCTGATCTTTTAAAGATACAGGTATTCTAAGAGGATGCTACGCAAGGGGATAAATACTCATTGCTCGCTCTTTCTTAGTGTCATCTAGAGATTTATCCGGGTGGGACGAGTCAAAACGCCCCTAGACACTCACTTGTATTAACATTAAGTTATACAGATTGTGCTTACTTTTTCTTAGCTTCCGGGAGGTTCTATCAATACGTCAAAAGTGTACACTCCCTGTCCTGCCATTGCTTGCAGTTATATAGTCATACTGCCGTTAAATGTATCAACCGTTGTTTGTTTCTTATTTGCCAGGATTTCTCCGTACTAGGACAGTTCCAGGTGCAGATAAACGCCTTACTCAAAGTTTAATTCTATCACTTCAGCCGGATTGATCCTGAACCGTTATTTTCATCCCCTGCCTAAAGACGAGGAGCTTTCAACCTTATTCTGTATAAAACTTAACTTTTACTCGTTTCTTAATAAATCCAATACAATCTCTAGTTTGCTCTGTGGATGTGATTTTTTCACATTAAATTGTTTGGGAATATAAGACAGTACTAGAGACAAGGTTTTCTCATCTCTATAACTATTAATCATAGATGGAAATTAGCTTTTTGATTTGGCTTCTTTCCTGGCTTCTTTCATTCGTTGAAAGTTAATTTTTAGTTCTTGCCAACCCAACAAACTACCTTTTCTATCTTCATCCCAAGAAGCGGAAAAAAGACCATAGCTCAAACCAATAACACTTAAACCAAAAAAGCTCATACTAACTAGCAAAACTGCTTGGTTTGGTAGTATCAAAATATCATTTGTAATGATAAAGTAGCTAATAACAAAGGTTAATAAAGACAAGATTAGAGGTGTACCAGAGAATAACACCATACGACTTATCATTCTCTGACTAACTACTTCAGGGATAGAATTTTCTCCTTTGAGTTGTTGGCGTTGTTTTTGATTACTAATGTTTTTCGGCTGATTTACATTAGAAGACTTTTGCTCCTCTACTGTTTTTGTTTTGGGTGAGGGAGATGATTTCTTACCTTGCTTTTTACGATTTTTAGCAGGCTCAAAAGGTAAAGGTTGACGTGATGATTCTGAGGACATAAGTAAGTTTCTAACCTCTAATACCAAGGCGAGTAATTAATCCTTTATAACGTTCTTGGCTTTGTTTCTGGATATATGATAGTAAGCGCTTACGTTTACCAATCATTTTTAATAGACCTCTTTGGGATGAATAATCTTGCTTATTATTTTTTAAATGAGCACTTAATTTGCTAATTTTTTCGGTCAGCATTGCTACTTGGACATCTGCTGAACCTGTATCCGTTTCATGGGTTTGGTATTCACCAATAATTTCTTGTTTACGTTGTTGCTTGAGAGCCATATATTTAACTTCTACTAATCTTTCTCAAAATTACTACAATCACTAACTATATCATCAAATACTTGTCCCAGACAATAAAAGAATATAAGATTTCAATCAGCAGTGAGCAGTGAGTCTGAATCTCTTGCTATTGCACTACGCAAATAGGGCGCGGGAATTTATAAATGCTCAAAATTGCTCAGGGATGACTTCTGAGTTCTGAGTTCTGAGTTGCGCGTAGCGCTATAGTATTTTCCTCTCTGTGCCTTTTTCAAAGTTGAGTAGGACGACTCAACCAACTAATAGCTTCCCTAATCCAATCTTCTGCATTTATATTTTTGGACATTTTAGCATTTTGACTAACAGCTTGCAATGCCTGTATTACCTCTGGACCTGTATATCCCAAAGCTAACAAAGTCATTTCTACTTCCTCTTGAATAGCGGGCAAAACTCCCACAGGTACTGATGTAGTTAAGCCAGCATCATGTCGCCACTCGGCCAATTTATTTTTTAATTCTAAAGCAATGCGTTCTGCAGTTTTCGGGCCTACTCCTGGAGTTTTGGCTAAGACACGAGTATTTCCCCCAACAATAGCTTGGACTAAATCTGGTAATTCTAAAGTATTTAACAAAGCGATCGCCAATTGTGTGCCAATACCACTAACACTTACTAACTGGCGAAATAAATCTCTTTCTGAAGAAGTACCAAAACCATATAATAACATTTGGTCTTCCCGTATTTGTTGGTGAGTAAAAACTTGTACCTCTTCCCCTTGCTGTAAATTCTGAGTTAACCTTGGCAGAATTTGTAGCTCATAACCTACTTGATTAACTTCTAAAATTAGAGTTACACGAATACCACTGCCTTTTTGAACATCAGCCACTTTCCCTTTCAGATAATTAATCATTCAAATTAATTTAAAATCATTGCAAAATTACATATTAACAACTACTGAACCATCATTGAACTTACAAAAATTTGCGACTCGATCAGATATTAATTTTTAGAGCTTTTGGTAACACAGAACAAAGATTGAGATTAAAATGTATCCGATCATTATAACTCTAATTATTTTTGTGCTAGTGAATATTTTTTTTACTTTCTACATTTCTCAAATTCACAGCACAATACCTTGATATTTAAACAACTTTGTTTTCGGAAATTTTTCATCACTAATTATCAGTGCTATATTTACAGGAAATACTGCTTTGACTGTTATATTCCAATTATCAGTTGCGAAAAAATTACGAAATTTCAGCCATGCTCAACCATTAATAATTTCAGCAATATTATGGGGATGAGGATTTCTCGTAATCGGTATTACTGGGATAGTAGAAATAGGTAATATTTTATGGACGACTTTAGCTTTAAGTTGATTTGCTATTTTCATTAATTGATAATGGATAATTGATAATTACCTATGGTTAAAACCGCTACGGAATTGAATATAAGGAATATTTTCTTTTCTTGGTCGATTGGATATGGCGCAGGTTTCCTCGCCATCCCTCGACCGTTTTTTTCCCCTTAAAAGGGGAGGCTTCAAGGCGCGAATTATTTAATTATTAATTATTAATTATTAATTATTCGGTAATTATTTCTTATACTCCTTCTGCCTCAGCTTTAGTAGCGGATTTAGCACCAGAATCTTTACCGAAAAATTGTGGTTGAAAGCCTCCCCTTTTAAGGGGATAATAAAGAAAAATTTTCATCTCTTTGTCAATCCTCTTCTTTCAAGGAGAGGTAATTATTCATTATTCATTATTCATTATTCATTGTTGAAATGGTATTTATTTAGCAATTAATGTTCAGTGTTGGGCGATTGGATTTTTAATCGGACTGCTACTAGGAGGATGGGTATTATATAAAACACAAATTGTGGTGATTTTTTTGGGGTTATTAATGGCAATAAGTGGGGGAATTACCGAATAATTAATAATTAAATAATTAAATAATTAAATAATTAAATAATTAAACAATCCTGGTTAAAAGCCTCCCCTTTCAAGGGGAAAAAAGCGGTCGTTTTGCTGGCGCACAACTCCATTAACGCTACGCGACATGTTTGCGTAGCATTCCGTAGGAAAAAGCGCAGCTTTCCCGTAGGGTGGGATGGCTCTGAAACCTGCATGCAGCATATCCAATCGACCAAGAGAATAATTTTTTTCCTTATTTGTCAATCCTCTCCCTTTTAGGGAGAGGTAATTATCAATTATCCATTATCAATTATCCATTAATGAATGTTGGTATTTTGCAGGATATTGACCGCAGATTTATGAGTCAAAGTTTGGCGAATAGAGAAAGTAATTAATGGCATAAATATTTCAGTATTCAGAATCAAGAATTAGATTGTGAGATATTCAGAACCTCAATCAATTAAAGACAACTAAATCATCATATTTCGCTAAGTATTAAAATCAATTATTCTTCTACCATAATTGCCAGCTAAATTCGCCAGTCGTTCAGAATTAAACTCATAACTCAGAATTATTTATCGCTCAAAACATCACACTAAACTCAATCTCAATATCTAAATATTACTCAGTGCAAAACAAATACCTTAACTGTAAATTATTTTGGCTCCTGATTGGCAAAAATTAATTCTTGAAGTTGATTAAATTCACAAATTTGTTAAATTAATCAAGATTTAATGAGACAATACATTTACTTGAGTGTTGGGACTGAACAGTTTAATTCAATCCAACTCCAGTTATTTAGAGTCTAGATTAAAGAAAATGTTAAAGAAAATAGTGGGTTTATGTTTAGTAGCGATCGCTCTAGTATTAACAGGTTGTGTTTCTATTGGCGGTGGACTACAAAGCTTTGTGGATACAACTGATGGTTATGAATTCCTTTATCCTAACGGTTGGCTCGAAGTTAAAGTATCTGATGGCCCGGATGTAGTCTTCCATGACCTAGTTGAGGCCACTGAGAATGTTAGTGTCGTTATTAGTCCCGTAGTCGGAGATAAAACTCTGGCTGACTTGGGTACTCCTACTGAAGTAGGATATAAACTGAGCAAAAATGCCATTGCACCAGTAGACTCTGGTCGGGAAGCAGAATTAGTAAGTGCAGAAGCACGAGAATATAAAGCTAAAACATATTATCAACTGGAATATGCTGTTAAATTACCTGATGGGAGAAAGCGTCATAACTTAGCAAGTGTAGGAGTTAGTCGAGGTAAACTTTTGACTATGAATATTTCAACTACTGAAGCACGCTGGCAAAAACTACATGATAAGTTTGAGCAAGTTATTAACTCTTTCTCTATATATTAGTGAGAAATTTTTATATTGGTCAGGACTAGCAAATTTTTAAGTTTTCCAATCTTAAAAAATATCATTAAATATAGGCTATAGTCCTGACAAATTATCAATGTTTTATGGAATATTTGTTTGCTTGCTTGAAAATATGAAAACTCCAACCTTCATATTAGCTTCATCATCATCAGCGAGACTTCGCTTGTTACAAACTATTGGTATTCATCCTATAGTTATGCCTAGTAACTTTGATGAATCAACAGTTAAATTAATAGAACCTCGAAAATTAGTAGAAACATTAGCCCAGGCTAAAGCAGAAACAATAGCTAAGTCTTTAACGAAAGAAAACTTATCTGAAACACAATCAAATTTAATTTTAGGATGTGATTCAGTATTAGTTATTGATGACGAAATCTATGGTAAACCTGCTGATGCGAAAGAAGCGATCGTTCGATGGCAAAAAATGCGTGGTCAAGTTGGTCAATTGTACACTGGTCATGCTTTAATCGATCTAGTTAAAAATAAAACTATCGTAATTTGTAGAATGACAAAAGTTAATTTTGCTCCCGTTAACGACCAGGAAATAGAAGCTTATGTTGCGACTGGGGAACCTTTAAAATGTGCTGGTTGTTTTGCCATAGAAGGCAAAGGTGGTTTATTTATTGAAAAAATAGAAGGTTGTCATACCAATGTAATTGGTTTAAGTCTACCATTATTAAGAGTTATGCTAAATAGTCTAGGATATCAAGTTAGTAACTTTTGGTAGATTATAAAATATCCGATTTTTAAATCTAATAATTATTCTAAATTGAAGAGTAATAGCAAACTTATTTCCTACTTATAACTCTAAGGATTGAAAATTCAATAAATTCCCAAAAATTATTTAACAACTCATATTATATAGAGAGCTGAAATAATTAAACTTGTATAGGTCAATTCAATTATCAGTTAGCCTCCTAGGTCGGAGCTACCCTAACAGTACCTCCTGTAATAGCTATGCTTTATAAACATCTTTCTTAACAAAAAACGTAGACATTATAGACAAGTTATGTGTTTGCCTTTGAGAGGCTTTTTCCGGAGAAAAAGTGCATTGAAAAATACATTTTTTCGATAACTTAAGTACTTTTGCCAAAAATCTATACTCTTTCTCCCTTCTCCCCTGCTCCCCACAAGGTTTTCAGAAGTTCCTGATCAGGGATAGCTTTCATTAATTGATAATTGATAATTGATAATTAGGGCTTGCTGATTAAAGATCAAAGCATTTACAGATAAAGGTAAGTGCCTTTTTAGGGTCGAATTGCAGTGCGCCTGTTTCAGTCTAAAACACTCAAAAATTTAGTATTTTGGCAAGATTTGGGCAGAAAAATCATTCTGACAAAACGCCCGCTCCTACCTCATCGCTCCCGATCCATTTCTCCTGTCTCCTGTCTTCCCCTCCCCTCCTGGGAGGGGGAGGGGCGAGGGGTGGGTTGTCTCCTACCCTCACCCATAAGACTTTTGAGCGCAAACCCTAATTACCTCTGGTTAAAACCGTTACGGAACATAAAATTGATATAAAACCCAATCGCCAACACCTAACACCTACGACCTACAACCCTAAACGCTAAATAGTAAATATCTAACTATACCTTATTGTGCAACAAATTCACAAGCAAACCTCAAAAATAAAATTTTTTCTTTAATGCCGTTGACAAATTCTTAAATAAGAATTATTCTGATTTACAGCAGTAAAAGCTGATACAGATTGAATTGCTAAGTTACTAAATCATTTTGAGGTTAAGTTATGGTTATTGAGCGCGTTCCTGATGTAGTATTCAAAACTCGTGTCCGTGATGAATCTGTTGATGGACCTAACCCTTATCGTTGGCAAGACAAAACTACCCAAGAAATTTTTGGTGGCAAGCGTGTAGTATTATTTGCATTACCTGGAGCCTTCACACCAACTTGCTCATCTACTCACTTACCTCGCTATGAAGAACTATACGATGAATTCAAAGGACAAGGAATAGACGAAATTATTTGTCTATCAGTAAACGATGCCTTCGTAATGTTCCAATGGGGTAAGCAGCAGAATGCCAAAAATGTATTCCTATTACCAGATGGCAATGGAGAATTCTCTCGTAAAATGGGAATGTTAGTAGATAAGTCCAATATCGGTTTTGGTATGCGCTCCTGGCGCTATGCA
Organism: Okeania sp. SIO2B3; assembly: GCF_010672525.1. GTDB lineage: Bacteria > Cyanobacteriota > Cyanobacteriia > Cyanobacteriales > Microcoleaceae > Okeania. The sequence goes on along the minus strand of NZ_JAAHGH010000055.1, from coordinate 10,470 downwards.
ATGGTTGTCAATGACTGTAAAATCGAAAAGATATTTGTTGAAGAAGGTTTTAGTGACAACTATGGTGACGATCCATTCGAGACATCTGACGCAGATACGGTATTAGCCTATCTCAAGGGTACAGAAGCACCAGCAGAAAAACCAGCTCGATTAGAGTTTGTTGGCTAGTTTGCCCCTCTAACATAAAGCTGAAACTGACAATAATAATACTATATGTAGCAATTAAATGTGATTTTTGAACTGTAGTGTCTAAAAATTAACCTAAACAATAAATTTTTGGCGCTACAAAGATATTTTTACATTACATTGCTATATATAGTGTTAACCTATCTTATTCAGTAATGATAACCAAAATATATTCGACAATTCCCATTTTCTTCACTTCAGTTGATAAAGAATTATATAATTTTGATCTATTCAAACTAAAATAAATAGGAAAAATAGGAAAAATTAGATAGATTTTCAACCGATACATTATAGTTATATTTATTTGATTTGAATAATATTTCTAGACTATCAATAATGATCGTTGAAACTAGACAAAAAAGAATAGGTATTTTTGATAGTGGCATAGGAGGTCTAACTGTTCTGAGAGAGCTATATAGACAGTTGCCTAGTGAATCTATTCTTTACTTTGGAGATACAGCAAGATTACCTTATGGTACAAGAACTAGCAAAGAAATTGTACAGTTTGTAGATGAAATTATAGAATGGTTAGTCAAAAGTGGAGTTAAAATGGTGTTGATGGCTTGTAATACCAGTTCAGCTCTTGCTTTAGAAAAAATCAAGTCTAAATTTGATATTCCGATCCTAGGACTGATTGTACCAGGGGCTAATGCTGCAGTAGAATTAGGAACAAGAATAGGCGTAATTGCTACCCCTGCAACTGCTGCTAGTAATGCCTATCGTAGAGCAATTCTAGAGGCAAATGCTTCTGCTAAAGTGTGGCAAGTAGGCTGTCCCTATTTCGTACCTTTAATAGAGCAAAATCAGTTACATAACCCTTATACATATCAGATAGCAGAAGAATATTTGATGCCATTAATACAGCAAAAAATTGACACATTGGTTTATGGTTGTACTCACTATCCCTATTTAGAACCAATATTGCGTTCTTTTCTACCTAGAAATGTTAATTTTGTAGACCCTGCTGTATCTCTAGTGAAAGTAGCTGCGAAAAAGCTAGAAATTATGAATTTGCAAAACTATGAGAAAGCAAAACCGACAAAATTCGTAGTTAGCGGTTCTGCTCAAAAATTTGCTGAATTATCATTACAATGGCTTGGTTATAAACCAATTGTACAATCAGTTTCTTTCTCTACGGTTCTAGACAAACCTATTTCTATGGCATAGAATTTATGTTGGGGATTTAACGAAGTCAGAAGTCAGAAGTTAACCCAACCCACCCCCGCCCCTCCCAGGAGGGGAAGTAGGGTATTTGAGCCCCGCTCCAAAAAAATTTCGCCAGTCAAGGCGGGGTTGCGCGACCCATATTATTTTGATAAACAGAAATAAGATATTATTCTATGCAACTTTATATATATTAATTTGGCATTACCACTCTTACACAAATGTCAAATATTTTATTAGTTATTTGATAGCACAAGCAAGCAGCAAGAAGGAAAAATCAGGCGTTGTCTGAGTTTTAAACTTTTTATCTATCCTAACTTTCCTTCGACTGCTATAATATTTAGTAATCAAATTAATCTTAATAGCAGATAATTTATAGTTCATATAGAACTATAGTATTATCTGCTGTTTTTTATTAATGCAAATTAGTTCTTGAGTTAGCAATGCCTTGTTGCCAAGATTTATTTCTTGTGATTTTTGCACCTCTTTGGGCTAATGTTAATAGTAAATATACAGTAAATACATAACCAGTTGCTAGAATGGGAATAATTACAGGAATGTGATTGTAGTTCATAGTTTTATTAAATGGTATAGTGAGGAGGATTGAGATGTAAGTATTTCTTAGCTCAAAAGCTAAGTAATTAAAGATTAATTGAGTATTCTTTACTTAGTAATTAATTGAAATCAATACTAAGAAAAACAATTATCCTTTAATTGATTTTTAGAGCAAAAGAAACTTATAGACAAAGTCTTAAACTCTTTGTATTCATAAGGTTGTAGCATTAAAGAGTAATGCAAAGTAGCAGAGATTTTGATTTTTCAGTTCACATACTTGAACTGTTCTTTTAAGTTAACTTCTGCTTAGGTAGTCTCTAAATTTAGATCCTAGGTACATTTTTAGAGAAGAGGTTATTCAGATTAGAAATTGTTGATAATTACTGAGTACGATTGGTAACCTGGAATACTATCAATTTATGGCAATTTTTAGCAATTATATTGCTTAATTACATCATCTATCGATCTAAAATTTTAGCCTGGGACTATGTTTTAGTAACTAATAATCCATAGATTTCTAGAAGCTTAAGTTAACTCAATTTCTGCACTTCAGTCATTGGTCAATATATCTCAGACAAACTATGCAGCTATTAAGTTATCTTCATTATCATTAATTAGTTAGATAGAGTGCCTGATAGCTTAATCGATATAACCCACATAGCAAAAACTTTGAGGTTAATTTGGATCAAATATGATGATGACTAAATTATATGTATTCCAGCTCAGAAGTTGTTGACTATTCTCTTCCCCAATAGGTAACTTTATAACTATATGAGGAATTTTTGGTCTATTTACTTTTTTAATTCAAAAGACCTCTCCAATAATTAATCTCAAACCCTTGAAATACCTGGGTAAAAACTTAGTTTCCGGAGATGTCTAAAATGTAACTATTATCTCTTTTTACTCTAAATAGTTATAGTAGATTGAGTCAACCTGATAATGAATGGTGAACAATTATTCTCTACTATTCCTAGCCGATCTTGATAATTAGGTAAATTGAGAGATGAATCTATAATAAGTCTAGTTCCTTACAGAATTACCTAGCATTCTCCTATTATAGTTAACAACTTTGAATACTTGAATGATTACAGTTCTTACTATTAAAATAACACAGTCAATACTATTTGTATATAGGATTTTGAGAGTTACTTAACAATTAGATACAATATACTATAAAAATGTATTTTATCTATCAAAAAACAAAAAATAATTTATAAAAAAAATCTACTTTACCTATATGAAGGATGGTTGGCTTAGAATAAGAATATAATATGTAAAATTTTGTTAACTTGTAGCTTGATTGGCTAATCCATGACCACTTCAACTCTCCTATTTTCACCAGTAGAAGCAGACCTAAAACTGCTAACAGATAACTTAAAACAATTGGTAGGTGCTCGTCACCCAATTCTGTACGCAGCAGCAGAACATCTATTCCGCGTACAGGGAAAGCGAGTGAGACCAGCTATAGTCTTTTTAATTTCACGGACTACCATGCCAAATCAGGAAATTAGTCCTAAACATCGTCGTCTAGCAGAAATCACAGAAATGATCCACACTGCAAGCTTAGTTCACGACGATGTAGTAGACGAATCAGAAATTCGCCGAGGTGTCCCCACTGTTCATAGTTTATTTACCAATCGTGTTGCAGTACTGGCCGGAGATTTTCTCTTTGCTCAATCATCTTGGTATTTGGCCAATCTAGATAATCTAGAAGTAGTCAAACTACTTTCAGAAGTAATTATGGACCTTGCAGAAGGAGAAATTCAGCAAGGACTACATAAATTTGATACTGACTTATCCATAGATGCTTACTTAGAAAAGAGCTACTATAAAACAGCTTCTCTAATTGCTAATAGCTCTAAAGCTGCGGCTACTCTTAGTTGTGTCTCACCAGAACTAGCTCAGGATATGTACTACTATGGCCGATATGTAGGCTTGGCATTTCAGATAGTAGATGACATACTAGATTTTACCAGTGCAACAGAATCTCTCGGAAAACCTGCTTGTTCAGACCTGAAAAGTGGCAACTTGACAGCACCTACATTATATGCTTTAGCAGAAAAGCCAACTTTAGAAAAACTAATCGAAAGAGAATTAGCCCAAGATGGCGATTTAGAAGAGGCCATCCAATTGATTAAAGATAGTGACGGTATTGAAAAATCTCAGGAATTAGCTACTAAATACGCGAAAATGGGTGTAGAACATTTAAAATCCTTGCCAGATTGTGATTCTCGTCAAGCTCTGATTAATCTTACTGACTATGTTTTAAGTCGGCTGTATTAACTTTTAGTATTCTTCAATAAGTTAGCGAAGAGTTAATTAATACTAGCAGTAGGATAAAGCTTAATAAAGGCAATTAATTGATGTAGACCTATTAATTTTTTTATAGCAATCTAGTCTGTCTTCAGATGAGTTTAACTGTGCTATTTCGTTAATGGATAATGGATAATGGATAATTACCTCTCCCTTTTAAGAAGAGGATTGACTAAAAGGAAAAAATAAATTTTTTTCCCCTTGAAGGGGAGGCTGATAAAGCTGAATTATTTAATTATTAATTATTCGGTTAAATTCTATTTTCTCTATTTACTTGAGATGGTTGAACTATTAATTAATATCAGACAAGCTTTGAGGGTATTTCAATGCCTTAACTAACTATCAGCTATCAGCTATTAGCCTAAAAATTTGTGCATAGAATTAGGTATCTATTAGTGAGCATTTTTTCAGGAGGTGCTTTTTAATTAGCTATTAGCTTTTCCTTATAGTGTTCGGCAATTGAGTTGCTGATGGCTGACTGCTGAGGTGCTGATTGCTATTTTAAGCAATATCTGGAGGAATTTTGCTAGAGTGGGAATTAGAGGATGTCTGATACTGTTGGAGATATATATTTATCAGCTTTTGGACATCCTCTCTCTTAACTTCTGTAGCCATTGTCAAATTACCAGGTTGTTCAAAAAAGACAAGGCTATCTAAAGGTTCAATTGCTATCATTTGGAAAAGTATATAAACAACTGGCACAGGTGTAGCAACTACATTATCCTCTACAATAGAAGATGAAGCATCTTTTTGAGTAGAAAAAGCATAAATGACACTTTTTTCTAATTCAGATTTATTACGATGACCAAGGGTAGTCAAAACCCAATTGTGTGACAAAGTTTGCAAAATATAGTATTCTAAATGTTGTAATTGTTGAGCTAAAAGTTTCAAGGCAGGTGTAATTGCTTCAACAATTTCTGCTGTATTTCCATTTTGAGGTGAATTTTTAATGAGTGTTTGGATTTGTCTATCTAAGTCCATAATTTATTATCTAGTATTTTCAGAAATTGTATGAAATCAGGGTGTATATGTAATGAATCGAAGAAATTATTAGTAGTTAATTTATTAATACAATGATGGGGGAAATCTGCCAAGTTGGCGAAGAAAATTTAAAGCTCTTGCTAGATGAATTTCAGCAATCTACTCGTGCATCAAAGCAAAATTGCCAATCAGTAGCAGAGCGTATTAAACAGGAAGTAGAAAGAATTTGCATAGAAAGCAAAAGAATTCAAGCTTCTGGGGAAATAAGTAAATGGGCAAAGAATCTAGCTCAACATCGTCTGAGACAATGTCTACATTACTACAAGCTTGGTTCTAGAGAAGGAAGAATACATTTACATAGCAGTCTAAGTGCGATTGTTTATAGGTATATCACTCCTCCTCAAATACAATCAAGTTATCAGGCAAGATTAAATCTGATTGAGGACTTTTTACAACAATTTTATCTGGAGGCTTTAAATGCTTTCAGACGAGAAACTGAGCTGCCAATAATGTACACTCCCCATACATTATTAGAACTGGCAGAGTACATGGCCTTTACAGAGCGTTATGGCAAAAGACGCATACCTTTGTCTGGTGGTCGTAGTCAACAATTAATTATTCTGCGTGCTCAAACATTTTCCCATCAACAACCAAAGGAAACATCTGTAGATATTGACCAAGCAGCGGAGGGAACAACTACTGACTCAGATAAGACATGGAATGATGGGTCTATGCAACAAGTGCGAGAAGCAATGGTCGCACAACAGGATACAGGTGATGATATAGCTTCTCTGCGCCAGGTGGTTGTAGAAGAACTTATGGCCTATCTGGAGGAACGTCAGCAGCAAGACTGTGCAGACTACTTTGCACTGCGTTTACAAGACTTATCAACTGGGGAAATAGAATCTATCTTAGGTCTTACTCCCAGACAAAGGGATTATTTACAGCAGCGCTTTAAGTACCATTTGCTAAAATTTGCCATGGGACATAGGTGGGAGTTAGTTCATCAATGGTTAGAAGCAGACTTAGAGCATAATTTAGGCTTAACTCCCACAGAATGGGCAGCTTTGCATAAGCAAATTGACGCAGAACAGAAAAGTTTGCTAGATTTGAAGCATAAAGGTCTTTCTGACGAAGCGATCGCCAAGACTTTAGGTCGTAAAGTAAACCAGGTGAAGAAGAAGTGGCATAAGTTACTGGAACTTGCCTGGGAATTACGAAATCATTCAAATTCCGGAGCGAGTGCGTCAACTGATGAATAACGAAACGAATAAACAGGTGGAAACTTTTGAGGATAATTTCTTTGACTGGTTATTAGGGCCAAATTCTAAAGAAGTATCAAACGTAGGGGAAAATCAAAACAAGATTGAGTATGGAAACAAAGAAGTTAGGGTGGAACAGTTAGAGTGGGAAGAATTAGACCCACTTGGTGCTGAAGAAATTGACGACCCCTACGACCACGAAAGTCAGCCACTTACATCCGGAGAAGTACCAACCGTGTATAATCGTTTCGAGACTGTATTACAAAAACGACTTAAAGCCAAGATTGAAGCTAAACCCCCAAGATTTCCTTGGGAAAATAATCTGGTAAACTACGATGCTGAATATCCAGACGTAGAGGTAAATAACTGGTTTTCCCCTATTAATTTGTGGGCATCACAGATGAACAATATTAAGTGGGGCAAGTTAAATATACCCTTAACAGAGAATGTATTTGCTCAACTTTTGCAATCTTGTCAGGAAGTACCATCTGATTTACTGCCCGGTAGTAGATTGGTTAGAGCAGTGAATAGTTTGTTCCCAAACCAATCTCAATCTTTAAATGACCTAGCTGGTTTAGTGCTTGTAGGTGGAACCCGCGATGGAGAATTGATGTCCAATGGTATTACCTCTTATAATACTGCAACTCCAAAGCAGCAAATGTTGTTGTCTTTGCTCGCTGCCCAAGAAATTATCTCATCCTTAAGTTTGACTTGTCATTTGAATCAGTCATTAACAAAAAGACAGTGGGAAACTGCTCTAGGGTGGGTTAGCATTGAAGCTGAATATTATATTCCTCAAGATAATTCTTCTACGTGTTTAAAGGTTAAAGGTCAACTACCTGAAGCCGCAAGTTTCCAACTTCAAGGAAGAGGAGTTGAAGCGACTGCTCAACGTTTAGATGCGGGTACTCTATGTGTAGAGTTATTTGACCCACAACCAGAACAAACATATCAGCTAATTATTAAATTTCTCAACTGGGAGCAATCTTTAAAATTTGTTATTCGCCTTCAATAATTTAGAGTTTAGAACTGAGAATTTAGAATTATTTCTTCTGATAAACTAAGAGGATTAATGTAACTTTTGAATTTTGAGTTGATAACGTGCCTATGCTTTTAAAGGGATAATAAAGAAAAATTTTCCCGTTCATCAATCCTTTTATTTTAAAAGGAGAGGTAATTATTAATTATTAATTATTAATTGTTAATTATCAAACGTGCCTATCCGTTCAAAGTTTGACGATTTTTATGACCGAAAAATTGTGGTTTAAAGCCTCCCCTTTTCAAGGGATAATAAATAAAAATTTTCCTGTTCGTCAATCTTCTCCTTTGACAAAAGAGGCAATTATTAATTATTAATTATTAATTGTTGAAAAGCATCTACCAAAAATTATGTCTAATTTTTCTGGTTGGGAGGTGCGAAACCTTCCTATATTAGGACCTCTGTGGCGACAAATAGAAGCAGCACCTAAACCTGTTCCTGAAAATTCTATTCTATTGCGAGTCATGGTACAGGCGTTAGTTATAGTAGGCATTATTGCAGTTGATGTAGCCGCCGGGGTAGCAACAAACGAACTTCCTTTAACTTTTTGGGCCGCTCCCCTAAGTATTGTAGGGGCAATTTGGAGTTGGTATAACCGCTACAAAAGAAACATACCAGCTAAATTTTGTTTGGCGATCGGAATGTTATTGGTGTTAGCTGCTTTTTTGGGTAGGTTAGTTACTGAGTTGAGTGATACGCGACTGGTATTGGGGGAATTCTTGATTCAACTTCAGGTCTTACATAGCTTTGACTTGCCTAAACGGAAAGACTTGGGTTATTCGATGACTATCGGGCTAATTTTGTTAGGAGTCGCAGGTACTATCAGTCAAACTTTAACTTATGGCCCAGTGTTGCTGTTATTTATAGCGATCGCTATTCCTTGTCTTATTTTAGATTATAGGTCTAGGTTAGGTTTAGAGTCGAGAATTTTAGGTCAAACATCAGAAGTTAAGAAAAAGCAGAAGAAAATATCTTTATTAAATGCTACTTTATCTCCCAAGCGATTAACAATATTATTATTAGTAATTATTGGATTAGGTTTAGGAATTTTTGCTCTTTTACCTAGATTACCAGGTTATCAAGTACGAACTTTTCCTGTTAGTGCGCCGATTAATTTTGATGTAGAAAATTTTGATGGTCGGACTATTACGAACCCCGGTTATATTAGTCAAGGTAGAGGGGATGGAGATGATTCTGGTGGAGAAAGTGGAACTAATCAAGAATCAGGTCCTGGAACTTTAGATAATACTTATTATTATGGATTTAATACTAAAATTAATCAAAATTTACGCGGAAAATTAGTTCCTCAAGTTGTGATGCGGGTGAGGTCGCAAGCGGAGGGTTTTTGGCGAGTTTTAGCTTTTGATAAGTATACAGGTGAAGGTTGGGAAATTTCTCGGAATGATAATTCTTTTACTTTAAATCGCCCTCGTTGGTCTTACCAATTTTATGTTAATTTGCCAATAAATAGGTTTGAAAATGAAACTAGAGAGGTAATTCAAAGCTACACAATTGTTTCTCAGTTGCCGAATTTAATTCCGGCTTTATATCAAGCAAGGGAAGTATATTTTCCCACTGAAAAAATTGCCATAGATCCTGATGGTAATTTGCGTTCTCCTCTTGAACTGAGGGAAGGTTTAACGTACACAGTCATTTCTGATGTTCCTTATAGAAACCAAGATATTTTGAGTAAAGCAGGTACAAATTATCCAGAAAGTATCAGCAAGTATTATTTACAAATTCCTCCAGAAATTTCCGAAAAGGTAAGACAAAGAACAGAGGAAATATTAGCGAACAAAAATAAAGTAGCTCAATCAAGTAATCCCATAATATCACCCTATGGAAAAGCACTTTATTTAGCCCAATATCTCAAACAAAATCCTAATTATAAACTGCAAAAAGAACCTCCATTTTTTGCTGAAGGTGAAGATTTAGTATCAGCTTTTTTGTTCGGTTATCAAAATAGCCCGGAAGGGGAAAAAATTATCGGCGGTTATGGCGACCACTTCTCTACTGTTTTGACAATAATGTTACGTTCTATTGGAATTCCGGCAAGATTAGTAGCGGGTTATTCTCCTGGAGAATTTAATCCTTTTACTGGTTTATATGTGGTTAAAAATACAGATGCTTATATGATGACGGAGGTATATTTTCCTGGGTATGGATGGTTTGCTTTTAATCCTATTCCGGGAATGCCTTTAACTCCTCCTTCTATTGAAAAAAATGAAACTTTTAGTGCATTAATGACTTTTTGGAAGTGGGTAGCTGGTTGGTTGCCTTCTCCTGTAACTGGTTTTTTAGAGAGATTTATTGGTGGAATATTCCGTTGGGTATTGGGAATTCTTAGTTGGTTTTTTGCTCTCTTTTCTCAAGGTTGGCAAGGCATATTTACTGGTTTAATTTTAGCTACTTCTTTGGCTTTCTTGGGATGGTTATTGTATATATTTTGGCGAGGATGGCGTTACGGTCGATGGTTAGCTAAGTTATCTCCAATGGAGAGTATATATCAACAAATGTTGAGTTTAATGGCGAGTAAGGGATTAGTTAAACATCGTTTTCAGACACCTTTTGAATATACTCAAGCTATAAAGGAATATAATTCAATAAATGAAGTAGAAATAATTGAAGAAATTTCTCAAGCTTATGTGGGATGGCGTTATGGTAATAAGGAAGTTAATTTAACTAGATTAAAAAATTTACTCCGAAGTTTAAAGCGAAGTATTAGGCGTAGGTTAAATTAAAGGAATAAAAAGAGGGTGATGGAATATGAAAAAACTAAGATGGCTCATGTATATAGGAAGTAATGAGCTGCTTAGGGCTGATGCTGATGATCGACCAAATAAGGGAAAATGTTTTTCCTACAGATGAGCTGTTCCCTAATATTATTTTAGGGACAAGACTTATACCAAGCGTGATAAATGTTTGTTACAAATGGTAGGGACGTTGCATAAGGGCGTCCCTACGAAAGAA
>NZ_JAAHGH010000054.1 GCF_010672525.1 Okeania sp. SIO2B3 | reverse complement strand
TGGGATAGGTTCATTCTTACTCCTGTCTCCTGTCTCCTGTCTCCTGTCTCCTGTCTCCTGTCTCCTACTAAAAGACTAGTGAAGCGCAAACCCTACTTATTATAAAGTTGTGGGGAGTAGAGCAGTAGAGGAAATTGAATATTGAAGTAATTACAGAATGAACCTATCCCACTATTTTTAACAGGCTTATTTGTCTAAGTAGGGCTTGCTGATTAAATATTAAAGCATTGACTGATATTGGTTGTAGCATTTTTTGGTATAAAAAAGTGCACCTGTTTTCAGCTCAAAAAGCTCAAAAAGATAGTATTTTGGGACGATTATGGCAGAAAAATCATTCTAACAAAACGCCCGCTCCTACCTCTTCGCTCCCGAGCCATTTCTCCTGTCTCCTGTCTTCAGTATAGCTGTCTCCTACCTCAGCAACAAGACTAGTGAAGCGCAAACCCTAAGTAAAATGTGTTGGAAAATATTAATTTTTCGTTAAATAAATCAGTTTTCGTTCACCAATGTACATAGCTAATTTTCTGACACATATTAAGACGGAAGATCAACTTGGTTATCTGATTTTTTAGGTATTTCTATCAGTATACTTTATTGGTTTAATCGTTATTGGTATAATACCAAGCGTGAAAAAAGAATGTTACGAATAATAAGTGCGATTAAAATATAAGTTCAGGGAATGTCCCTTTGACAAAAAAGAGCATTTCCTACCTCAAAATCGGTATTGAAGCTATTCCCATACGACTTCTGACTCCTGACTCCTGACTCCTAATAAATTGCAACTCGTGGTGTATAGCAAAAAATGTATTTTTAAGTCCGCTAAAAACTATGAGCTAAACTGGGAAGAGATCGAGATTATATTGCTCTGTCAGGTTTGAATTAATCGGTTATTAAGGTAGAATTTTACGCAAGGATTATGGGAATACAAAAAAGCAATTCTCAGAAAAATGGATTTTTATTTAGTTGAATCCTATGCTATTTAAGAGTTTAAACTCATTTGAACTGCTAATTTGCTATAATCAGTCTAGGATATCCAAAAAAATCCCCTATTTTTTCTATCTATTGCTTGGGTTTTTCATATTTATCCTGATTTCTAACTCCCGACTTCTTAATCCTGAATTATACCCCTCCGCAAAATACTTTTTCAGCAAGTCCTACTGATTTTTGCCTAATTTCTGATTTACTAAACTGGGAATTTACACCTTATGCTAAACACACAAACAATCATTTCAATTTTATTAGTATTTATTCCAATTTCAATTGCAGGTAATTTCCTAGAATGGGGTTCATCAGCTATCTTTATTACATCTGCTATTGCAATTATTCCTTTAGCAGGTTGGATGGGTACAGCCACAGAAGAAATTGCTGTTGTTCTTGGTCCTAACTTAGGTGGATTATTGAATGCTACATTCGGAAATGCTACAGAATTAATTATTGGTATTATTGCTCTAAATGCCGGGTTAGTAAGCGTAGTTAAAGCTAGTATTACTGGCTCTATAATTGGTAACTTATTGTTAGTAATGGGTTTAGCAATGTTTTTAGGTGGGCTACGTTTCAAAGAACAAAAATTTCAGTCTGTAGTAGCTCGTTTAAATGCTTCAGCAATGAACTTAGCCGTAATTGCAATTTTAGTTCCAACAGCTGTAAATGCTACTTCTGATGGTATTAGTCAAAGTACTATGCAGAATTTATCGGGTGCAGTAGCAGTAGTTTTAATTGCTGTTTATATACTCACCTTATTATTTTCAATGAAGACTCACTCTTATTTATATGAAGTTGGTGTGGCAGGTAATGAGCCAGAAGAATCAGATTCTAATACTGAATCAGAAGAACATTCTAAGCATAAACCTAATTTATTACTGTGGATTTCTGTATTATTAATAGCAACTTTAGCCGTAGCATTTGAATCAGAATTATTGGTTGATTCTCTCGAAGAAGCTACAGCAACTTTGGGATTAACTACTTTATTTACTGGTGTAATTGTAGTTCCAATTATTGGTAATGCTGCTGAACACGCTACAGCAGTTACTGTTGCTATGAAAAATAAAATGGATTTGTCTGTTTCAGTGGCAGTAGGTTCTAGTTTACAGATTGCTTTATTTGTAGCACCAGTGTTAATTTTAGCGGGTTTATTATTGGGTCAACCAATGGATTTGAATTTTAATCCTTTTGAATTAGTAGCAGTAGTAGTAGCAGTATTAATTGCTAATTCTGTAAGTTCTGATGGTCGTTCTGATTGGTTAGAAGGAGCTTTATTATTAGCAGCTTATGCCGTTTTGGGATTAGCTTTTTATTACCATCCTGTCATTGAAGGATTAACTTGAAGTAGCACTCAGCACTCAGCTATCAGCCATCAGCTTCTCAAGGTGTATAATGAGGGATTAAAACCCTCATAAAAGGCGCACCACGCGCTTTTTCAAATAAGCGTGGGGGACTTAAACCCTTGAATTTTTAGCGCTCCAGCTAAATGCTGTTTGCGGAGCATGACCTAAGGAAAAGCTGATAGCTACTTAAATTGTGTAAAAGTTAATAAGATTGAATAGCTAATATCATGTCCGGATAAGAGCTTGATCAAAAAACTTTCTCCTTTTGCTCTTCCTTCTTCCCTCCTGACTCCTGATTCCTGATTCCTGACTCCTGACTCCTGACTCCTGACTCCTCTATCATGTCCGGATAAGAGCTTGATCAAAAAACTTTCTCCTTTTGCTCTTCCTTCTTTCCTCCTGACTCCTGACCCCTCCGTTGTTTATAACTAACTTATTTCTATGCTAGCCAAAAGAATTTTACCTTGTCTTGATGTTAATGCAGGTCGAGTAGTTAAAGGTGTCAACTTTGTTGATCTTCAAGATGCTGGAGACCCTGTAGAACTGGCCCAAGTATATAATGATGCTGGTGCTGATGAATTGGTATTTCTTGATATTACTGCTACTCACGAAGACCGAGGAACCATAATAGATGTGGTCTATAGGACTGCAGAGCAGGTTTTTATACCTCTAACAGTGGGTGGTGGTATCCAATCCTTAGAAAATATTAAAGATTTGTTAAGAGCAGGTGCAGATAAAGTTAGTATAAACTCGGCAGCAGTACGGAATCCTGACTTGATAGATCGGGCAAGTGACCGCTTCGGGAATCAATGTATTGTAGTAGCTATTGATGCCCGTCGTCGTCTAGACCCAGACAAATTAGGATGGGACGTTTATGTGCGGGGTGGACGAGAAAATACTGGTAAAGATGCAATATCTTGGGCATTGGAAGTAGAGAAAAGAGGCGCAGGAGAGCTTCTTGTTACAAGTATGGATGCTGATGGAACTCAAGCTGGTTATGATTTAGCGCTTACTAGAACTATAGCAGAGAATGTTCAAATTCCAGTGGTTGCTTCTGGCGGTGCGGGTAACTGTCAGCACATTTTTGAGGCTTTAACTGAGGGTAGAGCAGAAGCGGCTTTACTTGCTTCTTTACTTCATTATGGTCAACTAAGCGTGTCGGAAATTAAAGATTATTTGGCTAACCATCAAGTTCCTGTGAGACATGGTTAAGATGATTTTTAGATTTTTTGGCGTTGGTGAAAAGAGGTATTATATCCTCTCCGGATAAGAGCATGAACAAAAAACTTTTTCCTTCTACTACTCTTTCTTCTTCTTTCTTTCCTCCTGACTCCTGAGTTCTGACTCCTGACTCCTAAATAATTAAGATTAATATCATACACGCGCTTCATCAACGCCTATTTTTTTAGTAAAAAAATTAGGTTATTTTTTTAAGAAATGTTGTTAGAATAAAGTAACTGTTACAAAATGTAACTTATGTTATTCACTATTCTAATACTTGATGTGGCCTTAGTGGCTTGGTCTCTGCATCTCATGCAGGAATCATTTAATCATCGAGAGTTTTCCCTAATGCTAGCTGGTATTTTAGTTGCTACATCTGCTGCTGCAATGATGGTAGTTTATTTTCTGATGGGTACTTGCATGACTCACCTAACTCAAATGTCTCAACACTCCTATGCATATTTTTAAGCTGGTCTTGAAGGTATAGCGTTATATAGGATATTATATCGTGTCCGGATGATTAGGTATAATAAAACTTCAAAGAGCGATTATTCACCAGAAAACTTAGATGAAGCTCGAACATCTGCTGGTCTATCGTTGTCAGAAAATTATGGAGCAGCAGGAATTTGTTCGGGGGTTAACCTGTTTTCACGCTGTGGCCTCAAACTAGGAATTCTTAATCATCACTAATCATCTGGACATGATACAATAGTGTATGGAACAAGAGAATAGAATTAGGTAATTAAATTTTGGTCAATTAGTTTGGGAAAAAAAAATGTGCTTAAAGGGAAAAAAGCTAAAAACTTTTTTCCCAAATTGGCAAATCAAGATACTTGTACGGCAACACCCTCGATCTGCCCATTGTAGTTCGTACAAAAGTGACCCTAGGTTTCGGAATGGGGGAACATCATTCAATGAATCCAGTTGGTCTTTTGGCCCTATTCACCGGATGGCGTATCCTAGCACCTTCTAATGCTTTTGACTACATCGGTTTGTTCAATTCTGCTATGCAATTCCTCGACCCAGTTTTGATCGTCGAGTTCAAATCTCTCTATAGACCGAGAGTTTCTAGTCCCGAAGGTCGATTTGGACTATTTTATTTCTATGGCAAAAGCTAGGATTGCGGAAGTTGGTGAAGATATGACCCTCGTTACCTATGGTTCAGCCGTTGGGCGTTGCCAGGATTTAACTAAAATACTAGCAAATGACGGAATTTTCGTGGAAGTGATTGATTTGCGATCGCTGGATTCACCTAGTATTGATTACTATACTATTGGCAAGTCAATTCAAAAAACTGGTGCTGTTGTCATCGTGGAAGAAGCGACAGCCAGTCAAGGCATTTGTAAAACCATAGCTGCCAATATAACCGAAAAATTTTTCTCCAGTCTTCAAAGTCCAGTTATCTGCATTACAGGTAAAGATGTTAATCCTGTATCGCAAGCTTTGGAGGTATTAACTACGCTCCAAGATCAAGAAATACTCGAAGCGGTAACTTCAGCCGCTCGCAGAAAGAAGTGAGGTGATGGTAATGAACTGTGATATCCTAGTTATCGGCACTGGATCTGTATCTCAAGTTTTTTGTTATGCGATCGCCCTGGCTTTCTCCGAATCACTAAAACTGTGCGTCATCGGACGATCTAAAAACTCGGTAGATAAAGTCGTAACTATTGCTAATGCCCGTTCTGTTGCCTTCTCATCGAAGGTTACTTTTATTGGCGATTCTATTGATTGGGATAGTGAAAATGACCTGAGCGATAAATTAGCAACCTACTCTCCACGTTTAATTTTACAGACAGCATCTCTTCAGTCTCCCTGGGAATTTACTGCTTCCCAGTCTGCTTGGTGTTCTCTAATTAAGGAAGGGGGTTTTGGCATTACATTACCCTTACAAGCAGCCCTAGTTGCACGAGTTGCCTCGTTAATTAAACGGACAATGCCTACTGACTCAATTTTAGTCAATGTCTGTTACCCAGATGCAGTCAACCCACTTCTCAGTTATTTGGGGTTGCCAATTGTTTGTGGTGCAGGCAATGTTGGTATTATCTCTACGTTACTTCAATCCCTACTGAATTTGGGTAAAACTCGCCATTTTCAAGTCATAGCCCATCATTCTCATGTCATCAATTTAGCCGAGAGTCCAGAAGCTCGGCTAACCGAACTAGAAGGTCTTCGTATTTGGTTAGATGGGCAACAGTTCCATCAGATCGATACACTGCTTTCCCCAATCCAATCTATCAAAGGAGAGCAAATCAATCAAATTGTCGGTTGTCTATCCGCAGAGGTGGTCTTAGCTCTTTTGGGAAATTCTCCAGTACATACTCATGTTCCAGGCCCCAATGGCTTGCCCGGTGGTTATCCTGTAGTCGTACAAGGGGGCAAGGTTGAGATCGCATTACCTCAAGGTTGTACAATAGCTGAAGCAATTGAGTTGAATCGTCGGGCAGCTATTGAAGATGGAGTAGAAGCGATCGACACAGAGGGTTTTATTCGTTGGAATCAAAGAGCATCTCAAGCCATTAAGCAGTACGCACCATCTTTGGCTGAAGGTTTTCGTGCTGAAGACTTACAAAGAGTTTGTCAGGAGTTTATCAAGTTGAGAAATAGGTTAAGAAAGGAATAAATAAAATGACCAGGAATCAACATATTGCCCTCTGGACTTGCCCGAGAAGTCGCTCAACACTGATAGCGAGATCATTTGAACAGTTAGATGGTTGTCTGATTTTTGATGAACCGCTATATGCTCCGTACTTGTTGACACATGGTTTCGATCATCCTCATCGTCAGGCAATTATTGAATCCTGTGAAACCAACTATGAGAATGTAATTCAACAACTTTATGAAGAACTGTATCAATACCGCGTGATTTTTAGTTGATTTATGTAAAAATCGAAAAAAATAAAAAATAAAACAGCCAAAGACATGAAAAAATACAATTACCAGCAAATTCGCGAACTATGTTTGCAAAGTCCTCGACTAACAACCCTCTTCAATCACTTTGGGACTATTGCAGAAGGAGTAAAACAATTTCCCAGCAAGGCTATATTAGCGGATCTTAAGTTTTTATCCCAAGATTCGGGTCTCAACTTTTACCATGACTTACTTCAGCAAAATATAGAAACATTCACAAAGCATTTTTGTGCGAGTGTTCCCTATGCCTTGGAAGAGCGTTGTCGGATGGGATTAGCTATATCAGGACTTACGCAAAGACACTATATATAGCGCCTACTAATTTAGGCGATTGCTGACGCAAAGCTCCGCTAACGCTTGAAAAATTATAGCGATCGCCTAAATGAGAAAATCATCATAACTTATATAAAGACAGGTTAACATAGTTGATTTTCATAATTATAAATGTTGCTAACTGTAAATAAATTTTGCCAAAATACTCTAATTATAGGCTTTGTTGCACAAAAGATGATGTTTAGGGTAAAAATAAAGAAGTTAAGATGGTACACAAAATACAGTCAGTAGGTATGAGTAAATCTAAGTCCTTGTATCGGCTCAAAAACTGGTCTGAGTATGATGCATCCTTAAAACAGCGAGGGAGTTTGACTTTTTGGCTGACTGTGTTTTTTGCTGGCAAGAGAACTCCCTGGTTCAACAACTATACTCTAACCCTCACTTTTTTATGTTCCATCCCACATTCCGCAGTTCTCAATATATCTTTATATCTGTTTACATTCCCAAAATTTCTTGAACGATAAAATGTACTTACAGGAGTTGCGAACGCCAATATTCCTTGTTTTATGATAATTTTAGTAACAAAAATTTACATTCTGGGATTTTAGCTTGAATGGCTAAAACAATTGCTGGCTAAGGATATTAGCCGAAGTATAAAATTTATTTATCAATTAAATGTTAAGAAGTGCGGAATGTGGGTTCCATACAATTAATTTGTTGGCTAAAATTCTGATGATGATTCATGTATCTTTTTATGCTACATTCTGAAGTGCGGAATGTTGGTTTTAACTAAAAAACCCTAAAACCCTTATATGTCAATGCTTTTATGTTTAATCATCAAACCCTACTTAGACAACTTAAGTTGAAAAAGTAAAGGGAAAAAATTTGGGCGTTGGTAAAGCGCGTGTATGATATTAGTCTTAATTCTTTAGGAGTCAGGAGTCAGGAGCCAGGAGTCAGGAGTCAGGAGGGAAGAAAGACAGAAGAAATAGGACTAGAAGGAGAAAGTTTTTTGGTCGCGTAAAGGTCACGGAGTTCTATCGCGCTCTTATCCGGACATAGTATCATACCTAAAATTACCAACGCCAAAATTTGCTTACCAAAAATATCCTTTTTCCAGATTAGTTTGATTTTTTTGAGCATCATATTCCAGCAAATATTCGTGAGCGATCGCCTCTAAGTTACGGAGATTTTTTACTTCTGATTTACCAATTTCAGTATCAGTAGATAAAAGAATAACTTGATGACTAGCAGAAGGGAAATAACGTTCTACTAAATTCTGACGGTGGGATGAATCTAATCTACCCAAAGGTGTATCAATAGCGACGGGTAAATTTCTACCAGAAACCCTTGCCAAACCCCATA
Source organism: Okeania sp. SIO2B3 (assembly GCF_010672525.1). Classification (GTDB taxonomy): domain Bacteria; phylum Cyanobacteriota; class Cyanobacteriia; order Cyanobacteriales; family Microcoleaceae; genus Okeania. The sequence continues at coordinate 37,951 of NZ_JAAHGH010000054.1, read as the reverse complement.
AAAAAGAAATTGCCAAAAGCTGTTTTTCTCCAGCAGAAATGCGATGTTTAGGAACAATTTGTCCTTGATTATCGTAGAGAGAAAGAGCAAAGTTATTAGTATCAATAGCCACGCGATGTACCAAATCTGATTTATGCAAAAGATAGCGGAAACACTCAGTAACTTCCATCTCTAACTTATTCAACTTTTTCAAAGTTAACTTCTCTTTAAATAGCTGCAAAGTTTTCTTCACTTTGCCAGAAGATTCAATGATATTTTGAATATTGTGACGTTCTATAGTTTCATCAGTATAACTAAATAATTCCTTCTTGGTTTGAGTAATAGTATCCTCCAATTTTTTACAATCGCGTTCACTATTTTCACAAGCTATCTGTATCCTAGCTAACTCAGTTTGTGCCTCCTGTAAAGCAGCTTCCAAAATTTCATAAGCTTCCGGAGATGCCGCACTTACCAACTGCTTTTCCAAAACATTAATTTCCACTTCAAAATCTTTGAGACGAGTTAAATTTTCCCGAGCATTTTTCCGACAATTTTCAATCTCATAGCGCAACAAATTTTCTAGTAAAGTTAATGCCTTCTCATCTGCTAATAACCAAGATTCATCACTTTGATTAATATCCTCTTCAATCATCATATTTTCTTGATGGAGAAACGTTTTAATTTTACTAATTTTGCCAGCAGGAATAGACAACTCATTCAGATAATTAACTAAACGTCGGTCTCTTTCTTGAAAAGCATCTAAAGCTATTTCTGCTTCATGTCGTAAAATCTCTACATCACCTTGAGAACTTGCTTGTTCCAAAAGAGGAGAAATTAAAGCCAGAGGTAAAGCTCCCGCAGCAAGTTCAATCATTTCCTGACGAGCATTTTCCATCTCTAATTCGACATCTTGAAATTCTTGTTTTAACTGACTTCTTTCAGCAGCAATTTTTCCCCCTTCCGAGACAAATTTTCTCATGGCTTTTTGCTGTTTTTGTTGAGCCTTTTTTAATTTATTTCCCAAATCTTTCGATTTTTCTGTAGCAACTTCCAAATCTGTCTTTTGCTGATGCAGTTTTTGTTCAATTTCCTCTAAATTTTTTAATTCTGTAGTTTTAGCAATTTGTTTCTTTTTCCGAGTCACCAAAATATCTAAATCTGTTGCCAGACGTTCAGCTAATTCCAGTCCTAATAATGATTGAATTGCATCTACAACCAAAGGTGGAGGAGTTTCTAGTTCAGCTAACTCTTTTACTTGTTCTCCATCAAAGAGAAATAGATTAGAAATTCCCAAAGGTAAGAGATTTTCTATATATTCATCCCAGGCATTTGCTAAGTAAGAATCAGGCCATTCACCATCAAGAATTCCCAAACTATCTTTGCCGTCTTTAGGATTTTTTTCCCAGGTACGAACTATGCGATATTCAACAATTTGGTCATCTTGAATATGTTCAAAAGCTAATTCAATGCGAGTTTTTTCTGTAGGTGGAGTATTACGATTTACACATTGAGAAAGAAAGTCGCCATAAGTTAAATTTCCCCTAGTTGAACATTGGGCGCGATGACCGTAAAGTGCGAGGCGAATAGCATCTAAAAGAGTAGTTTTTCCTCCTCCATTCATACCTCCAAATAAGATGATGGGGCGAGGGTGATCGGTAAGAGTAGGGCGAAGGTTTATTGTTTGTTTACCAGAGTATGGTCCGAAATTTTGTAAGACAAGTTCTAGGAAAATCATTTTTTAGGGAATAGGGAATAGGGAATAGGGAATAGGGAGTAGGAAAAAAAGTAGTGGGATAATTAACTTGATTTTTTTATTCTTAGAATTTACCTTTTTTCGGTAGGAGATAAGTTTGAAAAATAGAATTTTCTTGTCAACCAACGCCCGAATTTTTGCCTTTGACCTAGACTGAGAAAAACAAAGGTTTCCCAGAGGTAAGTTTGCCAGATAAATTTTCATAACTTTCTAGTCATTGTGGAATTTTTCCCGGTAGGAGATAGGTCTGACCAATCTAATTTTCTTCTCAAGTAACGCCCGAATTTTTGCCTCTGACTCAAACTGAGAAAAACAGAGGTTTCCCAGAGGTAAGTTTGCCAGATAAATTTTCATAACTTTCTAGTCATTGTGGAATTTTTCCCGGTAGGAGGTAAGTCTGACCAATCTAATTTTCTTGTATTTTTTGCCTCTGACTCAAACTGAGAAAAAGGGAGGTTTTCCACAGATGAGGTTTCCAGATAAATTTTCATAATTTTCTAGTCATTGTGGAATTTTTCCCGGTAGGAGATAGGTCTGACCAATCTAATTTTCTTCTCAAGTAACGCCCGAATTTTTGCCATTTTTGCCTCTGACTCAAACTGAGAAAAAGGGAGGTTTTCCACAGATGAGGTTTCCAGATAAATTTTCATAACTTTCTAGTCATTGTGGAATTTTTCCCGGTAGGAGGTAAGTCTGACCAATCTAATTTTCTTGTAATTTTTGCCTTTAACTTAGACTGAGAAAAACAGAGGTTTCCCAGAGGTAAGTTTGCCAGATAAATTTTCATAACTTTCTAGTCATTGTGGAATTTTTCCCGGTAGGAGGTAAGTCTGACCAATCTAATTTTCTTGTAATTTTTGCCTTTGACTTAGACTGAGAAAAACAGAGGTTTCCCAGAGGTAAGTTTGCCAGATAAATTTTCATAACTTTCTAGTCATTGTGGAATTTTTCCCGGTAGGAGGTAAGTCTGACCAATCTAATTTTCTTGTAATTTTTGCCTTTGACTTAGACTGAGAAAAACAGAGGTTTCCCATAGATGAGTTTTCCAGATAAATTTTCATAACTTTCTAGTCATTGTGGAATTTTTCCCGGTAGGAGATAGGTCTGACCAATCTAATTTTCTTCTCAAGTAACGCCCGAATTTTTGCCCCTGACTCAAACTGAGAAAAACAGAGGTTTCCCAGAGGTAAGTTTGCCAGATAAATTTTCATAACTTTCTAGTCATTGTGAAATTTTTCCCAGTAGAAGTTAAGTCTGGCAAATCGAGTTTTCTTGTAATTTTTGCCTCTGACTCAAACTGAGAAAAAGGGAGGTTTTCCACAGATGAGGTTTCCAGATAAATTTTCATAACTTTCTAGTCATTGTGGAATTTTTCCCGGTAGGAGATAGGTCTGGCAAATCGAGTTTTCTTGTAATTTTTGCCTTTGACTTAGACTGAGAAAAAGAGAAGTTTCCCACAGATGAGATTTCCAGAAAACATTTCATCAGTTGTTAGTTATTGTTGAATTTTGATCGTAGCAAATAAGTCTGAGAAATAGAATTTTCTTGTTCACCAATAGAGAATTTTTACCTTTAACCTAGACTTGCCAAAATAGAGGTTTTCCACAGATTAGTTTTCCCAAGAACATTTCATCAGTTGTTAGTCATTTTTGCATTTTTCCTATAGGGGATAGGTCTGACAAATAAAATTTTCGTCTCAAGCGACGGAGAATTTTTGCCTCTGACTCAGACTGAGAAAAACAGAGGTTTTCCACAGATGAATTTGCAAGATAAAATTTCATCAATTGTTAGTCATTTTTGCATTTTTCCCGTAGAAGAAAAGATAAATTTTCCAGATAAAGTTTCATATTTTTATTTCTCCCCTACTCCCCTATTCCCCTACTCCCTTACTCAATATCTGCCGAATTTTGAGGAGAAAATTTCATATTTGCCCAACTTAATTGTTTAATTTTATCTGAGACTTTTCCTCGTTCGACAGCTTTTTTAAGGTCTCTTTTATTATGAGCGTTTTGAATAGCTTCTTCCTTGGATCGAGAACTTGTTTCAAAACATTGTTCGAGACTTTCATAAATCTTATATCGGTGAGACTTAATATAATATTGTCGCTCTGTATCTAACAGTTTTGCCATAAGTTCAAGGTGCATTTCATCCCCATTACATATTTCTTCTAATACTGACCATTCATCACTACCTAAAAGACTTATTCCTGCACCAGGACGACAGTCTTCAAATTTCTCTCCTGTTACTTCTTCATATATACGAGGTAAACTATCATCAAACTCATGTTTTTCCTCTAACCAAATGCGTCTAATTTCACTCAGTTCTTCCAGAGAAATGAGAGTAATATCTCGCATATTTTCTGGAGCAGTTTCACGAATTTGTGTTTGAGCTTCTAACAGTTTTCTCAGTAAAGTATCTCGCCATTCTTTTTTGTACGGACCAGGAATTGGTTCTACAGAAACTTCACCATCTATATTCCGTTCAAATAGTTGAACTGTACCCCAAATTCGCCGAAAATCTCTTTTATCTCTATCAGAAATATCTAGTTCCCGACGCAAATCTACAAGAGGTTGTAACCATTCTTTTTCCTCATCATTTTGAATCATTGCTGACATAGATTTATCACTATCTACTAAAGTACAAACCCAGCATCCAAAACGAGAACTTCCACAACTAGGAGTAGAAGTATCAACTACTAACGGACATTCATTATCTTCCGTCGCACCTCGATACATTGCTAGTAAATCTTTATTACTATTTCCCCAAGGATTTTCCCACTGCATTAAATATAGCCAAACTTCATCAGTTCGCCAGTCTTCAATAGGAGTATAAAGTAAAGAATTAAGCAGACTAGGATGAGGACTCAAATGGTCTCTTATTCTACCAATTTCTCGTTGATTCATTATTGCAGCACGATTAGCACTTTCTGTTTTACGAGTTCCTAAAACAACTATTGTTTCCCCATTATTTCTAACAACATTACGAATAAAAATATTAGATGGATCTATTTTTAAACGGGGAGTACACCAGCGAAATGTATGACGCGGGGCTGGGTATCCTTTACCAAGTAATCCCACCCAGTATGTTTTTTTGACTTCTGGTTTTAATAAATGACATTCTATAGGTAGTTTATTATTTTTTGCCGCCTCTTCCATCAAGTTTAAAGAGTTAGTTACCCAAGCAGAAACGATGGGATTTTCTACTAATGTATCTGTGGTAATAACGTGGATAGTTTTAGCTCGTTTTTTTTTCGGAAGTTCAGCGATCGCATTCCATATTAGTTGTAATATTGCGGTGCTATCTTTACCGCCTGAATATCCAACAACCCAGGGAATAGAATCTAAACAATATAGTTCTTGAATTTCTGTAGTTAGTTTTTTTATGTCTTCTACTAATTCGGCAGTAGTTCTGCTGGGAAATAAAGATTGTTGTATACCTTTCATATTTAGAAATATCCTCAATTTTTTGATTAATATCTATTTTTATGAGATAAAAATATTCTGGCGATGCCATTGTAAAGCTTCTATTCTAGGAAAATATTTTTTTTCACTAGGCAACCAAAGCTGATTATCATTAAATTCTTTCATGGCTTTAGAATTTGGTGATTCTTCTTGAAAGTTATTGGAAACGATAATTCTATAATCATAATCATCAGAGATAGTAAATAAACCTTTATCGAATGCCCAATGATGATTTTTACAAAGTGATATGCCGTTATCTATTCTATTGTCATAAAATTTGGCGAATGGTTTTATATGCGCTCCATCTACAATATTTTGCTTGATTGACATGGTTACTTTTATTCCACAAAAAGCACATTTATAGTTATAAGTATGTACAACTGCTTTACGAAAAATACCATCTCTAAGTACAGATTTTCTGAAATATGATTTAGGCTGTTTTTGTTCTTCTTCTTGCTCATCATTTTTTTGAAAATTTTGATTAATTCTGATGAGTTCTTTGGTGTCTTTTTGGTTGGCTGAGAACCAATTTGCAATTAGTACATCTGTTAATTCTTTTCTGTGATTTTTATCTTGTAGTAATTCAAATAATTATGCATCAAAACTGGCATAATTAACTATTTTTCTTAGCTTTGTTAGTGATTTTGGCCTGTCTTCCTTTGTAACTGTTTTTTCTGGCAAAGTATTAATAAAGTCAGAGTTAAAGTTTATATGCCAAAAATTATCGCTCTGTAGATGGTAAAAAGGATAGTACAAACCACGTCGATGAGAATCAGAGGATAGAAGATCCCAGTATTGATTAAAAGTATCAACTAATTTTTTTGAAACATTAATTTCATTCTTTTGGATTAAACCTTGTGCAATCAAATCAATTACAGATAAAAGTAAAATTGGCTTGTGTTTGGCAGTACCTAATTTTTGACTTTTACTTGTATTAATCTCAGTAAAAAGTTGACAGTAGTATGCTAATTTTTTTTCTCTGCTTGATTCTTGATTTTTACTCATTTATAGCACTATTTCATTAATTGATAATTGATAATGGATAATTGATAATTACCTCTGGTTAAAACCGAGAGGAGAGGATTGAATATCAGGAAATATTATTTCTTTTCTTGCTCGATGGTCGGACAGCGAGGAGACCCTAAGAGTGACAGAGCCGCTCCGCTTTATATGTTGCGGAGCAAAACGCCATCCCTCGACCGCTTTTTTCCCCTTAAAAGGGGAGGCTTTAAACCAGAATTATTTAATAATTAATAATTAATAATTCGGTAAAACATCTATATTTTTACTATTTATTTGTCATAAACCAGCAGATTAACTAAATAAATATGCCAGATTAAATCTAAAATAACTACCAAAGTTAAATTTACCATAACCATTCTAATTCCTCCTTTTTTAACTAGCTATCAGCTATTAGCTAGCCTCCTGAGTCGGAACTACGTTAACAGCTATTAGCCTAAAAATTTGTGCTTATGTAATGGTATCTGTTTGCGGAGCATTCCGGAACGTCCAAGCTTGGGTTTAAATCCCCTTCTAAAAAACTGATTGCCGAACTGCTGTTTGCTCAGAATTCCGTCAGGAAACGCTTTTTCAATGGCAAAATTAAGTTGATTAGTTTCTCATTTATACCTGCTACTGTAATGTTGTACTTCTACAAAATAAATAAGTTTTTCATCCCTTTTTTTTACAGAAAGAAATGAACTATCTATTAGATACTATTTCTATTTTCAGTAAGGATGTATTCGTCAGCTAAAATAGCTGATATTCAAATTTATTAAGTAGTAAGTTTTAGGAAAAGTACTAATAAATTATTCATTTTTCTCTAAACACTATGCTCTGTGAAAACTAGCTGTTAATAGCTGAATGGCTATTATTTTGATGTTATAGCACTACGCATTAAAATTAGGACAGCTAAGAAACTTCAAAATATTACAGTTAAAATTTTTGACTCTAGCTCATAGCTGAATGTTGTTTGCGGAGCATGACAAACGGAAATGCTTATAGCTATAAAAAGACATCAATATTCATACCTCATGTTCCATCCGTTAGTATTGACATAATAAATAGTATATGATAAGCAAAATTACTATACAATTAATAATTATACTAACTCAAAAGTTTTTAAAAACGTTTATTGACAAAAATTTATATATGTAGTAATTTTCAAAAATCATTAAAAATATTTCCCAAAATCAGCGATGAAAAAGACCAATAAACCCACATCAGAAATAGCAAAAGAAATTTTAGAAAATGATAATCGAGAAAGAGAAGCGATCGCTATCCTTTTAGACAAACATATAGGCAAAGATGACAGACTTTTAGTACAAAAAACTATGATGGGAAAAACGGAAGCTTACATCGGTTCTGTCACTCTAGAATGGTTAGATAGTCGTGTACGTTTTGCCTCTCAACTACCATTATTTCGGCAAAAATTTGATATAGAAACAGATAATGTAATTCGTGATGCAGAAACAATAGATGAAATTCAACAACGACCTTTAGATTGGTCTCGTCAAGCCCCATTAACCCTATATTTAGCAACAAGAAAAGCTCACAAATTTCCAGCAGTATTAGTAGTAATTAGCCCCAGTTGGGTAGATAATCCCAAAGCAGAGGAATGGAATAAAAATGGTGAAGCAAATAAATCTGCTACTGATTTTTTACCCCTAGACTCAGCCGGAAAAGTAGGATTATTAGACCTACGTTTAGAAGTAGCAGTATTTGCCCTAGACGGTCAACATCGACTGATGGGAATTCAAGGTTTAATGGAATTAATAAAAACAGGTAGGTTGCCTAGATATAACAAACAAAAAAAACCAGTAGGTGCAGCTATTAATATTGATGATTTAGCGGAAACTCATAATATTGAATTACCAGAACTACAAAAATTAGCTTACGAACAAATAGGAATAGAATTTATTCCAGCAGTAGTAAAAGGAGAAAATAGAGCACAAGCACGACGGAGAGTTAGGTCAGTTTTTGCTCATGTAAATTTGACTGCTGTAAAATTAAGTAAAGGGCAGTTGGCATTATTAAATGAGGATGACGGGTTTGCCATTGTGGCTAGAAAAACAGCAATTTATCATCCTTTATTAAAGGAGAAAGATGATAGAAATCCACGGGTGAATTGGGATAGTGCAACTGTAGCAACTAAGTCTACTGTTTTAACAACTCTTCAGGCAATTCAAGAAATGTCTGAAAGATATTTAAAGCCTCGTTATCCTCATTGGAAACCTTCAGATAAAGGCTTAATTCCGATGTGTCCTGAAGAAGAAGAATTAGAAGAGGGACTAGAGGAATTTATGTTGCTTTGGAATTATTTAGCTAATTTACCTAGTTATTCAAGATTAGAAAATGGTGCCGAAACTCCAGAATTGAGAAGATTTAGTTTTGAAATAAAACCAGGAGAAGGTCATGTTTTATTTCGCCCTGTTGGACAAATTGCTTTTGCTGAAGCTCTAGGAATTTTAATATACAAAAAAGGATTTTCTCTGGAGGAGGTTTTTCAGAAATTAAATAAGTATGATGTGGATGGTGGTTTGAGTGGAATAGAATTTTTTGACTCTATTTGGTATGGGGTTTTATATGATTTTAATCGGAAGCGAATGTCGGTAGCTGGAAGAGATTTAGCAATGAGATTATTTATCTATATATTAGGTGGAATTTCTGACAAGATGGAACGAGCAGGAATTCGTCGAGAATTGGCAGAAGCAAGGAGAGTTGGGGAGAATCAAGCTGTAGATTTTCAAGGTAAGTTTGTGGAATTAAAAAAGGTAGGGTTGCCGAAAATTTTGTCTTAGAGTGTGAGAAAAAAAGGCAAGTTCAACAATTAATAATTAATAATTAATAATTAACAATTACCTCTCCTTGAAAAGAAGAGGATTTACTAATCATAAAAATTTTTTCTCTCTTGGTCGATGGTCGGACAGCGAGGAGACCTCGCCATCCCACCCAACGGGTGCGCTGCGAAGAGAGAACGACCGCTTGTTTCTCATTTAAAGGAGAGACTTTAAACCTTAATTATTTGGTGAGGAAGAGTTGATTGATGTTTTGAATTTTTTCAACTTCTTTAGACTAGCTTTAATGCAATAAGCTACAAAAATTTATCTGCAATGAAAGCTGTTTTATACCTAAGGGTGAAAAAAGAATACTTTTGTGAGGTGAAACTTCAATTATTAGGGTGCATCTCAATTTTGAATAAAGCCAAAAATTTATCGCTTTTAGGCAACAGCTCCGGAAAGCAACAGCGGTGCGACCCCGCGACGACGTCAGCTCGCTTGCGGAATGCGCACTCCTGTGAGGCAACAGGAAATATATAGGAAAAAGTATTTTTGCAAATATGAGATGCACCCAATTATTTAAGTAGGGCTTACCGATAAAAGCTAAAAGCACTCTTTTGATAAAGGTTTTAGCATTTAAAGAAGCGAAAAAAGTGCCTGGTTTTCAGTTGAAAACCCTCAAAAACTTAGCATAAAAGGCAGAAATTTTAGCAGAAAAATTAAGGGACAAATATATCCGACTATCTCCTAATTAATTCCTCGTTTCTCCTAATACCAATTCCCATGCATTATTGCTATACTTGGGCAATACTTCAGTTGTCAACTGATAGGTACAAGCAAAATCACTTTGTATGCTAATTTCAGCTTGCGTTAATGTTAATTATTGTGATGTTTGCTTCCCCTCCACGGTCGGGGCCCGCGGGTGGGTCTCCTGCTCAACAAAGTGTAGAAAAGTTTTTGAGAAATGGTATAACTATTCTCTACTCCCCTACTCCCCTACTCAATAATCAATAATACTACGCTACAAAATACTATTTTCAACCATGACTCAATAAATACTTTTCTAAATACTGCCAATGTTGATGTCCGTATTCTTCTTGTAGTAAATCTTTCACATCAGCATTAATAACTAATTCTCCATCTTGATTATCTTGGAATAGTAGTCCATGAGCAAGTACCTCTTGTAGATCGGTGAGAGTATCTATTAAATTGGCGATCGAATAATGTTCTTCTACCCATTCAACAGGACTAGGTATTTCAGAATTAATATTTATTGGATTATTAGTAGTAATTTCCATAATTTAATATCAGTAAAAACCCTGAATTTTAATCAATTTTTCAACTTTAATATATCATCTGATTATTCATGCCGTAATTTCAGTGAGCCTAGTCAAGGTGTTATTGTGACAAATTTTTATGTCTTTTGCGATCTAGATCAATAGTATAGTGTGACCTCTTGTGGATCTACGGATGTTGAAGAAAATCATTGGAGCTATTTCAACAATTAATAATTAATAATTAATAATTAATAATTAATAATTACCTCTCCTTGAAAAGAATTTGTACATCATCAGTATGGGAATTGATATATATAACTAGCCTATAATAACTGGATTTAGCATGAGTCTACCGATGGTCTGATTTGCACTATCTAAAGTAGTAATAAGTTAAAAAAGCGGTCAGCAGTCAGCAGTAAATGTTTAGAAGGGGACTGTTACCCCTCCGCGCACCTTCCGCTTTATAGAAACCTGGTATTTATAGCGGTTTTCACTCATGTTGACTACAAAGCTTCTGCCTTCTGCTCTCAGCATAGCTGCCTTTAAGCCAAAATCTCTGTATTCTATGAAACATGAAAACTGCTATAAACCCAAGTAGGGGCAAATGGCCATTTGCTAACGTAGAGCTGCCGAATGGCGTCCCTACAAGCTGTTAACACAGTTCCTCTGCAAGAGACTAGCTGTTTGCGGAGCATTCGGGTACGGAAATGCTAAAAGCTAATAGCTAGTTAAACAATATAATTAAGATGAATATAAACAAATTTTATGGATAGTATTTTTATTCAAATAGTTGCCTATCGCGATTTAGAATTAGTCCCAACAGTAGAAGAAGCGATCGCTCATGCCACTCATCCTGAACGCCTCACTTTTGGCATTTGTTGGCAGTATGGTACGGATGAGGAAAAGGACTATATCAGTAAACTTAAAGGTATTCAAGATTGTCGTATTATTGCAGTGCCTGCTTCTGAAGCTCGTGGCGTAGGTTGGGCGAGGTCTTTGGTACAAAAGTTGTGGCAAAAGGAACGTTATACTCTACAAATTGATGCCCACATGAGATTTTTGCCTGGCTGGGACATAGAATTGATTAAAATGCTGGAAATGTGTCCCAGTGAAAAACCTCTTTTGAGTACCTATCCTCCTGCTTACAGACCTCCCAGGGAATTGGTTGGGGATACGCCAAGTCGGTTAGAGGCAAAGGGGTTTGGAGATCCTGGTATTTTAAGTTTGAGAGCAATAGGTGATTTGAGTAAATGTAGTATTCCACAACTAGGAGCTTTTGTTGCTGCTGGATTTATTTTTGCAGATGGGTTAATTATTGAGGAAGTACCCTACGACCCGGAGATTTATTTTACTGGGGAAGAGGTATTATTTGCTGCTAAAGCTTGGACTAGGGGATGGGATATTTATCATCCTAATCTTAGTGTTTGTTGGCATTTTTATAATACTGGTAAAAAGCGGGTTGTACATTGGGAAGATCATCAAGATTGGTGGGTACAAAATAAGATATCTGAATCTCGTTTTCGTCAGATTTTGGGAATGGAAACTGCTACGGAAGATTTTGGCATTTATGGGTTAGGAAATGTCAGAAGTTTGGCAGAGTATGAAGCATTAGCAGGTGTGAGTTTTAAGGAACGTTGGTTTATTCGTTTTATGTAAGGAAGAAGGAAGAGGGAAGAGGGAAGAGGGAAGAAGGGAGAAGTCAGAAGTTAGAAGTTGGAAGTTAAAATTTAGGAAATTAGCTAACTACAAATATGAAAATTTTTTGCTTTGTTGGAAAGAGGAAAGTTGTCAGAATAGTAGTAGACAAACCATAAATATTTTTCCCAAATTTCGGAATCTGACTGGAGGAGGTTTTGCTAGAGATGGCAGATATTTTTTTGCGGTAAAAAGGAATGGCGTTTGCGAATATTTTTGCCTTTGATATAGATTAGAAAAAAATATAATTAATTCTCAAGCTAATAAATCATCTACTGCCATATTAAAACCTATTAAAACTTTTTGAGTAGTAACAACCTGACCAGAAGTAAACATTAAACCTTGATTTTCAGTAACTATTATTATCCATTTACTTTCAGGAAAAACTAACCAAACTTCTTCGCCACCAGACTCTAAATATTCCTGAGCTTTTAAAAAGACATTTTCAGCTAAATCTGTAGGGGAAATAATCTCTGCACTTAAAGGAAAACTCTTTAAGAAGGAAGAAGCAAGAAGCAAGAAGGAAGAAGGGAGAAGTCAGAAATTAGAAGGAAGAAGGAAGAAGCAAGAAAGAAGAAGGAAGAAGTAAGAAGCAAGAATATGAGATTGTATTGATAGTAGAGTTTGGCATCAATACCCAAATCAAATTATCAAATTATTGTGCTATTTTTCGTCTTTTTGTCGCTCCTGCTTAAAAGAACTCCTAACTATATCTCCAATTGATATACCTGAATCCTCTATTTTTGAATCTTGTATATTTATGTTGTACTTAGCTCTTTGAGTTTTACTTATTTGAAAAGGCAGTATTAGAAGCTCTGCAATTTTTTTAGAAAAAGTACCTATGTCTCGAATAATAAATACAAATATAACTAATTTTGCTAAAAAAGCTAGAATTTTACCCCAATCTGGAATCAATTCCAAGATTTGTGGCAGAGCAAAAAATAATATCAAGAAGCTGACAAAATTCATAATTCTAGAAATTTCATCCCTCTCACTTTTATATGTTCTTGGAATAAGTTGAACTTTGCTACTATCTTGATTTGAAACAAATAATTTTGGTACTTCATTTTCCTCAGTTCGCCTTCCCGACAAAAATCGAAACCCTACTTGACGTTTCGGTAAAATTTCTCTGATTAAATACCTTTTTTTTACTTCACCTTGCTGAATATCCTCTATCTCAAGTTTCTCTATACCCATTGAATTACCATTCAAAGGCGGCTCGAAAAATTCTTCTAAAATTCCAACATTTGTAGAAAGAAACTCAAAAGTAATTTCTTGATTTTTAATTACTTTTCTACCAGTATTTTCAATATCGCAAGAGATGATATACAAATCTGCAACCTGACAATTTTCACCATAAAGGATACTAATATTTTTCTGATCTATATCTTTTTTGAAATCTAAAATACTTGATGTATTTATTGTATAGGAAAGCTCCATTGCTTGGTCTTGACGTTGTTTGTTTGATGAAAAGTAATTAAATAATGCTACTGAAAAACCAGAGATAATAGCAATAGCAACCTTTTGCCAAAAATCACTATTTTCTAATGATGTTTTAATTGCTGTAAAATATTCGTTTAAGTGCTCCATTGGATAGTCTCTTTATTTTTTTCAATAAAAATGGTTAACCTGATATAGCAATCATAAATGATTTTATTTGTGAAAAAACTGTAGAGGTTTCGTTTCCAAACCGAGGGTAAAAATTGATTTAGAGACCAAACCCCTACGATAAAATATTACAACATAAGCACGGATGTCTATACCAATTTGTTAAAGATGTGGAACAGTTTAATCTCGCCAAAACGCCCTTGAAAAAGTCAGGTTTATGTCATAATTTTATTAAAATTGTATGAGTTTCCAAATTTATAATATTAAGCTCTCCCATTTTAATTCAAATATCTAGTGTGGGCATCTTACCCGCTATTAGTAACTGAGATAAAATTCGCTATAGCTGACAACTGGTAACTAATAACTATTAACTGTCAACTAATCGCTAATAACTAATCGCTGATAACTGATAACTATTAACTGATAACTGATAACTGTTAACTGTTAATCCACTGTCTAGTTCCGAAATATTTACAAGAATGAGCAGCAATATTAATAGAATTTGCCAATGCTTCTGTAAATTCCCCATCAAAAATATAGTGACAAAAAGATCCATGAAAAATATCACCAGCACCTAAAGTATCAACAGCATTAATTTTCGGAACTTCCACATTACCAAACTTACCTTGACTCAAATATTTAATAGGTTTTTCTCCTTGAGTAATAGCAATATGTGGAATATTTTGATTTGCTAAATAAGCAAAAACTTCCTCTAGACTTTCACAGTTAGGAGGATAAAAATTAGCAGAACAAATAGCATAATCAACAAAAGGTAAAATTTCTTCAAATCCTGGTTTCCAACTACCACCATCTATAACAATAGGAATATTTTTTGACTTAGCAAGTTGAGCAACTTCTAAACTCGCTGCCATTTGATGACCGTCGATTAAAACAATATCAATATTATGAATAATATCTTGGTCAATCAATTCTTTTGAGATTTGAGACTTAGTAGCATTGATAGAAATTACAGAGCGATCGCCTGTATTTTGAGTAGTAATAATTGATGAAACTGGTGGTGGTTCGTCACGATTTTTATCTAAGTCTTGTATTGTGACATTATGCTTTTCTAAATCAGCTCTAATTAGGTGAGTTATAGGATGATTTCCTAACCCACAGAGAAGAGTTGTTTGATTGCCAAAATAGCTAAATGTTACTGCTGCATTTGTGGCAGGTCCCCCTGCTGTAATAGTATAATCGGAAGCAACAACTTTTTGATTTTTCTCAGGATAAGTTGCTGTGAGATAAACTAAATCTAAGGTTATTAATCCGACAAATAATCCGGTTTTAGTCATTGTTTTTTTCTGGTTTACAAATTTTAAAAAATATATTTATATCCAAAAGTAAAGTAAGTATTGTATTAGGAACAATTTGAATATCCGGTTGATCTTAAACCTCAAGAAATTAATCTGACAAATAGTCTGATGTGAGTCATTAATTTTTTCTGTTCATCTATCTCATAGATACTTGTAAAAATTTTTAGTAGAGTATGGCACTACAAAAAAACGCCTGTAACAACCATAAGATTCTAGTACACTGCAATTCATAGTTTTGATTTAAGTTTAAAACTAAGTTCTGATAACTATATAATAAATTTATTTATTGAAAATTGGTGTATCTAAAAATTAGTATAAATGAATAAACTAACAGTAAATTTTTGCTACCCAATAATGCCATCTCAACTTAAATTACGACCCTATCAAGAACAAGCTATTAATAATTGGTTTACAAATAGAGGTAGGGGAATTTTGAAGATGGCAACAGGTAGTGGAAAAACAATAACTGCCTTAGCGATCGCTACTCAGCTTTATCAAAAAATTGCTTTACAAGCATTAATTGTGATTTGTCCTTACTGTCATTTAGTAACTCAATGGGCAAGAGAATGTGAAAAGTTTAATCTTAAACCAATTCTCGCTTTTGAGAATGTACATACTTGGCAAAATCAACTTTCTACTACACTTTATAATATTCATTCTGGCTATGAAGAATTTATTACTGTTATTACTACGAACTCTACTTTTATTTCAGACAGTCTCCAATCTCAGATTAAATATTTTCCTGAAAAAACTCTGATTATTGGGGATGAAGCACATCATTTAGGTTCGCCCAAGTTAGAAAAGAATTTACCAAAAAATATTGGTTTAAGACTTGCTTTGTCTGCCACGCCAGAAAGATATTTTGATGACCAAGGAACTACGGCAATTTTAGATTATTTTGGTGAAGTATTACAGCCTGAATTAACTTTAGCTGATGCTATTAGACAAGGTGCTTTAGCTCGTTATCTTTATTATCCAGTTTTAGTAGAACTAACCGAAGCAGAAAGTCGCGCTTATGCTAAATTAACTTCCAAGATTGGTTGGGCATTATTATTATCAGAAAAAGAAAATGTAGAAATAGAAAAAGAAGATTTAACAGCTTTATTAATGCAGCGTTCTCGTTTAGTCGCTTCAGCAACAAATAAATTAACAGCATTAAAAGCATTAATGGCAAACCGTTTACAAACCAGTCATACTTTATTTTATTGTGGGGATAGTTCGGTAGAAACTGAAGATATTTCAAATTTAAGACAAATGGAAGCAGTGGTAAGAATATTAGGTTATGAATTAGGTTATCGAGTTAATACTTATACTGCTGAAACTCCAATTAAAAAAAGAGAAAAATTAAGACAACAATTTGAAAGTGGAGAATTGCAAGGTTTAGTAGCAATTAGATGTTTAGATGAAGGAGTAGATATACCAGCAATTAAAAATGCAGTTATTTTAGCAAGTAGTCAAAATCCTCGACAGTTTATTCAGAGAAGAGGCAGAATTTTACGACCTCATCCAAGTAAGGAAAGGGCAACTTTATTTGACATGATTGTTTTGCCTCCTGATATGGGTAGAAGCACATTGGAAGTAGAACGAAATTTACTTAGAAAAGAGTTGAAAAGGTTCTTAGAATTTGCAGATTTAGCAGATAATTCTGGAGAAGCTAGGAGAAAGTTATTAAACATTCAAAAAAGATACGGATTATTAGATATTTAGGGTTTGCTGAATAAAGCTAAAAGTCAGGTTATTGGCATCAATTTACTGAAATTTTCTGCTGAAATTCAAGAAAATTTCTTCACATAAAATTGCCGAAACCGTTGCCTGTTCCGCCATCTCCGTGTCTCCGTGTCTCCGCGTCCCCGTGTCCTACCCCCACCAACCAATTTTTTCAGCAGACCTTATTTAAGTCCGATAAATCTGCTACCGAAGTGACTAAACAAGGTGGCCACAACAAACATCACAGTAATCTCACTATCCTGCAACCACCGGTCCAACAGATACAAACCAATTTCTTTTAGATTTAGGGGCAGTACAGTAATCTCATTATCCTGCAACCACCGGTCCAACAGATGCAAAGCAATTTCTTTCAGATTTATGGGCAGTAAAGCAGCACCATTCAACAAAGCCCAGTAGATATCTCGCATTGCTCCTGCGTAGGAGGTAGATCTTCAGAAATCTGTGGATAATATTCAAGTATTTCTCTAACACTGTTGGCTACATCTTCCGAGATGACAATGGTAATGATTTCCAGGGCTTCTTCTATACCCGAAGAAATACCTCCTCCTGTAATTCGGTTACCATCTTTCACAAAACGATTATAGCCCTCTGGTATCTTTACTTCCGGAAATTTCCTCAGACAAGGCATAAACTTCCAGTGGGTAGTTGCCTCATATCCATTGAGTAAACCTGCTTTCGCGAGCAAAAGCGACCCAGTACACACCGAGGTTATCCAGCTTGATTTTTGGCTTAATGTCTTGATGTAGTTCAGTAAAGTATTGTCTTGCAAAGTCGCTTCGATGGAAGCAGGTTTGCCTCCCGGTACCCACAGGATATCTACTTCATCTATTTCTTGAAAGCTTTTATCTGGTATAACTCGAAGACCCCCAGGGGAAGTTTCCACAGGTTCAGTGCTCTCGGCAATAAGGTAGGTGGTCATTTTGTGGTCGCTCACTGTTTCCACAAAAGAAAAAGGTTCCTGGGCACTTACTACATCTAATAAATCTACACCAGAATATAATGGAATGCCTACAATAAATTCGCTCATAATCACAATCCTATTTATAATACAATCTAATAATTATAGACAAATAATAAACCTGTTGCAAAAGTTTTAATTAAACCAATTCAATAGATGAAATAAACAATTTAATCTCCCTATTCCCTATTCCCTATTCCCTGACTTCTGCAATAATTCTAATATATAAAAAGTGTTTTCGATAATATTTGGTTGGTGTATAAACCGGATTTAGTATAATATCTACCACCTAACACCTAGTAACCCAATATAATAATACCAACTTCATAAACTTAGGGGTAGTACAGTTTTTTCACAAATCGTTTACTATATTTTTATTTAACTGTATTATTACCAGATTGGTTTATAAAAAAGAAAAAGGTAAAGATTTTTAGGAGATAGCCAATATGAAAACATTAGATATAATTAATATCATACTGTAAGCATTCAGCGGTCAACAATCAGCAATCAGCTATTAATTCACTGCCTTTATAGGAGGAGTTAGTATTGAGAGGTTTAAGAAGAATTCAAAGTATTGAAAAAACAACTAACCTTGACCTTAGGAGTGTATATTCATGATTTATAAAAGAGCTAAAAGCTGAATGCGACCTACCTGAATACTTACATCATACTAATATATTGAAATAATTTTATATTGCTTCAATATTTCAGTTATCAAGTAATAAATAAGATTCAGCAATGTTTTTTAACGATTATAGGAAAAGAACAAAGATATTTTCATACCTAAAAACACTATTCCCTAATCCCTACTCTTTACTCCCTACTCCCTGCTACCTCCTTAAATTAAAATGACTTCAAAATACTCAGACAAAGTAACTACAACAATATCAACAATTTTTTCAGAAAAGCATTCAAAGTATGACGTTAAAACTCAAGCAAAACTGAATAACATTCAAGAACCAATTACTACTGCACCCCCAGAAGTAAAGCAAATTATTGGGCGAGTATTACAACTAGAAAAAGACAGACTTTATAAAAAAACACCCCGGATAAACGATGATATTCTCAAAATTATCAAGGAAGCAGTTCAATGAAATTAATTTCAATTATTTTGTGTAATTTTCGGCAGTTTTACGGCAAAACTCCAGAAATAATTTTGGCATCAGAGAAATGGAGTTTTCTTACTTCTTCCTTCTTCCTTAAATTAAGATGATATTCTCAAAATTATTAAAGAAGCAGTGCAATGAAATTAATCTCAATTATTTTGTGTAATTTTCGGCAGTTTTACGGCAAAACTCCAGAAATAATTTTGGCATCAGAGAAATGGAGTTTTCTTACTTCTTCCTTCTTCCTTAAATTAAGATGATATTCTCAAAATTATTAAAGAAGCAGTGCAATGAAATTAATCTCAATTATCTTGTGTAACTTTCGTCAGTTTTACGGCAAAACGCCAGAAATAATTTTAGCATCAGGCGAAAAAAATACAACAATTATTCATGGCAATAATGGTGCAGGTAAAACTACCATAATGAACGCTTTTACTTGGGTACTTTATGAAAAATTTAGCGCCGCTTTTGTAATAGAAACTCAACTGGTAAATAAACGAGCAATTACAGAAGCAAAACTTGGTAAAGCCATAGCTTGTTGGGTAGAAATTGTATTTGAACATGATAATAAACGGTATCAAGCTAAACGTTTATCACGAGCTTATAGGAATGAAAAAAATGAAATTGAACATGGTAAAAGTGAGTTATATATGCAGATAGCTGGAGATGACGGACGTTGGTCTCCACCCCCAGAACATCCTGATGATATTATTGGTAGAATTTTGCCAGAAAGTTTACATAGATATTTCTTTTTTGACGGAGAAAGAATTGAGTATATTGTTAGAGATGACCGGAAAAGTGAAATAGCAGAAGCAACGAAAGAATTATTAGGAATTGAAGTATTAAATCGTTCTGTTAGACATTTAGGAGAAGCCAAAAAATCCTTAGAAACTGATTTGAGATTAATTGGTAATCCTGAAACTAAAAAACTGCTGAAAGAAAAAAATCAAATTGAACAAGAAATTAACAAATTATCAAAACGCCAAACAGAGATAGAGAAAGAATTACAAAATCATCGAGAAGTGAAGAAAGAAATTAGTAGTCGTTTAGTGGAGTTTAAAGGAGCAGAAGGATTACCTCAACAAAAAGACCAATTAAATCTCCAGGTAGTATCAATCAAAGAACAAATATTACAAGCTTATCAGAGTTTAAAAAGAGCCATATCAACTCGTGGTTATATGGTTTTCTTGTCAGATGCCATAGAAAAATTCCGAGAAATTTTTGGTAATTTAAAAGAAAAAGGTGAGTTACCCATAGGAATTAAAAGACAGTTTGTACAACAATTATTAGAAAAACAACGTTGTATTTGTGGAGCAGAATTAACTATAGATTCTCCAGGGAGAAAATCAGTAGAAAAATGGATGGAAAAAGCCGAAATTGCTGATGTAGAAGAAACCGCAATTAGAATGAGTATACAGATAGATGAAATTGACAAACAAGTAGTAGAGTTTTGGGATGAAGTCGATCGACAACAAGGTAATATCGAAAAATTGCGTCATCAACTTTCACGGGTTGAAAATGAATTAGAGTCAGTTCATAAAAAACTACGAAATTATCCAGACGAAGATATTCAGCAGTTACAAAAACGGTTAGATGAAATAGAAATTAAAGTAGGAAACTTAAACCGAGAAACTGGTTCAAATGCTCTACAGCTAGAAACTTTAAATAAAGAAATTAAAGTCTTAGAAAAACAACTTGATAAACAACAAATGAATGAATTAAAACAAGTTTTAGCCCAAAGGCGAATTGCAGCTACTCAAGATGCTATGAATAGATTGGTAGAAGTCCGAGGGCGTCTAGAAAAACAGTTTAGAATTTCTTTGGAAAAACGAATACAAGAATTATTTTCAGAAATTTCCTTTACCCCTTATATTCCTAAATTGAATGAAAACTATGAATTAACTTTAGTAGAAAATACTGGTGGAGAAGATGCCTTAGTTGCCGCTTCTACAGGAGAAAATCAAATCCTCAGTTTGGCATTTATTGGTAGTATTATTGACGAAGTAAGAATCTGGAGTCAAAAAAACACTTTAATGGGACCCGATAGTAGCACTTTTCCCATAGTAATGGATTCCCCTTTTGGCAGTTTAGATGAAATTTATCGCAGACAAATTGCCAATATTATTCCTCAATTAGCAAATCAATTAGTTGTATTAGTAACTAAAACTCAATGGCGAGGCGAAGTAGCTGAAGAAATGACTGATTATATTGGTAGAGAATACGTACTTTCCTATAATTCTCCAAAATTAGATTGTGAAGAAGATGCTATTCAGTTAAGTGGAGAATCTTATCCTTTAGTAAAACGTAGTCCGAATGAATTTGAATATACAGAAGTACTTGAAGTAGATTATGATTAAACCTCTGGGAAAAGTGTTAATTAAATCAATTCAAGACTATGAAATAGTAAGCATTCAGCTGTCAGCTATCAGCTATCAGCTATGAGTTATGAACTTACTATTACACCGAAAGAGGAATTAGTCTCCAAAAAGAATTAAAACTTATGTTTGCGTAGCATTCCGCAGGAAATAAAAAGGTCATTAGCTAGCTTTAGTAAGTTATTAGATTCAAAAGCTGTTTGCGTAGCATTCCGCAGGAAAAGCTGACAGCTAATAGCTGAATGCTTACATGAAATAAACAATTTCATCTCCCTATTTCCTATTCCCTATTCCCCGACTTCTGCAAGAAGTATTTTCAACTCTAAATAGTAGAATATATAGCAATCAAAGGAAAGGTTAGAATATATCAAAAGTTTAAAACTCAGACAACGCAAGATTGTTCCTTCTTACTTCTTCTTTCTTCCTTCTGCTATAACTATACAGTTTCACAGAAGTCATCCATCAATTGCCTAATTAGGGTTTGCTGAAAAAGTCTTTTAGTAGGGGTAGGAGACAGGAGAAAACCCACCCCTCGCCCCCCAGGAGACAGGAGGAATGGGAATGAGCGAGGAGGTAGGAGCGGGCGTTTTGTCTCTCAATTTTTCTGCCCAACTCTTGACCAAAATCCTGAATTTTTGAACCATTACCACCTAAAACCTCACACTTTTTGATACTTAAAAATGCGCTCAACCTTTATCTGTAAATACTTTTAGATTTAATCAGCAAGCCCTAATTATGAGAAAAACTTTCCTCCGGAAATACTATGCAAACAGCTAGGTAAGATACACTCAAGACAGTCATCCTTTAAAATCCCATGAACACCTAAACTTTGATTGAAAATAATTTCAAATGATTATTTCACGTCATTAGATATGACCGAAAAAATTTTGTCTCAAGGTTCCCTTTTTAAGGGGATAAAAAGAGAATATTCAATATTTAAAGCTTCTTGCTTTCCTACGGAATGTTGCGCAAACAGCTAGAGATACTATTAACGCAGTTCCTCCAGCAGGAGGCTAACTGATAACTGAAATTACATTATTTATGTGAATTAGTATTAGTAATATTAACTCAAGTTTTTAAGTGGAGATATTGTGGAGTAATCTCACCCTTTTTATCTTGCATTTATACATAGCTTATTCCCTGATCGCTGCCCTCCTTTGTGCAGCATGAAAAACGGAAAGTCAGAAATAGGAACTCACCAAGTCAGAAGTTTTTCGTACAATCATTTTCGGTAATAAAATCTCTATTTTTAGACGGATAAATATAGTGACGCTACCCCCGCTACAAATTTTATTTTAGTGGTTAAAAATTAGTGGTGAGTAACAATCTCCCACTAATTTTAACTTCTAACTTTCAGTCCTAATGCTCCGCAAACACACTTCTGATTTTTAACTTCTTGAATATAGCTCCTCGGAAAGAGGTAAAATAGTCAAATGTCAAATAGGAGAGAAATTATGATACATAATATTCAAGATATTGAAGGCATGAATTCTGTATATGCTGAAAAATTAATAGGAGTAGGTATTACTAATGTAACAGAACTATTAGAAAAATGTTCTTCTCTCGCAGGAATAGAAGAATTAGAGCAAGCTACTACCATTGAAAAAAACCTGATTATTCAGTGGGTAAATTTTGCTGATTTATCACAAATTAAAGGAATAGACCGGGAATATTTTTCCCTATTATCAGCTTTGGGAATACATACAATTTCTGAATTAAAAAATCGGTTTCCTGAAACACTCCACTCTCAGATGATGAAGCTTAACCTTCAAAAACAACTCGTGCAACGCTTGCCTAGTTTAAGTCTTGTTAGAAGTTGGGTTGCTCAGGCAACAAATCTTCAAAGAAAAACTGCCCATAACAATGTGCCAACTACTAAATTACCATCAAAAAAATGGTCTATAGATTGGTCTGATTAAGAAAAAAGGTAGTGGTAAACAAATAATAATTTTTGAAGCTTAACTCCCAACAATTAAAGGAATATACTAACTAATATCCTGATATCTTTAGGACTAAGAGAAAAAACAGCAACCCTACAGCTTAAAGTTAAAAAAAATCTAGCGAGAAACCCCACAAATTGTCATTCTGTGAAGCACCAAAAAAATTGCCAAGGTTTTTTGTCTTGCATTGCTCAAATAATTGTGAGAGAATTTAACTATAAGGGTCAACTCGCCTATACACTTGACTTTTTATTCAATCAAGAAAGATCTATGAAATAGTCTGGAGAAATAAAAGACACAAATTTGACATCCTCTCCCGGTAAATCGGAGATGATACCGGGAGTCCTCAAAGCTGCATTTTTGATAGAAGCGATCGCTAATCAAGAAAAATCCCACAAATTGTCATTCTGTGAAGCACCAAAAAAATTGCCAAGGTTTTTTGTCTTGCATTGCTCAAATAATTGTGAGAGAATTTAACTATAAGGGTCAACTCGCCTATGCACTTGACTTTTTATTCAACCAAGAAAGATCTATGAAATAGTCTGGAGAAATAAAAGACAAAAATTTGACATCCTCTCCCGGTAAATCGGAGATGATACCGGGAGTCCTCAAAGCTGCATTTTTGATAGAAGCGATCGCTAATCAAGAAAAATCCCACAAATTGTCATTCTGTGAAGCATCTAAAAAATTGCCAAGGTTTTTTGTCTTGCATTCTCCAAATAATAGTGATACAGTTGTTGTATTAGGATCTATTCGTACCTAAGCATGACTTTTTATTCAACAAAAAAAATGTATTTCACATAAATATAAATTTTTATTCGTTTTCAATTAGAAGGAATTTAAATAGCTCTCCTATGAGAAATCCAGCTATTTAATTGTCATTTTGTCAAAAAACATCAGACTTTTTAAACACTAGAAAATGTTGTTGTGGTAAAAAATCATCAGTCTCTTGCCAAACCAAACCCACAGCATTCATTTCTTTTTTCACCTGTTTCTCAGTCATCTTGTGCAAACCCTTAATCATAATCATCGGATTTTCACCCCGATATTCCAATAAAATAACCCGCCCACCAGACTTCAAAGCAGCAACTATTCCCAACATCATTTCTCGCGGATATTCAAACTCGTGGTAAGCATCAACTAACAAAGCAATATCAACAGTAGAAGGAGACAACTTAGGATTATCTACATCCCCTAAAACCGTCTCAATATTAGTAATATTTTCCTCATTTTTAACAAAATTAATTAATTCCAACATCTCCGGTTGTATATCTACCGCAATTACCTTACCTTGAGGAATCAAAGGACTAATTCTAAAAGTAAAATAACCAGTACCAGCACCAATATCTGCCACAACATCTGTAGATTTTAAATCAAGACGATCAATAGCATTTTGAGGATTTTCTCTATAACTTCTGCTAGGTCTTTCTAACCAAACAGCACCTTCATGACCCATAACTTTAGCTATTTCTCGACCTAGATAAAATTTCCCAATACCTTCCGGATTATGGATAGTTTTATATTGATAAACTCCATCTGAACTAGCAACCACATTAGCTTTTATAGAACAAGCATTTAAGAGTAGACTTAGAATAGATATAAATAAAATTATGCCTACATTTTTCAAATAGTTGATGAACAATTTATTCATAATTAACTAGGATTAAATAACTAGAATAATCTTATCATATTCCACCAAATTAGTAAGTAAAGCCAAAGCAAAATTTAGTTATAACTACTTTCCTTATCCTCGCCTTATATATCTGCAATCCTCTTATTTTCAAGGAGAGGTAATAATTAATAATTAATAACTAATTATTAATTGTTGAACGTATTGGTATATATTTTAAGTTGAGATACAGTAGTTTATATAAATTCAAGCAATCAATAACAATTAGTTGGTAAAATAATACAATTATGCCTCAAGAATATAATAAATTAGTACGCGATCACATTCCCGAAATTATCCGTAAAAGTGGTTTAGAGTGTGAAACGATCACTCTCTCAGAAGTAGAATATCGCCAAGCATTACGAGAAAAACTTATTGAAGAAGCTCAAGAAGCAGCAACAGCAAGTAACGGTGAATTAGCCATAGAAATAGCCGACTTATTAGAAGTAGTAGATGCTTTACTCAAAATTTATGGCATTTCTCATAATCAAATTACACTCGAACGAGACCGAAAACGCGCAACTAAAGGAGATTTTGATCAAAAAATCATGTTATTGTGGACAAAAGAAAATACTACTAAATAATTAATAATTAATAATTAATAATTAATAATTAACAATTAACAATTATTTTCAAGGAGAGGATTGAGGCTTGAGGAAATTTTTTTCTTGTTTCTCCTTTAAAGAAGAGACTTTAAATCTTAATTATTCGGTAAAAACTTTATAGCTTAAATCTATAATTTTGAAAATTTCACACATCTCAAACAGATGAATATATTTAATTTTTAGTGATGAATAGAATAAGAATTGCCAGAGATAAAGCAGATTTAGTCAAAGCTTTAACCGAGTCAGAAGAAAAAACAGGTCCTTTTAAAACTTATGCTGATGTAATGGTATTTGCCGCATCTTTAGCCATTAAAAAAAACCACCGAGTTCCACTAACAGAAATTTCTCCAAGAGAACCAGGTCCAATTAGTATTGAAGTATTTTGGTCTAGGGGATATGACAGTATTATTAAATTAATCGCGATCGCCGACACAAAAGATAAACAAATTCTCTCTCCAACAAATGAAGAAATAGAAGAAAATTACATTAAAATATTTGAAGAGTATGCCAATGGAGGGTTAGAAATATTACGAGATGAAATGCGGGGTGCAGTAGATTATTCAGAACGACTTTTATTAGTCTTAATTTCCCAGAGATATCAAAAACCTCAGACAGAAGCAGAATTTGATTTAACTAAATTTTTGAAATAAATAAAAAAGTTCAAAAATCAACAATTAACAGTTACACCAATGTGATGTGAGGTGGCACAGAATTATGAAATTTATTAACTTGTCTATCTCGATCTACAGTCAACCCCAATCAAAATATTATTCTATGCAACTTAGAAATGAATTTGGTATTAAAAATTACCTATTTTTCAAAAGAAAATGTAATGGCAATCTCACAAAAAAACTTGTTCCCTTCTGTATTCTACCCTCTGTCTCTAACTCGCAAACCAAACTTAGACCCTATCATCACAATAATTTTTAACATCTATACTATCTATCTAGCTACTTAATATTAATATTATCTTTTCTCAACCCGAATTCTTATCAAATCAAATAACTCTTCTTTGACTTTTAAATTTTGACTTTTGACTTATAGTCTAGGTGCGCCCATACAGGTATGATTGACGATATTGAGCATCAATGAAGGGAACGCAAATTAAAGAATCATGCGAATTTTATTTGTGGCAGCTGAAGTAACTCCTTTAGCCAAAGTTGGTGGTATGGCCGATGTAGTTGGAGCCTTACCCAAAGTGCTACGGGCCATGGGTCACGATGTCCGTATCTTTATGCCTTACTATGGCTTTCTAGGCGACAAAATGGAAATTCCAGAAGAACCAATCTGGGAAGGAAGCGCCATGTATCAAAGCTTTAGTATTTATGAGACAGTACTACCAAAAAGCGACGTGCCATTGTACCTATTTGGTCATCCTGCTTTTTGGCCACGTCGTATCTACTACGGAGATGACGAAGACTGGAGGTTTACTCTATTTGCCAATGGAGCAGCTGAGTTTTGCTGGAATGGCTGGAAACCAGATATTATTCATTGCAATGACTGGCACACAGGCATGATTCCAGTTTGGATGCATGAAACCCCAGATATTAAAACCGTATTTACTATTCATAACCTAGCTTATCAAGGACCTTGGCGCTGGTTATTAGAAAGAATTACTTGGTGTCCCTGGTATATGGAGGGACATAATACAATGGCTGCAGCAATACAGTTTGCCGACCGGGTCACTACTGTTTCTCCTACTTATGCAGGTCAGATCCAAACACCAGCTTATGGCGAACGCCTAGATGGTTTAATGTCTTTTATTAGCGGTAAGTTAACAGGTATTCTTAATGGTATTGACCTGAACTTTTATAATCCAGCTAATGACAGATACATTGCTCAAACTTATACTATCGATACCTTAGAAAAACGTGATGCTAATAAAGTTGCTCTCCAAGAAGAGGTAGGTTTTGAAGTTAATAAAAACACCTTTTTAGTAGGAATGGTCTCCCGACTGGTAGATCAAAAAGGACTTGATTTAATGCTGCAAGTATTGGATCGGTTTATGGCTTACACCGATAGTCAGTTTATATTGTTAGGCACTGGCGATCGCTTCTATGAAACCCAAATGTGGCAGATAGCTACTCGTTACCCTGGTCGTATGAGTGTCCAACTTTTATATAATGATGCCCTATCTCGCCGGATCTATGCAGGTACTGATGGTTTTTTAATGCCTAGTAGGTTTGAGCCTTGTGGTATTAGTCAATTGTTGGCCATGCGTTATGGTAGTGTACCAATTGTGCGTCGCACAGGAGGGTTAGTTGATACAGTATCTTTCCATGACCCAGTTAACAATGCTGGTACTGGCTATTGTTTCGATCGCTATGAACCACTAGACTTCTTTACAGCAATGGTTAGAGCTTGTGAAGCTTTCCGCTTTAAAGATCAATGGCAAGAGTTACAAAAACGTGGCATGAGAGAAAACTTTAGTTGGGACAAATCAGCTAAGGAGTATATTAAAATGTACAAATCAATACTTGGCTTACCTGAGGAAGAAACAACAACAGAGAAGGAGCCTGAATTAGTTTAGTAAAACCTAATTTTTAGAATAGGAATTGAGGTAAAACACCCAATTCCTTATTTCTTGATTATAGAAAGCTTGTACTGAAATGTATCAGTTGTCAGCTTTTTTATTTCCCCGAACGTCTTGCTTTTAAAGCTAGTTAATTTACTAAATTAACATCAAAAATGCTTTTTTTTAAGTAAATAAATCTAGCGGTAAATGACCATAAGTTCCATTAACTCCTGTATCTTCAGCAGATTGACAAGATACTAATACCCCTCTATATTCTCCGGTATAGGATTCAAGATGATATGACTCTTTTATCCCATTAAATTTTATATAAATTGAACCTTCAATTTTTCTACAATTAGAGTCATCAATTAGGGTGGTATTATATCCTAATGCCCCTAGATAGCTTTCTAAAGCAGATAAAGCCTCAGTAGTTGATTCGGCACAAATTCCCAACATTTGATAGTCAGACAAATTAGCTAATAGCAAAATTGCTGCTTGAGTAATAGCTTTTTCCTCTGGTGATTCTACTAACTTAATGTTTTGGCAGGTAAATTTATGGAGGATTTTTTCAGCTTGAGCAATGGTAAGATTCTGAATATTTTGAGTAGACATATAATACTGCAAATTGTATGACGATAAGATTTGTAATATTGGTGGGATAACAGGAGTTTTATAAAAATTATACAATTTTAAATAACTCAACTAAGTACAGTTAATGAATGACAGCCTAATATTACCGAATTATTAATTATTAATTATTAAATAATTCTGGTTTAAAGCCGACCCTTTTAAGGGGAAAAAAGCGGTTGAGGGATGGCGAGGTCCCCTCGCCATATCCAATCAACCAAGAGAAGAAATAATATCTCCTGATATTCAATTCCGTAACGGTTAAAACCCGAGGTAATTATCCATTATCCATTATCCATTATCCATTAATGAAATCTATCATATTGTCCATATTGTCCAAGGTAGAAAATTGATAATAGTTAACTGAGAATCAGAAAACATAATAATGTACTTCACCTGTATTGATGAAAAATACTATAGAAGACCAGCCTATTTTGATGCTTCTTACTCTCCAACCCCTTAAATAATTAGCTATCTCAAGAGATCGGGGTTAATACTTACTTTTGAACTTTCATGTAATAATTGACAGGAAGCTTTAACATGAGTTATCATCACTCCTGATAGAGTATAGCTATTTTAGATAAAATATGAACATTAATTACATATCAAGAGAATTAACCCTTAGTATTTAGATAACTAACATTTGTTCAAAGCCTATAACTATAACTATTTAGGACAGTTATATTATTTAAAGAAAAGCATTGTATGGAACAATATTTTTTATGATGAACTACAAGTGTAGTCAAATTTATTATTGTATGGATAAACTAGAAAAATTTGCCATCTATAAAATAAAATAAAAAAAAGAATTTATGACTATATTCACAGGTCTTGAATTTGATCAGGACTTTTGAAATTTATCCATTAAACTAACTCCTCCTATTTTTATTAAAAAATATCACACAAACAAAATCTCTAAATTAGGGATATATAATGAAATTGCTCAAGAACTAATTGCTAAATCAAGTAAAGAATCCTTAGATCAAAGAAATAAAATTAGAATAGAAGTAGTAAAATCAGGAAATAAATCATCAGTGAAAGTATCATTAGTTGTTAGTGATTTATCAAGTAGTGGTGTGGGTAGATGGGGAGGCGCAGTTCGTCCTTTCTTATTATCTCAAGCATTGAAAAAACTACAAGTAGATGTAGAAATTGTTGGCTTTATTAGTGGAGAAAAACAACAATTAGCAACTAATCAGGAAAATTCTATTATCGCTATAGATAGCCAAAACTACTATCCCAAATTTTTATTATCAGCCAAACAACTTCTAGATAAAATAACAGGAGATATAATTTACGCCTACAAATTAAAACCTACCAGCCTAGGTTTATCTCTAGTAAGAAAAATGCAAACCCATCGCCCAGTATTTTTGGATATTGACGATTGGGAGTTAAGCTGGCATGGAGGGGATAATTGGAAATATCATCCCAGTATTAAACAATTAGCTAGAGATATTTTGAAACCAGAAGGAGCATTACGACAACCAGACCATCCCTTTTATTTAAAATGGATAGAAAGTTTCGTCTCCAAAGCAGACAGGGTAACTCTACACAATCAATTTCTCAAAAAACGCTTTGGTGGTACTTATTTACCAAATGGAAAAGACACAACTTTATTTGACCCCACCAAGTACGATCCAGAGGTAAGCAGAACTCGTTATGGTTTGAGCGATTATAAAATTTTAATGTTTCCAGGGGCACCACGACCTTATAAAGGTGTAGAAGACGTGTTAATAGCCCTAGAAAATATCAATCAACCAGATTTAAGATTGGTAATTGTTGGAGGTAGTCCTTATGATGATTATGACCGTCAACTAATGGAAAGATGGGGAAATTGGATAATTAAAATGCCAAAATATCCACCTACAGTTATGCCAGAAATTGTAGCGGCTGCCCATATAATAGTAGTCCCCCAGAGAGATACTCCAGAAGCCCAAGCACAATTTCCATTAAAACTAACTGATGGCATGGCAATGGCCAAACCAATTATTGCCACAAAAGTAGGGGATATACCAGAAATTGTAGGCGATACTGGCTATTTAGTCAATCCTAGTTCTCCTGAACAAATTGCAGCACAAATTGAATTAATATTTAACGACTTAGCCACAGCAAATACCAAAGGCATGAAAGCCAGAGAAAGATGTATTAAATATTATAGTATTGATGCTATGGCAAGTATTTTATCAGAGTTAATCAAAATTTAGCTAGAAGGTATTAAGAGTAGTAAAAATTGAGGCGCAATACAACTAGGCTATTCAGACAAAAGGAAAATATAAATGTCTACAAAAGAATTTATTTTAAGATTTATTCGGCGTTATCCTTTCCACATAATAGGAAATATTATATTAGGTTTTGCCGGAGGATTATTTAATGGAGTTAATACAGCCCTAATAGTACCAATACTACTGCAAATTTCTGGGCAAGAAATTGAACTGAAGGGTTCTCCACCGATAATTCAGTTTTTATTATCTCCTTTTGACGGAGTTCCAGAAAAGTATCGTCTTGTGGTGATGCTTTTAGCAGTGATATTAACTATTATTCTGAAAAATTTAACCACATATTTAAAAAATTTGTTGTCAGTAGCTTTTACTCGTAGCCTCACAAATAGTATTAAATCGGAAATGTTCCAAACATTAATGGACAGCGATTTAGACTTCTTCACAAAAGTAAAAGTAGGAGATTTAACGAAACGTTTAGGCTCAGATACAGCTCAATGCACGCAAACAATTAATGCTTATATTAATATAGTAACTCAATCAATAACTATTTTATTATTTGTCAGCATACTAATTTCTATCTCTTGGCAACTTACTTTAATTTCTACTCTATTGGTAACTTTAATAGCAGGTATTAATCAATTATTTATCCGTCGTTCAAAGAAATTTGGGTCTTTGTTGAACCGGGAACAAAAAACTTATGCCATCAAAGTAATTGAAACTCTTAGTGGTATCCGTTTAATTAAATCAGTAAGTAGCGAAAATAGAGAATATAAACAGTTAAGAAAATTAATGCTGTCCTTAGAAGATATAGCGCTGAGAGCAAAAATGAATTCAGCGTTAATCGCACCAGTTAATGAGGTTACCAGCATAATTACGGTAATCAGTATTTTATTATTAGGTAGAACTTTATTTGCCGATCAAATGGCAAACGTTTCTGCTATCCTACTTACTTATCTTTTAGTTCTGTTTCGCTCACTACCAATGATATCAGGAATTAATGGTACCCGTAATCAAATTGCCAAAGGGTCTGCTAGTTTTAATATGGCTTTAGACTTATGGAGAAGAGATAATAAACCAATTATGAAACCTGGTTCCATACCCTTTCAAAAAGTTAGGAGGAAAATTCATTTTAATAAAATTTCTTTCTCTTATCCAGGTAATAGTAATTTAGTTCTCAAAAATGTTGATGTATCTGTACCTAAAGGTAAAACTTTAGCATTAGTGGGAGGTTCGGGAGCAGGTAAGTCAACATTTGCCGACCTACTACCAAGATTTTATGACCCTATCTCTGGTTCCATTACTATAGATGGCATTGACTTGCGTGAGTTCGATATTACCAGCCTCAGAAGAAAAACTGGTATTGTTAGTCAAACTACTCATTTATTCAACGACACAGTTAGAAATAATATTTTTTATGCTTGTCCTGATGCCACAGAAGATGAAATGATTCAAGCGGCCAAACAAGCTAATGCTTATGATTTTATTATGGAATTGCCAAAGCAATGGGAGACCGAAATAGGCGATCGGGGTGTTATGCTTTCTGGGGGTCAACGTCAACGCTTGGCTATTGCTAGAGCATTATTGCAAGATCCAGAAATATTAATCTTAGACGAGGCCACCAGTGCCCTTGATACTGTTTCTGAACGTTTGGTGCAGGAGGCCATCGATAAATTAAGTCGAGACCGAACAGTTTTAGTTATTGCCCACCGTCTCTCAACAATTCAAAATGCAGATCAAATAGCTGTTTTAGAGCGTGGAGAGTTAGTGGAAATTGGCACTCATTTGGAACTTCTAGAAAAAGAAGATGGTTACTATCGCCGTCTATATTCTATACAGTTTGGCGACCAATCTAAGGCAGATAGTTATATTGACCACCAACTTTTGACTAAAGCTTCTTATGAAGCTCGTGGTTCTCTCAATCAAATTATTGGTTCTTTGAGACTATTAGCTGATGAAATAGTTGATACACCCGAAGAACAGACAGAACTTACTGAGGAAGCTTTTCAGTCAGCAATTTCTCTGTTAAGAACCTTAGAAATATTTGAAAATCAAATGGTAAACAAGAAGAAAGTTTAACGCTCAAAGTTTGATCGGCTCAGTTATGATTATTATAAATAATCCGGAAAAGAAGCAGTAGGAAGTAGGGGAGTAGTTTTTTCACCAATTATTTAGTATGACTATATTCTAAAAATACCTATGTAAGTATTTCCTGCGGAATGCTTACATAGCAAGAATAGAAAATATTTTATTATGATTATGTTTATCATTCCTATAGTTTTGTTGGTTCTTGGAATTATATGCTTATTCATCGCTTTTAATCCTCAAGCTCAAAGTAATTTAAATTATATACAAATTTAGTTATATTAGCGGGAATTATATTGATAGCTATTGGTGTTGTTTTATTATTAATTGTATTATTAATTGGTTGAATTTTAAATTTTATCTAAATTAATATTTGGGTTTAAAATCAATAGAAATTAGTGTGATTTTAAAGCAACATATTTAAGTTAAAATCAAATTACTTACCTAAACAGGGTTTGCTGATTAATTCTCGCGCGTATTGATAAATAAAGGGATTAGCCTTTTTGGAGCGAAAAAAAGTGCCTGCTTTTCGGTGCAAAAAGCTAAAAAAGCTAGTATCTTGAGTTGACTATGGTAGAAAAATCAAGGGACAAAACTTAGCTCCTACCTCTTCGCTCATTCCCATTTCTCCTGTCTCCTGTCTCCTGTCTCCTGTCTTCCTATCCTCACCCATAAGACTTTTTCAGCAAGCCCTCAATAGGGTTTGCTGATTAAATCTAAAAGCACTGACATATAAAAGTTTTAGCCTTTTTGGAGCGAAAAAAAGTGGCAACCTTTCAGCTTGAGTTGCCAAAAAGTTAGAACTTTGAGCAGACAAGCACAGTACAGATACAGGTAAAATTATTCCTCACACTTTCTCTGTCTTTTTCAGCAAACCCTAGAATATGGAACAAAAAAGTAATAATTTATTATTTGCAAATTTAGAAAATTATCTCCAACAACAACAGTGGCAATGTGCTAATGAAGAAACGGAACAAATACTCTTGAAAATATCAGAAGATGGTTTGGAAACAGACTTTATAGACCCAAATGATATTGAAAAAATGTCTGTAGAAAATTTAAAAACTCTCGATCAATTGTGGTTAAAATATAGTAATAATCATTTCGGTTTTTCTATACACAAGGAAATAATATGTTTTGATCGCCTGAATCAAGAAAATTTTAATTGGACTCCTGCTATTATAAACAAATTAGGTGATAATGTAGGCTGGCGAAAAGAAGGAGTTTGGCTTAATTATCCATCTCAATATACTTTTAATATTCATGCACCATTGGGTCATCTTCCAACTTTTTGGGCTATTGATACTTTTATATATCCTGAAACTTGTGGAGGATATTTTATAATAACATCTAATGTTTATTTTACTCTTTTATCTAAGATTTAAAACATGGAGATTAACTGATACTATATTCTCAAAAATAACGGGATATTTAAACTAATATACCTCTGGCAAAAGTAAAAGTAAAAAAAAATTCGGACATTTTTCTCGAAAATGTCTTACCGAATAATTAAGGTTTAAAACTTCTCCTTTCAAGGAGGAACAAGCGGTCTAGGGATGGCGAGGTCTCGGAGCCATATCCAATGACTAAGAGAAGAAAAAATTTTTATGATTAGTCAATTCTTTTCTTTTCAAGGAGAGGTAATAATTAATAATTAATTGTTGAACTATTTCCTATTCCCCCCTTCAGCAATAAGTCTAATATTTAAGTGCTTTGACGAGGTTTAGAGTAGCACTCCCATTTTTCAAATATCCATTCTTGCAAAATAGGATTGACTAATTCAGGTGCTTCATCTTGAGGACAATGACCAACACCAGGTAAAGAAATAAACTTTTCTACTGTTTCAAACTTGGCAAAGGAATTTGCCAATTCAATATTTTCCCAGGGGTCTTCCTCTCCCCATAAAATGAGAGCCTGACATGGTAATATTGGCAATAAATCTTCTGGTAAAGGTCCTTGGGAATAACCAGTAAAAGCTACAAAAACATCAACTGCTCCCTCATCTTTTGCTGGTGTTAAAAGTATATCTATTAATTCATCAGTAACAGCTTCGGAACGTTTATAAGCTTGCAACAATACTCGCCTGACTGTTTTCTTTGTTGCTAACTGATTAAAAAATATTTGACTTATCCACTTGACTTTTAGCAATTTTTGTACTAAGTATGCCCCCTGACTACGATACCAAGGAAGAGTAGACCGTTTCCGTTCGTGCAAAAGTCGCAAAGAACAATTGATAATTCCTATACCCAAAGCAATATCTGGATAATCAACTGCGGCCTGCATCACCGCAATACAACCAACAGAATTTCCGACAAGAAAAGCAGGGGTGCCAACTATTTCTCTACAGAAATCAGCAATTTGTTGACTCCAAGTTTCAAATGTATAGGTAACATCTTTGCTTGGAGTTGGTTTAGCTGAAGCACCAAAACCAAGTAAGTCAATAGCATAACAGCGACAATTGGTAGCTAGTACAGGGATATTTTTGCGCCAGTGTCCCCAGGAAGCACCAAAACCATGTACTAATACTACAGAAGGGCCTTTTTCTCCTTGGCTTTGGTAGCAAATAGGCCAACCTCGCCATATCCAAGTTTTAGCGGTAGTCATCAGATTTAAGATGTATTTATCATTAAGTTTGATTATTTTACCTGAATTTACCTTGAGGAATTTTCTGTAGTTTGCGATCTAATAATAATTTTCATCTTAAACCTTCAGGACTTACGCATTTTTCCGACAAAACGCTATATATACCATAGTGCTATAGTTTTTATCTACTATATATAGTACCTTTGCGTAATTCCTGACCTTGAAAAAATGAGTAATTTATCTCAATAATTATCTTCTAAATTAGATTCATTATTTGATTATTTTACCTGAATTTACCTTGAGGAATTTTCTGTAGTTTGCGAGCTAATAATAATTTTCATCTTAAACCTTCAGGACTTACGCATTTTTCCGACAAAAACGCTATATATACCATAGTGCTATAGTTTTTATCTACTATATATAGTACCTTTGCGTAATTCCTGACCTTGAAAAAATGAGTAATTTATCTCAATAATTATCTTCTAAATTAGATTCATTATTTGTTGATATATATAGCGTTTCTCAAGTTACTGAGGTACAGTTGTTTTTTTTATTTTCTATTACCTATTTCCCGAATTATACCATTTATGAATAGTAATGCTATGTTTGATTAGCATCTCCCTATCTCACCATTACAAATAAAAGATATA
The DNA here is from genome assembly GCF_010672525.1 of Okeania sp. SIO2B3. Taxonomy (GTDB): domain Bacteria; phylum Cyanobacteriota; class Cyanobacteriia; order Cyanobacteriales; family Microcoleaceae; genus Okeania. Next base: position 2,026 of record NZ_JAAHGH010000054.1, on the reverse strand, counting down.
TAGCAAGCTTTTTGAGATTTGGTATTACTACTCCCTACTCCCTAAAACAAACAAATTTTGTATCTCACACTTCTTGGGAATTCCTGTAGCAATCATTAGTTGTGTAGAAAATATCTACAGCATTAATAAATAGTAGGAATAGTTTTAGAGCTTTTATATAAAATAAATTTTTATATTAGCATTGTGATTTTTATACTTACACTTTTACTTTGTTGTCAAGTATAATTACCATTAATCATTAATATGAAAAACTTTATAATATGCTAAACTTAAAATTTACAATAACCATAACCATTAAAATTTTGCTAAATTTTAAATCATTCAACTCTAGAATACTAAAATATTAAAGATGTCAGCAATTTACCCTACATCAAATATACCATTTATAGGTTCGGAAATTGAACCAGATTACACCACTGCCAAAGTAGCAATTTTACCAATTCCTTATGAAGCAACTACCACTTATAGAAGGGGTTGTGTTAATGGTCCATCAGCACTATTAGATGCGTCTCAACAGTTAGAATGTTATGACGAAGAATTAGACCGAGAAACTGGTTTAGAAGTTGGTATATATACCCACGAATCCATAGCAGATACTGGTAATGGAAAAAAAATATTACCATTGGATATGCTAAAAGTAACCCAAGAAACAGTAGAAAAATTAGTGAATGATGGAAAATTTGTCATTGCTATAGGTGGGGAGCATAGCATTACAAATGGGATTGTTAAAGCTTATCAAAAAATATATTTGGATGAAAAATTTACAGTAATTCAAATAGATGCTCATGGGGATTTACGTTATGAATATGAAGGTTCAATATATAACCATGCCTGCGTAATGCGACGGATAATTGAAATGAAATTGCCAACAATACAAATCGGTATTCGGGCAATTTGCAAAGAAGAAGCAGATTTAATCAAAGAGAAAAATCTCACAGTTTTTCGTGCAAGAGAAATAGCTATTCAGCCAGATTGGATAGAGAGAGCGATCGCTAGTATTCAGACTCAACGAGTTTTTTTAACAATAGATTTAGATGGAATTGACCCAACATTAATTCCTGGAGTTGGTACGCCAGAACCGGGCGGACTAAATTGGTATTCTTTAACTGCATTTTTGCGGAAATTATTTGAATTACACGAAGTAATAGGTTGTGACATTATGGAGCTAGCTCCAGTCACTGATTCTGTAGTATCTGAGTTTACAGCAGCTAAATTAGTCTATAAACTTATTGGATATCAAGCATTAGCTCAAGGGTGGTAAAAATATGGGATATTATAGAAAAATATTTGTTCTAAGTAAGGGAATTTTTTACAGGTAATAGAGATATGAGTTCGACAGAAATGACAGGAACAGAAATTGATAATTATGCTCCAGATTTTGAATTGCCAGGAGTAGATGGTGAGGTTCATCATTTAGCAAGATATTTGGAAACTTTTAAAGTAGTTTGTGTGATATTTTTGAGCAATCAATGCCCAGAAGTAGATTTATACATTGAACGCATTAAGCAACTACAAAAATATTTTCAAAACCAAGGAGTAATCATAATTGGAATGAATGCTAATGATGCGATGATTTCTCCCACAGATAGTTTTGAAAAAATGAAAGAATTTGCAGCAAATAATCAACTAAATTTTCCCTATATTCGGGATGTAACTCAAGATGTAGCAGAAAGCTTTGGGGTTGACAAAACACCCGAGGCTTTTTTATTGGATCGGGAAGGTAAGTTACGATATCGTGGCCTAATAGACGATAATGTTAATCAGCCAGAAGCAGTAAAAATTGCTTATCTACATCAGGCAATTTCCCAACTTCTTGAAGATGAAGAAGTAAGCAAATCTTACACAGAAGTCATTGGTTGCTCCATTAAATGGCGTTGTTCAACAATGAATAATGAATAATTAATAATTAATAATTACCTCTCCTTCAAAAGAAGAGGATTGACTAATCATGAAAGTTTTTTCTCTCTTGGTCGATTGGATATGGCCCCGAGACCTCGCCATCCCAGCCTACGGGAAAGCTGCGCTA
>NZ_JAAHGH010000053.1 GCF_010672525.1 Okeania sp. SIO2B3 | reverse complement strand
TTCTCAAACATCGCCTCAAAGCAAATCAACATCGTCCTGCTATTGAAGTAATTAAAAATTATGGAGATTTACCAAAAATTGATTGTTTTCCCGGTCAATTAAATCAGGTATTTATGAATATTATTGCCAATGCTATTGATGCTTTAGATGAATCAAATACTGGTTTAAGTTTTGCAGAAATTGAGGTTAATCCCAACCGAATTAAAATTACAACTTCAGTAGAAAATCAAGGAGTGAAAATTACCATTTGTGATAATGGTCCGGGGATGAATGAAGAAGTTAAAGCCAAGATTTTTGACCACTTATTTACAACTAAAGATGTGGGAAAAGGGACGGGTTTAGGATTGGCGATCGCCCGTCAAATTATCGAACAGAAACATGGAGGAAATCTTGATGTGGCCTCAACTCCTGGAGAAGGAACAGAATTTACAATTGTCCTTCCTCTTCAGTAAACAATAAGGTACAAAATTCTAGGTTTCAGGGAACAGGGAACAGGGAACAGGTATGGAGAGAATAGAATAGAAATAAAGATAGGTGTACCTCATTAGCCTGGGAAACGCTATAGAAAAGTCTTTATTTGAAATTATACAATCTAAAAACATGAAAGAATCACTGGAACTATATCGAAATCTTATATCAAATCCATTGGCTACGGTTCCCAAGAAATCGGAGTAATATAATTCCTTCGATCTTCATACAATGCGTAAGGGCGAATGGCCATTCGCCCCTACTGACTTTTAACTTCCGCGTAGCGGCACTACCACAATTCTATCAAACTCTATTTATTTTAATACTAAATTTTAACATTAATCAAGGAAAAAATGGCAAGAAATATTACAGAATCTTGGAACTCACACAGCAACAAAAATCAGTCCCAACATTGGTTGAGAACGACAATTGTTTTGCTCTGCCTGCTGTTAGCAGGGTATCTGGGTAATTACTTAAAAATCCCCATAATTCTCCATATAGACTGGTTATTTGGCAGTATTTTCACCATGCTGGTTGTTAGACTGTACGGGTTTACTTGGGGCACAATAGCAGCAGCAATTTCCAGCTCCTATACAATTTTGCTGTGGCACCACCCCTCTGCCTTTATTCTCTACACCCTGGAAGCGATTTTTGTCGGTTGGGGGCTGCGACGGCGCAGCAGCAACTTATTACTCCTCGATGTTTTTTATTGGGGAATTATCGGATTTCCACTCCTGTGGTTCCTCTATATCTTTGTCGCTAACATTCCCCCTCAAAGTGTTTTATTCATTTCCTTCAAAAATCCACTCAATCAAATTTGCAATGCCTTAATTGCTAGTCTGATTCTGACTCACACACCCATTGTTCAATGGTTTAGCATCAAGAAGATTAAAACTCATGCCTTTGAGCAAACCCTCCTGAATTTGCTAGTAGCTTTTGTCTTGCTACCAGCAATATTACTGACCATTTGGAACTGTCAGGATGCTACCTATGCTCAAGAGAACAACGTTTTAGTTCGCCTAGAAGACACCAGAAAAAATGTCAGTTCCGATCTACATAACTGGTATCATCACAACCTGGAAAAGTTGCAAGCACTCGCATCCAATATTCAAGATAGCGATCTATTCCGGAATAGTTCAAACCGTTCCCAACTCCAGGAAATAATTCAAATTGCTCAACAAACCGTTCCCGATTTCCGCAATCTTTACATTACAAACACAGATGGGCAGATTCTCAATTCAACCACTGTCGAAAACGCCAATCAAAATGTTACTCAACTAAACAGTTTACCACTTCAGGCCTTATTCACAGCAAAACAGCCAATGCTCTCTGAGGTGATGATGATATCCGATTCGCCGACGATATTTCAGAGTATACCCATTTGGCAAGATGACAACCTAGTGGGTCAATTTGTTGCAGAAATTGATGTAAGTACCCTGAAAGAAAGATGGCTATCCAGTCAGTCTACATCAAATCGGCTAGTGAGTTTATTAGATCTACGAGACCGGGTCATTACTACCACTCGCGAAGAACTGAAAGTAGGGCAACCCTTCGATCGAGACCGGAATGGTGAAATTTATCGGCTCGATCAAAATAGCCACCTTTGGGTACCGAATATTCCCAACATAGCTAAAGTCCGGCTCTGGAGAAAGTCATTTTACGTGCATAAAAGCGCTATTGGCGATGAACTTCCATGGATAGTGGCGATCGAAACACCGACTGCTTCCCATTTGGTAAAACTTGAGGGATTTTATACCAAAAGTTTCGCTATTCTGATGGCGATCGCTATCCTGGCACCTCTTTTGGCAAAACCCATTAGTAGCAGTCTAGTCAAACCTTTACTGCAACTTGCCAATCTCACCAGCAATTTACCCGATAAACTCACAGAACATCAATCGCTACAAATTCCAGCCAGTTCAATTACTGAAATTGAAACCCTATCTAATAATTTTCAACTCATGGCAAGTGTTCTGCAAGATAAATTTCAGGAAATTCAGCAAGCAAGTTTGGAACTTCAGCAAGCAAAAGAAACTGCTGACAGGGCAAACCAAGCCAAAAGCGAATTCCTTGCTAGCATGAGTCACGAGTTACGCACTCCGCTCAATGGTATTCTTGGCTACGCCCAAATCTTAAAACGCAGCGAACCTCTCACCCAAAAAGGGCAAAACGGCATCGATATTATCTACCAATCAGGTTCTCACTTGCTGAACCTAATTAACGATATATTGGATCTTGCCAAAATCGAAGCCCGAAAATTAGAACTGCATCCCACAGCCATCCATCTGCCTTCCTTGTTGCAAAGTATTGTCGAAATCATCCGCATTCGTGCCGAACAAAAAGGAATTACTTTTAATTTCCAGGTTAGCTCCCAATTACCTACAGGGGTTTGGGCGGATGAAAAACGTTTGCGTCAGGTGTCGATCAACCTTCTGGGCAATGCTATTAAATTTACCGAACGGGGTAGGGTGACTTTTAAGGTTGAATCCATCGGGGCAAAAATTCGCTTTCAGATAGAAGATACTGGGGTGGGGATGACTCCAGAACAAATCGAAAAAATCTTCTTGCCTTTTGAGCAAGTAGGCGATAGTAAAAAGCAAGCAGAAGGCACGGGACTCGGACTAACTATTACCCGTCAAATTGCTGCGTTGATGCAAAGTGAAATCCAGGTTCAAAGTGTATTAGGTGAAGGTAGCACCTTTTGTTGGGAAGTAGAACTGCCTGAAGTGAAAAATTGGGCAGCTACTTTGAGAGTCATGGAACAAGGCGTCATTCAGGGTTACGAAGGCGATAAACGCAAAATATTGGTCATTGATGATCGTTGGGAAAACCGTTCCGTATTAATTAATCTTCTAGAACCCATCGGTTTTGAAACTATCGAAGCTAACAACGGAAAAGAGGGTATCGAACAGGTATTGAAAACATCGCCGGATTTAATTATTACTGACTTATCTATGCCTGTAATGGATGGGTTTGAGTTTTTGCATAAGTTGCGTTCAGGAATTGACTCTGAAGGAGTATTCCATCCCCAACTGCAAAACCAAATTGTGATCGTCTCCTCTGCCAGTGTCTTTGAGAGCGATCGCCACAAAAGCCTAGATGCCGGGGGAAATGATTTCTTACCTAAACCAATACAAGCCAATACTTTACTAGAACTCCTGCAAAAACATCTGCAATTAAATTGGATTTATAACACACATAACACTGAGAAGCAAAATATTGAGGTTGATTCCGATGAAATTCAGCCACCTGAAAGAGAAATATTGCAGCAACTCTGGGAATTAGCTCAAGATGGAGAACTTGATGGCATCATTGAAATCACCGAACAACTTCAGGATACCAATACTACTGCCTTTAGCCAAGAACTGATTCGCCTGGCAGAAGCTTGCGAAATCAAACAAATGCGGGCATTTATCCAAAACTACCTCGTTTAAGATCAAATCCGGATGATTAGTTATCGTATTGCTCAGGAGTTAGGAGGGAAGAAAGAAGAATAAAGACAGGACTTACGCAAATTAATCTTTAAAACGCCATATGTAGGGGCGAATGGCATTCGCCCTCACGGGATTTATATCATGTTCAGATAATCAGTTATAAAAAACCTTCTGCCCTCTTCCTTCTGCCTTTGGCCCACAGATATTATAAGTATTCAACCGAACATAATATTAGTATCCGTGCGTAAGTCTTGAAAGAAAAAGTTTTTTTGACCGCGCTATTATCCGGACATGATATAACCGGATTTTATATAATAAGGAACACAAATCAATGCCAAATCCAACCCAACCATTTATTTTGATTGTAGATGACAACCCTACTAATTTGTCTGTGTTGTCAAAAGCATTGAAAGCATCAGGCTATAAAGTACGCATGGCAGTTGATGGTGAAGATGCTCTAGCTCAAGTGCAACGCCACCACCCAGACCTGATTCTGCTGGACATTGAGATGCCGAAAATAGATGGTTTTGAAACCTGCAGTCGTCTTCAGGCAAATCAAGCAACTAAAGGAATTCCAATCATTTTTATGACTGCTATAGCTGATACTGAAAACAAAGTCAAAGGTTTGTCATTAGGTGCAGTCGATTACATCACTAAACCCTTTGAAGAAGCGGAAGTGTTAGCTCGCGTCCAAGTCCACTGGCGATTAAAGCGACTGAGCGACACTTTAGAACAGCAGGTCAATGAACGCACTCAGGCGTTGCAAGAAGCTCAAGTGCAATTGGTACAACAGGAAAAACTCTCGGCACTGGGACAATTAGTGGCTGGGGTTGCCCATGAAATCAATAATCCTGTTGGTTGCATTGTCGGTAATGTCAGTGTCGCACAAGATTACATCAACGATTTATTAAGTATCATCGATCTCTATCACGAGAAATTTCCTCAACCCGGTGCGGAAATTGAAGAAGCACTCGAAGCGAGCGACCTAGACTATGTGCGAGAAGATTTACCCAAGTTAGTTAGTTCCATGAAAGATGCAGGCGATCGCATTAAATCAATTAGCAAAAGTCTTAGCTCCTTCTCCCGCGCTGATAGCGATACAAAAAAACCTTTTAACTTACATGAAGGTATCAATAGCACCATCCTGATTTTACGCCATCGCCTCAAAGCTAACGAAAATCGTTCCGCCATTGAAATTGTCACTGACTACGGCAAGATTCCGGAAATTGCTTGTTTTCCTGGACAACTCAATCAGGTGTTTATGAATATTATTGCCAATGCCATTGATGCTTTAGATGAATCAGAACTGAGAATAGATACAGAAAATCAAGCCGTTCCTCATCGCATTACCATTAAGACGCAATTGATAGATAAATGGGTGCAAATTGCGATCGCAGATAATGGCAAAGGAATTTCTGAGGAAGTGAAAGCTAAGATTTTTGATCATCTATTTACGACTAAAGCAATAGGGAAAGGAACAGGATTAGGGTTAGCGATCGCTCGTCAAATTGTGGTAGAAAAACATGGTGGTATAATTCAAGTTAACTCTGAACTAGGAGAAGGAACTGAATTCATCATCACCTTACCTCTTTCTTCTTCCTTTTTAAATTATAACTGTTAAACCCAATATGGTATTATTGAACTCCACTTGACTAATATCTGATAATTATGGAAGCAATTTGGCAAACCATCAAAAATCTCACAATTCTGAATATACCAGTAAGAATAATATTTTTTATAGTCCTGGTTTTAATAGCCACATTAGCCTTAAAACAATTATTAACCACAATTGTAATTAAGCGAATTGAGGCTTCAACTCGTAATACAAAAACCACCCTTGACGATCAATTAATTGCAGTTATTAAAGAACCTATCGCATGGTTCATATATTTACTGGGATTTCGAGTTATACAATTAATCTTAACAGATTATATTTCTCCCCAATTCAATCAAACAATTACAGGAATTATTAGCCTAGCAATAGTAGGTAATGTCACACTAATTATCTACCGTACATCTCCAATTGTAGGAGGATTTTTGAGAATTTTATCAGCTCAAACAGACACTGAATTAGATGATATTATTAGCCCCTATATTCCGAAACTATTGAGGTTAACTGCCATAGTAATTTTTGCCCTAAAAGCAGGAGAAGTATTATTAGGAACTTCTGCTACTGCAATATTTGGTTTAATCGGCGGTTTTGGTCTGTCATTAGGCTTATTATTTAAGGATGTTATTGTTGATTGGGTAGCGACAATTATAATTTATACTGACGCTTTGTATCGAGTAAATGACTGGCTTTTACTGCCAAGTGGTCTGAAGTGTACTGTACAACATATAGGTATTAGAAGTACAACAATTTATATACCCGATGAGGGAGTTACCCAGAAAATTCCTAACTCTAAAATGATTGATGGTAGCATCAAAAGTTTCTCTCAACAGCCAATTGAAAATAAGACAGGAGCTTTTATGTCGTATATTAAAATTGATGGTATTTCATCTAAAAAAATAGCTCATATCAGGGATAAAATTCGAGAAATACCAAAATCAATTGATATTTTATATGATTCTTGTTCAGTTAGATTTGAGGGATGTCAAGGAAATGCTCGTGTTATTAGAGTAATTGGATTTACTAATGATTTAAAGAATTATTCGAGTGCTTATGACCAATTAAATTTGGCAATATTGGCTTTATTGGAGCAGGAGGGAATAGATTTATTTCATGTGAATATTTTGAGTGATACAGAAACTTATAAAACTTGGCAGTATCGTGAAAATTAGGCAATATAATTTAAGTTCATTTCCGGTTGAATAGTTATAAATAATCAGGGAGGAGTCAGTATATATCTTTGAAAATTAATCTTGTTGCCTCTTCCTTCTTCCTTCTTCCCTCTTCCTTCTTCCTTCTAAATTTGGCAATATTGGCTTGATTGGAGCAGGAGGGAATAGATTTATTTTATGTGAATATTTTGAGCGATACAGAAACTTATAAAACTTGGCAGTATCGTGAAAATTAGGCAATATAATTTAAGATCATTTCCGGTTGAATAGTTATAAATAATCAGGGAGGAGTCAGTATATATCTTTGAAAATTACAGCGGTTTTCATATGAATAAACCACAATGATACTAACTCCTTACTCATTACTCCTTACTCCTTACTCATTACTCATTACTCCTACAACAGTTTTGTGGTCTACTCAACTGAAAAGCGCTGTAATCTTGTTGCCTCTTCCTTCTTCCTTCTTCCTTCTTCCTTCTTCCTTCTAAATTTGGCAATATTGGCTTTATTGGAGCAGGAGGGAATAGATTTATTTCATGTGAATATTTTGAGCGATACAGAAACTTATAAAACTTGGCAGTATCGTGAAAATTAGGCAATATAATTTAAGATAATTTCCGGTTGAATAGTTATAAATAATCAGGGAGGAGTCAGTATATATCTTTGAAAATTAATCTTGTTGCCTCTTCCTTCTTCCCTCTTCCCTCTTCCTTCTTCCTTCTAAATTTGGCAATATTGGCTTGATTGGAGCAGGAGGGAATAGATTTATTTTATGTGAATATTTTGAGTGATACAGAAACTTATAAAACTTGGCAGTATCGTGAAAATTAGGCAATATAATTTAAGATAATTTCCGGTTGAATAGTTATAAATAATCAGGGAGGAGTCAGTATATATCTTTGAAAATTAATCTTGTTGCCTCTTCCTTCTTCAGCAGAAATTAGTAGGATAAATTGAGAAATTTCCTATGGTTTTGGAAACTAAACTTCTACATTGATGATCGGAAAATAAAACCGAAAAATACTTACTCCAGTCCTCCCCTTTCCAAGGGGGGTTAGGGGGGATAGACTCACTATATATCTTTGAAAATTAATCTTGTTGCCTCTTCCTTCTTCCCTCTTCCCTCTTCCTTCTTCCCTCTTCCTTCTTCCTTCTTCCTTCTTCCTTCAGGATTGAATTAATTTTTCTGCTAATTGAATTGCTTCAGCTTTAGTAAAAATCTTCTCCTCAGCTCGTGCTATTTGAATTTCTGTTAATAGTTGACCAATTATCGGACCTTTAGGTAATTTTAGAGCTGCAATTAAATCATTTCCTTTCAACAAAGGAGTGGGGTGAGCAACTGGGTCTTCTGGATTAATATAACGTTTAATTAAACAATCAATTTCTGTTATGGATATTCCTTTTCCTACTCCTACAACTGCTAGAGCAGGAAAATTTTTTCCTATTTCTTGAAAGAAAAAATATTGCTTTCTGACAGACATTTGAGAAATTTCTATTTCTGACAGTTTAGCTAAACCTTTAATAACTGCTATTGTACTTCTAATTTCTGCATTGCTATACTTCAACCCCATCAACTCAACTTCCGCTTTTTCTGGATCGGAATTAACTAATATTGCTAATTTAGCGATCGCCAATAAAGAGGTTTTTACTGTATCGCGCACCCCCCTTGCTAACTCATCTTTTAACTGAGACCAATTTTTTCCTAACTCCTCTGCTACTATGTCTACTTGTTTTGCTATTTCCCAATTTTCTCCCGCAGTAGGAAAATAACTAGAAAGTAAACCATCTTTCCCAGCTTTTTCTATCCAAACCATACCTTGGGGATGACTCAATAAATAACCTAATTCTGTCTGCACTCTTTCTGCTGCAACTTGGGTCAGCAAAGGTGCAAACTCTCGAATAACTGTTTGAGTTTCTGGTGAAATAATAAAATCTAACTGCGCTGCTTGACGATATGCGCGTAATAGTCGCAGAGGGTCATCTCTGAGATTAGCAGACCTTACCATTCTAATGATACCATCCTGTAAATCCTTCAGAGCATTAAATAAATCTATCACCTCATCATTAAAAGGATTATAAGCGATCGCATTTATTGTAAAATCTCGTCGCCATAAGTCTTCTTCCAGACTATTACCTTCAATTTCAGCAAAATCAACTGTAGTCTCTTTAAATACTACCCTAGCAATTTTTCGTTCGGCATCCAATACCACAAACCCTGCTTGATACTGTTTCGCAATACTTCTGGCAATATTAACTGCTTGGTCGAGGAGAATAAAATCTAAATCCAAATAATCACTTTTGCGCTTCAGCAAAGCATCCCGCACAGATCCACCGACCAAATAAACAGGTTGGGGCAACATTTTTCGGTCAAATGGCCAATTTTCCGGAGATAAAGCAGACAGTGAATTTATCAACATTGCTCAAAAAAATCAACTAACTAAAGCAATATATCCAACATAGATTTTAGATTAACCTAGATATTTAAGGATATAAAAGTCAAGATACCAAATGGCTTCTATATACTATCTATAGCAGTCCTAAATCTCTAGTGAGAATTTGACTTTTCCCTATTCCCTCAAACTCTAAAATATCTCACAGGTCAAATTAAGATTGCTATATATTCCTTCTGAGTAAAAAATCATACAGGATAAAATTAATTTGAGCTAGAATATACACTCATAAAATCATTAAAATAGGGAATTATTGCATCAATTAAGATTAGAATTTAGCATCAACGAGGTACTTAAAAATGTGTATTTGTGTTAACTGCCACTATGTAGATCGATGTGTCACCTACCATGCTGTAGAAACTCAGCACGAACAACTTCATTTAACAGAAAATCCAGACTTTGAACCGGTTGAACCTACAATCAATGTTAACATTCGTCCTCAAAATAATGAAATTGAAATGGAGTGGGATGTTGTTGGTTGTGAAAGTTTTAAAGAAGAAATGGGTAAATGGGCAAAATTAAGACCAGGTGAACTTATCCCTACTTAAGGTAATTCTAATTCTTTATTTGGGTGCATCTCAATTTTGAATCAAGCCAAAAATTTATCGCTTTTAGGGAACAGGGAACAGGGAACAGGGAATATATAGGAAAAAAGTATTTTTGCTTGCTATGAGATGCACCCCTTTATTTCCCCTCCTTTTTATAGATAGAGGGGGGTTCAACAATTAATAATTAATAATTAATTATTGCTCTGCTGAATAAATCTAAAAGCATTAACATATAAAGATTTTAGCCTTTTTGGAATCAAAAAAAGTGCGCCTGTTTCATTCTAAAACACTCAAAAAGTTAGTATTTTAGGTAAGATTTGGGCAGAACAACTTTGGGACAATTTTTACTCCTACCTCCTCGCTCCCAAGCCATTTCTCCCCTCCCCTCCACCGGAGGGGTTAGGGGTGGGTTGGGAGGGGGAAGGGCTAGGGGTGGGTTGTCTCCTGTCTCCTGTCTCCTGTCTCCTGTCTCCTTTTTCCTATCTCCTATCTCCTATCTCCTATTTTATTCTAATGAGTTATTGCTACTTTCCCACCTGCAAAAATCCACAAAATCCTACTAAGGCTGAATTTTGTCAGAGTTGCAACTCACCATTGTTACTAATTCCTCCACTAAGTGCTGAAGATGAAAAAATAGAAACAAATAAAATTATTACTTCGCCAGATAATAATCTCAAAATAGCTAACCAGTCTCGCTACCGTATTCTTAAATTAATTGGGCAAGGTGGTTTTGGTAGAACTTTTTTAGCGGTAGATGAAAAAGATTCTATTCGACAAGTTTGTGTAATTAAACAGTTTTTTCCTCAGAATACAAATTATTACCATTATGACCAAAATTCTCTTCAATCTTCAGAAAAAATTTCTGGCAGTGAGTCTCTTCAAATAAAGACAAAAATTCAAAAAGCTTCAGAATTATTCCTGCAAGAAGCACAACGGTTAAAAACTCTAGGTATTCATTCTCAAATACCCAAACTGCTGACTTATTTTCAAAAGGATGGGCAACAATATCTAGTTCAAGAATATATTGAAGGCAAAAATCTCGCTCAAGAATTAGCAGAAAAAGGTGTCTTTACTGAAGCTAAAATTCGGGAATTGTTAAATGATTTATTGCCAGTATTACAGTTTGTACATAAGTCTAAAGTTATTCATCGAGATCTTAAGCCAGAAAATATTATTCGTCGCACTACTGGTCAACTGGTTTTAGTAGATTTTGGTGCTGCTAAGTTAGTAGAAAAAAAAGGTTTACCTAAAACTGGAACTATTATTGGTAGTGCTGCTTATACCGCTCCCGAACAACTTATGGGTAAAGCAGTTTTCGCTAGCGATATTTATAGTTTGGGTATTACTTGTATTCATCTTTTGACTCAAGTTTCACCTTTTGATTTGTTTGATAGTAGAAATAGTAAGTGGGTATGGCGAGATTATTTAAAAATGCCTGTTAGTAAAGAACTCGGTCTAATTTTAGACAAGATGTTGGAAGGTGCAACAAATCGACGTTATCATTCTGCCACTGCTATTATTAGACATCTTAACCCTCAGTCTAATTATATGGAAAATGTTTATTTCTCTCCTTCTTCAGCAGTGCCGAAAAAGTTGACTGAGCAAGCAGAAATTAGACGGGAGTTGCAGGAAATTTTGGCTAATGAGTCGGTTAAAGTTCAGGTGAGTCGTGTCAAAAAAACTTTGACTGTTGTTATTAGTAGAAATCCAGGAAAAAAGACTAATTATGCTCAAATTTTAAAGACTATTTCTGCGAAGTTAACTGATTTAAGATTGCAAAATATAGATAAGGTTAAATTACTAGGTAAGCTTCAGGGTAAGACTGTGCCAGAGTGGCAACAAATATTGAGAATGGACCGTAAAGCTAGGTGGAAAAATAAAATTTTGAGATTACAAAAAAATGAGCATTTCGTTCAGCTCTCACAGTTAGGAACTCAGAATTTTTGGTTGGCTAGATTTAAGGAAAAAGAATTTTGGTTAGATGCTTTGATGTTTGCTTTTGCTTGGTTTATTTTTGGCTATCGGATAATTATTTGGCATCCGATAATTGCTGTGATAATTGCATCAGTTTTTATTACGGTTAAACATCAGGTTATAAAACAGAATAAATTGGCGACTAATAATTTATTTTCTACTGTGGCAACAGTATTTTTAATCGTGGGTTTGTTAGGGGGAAAATTATGGATTTCTGATATTTTTGGGTTGCTTTTAGGTTGCTTATTTGTGGCTTTACCAATATTTTATGCTAGAGAGGAAATTTGAAGAAGGCAGAAGGCAGAAGGCAGAAGGCAGAAGGAAAAATTGCTTATACTGACACCGGAAGTATTTGTAGAAAATATTTATCACCCCTGGTATAACAGTTGATTTTAGCCAAAAATCAAGTTAATATTCTTTCTTTGTTCCTTGTTCCTTCTTCCCTCTTCCCTCTTCCTTCTTCCTTGTTCCTTCTTCCTTCAAAATCAATGACAAATACAGATAAAAAATACGGTTTAAGAATTCATACAAGTAGTAAAATTGATTTTAGCCAAAAATCAAGTTAATCTTCTTTCTTTGTTCCTTGTTCCTTCTTCCCTCTTCCCTCTTCCTTCTTCCTTTTAGGAATTCATACAAGTAGTAAAGTTGCTTTTAGCCAAAAATCAAGTTAATCTTCTTTCTTTGTTCCTTGTTCCTTCTTCCCTCTTCCTTCTTCCTTCTTCCTTCTTCCTTCAAAATCAATGACAAATACAGATAAAAAATACGGTTTAAGAATTCATACAAGTAGTAAAATTGATTTTAGCCAAAAATCAAGTTAATATTCCTTCTTCTTTCTTCCTTCTTCCCTCTTCCTTCTTCCTTCAAAATCAATGACAAATACAGATAAAAAATACGGTTTAGGAATTCATACAAGTAGTAAAATTGATTTTAGCCAAAAATCAAGTTAATCTTCTTTCTTTGTTCCTTCTTCCTTCTTCCTTCTTCCTTCTTCCTTCTTCCTTCTTCCTTCTTCCTTCTTCCCTCTTCCTTCTTCCTTCTTCCTTCAAAAAAATGACAAATACAGATAAAAAATACGGTTTAGGAATTCATACAAGTAGTCCCGAATTAGGTTTAGCTATTACTGATTTTGCTGAAGATATTCGCTGGGAAACTTGGAATTTAGGGCGAGACTTATCTACTCATTTACATCAGAAATTGCAGGAATTTATACCACCTCAAACTTGGCAGGATTTAAGCTTTATTGCTGTTGCTAAAGGACCAGGAAGTTTTACTGGTACTCGTATAGGAATAGTAACTGCTAGAACTTTAGCTCAACAGTTAAATATTCCGCTATTTGCAATTTCAACTTTAGCAGCAGTAGCTTGGTCATATAAGAATCAAAATCAGGATTTATCTCTACAAATGCCAGCTCAAAGAAATCAGTTATTCACAGCTATTTATCAACTTGAAAAAATGGGTATAAATCCTCTTTTAGAAGAAACACTAATGACTCCAGAAGCATGGGAAGAAACTTTGAAAAACTGGCAAAATTCCTATCAGTTAATTAAGGTTGAAAATGGTTTAGGAAAATCTGTTTTAAACCTGTTAGAATTAGCTAATTTAGAATGGCAAAAAGGAAAGCGATCGCATTGGTCTGAAGCATTACCTTTTTATGGACAACATCCCGTTCTTGAGCGGAGGACCCACCCCTAGTCTCTTCCAGGAGGCAGGGTCCATTTATTGTCACTAAAGAAAAATTGATAGGGATACGGGAAGATGGGGAGATTCTTAATATTTGCACAATTTCTTGTATTTCATATCCATATAAATATTCTCGCTACGACAAAGAATTAGCTTTGTCTCCCAGGAGGGGCAGGGTCAATTTATTGTCACCAGAGAAAAAAGGAGGGGGGTGGGGAGTGTGGGAAGCACAGGATCTCAAAAAAATATAGGGTTGTAAATATTCTCGCTACGACAAAGAATTAGCCCTGCCCAGGAGGGGGAATTGGTAGGGACGTTGCATGCAACATCCCTACAGAGAAGTAAACATAAAAATAATTAACAATTATTACTGCTTCGCAATGACATCTACTGGCCTTTTTATGCACTAATAATCGGTACTTTATTACCTGCAAATCCCTAATATATCTTTAAAAGATTAGTGAACTTCGCTTATTTCTGAAGAACTGAAGTTCTCAAAAATATAGCATTCTTTTTAAGAATTAGTCTTATACTCCTTACTATTTTTCTTCCTGCGTATCATCGTTTTTTTGCTTTTTGCGATTTGCCTCATTTTTTAGCTCTATTTCTGCTCTTGCATTTTCTTTTTCTTCCATTTTTTCTTGCCAATCATTCAATTTTTTGAAAAGTTTTTGATTAACCTTAAATACTGGTTTTTCAGACATTATTTTAACCTAATATATCTATGAAAAAAAAAATCAAATATATAGATACTATGTTAACCACTATCTACTTATTAGAGCTATGAAATATTTTTCCACAGGGGTAGTAAAATTCCGACTAAAGCGCCTATCAATAAAGCTATAATAGCTAAAGAACTAATACCAAACCCTAAAGCTCGCTTCTCCGCCGCCTGATAATAACCCCAGGCAAATAAAATTCGTCCCACTACCCAAACTGTGCCAATACCAGCACCCCATAGTGGGCTAATAGACAGAGAAAAAAGCCACAAAGATGGTAAAAATAAAATTATTTGTTCTACAGTATTTTGTTGTACTCTTAATACCCGTTCAAAATTTGGATCTCCAGTCATTTGAGGAGGGATAATGTTGTATTTTGATCTAGCTCTACCAACATTAATAGTCACAACAAAATACATGAATAAAGAGACAACTGTTATTAAACTCGGCCACAAAACTCCTTGTGTTTCTAGCATAGCGATCGCTTTTGAAAGATTATTTATTAAGGCAACTTTATTCACATAATAGTTTTGATGTTTATTTTTGACAAGTAGGCGATCGTCACCATTTTATTCTGAATATTATAATAGAAGTAAGAAGGAACAAAGCAACTATACCAAGGGTGAAAAAAGAATGTGACGAATAATAAGGGTAGTAAGGGCGAATAGCCATTTGCTAACCTAGAAGCTCTCCGCTTTACGTGTTGCGGAGCAAAACGCCCCTACTTTATAGGAGATATCTCTTGGACTAAAAAGATAAATTCCTACCTAAAAACTGTTATTAAAGCCATTCCCATACGACTCCTGACTCCTGAGTCCTGACTCCTGAGTCCTAAGAAATATCCTAGCTATTTGTAGCAAACATTTATCAAATTGGTATTAGTTATCTAGGACAGAAGAAATAAGGTTGATTATTGATATTTTGTTGTTTCTCCTGCGGAGTGCTACACAAACAGATATTCCATAACTCAAGAGTAGTAATGATAGTTACTATCAGAACTGGACTTTATTGAACTTTGTTGCATAGCAGTTGCCATTACTGTATTTGACATATCAAAAGCTTAAAACTTAGACAACTCCAGATTTTTCCTTTTCTCCTAGATAACTAAAGCCTTCTTTATTCTTCCTTCTGCCTATAGTTTACCTCCTGACAATAAAAATTTTGTACCGACCAATATTACTACTTTTGCCAGACTACTATTTCTTAAAAATGGTATTAGTCGTAATTATTTAATTATGAATTATCCGTATTTATACCCAAGTAATACCTCTTACATTTACAGCATCTCAGTAAACTTATCATCAAAAAATCTACTGAACTCTTAGATTATTCATCAAATCTTTACATAAAATTAAGTGATTATAGAGTAAGATTTATAGTTAGGGTGTCATCTAATTTTTATACTTAATCAGGCTGATAAAAATTAGTTTATAGATAGTACTAAGATTGTAATAGGCAAAAGTTATCAACCAGGGTGAATATTACAAACTTTAATCTGTATTTCACATTTTACCTAATTCATCACACATATTTTCAGGTAAATACGGATATTGAGCAGATTTTTATAGTAGCTCAATTTACTATCATAATCTCAAAAGTATAGGTCTAACAACTCAGTTCAAAATTCCAATTTAATTGTTATTTAAATATCTATTCTACTAAGCCAGATATAATCATCAACCATCGCAAAAATCAACTTTATTGAAGAGCAAGTTAAATTAGCTGATAATTAATTTCATAGGGGATGTTTTAAGAATGTCAAATTATAATTTAAACTCTTTATCAAATAATAATAATAATAATAATCGTAAATCTGCCAAACAAGAACAGCGACTTTATCAGCATTTACAAGACTTAGCTCGCCAACAAAACCCCGAAGAGTCAATTGGTAATTTTAGAGTTCTATTTATTGATGCTTCTGGATACTTTATCCCTGAAATATGGCAGGCAATAGAAACAATTATTGATGCCGATCCTGATGAAGAAGAATTTCATAACATTATCAATAGAAGTTGCTATATATTGATTAACTGTTGGTTACAAAATCCACAATTACAGAAATCAATCCCAGAGTTAGTAAATATATTCCAGGAAAAACCAAATAAACTACCCTCTTGTTGGACTTCTAAACGTGTACGCACTTTAATTCGCAGTTTTACTGAAACTGAAAAATATATTGCCTTACAACGTTTGGCTAAGATGTTTATCAGGGAAACTCAAGAAAATACAAAAATTGTAGACCGGAAGTTAGAAAAATTAATCGATCGATATCCATATCTATATGAACATTGTTTTCTCAATGATGAGAGTACCGATGAAGAGCAACAAGAAATTAAAATGATGAGGCTAAAAAAACAGCAAAAATATGAAATAAATTTATCTAAATATATCACTTATCAAAAATTGCGCAGGAAAAGCAATTCTGTTGAAAATCCTACTTTAATGAGAGACGAAGAATTGAATCAAGCAATTAAGTATTTTACAACAAAAATTTATGACCGCCAAACACTACGAGACCAAGCTCAACAGTTTAAAACTTATTGTGATTTAACTTGTTCTTATCGTAATTTTAAAGATGGGCTATATGAATACTTAACTGATACAATCGATCCTGGTTATAGTAAACGTCAATTTAATCGTAAATTATATCATAAATTACAAAATACTTGGTCTGATAATAATACTCAAAAACCCAATGATTCTCTAATTTTAGGTACTTGCCAAAAAATGTTAGATTTTCTCGTTGTTGAGAGTCTTGAGCAACCAAAACATTTTATTTTTTATGACTTGATTAATAATCTTGGAGCAACAATAGTAATTGGAATGTTGTTGAAGATTGTACTATTTTGTCACCAAGCTAAACCTTATTTAGAACAAAAATTTTCTATTCTGTTTAATCATTATCAAGGAGCTACCACTGGTAAAGTTTGGTGGTTAGTAAAGTCAATGGAAACTCTTAATGTTGCTTTTAGCACTAACTTAGGAGGGATAAACCGATGCTGTTTTTAATGATTTATTCTGCCTGCTTCCAATATTAAAATTATAGTAATTCATTTGATTAATTCTAGTTCCCATTTCCCCTGCTGATTCCAGTCCGCCTCTAATTCCCCTCCTGGGAGGGGGAGGGGCGAGGGGTGGGTTAGGTCCCCCCTGCTGATTCCAGTCCGCCTCTAATTCCCCTCTTGGGAGGGGGAGGGGCGAGGGGTGGGTTAGGTCCCCCCTGCTGATTCCAGTCCGCCTCTAATTCCCCTCCTGGGAGGGGGAGGGGCGAGGGGTGGGTTAGGTCCCCCCCTGCTGATTCCAGTTCCCCTCTAATTCCCCTCCTGGGAGGGGGAGGGGCGAGGGGTGGGTTAGGTATCCCTCCAGTCCCCCTCCAGTTCCCCTCTAATTCCCCTCCTGGGAGGGGTTAGGGGTGGGTTAGGTTGGCTAGGTTGCGCTAGGAGTGAGTCTTAATCCAATCCTCAATCACCCCCAAAACTCCCTCCACCTCACCACAAACTTCTTCTTCCTGAAACCGCAAAAATCGCACTCCCAAGGACTCCAAACGCCCTTGTCTTTCTGCATCCCGTTGTTGTGCTTCAGGACTATCATGGGAAGAACCGTCAATTTCAATGGCCAGCATCAGCTTTTTGCAATAAAAGTCAACGATAAATCGATCAATGGGACGTTGGCGATCGAAGTCATGGCCACACATTTGCTTTCCTTTAAGGTGTTTCCAAAGAGTTGCTTCTCCAGGGGTCATGTTTTTGCGAAGTTCTCTGGCTCTTTCTTTTAATATTGGATTGTAGGGAATAATTTTAACTGCCATAAGAATGGTAACGCTTTTTTTGAGTCCTACTCTAACACACTTAACCCAACCCCTAGCCAAACTAACCTCTAAGCAAATACCCCTAAATCTAACCCACCCCTAGCCTAACCCAGCCAACCAAACCCACCCCTAGCCCCTCCCAGGAGGGGAATAAGAGGGGAACTTAAAGGGAATAAGAGGGGGGAGCGATCGCCTTCCAATTAGAAAGAGCGATCGCCCTATTTCCTCACTTCAGAATTAGGTGTCATGTAGGGGCGAATGGTATTCGCCCACCGAGCGCGATCGCCTGACCGTTAGAGAGAGCGATCGCCTTATTTCCTTACTTCAGAATTACCTCAAATCCTTTTAGTGATTGCCCTCTTTCCTGACTTGAGTTCACATCCTTAGCTTTGATAATCCAATTGACATAGATATTCTTGGGGCGAGTCTCATCTCCACCGGATGACTCTGTCGATAAATCACCTTCCTCGTCATACACTCCTTGACGACCGCCACTATTGCCCTTACTTTGGTTCCTATCGCTAAACGGGAGTGGGTGCGTATGCGGTCCCACCGCATCCTCCTGGTACGAACCAACCTTATCGCCAGTATTTGAACCTGGAGCGGACTCTGTACGGCCTTCAGCATCTGGATCTTGTCCTGCTCCATGATCTACGCCTCGGACAAAGCGTCCTCGCAAATCGGGTACATTGAAGGTTGTGACATTATCACCAGTTCCAAAAGAACCACCTATGATTTGATACAGTTCTGAATATTCATCCCTTAAATATGCATCGCCATCGCAGACAAGCCAACCTTGACCTTCTAATTGTCCTTTGGCGCTACCGTCAACCAAGCCTCCGTAGGCAGTTATTGTTCCAATAGGGACTTCACCAGCACTAGCAGAATTAACTTGTGTACCGAAGATGAGAGTAACAGCGAGAAGTATGGCGATCGCTGCGCCAAAAATACGTTTTTTGTTCATAAGTAAAGTAAAGATGTTCTTTAGTTTCAGTGTTTACTTGATTGTTCGATCCAATTTCCTTGGACAAGAAATAAGGGTTTGATATTTCCTGTTATGGGGGTCGGATCGATCGCTTTTGATTGCGAATTTTCATAATTTCAGATTCTCCTTTGTCTGCTTAAAGTGTAGATTTGATATTTCGCTTCCCATTCAAGGATTCGACGTCGGTGTTACCATCCCCTTGATTACTACTGAATATTTTCCACAAACGGCTAATTAAATAAGGGTTTGAGCCATCTCCATCAAAAATATAGCGTTTGCGCCAAGATGTTTGTTCGGGATAGTTGGGATCGGTATCTGCTTTTTCTTGTAGTTCGGTTCCATCGTCCCAATCTCCGGTAAACCAACCTTCTTCAGTTAAACGTCCGACGATATCATACTTTTTATAGAAGATTATCTGAGATGTTAACGCTACTGCATCTACCATAAATCGAGGATTACCTGCGCGATCGTAGATATATGAGGAAATCGTACTGCATTATGATTTCCCAAGCGTTCGGTTGTGAATCTTCGGGTGGTACAAACTGATTAGGAAGTAAGACTTTTACTACATTTCCTGCATCATCATATATACTGCGAGTGGTTTGATAAACATCGCTTCCTGCTTCAATGGGACCTGTTTTTTTGGCTAAAGTACGTCCTAATTTATCTGTGAGAGTATAAACAGGTGTTCCGTCTGCATCTGTTAGCTTTTCGACTAAATATTCTCCTGATGGATAAGAATCTTCTGCAAAAAATCCTTCTGTATTTGTGCCATATTCCTTGCTAACAATATGGGTGTTACCATTGCCGATAGCAAATGCTTTGCCTGGTATTCCTTGCTGTATCGGACGACTCAAGGGCGATGCTTCATATACTGTCCTGCTGTAGGGATAACCTTCATCATCAGGATAATAATTCGCAACTTCTCCTGTTAATTCTCCTGACTCCCAATCAATACTCTCAACGAATGATGTTCGATAACCGAAGAAAGTATTATCAAATTTTGCTGCTTTAGTAGCGATCGCCTGACGACTTAAAGTGTCATAAACGATTTCTGTTACTAGACAGTTGCTTCCTTCTAATGCTTGAGTTTGCTTTTCTTTCCCAGCACCATCACTGTAGGTAATCGCAATTTGAGGATTTTTAAAGGTAACGATATTGGCAAAAGCTACTTCATCCGCAGTGAATATTTCTACCGCTCCGGTAATATTATCTGTTATTGTCTCAGCAAATATTTGTTTACCGTCAGCATAGAATAAAACGGTATTATTGGCAGCGACTAATAACCATTCATGGGGAATTGAACCTGTATTAGGAACTTCGGAAGCGGTACCATTCAGGGTTAGAGTCCAACCTTGATTTTGCGTCCAAGTTACAGTTAATTGACTACCAATGCGAATACCTAAAGGTTGTTCTGGTGTCTTGCTAGGATGAACTGACAACCTGACTCCATAGTTACTAAAGGATGCAGTAGATTGATAAGTAATGGTGTCTAAGGTATTTCCTGTATGAACCAAAGCATTATTTTCTACCTCCCAATTATTCCCCTCCTGTTCCCCTCCAGTTCCCCTCCTGGGAGGGGTTAGGGGTGGGTTTTCCCCTCCAGTTCCCCTCCTGGGAGGGGTTAGGGGTGGGTTTTCCCCTCCTGTTCCCCTCCTGGGAGGAGTTAGGGGTGGGTTGACTGTTCCCCTCCTGGGAGGGGTTAGGGGTGGGTTGACTGTTCCCCTCCTGGGAGGAGTTAGGGGTGGGTTGTCCCCTCCGGAGGTAGATTGCCAATCTTGCCGCCATTGTTCACCATTAATAAAGTTAGCATAGACTCCTCCTCCTGCGGCACCAATAGTCAGAACACTATTAGGTTTATTTTGAGAAAAGACATAATTTTCATCATCATTTTCTTGTCTAGTCAAATAAGATGTCGTAACCGCACTAACTGTTTCAGCAATGCCAATTTCTGCTACTTTTCGTTGAAAAGAGTCATGGAAATTACGGATGGTATCGCCACTATTTCCAAGTTGCGCGCTGACAATTTTGTACTTAGGTTCATAGACATTTCCTTGGAAACTACCGATCAAAGGAATAAAGCAAATATCATCAATTAAAAGATATTTTGATGTTTTTTGATTTGATATTTCTAATTCTAAACTTGCCCCTTGAATTTGATTAGGACTAATTACAGACTGCCAATATTTCCACTCGCTGTCAGTTGCTTCAATGTCTACAACAACAAGATTTCCTACAGGCTCATTATTGCTGTAAAATTGTAGTTTTACTTCAGCTTTACCACCATCTGTTTCAAAACCTGTTTCTGTTTTAAACCAAGCAGAAATAATATAACTTTGCTGAGTATTTGTTATTGTCAGATGTGTTTTTTTAGAAAGAGTAATGTTAGGATTAAGTTGCAAACTAGCAACTCCTGTATGAGCATCTCCCGTGATAATTAAATCAGTTATATTCCCCTGATTTATACTCCAATCACTGAGATTTTCGTAAGCTTCAAAACCTGTATAGGTTGCTTCTTCAAAAGTGGCATTACCAAACTGAGCAATAGGATAAAATTGCTGGTTATCTAAAATAACTGAACTGTGAACTCCATTCACATCAATTGAATCTTGTTCTACTCCATTTGAAGTCCGAGAAATTACTTCTGAAACCTTCAACCAATCTGTTGTATTGGGTTCATTTGAATTATCCCATTGTTCAAAAACAGCATTTTCATTAAGTCCTTGATAAGTTCTGTATAAACCCCATTTTTCCTCTCCCCAATCTTTCCAAGTAGAAACAGCAATAGCGGTTGTTTTATCATTAGTTTGGTTAATAGTTTGCACAACAGGAGTCAAGATATTTTGTTGCCTCAATCCATCATATTTTTCCCAACCATAAACAGAAGTTTGTATCAGTGTATCCTCTTCGCCTAAACTGTTGTAATTCTTAGTTGTCTGTGTTTTTAAGAATCCCGTTGCTGAGTCATATTCATATTCAACCTGTTGTTTAACTCCCACATAGGAGGCATTTTCATTAGAATTTGTGCCGCTAATTTCTTGACCATAGATAATACTTTCTTCCTGTTTTTGTTGGGCATAAAACCCGTACAAATCAACTTCACTTGACTCTCCTAATAGCTTTCTTCGGGTTATTACTTCATACTCAATAGTTTGAGAACTTAGCTCATCACCTGTGGAATTATAAACTTTTTGTTGATGCAGATAACCATGTAACAAGCTATAGTAATATTCAGAATTTCCTGGAAAATCCTCTTCCTTGAATCCTAAAACTGCTCTTGAAAGTCCATTAAAGAAGTAATATTCAGTCTTTCCAAAAGGAGTCGATTGTGAATTGTCACTACCTTGAATTACCGTAACCTGAGAATATTCAGTAACAATTCCTTGAACACTAATAACTATCTTACTTGTATCATAATCATAGTTAGTCTGAACTTCTTGATATCCATCATTAATAGTTACTTGAACAACCGGAAAAGCAGTAACGTTGCCTTGAATTGATTGATTAGAAACATAATATAAATTCAAGCTAGAAGCTTGCTCAAAATCATCACTTCTGTAAGTAACAAAAGCATTAAATCCAGCTAATATTGTTCCAGATTTACCCTTACTATTTTCATCATCAACATAGATTCTTTCCGCCGTAAGATATTTAGTATCAACAACTTTGCCATTTTTTAATAACAATATCTGAGTGTCTCCATTATCCATCTCATAAGCGATATAAGAAGGTGCGCGGTTAATGATACTTTCAGGTTTAACTCCTGATGAAATTGATTGTGTATCTTGATTTAGCGATCCTTGATTATCTTTGTAAAATATACCATTTCCAATTGTTACAAAATTACCATTAACAGTTGGTTGATACTCATTTTTTGACCAAGAACCATTTATACTAGGGTATTCCCACTGATTATCGTAAGGATTGTATGCTTTTATATCAGTAGAATTAGAATTTGAAGCGATCGCTAAATCCGAACCATAACCAAATTTAGTTACTTCATCCCCACTACTAGAAACATTCAGATTACTATCTATCCAATCGCTGCCATTGTATCGCCAGAGATTACCAATATTTCCTACTAAACTACCTGTAGTAATAGAAGAGAAAAAAGGTTCTTCTGTCTCTTGAGGTACATCGTAGTAATTAGTTACAGGAGAACCGATATTAAACTCAGCATCCCATCTATAGATTTGCACTTCATAATCAATATTAGTATCAAAGGATTTAATAAAAGTTGCTGTAGCAGAACTATTACCTAAACTCCAATTAAAATAGGGATTATCTTCATCATCTTTTTCAACTGAACTGATAGTAGCAATTTCTTTTCTAGTCCAATATTTGTAAATTTCATCTTGGTAATATAGCACCAGTTCACAGTTTTTAGAAGCAACATCATAGATACTGATAGTGAAATAATTATCGAAAGCAGCTAAACTATAATTCCCTTGATTTATAGTTATACTTTGATCCTCCCACCTTTTTAACTGCTGATTCCAAACATATCGGCCTAATTGTGTCGTACCAGAAGCACAGAAAACCACAAAATTATTACCAACAGCAAGGTGTGTTTGAACATCACTTGCAGCTAAATCTAAAGAGTAATTTTCATAAGTCCATTCCCCAAAACGTCCCATCTCTTGATGAAATAAAAAAACATTCATCAAATTTTGATTTGTTTGCTTAAAACTCAGGGCAAAGAAATCTGCTTGAGTTACTACCTGCAAACTATCAATATCTAGCTGAAAATTAAACCCTCCTGTGCTTGGTGAATCATCTATCCAATTACCATTCCAACTATAGACTTTAACATCTAAATTTCCCAGACTATCATCATAATAAGTAACTACAACATAATCATTTCCAAACCAAACACGAGGAATACCTTCCCCATAAATAGTCGTTGTGTGAGAAGTCCCGACTAGATTCTTTTTTTCATAATTCAAAGTAGCTATACCACCCGCAGGATAAGTAATATTCTTTAATGCACCACGATGGATATTGTTATTTATTTCCTGGGTTTCATATTCAAATTTATAACCCGGTAAAGACTCTCCCTCTGGATTTTTCTGAGTTATTCTCGTGAGATAACGTTTATAGAAATCTGGGTCATTAAAATCATTCAAAGAAACATTATTAAATTCATAATCAAACTGAAGAGAAAATAATAGTGAATTAGATTCTTCTTTCACTTCAATAGAGCTAAGAAACCTCGTTTCATATCTATCCTGATAAGCATAAACATTTCCGCTAGGTTCATGGGGAATTTGATATTCTCTTATTTGGTTATCATACTGTTTATCTTCATAGTTAAAAGTAATAGTACGTCCATCTAAAGCAGTAATTTTTGTTAAGTAAGGAGCTTGGGTATATTCATAACCGCCACTGCCAATTTGTTTTGAATCAACTAATTCATAGCTAAAAGTAACTTTTTCTCCCCAAATATTTTCGATTTCTGCTAAATTCCAACCTAGTGCAAAAGGTTCTTGTCCTGATATATTCGTAGTGCTATCAATCCAGTTACCATTCCTGCCACCCCATTTTACTCCCCATTGAATATATGGATTATTTTCTGGGAAATTATCAGTCTTCCCACCATAAATTTGCTTGATTCCATTTTCCTTAATAATCACCCATTTTTCTTCATCTCGGTAATAGCGAATATCCCAAGGTTTATAGTCTTCCGTTTCAAAATTCCATGCACCATCTTGAGTTGTTCCATCTTGATACAACCGATTAGCCGAACCACCAGAAACAAGATAATATCGGTTATCATAGATAGCACCTGTATTTCTGTTGTCAATAGCAATCATCTCGTATGGCATACTCCATCCCAATCCGAGAATACCCGTCGGTGCTTCCAAATTCCAGGTGTCCACTAGATTTTGAATATTACTCTGGTAGATAATGACGACTTTCACATCTAGATCGCCTCTACCAGGAAGTGATATTAACTCTAAAGGAAGGTTAACATCACCTCGAAAGAGATTAACTGCATTAGGAATATTTCCGATACCTCCGCCATCCATCTGAAACGTTTGGATAGCAGGAAGTTGAGATAAGGTACTTGGAGAATAATTACTAGAAACCATAATAAATTTGTCCAAAGTCCAAAAAGTTTGTCAAGCAGAATTTTTTTCCTACTTAAATAAGACGATCA
Source organism: Okeania sp. SIO2B3 (assembly GCF_010672525.1). Lineage (GTDB taxonomy): Bacteria > Cyanobacteriota > Cyanobacteriia > Cyanobacteriales > Microcoleaceae > Okeania. Next base: position 21,477 of record NZ_JAAHGH010000053.1, on the reverse strand, counting down.
TTGCTATAAATTTATTACGAAACTCAAAAATAAATTTTTTTTCCTAATCAAATAAAAACAAACTGCCGTTTGCACCTACATACGGTGTACAATTATATGTTTTGGGTAAGTCCTGAACTAAATAACTGATAACTAATAACTAAAATGACTGTTACTTATACATTTTTGGGTAAAGGTGGCACGGGTCGAACTACTATCGCATTTGCCACTGCCAAACGATACGCAAGCCTTGGTAAACGAGTCTTATTTGTCGGACAAGAACCAACTCCAACATTATCCTTGTTATTAGGTGCTAATATTGGCCCAGAACCTACAGAAATAGATTCTAATCTCAAAGCAGTCAATATTCAGGCAGCAAGTTTACTAGAAAGCGGTTGGGAAGAACTGAAAAAACTAGAAGCTGAATATATCCGTACACCCTTCTTTAAAAAGGTATATGGTCAAGAATTGGGAGTATTACCAGGAGTAGAAGGAATTCTGACTATTAATGTTATGCGGGGATATAGTGCTAGTGGGGAATATGATGTAATTATTTACGATGGCACCGGAGATAAAGAGACTTTACGACTTTTGGGTTCTGCGGAAATTATGAGTTGGTATATTCGTCGCTTCCGTCAAGTTATTCTCGACTCAGACCTCTACAAAGCTATGTCTCCATTTGTTCAACCTATTAGTAGTGCTATTCTAAATGTTGATTGGACTGGGGATAACTTTTCTCAACCAACAGAAAAAATCAATGAACTATTAGATAATGCTAAAGCTACTATAGCTGACCCAAATAGGGTGGCAGCATTTTTGGTTACTACAGATGATCGGGCAGCGATCGCCACAGCAAAATATTTATGGGGAAGTGCCCAACAAGTTAATCTTACTGTAGGGGGAGTAATTCTCAATCAAGCAGATTTAGCGGATAATATTACTGATGAATTTGCACCACTATCTGTAACTCCTATTCCCCGTCGTTCTACTGAAGATTGGCAACCTGTAATGGATGCTCTGCCAGATTTTAGTCAAGCAGTTAAGGCACCTAAGCCTATTACCATAGATATTCAAAAAAGTCAAGTTAGTTTATTTTTGCCTAGTTTTGATAAAAAACAAATTGGACTTACTACTAATGGGCCAGAAGTAACTATTGAAGCGGGAGACCAGAGAAGAAATATTTTCCTTCCACCTCCTCTGAGCGGAAAACCTGTCACTGGTGCAAAGTTCCAAAATGATTATTTGATTATTTCTTTTTGAAGGGAGTAGGACCCACCCCTCCTAGCTCCCCTCCTGGGAGGGGTGGGGGTGGGTTGGGGAGAAACTACAATTAGAAGAATTGAATTAACTGTTTTTTTACTTTGGTCAAAAATTTATAGCAATTTTCAGAGATATTAATCACACAATTAATTTAGCTTGGGGTTGGGAAACCAAACCCTACGATAAAATATTACAACCTATAGCAGGAACCAAGTTTATGAACTAAAATTTGCCATATCAACCATTAAATTAGGGTAATAAACCAGTATTTAGTTAGTATTTAGGAGAGCTAGGTGCGTTACATTTCATTAACGCACCCTACTATATCTACTAAATCTAGAAGAAAGTAATAGCTAATACCTGAATGCTTAATATAAATTACTTTTACTAATCAAAATAATCACATTAAAAATGACTAATCAAGAACAAAAAACAGAACAAGAAAAAGTTGAAAATAGTACTGCTAAAACCAGACAATTATTAGGAATGAAAGGTGCTGCAGGTGGAGAAACTAACATTTGGAAAATCCGCCTGCAATTAATGAAACCGATAACTTGGATTCCTTTAATATGGGGAGTAGTGTGTGGTGCTGCATCTTCAGGAAATTATAGTTGGAATCTAGAAAATGTGTTGATGTCTGCTGCCTGTATGTTATTAGCAGGACCTTTGATGGCTGGTTATACACAGACTTTAAATGATTTTTATGACCGGGAAATAGACGCTATTAATGAACCTTATCGACCTATTCCTTCTGGTGCAATTTCTATTCCTCAAGTTGTGACTCAAATTGTTGTTTTGTTACTAGCAGGAGTTGGTTTATCATATCTCCTAGATTTGTCTGCTGGTCACGATTTTCCAATTATTACTTTATTGTGTTTGTTCGGAGCATTTTTAGCTTATATTTATTCAGCACCGCCACTAAAATTAAAACAAAATGGTTGGTTAGGAAATTATGCTTTAGGTTCTAGTTATATTGCTTTGCCTTGGTGGACTGGTCATGCTTTATTTGGAGAGCTAAATTTGACAATTGTAATTCTGACTTTGTTTTATAGTTTTGCTGGATTAGGAATTGCAGTAGTTAATGATTTTAAGAGTGTGGAAGGAGATGAAAAGTTGGGTTTAAAATCATTACCAGTTATGTTTGGCATTGGTACGGCAGCTTGGATTTGTGTATTAATGATTGATATTTTTCAAGCTGGAGTAGCAGCTTATTTAATTAGTATTCAAGAAAATTTGTATGCTGTAATTTTGCTATTTATGGTAATTCCTCAGATTACTTTTCAAGATATGTATTTTCTCAGAAATCCTCTAGAAAATGATGTGAAATATCAAGCAAGTGCCCAACCTTTTTTAGTATTAGGTATGTTAATTACTGGTTTAGCTCTAGGTCATGCAGGAGTTTAATTCAGTTATCAGTTATCAGTTATCAGTTATCAGTAAGGAAGAAGGCTAAAAATTTTCTAATAGACATCTCCAAAAATTCAAAATCAAATCAATTATTTTTTCCTACTCCCTACTGTAAGGACGTTGCATGCAACGTCCCTACTTTTAACAGATATAATAAAATAAATTTCATCCAATGACAAAAAAAACAAGAAAAGTCGATATTAGTAGTAAACGTCTCATTGGAATTGCCCCCAGTCGTTGGGTAGAATGGGTCATTTCAGTTATCAGTTATCAGTTATCAGTTTTTTATCCCCTTAAAAGAGTCAGCTTCAGGCTAAATTTTTCGGTAACATAAATTACCAATATTACTGTTGAAGAAATAATTTATTCAGACTTCCAGTGGGTAAGTCGAGAAGGGGATGTTTTGCTCAGTGTTTCTAGTCAAGAACATGGAGAATTTCTGGTTCTCAATGAAATGCAATTAAGATATGTTCAACAATTATTAATTATTCATTATTCATTATTAATTGTTGAACGCCTTTTGTTCCTATTCTAAAAGGAGGAGCAGAAGAAGCAACTGTCAGACAAGCATTGCAACTTTTGCGGTAAGATGAAGAACTCTTAGAATTAGAAAACTTACTAGCATTTTTTGCTACCTTTGTATTAAAGACCGAAATAGTACAACAAATAATGAGGTGGGATATGGCAGTTTTACAACAATCTCCCTGGTATCAACAAATCTTACAAGAGGGAGTAGTAATTGGCGAACAACGAGGAATTGAAATTGGTGAACAAAGAGGTGAACAAAGAGGAATACTTTCTGGAATAGAAATAGCATTAGAATTGAAATTTGGCTCCTCAGGAAAGGAGATATTTTCAGAGATTAATGCTATTGAAAATATTCAGGTTTTAGAAACAATTCTCGCCTCTATCAAAACTGTAGAAACTATCGAACAATTACGGCAAATTTATCAGTCAGATTCTTAAACAATATATTCTGAAAAAAAAGTGTAAATTTTATTTCTTTCCCTACTGCCTTTTGCTCCTAATTTTATCCCCCTAGCCCCCCAATTCTGGGGGGAAAAAGAATCCATTAGCTGGTAAAAGTCCCCCAATTTTGGGGGATTGTAGGGGGCGAGTGATGTAGCAAGTGAGACTTCTCAAACAACCTCTTAAAGGAAAAGCTTTAAACCTTAATTATTCGGTACAGAATTTATTAATTTTTCTGCTTCGATGAGGGGTTCAGTTGTCAGAGATTACTTTTAACTTTTAACTGATGTCATGATAAAAGCTAATACAATTGACAAAATTAATACTCAAGTTGAGCCAGAAAAATCAGAAGAAAAGGTAGAAACCCAGAATTTATACCTGCGCCTATTTAGCTATGGTTTGCCACATAAAACACCATTTTTATTAGGCATACTATTAACAATTTTTGGCTCGTTTGTTACTTTCTTTGTTCCCCAAATTAATCGCTATGTTATTGATGTAATTATTCCCGCAAAACAATTCAATATGTTGCCTTGGGTAGCAGCACTTATCCTATTGATGAGTTTAGTAGGAGGTATATTATCTTTTTTGCAATTGTATGCGATAAAAATCTTTGGAGAAAACACAATTAAAAGTATTCGCATAAAGCTATATCAACATCTTCAATTCTTATCCATTAGTTATTTTGAAAATCAACGTACTGGTGAATTAATATTACGATTGGGAAGAGATGTAGAAATAGTCGGGCAAGTACTTAATTCTAATTTAATCGCAATTCTAATTGATAGTTTTGCTTTTCTTGTCGTTTTTATTTATTTATTAATCAGTAATTGGCTTCTAGCAATAGCGATCGCTCTGACTTGGCCTTTGATAATTTATCTTTTACAGTTTACTCAGAAAAGACTCAAAAAAATATTCCAAGATACGAATCGAGCAAGAGAGATAATTAGCAATCATTTACAAGACACTATATCGAATATTACAATCATTAAATCTTTTGGTAACGAGCAGTATGAAATTGACCGATTTAGTGAATATAGTAATAATTATATGGAGAAAAACCTCCAGGCAACTCGGTTTTTAGCTATATCTACACCGGTAATTAATACCCTAAATAAACTAGGTAATGTCATTGCATTAGTTTTTGCTTCTTGGGGAGTAATGGTTGGTAGTTTGACTATTGGAGAATTAACAGCTATTTTGAGTTATGTCACCCTCCTAAATAAACCAATTAGTCGGTTTAATGGGTTAATAGGTATGATTCAAAAAGCAACAGTATCAGCTCAAAATATTTTTTCAGTTCTAGATACTAAACTGGAAGTTACTGATAAGGAAAATGCTATTAATTTAACCTCTATTCAGGGTAATATCAAATTTGAAGAAGTGGGATTTGGTTATCAAGATAGGGAATTAGTTATTGAGGATTTCAACTTAGATATTAAACCAGGAACTTCAGTAGCTTTAGTTGGTTCTTCCGGTGCTGGAAAAAGTACTATTGCTAAAATAGCAGCACGTTTTTATGACCCGAAAAAAGGGCGCATTTTAATTGATGAACACGACCTAAGAGATGTAAGTTTAAATTCATTGCGATCGCATATTGGTATTGTTCCTCAAGAAACATTACTGCTCTACGGTACGGTACGAGATAATATTGTTTACGGCAAACTAGATGCGACAGATGAAGAAATAGAAGCAGCAGCAAAAGCCGCCAATGCTCATAACTTTATTATGAGTTTTCCTGATGGTTATAACTCTATTATTGGCGAGCAAGGAGTGAAATTATCAGGAGGACAAAGACAAAGAATAGCGATCGCCCGAGTTTTGTTAAAAAATCCCCAAATTGTCATTTTAGATGAAGCAACTTCAGCTTTAGATTCTGAGTCAGAAAAATTAATTCAAGAATCTGTAAATAATCTTTTTCAAGGACGTACTAGCTTGGTTATTGCTCATCGACTTTCAACTATTTGTGATGTTGATTTAATTGTAGTTCTGGAAAAAGGTAAAATTGTGGAAATGGGAACTCATGCAGAATTAATTGCTCAAGAGGGGAGATATGCTTATCTCTACGGACTACAATTATCTGAAAATAAGTAAGTGGTCAGCTATCAGCTTTATTACCTTTAAAGGAGAAAAAAGCAATAGCTGAATGCTTACCATTTAGCCATCAATCATACTTCAGTTCAAGGAGCAATTCAAACAGCCGTTTCAGCAGTAATTGATATTCTGAAAAGTTCTATATTTTGAAATTTAGATACAATTAAAAATTACAGATAGAAGGTTTTCAAAATGCCTAGTTTAACAGTAAAAGATTTAGAAAAGCTACAAGTACAACATCCTGATTATCGGATGGAATTAGTAAGTGGAGAAATTATTTTTATGAGTCCTTCAGGGTTAGAATCTGAAGAAGTCGCAATAGAAATTGCTGCTCAACTTCGGAATTGGGTACGTCCCCGTAAGTTGGGCAGAGTCTCTGGTTCTAGTGGTGGTTTTCGTTTGCCTAACAAAGATGGGGATGTTCGCGCACCCGATGTTTCTTTTATCTTAGCTGAACGTCTACCTCGTACAACAGAAGATTACGCGGAGTTAGTTCCTGATTTAATGTTTGAAGTGAAATCTAAAACAGATAGTTTAACTAAATTACGTCAGAAGATACAGGAGTTTTTGGAATTGGGAACTAAAATTGGGGTGTTAGTCGATCCGAGAACTCGCACGATGGAAGTGTATCGCCTCGATGCCGATAAGATAGTCCTGAAGGATGGGGATGTGCTGCAAGTATCAGAATTACTTCCTGGGTGGGAATTGCCTGTTGTTGAGGTATGGGCACCTGAGTTTGATTAGAAAGGCTTCTGTTCAGAGAGGAATTCAACATAGCAGTTTCAGCAATTATTGATATTTGAGCAATAAGATTTTTATACACAGATAAAATAGGATTGCTATAGCTTGGTTATATATTAATATAGGACCTACGCAAATTTACTTTTAAACCACTATCTGTAGGATTAAATGGTATTCGCCCTCGCTATATGTAGAGTATCTTGGTAAGCCCTGTAATAGTAATGAAACTTGATATAATACCAATTTAAAAAAAGAATGTTATCAATAATTGGGTCAACTAAAACTCTGGAAGTCAGATTGATTTTTGAGAAAAAGAATATTGTTTGACCCTAAAAAATGATATTGAAGCTATTCCTACTGCCTACTGTACGGGCGAATGGCCATCTGGCTACTATAGGGGTAATGGCCATTAGCTAGCGCACAACTACGTTAACGCACCCTACTGGACTGTTTCATCTAAAATGGTGCATTAGTGGAGTGGGGGAGTGGTGGAGTAGGGGAGTAGGGGAGATAAAGATACCTAGAAATAAAAATCTATTGCACAGTTTTAGCTGTGTCAGTCTACTACTGACTACTAGAAACAACCGTGCGTATTTGTAGGAAACATTTATCAAATTGGTATAAGAGGATAATGGTGAAAGAGAAAAAATCTAAAAATACAAGAGAAATATTATCAGGAACAGAGCAAGATATTATTAAAAAATCTCAATATACAGAGCCTAAAGTTAGCAAAAATAATAATTTTAACTCTGTATCAAAAATGTTGAGTAAAAAATTTAAATCTCCCTTACAAGCACCAAAAGTTGATGACAAAAAAAAATCGGAAAAAATAGATAATATTTCTCAAGGTAGTAGCGGAAAAAACAACAGAAAAAGCACAAAGTTGGTTGTAGAGAAAATTGCCATAACAGTTAAGATCAAAGAAATTTTTGGTAGTCGTAAATTTTGGTTAGGATTAGGTGGTTTAGGAATAGGTAGTATTATCATTTATGGTGGAATAACTTGGCTGAAATTAGAGCAAAGTTTACCAGATATTGCCGATATTTCTTCCTATAGTAGAGACGGCACTTTAACAATAAAAGCCGCCGATGGTAAAATTATTCAACAAACAGGACCTGCTACTAGAGAAAAAATTAAATTAGAAGATATTCCTACTCCCTTAGTTCAAGCTTTTATTGCTATTGAAGATAGACGCTTTTATCAACATAGAGGAGTTGATTATCAGGGAGTTATTCGAGCACTTATTTCCAACTTAATTGCCAGAGATGTTGTGCAGGGAGGTAGTAGTATCACACAACAGTTAGCGCGGATGGTTTTCCTAGATATGGAACAAACTATCTGGCGTAAACTCCGAGAAGCAATGCTAGCTTGGAAATTGGAGCGAGAGTTATCCAAAGAAGAAATTCTGGAATTATATCTGAATATAGTCTATCTCGGTTCCGGTGCTTATGGAGTCACTGATGCTGCCTGGGTGTACTTTAGCAAACCAGTTTCAGGACTAAGTTTAGCAGAAATGGCAACTTTAGCAGGTTTGCCACCAGCACCCAGTGAATATTCACCCTTAGTAAGTCCAGAAGCAGCTAAAAGCCGTCGAAATATCGTGTTGGGAGTAATGCAAAAAGCAGGTTTGATTTCTCAACAGAGAGCTGAAATAGCGATCGCGAAACCAATGGAAGTACAACCCAGTGCGCCGAAACGTCTGATAGTTGAAGCTCCATATTTTGCCAACTATATTCAGAAAGAGTTACCAAAATATGTTTCTCAAGAAGTCATAGATGCAGGTGGTTTGACAATAGAAACAACATTAGACCGCAATTGGCAAGAAATAGGAGAACAGGTAATTCAAGATGCTGTTGATATTGATGGTGCTAACCAAAGATTCGATCAAGCAGCATTAGTCGCTATTGAAACTACCACCGGAGAAGTTAAAGCATTGGTGGGAGGTAGAGATTTTGCCGAGAGCGAATTTAACCGCGCTATTCAAGCACAACGTCAACCAGGATCTACATTTAAAAGTTTTGTTTATGCTGCTGCAGTTGCTGCTGGTTTTCCTCCCACTGATGGTTATCGAGATGTACCGTTTACAGTAGATGGTTATAAGCCAAAAAATTATGGTAAAAAGTATGCTGGATGGCGATCGATGATTGATTCTTTAGCTTATTCTGTGAATGTGGTAGCGGTACAGGTATTAATGGATGTGGGATTTGAACCTGTAATGAAATTAGCTGAGGATATGGGAATTAAATCTGAGGTCAAGGCAACATATTCTATGGCGTTAGGTACTTGGGAAGTAAATTTATTAGAGTTAACAAATGCTTATGCTACTTTGGCAGCAGAGGGTAAGTTTATTGGTGCTCACGGAATTAAAAGAATAATTAATCAAAATGGTCAAGTTGTTTATGAAGCTTATACTCAACCAAAGCAGGTTTTAGACAGTGGCAGTGCTGCAATAGTTACGTGGATGTTAGAAAATGTAGTTAGATATGGTAGTGGCTCCAATGCTTATTTGTACGACCGACCTGTGGCAGGTAAAACGGGTACAACTGAGGATGCACGAGACTTGTGGTTTATTGGTTATATTCCGCAAGTGGCAACGGGAATATGGTTAGGAAATGATGATAACAAACCAACCTGGGGTGTCAGTAGTACGGCAGCATTTAATTGGCGACAGTTTATGAAACAGATAGTTGAGGATATACCTGTTAAAGACTTTCCTGACAAACCCAGTTTTTACGACCGCGAACCTACTATTGAAGCTAAACCCGTGGAACCAGAATGGATTAGATATGGTCAAATTGGACCCGATGGTAGGGATGTGAATGAGAGGAAAGATGATAGAAATTATTAACTTTGAAGCAGGAATGAGAAAATTTCATGTATGAAATGTATGAAATTTAAGATTTATCAATAAGGGATGAAGTACAATTTTTTTTTGTTTTAGGTAATTGGGAGAGATCGTCGGAAAAATTAGGGAAAAGGGATAGATGATGGCTATGAAGTTATGAAATTGAAGTACTTACTCTTAATTTTAATATTTGGAAAAAGAAAAATAGGTATAAGACTATTTTTTTAATATGCTATTATATGACAGAAGCTAGTTTTTCGATGATTAGTGAATTTTTCAACTTACAACTTAAAGGAGAAAGTTATGTCAGTGTTTGATATGAGGGGTATAGCATCAACAGCACGTCTTGTAAAAGTTTTGTCTGAAGCAGGTAAGGCAGTCGCTACATTATTCTAAAATTTTTCCCAGCTCAAGAGGAGAAAATGAAATGAGTTTTTATAATCTAAAGAACCAAAATGTTAATGGCGACCAGTACAACGCAGGGCGCAATATAAACATCTCAAAGTTTCCAGCAACTAGCACTCAGAAAGCTGAAATTAGTCGAGCGATCGCTGATGCTGAGATTGAGATACTTCAGCTTAAAGATGAACTGGAAAAGCTCGAAGGTGAGTTCTGGTCTGTCTTATGTCATCATTTGTCAATAAAAGAAAAAATAGATATGGATCTGTTTTTTACAGGCACAAAAAAGATATTAGAAGATGATTGGTTGATGCTTCGACTAGAAATTAAGTTAATGTCTACTTCAGGTGATTCAAAAATCAGAGAACTTCGGGGCAAATATAAACACAAAAGCTCTGAGTTAAAAACTCGTAAAGAATATTTATCTAGCTTACAAAACGAACTAAAATATGTAAATATCAAAAATATAGCCAGCGATGTTACACCGATAATTAAGTCTTTTTTTATATAATCAGAATTTATACCAATATCCTAAATATTTAAACCTCAAATTTCTCAACTTTAACTCTTTCCTTATCAACAAGTGATAAGTGAGAAGTTTTGTTTGTTTAAGGGAGGTAAAAACTTAGGTAATCAAGAGTTAAAAATTGAGTAAAAGCCCAAATAATATCACTCATATCATAAATTCTATTTGCCTCTTTGGCAAAGGTAAAATATTGTGGTTATCGGTGGTTTGTATGAAGTAGTGGGTAGCGTCCAGTATCTGACAATAAAATTCATAGATCATTCAAATCCTCATCACAATAAAAATTATTTTTCTTCATCTTGATTATTAAAATCAACTCTTTCGTAAAGGTCGCTAAACGCTATTTCAAAATCTAGAGCAGTTAACTTTAACCTTGACTCTTCAGATTCATAATATGTAACTTCCCATTTATCCTCAGAAGTTTTAACATACTGTTCGATATAAAGTTGATATTGGTCAATCAAAATATACTCTTTAAACTCAGGAATTGACCGATAAAATTTAAACTTATCCCCTCGGTCATAATTTGCTGTTGATTTTGATAATACTTCAACAATTATTAAGGGGTTAGTAACTGTATCTGTACGACCTTGATGATAGATTGGTTTGTCTTCAATTATCATAATATCGGGGTAAGTATATAAATTATAATCGGGTATCCATAAACGAACATCACCGATAAATACACGATAACTTTTGCCTTTTAAAGCAAACTTTAAGTAAGCACATAAATTACCTGTAATTTCATTATGATTAATAGTTCCACCTGTTATTGATATTATTTTTCCATCTAGATATTCATGTTTATATTCAGCATTTTCCTCTAATAATAAATATTCTTCTGGAGTATATACTTTCTTGTGTATCTGAATTTGCATATTTTTTTCCAAGAGTATTAGACTTCTTGCAGAAGTCAGGGAATAGGGAATAGGGAATAGGGGGATTAAATTGTTGATTTCAGATATTGAATTGATGTAAGTAAAACCTTTGCAAGAAGTCTATTGCTAATAAATAAGTAGTCGTGCAAAATAAATTTCCTAGTTGAAAGAGGGAACAGGAAACAGGGAACAGGAAGTCAATAGGATGTTTCAAGAATGCGCGAATTACCTCTCCTTGAAAAAGCGAAGAGGATTGACAAAGAGATGAAAATTTTTATTTATTATCCCCGGTCAAGGGGAGGCACCTACACCAAAATATTTCGGTAATTAATTTTGCTTATGAACTTATTAGGACTGAAGCAAAACGATCTGTTATACTAAATTAGTTTGTCAAACACTACTCAAGGTTTTTGTTGAGTTACTAAGAATCTTCACTTGTTTTATATTTTATTCCATAATATTTAGACATTAGGGGTTAACGGCCGCTAACCCCTACAAATGATGTATAATTTCGTCTTTGGCGTAAGTCTTGATTATATTATACTTTTAGCAAAAGTAACAATTCAATTTTTTTCCTATACTTAATGAATTGGCATCTACTTTTTCCCGATTATTCTATTTTGAGATAATGACTAAAAACACTAAAACTACTAAATTATATGTTTGATTGTATCATAGTTGGCTCCGGACCAGCAGGAGCAAGTGCCGCATATCATCTAGCAAAAAAAGGACGTTCTGTATTAGTCTTAGAAAAAGAATCTTTACCTCGATATAAACCCTGTGGAGGTGGAGTTTCTCCTATTGTTCAACAGTGGTTTGATTTTGATTTTTCACCTGCTATTTCTCTGAAAATAAATTCCATTCGTTATACTTGGAAAAAGGGCGATTTAGTGGAAGTTAACCTAAAAAATCAAGAACCTATTTGGATGGTACGCCGAGAAGTTTTTGATTATTTTATCGTTCAGCAAGCGCAAAAACAGGGAGCAGAAATTAGAGATAAAACTAAAGTTATAGGCATAGAATTTAAGAATAATAACTGGCAAGTTAATACCAATAATCAATCATTTACTTCTCGCTATTTAATTGCTGCTGATGGTGCTAAAGGTTCCATGGCAAAATGGTTGAGTTTTAACAATCGTAAACGTTTTGCTGGTGGTGCTATGGAAATAGAAGTACCAATTAAAAATCAGCAAATTGATAGTGCTTATTTTGAGTTTGGAATGTTAAATAATGGCTATGTTTGGAACTTTCCCAAAGCTGATGGATATTCAATAGGAGTAGGTACATTTTGGCGAAAACATGGTCAAAATTTTGGAGCTTTATTAACAGAATATGCCACTCTGTTTGAAGTAGATATTCAAAATGTTCAGAAATTTGGTCATCCTTTATGTTTGTGGAATGGCAATCAAAAATTACATACACAAAATGCTGTTTTAGCAGGAGAAGCAGCTTGTATTGTTGACCCTTTTACTGCCGAAGGAATTCGCCCTTCTATATTTACAGGTATTAAAGCAGCAACAGCAATTAATAATTCTCTAAATGGCGATTTATTTGCTTTAGAAAAATACAGTCAAATAATTAATCAAGAATGGGGTAAAGATATGGTTTGGGCACAACGTTTAGCCCAAGGATTTTCTCACTTTTCACATATTGGTTATCAAGTAGGTGTGAAACGACCTCGCGCTACTACTATTATGACTAAAATTTTGTCTGGAGAATTGCGTTATTCGGATGTAGTGGGTTCTGCTTTACGAAAACTTTGGCAAAGATAAAAACGGTGCATCTCAATTTTGAATAAAGCCAAAAGTTTACCGCTTTTAGGCAACAGCGGTCAGACCCCGCGTCGGCGTCAGACGCAAGGGAATGCTGACCAAGAGAGGCAACAGGGAACAGGCAACAGGGAATATATAGGAAAATAGTATTTTTGCAAATATGAGATGCACCCGATAAAAATTTATGGTGTTGCTGAATAAATGTATAATTTCACAGGAGTTAAATGTTAATTATTCTTATGTTTATTTCTCCCCCACTCTCCTACTCAAAAAAATGTAGAAAAACTTTTGATAAATGGTATTATACCCCTCGATTTTAGCTGATAACTGATAGCTGAATGCTAATAGCCAATTAATAAATTAAATCATCTTTAATTAAAGCTTGAAACTTAGGATTTGAGCTAATTTTAAAAAAATCAGCATCAGTTTCTGCCATCTCTCGATATGGTTGACCAGCACCTAAATTAATTGCTTGTTCTAAATTTTCAATAGCTAAATATAGCTTATCCTGCAAAGCATAACAACGAGCTTTATTATAGTAAGCCAAAGAATAATCTGACTGAATTTTTATGGCTTGGTCAAAACAAGCGATCGCCTCAGCCCAATCTCCTAAATTAGATAAAGCTTGACCTAAATTATTCCAAGCTTCCTGATAGTCTACTTTTATATCTATTGCCTTCTCATAACTAATAATTTCTCTTCTAGTATTCCCCAAATAAAATAAAGTTTTTCCTTTGAAATTCCAAGCTATATAATGATTAGGCTTAAGTTTAATGACTTTTTCAAAAGAATTTAAGGCTTCCTGATACCTTCCTAATTCAAATAATGCCTTGCCTTGATTATGCCAAGCTTGGTATAAACTTGGTTGAATTTTGATTGCTTGTTGATAATTTTCAATTGCTTCTCGATAATGTCCTAAACTACTCCAAGTATTTCCAGCATTGTACCAGGCTTGATATAGATCTGGTTTGATTTTTGTGGCTCTTTCAAAAGAAATTATCGCTTCCCGATATTGTTCTAAATTATTGAGTAAATTACCTCGGTTATACCAAACTAAATGAGAATTTGGTTGAATCTCTATCGCACGATTAAAGTTATTTAAAGCTGACTGGAATCTACCTATTAATTTCAAGGAATTACCTCGATTATTCCAGGCTTCATAGTAATCTGGTTTAATTTTTATTGCCCGATCAAAAGCAGTAATAGCCTGTTGATGCTTTCCCAATTTACTAAAATTTACTCCCACATTGTACCAGCCTTGATAATCATCTAGGGAGATTTTTATTCGTCCATCCATTTCATTTTTCAAGGAATGAAGAAATAAATAGCTTTAATCGGCATTGCTGAATAAATGTATGATTTCACAGTCCTCAGGAGTCGTAGGGGCGCCCTTGCGAAGCCCATGCCGTCAGGCTATATGGCCATTTGCTAATGCAAAGCTGACGCTTTACATGTTGCGGAGCAAAACGCCCGTACAGGAGTCAGTAGGTAGAAAAGAGTTTTTCGGTGACTTTAGAGTCAGAAATAGGTATAATTCCTGCTATTGTTGTGGGTGAAAATTTACCACTAATTAAATTTCATACATCTATTAAATTAAACTTTTACTATACCAATACTGACAGTGACAACTATTTCATACTTTGAATTATCCTAACATTTTTTCCTGTCTATATCATACCCACTTGAGCAAATTATGTTACACAACAAAGCCTAATAATAAATATAAATTTGTAGCATAAGCATTCAACTATTAGTATTCAGCTTTTCGGTGCGGAATGCTGCGCAAACAGATGCACTACCCATAATAACTTACTAAGTTTAGCTGATGACCTTTTTCTTGATAACTTTTAATTCTCCTTGGAGGCTTAATTACTCCTTCCAAAATAATGAGTTAATAGCTGATAGCTGACTGCTGAATTCTTACCGAATAATTAATAATTAATAATTAATAATTAAATAATTCTGGTTTAAAGCCTCCCCTTTTAAGGGAAAAAAAAAAGAAAATATTCCTTATATTCAATTCCGTAGCGGTTTTAACCAGAGGTAATTATCAATTATCCATTATCCATTATCCATTATCAATTAATGAATTTGTAGCAAATATTCATATCAATAGTATCAATTATTTCAAATCTAATAAACCGCTGGTTTTTAGCTTGGGATTAAAGCGAATATTTTCTTCTAAACCTCTAGTTTTTAATATTTCTAAAATATTAGCTTCCACTCGCCTAGATATATTTTTTAAGAGTTTTTCTTTAGCAATTTCATCAATTAATGGGTCGTGATATTGTATTGCTTCTGCTTCTGTCATTTCTTGTTTTGCATCTATTGGCTGATTCCACTTTGCTTCTGTGGCATCATTACCTATAGGTACAGAGCCATTTTCATTAATCCAAGCAGTTTTTATACCTTCTAATATAGTACGATTCGGACGTTCAATAGTTTGTACTTTTAGCCAATAGCAACTATGAGGTTGACGGACTAAGTGTTGTTTGATACTCTGATATATATCACGAGAATAACCTACAAATAGTAATTTTTTATCCTGATCAAAAATTCCATAAACACCAATTTTCCCTTGTAAATAAATTGGTAATTTTCCTTGAGAATCAATATAAGGTAAGTATTCTAATTTAGACAGTTCTGGTATTTGCATTTCGGTATTAGTCATTGTTTGAAATTTTCCTATTCAAGGGTAGTGTTAATTAATTCGGAATTGATTAAATTCGATTAATCTCTAGTGATTTTATGTAAACATTTCCTGCGGAATGCTGCGCAAACAGCCATTAGCGGTCAACTTTCAGGAATTAGTAGTTTGAGGATTTGAGCAATATTGACTCGTGAGCAAGTAGCTAATTTATTTTATACTTTTAATTTTTAATTTTGTTAAATCTTTCAACTCTGATTCCTCAAAAAAGGGCAATTAAGTTAATAGCTGATGGCTGATAACTGACACCTGAATGCTGACGATTTGGTAGTCCTGCATGGTAATGGTGAAGATATATATTTTATTTTTTAATTTCTCCCACACTCCCCATCTCCCCATCTCCCCATCTCCCCATCTCCCCATCTCCCCATCTCCCCATCTCCCCATCTCCCCATCTCCCCAGACTCTCTCTACCATTACTATGCAATACCACCGACGATTTTATAGATGGCGCAGAGACGGCTTGGTTTAAATATTTTAGCTTGAAACATGAAGTTAGGGGGAACGTTAATGATAATATAGTCACTGGATTCGTGATACTGCTCAAATTCTTTTGCCATTCCTTTAGGTGTTTCTTTACTGTAGGGAACTGGTTGAAATATTAATTCAGTAAATTCTAATTTTTGACATGGTAATTGTGAAGTAATTTGTTGAATAAAATTTTCACTTGTTAACAATTTAAACAACATTTGTTGACCATTTTGTTCTAACGTGAAGCTACTTTCAAAGCTTTCAATAATTTTTAGACCCACTTTTTTTCCTTTTCCATATTCATCAAATTGGGCTATAGCTGTTAAAATAGTATTGCTTGTTGCTATCAAACAGGCAATAGCCTTTACTTATATTACTATTTGTTTGATTCAACTCAACTACTTTGAAAAAAATATAAAGATTTGTTAAAATACAATTTTATTTAATAATTTATGATAGAATAGGTGGGTAAAATTTGTATGATCTACTATTAAACTATAAAACCTAACATATTTAATGGGGATCTCGATTTATGGAAGACACAGAAACATCATCAACAGTTTCAAATAATCCCCAAAGTCAGCCTCATTGGCTACAAATAGCAGAATATACTGCTTTAGGGGCTTCAATTGTTGGTTCAGGTTTGGCATTGGTATTGGAAAAAATTTCGTTTGTTGCACCTCCAATAACATTGGCATTAGTATTGAATTCAATTAATAGAAAAAGATTTGAGGAAAAAATACAAAAACATATTAACAATGATATAGAAGAACTAAAGGTAGATATTGATTCAGTGGATGGGTATCCAGAGAAAATACCAGAAAAATTTACTGAGTTAACTCCAGAATCTCCCATAAATTTTTCTCAAAATCAATCAGATTTTGAATTCAATACAATTACAAAAGAAGACTGGGATACAATAAATACTAAATTTTCAGATATTGATGAGGAATTACAATCATTAAAAGATTTAACTACAGATTTACAAAAGCATTTAGGAGATAATTTACAATCAACAAATAATGCTTCTATGTCCAATAAAATCGAGGAACTACAAGGGCAAGTGAATAGATTACAAGACTTAAATCGAGATATAGTTAGGCCATATTTTATTCGTTTAATTCGTGCAGTTAAACAACTACATAAAATGATCGAGTCTTAGTTATTAGGCTGTACAGAAAATAAAAAGTTGAAAATCAGTTTTGATTTTCCTGGCTGTATAACTTTTTTCCTGTCACTTGGGGAGCAATTAAATTTATGTTTATGGCTTATATTTATGGCAAAATTATCATTAGAAAATTTGGGGGAGAGCTAGATAAAAGGCACTTATAGAATTCTAGAAAAAAATTATTTTATCAAGAGCTGATACTATTGTAAATCAGAAATGCACTTTTAACTAATGACTATTTTTGAGACTTTATTGAAATTTCTATTAATAAGTTTAGCAACTATCTACACTTCTACTTTTGTGTTGCTAAGATTCCTGCAAAACCGATTGATATTTGAACCTGCATCATTGGTATTAGCAACTCCTGCTACTTTTAATCTTCCATATCAAGAAGTTTGGTTATCAATTCCAAATTCTCACAAACAGACAGAAAAAATATCTGGTTGGTGGATTCCTCAAACTAAAGGCAACTCTAGAGTTATTCTCTTTCTACAGGGTGCTAAAGGTAACATGGCATATCGGAAAAATAGTTACAATCTCGAGCGGGTTGCAAAACTATATAAGTTGGGATTTTCGGTATTTATGATTGACTATCGGGGGTACGGTAACAGTCAAGGACGGTTTCCCACAGAAGCTAGCGTTTATGAAGATGCATTGATAGCTTGGAATTATTTGACTCAAGAAAAAAACTTTTCACCAGAAGAAATTTTTGTTTATGGATACTCTCTCGGAGGAGCGATCGCTGCGAATCTTTGCCTTCAACAACCACAAGCAGCAGGATTAATTGCTGAAGGTTGTTTTACTTCGATAAAAGACATGGCTAAATACAGACGTCGAATCCAGATATTTCCCCTCAACTTACTGGTAACCCAAAAATTTGACTTCATTAACAAAGTAAAATTATTGGAAATGCCAGTTTTATTTCTTCATGGAATGAAAGATGAAATCGTACCTGTAGCGATGAGTCAAAGATTATTTGCAGCAGCAGCAGAACCGAAAAAATTACTCTTAATACCAAATGCGGCACATGACAATCTTGCTCAAGTAGATAGTGATCGCTACATAGCCACTCTAAATGAATTTTTTGACCAGGTAGTCAATCAACATTCTAGTATTAGCCAAGAATTTATTCATTAGTTATGTATACTATCAGGAAGAAGAAAGAAGAAAGAAGAAAGAACGGAGAAATCTTACTTTTGGGTAATCGCAGATTAAACCATAAAATATTCAACAAAAGGTAAAGATAAATGCCATTAATTGATCCACCTTATTTTTCTGGTTTTGAGGCTATACCATTAGAATATAAAAACAAATTATGGTCAGACGGTTTACCTTGGTATTATAAAAATGAACAAAATAAAGCAAATGCAGTAGTAATTTGTTTGCATGGATTTACTGCTACTCCCTATGAAGTTAGTCCTGTAGGAAGAGCTTGTTTACAACTAGGAATTGATGGAGTAGCACCTCTTTTGCCAGGTCATGGTTACTCTCAAATGGCAGAACAAAAAAAAGAGTTTTCTAAGATTACTAAAGACATAATGTTTGAGGCAATACGTCAAGAAATTATTCAAGCTAGAAAACATTATGATTTTGTCGGAATTTTCGGACATTCTATGGGTGGAGCGATCGCTTTGACCATGGCAAGTGAAGGTTTAGTGGATGCTTGCACTGTGACAGCACCAGCAATTCAATTACCACTTAGGAATGAAATTTTAATGGGTTTACTCAGTTGGGTCAATATTTCAATACCTAAAAATCCTGACAACTTTTATAATCCTAATTATCTATTTGAAAACTCTAAAGCAGCTCTGGTACTTCAGAGAATAGCTTTACATTCTCGTCAATATCTTGCTAAGATTACTTGCCCCACTTTAGTAGTTCATTCCCATAATGATCCTTTAGTTAATTCTATGGTCGTAAAATTGATTGAAGAACAAGTTAAGGGTAGTTTTGAAGCTGTTTGGTTTGATGAATCTGGCCACGTTATGACACTTGATGTTAAAAGTAAAGAAGTTTCAGAAGCGATCGCTCAATTCTTAGCAAATCAAATAATCTGGCGTTGGTAAAGCACGTGTATGATATCGCTCAATTCATAATTGCTTTAGGAGTCAGGTAGGGGAGCCAAAATTAATATAAGAGTTTGAGGTGTATAAAAACTATTACGTTATACTTTTAAACGCTATAGTTAAAGTTCATATTTTTAGCTCAAATCAACAATAATATTATGCTACAATAATTAGAGTTTTTTAGCAAAATTTATTTAGATATAGCCATGTCTAAACTAGGAAAATAAACTATATTTAGTGTCTTTTCATAGGTTATGAATTTTGTTTTTCAGGCGATCGCCAAGGGGAACCCAATCAGGAGCGCCAATACCAAGAGAACCTTAAAGTTTAACACTATATATAGCGCCCTTGCGTAAGTCCTGTTAATATTGTTTCCGCGTAACGCACCGATACAAGGGGATATTTGTGTTACTTTTACTGTGCAAATATTTCTTCAATTTGACAAATTTATATCCTAATTTCCAACTAGATTCGGCAAGGGGTCTCCCGTTATAATCGAGCCATTTAACGGGAGGGGAATTGCCGAGCTGCAAATTAAATAGGTGTCGATTGATGTTTTTCTTCTGATTTCTTGTCTTTAAGTCTTAGTGAATCTATGAAATCACTTATTACTTGGGTCATCGTTTTTTCATTTTCTGCTGCATATAATCTCAGCTTATTTAATCTGTTATGACTTATTCGTATATTTAATCCTGTTTTCTTCATTATGTATAGACAAACTCTACACAAACTATTATAATAAAGCTCTGGTCGAAAAGGAAATAAAATGATCGTAAGTCATTGTTACAAAATTAAACCAAATCAAGAACAAATAGCTAAGATAGATAATTGGTTAGAACTCTTGAGGAGACATTGGAATTATGCGTGATAGTCAAAGATTAGATTGGTTAAATAGAACTAAATGTCAAATAGACCGATGCTCAATAATTTCATGTCCTATTGGCGAGATTCCTTGTAGACCAGATTATTATTTTCAGCAATCAGCCCTTAAAGAAACAAAACAGTTATTTCCTGAATATAAAGAAATTTACTCTGAAGTTCAACAAATTAATTTACAAAAACTAGATAAAGCTTGGAAGCGTTTCGGCTAAGAGCCGACATGAAAGGTTAGTTCCTGACAAAACAGGTAAAAGATTTGGTAGACCAAAATTTAAAAAGTCTGGCAAATTAAGGTCATTAAGCTTTAGTAGAGTTAATCATTCGCTTATCAGCAGTTAAGTTTGATGGTAAGCAAATTATTATTAGCAGATTTGGTACTATTCCAGTAATAGTTCATAGACCAATTCCAGATGGATTTACTATTAAAACTGCAACCATAACCAAAAAAGCGAGTGCGTAATTCTGGGGAAACCCCAGAATGTAAGACGCACTCAAGACGCTGACGGCTATTATATTAGTTTTAGTTTGGAAGATAAGTCAGTTCCTAGTTTAATTCCTACTGATAATATCAAAACTGCTGTAGGTATTGATGTAGGTTTAAAAGAGTTTTTAACTACTAATACTGGTGAGACTGTTTCTGTTCCAAATTTCTATAGAAAAGCACAATCTAATTTAGCTAGAAAGCAAAGTAAAGCAGCTAGAAAAGAAATTGGGTCTAATAACTGGCAAAAAGCACAGAATAAAATAGCTAGATTGCATCAACATATTGCTAGACAAAGAGAAGATTTTCATTATAAAACTGCTCATAAGTTAGTTAAAGAGTATGATTTAATTGCTGTAGAAGACCTGAATATTAAAGGTTTAGCTAGAAACACAAAACTCTCAAAATCAATTTATAAGGAATCTTTGGAACAAGTGCTGATCCTGATAAAACAATGGTTGTTAAATAGAGGCTTGGAAATCAGCGAGGAGAAGACAAGGATAGTAGACATAAAAGACGGGTTCGACTTCCTGGGGTTCAACTTACGCCATTACAAAGGCAAACTACTCATAAAGCCCCAAAAAGAAAAAGTACTAGCCTTCTGTAAAAAGATAGGGAAAACCCTAGCTCAAATGAAGGCCAGGACTCAAGAAGAAGTTATTAAAACCCTCAATCCACTTCTGAGAGGTTTTGCTAACTATTACAGAGGACCCGGAAGTTGACACCAAACAGTGTCAGGAAGCTCAGGGTATTTCCATCTGATGGACTGCACAAAGTCTGGAAGCGTTGGTTGAGTGCTTACCGTTGGATATATAACTGGACGATTGCCCAACTC
>NZ_JAAHGH010000052.1 GCF_010672525.1 Okeania sp. SIO2B3 | reverse complement strand
CATCTAAACTATAACCACCTGCATCCCAAGTAGTAGTTGTGAAAGTATTAGCACTATTTTCTGTATCAACCGCTGTAACTGTTATTCCGCCTATTCCTTCACCAACTGTATAGAAATCGTCATCAGTAACTGCATCAGTGTAGGCAACACCTGTGATAAATGGACCATCGTTATTACGGCCAAACTTTTGGGTAGTCATCACTACATCAGTGTAAGTTGTCCCGTTCCAAGTATACGTCGTTGCTTGTAATGAAGAAACTCCGATTGCCTCAAAGCTAGCATTCATAAGATTTTCACGATGACCTGGACTTATGAATAGATCTTTGTGGTTTTCCTCCACAAGACCGGTGAAGTCGGAAATACCGGAAGCTAGTGGTGAATCAAAACTGATATTTTCCCCAGCACCAAACCATTGGTACCCCGCATTCGTCATACGTTCCCAGAATTGTGTACCATTTTCTCCTGTGTGGCTAAATTCGTTGTTATCTAGCATCCATTGACTGTGTTCGTTAGCAGCAGTATTGAGGTTGAGATTAAATGCTAGAGGTTGTTTGGCATCAGTGGAGATTGTATCTTGTGCGAGTCCTTCATTTAGATCAATATTATAGTGATCTGCTTCTGCAGCAGGGTCTTGGCGACCTCTGTTGATCAATTCGAGCATATATTGGTCTTGGGCGGAAGGAAGTGTAGTAGCCATAGTTTGTTTTGTTGTAAATTTAAAGGACAGTAATTGAAAAATCGGGATGATTTCCCTTGTCAACTCCAGTTTTTAGTAATTAAATATTGCTCGAAAAATCAGCCAAATTATGTAGTTAAAATTCAGAATTAATTGAAATAATTTAACTATTTGTTTTGTGTTTTAAGAACAAGTGATTATTTAATTTACTATCTATCACTACATGGAACTTTGTAGAGTTCCGGGAGTAATTTTGCCAGATCAAAAAGTTAGTATATTTGTCTTAATTCAAAACACTTATCTTGATTTTTTTAAGCTAAAAATCGTATTGTGAGCGGTCTTACCCTGGGATATCATTAAGGAAATTGTTAGTCGATCTATTTAATGAACAAAAAAAATAATTTTTAATAAAAAAAAAGTAATTACTTCTAATGAGGTGGGACTCAAAAAAGGAGTAATTACTTAAGATTGAATATTTAATTGAAAATAACTAGGACTAGGATAAAAATTAAATCAGTAAAATATCAAGGAAAATTAGGTCTTGAAAGAGACAAGTAGTATTCTTGAAACTGAGAGAAAAGCTTAAATTACCATTCCCTCTCCTATCGGATTAACCCTTTCCTCATTCACATCCTAGAAAAGACTTACATTTTTACTTCCAAAGCTCTCAATTTTAGGAACTCAGTATTAACTCCAGACTCACGAGTTAAAGCAATTTTACCTGTTCTAGCAATTTCGCGGATACCATATTTAGCAAGCATTTGGACAATAGCAACCATTTTTCCTGGGTCTCCTACTACTTCAATAGTTAATGAGTCCTCACCTAAGTCTACTACCCGCGCCCGAAAAATATTTGCAATCTCAACCACTTCCGATCGCATATTTGTAGTAGCATTAATCTTGAGTAACATTAACTCTCGTTCCACACAGGGAATAGCAGTAATATCTTGTACTTTCAAAACATTAATCAACTTATATAGTTGTTTGGTCAACTGCTCAATAACATGGTCGTCCCCAGGCACCACCATTGTAATTCTAGAAACACCTGATTGTTCTGCTGGGCCAACCGCCAGGCTTTCAATATTAAAACCACGACGGGCAAACAAACCAGCAATGCGGGTCAAAACTCCCGCTTCGTCTTCAACTAAAACAGAAAGAGTATGTTTCATTCTCTAAATCAGTAGCTATCTTGGCCAACCTATAGCGCTACGCGCATAGGGGAGCAGTCGGATTGGCGACGTACAGAAGTTAGTACGGGCGAATGGCCATTTGCGCTCCGCAAAGCTGACGCTTTAGATGTTGCGGAGCAAAACGCCCGTACAGAAGTCACAAGTAATCCTTGACTAACTTTGAGCATTTATAAATGTCCGCTCCCTATTTGCGTAGTGCTATATTTAATATTTTGTTATTTTATACTTAAGTTTAGGTTTAATCGGGTTTTTATACCACTAACAATTTTTACAACTTATGGCTGATGAAGGTTCAATAATTTTAGAGGTAAAGAGTAAGGGTGAATTTGTCAAGCAAATAAATCAGCGTTTGGATATCTGGATATCTGAGCAAATACCTGACCTATCGCGATCGCATATTCAAAAGTTAATATCCCAAGGTAATGTGAAAATAAACGACCAACTCTGCACTTCTAAAAAAGTAATAGTACAGCATGGCGATCGGATTGTTTTAACTATTCCTCCACCAGTACCTTTAGAAATAGAAGCTAATGATATTCCTCTGGACATTCTCTACGAAGATGATGCTTTATTAATTATTAACAAACCAGCAGGTTTAGTCGTACATCCAGCTCCCGGACATTCTGATGGTACTTTGGTGAATGCACTTTTAGCTCATTGTGATTCTTTGGCAGGTATTGGTGGAGTGCAACGACCGGGTATTGTGCATCGTTTAGATAAGGATACGACCGGAGCAATAATGGTCGCGAAAACAGACCAAGCTTATCAACATTTGCAAGCACAGTTGCAGGCAAAAACGGCGAGGCGGGAATATTTAGGAGTGGTTTATGGTAGTCCGAAAACAGATAGTGGTAAAATAGACTTACCTATTGGTCGTCATCGGATAGACCGCAAAAAAATGGCGGTGACACCAGTGGAAAGAGGAGGAAAAATTGCTGTTACTCATTGGGAAGTTAAGGAACGTTTGGGAAATTTTTCTATGATGTTGTTTCGGTTAGAGACTGGCAGGACTCATCAAATTCGGGTTCACAGTGCTAAAATAGGGTATCCTATTGTGGGGGATACTATTTATGGAAAAGGTCGTTCCGTAGGAGTGAATTTAACTGGTCAAGCACTTCATGCTTGGCGACTAGAGTTACAACATCCTATTTCTGGAGAGTTAATTTCAGCGATCGCTCCTTTGCCAGAAGATTTTCTCACTTTGGTTGAGGTTTTGCGTAGACGTTCTGGGTTAAGAGCGAAGAGTCAGGAGTCATAACTCAGGATTCAGTTATAATACTGTAGGTTGGGTTAAGCGGTAGCGCAACCCAACAGACAAAACGAGTTTGTTGAGTTTATCCTACAGATAAGCTACGAATATCGTTCCGATACCCAACCAACAAAAAGCTAATTTTTTTAATTATCATCAAGTTCAGGAGTAGAAAATTATGGATCGTGGAAAAATTGTGGCTATTATTACTGGAGCTATTTCTATAGCTTTGGCGATCGCCTATCTAATTATAGTACAACTATTAGATTTGAGAGGTAGTGAAATGATACCTGCCCCCACTTCAATATTGCCCCTGGTTGAAAAACTTGTATGATTATTTTGCTATAACTCCGGAAAATTTCCACCATGCGCACTGCCTACCAATATAAATTAAGGCCAAACAAAGAACAAATAGCCACAATAGAATTGTGGTTAGAATTGTTGCGTCGGCAGTACAACTATAGGTTAGACGAGCGGTTCTCGTGGTGGTCAGAAAACCGTTGTCCCGTTAACGCCTGCCCCAAGGTGCATGCCAATTCCTCAACTAAGAGATAACCCAGACTATTACTCTCAAAAACGAGATTTGGTCAATACCAAAGACAAATTTCCTGACTACAAGCTAATTCATTCTCAAGTATTACAAGATTGCATAAAACGAGTAAAACTTGCCTTTGATAGATGGTTTAAAGCAGACAAAAATGGACAGAAACTAGGGAAACCAAGGTTTAAGGGAAAAGGTCGTTATCGTAGTTTTACTTATCCTCAAATCAAGCAAGACTGCATTCAAGAAAACAAGATCAACTTGCCAAAAATAGGCAATATAAAGTTGATTCAACATCGACCTTTACCGAAGCGGGATACCGGAGCTACGAAACGAGAAGCCCACATTATAGCGTCAGCTTAGTGTGGGAGTATGTCACTTCAGTACATCCTTTTAATTGTCAGGAGGTAAACTAAAAAATCACTACTTAATCTATAGTTAGGCTTAGTTTTTCTGTTCAATATAAATCATGCGAGTTCGAATATCAACACCTTGGCTTGAAGAAGTCCAACCTATAATAAAATAATCTTCTATGGCATCTTCAAGCACAATTTTTGAATGATCATAAACCGGAACAACAAAGTTTTTAATATATTCCTCTGTCATCTCATCAAGACTGATAATAATAGCTTGACGGGCAATTCGATATATATGCTCAATTGCTGTTTTAGCATCTTCAACAAAATGCAATGAACTTAAACAAAAAACAAGATCGTAAGACTGAGAATCAATTTCAGCTAAAGCAGTTTTAATAGGTTTGTGAATGGTTTTATAACCTCTTTTAGCTAATCCAGCATCTTACCTGAAATATCAACCCCTGTATATTCAAAATTTCCTTGTAATAATTCACTTAAAAGTCCAGTTCCACAAGCAATATCTAAAATACTACCTTGATGATGATTGTATTTTTGGAAGATTTTCAACATCTCATTATGCAGATTTGCATTAGACTTTCTCTTTGCCACATCATCATATTTTGCAGCATAATCATCATAAAATTCTTCAGCAGAAATTTTATTTACCATAATTTATAGTTCAAAATTGACTTAGATTTTTCATCCCTTATGGTCTAATTAATCTGCAACATTAAACGTTAAATGTTATTAAACCATTACCTTAGTTTTTTTGCTCAATATAAATCATGCGAGTTCGGATATGAATACCTTGGCTTGAAGAAGTCCAGCCTATAATAAAATAATCTTCTATGGCATCTTCAAGCACAATTTTTGAATGGTCATAAACCGGAACAACAAAGTTTTTAATATATTCCTCTGTCAATTCATCAATACTGATTATAATAGCTTTGCGGGAAATCCGATAAATATGTTCAATCGCAGTTTGAGCGTCTTCAACAAAATACAATGAACCTAAACAAAAAACAAAATCATAGGACTGGGAATCAATCTCAGCTAAAGCAGTTTCTATCGGTTTATGGATGGTTTTATAACCTCTTTTAGCTGCAATATCCAGCATCTTAGCTGAAATATCAATTCCTGTATATTCAAAATTTCCCTGCAATAATCCACTTAGAAAACCTGTTCCACAACCTATATCTAAAATCATACCTTGATGATAATTGTGTTGATGGAAGATTTTGACCGCCTCATTCAAATGCTGTGCATTACACTTACCCTTAAACACAACATCATCATATTTGATAGCATAATTATCATAAAATTCTTCGGCGGAAATTTTGTCAAGCATAGTTCCTACTTCAATATTTACTTATACTTAATCTACCGATCAAACCCAACTTTATTGTCAGAAAAAATATGAC
Organism: Okeania sp. SIO2B3; assembly: GCF_010672525.1. Taxonomy (GTDB): domain Bacteria; phylum Cyanobacteriota; class Cyanobacteriia; order Cyanobacteriales; family Microcoleaceae; genus Okeania. The sequence continues at coordinate 42,314 of NZ_JAAHGH010000052.1, read as the reverse complement.
AAGAATACAATAGTTGAAAACTAAATATTACTGAAAAATATTAGTAGCCTTAATCATATGATAAGCAACAAGTAACTGAGTCAAAGCCAAAGGATAACTTTGAAGCAGCTCCCCAGTCGTACCAACTAACTTACCAAGATCTGGGTCTCCTTTCGGCGAACAAAAATCCTTTAAGTAAGGCGTATCTTGACATAAAATCATCTCTAATTCATTTACCTGTTCCTTAGTAGCATGACTATCAATTTCCAAAACATCCACTGGTTTACCCATATCTCGGTCTAACCCCAAGCGAACTGCTGGCTGAAAACTAGGGCTACCTTGGCCAATAATCTCTAGAAAATCTGGGTGAGGAATAGTTGGTCTAAGCACCAAACGTACATGAAGTTGAGAGCTATTTTCATCATCTGAAGGAGGATAGAAAGTGACAACTACATCTGCCCACTTACGTTGGGGACGGATAAAAGCCTCCGAGTCTGGTTCCCGTTTTTCCATTTCTTTGAGGACCTGTTCTTCACTATATCCCCTCTTCATTGTATCTCGTTTTACTTTCCATTTCGCCCTTAAATCTTCTGGTGGTGCTAGGTACACCTTCACATCGTAAGAATCTCTCGCCCCCCTAGTTGAATAACCCAATAGTCCTTCAACAATCACAAACTTGCTAGGCTTAATATATTCTGGCGGGTCAAATTTTCCCGTTGAGTGATTATAAATGGGCTTAAGAATTGGTTGTCCAGTACGCAGCAGAGTCAAATGTTGCTGCATTATATCAAGATGGTTACAATCTGGGTGTAGGGCTGTAATACCTATTTCCGCCCTTTGTTTTCGGTCATAGCGATGGTAGTCATCTGTACAGATCGTAGTCACATTTTCTGGCCCTAAGACTTGAGCAATTCCTCTAGTCAGAGTAGTTTTACCCGCAGCGCTATCACCTACAATTCCTAGAATGATTGGACGATAATTCATAATTTTATTTCTCCCTACTACCGAACAACAGCTTACATAAAACAACCAGAAATTTCTAAGTATTTCTTAATTTTACAATCTATTTGACACTGGGGCAAGATTTTTGAGAGAGGGATTAGGTTTTCAGACATACCATCGCTGATGCTATCAAATACAGCGCGAGACTCTGAGAGTTAAAGTAGAGCGATCGCTCTACTGAAGTTATAGGACAAAATCTTTGTCTAAAAAATTTTATCAACAACTATTCTGACCAATTTAAAGAAAAAAAATCCTGGCGTTGTTGAAGCGCGTGTATGATATTAATCTTAATTACGGCTTGCTGATTAAATCTAAAAGTATTTACAGATAAAGATTTTAGCCTTTTTGGGGCATTGAAAAAGTGCCTGGTTTTCAGCTATTGATGCTCATGCTAGGAGCGTATTTTAGGCGCATAGTTGGGCAGAACAATTATTGGGACAAAACGCCCGCTCCTACCTCCTCGCTCCCGACCATTTTCTCCTGTCTCCTGTCTCCAGTATAGCTGTCTCCTACCCTCACCCATAAGACTAGTGAAGCACAAACCCTAATTATTTAGGAGTCAACCCACACCTAACCCCTCCCAGGAGAGGAACGACCGAGTCAGGAGGAAGGAAAGAAGAAGAAAGAGTAGTAGAGGGAGAAAGTTTTTTGTTTGCGCTGTTGTCCGGACAAGATATCATACCTCAAATCACCAACGCCAAAATCCTTTTTGTCAATCTTCTTCTTTTAAGGAGAGGTAATTATAAATTATTGAACATCGGAGCGAATGGCCATTTATTAACCCAGAGCTGACCCTAAAGCCCCTACTACTAACTACTTCTTCAAAGCATAATACCCATCAACTAATAGCAGTCTTCAAACTTCGACAAAACTGCCCGATCGCCTCCAAACCCTCGTCTGGCCTTCCCTCTGCCAAACGCTTAACCACCGCACTACCGACAATAACCGCATCACTCCCCCACTTTTTTACTTGCAAAGCGTGTTCCGGTTGAGAAATACCAAAACCAACACCAATAGGTTTATCTGTCACCCCTCGCATTTGTACCAACAAATCTTCAACCCGCGTCTGTACTTGATTACGCATTCCCGTTACCCCAGTCACACTCACCAAATAAATAAACCCTTGAGACTGACGAGCGATCGCCTCTATTCTCTCTTTTGGGCTAGTAGGAGCCACCAACAAGGTCAATTCAATCCCAATATCCCGAGCAGGTTTTAACAAAATATCCGCCTCTTCCAACGGCAGATCCGGCACAACCAAACCCCTAGCACCAGCATCATAAATTTTTTTCAGGAAGCTCTCCACCCCTCGAGACAAAATCGGATTATAGTAAGTAAACAAAATAATCGGCGATCGCAACCTTTTGCTCGTCGTCTGAACCACCTCTAACACCGACTCCAAAGTAGTCCCCCGCGCCAAAGAGCGAGTCGCAGCAGCCTGAATTACTGGACCGTCAGCCAAAGGATCGGAATAGGGCACACCCAACTCAATCAGATCTGCCCCACTCTTATCCAATACCTCCAAAGCTTTGGCCGTAGTTTCCAAATCTGGATCGCCTGCCGTAATAAAAGGAATAAAAGCACACTGGCGACCATTTTCCGAATTGCGTAGAGATTCAAAGCGATGAGAAACTGAAATCATTTTTAATTTTCAATATTGGATAGAGAATTGATCAAAATAATTGGGTCGCGCAACCCCGCCTTTTAAGGCCAAATCTTTTTGGAGCCTTGCTCAAATCCCCTACTTCCCCTCCTGGCTCACCTCCTGGGAGGGGCGGGGGTGGGTTAACTTCTGTACGGGCTAATGGCCATTCCACCCTACTGACTTCTGACTTCTGACTTCGTTAATCCTGCTTATTCTGAGCTACCCTTTCTTGTTCAACTTCTGCCTGCAACTGAGCCAATTCCTCTGGAGTCATTTCTTCCAGACGCTTTTGAATCACTGCGTCCTCATAATCTTTTAACTGTTGGTTATAGGTCATATTGCTATTAGTAACCCGAAACAAATAGGTCAGTAGCCAGCCAACCAAGCCACCGACCAATACAGCTTGTGTCCAGATACCAGCCTCAATACCATTTACTCCTACTACCTGAAATATAAAGTAGAGGATACCACCAGCAGCAAAAATACCGACACTTATTCCAATGGCCTCAATTCGTCGCATTAACCTTCAATTTGTCGCCGTCTGGGGCGAAAGTTCAAAAATGGGGACAATACTAACATACCAGGGAAGAAGAAGAACATCAAGAAATACATAAAGCCACGTTCAAAGGAACTAGCAAGATACCAACGGATATTCAAGTAAGCATAAACTATAGCTGGCATTACCAGAAGGTAGGCTCCTGCTAGGACTGCATAAATAATTAGGATTACCAGATTCGCGTCTAGATCTAAGTTCATAAACAATATTTATTTAGAAATTGCAATAGTTAATCGTATTCTGTCTAATATATTATTGGCTGAATGCCTATTTCCCATTAACAGTTCTTAGAAACTTATGATTTTCTATATAAATCTATGATTTTCTATAAATAACCTGTTCTATTCCTGCTTCATTCTGGCAACGTCGGCGCCTGTCCAGTCCAAAAGCTGACACGGATAGACTGCCGACCATAGCGAGATTTAAGCTAGCATTATTATTGCATATTTTGGAAGGACTCAGTTTTTTGGAACAAAATTTCTGAAATGAAGTAAAAGTCTGAGGATCAAACCATCTCTTAATGAGATATCGTTTATTTAAGAATCTCTCCATCTGGCCATCTCCCTTCCTGGCTATCCACATTTGGCCATCTCCCTATCAATTTTTCTCTAGTGACAATAAATTGACCCCGCCCTAGAAGGACGGCGAGTGTCAATCCGCAAGCCCTAAATACTTTTTTTCCTCCCTTGTTGAGCAACTCCTATTCCCCACTTCTACAAGAAGTCTCAATTTTTTTTTCAAAATAGTTGCCAAAAATTTGAACATTGTGATTAAATAAAAGAATGAGCTTTTTCTGCAAAAGCAGTGAGTTCAAAACTCGACATCAAAACGGGGGTGTGGCGGAATGGTAGACGCTACGGACTTAAAATCCGTTGACCTTAACAGTCGTGTGGGTTCAAGTCCCACCACCCCCACCATATTATGGGTTTTAGCTTTTTTAAGCCTATAACTGCCACGGACTATTTTAGCTTATTTCCTTGGCACATTTTTAGGTACGTTTAAATTTTGTATTGTTATGCTAATCGCTTATACTGTATGGTTATACCAATTATCTACACTCAAATTCTAACCCAGCCAGTATAAATGGCTGGGGAGAATAAAAAATTATACTGCCAAGAAACAAGTCGCTAATCTGTGGACTACACAGACCAAATTAGTTTTAGCCCATCAGGTCCATATCTCCAAATTTTTGTCACTAAATCAATACTAAAGTTAAGTATTTTGGAGTTTACAATCCCCCATTTAACCTTAAGAGTATTTCCATTAGATTCTAAGACTTCGCACATCCCATACTCTTTATCAGGAGTTGTAACGTCAACTAAATCTCCTATTTTCACACCTGTTGATTTTTCCTTTTCTAGCGTTCCAGGTGAAGAGGTTTTAGCCTCTACCACCTCCTCCGATTTATATATATTATTATCGCTAGGTGTCATTGCCTCTAAATCTCCCCATACTTGGGTTTGGCAGTGTTCAGCTTTAGAGTCTAGTTTTTGACCAAGAATCTGCATAAGTGGCTGAGACAATGCCTCAAGTTTTCCGTTGATAGAGATTGCAAGATAGATGTCAAAAAGCTTGTAATATCGTTTGCCATTTCGTCGCGACACGATAAGCGTGTAGCCGATTTTTTCAAGTACGCGATTTATATACTGGATAGTTGATGCTTTGCCTCTTTTAGGAAGGTAGTTTCGTCGCCGCCAATGATTGGCCGATTTAACAATGGCCTCCAACTCTTTGTCGTCTCCTGTCCATTCGCGGTCGGGATTTTCTAAAATTTTTCTTAGTCCAGTATCTAATAATTTAGAGGCCACGAAGTGAGGCGATCGCCAATCTGGCAAATAAACTTCGGAATTTTTTATTTTTTTTAACCAATAATTCTTCTGAATTGTTGAACTTTTATCCATGTTTTGAAAATGCCACCTTAATTCAAGGCGTGATATTAGCTGCTTGTCTGTATAGAGTATTTTGGTCAGCAGTTCTTCCCCCCACAATGAGGTATGTCTAATGCCAGGCAAAGTGCGATTTGTGAGGATAGATTTTTCAGCTTTCAATCTATCTTCATAGGAAGAACTCCATTTAGATAAAATGTCATCAGCATCTCCAAGAGAAATATTTTCAGACTTTAAGAATCTTTCAACATTATCTGCAATGACTTCTCTATTGGTCTTTTTCCACTGTTGATTTAAGGTTTTGTCAGATTCTAAATAAATATCAGTAACGTTGTGACCATCTACAATTAATCTATCCCTGAGTGTTTCTCTCAAGTTTAATTTCTCATAATTGCGTGCTGATTTTAGTTCACAAAAAGCTTGGAAATGTTTGTCTTGAGCGCTAGTCAATAACTCTTTAAACTTGGGAATTAATCTATTTAGTTTTTTATCTATACTGAGATTCATATGAGCATCTTCAGTAATTGCATTAGTTAAAGTTTTTTCTACTCTCTTTTTGAATGGTGAACTAAAACCATCTGCATCATTTATGACAAATTCCCTGCTGTAAATATGCCACTTGCATTTAGGGTCGCGAACGCGTCCTAACATTTGCATAAATTCATCTGTCCCTAAGTGAAACCTGAACGCGTAAATATCAGTAAAGTAGTCTTTTATGTCGATACTAACCCCCGCATCTATTGTGGGAGTATAAATGATTATACGTGGGCGTATTTGTCCTATGTAGCTGTTAGGACTACGCATAAATGATTTAGCTTCTGCTCCATCTATAGTAGTAGAATCTATCCTCAAGATGTCATCAGGATTTACTCCTAAGTTGATTAATTGAGCTTCTAATTGTTGTGCTTTTTTTAGTCCGTCAATTGCAACAACATAGGGATTTTTATTGGCTGCCAATTCTGATATCAATGGTTGATATTCGTTGTTGTTTTTAGTTAGTCTTGGTACATTATTGTCGAGGGTGTCGTTGATAGTTTCACTACCACAGATGAACTCAACACTTCTACTGACGGGGCTGTAATTATTCTTGATTTTGATGACATTATTAAATTCTGAAATTCTTTGTATGTACTGAACTTCTCGGTCTTTAAGGTTTGCGTCTAGTAAAATAATCGCATGAGCATACTTGAGTGTTATTTCTAATTTTTTTTGTATAAGAGAACGATGTCTTCTGCAAGTTGCACCTGCTAGTAAATGTGGTATAGCACTACTAATTTCATCAATGACAATAACTCTGTCTTTTAAATTTTCGTCATCCCATTTTGGCAGGGAATCAAAACAGTTCGCAATTTCGCTCAATCTGTCATTCATAAACAAGCTGGCATTATCGTCTCTTAAATGATAAATATTTAAGCGTCCACATGATTGCATCAGCAGTGCATTTCTAGTGCCAAGCATTAGTAGCCCATGGTCTTTGCAGTGCTCTTCTAACACTGATTTTAATGCTTCAGTTTTACCTGTTCCCATTGCTGAATTAACAGCAATAATTGATTTTGGTTTTAGGTATTTGCTAATAATATTATTGGGCAAAAAACGCTCATTAATTTCAATGTTAGGCTTATACCTTCTTGATCGTTTATAAAGACCTTTTGCTATCCTCTGATTCCGTGTATATTGCTTCCAGTTAATAATCTTTATTTCATCGCCACCACTTACTAAATAATCGTCTATATCTAGGTCTCTTTCCTTCTGCCACTGTTCCCACCAAGCAACTTCTAAAGTGTATCCATTTTGTCCTAAAAAATGCTTTAAGTTTGTATATTGAGACAAAACATTTCTGTTTTCATTCGCACCAGCATCAGGGTATAGTATTATGGGGATTGACTTATCTGGATGATTGCTATTTAGTAGTTGTAATAGTTGTTTACGACCGCCTGTAAAATTACCGCCAGCAGCTCCTATCATTACTCTTTTTAATTTCTCCGCAGCAATGATAGGTTTGAAGCCAACTGACTCACATAACCCTACACCAACTTGATTTATTTCTTCAGGAATGATGCACGCTAAAGGAATTTCTCCTGACTCTAAATGTGAAGTTGCTTGACCAGCTTTGAGCCAGTAGTATTTCATTTCAGACGTATTTTTAGGACGTAACTGTGCTCCTAATATCTGATTACCTTGCCAGACTGGTATGAAGATAGAGCTATCTTTTGCGTTGAATTTTCTGCCATATTTTAATGGCATTCCACTGGCTACAAGATTAATTAATTTTGTAGCATTATCAACTGACTTGAATTGATATTTCTCTATTAGTTCTGGTGTTAGACCTCGTTTCTCTAGCTGTTTCCTATGAGGAGTTGATAGTCCTAATTGTTTGACTACTTTTTTGAACCCTTTGGTCCGATCGATATCAGAAATGGGAGAGTATTTTTGGTGCTTTTGACTATAATTAATGTCTTGTGATGGGGGATGCGGTAGGCGATCACTGAGGCTCACATACATGCCAAAGCCTATCTCGTCTGTTCCCTTGTACTTGAAATCTTTTGAGGGATTGTCGGTACGGCAAAAGTATAGCTCGTCTTTACTTCGGCAGTCACGACGTTCGCCAGAACAGACTGGGCAAGGGGTGCTAAAACTGTTGTATCTTATCCACTGACCAGGACGATTGTTATGGTAAATTTTACTGTAATTATGTTGATTTTTTGTTGGGGGCTGTAGGCGGAAATTTTCACCTTCTGGGCGGATGTACCCATCTTCTAAGTCGTAGTGAGTAAACATAATAGTTCTTTGTTTTATATTTTTTCTTGTCGCTTCTTCTCTGAATTGACCTGACTGTTGTAGCCTGTTTGTAAGATGTTTTGTGACAGCTAGACAGCCCACTAGATAGTGCTGTGTTATAGTGGGCGTAAATGAACGGTGTAGTAAACAGCGTACTGAACAAATGAAAATTTCTGAGTTACTCGCTAGGTATGAACTTAAGTCTCGTGCTGCACTCTACAACCGGCGCAAAGCTTTGGGGATAGAGTTTGCTAAGGATGAGAATGACAGGGCTTTTGCAAGCAAGGAGCAGGTAGATATGCTAGATGACCTCCATGGCCATTTGCAAGGTGGAGGGAGGTTGTCGAATTACTCTCCAGTACATGATGCTCATGTAATTTCGGTAAGCCCGGTGGATAGCAGATCTAGCAATGAATATTCCGTTGAACAGTACAGTGGATGCAGTGAGCTGTCTAGTGAACAGAGACGACAGACCAGTTCAATTGAATTACTGGAAAAACTGGTAGGAGCGATCGCTACTACTATTCAGCCAGTGAGTCCTGTTATTAAGAGGCACCAGCAACTTCAGCAAGCGGCTGAGAATGGTTGGTTGTTGACATCTAAAGATGTCCAGGCAATTACAGGACGCAAACCCACCAGGAAAGGCAGTGATTTATGTCAGATTGGGGGATGGTTATTTATTAGCGTGGGTAAGTCTGGGAATCAACTTTTATGGAAGGCTGAAAAACTCAACCTTTAAAGCGATCGTGTGAGTCAATGATGATTGTATTGACGAGAATCAATAGGGGATGTGATTGCCACTAGAATAGTTATGATCAAGTACATAGCTTGCTCTTGGGCTTTGAAAATCGGGTATGTATTCGGCTTCTGCCCATCCACAATTTTCAACTTCCCTCAAGGTTTTGGAAGTATACTTGAAAGTAATGTTTACTATAAGTACTGGGAAAGGCAGTCCAGAGTTTTCCGCGTAAGAAAACGGGAGCGTTTCTGGCTCCGCCCACCCATGTTCCTCTAGCTCTTCAAGATATGTACTCTCTATGTCTCTTCTAATGCGTTCTTGATATTCGCTAGATATTCGCGGAATTTCTACCTTGATACACCCGTGACTGATTGTATATGGCAAAGGTAAGGCACGCCCTATTACCCCGCAGTAGTATTTGTTACTACAGTGCTCAGGTGTAATTTCGTCATCAGGATGGTCGCTACAATTTAGATTGATTGGGCACAATTTTTCCATGATTGAAGTTGATTATAGTTAGTTTTGATGTAAAAAGAAATTGATGGTTTAGGCGATCGCGTGAGCTAATAATGATTGCTCCTAAGTTATTACTGTTAATAAGAAAGATTTTTCATTCTGTTATTCAAATCCTCTGCTAGTTGCTCGGCTTGTTTCTCTGTACTCATCATTGCTACGGTGACTGTATGGTTTGGCTTTCCGCAAACTACATACAGCTTTGGCCTTTTTGTCTCAGTTGAACCAAGATATTTTTCTGTAAAATTATCCTGCAAACTTGAGACCCAGAAATGATTGAAAATTGTACCGCTTACTCCAAGAGGCTGATTGTTTTCGGATTTAAGCAAGGTTAATTACTCCTGAATAATACTGTTGATAAATTCCCGTCTGATGTCAAGAAGTCTTATCCCTAAAAGAGTTTGACCAAATACTTCTTCTTGTGAATTAAGGACTTTTGCTATACACTCATTGATGTAGTCTACAATGGTTTTTCCTATGATTATTTGGCTTTCGGAACTAGAGCTTTTGTTTAAAAACATAATTGCTGTATGTATTTTTTCACTATTTTCTAATGGATGAAGAATCGTAAAAGCAAATATCTTATGTCTAATTTTGTCTATTTCTGCAAGATGAAAACTATAGAAGTCAGGCTTAAATCCGATGCTTGTGTACCCTTCTTCTTTTGAAGCAGATACACCACATTCCTGACTAATAAAATCCAGAATTTCTTCATGCCAAAAAATTATATTTCCCAAATGAATTATTTTGGGATTTTCTTTGTTGAAAATCATTTTCTCCTTCTTTATACTGTGTAGTAATAGGTTTTGCTCTTTATCTTCCTTTTTTCTATCAAGCCTCTCTTATGCAATATGCATAATGCATAGTAGATAGTATTTGACTTGTATTCATGTAGTCGTTTTACCTTTGAAAATACCTCTTCTCTAGACAATGAGTCTTTACTGTCTTTAAGTATGGATAAAGTTACCAAGAAACTTTTGGGTAATTTTTGATGTTGTTTCGACTGTGGAGTCATAATTTTTTCTAGTTTTCAACCTTCTTTACGGCAAATTAATAAATCTTCTGGAACTTTAAAGTCCCACAAACTTAGATGCCCCTTCGTTTCAATTGGATTATTTAATAGCAAGGGATTTCGCAATTTCCAGTGCCATTGATCTGACATTGACCACCGGCTTCCGAATGAATCACGACTGATGTCAGTAATCTCAACGCTTCCAAGAATGCAGCCAGTTTCTAAATTGTCAGGAATCACAGCATTAAATCTCTGTAGAATCCAAAGCTTACCAAGGTCGTCAAATTGTTTCCCTGCGTGGATATACAGCAAGCCTCGGTAGGCAGTTCTCCAAATTCTGTTTTCAATGTCTTTGCCTAAATTAAAAATAGCCCAAGCCCAAGGCTGCTTGAGAGTTAAACATTTAATGGTTTTGCTTGTTGTGTCTATCAAGGACGTATTCATATTTTGGCCTCATTCCAAGTGATTTATTAGTACCAATCGACCCAAGTAGCCTCTAGATTGGGTGAATCTCCAAGTAGCATTTCCCAGGCGATTAATGCTTGCTTTAATGCTCTCTGTTCGTCTGGATGTGTTGTTTCAAAAAAGTCGTATCCTGCTCTAACTGAGTAGCCTGCGAGCATATACATTTCTCTGGCTATTTCGTTGATTTTGTTTTTTACTTTCATTCCTCTGCTAGAAGTTTTTGCAAGCATTAATTTAATCCCAATGAAAAAAGATTTTAGCGCCATTTTCAGCCTCTTTCGCATACTGTTCCTGTGGATTAGCAATAGATATTCTCCATTCTAAAAGGTTGTATGTGCATAGGATTCCTGGATAAGAATCTGATGTTTTCTTTTCGCAAGTTTGCGCTAAAAACACGAATCGATTTACATCGTCTTTGTCTATTTGCAATTTTTCACTTAAGATGCGCCACAGGTAATAATGTTCATGGTAAAAATTACTCCTCATTCCTGCTTCTACTTCATAGGAAAGTAATTTTTCTGAAATATAGCCGTATCCCCTTTCCTTGGGACTATCGGGGGTGATTTGATGAGTTTCATACAATTTGCCTTTTGTGGAATATGCGTAGATTCTGCATATCCAAGTTTCACGGCAAATATTTCCGTTGAGAATTCTAAAAGCAGATTCTCCGTTGTCAAACTCTGTTTTTAGTTGTTCCAATGTTTTTGCTTCCCCAACCCCATATAGCTGTTGAGGAATTAATTTTAAGATATCTGTGAACTCCATTATTGTCCTCCTTATGCTCCCCCTACTCCCTACTTAAGTAGCTTAATTTTATTGCCAAAAAATATCTGCTTCAAAGCCTGACCGCAACGAGACTTCAATGAAAAACTAACTCCTATCTCCTCTGTTCTATAAGCACTGGAAATAGCTTCTGCTTCTACATCATCTAGCTCGTCGTCAAATATAAGATAGTTGATGTAATCAGACTTGCAGAAGAAAATGCTAATGAATTCATGGTCGTCATCCTGGGAGCCTGGATTTTTTTCCTGCATGGATACAGAGGCAATTTCTTTGAGAGGTATGAGACGAACGACGTTTGCCGAACAAAGAATGAAGTCGAAGCGAATAAATGTTTGTTCGCCAACTTTAGCTAAAGATGTCTCTTGTGGATCTTTCATGGTTTCCTCTTTAAATATATGATTTTTGTTAATACACTTAGAATTGACGCAACGTTTTGATTATTCGAATGACAACATTTGGCACATTTTTTTTATCAATTTCGTACCCTCTGTTGTAAATATGCAATCCTTTTCTATGAGCAAATATTATTTTTTTTAATTCTTTGTCATAGCAAGTATGATTTAAATTCATATTGTCCCAGAATATGTTGTATTTGTACCAAAAATTGTAGGTGTCATCAAATAGCAGTTGATTCCAAAGTTCAAACAGTAGGATTATATTTTCCATTCGCTTCTCCCTTCTTGAAGGATAAATTTACTCCAACACAACAAAAGCCCGACAACCTAAAACGCGATCGCCGAACTTACTCATCAATATTTTCCTCTTCGATGGGCTTCCACCAAAAAGAATCATCTCCTAATAAAGACACTCCTGCCCGAAAGATGTATACTGGATTTTCATTTAAAACAGAATTCAGCCAATTAATATCACTTGCTTCTATCTGCAAATTTTTTGGGAGTACATACTTTTCCATAAGGCTGCCAGGCTTAGAGGATAAGAGGTTACGGCCATGTAAAACAATGATATTTCTGAGTATGTCACTTAAAAGCAGGCATCGTCTCCACACTTTAAGGGGAGGCATTTTAGCACTTGTTAGGAAAATTTGAGGGCAAGCCATAAGCAGGTTGCAAGCTTTTTCTACTGTTATCTCCGGGATGTTATCTTGGCTGGTTTTCTTGAATTTATCTGTTTTGTCGTCCATTTCTGCTCCTAATCTAAAAATAAATTTACTCCAACACAACAAAAGCCCGACAATCTAAAACGCGATCGCCGGACTTTATGTTATTCAGTTGTTGGCTCTAATTCTGATGCACCCAAGACCCCCAGTAGTTCAGCTATGTCCTCTTTTAAGGCATCAATCTCTGGCTGAACTTCGAGGGCGAAATCTTCATTCTCTTTTAATGTCGCTATTAGCCTGCTTCGGTGTTCGGCTGCATACTTAGTATGTTTTTCTTCTAAGATTTCCAGGCGGCGAACTAATTTTTTAAGGAATTGCAGTATTGTTTGCTGGTCAAAGGCTTGCCCTCTGAAGTTGATTCCATGTCTATCCTTACCATTTGTTCCAAATATTCGCTTCGGCTGAGTTGTTTCTCTTCTCTTACCTCGTCCACATAATTCATGGCTTTCATAGTCAATGCTATTGAAGTTTTGATTTTCCTCTCCCCATATCTCTTGTGATTCGTTTTGTGAGCCATTTTTATTTGAGTCCCCTAGTTGTTCTTTCATGTATTTTACTACCAAATAAAAAAAATATCTTACTACTATATTAACATTTTATCTAAAATAGTAGTAATATGTCAACATAAGCAAAGAAAGAGAACGTAGGAGAAAGCGCGAATGCCGGAAACCACAGCTAGTACCTAATTTGCTTAAACAGTTAAACGCTCGGAAAAATCCAGAAAAATTAGGCTTTTCTACTTAGTTGAGAAGCCATCAGCGGGACTGCTAATAGGTAGCCCCAAATGTCCCATAACACCAATAGCAAAGGAGGTGAAGCTATTATTTAACTCCAACACAACAAAAGCCCGACAATCTAAAACGCGATCGCCGGACTTTATGTTATTCAGTTGTTGATTCTAATTCTGATGCACCCAGAACCCGCGTAAGCTCTACTATCTCTTGCCTTAATGCACTTCTGCCTTGAGCTAATTTTTGGCGTGTTTCTTCACTCCTGCGGGCGAACTCTTCATTTTCTCCTAGCCGTTTCAATAACCTGTCTCGGTGATCGTTTATGAAGCGAGATTGTTCCTCTGCGAGAGAAATACTTTCTGCCTCAAGAAGTTCCAGACGGCCTACTAATTTTTTAATATACCTAAGCAACGCTGCTTGGTCAGATTCTCCTCTTGGGAAAATGTCCCAGAAGATTCTGTCTCTATCTGTCCCCTCAGTATCTGCTCTAGTGCTTCTGAACGGCTTATCTTCCCTCCCATCTCCGTCTGATATTTCTCTATGTAATCCAAAACCATTGGTGTCAGGGCAATAGAAATTTTTTTCTTTGCTACTCCATGATATTTGTTTGCTACTTTCGGCATTACTGTGTTTGGCCTCCTGTTTTCCTACCATGATATATCATCCTCCGAAAAAACGTTTTCCTACTATGTTGACATTATATATATGTTTTGCTACTATAGCGACATAAGCAAAGAAAGGGAACGTAGGAGAAAGCGCGAATGCCGGAAACCACAGCTAGTACCTAATTTGCTTAAACAGTTAAATGCTCGGAAAAATCCAGAAAAATTAGGCTTTTCTACTTAGTTGAGAAGCCATAAGCGGGACTTCTAATAGGTAGCCCCAAATGTCCCATAACAAGGAGGTGACTATAGCGATCTTGTGAAGCGTCCATAAATCTAATTGATTGATAACTATTACTTTTTAATTCTCTACTTGCAGGGTTTAACCACCCTGCTTCCTTGAAACGCCAAAAATGCCAGAATACGTTCAACTTGAACTAGACCTGAGAATACAAAACTACCGTGGCTCAGGCCGTAAATCAGCAAAATTATTAAACCTTGAAAAAGCTGTACTCCAAGCACAAAAAAAGTGGTGGGAGCAACTTTTAATGACAGACCAAGAATTTTTGCGTCAGATGTTATCTGTTTTGCGTCGGAATAATAATGAAAGCAAAAAATATGAACAGCTTAGTAAGGATCTTAGCAAAAATCCCGCTAAAGATAGGAATAGAAATTGATAAGCTCTTAGGTATCTTCCTGGCAGCTTCAATTTACAAAGAACTAGCCATCTCAATTTATAAATCCCGCTCTAATCCTGATTTTTCGTCAGACGATTGCTTGAAATCTGCTGTTGAATTTTCGTTCAGAGCAGCAACCATATTTGATAGCAAAAGGAAGAAAAAGTCTGAGGCGACGGAATATAATCAGCTTGAACTAGATTAATTATAGCGATCGTGACTCAGGCCGTAAATCAACAAAATTATCAAACCTTGAAAAAGCTGTACTCCAAGCCCAGAAAGAATGGCGGAAACAACTTTTAATGACAGACCAAGAAATTTTACGTCATGTTCTATTTCCCCACATCTTTCCCCCTCAACACTAATAAAAAATTCACCAAAAGGACATTCGGAATATGCAAAAAGGATATTGGGACACCAAAAAACCAGCCAGAATTTCAGAATTTAAAGAATTTTTCGCGCACTTCCTTTCCTCAGACCCAAGCTTAAGCAGCAAAATCAGAAAATACGGTAACAGCGATTTGCGTTGCTTAGATACTTGGCAAAAAGCCTATGCAGACAGGGAAAATATTAAGCGTATGCGCATACAAGAACTGAAAGACCTGCAATTTAGCAACGAAGACATTAATATTATGCTTGGTGAACAAGTTGATGTGACAGCTACCATCCCTGACAACCAAGAACAGTTAGAGATAGCACAGAAGGAAACTAACTCAACTATTCCCTCACGACCCAGTACTCGCAAACTTCCACACCTAAAGCTATTTCCTTTGCCAGCTACGCAGAGTTTTAATCCTATGGATAAAGATTTTCAAATTCAGAGGCTAGAAAATTGCCTTGCTCTTACACCATCTCATATAGACAGGAATTCTGACAGTCAGCATCAATGGATACAGCTTAGGGAATTTGTGCGTAACGTGATTCATAGTTTTTATGGTCGCCAATATAATTTTGACTGTGAATTCATCTATTCTCAAGGAAAACACATCTATTCTTTTGATTCGAGAGAATGCCATTATCAAGTGTTATTTCGCCATAAAGACCGAGTAATTGAAATAATCGAGAGCGATCGCGACAAAGACCTTGCTAGGGCACTTCCTAAAAGAATTATTATTCTTAGACCTAGCGACATTGCCAAGGGCAATATTCAATGCCTACAGGAAGGATTAAGAAATAACACATTGGCTTTGATGTTCCGATAGCAAGACTAGATGAAAGACTTCTTGTTTGTGAAAAACTAATGGCTGAAGTACTTGTATCAGCTCAAATCTATAAAGAGCTAGCGATTGAGATTTATTTGCGCGAAACTCGTGGAGAAAAATTGAAAAATTTAGAACCGCAAGCAATGGTCAGGGAATTGAAAGCTGCTGCTGATTATTCGGTCATAGCATCAAACATATTCTCTGATGCCAACAAAGAGTAAGACGGCTTCCACTGGTAGCTTCACCAAGCTACTTTTCTCTCCAGTTGAAGAGTCGCTTGGTGAGGCTATCAGTTGATAGCTTCAAATACTAAAAGAAAAAGGAGGTGTATCAACTACTAAATTTAAAACCTTTATATTTCTCGAATCGCTATCTATCAGTTGCAATGCAGGGTGCTCAAACCCTGCTTCCTTAAAAACGGAGTTTTCAAATGACAACATATCTCGCGTTCAACGAGCTTCCTATTGAGAAGCTTGAAGATGGATGGACATTATCTGTTGAAGAAGTGTCAGTAAGGGACTTTTTAGAAGATGAAAATGTACCTATTCCGATAGTTTCAGCTCGAACAGCCCCACTGTACGAAGTTTTTGAAGCTTTCTATGGGGATTTGGACATTGAAATGGTACACATGGATGGCACGAACAAGTTTAAGAACTTCAACCATTTAGACAGAATTTATGTGGTGCAGTTTGCCGGCCTTGTATCAGGCAAGCATCATTACAGCTCTGAGGAGATAGGTAATTGTGACGACCCTAGTGATTCTTTCAAAAGATTTACGGTATTTCATGGAACCAAAATCTTTACTAACATTGCTTATGAATGAAAGAGAAGCGAACTCCCTTCCGGTAGTCCCTTGGAGCTGCAAGCATTTAGCAAACAGTACTTTGACAACCCAAATAGAAAATGACAAAACCACTAGGATACTACGGGGCAAGCAAACAAGTTGCTCATAATTTAGATCCTGACGGGAAGCCACCAATAGTTGCTTCGGATATTGCGCAGAGGTTTTTTCAGTCCCTTGAAGAAGAATATCCTCAGATGAAAAATATGACTGAAAGAGACAAAAAGGCGATCGCCAAATGGGTTGTAAATGAAAGCCCATCTTTCTCAACCGAAGGAATTTATTAATAGATTTTTCAATGGAAAATTAGACATGACCGTTTGAGTCGTTAGGTTTAAATTCATTCCTGATGCTCAGAATGCTTGAGGTAAGTTCATTAGACATGAAATTTCCTGACAAAGAAAAAGTTTTTGCTTACACCCCTAAAATCATTAAAGATGACTTCTGCTAACGAAACAAAAAACGAATTAGCCAAGTTCCGCTTGAGTGTTCAGAAAGACAGCTTGAAACTCCAAGTAAAATCCCTAGAAAAGCAACTTGGAGTGCTGCACCTAGCCCTTGACTCTATAGCATTAGAGGAAGAAAATCTCGAAAAAAAAGGTGATTACAGCCTATCATCCTTACCTTTGACTCTATTAAATGAACTGTCAAGGATAACGTCAGAGATTGATTTTTCATTATCATGCTTTGTAATCCTGAAAGAAATTGATTTAACAAGCATTCCCTTCAGAATTACCATTTTGAGCGGAGAAGACCAGGTTTTAGCATTTCTCTGTATAGACATCAACCAACTTGATTGCACGGATGCCAAATTCCATATTGAGTGGGAGTCTGATGAGTTCAAAGAATCTCGATCGGGGAAAATTTTAGCTGAAAAAATTAACAGCCTGAATAAGTAGATTTTTGCGCCCGTTTTTTGCTACAGAATTTTCTATTCTGTAGCAAAAAACGGGCCACCAAGCAAACTCAAGCTTTAGTCACATAACTCAATCAGTAACTATAAGGAATAAAAAATGCCAGACAATAACTATATCAAAAAGCAAGCAGCTAAAATGCAATCAGCTACTCATCCAAGAATTAAAGAAGATGCAGGATGGCGCATTCTTAGTAATAGTGATGAGCCAGGATTATCAGACGATGGTACTCTTACCCCTGAACAAATGCAGAAAGCACAAGCTATAGCTTCGGAGGCATTGAAACAATGACTAATTCTTTGATTTTCTGTTTTATTGCCACTGCTCTCTGGCTAACAGCAATTAACTTCATCTGCTTCTTAAATTGATGAAATGCCCCCTATCATAATACTTAGGAGCGACAACTACTGCCTTGTGAGTTTTAAATTTATAAAAAAACTAGCAAGCACTTGTGTTGGCTAGCGTATTAATTACCCGTTTCACTTCGTAAAACTAAAATATCAGGAGACCAATAAATGTTTTCCTTTATCAGTCCCGTTACCAATTTAATAGGCTTTTTGAGCCAAGAGGAAGCTTTACCTAGGATCTACCTCGGTTTATTGTCACCCACAACTAAGTCCATTACTAACTCTGTAGGAGAATTTAGATTCTACTATAACCGTCTTCTTGGCTATATTATCTATAATCTTGAATCTGCCATCGCAGAGATAGAAGGTAAAGCGATAGAACCCTGTTCCGTCGGAGCGATCGTAACAGCTTCAGCAGAAGAAGCAAAAGCTTTGATTGTTGAACAAGCTCAAGCTTTACCAGTATCTCAAACTCCAGAAATAGTCGAGACAGAAGATGATTCAGATTGGCCGATACTAGAGATTGAAATCGAGGACGACTCACTTAAAGATAGGATGCTAGCGTGCAAATGCCAGCAACAGCTAGAAACATTCAAAGCAGAAATCGGAGTACAGAAAGAATTTGAGCTATGGGAAGAACTAGACATTTTAGAACGCAACTACATTAAATCAATCAGCTTGTCTTATAGTCCCACTAAAGCACCTGCAACTACAGGCTGCTTATTCCAGTACACTGACGATAAGAAAAACAAGCATACAGCACATCTTATTGGGCACTACCTTTATGGCGAGCCTCTCAAAGATAGTGAGCGTTCAATCTTGATTTTTGGAGCGCTAAAACCAATAGTAGTTAAAAAATCTGCACTGAAAACTTACTCCGCAAAAGGCCAGGAGCCTCCATCCTCGTGCGAACTTGAGCAGCTACAGCGCTTCCTCATCAAACCACGAATGCAAGATGATGAGCCAACAACAGAGGCAGTCGCAACTAATTTATTTACAGGAGCCACACCATCCCCAAAGCCAAAAAATGGTTCAAAGATTGGAAAAAAGCCAGACTCGATACTTTCAAAGCCAAACGCAGAAACGCAAATAAAGCTAAACCTTTATGCTAAACCAACGCCGGAGCTTAAAAAGGTCAAAGCAGCTCCTACTCCAGCGTTGGAGGCGATAGCCTCTAAATTGAAATTCTATCAGCCCCAAAGCGATCTGATTTTCGAGTACGAACAGGTCAAAGATTCAATTTACCTTGGCATCGTTCATGGAGACTCTGAGGTAGCCTGCTTTGAAGACAGTGGCGGCGATGTTTATGTAGTAGGGAGTAATAAACTTACTTTTCATGGTTTTACCAAAGAAGAAATAGACGCTGCATTTGAGTCAGGAGAAGCGGTCTATGAGCAGCAACCAAAAAAGGCATAAAGCCATTGTTTGGGAAGGTTTCTGACACCCTTCCCGCTGCGGAATGGAAAGCGAGAGACAATGGCTACACCTGCAATCCCGAATATTTGGAGTATGCAGCACTTTATGACTTCGATGAACCTACCTGGTACAAACTAATACAAGCTGAGATTGAGAAATTAGAAGGGTTCAAAATTGGCCATGACGAGATAATTATGAAGGTTTGGCAGTGGGGTACAGAAATCGGCTCTTGTTACCATCACGGTACGTACTTGAGTATCACTCCTAGCCTAGTAAATGAACTGGCAAAGTATGATTTAGATTTGGAAGCCTTCATGACAGCGTCGTCCATCAGCTACCAGCTCATCAAACCCAAGCACATCTTACATCCCAAAAACAGGCCAGACCTACATCTTAGCATTCAGTGGTCAAAAGACTTGTATCCCAATGATGGGTGCATCAACGGACATTATTTCGGCTATCACCGCAATGACTATCACGGCGACTATATTGAATTAGTATATCGCCATCAGATTTACCAGTCCAACTGGTTACACAACCCAGACTATCTAAAACCCTACTTTGACGCCATCTGGAAAGAAATTAAATCAAAAGAAATATTTCGTCATCCAAAAGAAATCAGTTTAGGTAGTAAGGTAGCGAGTTACTTGCCAGATGGCTATAAAGCTTACATGGTAAGTACCGACTGTCAAAGCCAATGCCGAATCCAGAAAAATGTCAAACAGTACTGCTACCTCAAGCGTTGGCGCGAGCAGGAATATTACATATCGGCCTTGACCAACTTCAGTCTAGCACCTCGCGAGACTGCCTCCAGCCTAAGAGAAGCAATAAGAATCGCATTAAGAATGATTGACAACCAATAAAGGTAATGCTAACGAAAATACCAGAAATCAACCCACTGGACTTGCTTTACAACCCCTATCAACCTATTGATCGGCATGAGCTAGCCGAGCTATTAGGAGTGTCGCAGAACACAATATACTCTTGGCAAGAAGGACGACGTCGGCCTGCTATCCCTGTGAAGAAGCTAGCAGCAATGATTTTATCTCAGTGGCGATCGCAATCAATAACAGCATGAATATGTCCAATGACGTCATGGCCTCACTCAAAAAATGGGGTCTTTTTTTTTATGAGAGAAATATTTTTTTGACAATGTACGTTGCTCCCATTGAGTAGTTCTGCAATGATATTAATATGAACAAATGAGAACAAATAAACACCTTCAAAACAAGGATTTTGTATGATAGCAACGACCAAAAGCGCAAATAATACTAAGCTAGAACAAATGAGAACAGCCTATCTAAATATAGGTATTGACAGTGGCAATGGATTCCTCAAAGCCTTTTCCGATATGGGTCATAGTACTAAGATACCTAGCTATATCTATAACCCCAAAGCTGAAACCGAAAGTAACATAGTTGCCAACGAAGGATGCTCTGTGGTATATGTTTCCGGCCCTCGTTATGGAGAGTTAGGGAATCAACAATGGTTGATAGGTTCACCTGCTTACAGTGCTAGTCCTCAAGGGAAATTAGAAGTTGCTCAGTTAGCTAGAGGCAAGGTTGATTACGCGCTGCAACTGTTTTTAGGTGCTATTGGCTGTATGGGTATTGAATCCGATAATTTAGAAGTGAATCTCTGTATATCAATCCATCATGCCAAGAGTTTCAGAGAAGACCTGGTCAAAGCACTAAAAGGTTGTCACACAGTAGAGTTGGGCAGTAGAAATTACAACATAACTGTCAACAAAATGTTAGTCGTTAATGAGGGAATGGGAACGCTGGCTAGCTTGCTAGCCGATGGTCGTGTTAGCCAAAACCATAAGCTATTACTTTTGGATTTGGGGTATGGCACGAGCATCTCGACCGTGTACCAGTTTGGAAAGCAGATCGACAGGAATGTGATGAATTTTGGTGTAAGAGATTTATACACAGCGATCGCCAAACATTCCGACATGATGAAAGCCAAAAACGGTCGTGAAGGTGACTCATTCATAATCCGTGAAGGTATTGAATCTAAGTCTTTCCAATATGGAAAATATCAACCTTTTAGCTTTGCTGAAATTTACCGTAATTGTCTACAAGTTTGGGCAAATGAAAATTTGAGAACTACTTTGTCCGACCTCAAAGATCAAATTGATTCTGCTGATTGTATGTTTGCTGTTGGCGGTGGTGCTTGCTTACCAATGGTTGATAGACATCTTCAGTCTAAAGGTTTCCAAGTTCTCCCTAATGCCCACACTCTCAACGCTGAAGGTCTCTTAGCATTAGCAAAAAACAAATTAGGAGGCAGCAAATAAATGAATAATTGGCAGTCAAGGAAAGCTTCTATCCGTCCCCATCAACTGTCATTTCTAAGGCAGATAGCTGATGAAATGGAATTTCCTTCTATTTCTGATGCCGTTGATTATGTGATAAATGAGTATAAAAAACATAGGCTATCTTCTTCAGCTGTGCCAACACCTACACATATAGAACAAGCGTTGCCAGCAGTAAACCTAGATAATGCTTTTGGTAGTTTAGATTTGGAGGATTAACCATGTCAACGGAACAAGATTTTCAACAACTTTATCAGCAGATTCAATTACAAATTAAGCAGCAAGAATTAATCCTTTATTCTCTCTATCAAACCAGAATAAAAATCAAATCTCAATTACTAGAGCAGAAGCTGAATCAAGGAGAAAATTATGGAAACAGGAGAGTTTGAGGAACAGCTAAAACAACTTGACTTGTTGCTTGATAAATGCACTCAAAAATATCAAGAGGGGATGAAGCTAACAGATGAACTACTGTCTAAACTGGACAAAACTAAGCCTCAAAAAACAGAAAAATCAGAATAACAGGAGGATTAATTGTGTTTAATTTTAAAGGCAATAAAAAAGCCAAGATGCCGAATAGTAATCATGGCACTATTACCCCAAATAACTATGGCTATAAAGATTTAAGAGACATTTTTAGCGACGACAATGATTTGTTTCTGGAAATTATTTTTAATGGTGGTGTTGTCACTGATGAACAGCTAGAAAAAATCACGGCAAAAGCTGACGAAAGAGTAGAAATTGCTGAAAAAGTAGTAGAAGCTGGTGAGAAAATAATTAGTCTAAGTGATGCAAATACTAAGATTGTTTCCACTCATTCTAAAGTATTTAGCAGAATTGGTACTAATAATCAAAAAAGATTTGATTCTGTGGCACGACAATATACCACAATGGACAAAACACAGGCCGGATATGACTTAACCACAGAACGACGGAATGATAAATACAGCAACATCAGAACTACTTACGATTTCGCGATCGCAAATCTTAGAGCTACTGCCCAAGTTAGAAGACAACAGCTTGACATTAAGCATGAAAAGTTACAGAAACAACTAGAAAAGCAGCTCCGTAATTCAAAACGTAGTCCTAGACGCAAGAAAGCAACAGTTTAATTATCTAAAAATAGAGGGTACTCGTAACCCGAGTACCCTTAGACTTTAATAACTAACTAAAAGTAATATGAACAAATTAATTTGGTACGGTTCCTTAACCGTACTTTCTGCTAATTTAACAGTTTTTGTTAGCTATCTAGCAATACAATTTTCAGCTCTACGAATTGTCTATATTCTATTAGTAATAGCTATCGGCTGGTTCTTTAAGTCCCAGTTCAGTGAAGGATTTAGGCAGGCGTTCGCTGACTCACTAGGAATAGATGAGGGCGAGTTTATTATGATTCTTTTTTGCTTATTAATAGGTGCTTTAGTTGGAGGAGCGGGGACATGGATAAATCAAGTCCTTTAATATGTTTAATAGGGAGTGCTGGCTGTTTGCTGATAGCACTTCACGGCAAGCAGTCACCTACAGGAGCAATGGCAGCTAGTCTAGGTGGTGTAATATTAGCTCAAACAGCCATGAGCAAAGCATCTGAAAGGTTCATTGATGATGAGGTTAATGTCATCCTACGTAATACAGAAATTAGCAAGTTTGAACTAGCAGCACAAGCGGAATTAGCTGCACTACTGCCAGAAGAAACACAAGCTGAAATTATTGACGTACAAGCTACTGAGACTATTCCTGAAAATACAGATAAGTACAACTGGGAGCAAATAGTAGATGAGAACTGCTTACTTATTGGTGGTGAACCAGGAAGTGCAAAAACTTCAGTTGCAGCGGGTTATATTGTACCCAAAATTTCTCAAGCGTACTCCTCAGAAATTATAGTGTTAGATTCTCATGCTAAAAAGAACGACTGGCAAGGTATAGGTTATCACAGAGTAATTAATGATTATGAGCAAATTTACGAGTGTTTGTTGTGGCTAGATGAAGAGAGAGAACGTCGTCGTAATAGTGAAGAAAATCATCATTTAATCATCTGTATATTTGATGAAATTAATGATATGTGGAGTTACTTGGAAAGATACGACAAACAAAACAAAACTAAGAGGTTGAGTAATGCTCAACTCATCCTCCAAACATTGCTGAATTGCCGTAAATTTGACATTTTAATTATTGGCATGATGCAGTCGCATTTGTGTGAGGATATAGGATTGTCAGGAGCTATTAGAAGGCAATCAATGATCATTCTATTGAATGGTGCTGCTAGAGAAACAGCAAGTCAAAACAAAAAGAAATTATCCGATCAACAATATACCTATTTAACTGATAAAAACAGACCTTATTGTTGCCTAATTACGGGCTATCAATCTACGACAATAGCAGACCATCCTACTCACGGAAATCATACTACTTTTGCCAAGAAAGGAAAAACACCAGAGAACGTAAGTAAACCTAAAAATTGGAATATTGTAACTATACCTTTTGCCAAAAATTATATTAGTAATGTAGAGCAAAATAACGACAGTAATGGTAATAACATTATTCACACAGAGACTGGCAGATTCGACCTAAATAAAGAGAGTGTTAGTGATGAAGATGAGGGTGAGGATGAGAGTGAGACCTCACCCACCCCTCACCCTAAAGCACAAGAGCTAGAAGACATACTTAGTAAAGGATGCAGTGACCTATCACCCCTAGCACTCATTCCTGATAATTGGTCTCCAGTCAGTCCTAAAGTGGATAGTTTAGATGCTGAGGTGAGGGGCGTGATGGTGAGTTTAATTAATATTAATACCCCTAAAGAGGAGACGATTAAATTAGTTTTTGGCTGTTCTAAATCTGGCAAGTCTAAATCCTGGAAGGCTGCCTCATATTGGTACGACGAAGTTAAATCTCAAACTAGCTAAGGAATGAATAAAATGACTATCAACTCAACCAAATCAAATCTACTTATTTTAAAGAGGTATATTAAGCTATTAAAGCCTCTTAGTATCAGCTGCGGAGTTGTGGCGATCGCCGGACTAGCAATTTACCCATTAATTAATACTAAATCTCTGGAGAAAGCTGAGGAAAAAGTAGAGCAAAATAAGAGTATACTATCTCCAGCGCCTTACACAATTGTCATAGGGGAAAAGGATAATGAAGTAATTCTCAGATTCCACAATCAAAAGTCTGAATTACATCTAAAAAATATAACTACTATTGAGTATAATTGCTTGCTTAATGGTGGTGGAATAAATTGCGTCCTGGCTCAAGCTTATCAACCAAAATCAAAAGTAGTGAGAGCTGAACAAAGCCAGGCAGCAAAAGCAGGAGTCAAGCAGCAAGCTTGGAAGATTCTAGACATAGAAATTAGCAAAAATATGATGGGAAACATAATATTTGTTGGCGGTGTATTTTTAGGGCTTTTGTTATTGAATCAATTCAAAAAATAAAAAATTATGAACAACTCTGAAATTGAATGGACAACCGTTACATGGAATCCAGTAACAGGATGTGACAAGGTTAGCCCTGGCTGCGCACATTGCTATGCTGAGAGGCTCGCTAATACCAGGCTGAAAAGATTCTATCCCAATGGGTTCTCAGAGGTAAAACTACACCCGGAACGCCTTAAACAGCCGCTTAAACTCAAAGATCCTTGTGAGATTTTTGTTAAATCAATGAGCGATTTATTCCACGAAAAAATACCTCTAGAATATATCCAGCAAGTATTTGATATAATTGCTCAGACTCCTCATCATGTTTGTCAAATTTTGACCAAAAGGGCCGAGAGGCTAGCAGTATTAGCTCCTCAATTAGAATGGTATTCTAAAAAGAGTGGAATGAAAAACCATGTTTTAAAAGTCTCGAAAAGGAAACATATAATAACTCCTGAATAATATTTTTTTTCTACTGCAAATGAAAAAGAGATCATGAGACAAAGTCCACTAAAAAAGTAGTAAAATAGGATTTGATTAATGAAAAAATGTCCGATAGGATTTGATTGCAATTTTTTTCCTGACAACGTTATTGATGGCATTAGTTATTGCGTTAATCACTATAGATGCTGTCAGTTAAGCGAAGCATTGCCCTTACCTTATGAAGTATTTCCAGACAAGTTAGTGGTTTTTATCTGTGGATACCCTGAAAACACTCTTGAAGATTTGGAAAAATGCGGATGGGCAGAAGCTTGGCGTATTCCTTATTCTTTTTACGAGAAGGAAAGCAGTGAAGATTGCTCCTGCTTGGAGGTTTACTTTCCTTGTAGTCCAGAAGAACAGACTAAAGCCTATCAAGAGGCTGGATGGTATGAAGCTATTGCCAACCCTAATTATAGCGAATGCTTTTCGAGCAAAGAGGCTGAAGATAGAGCAAGGAAAGATTTTCCACAGCTTTTCCCTGATAGTTTTGATGTCGATTTTTACAGCAACCTAGAACTTGACGAAGATGGGACTATTTGCATTATGCCAATTGCCCAGTCTTTTCCTTTAGAGTTCTTTGGATTCAAGCCAGATGAAAGCGACTTACCCCGCTAAGGAGCTACAGCTTAGTAGGAATCCCCGCGCCTTTAGGCCGGGGAGGATGTCAAAGCCTTGGCCAAATATGATTACAGTCCTGGCAATAACAATTAACATGACCTGTGGTAATATTTAAAGATTTGCATCTAGGGCAAATTTCACATTTTTGATCTTTCCTGCGATCGCAATTCGATAGATATTTAAGCTTCCGAATCAACTCTTCAAGTAGTTGTCTTGCATTAAACGCTCTCATTGCTTTAGTTTTCCACAAAAGCCGGACAAGTTCCCAATCCCCAGTCAACGTACAGATAACGAGGGTCTGTATCTCTCAACCATTCAACAAGTCGTTCCATGTGCTCTACCGAATAAAGACCTATACAGCCAGCGGTTCCCGGAGAGTAACCTTGGTTCCAGTCAATATGAATCTCAATTGCGCTTCTTTCAGTACTATTAGGTTCGATATAGTCCAAGGGCACTGTCACTGGACCAATTCCAGTAGACCATACATCACCTTCGTAATTGTCAATTCCTGCTGCCCATTCAATATCGTGGACATACCATTTCCCTTCTGGCAAGGGTTCTAATGAACCAGCCCAAGAATCCAGCCCAACTCTAAAATTCTGCCTTCCAGGAGAGCCGGAGCAGCAAGGAATACTGTCAATCACTTCAATGTCACTGAAGTCTTCTCTGATATATTGCAGATTCAGAATATTGCAGCCAGTATAATCTTTTTTCTCGGTATTAAATAAAAATAAAAAATTCTTAGACATTGTTTCTCTTTATAGTCCTTAATTGTTTTTCCTTTTTTTGCTGCATCCATGATAGTCATAGGCTTTTATTCTTTTTTCATTTATTGTGCCCAGAATTTCCTAAATGCTTTCTCTTTACTTTTAATTGCGTTGATTTACCTGAATCTATTTGACGAATGGTTTCTTGAATATCATTTACCACTTTTATGTAATAATTAGCGGAGTTTTCTGTAAAGCCGCTAGCTCCTATCGCAGTCTCGCAAATAGTGTCTATTTTCCCCAACTTGCTTTCTAAAACTTTCAATTTATTACTATCTTCTTCTAGGCGAGATACTTTGGACTTTAAATTTTTAAAGCTTTCTTTTCTTTGGGATAATACAATGGGTAGAGCAATTGTTGCAATAGTAACAATTGCTCCTACTATTATTGATATCAACTGATAAAATTCGTTGTTAAATTTTACCTGCTGAACTAAAAAAAAACAAAGTTTGCTTCCAATAACATTTATTTGCTTGAGATTAAATTTTTTGTTCTGACTTCAAAATACAAGACAAAAAAAGCCCATCCAATTATTAAAATTTTTGTTGCTACAGATAAAATTAAGATATGTTGATAGGAATTTTCCACTTGTTATAAATAGTCTGCAGCGATAGATAGAAATAAAAAACCGACAGGCTTTAAACTTTTTCTTACTCTTTCTGAAATAAATACAACAGCGAGAAATAGCAAGAGAACTGAAATTAGAATAAGACACCAAAAATTCATCATATCAATTTATTTAAACCCTAGAAATATTCTTGCTTCTGCAATTATACTCTAATCTTAAACCGTCCTACCTTTAAGGCTTTACCGAAAAATTGGGTTTAAAGCCTCGCCCATAAGCGGGCGACTTTTTATTTGCAAGTAAATTGAATATATGCTACAGTACTAACAGTTGCCGGGGGCACTCGGAAACTCTAAACGGACGTGGAGGCAAGCATAAGACTACTGTCAAAGTAGCAGCAGCCTAAGAAGCGTCAACCCGCCGAAGAGCTACGGCTCAGTAGGAATCTTCGTGCCTTTAGGCCGGAGAGGATGTCAACCTTCTGTCATAAATCTGTATATGCTTCGACAATTACTGAATAATCGTCCTCGGTAATCATCCCAAATCTTTTGAATCTCCAGCTAGGAATATACTTCTTTATCTCAATAACCGGAGGTATTTTTTCTTCAAAAGAAACTGGCAAAACAATCACCAAAGGCGAGGAAAGGTCTGGATAAACAAATTTAGCCTCGCCAACAAAGTCTGTCCAAGCCTTTCTAATCAATAATTGACTTCTTACCGTGCTAGAAGGAGCTAGCCATGTCAGCCTGATCAGATCAGTCATGCCGATCTGAACCGTCGTTCTTTTCCAGGTAAAGTCGGGTTTGATCATGCCTATGGGTTGAAAACTAGGCACTTTGCCTCATTGCCTCTAGTATTTCAGCGAAAAGTCTTTCATCTTCTAGACGCTTTTCTTCTATGAGAATGTGCTCTTCTAGCTCCCCTCCAAAAACGTAATCCAGTAATTCTTTTGAACTAGCTTCACGCCTCAGTCCATCAGGAGTCTCTATTAAGTGGATGGGGTCGCAAACATACTTTTGTTTTTGCTGCCACCAATACAATGGAGCATTGTCCAAAGTACTTTGATATTGAGGATGACCCGGAAGTATTAATTGCATTCCTTAGTCTCTACTCAAATTCCAAAAGTGGACTTGTACTCCTCCATCCTGCCGGAAGCGCTTTCCCGAACTCGTAGTAACAGGAAACGTTGTCCACTTTTCCTGTTGCAGCTTCCCCTGTTAAAGGTTTGACTGCCTGCGGGGGGCGGGGTCTGTTTGCTTCAAGAACGACCTCTCTCCAATCGTTCGCTGTTTCAGGGAAAGTTACACCCAGCGCTACTAAGTCATTTTTTATTCTAGCTAACTGCCTCAAAAGAGGTCTCCAGCCCCACTGAATATCTCCTCCTACGCTCGGGCATTTTACCGTAGCGATAATAGATCCTTTTGCGGTATTTGTGGCGCTGCTTAAACTAGGCTGCGCCTGCTGGCCTGTAAACAAAAGGCGCTCTATAGTTCTCCAGCCAGCAGCATAAGCAGCTTCATAATTTTCACTCGAACAAAACCCACTGATTTTCTTTACTTTGTGCCTCATCACTCTTGGACGAGGAGATCTGGTTTTGGTTATAAAAGGGGTTGAAGTTAATTCTGGCAAAGATCCTGTAATCTGCTGTTGTCCTAATATACTGACCTCAGAAAAGTTTGTGTTAGTCGCGAACATATACGCGAGCTTCAAGGAAGCTGAACTTGGATGAGAAAAGACAACATATCTAAGGTCTTTGTCGCCATAAGGGTTGGTCGCTGCCATTTTTTTTCTCCTTCTTGCAAAACTTGTATTAAACCTAGTGTCAAATTTGCTGACTCAATCAAGCCAAAATTCTATATCAGGTTAGGAATTGTAGAGATGACGTCTTCTACTGCGCTTCCTTGAAGCAAGCACGAAAAGCACCTAGACTGTTTAGTTTCGCCAGTACCCGGAGGAAAAGTTGTTGTTTGAACAGCTCCACGACTGATTTGCATCGCAGCTACTCTTTCTCCAGCTTCAACCGCGTCATTTTGCAGCTGCTGCGCAACAGCAAAAGCTTGGTTTAGCTTAAACATCAATAGCAAAGCATCGTCTGTATCTTCGTACACAGCTCCTATCGTCACTCCAAGTCCCGCGGAAGAAATTGCTGCCCTAAAATCAGCAATCTCTACCTTATGTGGTGATGGCATATGTTCTTCTCCTTTAGTATCACAACACTAAAATAGTAGCGCAAGAAATCAATACCGACAAGCAACACAAGCGTATTTTAGTATAGTTTAGTCATCATTCAAGGTTTAAACGTTCACCAAGCCTAAATAAACTTTTGTTGACATACTCCCGACGTTGCCCTTACGGGACAACGCGGGATTCTTCAGCCTGGGAAACCCTGACCGCTGTTTTAACAGAGGTGATGTCCTCCCCCTGTGTTGACAATAATCCGATTTTTTGTATCAGAAGGGCTGAGTTATAGTCTCTATCTAATTCTTGACCACATCTAGAGCAAGAATGCCAACGCTCTGATAAGCTTTTAGAGACTTTATTCAAACATTCCCAACAATTTTGAGACGTACCTTTTGGGTCTACTTTGATAATTCTCTTGCCTAATTTCCAGACTACATACTCTAAGACTTGAACAAACTGGCCAAATGCTGCATCTTGCAAAGACTTATTTAATCCTGACTTCGCTGACTGACCATTGGGTAAGAATTGACCATTGTCACCTAATTTAGCTCTGCAACGCCTCACTAAATTTGCTATCTGTAGGTCTTCTAAAAATATCACTTGATAGTCACTAAATAAATGATAAGCCAGTTTGAACTGCCAGTCCAGTCGTTGCCTAGCTATTAGTTGATGCAGTTTAGCTATTTTACGTTTGAGAACTTTCCAAGTTTTTGAATGTTTTTGTTTTTTAGCTAATCTTACCTGTAGTTTAGACAAGCGATGTTCAGATTTTCTGAAAAACCTAGGAACTTCTATAAACTCACCATCAGATGTAACAATATAGTGCAGCAATCCTAAATCAATACCTATTGAGTTATCTTCAGTGGGTTGAATTTCTGCACGCCTCAAAGGTACAGTCTGATCTTCTATCGTTAAGCTGATATACAGACCATCTGCCGCGCGTATCACAGTACCTGCCTTAACTTTGAATCCTTCTGGTATTGGGCGATTGAAGACAAAAGGGACTAAGCCTATTTTCGGTAAATTGATACAATACCGACCGTTAGCATTTTTGACAATATTAGTGTTTGATAACTGGGGATAACTAAAAGAATTATAGTAATGTTTACCTTTAAATTTAGGTCTACCGCTGGTTTTACCGTTTTTATCCGGCTTGATAAAATTATCCATAGTAGTTTGTACTCTTTGGATAACATCTTGTAAAACCTGAGAGTGCATGGACTTGTATTCAGGGAATAGCTGTTTGGTTTGTCCTAAGTTTGCTAGTTGAACAGTCTCCCACAAAACATAGCCATTAACTATATTCGGATGCTTATCCCCTTTCTTTGTTATTGGATTACCATTATTGTCCTTTTTTCTGCCATCCCGTGTTTGTACCCTAAATTCAGGGATATTTTGATAAATCCGGTCCACTGGTACTACTGAAACATTTTACAGGTTTAGGGCTATATGGCCATATAACTTTACCTATATTCTGAGGAAATTTTAGAATTACGCACTCAAGAGATGCGGTCGGCTCGACCATGAATGCCTGTGGATAAGTAACCGCCGATGGTCTCAGAGAAAGCAGGAAGTAAATATCATATTGTAAAGTTATGTTACCCTCTGTATCAGTTTTGTAAATCTGGAACCCGTGCTGGTGAAGGAATTAT
Source organism: Okeania sp. SIO2B3 (assembly GCF_010672525.1). Classification (GTDB taxonomy): domain Bacteria; phylum Cyanobacteriota; class Cyanobacteriia; order Cyanobacteriales; family Microcoleaceae; genus Okeania. The sequence continues at coordinate 11,113 of NZ_JAAHGH010000052.1, read as the reverse complement.
ACCTTTTTGACGTAAAACTATCTCCCTGTATATATTTGAGACTATTTTATAGTTCTATTAATTAATCTCTATCCCCATTGAAGGCTGTACTTTCGTATAAGGCCCAGAGAAAGTCTGCTATTCCTTTCGGTCAGAGGCCAATTTTGAACCCTCTGCTATGCTAAGGCATTAAACTCAATTTTTCGATAATTTCGATAATATAGTCTAGTTTGCCAACAAAACAAAGGACAGCCAACAATGCCTGATCGCTCTCTTTGGATTACAGGGCCAACTCTTAGCGGTAAGACAAGTTGCTTAATAGAACAATTTTGTATAAGAGGCCAAAATCTGAAGTCTCCCCTAAATGAAATTGTTAGGCCAGTGAGGCTAGAAAATGCCGAAAATATTTTAGATGATCGCCCACAAATAGGAGACTTTCTGCATACTTCGCCCAAGATACTAATATTGGCGGCTAATGCAAATAATCGACTTGACTTGATGGACAGAATTTCAGAGGCGACATCAGAACAATACCCTTATCATTCAACTACTCCATTAGGTTTTTTTGAAGATGAAGTCAACTTATTCTGGCCATTGCTAATCGAATCCTTGGACTTAAAGGCACAGTTTCCATTACGACTACGGCCCGAAACAGAACAGGAACTTGCTGGCAGAGTTTGGCGTCCTCACATAGAGAAAGGATTATTGCAACAGCCAGGGGTAACTAGAGAGCGGATGATACGCCGCATTCTCGACTTATTTCAATTGGCTGCTTTCAGTTGCACGCCTATAGAAGAGACCGCAATGATTTTACAACAGGGATTTGAGCAGGTAGATTCAGGGGAATTCTATGAGAATATAGTAGAATTACTGCAACAGTGGCGATCTTGGTGTTTACAAAGATGCTTGCTAACTTATGGTATGATCACAGAGTTGTACTGGCGGTATCTACTACCAAACCCTAATTATCAGCAATATCTAATTGACCGTTATCCATTTTTGTTGGCAGATGATGTGGATGAATATCCAGCGATCGCTAGTCATTTATGCAATTTTCTGTTAGATAATGGAACTTTAGGCGTTTTTACTTATAATCCTGATGGTGGTATTAGATTAGGTCTGGGAGCTGACCCCGAATATTTAGCACAACTGCAGAAACGGTGTGAAATTGAAGTATTAGACACAGAGGAAAATTTAGCTAAAGAAATAGGAGAACCTATTGTTGAGTTAGTTCTGGATACTTATAGCCTTAATTCTTCTATTTTTCAACTTCCGGCTTTTTTACAATTAATTCAGACTAGATCGCGGGCAGCTTTGTTACGAGAGACAGCAGAGGCGATCGCTAAAGATATAAAATTGGGTATAGTAGAGCCTCAAGAAGTGGCAATAATAGCTCCTGGTTTAGATGCCATTGCTCGTTATAGTTTGACTTCAATTCTCAATCATCATGGAATTGCGGTAGAGTCACTCAAAGACCAACGCCCTCTCATTAGCTATCCCACAGTCCGAGCATTATTGAGTCTTTTAACTTTGGTTTATCCAGGGTTGGGACGTTTAGTAAACCGCGATGCAGTGGCAGAAATGCTGGTTGTATTAAGTCAAAGGTCTATTGGCAAAGCTGAAAAACAAACGGATGGTCAAGAAAGTTTACAGAAAACTAATCATATAGATCCAGTGCGCGCAGGTTTGTTAGCAGATCATTGCTTTTATCCAGATATTACACATCCACACCTGCTGCCAATACAAGCTTTTTCTCGATGGGATAGAGTCGGGTATCAAGCAACTCGTGTTTATCATCAAATTTTGGAATGGATAGAAGAACAGCGATCGCAACAAGAACAACGTCAACTTCCTAACCCAATATTTTTGTTAGACAGAGCAATTCAGAATTTTTTTATGTCTAGCTATCTTTCTTTTGCTGAGTTAGCAGCACTACGAGAGTTGATGGAAACTGCTACCCACTATTGGGAAGTAGAGCGCAGACTGCAAAAAAGTTCTCAATTTTCGGTAACAACTTCTACTGCTAATGACTCGGTGGAAGAAGACTTATCCTCTAGTACAGTAGAAAAATTTATCCAGTTTTTACGCAAAGGAGTAGTTAGTGCAAATCCTTTTCCCGTGAGACCCATGGGTTACTCTCCCCCAGCAATTACTTTGGCCACAGTTTTTCAATACCGAGCTAGTCGTAGATGTCATAGATGGCAGTTTTGGTTAGATATAGGTTCTCCTCTATGGTTAAGTGGAGGTTCTGCTACTCTCTATGGAGCGCCATTATTTTTGCAGAGTCAGTTAGGGAATTGTTGGACTATTGAAGATACGCAAAAATCCGACCGGGAAAGACTACGAAAAATTTTGTTAGATTTGTTAAGTCGTGTAGGTTCTCCTGTAGGTTATGGCAACAATAGTTCAGTTAATGAGTCAAATGAATATCGGATTTATCTTTGTCATAGCGATTTAGCTGTTAATGGACAGGAACAAACAGGGCCACTTTTACCCTTGGTCTATAGTTCTATATCTAATACTGTTTAGGTGGACAATTTACAATGAATGGCTATGATAATTTTTGGCCAATTTGAGGACTAATGAAAAATAAATGAATTTTATACTATAAAAAAAATAATTTGTCAATAAAGACCGCAAACTAATTTAAAGATAATTTCTATTTATAAGGAGAAAAATAATGGGATCGTCAAATTTCGGTGCTCAAATAACTACAATGATAATAAATGGCTTTCCTATACGAGGTTTTATTGATGATTTTGGTAACTTTCAACCATTACAGCCAATACCAGAGCCAACAGAAACACCAACACCAACCCCGACAGAAACACCAACACCCACACCAACACCAACCCCGACAGAAACACCCACACCAACTCCAACAGAAACACCCACACCAACCCCAACAGAAACACCCACACCAACCCCAACAGAAACACCAACACCCACACCCACAGAAACACCAACACCCACACCCACAGAAACACCAACACCCACACCAACCCCGACAGAAACACCAACACCCACACCCACAGAAACACCAGCACCAACACCAACAGAAACACCAGCGCCAACACCAGCACCAACACCAGCACCAACACCAGCACCAACACCAGCACCAACCCCACCACCAACAGAAGTTATCGAAGTTAGAGGTGATAATGGCGAGCTACTTGGTTTAATTATTGGCGGTGTGTTTCAGGCATTACCCACACCAACACCAGCACCAACACCAGCACCAACTGCTACGCCAGTACCACCACCACAACCAATAGCTGTCGATGACGAAGTGACAACTAACCAGAGTCAAGTCGTTAGTTTTAATGTCCTCGAAAATGACATTGACCCTTCAGGCAATTCAATATTTGTTAGTAATTTTAGCTTACCTACCAATGGTTCATTACTAGAAAATGGTACAGGAACTTTCACTTATACCCCCAGACAATTTTTTATTGGAACAGATAGTTTTAGTTATTCTGTAAGTAATGGTACTAGCAGTTCTCTGGCAACAGTTAATATCAGTGTTCTTAGTGAAGGAGCGCCTATCAGAGTTGAGGGGGTATTCCGAGGTACTCCCAATAATGAATTTTTAATTGGTAGCGACCAAGTAGATGTCATATTTGGAGAGGTGGGTGATGATACTATTATTGGTCAAGGTGGTAATGATGAAATCAGAGGAGGTGAAAATAACGATACTCTCAATGGTAGTCGAGGTAATGATACAGTTATAGGAAGTCAAGGTAATGATAACGCCCGTGGTGGTAAAGATGACGACCTAATTTTAGGAGAGGAGGGTAATGATATATTATTTGGCGATCGCGGAAATGATACAGTTAGTGGAGGGGATGGTCGAGATACTATTTATGGTGGTAGAGATAATGATAGTGTTTCTGGTGATGCAGGAGATGATGAGGTATTTGGTGATAGAGGAGATGATGCTGTCTTAGGTGGAGATGGTAACGATAATGTTCTTGGTGGCGAGGGCAACGACTTTGTTAGCGGTGGCGCAGGCGAGGACTTTGTTAGTGGCGGTCTAGGTAACGATCGCCTATTTGGAGACCCTGGCAGCGATACTATTTTTGGTGATGAAGGCAATGACGAAGTATCTGGCGGTTTCGGGAACGACTCGATATTTGGAGGTTCTGGAGCAGACCTGCTCAGTGGTGATGGAGATAATGATACGATAGACGGTGGAGATGATAACGACGAAATTCAAGGAAATATTGGTAATGACTGTCTAATAGGGGGTTTAGGCACAGATACTCTTATTGGGGATCAGGGTAACGATACATTTTTCATTAGTCCCGAAAACGGTGGTCTGGAAATTTTTGAGGCAGATGTTATTGCTGACTTCAATGGTAATGCCGACCTAATTCGTTTAGGAGGAGGTCTTGGGTTTAACGACTTAGTTATTTACCAAAGTCCCAGTGGGGAAGGCCGTGACACCATTATTCAGAATGGTTCCGATGGTCCATTCTTGGCTATTCTATTGGGAGTTGACAGTAATACTATTAATGCGGGTAATTTCATTGGTTCTGGTGGGTTTCCTTTTCCTACCCCTTCTCCCACAGGCACTCCAGACCCTACAGGTACGCCAGACCCTACAGGCACTCCAGACCCCACAGGTACTCCAGACCCCACAGGTACGCCAGACCCCACAGAAACACCAGCACCCACAGAAACGCCAGCACCTACAGAAACGCCAGCACCTACAGAAACACCAGGTCCAACACCTCCACCCACACCTCCACCTGTTCCTAACCGGAGACCAAATGCAGAAGATGACGAAGTAGCAACTAGCCAAGGTAAATTAGTAGAATTTAATGTATTAGAAAACGATTCCGATCCTGACGGCGATCCTCTGACAGTCACTGATTTTACATCAGTCTCCAATGGAGAGTTAGTGGAGAAAAGCAATGGGTTATTTGAATATACCCCAGATGATGGCTTTGTTGGTACAGAAAGTTTCAGCTACACTATCAGCGATGGTAACGGGGGTACCGATAGTGCTGATGTGACAATCACAGTTAACCGATCGCCAGAGTTAGTTAACAATACTGGTATAGTAGTTGAAGCTGGTTCGGGTATACGGTTTATAAATTCCAATAATTTGCAAGCAGATGATGCTGACAATTCTCCTGATGAGTTAATATACACAATTACTGATGCTCCCGACTTAGGCGACCTAAAAATAGGAGGTAGTTCTCGTTTACGGGAGGGAGATACCTTCACTCAAGAAGATATTAACAATAACTTACTACAATTTACTCCAGATGATACGGCAGGTAATGACTTTTTTACCTACACAGTCTCTGATATTTCAGGGGGTCAGGTTCCTCCAAACTCATTTAGTATTGGTATTGTAGATGATACTAAAACATTAACAAATAAAGCGGATAACTTCACGGGTACTGCCCTAAGTAATAATATTTTGGGGTTGGCAGGAGATGATAGTATTGATGGTCTCAGTAGTAGTGACTATATAGATGGTGGTGAAGGAAACGACTCTCTGGTTGGCAACTCTGGTGATGACTGTCTATTTGGTGCTAGTCAACAAGATACTCTCAGAGGTGGAGATGGTTCCGATAGTTTATTTGGTGGTGATGGCAATGATAGTCTTTCTGGAGATGCTGGTAACGATAGTCTTTCTGGAGATGCTGGTAACGACAACCTCTTAGGAGGAGATGGCAGCGATAGTATGACTGGAGGAGAAGGGAACGACTCTCTTCTAGGAGCAGATGGTGACGATACCATAGCTGGTAATGCGGGTAACGATACCATTCGTAGTGGAGCTGACAACGACTCCGTAACAGGTGGAGACGGTAGCGATCTAATAGATGGTGGTTCAGACAACGATACTATTAGTGGTGGAGCAGGAGCAGATACCGTTTTAGGTGGTTCAGAAAACGATTCAATATTTGGAGAAGAAGGTGATGACTCTCTGGTTGGTGATGATGGTAATGATACTATCGACGCTGGTCCTGGTCAGGATATCATTTTGGGTGATATAGGAGATGATAGTATCCAAGGTGGTGATGACAATGATGGAATTGACGGCAGTATTGGTAATGATACTATAGCTGGAGGTTCTGGGTCAGACCGACTGACAGGTGGTGCCGGGAATGATTTCTTCTTCTATGAAGTTGCAGACCAAGGTATTGATACAGTCAGAGATTTCGATCGCCCTGGTGATGATGATACATTCCTGTTTACATCTGCTAACTTTGGCGGTTTAACTAATAACGGTTTTTCTAGTGTAATTCTCCAGGATGAGAATATAGGGTCGGAAGGTCAGAGTATCGGTGATGCAGAGTTGATTATTTTTGAAGGTAAGTTTGATAATGCACAAGCAGTTAACGCTGCCTTAAATGTACAAAATGGCTCTAGCGATCGCCCCGCTTTCTTTGTTTACCTAAATGGTCAACGTGAAAAATATGTCCTTGGTTATGACACAAGTCTTGCTGATGACAGTGTTCCTGCTTTTGAGTTGGGTATTCTCCAGTCTGTTGAACCTGAAGAAGACCAAATTTCCACCGTTATTGATGCTGGTGATTTTGAGTTTATTTGAAGAAGGAAGAAGGAGTAGGGGCGAATGGCATTCGCCCTTACAGGAGTAGGGGCGAATGGCATTCGCCCTTACAGGAGTAGGGGAGTGGGGGAGTAAATTTCAACCTTTTTCCCCTATTGTCTAACTGAATATCCTTACTTCTGTTCCGTTGTCTATAAAAAAATAGACATCTCCAATAATAAAAAATCAAATCAATTATTACACAGAAATTATCAATTATTTCCCCTACTCCGTACGGACGTTGCATGCAACGTCCCTACCCCCTTTTTTCTAGAAATATCTAATAGCAATTATCAGGAAAAATTAAAATGGCACAAACAGAAAGAGTTAAACAACAAGTCGAAGTACCACCACCAATTTTTATTCAAGGTTTAGGAGAGGGAAGTACTTTGAGCGACTCCATCATCGGGAGTACAGTAGCAGATACAATTTTAGCATTGTCTGGAGATGATACAGTTTTTGCTCTAGATGACAATGACGCTCTCCTGGGAGATGAAGGTCAAGACCAAATGAACGGAAATGCCGGAAATGATTTTCTAGACGGAGGTCCGGGAGATGATTGTTTACGAGGTGGCAAAGATTTAGATTCTCTGTTCGGAGGTAGTGGTAGTGACATCTTATTTGGCGATCGCGACAGTGATACTATCATAGGGAATGAAGGCAACGATACTATCTATGGAGGTAAAGATAATGATAGTATTGTTGGTGGTGGAGAGGACGATCTATTATTCGGCGACCGGGGGGATGATTTTGCTGATGGGGACATCGGTAATGATACAGTAGTTGGTGGAGCGGGTGACGACCGCTTATTAGGAAATGATGGTGGAGATACATTATTTGGTGAAACAGGTAGAGATATTCTAGAAGGTAATACAGGAGATGATGTACTTTTTGGTGGACAAGATGCAGACTCACTAGCAGGAGGTGTTGGCGCAGACTTCCTATCTGGAGACCTTGGTGCAGATACAATGACAGGAGGAACGGGACAAGATACCTTTAATATTACTCGTGACTCAGGAGGTCCAGGAGTTAGCAGTGCAGATTTTATTAATGACTTCAGTAACGAAGATTTAATCGGTCTGAGCAATGGTTTGACCTTTGAAGAACTAACTATTTTTGCATCAGAAGACAACCCTGATAACACTATCATTAGTGTCGGTGGTACGAATGGCGATTTTTTAGCAGTGTTAGAAGGAGTTGAAAGTAGCACAATAGACTCTAGTGACTTTGTCACATTATCACTCCCTACACCAACACCTCCTGGACCAACAACTTCACCAAGTCCAACCCCAACACCTACAGAAACTCCAGAACCAACACCCACAGAAACTCCAGAACCAACACCCACAGAAACTCCAGAACCAACACCTACAGAAACTCCAGAACCAACACCTACAGAAACTCCAGAACCAACACCTACAGAAACTCCAGAACCTTCTAACAACCCTCCTGAAGCAGAGGACGATAACTTAAGTACAAATCAAAATGAACCATTAACTATTACTGTTCAAGAACTACTCGAAAACGACTCTGACCCAGATGGAGACTCTCTCAGTATTTCTGCCATCGGTACACCACAAAATGGCTCATTAGTACAAGAAAATAGTACAACCTACATATATACTCCCAATACTGGGTTCCTTGGAGAGGACAGTTTTAGTTACAGTATTAGTGATGGTAATGGTGGTTCGGATAGTGCCCAAGTTAATATTAAAGTCAATGACTCACCCCAGTTAGTTAACAACAGAGGTATCATTGCTGAGAGGGGTGGAGCAAGACAAACGATATTTAATACTAATCTTTTAGTTACAGATCCCGACAACACAGCAGAAGAAATTACCTACAATATTATTACGACACCCATACAAGGTAATCTGACATTAGTTGATGATACTATCAATGATGACGATACTTTTTCTCAAGCTGATATTAATAACAACTTAATTCTATATACTCCTGGTAACACAGCAGGTAGGTTTCCGTTTAGCTTTTCTGTTTCTGATGGGGATAATGGAACAATTCCAACTACATCCTTTAGTATTACTGTTGTTGATAATGTATCTGAAGGTGCAGGTGGTGATAATACTATTAACGGTACTCCCGCAAGTGACTATATTCTCGGAAATGCTGGAGAGGATACTATTAGTGGTCGTGCTGGAGATGATGTTTTGGATGGAGGAGCAGATGAAGATTCTATATTAGGTGAAGCTGGAAATGACTCTTTGTTTGGTGCAGAACAAGCTGATACATTATTAGGAGGAGTAGGCAACGATACTCTAGATGGTGGTGCTGATAGTGACTCTTTGTTAGGAGAAGATGGCAGCGATCTATTATTAGGAGCAGAACAACAAGATACTCTCGCAGGTGGACAGGGTAACGATACTCTAGACGGAGGTACGGGTAATGACTCTCTATCTGGTGAAGATGATAATGACTCTCTATTTGGTAATACTGGAAATGATACTCTAGGAGGTAATTCTGGTAATGATACTCTAGACGGTGGTGCTGATGATGACCTCCTGCTTGGCCAAACTGGTAGCGATAGTTTATTCGGTGGGTTGGGCAACGATAGTGCTGTTGGTGGGGTCGGTGATGACTCTTTGAGTGGTGGTGCAGGGGTTGATACTCTTGATGGTAATGAAGGAAATGATTTTATCAGTGGTGACGAAGGTAACGACAGTATTAATGGTAACATAGGTGATGATACATTGAGTGGTGGTTTGGGTGCGGACAGGTTAACTGGTGATGAGGGAGATGATGCTTTCTTTTTTGAAGTTCCCAATGAAGGAGTAGATGTAATTACTGATTTTAATGGTAGTAATGTAGATGTATTCTTGTTTAGATCCAGTAATTTTGGTAATTTAACTAATCCTCCTGGTACTGCTACAGAATTTTCTAGTGTGATAATTTCTCTTGATAATTTGGGTTCCCAAGGTCAGGATATAAGTGGTCAAGAACTAATTATTTTTGAGAATAGATTTGAAAATGTGCAGCAAGTTAATTCTATTCTGAATAATCAAAATGGTTCGGGAACAAGTCCTGCTTTCTTTATCTATGTAAATAATAGTTTGAATAGTGAAGTTATCTTGGGATATGACCCGAATCTTGAGGATGATGGTAATCCTGCTTTTGATTTAGCAGTCCTTAATAATATACCTCTTGTTTCTGATGCTATTAGTACTGTTATTGATGCTTCAGACTTTAAATTCATTTAAGGGAGTAGGGTCGTAGGGGCGAATGGCATTCGCCCGTAGGGGAGTAGGGGATACCTGGAGTGGAAAAAACATCCGTTGGCTAAGGTTCCCGAGAAATAGGAGTAATACCGTTTCACGGAACTCAAAAGTCAAAAGTCATGCATCGAGTGCTAATTGGCGAGGTCTCCTCAGAATGTAAGACGCACATCTGACAGTCATGCATTATGATTTTATAGCTCAAAACTTTGATGCTTCAGTAATTTCAGCAAATTATTCGACATCTAAAGTTTGAAACTATTTGTAACATTCTTTTTTCAAATTGGTATTATTTATCTTTAATACTGAATAATATCAAATCCGTTTAATTGGACATAAAAAAATTCTTCAATCGTCATAACTACGCTCATCTTTGTAATTCTTTCTCCTCCTGACTCCTGAGGACTGACTCCTGAGGACTGACTCCTGAGGACTCCATCATTTATTTATAACTTTTCTACCGGACATGATATAACACTGATTGTCAAAAATACAAAAAAATTGTTAATATGAAAAAGTTTCAAAAAAATTCTTAAATGTATGGTTAAAACTAATTAATTATAGTTGATTTTTTATAATTTGAAAAGTCTCTAATTAATATATTTTCTGTCAATTAAAATAGTTATGTTTTCAAAATATTAATTGCCTGTGAAAATCGCAATATTATGGCTTATTAAAGTCAACAATAATAATACATAATCAAGAACTAAAACGACAAAAAAATATCGAGCTTGTCTCATATTAGCTAATGTAAATTATCTATTATTTAAGAGGTATAAAAATGGGTTCGTCAAATTTCGGTGCTCAAATAATTACAAGGATAATCAATGGCTTTCCTATCAGAGGTTTCATTGATGATTTTGGTGAGTTTGTACCATTACAACCAATACCGACAGCATCCCCAACACCAGCGCCAACACCAGCACCAACGCCAGCGCCAACACCAGCACCAACGCCAGCGCCAACACCAGCACCAACGCCAGCACCAACACCAGCACCAACACCAGCACCAACACCAGCACCAACACCAGCACCAACGCCAGCACCAACACCAGCACCAACACCAGCACCAACGCCAGCACCAACGCCAGCACCAACACCAGCGCCAACACCAGCACCAACGCCAGCACCAACGCCAGCACCAACGCCAGCACCAACACCAGCACCAACACCAGCACCAACACCAGCACCAACACCAGCACCAACACCAGCACCAACACCAGCACCAACACCAGCACCAACACCAGCACCAACACCAGCACCAACGCCAGCACCAAATAGAATAGATAAGGGAAAAAGTGTAGACCAAGCAAATAGAGAAATAGTAGAAATAGAA
>NZ_JAAHGH010000051.1 GCF_010672525.1 Okeania sp. SIO2B3 | reverse complement strand
TGAAGAAGAAACCCCGAGTAGAAGGAGACAGTTTTTTGCCCGCCCTCTTATCCGGACATGATATCATACCTCAAATCAACAAAGCCATATTTTTTAATTTCTCCCCATCTCCCCATCTCCCCATCTCCCCATCTCCCCATCTCCCCATCCCCCCATCTCCCCATCTCCCCATCTCCCCATCTCCCCATCTCCCCATCTCCCCATCCCCCCATCGCATTATTGCCTGGGTAAAGCAATTTCAAACTCTGTACCTACTCCTGGTGCTGAATTACAAGTAAGTTTTCCTCCATGTTTTTCTTCTACTATTTGCCGGGAAATTGATAAACCTAAACCTGTACCTTTACCTACTCCTTTGGTCGTAAATAAATGCTCGAATATCTTTTGTTTCACTTCCTCTTTCATACCCATGCCATTATCTCTAATTCGGATGATTATCTGTTGGTGTTCTCTGTCAACTTCCGTAGTAATAGTAATCTGATTTGGTGTAGCTTCAATTTCCTCAAAAGTTTTACCAATATTACTTTCTTCTATAGCATCAATAGCATTAGCAATGAGATTCATAAACACTTGGTTTAATTTACCGGGAAAACAGTTAATTTCTGGTAATTCTCCATATTCTTTAATTACCTCGATCGCTGGATGTTCTCCATTATCTTTGAGTCGATGTTTTAAAATCAACAAAGTGCTCTCAATGCCATCGTGAATATTAAAACAAACTTTTTGATCGTTATCCCCACGGGAAAAAGTGCGTAATGCAGTGCTAATATTGCGAATGCGCTCGACACCCGTTTTCATTGAAGCGATCGCTTTAGGGCAGTCTTCAATTAAAAAATCCAGATCTATATCTTCAATACATTCTTGAATTTCTTGATCGGGAGTAGATAATTTATTTTGATAGAGACTAAGCAAATGAATTAAAGCTTCGACATATTCTGAAGCATGACCAATATTTCCTTCAATAAACCCAACGGGATTGTTTATTTCGTGAGCGACTCCAGCAACAACTTGACCTAATGTTGCCATTTTTTCACTTTGAACTAACTGTAATTGTGTTTTTTTTAGTTGTTCTAAACGTTTTTTTAATTCTTGATTGGTACTTTCCAAATCCTCAATCATTTGCTCTAAAATTAGATTTTTATCATAAATTTCTTGCTCTTGATTTAGAGTTTTTTCTTGCAATTTTTTCTGGATTCGATATAAAGTAATATGGGTTTTTACGCGGGAAAAAACTTCTTCGGCATGAAAAGGTTTAGTAATATAATCAATTCCGCCTACTTCAAATGCTTTGATTTTATCAAAAACATCATCAAGGGCACTAATAAAAATAACAGGAATATCTTGAGTGCGAGGATCGGTTTTTAAATGCTTACATACCTCATAACCATCCATATCGGGCATTGAAATATCAAGTAAAATCAGATCGGGATAATCAAGATGAATTCCTTGCAGAGCCAATTTTCCACTGGGAATTGGACGAACAGTATAACCCTTTTTTGATAATAAACCTATCAAAAGTTGTAAATTGGCAGGGGTATCATCTACAACTAAAATATTGCCATGCTCTGAATTGGTTCGCGAGGAATTCATAAGTTATTATTAAATATTGTTATGACTCGATCATAAGTTTAACATCTACTTTATTAAGAGTTATTAATCAGACATAACTCAAATTACCCTAGAAATATCCTAGCTATTTGTAGCAAACATTTATCAATTTGGTATTAATATATTCAAACTCGTTCCTTCTGAAACCTTCTGAAACTCTTATAACATTGTTCAAAAATCAGTATTTTTGCAGAGGTATATAAAAAAAAAGATACTTTTGAGGAGCAGATTTAGTCTCAAATTGTCTGACTGATTGCTTACCGAATAATTAATATTTCCTGATATTCAATTCCGTAACGGTTTTAACCAGAGGTAATTATCAATTATCCATTGTCAATTATCAATTAATGAACGTTTCTTTAATCACTCAGCCAATTCAAAATTTTCTCATATTCAAAACCATCACAATATTTTTTTATCGCTTCAGCTAGAGAATTATCTGATTGACTAATTTTAGTAATTGTATTAGCAATTCCTGCTAAATTTCCTGTCAGCAAAGCATCTGTTAGTTGTTGTTTTAATTCTTCAGATAATACCCTGACTTTCTGTTCAATAGATTCAACAGTTTCTTCCTTTTCTTTGAGTTTAATCTCCCTTTCTTCATACACATAGCGCACCCCTAAATATTCTTCCATCTTTTTAAAGATATCTGCTTCGCGAAATGGCTTTCTCATAAAATCATCGCATCCTGCCGATAAAACTACTACTTTTTCCTCTTCCAATACACTAGCTGTCAGAGCAATTATTGTTGTTGCTTGTCCTTTGGTTGTAGCTTTAATCTTTTGAGTGGCTTCATTTCCATCCATCACTGGCATCCGCATATCCATCCAAATCAAGTGAGGTTGCCAATCATCCCATATTTCTACTGCTTGTTGGCCATTCACTGCTTCTTTGAGTTCAAATCCTAGAGGAGAAAGGAGTTTAATTAATAATTGACGATTCAGTGGTTTATCATCCACTATTAAAATCCGATATCTGGGTTGATTTGGTTCCAGGGCAATAATACGACGTTGGGGAATTTGGGTCTCAACAACTTCGCTTTCGCTGACAATGGTAGCTTTGATTTCAAAGGTAAATATCGTTCCTTTGTTAAGTCTGGAGCTAACATGAATGTCTCCCCCCATCAGTTGCACAAATTTACGAGAAATTGGTAATCCTAAACCTGTTCCTTCTTGAGCTTGTTTTCCTGTTTCGGTTTGAGTGAAGGCTTCAAAAAGTTTATCTAACTCTTCTGCTGCAATACCTGCTCCAGTATCTTCGACTTCAAAAATAATTTGGGTGGGATTCGATGGAGGATACTTTTGAGCTGCTCTGACAGAAATTCCTCCTTCAGAAGTAAATTTAATCCCATTATTAATAATATTAATTAAAACCTGACGTAGTTTCAGTTCATCAGTGCAAATATATTGAGGAACATCATTAGTATGTTCGACTAAAAGTTGTAAGCCTTTTTCTTGTGCCTTCAGGTAGAGCATATCTTCAATATCGTTGAGCAGGCGATGGAGGTCAAAGTTTTTTTCGTTAAGAGTAATGCGTCCGGCTTCAATTTTAGAAAGATCGAGGACATTGTTAATTAAAGTCAGGAGGTGTTCCCCACTGCGACTAATAATACTAATATTTTCAATATGCTCTTGGGGAAGGGTTTGGGAACGAGTCATGATTTGGGCAAAACCAAGAATTGCATTTAAGGGAGAGCGTAACTCGTGACTCATGTTGGCAATAAAAGCACTTTTGGCATGGTTAGCTTGCTGGGCAGCTTCTTCAGCTTCTTTGTAACGGGTAATATCTTGAAAAATACCAATAATTCCCATTACCCCACCCTGAACATCATAGAGTGGGACTTTACTCGTTTCCAACCAACCTTGTTTGCCGTCCCCTTGTGTTATCGGTTCGACAATTCCCAACTCCGGTTTTCCAGAATCCATTACCCGGCGATCGCACTCTATATAAAAATCTGCCTCTTCCCGACTCCAAGGCATTTCATAGTCAGTTTTGCCCACAATTTCCTGACGTGTCATACTAGCCACCGAGGCAAAGCTCTGGTTGCATCCCAGATAAACATTATCTCGATTTTTCCAAAAAATAGATTGGGGAATATTATTGATAACTAAGTTAAGCAACTGTTGCGACTCTGATAATTCTTGAGTCCGTGCCTCTACTTTCTGCTCTAGGTTTTGAGAGTAGTCTTGCAATTCCTTAAACGACGCTTGTAGCTGTTCAGCCATGTGGCTAAACGAGTCTGCTAACTGCCCAAACTCATCCCGGCGATTTGTGGGTAGCGGTTCATCCCAGTGTCCCTCAGCTAAACGGCGGGCAACCTGATTCAGATGCAAAGTTGGTCGTACCACTACTGATTGAGCGAGCCACCACACTACTGGTAAGGAAACTAGCAAAACAACTAGGAAAATTCCCCCCGCAACAGCCAATGTACCCACTGCACTCTGAGTCACAGTAGTGGCATCCATCTCAATTACAAGAATGCCGTCGGAACGCCCCAATTGACTTTTAATGGGGGCATAACCATACAAAACAAATTGACCTGCACCATTGGGACGGATAGAGGTTTCAGTAATTGGAGTCTGGATTTCTTTCTTCTGCTGTAAGCGTGGTGGCAAATTTTGTGGCACATCTCCAAACTTGGCCAGGGGTTGCTTGAGATATTGAGAATTTGGTGCATAATTTAAAACGACTCTGTAACTTCCATCTCGAAAGCGCAGGGTATAAAGACGAACAATATCTGGGTCGGAGGCTTGAATTTCCTTGAGTCGCTGCTGATTAACAGTGTAGTAAGCTGTATCAACATCTTCAGGGTCGTTGATTAAACCATGATAATCGCTGTCAATTTGACGAGAGGCCAAGCTGGTTATCCCCAAGAGGCGGTCTTGCAGTGCGACTTGCTGGGATATTCGTAGTTGCCAATAGATTGTGATTGACAGTGCACCTGCTGTGAGAGCAATCAATCCTGAATAGGCGATAACCAGTTTGCTACTAAGATTCCAATAGTTCATAAAAATAGATATCTCTAGAAAATAGGGAATAGGGAATAGGGGGAAATAACTGACAATTTCTGTTCCGGTTTAATAATTAAATTTTGGTGGAAGGCGGGAGTAGAAGGTTTTATCCTCCAGAAAATAGGGAATAGGGAATAAGGGGAAATAACTGACAATTTCTGTTCCGATTTAATAATTATACTTTGATGGAAGGCGGGAGGTAGAAGGTTTTATCCTCCAGAAAATAAGGAATAGAGAATAAGGGGAAATAACTGACAATTTCTGTTCCGGTTTAGTAATTAGATTTTGGTGGCAGGCGGGAGTAGAAGGTTTTATCCTCCAGAAAATAAGGAATAGGGTATAGGGGGAAATAACTGACAATTTCTGTTCCGGTTTAGTAATTAGATTTTGGTGGCAGGCGGGAGTAGAAGGTTTTATCCTCCAGAAAATAAGGAATAGAGAATAAGGGGAAATAACTGACAATTTCTGTTCCGGTTTAGTAATTAGATTTTGGTGGCAGGCGGGAGTAGAAGGTTTTATCCTCCAGAAAATAAGGAATAGAGAATAAGGGGAAATAACTGACAATTTCTGTTCCGGTTTAGTAATTAGATTTTGGTGGCAGGCGGGAGTAGAAGGTTTTATCCTCCAGAAAATAGGGTATAGGGGGAAATAACTGACAATTTCTGTTCCGGTTTAGTAATTAGATTTTGGTGGCAGGCGGGAGTAGAAGGTTTTATCCTCCAGAAAATAAGGAATAGAGAATAAGGGGAAATAACTGACAATTTCTGTTCCGGTTTAGTAATTAGATTTTGGTGGCAGGCGGGAGTAGAAGGTTTTATCCTCCAGAAAATAGGGTATAGGGGGAAATAACTGACAATTTCTGTTCCGGTTTAGTAATTAGATTTTGGTGGCAGGCGGGAGTAGAAGGTTTTATCCTCCAGAAAATAGGGAATAGGAAATAGGGAATAGGGGGAAATAACTGACAATACATGATATTAGAGATAACTTTTAACTTTTAACTTTTAACTTTTAACTTTTACCTTTTGACTTTTGACTTGCGCGTAGCGCATAGCGCTAACGTTCCAATCCTAAACTCTTCCGGTAGAATGTTTTTTGGGCATCTCGTCCCATTTCATTGGTGAGATTCTCCCATTCCTGAGTAATTCTCGCCATAGCTTCATCTCGGCTAATCTTCCCTGCGAGAAAGTCTGAAACTGCTGCATCTAGAAGTTCTCTCTGATAATTATAATTTCTAGGAATAGTCAAATCCAACACCATATTGGGACTGTTGAGACTAGCGCCAATTGCCCCCAAGTAGGTGCTAGCCACTGCGGGGGTCATACCTGCTGCTATCCAGTTCTGAGAATCAGAAAACTGTGAAATACGATAGGGGTTCATACCCGATCGCCCATTTGTTACATCTATATTGGAATGATCGGGCTGGCTAATGTAAGAAATAAAGGTAGCTCCTGCTGCTTGAACTTTGGGTTCTGCTGCAGTATTAATAGTTCCCACCCAACCAATAGCTGCTGTAAAAGGGGCATGGTTTACTCCATTAATTGCAAACGGACAGGTGAATTTATCGCATTGTACTAATTCTCCAGTCTCCCAATTGAGGACTTCGGTAGACCCTGGCATAATGGTAGTACCAAACTTATCTTTAACCTTTGAGCCTGGTAAGAGTGCCAATGTCCCAATATCCCCATGATCCATTGATAAGGCACAACGACCGGAAACAAAGGCTTGACGACCGTCGTTTAACCCCCAGTCCATTTCATCTGGAGCGCCATACTCATTGGTTGCTTTGTAAATATCGAGAGCTTTAGCAAAGGCAACATTATTCGTCATGGGTTTCATGGTATTGGGGTCAAAGAAAACCCCTTGTTTGGTTCCTTGAGATTGCAAAAGAGAACCTGCAATTGACCACATCGCCCAGTAGGTAACATTTCCCGATTTTTTTGCCAAGCAAGATCCATAGTCTGGCTCCCCGTCATCATTTAAGTCTTTACCATGAAAATACTTGGCAATTTTGAGATAATCATCCCAAGTTCTGGGAGGCTCGAAACCTGCTTCAGCTAATAGATCGGCTCGATAATACATGAGGTGATAGTTGCCATCAATGGGAATAGCGTAGATTTTATTGCCATACACAGGACCGTATTCCTGAAAAAATGGTGCAATATCGTTCCATGCCAAACTTGAATCTTCATTGACATATTCCGTTAAGTCTTTGAGGTAACCAGATTCAATATAGTCTGGCATCCAATTTGAGGTCATAATCATCACATCGTATTGATTGGTACCTGTTGTCAGATCCTGCAAAATTGTTTGATATAGTTCGGAATAGCCAGCACTTTTAACCGTGATTTTTGCCCCTGTGAGCGCTTCAAATTCATCAGCACGTTTTTCAACAGTGGCAGCAACAGGTTTACTGAGGGAGATGACATTTATATTGACTCCAGCAAATTTATCAGATGGTGCAGAGGATACTTTTTCTTCTGTTGATGATGTTGTTTTGCAGCTAACAGCAAATACACTTAAAAAAAGTGTCGTTAAAAGCACGGAGAAAATTTTAAAAATGGGCAACTTACTAAAGATTACAGAAACCCAGAAAAGATTATTCTGATTCATTATTATTCACCGAAAAATTGGGTTTGAAGTTTCAACCTTATAGGACTACTTTTTAACTTGTTTTTATTTGATACAGGACCTACGCACGAACACTAAATCCAATGAGGGCGAATGCCATTCGCCCCTACAGATGGTGTTTGACCTGATATTTTGCGTAAGTCCTGTGATAAATATATTCAGGACTTACGCACGAACACTAAATCCACTGAGGGCGAATTGCATTCGCCCCTACATATGGCGTTTTCAAGGTAAATTTGTGTAAGTCCTGTAATAAATATATTATTATACTGTATATTTCTAATTTAGATTCGCTTATAAATGCTAGATTTAAGTAAAGTATTCAACCGCTTATTTACACAAATACAGCGGTTTCCATTGTTATGAGGTACAACTGTCGCGGGCAAGATGCCCATTCTACAAAACTATTAAAATCATGCCACATTTATACAACGCCAATAAATTAATTACTAAACTGAAATGACTCAATCTTTAATTACTCCTACCCAAACTCCTCTGTTAGGCTTATCTTTATCTGAGTTAACAGAGTGGGTACAACAGCAAGGACAACCTGCTTATCGAGGCAAACAATTATATCAATGGATATATCAAAAAGGGGCTAAGTCTCTGGCAGATATCACTGTATTTTCCAAACAATGGCGCGAGGAGATTAAGCATTTTCCCATAGGTCGATCTGCCATACATTACCGCTCTGTTGCTCCAGACAAAACAGTTAAATATCTGCTGCAACTATCAGACGGTAATATTATTGAAACTGTAGGTATTCCTAGCCATAAACGTCTAACTGTATGTGTGTCTTCTCAGGTAGGTTGTCCAATGGCTTGTGATTTCTGTGCTACTGGAAAAGGAGGTTTTACCCGCAACCTAGAAGCACATGAAATTATCGACCAGGTGCTGACTGTACAAGAAGATTTTGAGCGACGAGTTAGCCATATTGTGTTTATGGGAATGGGGGAACCGTTACTGAATACTAAAAATGTCTTGGCTGCTGTTAGGTCCCTGAATCAAGATGTGGGTATTGGACAACGTTGTATAACTATCTCAACTGTGGGAATTCGCGATCGCATCCGTCAATTAGCCGAATATAAATTGCAAGTGACTCTCGCTGTTAGTCTTCATGCTTCTAATCAAAGATTGCGGGAACATCTGATTCCTAGTGCTAAATCTTATCCTTTAGGAGATTTAATAGCAGATTGTCGTGAATATGTCAACCTCACAAAGCGAAGAATTAGTTTTGAGTATGTGATGTTAACAGGTTTTAATGATTTACCAGACCATGCTAAAGAATTAGCTAAAAATCTGCGGGGGTTTCAGTGTCATGTTAATTTAATCCCCTATAACCCTATTAGTGAGGTTGACTATCAAAGACCAACAGGAGAAGATATCAACGCTTTTGTTAATGCTCTTGAAGAAAAACATATTGCAGTTAGCGTTCGTTATTCCCGTGGTTTAGAAGCTGATGCCGCTTGTGGGCAATTACGGGCGTCGCGGGTTAGTTAGTGTTGTGGGGAGTAGGGGAGTTAACGAAGTCAGAAGTTAGAAGTCAGAAGTCAGAAGTTAACCCACCCCTAACCCCTCCCAGGAGGGGAAGTAGAGGAGTGGGGGAGTTAACGAAGTCAGAAGTCAGAAGTCAGAAGTCAGGGTAGAAGCAAACATAAGAATAATTAACATTAACTTAGTAGGTAGGTTGGGTTAAGCGTATCTCGCAACCCAACAAAAGCGAAAAATCTGACCAAAAAATGTAGACAGAGTTACTGATAACTGTTAACTGATAACTGAAAGGAAGAAGGAAGAGGGAAGAAGGAAGAAGGAAGAGGACTTACGCAAATTAACCTTGAAAACACCATATGTAGGGGCGAATGGCATTCGCCCTCAGTGGATTTAGTTTCTGTACGTAAGTCCTGAAGGAAGTAGAAAGTAGGTTTAGTTAAGCGTATCTCGCAACCCAACAAAAGCGAAAAATCTGACCAAAAAATATAGACAGAGGTACTGATAACTGATAACTGATAACTGAAATGACGTGGACTATGTCTCTAATCGTCGCAATTTCTTCTTTGCCCACTTTCGCAGTTTTTCGTCTGGGTCATTTTCTGCTCTGTCTTTTAATAGTGGGAGGGTTTGCGAATGGTCTGGGTAATGTTTGACTATTGCCTCTAGTGCTGTTTGTCGAGGGTTGTCTTCCCAGTTTTTTTCACGTTGAAAGGGGTCATTGAGGGCGGTATGATAAAGCAATTCGAAAATTCTCACCTCATGTTTCCAACCAGTAGCTATTTGTCGCAGCACCTCAACTCGTACATACCAATTCTCATCAGACTCTACCCATTGTTTGAGTAATTCAAATATTCCCACCTCATGTTTCCAACCAGTAGCTATTTGTCGCACCGCTTCAAGTTGCACATCCCAATTCCTACTAGACTCTACCCATTGTTTGAGTAATTCTAAAATACCGGGTTCATCTTTCCAACCAGTAACTATTTGTCGCACCACTTCAACTCGCACATACCAATTCTCATCAGATTCTACCCTTTGTTTAAGTAATTCTAAAATTCCCGGTTGATGTTTCCAACCAGTAGCTATTTGTCGCACCGCTTCACGTCGTACATTCCAATTTTTATCAGACACAACCCATTGTTTGAGTAATTCTAAAATACCGGGTTCATCTTTCCAACCAGTAACTATTTGTCGCACCACTTCAACTCGCACATACCAATTCTCATCAGATTCTACCCTTTGTTTAAGTAATTCTAAAATACCGGGTTCATCTTTCCAACCAGTAACTATTTGTCGCACCACTTCAACTCGCACATACCAATTCTCATCAGATTCTACCCTTTGTTTAAGTAATTCTAAAATACCCGGTTGATGTTTCCAACCAGTAACTATTTGTCGCACCACTTCAACTCGCACATACCAATTCTCATCAGAGACAACCCTTTGTTTGAGTAATTCTAAAATTCCCGGTTGATGTTTCCAACCAGTAGCTATTTGTCGCACCGCTTCACGTCGTACATTCCAATTTTTATCAGACACAACCCTTTGTTTGAGTAATTCTAAAATACCGGGTTCGTGTTTCCAACCAATAGCAATTTGTCGCACCGCTTCCCGTCGTACATTCCAATTCTTATAAGACTCTACCCATTGTTTGAGTAATTCAAAAGTTCCCGGTTCATTTTTCCAACCAGTAGCAATTTGTCGCACAGCTTCACCTCGCACATACGAGTCACTATCAGAGTCTACCATTTGTTTGAGCCAAGTATAAGTTTCTTGATCATCTCTCCAGGTTGCAACTACCACTTCCACAGCTTGAGTATGAATTTCACGAACTAGCTCTGCCTCATCGCTACCAGGTTCATAATAATAACCAAGGTCATACCCAGTCAAATTTTTTAACCTATTTAATAAGCTAGACCCCACATCAGCAATAATATGACGACTCCTAACTTCAAACAAACACTTGCCCGCCAAAAATAAATTCTTAAACTCTTCCTCTTCCCCATCTTGCTCCATCAAATAACTAATAATTTCTCCCACAAACTTAGGATCTATCATCCCAGAAATTAACCGCAAAACTTCATGCCATTTTTCATCCCACCAATGCTTACCAAAAACATCCTCAATTAACTCTTTTTTAGAAATTTTCTGTTCTTTTTCAAACTGCAAAACAAAACTCCAAGCACAAAAATATTCCAAAAAAGTTCGATGCACAAAAGCATAATATTCAGCCCCAACAAAACACAAAACAAAATTCCGACTCCGTAACTGTTCCATCAACGCCCTAGCCACAGTTCTTGCATCATTAATATCTACACTTTTTAGATACTCCCAAATAATCTTTTCCAAATCACCTCCCAAAATCAAATTGCCAGCTAAACCCGCAGTATTTCCCTGCATAAAAAAAGCAACCTGACGCAAAATAGACTGCTTATCTTTATAGTCAATAGTTATCGGGTCAATTTTCGCATCAACTAACTTTTTTAACTCCACATCCCACTGCTGCAATAAAACCCGGGAAGCTTGATTATAAAGTTCAGTTCTATCTCTGGGTAATTCTTGATGACGATTCAAGATAGCCATCATAGTTAATAAAAGGGGATTTACTGCCAATTCTTTAATAGCTGAATAATCCTTAATTGCCCGTTTCAACCTTTCCCTTTTCCTCTCTTTTTCCCCCTCATCTTGATAAGTCAAATTATGCCAACGTTGAATAAAATTCTCAATTTGTTCCGCTGACAAATCTTGCAACATAAAATGATTAAATTCAGCATCCCGGAGTTTTTGTGGCTTATAACCAATTACCCGCGAAGTAACAATAACCCGCACATTTTTATAGACATTTGTAAACCGATGAATATCAGTAATTATTTCCTCTCGTTTTGCTGGCTCGAAAACTTCATCTAATCCATCAAACATCACAATAGCATCGCCAATTTGTAATTTAGCATCGAGTTCTTGTTGAGGTAATTGACAAGTTATGCCGCTACCTTTTTCCAGAAAATCCAGAAAATTTTGGCATTTATTAGCATCATGGTTCCTAACATAAGTCCGTAGTTCAATTAATATAGGAATTGGCTGTAAATATAAATCTTTCCGAGATAATTCTGCCCATTGTAGAGCGATATATTGTAATAAAGTAGACTTACCAGAACCAGGGTCTCCCAGAATAACTAAATATTGATAATTGCTATTTTCTATTAACTCTAAAACCGAGCGAGCTTGCTGTTCAAAATATCTGCGTCTAAGACCTTCTAATCTTTCTTGAGAAAGTTCTTCCTCAAACTGCCCAGTATCTTTTAATTGCTGCCGATATTCTTTAGGAATTTCATGTACTTGAGGCAGAAATTCCTGAGATTCCCGGACATTTTGAGGAATAAACATTCGCCATAACTTCAATTGATTATAAGCATAACCACTGGTATCTAAACTTTCTAATTTCAGATTCCCATATTGTTCTCGGATTCCCTCCTGATATTTTTCTAGGTCAAATTCTGGTTTAATTTCCGTATTTTGATTTGCCAATTTATCCAGATTTTCTGAATCCAATATTTTCCGTAATTCATCAGACTCGCGAATAATCTTTTTAACCCTTCTCCGATATTGCTCGGCAACAAAATTCCAGTTAAATTCATCTGGCAAAGGTGGATTAATTTCATTTCCAATAGTAACTAATTTCTTAGTATCCAAAAATTTTATATCATTATCAAAAGCACTAACCAAAACTTCTAAAACTGACTTATTTTCAATAAACTTTTTTAAAGGTTTAGTATATTTCTTTAACTCACTTTCACTCAACTCAGCATTTTCTAATTCTTGCTGTATCAAATCTAAAAAATATTTAATAGCTTGTGCCGTAGCTTTTTGTAAAACTTTTCCATTTTTTATGCCACCAATAGCATCAGAAATACCTTGTTTAAAAAAATCTTTAACATAGTCTTCAGCAGTACCCTTAGCTAATTCTCCAATAACTTCCTGAGCAATAAATTTAACCGCTTCACTACCCCCCCAAGCAATTAACCATTCAATCATAATTATTTCATTTGTTATGTGTTAGTTATTTTTTATAATAGTGCTGTGCGCAGGTAACAGGCAACAGGGGGAATAAAAAACCGATAGTATAAGACTTTTAGTAGTAGACTGACACGCCTAAAAATGTAGGTTGGGTTGAACGGCAGTGTTAGCGGAGCTTATCCGTTAGGATAAACCAAAAAAAATCTTGCTAATGTTGGGTTTCGGGCTTCCTCAACCCAACCTACGCCTAATGCACCATTTTAGCTGTGTCAGTCCACTACTGGCGCTGATAACTGATAACTGATAACTGATAACTGAAATGACTCCTGACTCCTCTAAATTAAGAAACCTTAAACCTCTCTAAATTTCCAGTAGGAATAGAAGCAATAAGTTGTCGCGTATACTCTCGTTGCGGTTGATTATAAACTTGTTCAGCAAGACCAATTTCTTCAACTTTACCTTGATTCATTACCATAATTCGATCGCTCATAAATTTGACTACACTCAAGTCATGGGAAATAAATATGTAAGTTAAACCAAACTCATCTTGCAACTCTTTAAATAAATTCAAAACTTGCGCTTGCACCGATACATCTAAAGCTGAAACAGACTCATCACAAATAATCAATTTAGGATTCAAAGCTAAAGCACGAGCAATACAAATTCGTTGACGTTGACCACCAGAAAAAGCATAGGGATAACGATTTAATGAATCAGCAGTTAATCCTACCCTTTCTAATAAATGTGCTGCGCGATCGCGTCTAATTTTGTAACTATTACCTACCCCATGAATTAACATTGGTTCCATCACTGCATCACCAACAGTGAAACGAGGGTCCAGAGAACTAAAGGGGTCTTGAAAAATAATTTGCAGATCCCGTCGCAACCTCCGCATCAATTTCTTAATTCCCGACTTACCATGGGAGTTTGTAATTTCTTTACCCTCAAAAAATACCTGCCCACTTGTAATAGGAATCAATTGTAATATTGCTCTAGCTAAGGTACTTTTACCACAACCAGACTCTCCCACTAAACCCAAAGTTTCACCGGGAGCAACACTAAAAGAAACGTCATTAACTGCCATATATAAACGTTTAGTTTGACCAAACATTCCTTTGACTGGGAACCCTACTCGTAAATTCTTAACTTGTAAGATTTTATTTTCCGTTGTTTGGGGAGCAGTTTGTTTTGCCAAATCTATATTTTGTTGTTCTGCTGCTGCTATCTTTTTTTCCCTAATTTCAATTTCGCCATTCGAGTTTGTTACCTCTTCCATAAAATCAGAAACAGTAGGCAAGCGCACAATTTTTCCATGGAGGGGAGGACGACAAGCTAATAAACCTTTTGTGTAGGGATGCTGTGGTTGAGTAAATATTTGTCCGATATCGCCAGACTCAACCATTTTACCTTGATACATTACTGCAACAGTGTCCGCAACTTCAGCCATTACTCCTAAGTCGTGAGAGATAAATATAACCGACATTCCTCTGCGTTTTCCCAACTCCCGCAGTAATTCTAAAATTCTAGCCTGGACTGTAACATCTAAAGCTGTCGTTGGTTCATCTGCAATTAATAAAGTGGGGTTACAAGAAATCGCCATTGCTATCATCACTCTTTGCAATTGACCGCCAGAAAGTTCGTGGGGATAACGGTCTAACATGGCCAGCTTTTTTTTGTTGACTTGCAGCATAATTTCGCGATCGCTTGTGCCACTACTTCTTCCTTCATCCTCCTTCCTTATTCCTTCATCTTCCTTTTCCTTCCTTCTTCCTTCTTCCTTCTTCCTTCTTCCTTCTTCTGTTATTTCTTCTATACATTTTTCTCGCAACACTTGATCGTTGGGCAGAAGTTTTACTTCTTGAAGTAGAGATGCTGCTTGACGTCGTGCTTCTGCTGGTGAAATATTTTGATGAAACCTAATAGCTTCTGTTAACTGAAATCCAATAGTATAAACAGGGTTAAGAGAACTCATAGGTTCCTGAAAAATCATGGCTATTTTGCCACCCCGGTATTCTTGTTTTTGCTCTTCTAGTAACTGTAATAAATTTATTGGTTGAGAATTTTGTTCATTTTCAGCAGAATTATTGAACCAAATTTCACCGCTAATTTGACAAGATTTAGTTAGTAATAAACCCATAATTGCCAGAGATGTGACAGATTTTCCGGAGCCTGATTCTCCGACAATTCCTAAAGTTTCCCCTCGTTTGACGGCAAAAGATATACCATCAACAGCTTTTAGTAGTTTTTCTTCTGTTGTAAATTTAACTTTAAGGTCGCGAACATCTAATACAATATTGTTCATTATAAACTAAATATTAATAATTAGGTTAATTTATATATAAGATTTTTTCAAAGATTATATAACAAGACTATGATTTTGTCAATTTTTTTAATGGTTAAAATATTCTCTATAGCAATCTTATTTAAGTTGTAATATTTTGGAGGCAATTATATAGAATCCGGTTATATAGTATATGTTGATAATTCTATATTACTTCAAGCCTTTAATCTCCCCCACTCCCCTACTCCCCCACTCCCTTACTCCCCTACTCCCAACTATACAAGGTTTTCAGTTCAAATTAATTAACTATTATAAAAATTGTCACAACCAATTTAGGATTGCTCTAGTTTTTAATTTGCCCAGTTCGATACTCTACTAACAAGTATTTGGATCTAGAAAATTATTAAGGTAAAATAGTTACCAATTATGACTTAGTAGATAATAATTACCTGCTAGATAATAACTAACGTGAAAAAATCATCTTTTTTTAGATAATTTTACTGAAATCTTTCAATGAATTTAGTTAGAGCAAATTATTAATTCAAGTGTATATACTTAAAATTATGGATAACAATCAATTTAAAGAATTTTTGGGTGATATCTTAGTAGTGGACGACCAACCTAATAATCTCCGAATTTTAGGTAAAATACTCTCTAAAAAAGGGTACCACGTTAGAGAAGCTACCAATGGAGAAATGGCATTAATAGCTATCCAATCACAAGTTCCAGATTTAATTTTATTAGATATAATGATGCCGGAAATAGATGGTTATCAAGTCTGTCAACACTTAAAAGCAAACCCTAAAACGAAAGATATTTCTATCATTTTTCTTAGCGCTCTCAACGGTTCTGTAGATAAAGTAAAAGGATTTTCTATGGGAGGAGTAGATTATATTACTAAACCACTACAAATAGAAGAATTATTGGCTCGTGTAGAAAATCAACTGAAAATCAAAAACCAAAAACAAAAATTGAAAGAAGAAAATACTCAACTCAAACAAGAGATTTTAGAACGTCAACAAACCGAAGATCAATTACAATTATTACACAGAGCAATTGATGCTTGTCAAAATGGGATAATGATTACTGACTCTACTCAAACAGATAACCCAATTGTTTATGTCAATCAAGGCTTTGAAACATTGACTGGTTATTCAAAAGCAGAAGTAATGGGCAAAAACCCTAGATTTTTACACAAAAACCACCCAAATCAAACTGCTCTGACAGAAGTCTCCACAGCTGTGCAAGAACAAAAAAAATGTAATGTAATTTTACAAAATACTCGTAAGAATAGCACAAGATGGTGGAATCAACTATCTATTTCTCCGGTACCAGACACTACTGGAAAACTACTAACTCACTATATAGGTGTGCAAACTGATATAACTCAACGCCAAGAAATGGAATTAGCGCTGCGATTATCTGAAGAAAAATTTGTCAAAGCATTTAGTACGAGTCCAGCTCCAATGATGATTTGTACGCTCAGAGAAGGACAGTTACTGGATGTAAATAATAGTTTTTGTAGCTTAAGTGGCTATAAGAGAGAAGAATTACTTAGCCAAAGCACAATAGATTTAAGAATTTGGGTAGACTCAACAGAACGCGATCGCATTACTAAAATATTAACGTTAAAAGGAAAATTCAAAAATCAAGAAGTTAATTTTCGCACCAAGTCAGGGCAAATTATCACAGCTCTCCTATCAGCAGAAGTTATTTACATAGATCGAGAAGCTTGTGTAGTAGGAGTAGGGAAAGATATCACAGATCGTAAACAGATGGAAACAGCTATGTCAATAGCTAATCAAGAGCTAGAGCGCCTTGCTACCATAGATAGTTTAACCGCAGTAGCAAATCGTCGTGAATTCGATCGATATTTCCGCCAACAGTGGCAAATGTTGAAACGGGAACAGTTGTCCCTAACTATAATTATGTGCGATATAGATTACTTTAAAAGCTATAACGATACTTATGGCCATCAAGCAGGAGACTATTGTTTAAGGCAAGTTGCTCAAGCTATTAAGCGCTCAGTGAAACGTCCAGCAGATTTAGTGGCACGTTATGGGGGCGAAGAATTTGCCATAATTTTACCTAATACTATAACTGAAGGGGGTATCCATGTAGCAGAAAGAATTCAGCAGCAAGTAAGACTATTAGAAATAGTACATCATTTATCTGATGTGAGTAGATATGTAACTGTCAGTATGGGGGTTGCTAGCATAGTTCCTAATAAACAATTGTCTCGTGAAATTTTAATTGTTACTGCCGATCAAGGGCTTTATAAAGCGAAAAAACAAGGAAGAAACATGATTGTGAGGAATGACATCTTATAGTGACATACTCCCACACGCTCGCTGGCGCGCATTGTGCAAGCTCTCTCGTTTCGCAGTCCTGCCATTGCATCGGGCACGCGCGTGCTTTAAGGACGGAATGCCAACCCGCCCTATTTTTGATATTTATCGCTGCATTTCCGTTTGTCATGCTACGCAAACAAGTCGCGGTCTATTACAATACCGCAATGCGGACAAGAATGAGTTCGTATGTTTAATTCTTTGGGGACTTTTTCCCCACAGTTTAAGCAATCTTGGCTGGTATTTTTGGGGTTTACTGCTATAGTCTTCACCTCCAGCATTTCCGGCTTTGACAGTTAAAATAGTTAGAAATTGTCCCCAAAATCGCATCATTAATTGACTTACTCATGGGAAAACCAATCAATTTTGCGGCGCATGCCAATAGTGTGTTAGTCTTCAATAAGGCTGCTGGGCTAGCAGTGTCAGCGCCAGTCGCTCATGGGGGAAACCCCCAAGACCGCGCTGGCTTGTCTGTGGAGCGCGCCTTTAGACCAGAAAGAGGGAAGGGCCTCCTCAGCAGGTGCGGAGCGAAGCAGAAAGTCCTGAGTCGCGAGGTTTAGGAATCCCGCGTTGTTGCGCCATGCGCAACGTCGGGAGGATGTCAAAGAGTGAACTTATATCATTTTCGGACGGGTCAGTTATAGAACCCATTTGGGATCTATTTAAAAATAAAGTGGCAGATGGGGAGATGGCCAGATGGGGAGATGGCCAGATGGGGAGATGGGAGCAAATTTCAACCTGCTTGGTGCGCTACCAGGTGCGCCGTGCTACGGTGAGTGCAGTGCGCCCTTCGGGTTCCCCGACAGTCACGCAACTACTGTACACAAAGCGTTTCTGTGAGCGTAGCTCCTCCGGAGGAGGAAAGAGATACCCTAAGGGTGCGGGGTCGCATCCGCTTTTTCCCCTATTCTCGTTCTTGAATTTCCTTACTTCACCAGGACTGAAAACGGAAACCAAAACCACATACCCCGTGTAAAGATACCACTCAGAGGTTCTATAAATAAAATTTAAGAACTGATAGTACCTAAGAAATACTGAAATTATCTTTGCTTTTCTCCTTTATTTCCTCCTAACTTCTGACTCATCCCTAAGTTATTTACTAAGTATTCAACCGAAAATGATATTATATTTGAGTTAAAATAGGCTGTAGCTGAAAAAAGTTTACCGCCCTACCCATCATCTTTGGAGTGTAACAACATTCAATAATGGATAATGGATAATTGATAATTGATAATTGATAATTACCTCTCCCTAAAAGGAAGAGGATTGAATAAAAGGAAAATTTTTTCTCTCTTGGTCGATGGTCGGACAGCTCCGAGACCTCGCCATCCCACCCTACGGGAAGCTGCGAAGATAGACCGCTTGTTTCTCCTTTAAAGGAGAGGATTTTTACCTTATATAATGTTCCCCCGGAGGGGGAGCTACGCTAACGGATAATCAGTTATAATAAAATTTAAGGACTGATAGTATCGACAGTACCAAAGAAATACTGAAATTATCAATACCCCATCTCCAATATTTTATAAGCATTCCTACTTTCTTCCCTACTGACTCCTGAGGACTGACTCCTGAGGACTCACAACAGTTATTTATAAGTATTCAACCGAACATAATATTAATTGTTCGGTAAGCAAACTCCCTTCCAGTTACTAACTTCACTAAACAAATTTGAAATTGTGCATTTTTCTTATTTCTATTTGTAGTCAGCTTTTTTCTATCAGTATAATTTCTGATCGGTCTACAGCTATTACATATCTAAGAGCTTTGGGTCATCAAATTTATTGATTTTCAGTATCGCTCATCAGAATTAGTAAAATATTTTACCAAATTATTTCAAATATGTAAGCAGGAGAATGAAAAACTAAATATTTAAAATATACCTATTGAATAAAATATCTAGCTCCTAGAAATTACAAATTTTTGGTTCAAACACAGATGATGTGCTGTATTATAAATAACTTTAATTTTGCCCACTTTCATTAGATACTCTTAAGTAATTAGGAACTTTCTCGGACTAAAATAATTCTAAGGTACTTAGATAGTTTAATTTTTATTCGTTAATCACAGATTATGAAGATTAAAGCTTTATTTTGTACTGTTCAACTATATCCCCATAGACTAATATCCCAGTCTTTATTAGTCGCAACTCTGTCTACATTAGGCTTAATGATGGGTGTAATACCTACTAGGTTATCTAACTCATTATTACCTGTATTTGATACAGCTGTCCAAGCTCAGGAATCTTTTACAGATGAAGAAGCAAACTTTACAAATGAAGAGATAACTAAATATAGCAAAGCAGTCTTACAAATCGAAGACGAAAGAATAGGAGTTTATAGAGAAATTCAAAATGAATTTCAAAAACAAAGTCCAGGAGGAGCTATTCCTCCAATTATTTGCAATCAGAAAAACACTGTTAACGATCTACCACGAAATATTAAAGTAATTGCCGTGAATTACTGCAATAAAGCTAAAAACATTATTAATAGCAATGATATGACTGTGACTCTATTTAATAAGATTACAATGGCTCAAAATATTAATCAAACCTTACGAGAAAGAATTCAAGAAGAGTTGCTTCGTCTTCAACAAGAACAAACAAATAGTCAATAAACATAAGACTAGCAATGTTAATTTTAACCCAACGTTTAGCTGCTGACAAAAATGCGGCAGTTTGTTTGACCTTGCCTCTGACAGCAGTACAACGCACCAGGAGTCGCTATCGTTTTGATACAGAAAACGGGAAAATTTTACATCTGCGTTTGTCTAGAGGAACAGTGCTGCGCGATCGCGACTTACTGACCAATAAGACAGGTGAGTTTATAGTCAGAATAATTGCTAAACCAGAACCCATCCTGAGAATAACAGGGAAAACTCCCTTAGATTTACTCAGGGCAGCTTATCATTTAGGTAATAGACATATACCCATAGAAATTACTCCTACAAATTTAAAGTTATCTCCAGACCCAGTGTTAAAAACTATGCTGGAACAATTAGGTATGGAAATTATAGAAGAAATCTCTCCATTTCAACCAGAAATAGGAGCTTATGGTCATGGTCATTAGAGATGGGGAGATGGGGAGATATTTGGTAATGGTTGAAGATGGAACATTTTTTTATATCGAACCCGAGCGGATTTGATATAAAATATCACTTCTAACTTCTAACTTTTGAATTTTGAATTTTGACTTTAGTGAATGGGGAGATGGGGAGATATTTGGTAATGGTTGAAGATGGAACATTTTTTTATATCGAACCCGAGCGGATTTGATATAAAATATCACTTCTAACTTCTAACTTCTGACTTTTGAATTTTGACTTTAAATAATGTACTATCAAAACCAGGGAGCAAATCAACTTTTATGTCTTTTACAGTTAGCAAGTCCGGCATTACCCGTAGGAGCTTATAGTTATTCAGAAGGTATTGAAGTATTAGTAACTAGAGGAAAAATTTCTGATTATGATAGTCTTAAAAATTGGTTGATAGATTCTCTCAAATTTGGCAGTATTCGATTAGAAGCAGCATTAATAATTAGAGCTTATTGGGAAACTAATTCAGGAAATTTACCGCTTTTAAATAATTGGAATAATTGGGCAACTGCAGTTAAAGAGACTGAAGAATTACGCCTGCAAAGTTTACAAATGGGTCGAACTTTGATTCGTTTATTTATGAATATTCAGCCAGATTTATCAACAGAATTAATGAGCTTTATTCAAAACAAACTCGAAACAGAAACAGATTTTTGTAACTTCGCGATCGCTTATGGTCTAATTTCTGCTTCCTGGAAAATTGAGATTGAAACTGCAATTTTAAGTTATCTACATAGTTGGGCAACTAATCTAGTTAATGCTGGTGTAAAATTAATTCCTCTCGGTCAAACAGTAGGACAAAAGTTATTATGGGAATTGCAAAATCAAATAGTTTTGAGTGCCAAAGAAATCCTCAAATTAAAAGATGATGAGTTAAACAGTTGTAGTTGGGGATTATCTCTAGCAAGTATGGCTCACGAAGTTCAATATACTAGATTATTTAGAAGTTAGGTTATTTCAGTTATAGCAATATGATTTTAGTTGTGAGATTATTGAAGGCTTTGAGGCAACAGGCAACAGGCAACAGGCAACAGGGAAGAAGAAAAAAACGAATTTTCAGTAAACTATTGTTTGAGAAATCTGTTAATTATAATTATAGGAGTCGAAAGAAAGGGTGCGGAAAGTTCAAAAGTTTAAAACTCAGAAAAAGTAAGGCTTTTCCTTCTTCCTTCTTCCTTCTGCATCTGGTTATGAAAAGCTAATTTGTCCAATCAAAAGTTTAAAACTCAGAAAAAGTAAGGCTTTTCCTTCTTCCTTCTTCCTTCTTCCTTCTTCCTTCTTCCTTCTTCCTTCCTTCTGCTATACCCATTAATAATTAGTAATTTATGAATGTTTTTCGGATTGGAATAGCTGGCCCAGTAGGCTCAGGTAAAACAGCTTTAGTTGATGCCTTATGTAAGTCAATGCGACAAAAATATAATATTGCAGTTGTCACCAATGATATTTATACCCAAGAAGATGCCCAATTTTTGGTGCGAAGCCAAGCATTAGATAGTTCCCGTATAATAGGAGTAGAAACAGGTGGTTGTCCTCATACAGCTATCAGGGAAGATGCTTCTATTAATCTCATTGCTATTGAGCAATTAGAAAATAAATTTACCGATCTAGACTTAGTATTTGTCGAAAGTGGCGGTGATAACTTAGCAGCAACTTTTAGCCCCGAGCTAGTCGATCTAACAATCTATGTGATTGATGTAGCTGCTGGTGATAAAATACCAAGAAAAGGAGGTCCTGGCATTACTAAATCTGATCTACTCGTAATTAATAAAATTGACCTTGCTCCCCATGTAGGAGCAGACCTGAATATTATGGAAAAAGATACTAAAAAGATGCGAGTCGATCGCCCTTTTGTCTTTACTAACCTCAAAACAAAAGTGGGTTTAGAAGCAGTTTTAAACTTTATCTACAAGTATCTAATTTTAGATTAACCAGATTTTCTTAATTCCTAACTCTATCAACTTAAAACATGAATAATATTTGGCAACGTTTGAAAAGTTTACCTTGGCAAGAACTACTTTTAGTAAGTTTCATTGCTACTTTGACAGTTGTAGCAACAGAAGTATTATTAATCTTAAGCTTCACTTATTTTTTTGTGCTCCTGAAACCATTGAGTATGCTATTTTCCTCTCCAATATTTGGGGTCTTAATACCTATAGGAGCAGCAGTAGGAATGGGAGCTTTAGCAGTTTATTTATTAGAATTCTGGCAAAAGCAGTGGTTACTGAATAATTCTAGTCTTTGGGCGCTAGTTTTATGTTTATTTATCGGATTATTATTAAAGTCTTTATTTCCTCTACCTCCTGTTTTAGTTAGTGCGTCTAGAGCTTCATTAATAAGTCTAGCTATAGGGGTTTTCTGGAAAGGGAGACCTTATTGGCGACGTTGAAAAATTTATGGAAATATAGGAAATATAATTGATGAAAATATTTACAAATTGGGGTTTTACCAGAGATGGGTGGCGTAGTGGCAAACATGGTGAATATTTGGTATTAATTCAAGGTTTGCTACTGGTAGGATTTATTTTTTTGCCTACATATCACCGACCAGAAATTAGTTTAGAATTGCCACAATTAACATACTCTTGTTGGATAGTAGCAGCACTTTTTATGATCGCTGCATTAGTTTTGATTGTGAAAGGATTATTAGATTTAGGCAAAAATCTGACACCTTTGCCATATCCTAGAGCAGATGGTGAGCTGGTGCAAACTGGAATTTATGGCATTGTTAGACATCCTATGTATAGCGGTTTAATTTTCTTGACTCTCGGTTGGAGCATTTTTCAACTTAGTTTGTCTCATTTTGTAGCGGTTATTGTAATTTTTTTGTTTCTTGACCTGAAAGCAAGGCGAGAAGAAACCTGGTTAAGTGAAAAATATCCAGAATATTCAGATTATCAACAACGGGTGAAAAAATTAATTCCAAGGATTTATTAATTAAAGATTAATTCACAAAAATTTGCTGGAGTATCCACATAGTTATTATATTTATAATAATAAAATAAAATCAGTATATTGCATAACAATTTATCAATATTTATTATTTCCATAACTATTTTTTAACGTAATTATACTGAATATTCTGCTAAACTGTGAATAACAGTAATTTTTTTAGCTTCAATTATTTGATTTTTGGAATAACAAATTTTGGCGATAAAAGCTAGTTATTTTAAACAAATATCAACAGATTTCATCTAATCTTCACAATACTAGGATAAAAATTAAAGTAATTGTGAAAGTTTGCAAAATCAGGCCAAATTGACTATACAAGAAAGTGAGATCAAAGTTAGACTGAAAATATATTGACAGAACTAGTTTATATATCGGATGATCTAATTATGAGTTCTATTACAGGTATTTCACACCAAGCCACTCAAGCAAACCATAACTACCTAGATAAACTACTGCAACCAATTCGCGAATATCTTGATAGTATAGAAATCAATAATCAAAAAATAGCACATTTGCTGTGTCACTTGATCCCGGCTCAATGTCCTTTTGAGAGAGATGTGAAACTATTCGGACATCTACTGTTTCATATTCCTGCAATGTGTAAACTTAATCCTTTGTATGACCAATTTATCGGCTTACGATTTCGCTCTTTAACTTTTCTAGCAGATGTTTGTGGAGAGGATATTACGAGTTATTGTTAAAATATATTTTTGGATTTTAAATACTTGCTTCTAAATTTTATCTTATAGTAGCTCAATGATATTTAGGTTATACTACCAAGAGCTTAGTTTTTCTCTGAAACTAGGCTCTTTCTTATTGCTGAACGCGATCGCAGAAGGCAGAAGGCAGAAGGCAGAAGGCAGAAGGCAGAAGGCAGAAGGCGGAAGGAAAAATATTGCGTTTGCTGTATAATTTCGTATGCGTGCGTAAGTCCCGATGATGTCTAGCCAAGTTATCAGAATAAAAAGGCGTTGGTGAATTTAGCTATGATTTTCGTGGCTGTAGGAACAGGTATGGAGGGAACAGCTAGAGACGTTGCATGCAACGTCCCTACAGATTATTTCGTTTACGGGTTGGGTTGTTCACGAGAAAGCAATGAAAGGGGTATTCATAATTCTAATGTTGATTACGGTTAGTCCAAATATCTTAATTCTGATGTTGATTCACCAACGCCTCAGAATAAAAAATCGGCGTTGCTGAATTGAAGTATGAATGCGCGATTGTTTGGTTCTCGCCTTCGCCCCCGCGCATCCCCCATTCAACAAAAAGCGCAGCATCCTCTGGCTTCCCCTTTTCTAAGGGGGACGGGAGAGGGATTAATAAAGGGGGACTTTTAGAGTTTTATTCCCCCCGCGCATTGGGGGGCTAGGGGGGCTTGCATCATACCCAGAATCAGCAACGCCAAAAAATCTAGGAATTCCACAAATACCCTACACATAAACATGATAAAATGTAATATCCAAATTTTTTTCCTTCCTACTTCTGTCTTCCGTCTTTAACTAATGGCAAAATCCCTAAAACCTGACGTATTTTTCCAAACACCAGGAATCATTCTCGATGTTCGTAGTCCCGGCGAATATGCTCAAGGTCATATTCCTGGAGCTGTTAATTTTCCTCTATTTAATAATGATGAACGTGCCTTGGTGGGAACTTGCTATAAACAAAAAGGTAAAGATGAAGCAGTCGAATTAGGGTTAGCGATCGTCGGTCCGAAATTAGCTGATTTTGTTGCCCGTGCTAAAGTATTAGCTCCAGACCGTCAAGTTAGAATTCACTGTTGGCGAGGTGGAATGCGTAGCGCTTCAGTTGGTTGGTTACTAGAAACCGCAGGATTTAATGTTGCTCTACTTATTGGCGGTTACAAAGGGTTTCGACGTTGGGCGCTTTCTCTATTTTCAGTTCCCCAAAAAATGATTATTCTGGGGGGAATGACTGGCAGTGGTAAAACTGAGATATTGTCTGCTCTGGGTTCTATGGGAGAACAAGTATTAGACTTGGAAGCTCTTGCTAACCATCGGGGTAGTAGTTTCGGTGCTTTGGGGCAGTTACCTCAACCTACTAACGAAAAATTTTGGAATGCGATCGCCATGGAATGGGCAAAATTTGACAGGAGTCAACTTTTATGGGTTGAAGCGGAGAGTAAGCGTATTGGAATGTGTCGTATTCCCCAGGAAATTTTTGAGCAAATGGAAAGGGCGAAAGTTATTGAGATAAGTCGCAGTCGTCAGGAAAGAGTGGAATTTTTGGTGAAAATTTATGGAGAGGGGGATATTAATGATTTGATTGCTGCAACTGAACGTATTAGGAGGCGTTTAGGAGGTGCGCGGGCACAACAAGCAATTAATTTTCTGAGGGAAGGAAATTTGGCAGCAGCTTCAGATTTAATACTCCACTATTACGACAAAACCTATACTTATGATTTGGAAAAAAGAGGAGTTAGTATTCATAAAGTAGATGTTTCTGGTTTGTCGGCGGTTGATGCTGCAGTTTTGGTGCGGAAGAAAAGTCAACAGATATAGTGGCGGAGGAAGTACATAAGCGAGAAATATTTTTAGAAGACTGTACAGGTGAAATTATATTAGCTAGAGGGGTTAGAAATTGGGATGCAAAGATTAATATTAGGTCAACTGGAGAGAAAATTTTCAGGATAAATTAGTGAAAATTTTCCGAGAGAACATTCAACAATTATCGATGGAAAAGTTAGAATACCTGGGAAGAGCAATTTTAAGTTTTAGCAGTTTGGAGGATTTGTCGAATTGCTTGGAATAATTGAATAAGGAATAGAGCGATCAAACTAATTATAAATCTGCTCAAATTTAGTCAAATCAGTGAATCTTT
Organism: Okeania sp. SIO2B3; assembly: GCF_010672525.1. Lineage (GTDB taxonomy): Bacteria > Cyanobacteriota > Cyanobacteriia > Cyanobacteriales > Microcoleaceae > Okeania. Next base: position 21,716 of record NZ_JAAHGH010000051.1, on the reverse strand, counting down.
TTCGCTATAAGGTTTTTGACATCCTCCCCGGCCTAAAGACGCGGGGATTCCTACTGAGCCGTAGCTCTTCGGCGGGTTGACGTTTTGCTTCGCATAGCTGTCGCTAACGTAGGGTGCTGCTACCTTGACGTTAGTCTTACGCTTACCTCCACGTCCGTTTTTTGTCTCCGAATGTCCTCCGGCGACTAATATATTTATTGCTGCATTCTCGTCTCTATCGTGTTTTGCACCACAGTTGAGACACTCCCACTCTCGCACCTGAAGGTCTAACTTCCCACCTTTGAAACCACAGCTAGAGCAAGTTTGAGAAGTAGGTTCCCAACGACTAATTACTCTAAAATCACGACCGTATTTCTCAGCTTTTCCTTCTAAGAAAGTTCTAAATTGTCGCCAACCTAAATCGGATATAGCTCTGGATAATTTGCGGTTTCTTACCATGCCAGAAACATTCAAATCCTCTAAAACAACTGTTTGGTTTTCACGAATTATTTTAGTAGATAATTTATGCAGAAAATCTGTCCTAGTATCTTTTAATTTAGCCTGAAATTTAGCAACCCTAATCCGTGCTTTTTCATATCGTTTAGACCCCCTAGTTTTTTTAGATAAAGACTTGCTTAACTTACGACAGTTATTAATTCTTTTCTTCAATGGTTTTGGTGCATCAATTTTTTGACCATTACTGAATGTAGCAAAAGTTTTAATTCCTAAATCTATACCTACTGAACTATCAGTTTTTGGTAAAGTTTCTGGTTGTATTTCTACTACAAAACTTAAGAAATATCTGTTAGCTGAGTCTTTAATTACTGTTACTGAAGAAGGTGGATTTGGCAATGGCCTTGACCAGACCACTTTTAACTTTCCAATCTTAGCCAAATAAACTTTTTCTTGATATACTTTAAACCCTCTCAGGGTAAACCTAGCGGTTTGTTTTGACTTCCTAGTTTTGAACTTTGGAGGTTTAACAGGTCTACCTTTTCTTTGGCCTTTAGTTGAAGTAAATAAATTTTGATAAGCTTGGTTTAAATCATTTAATGATTGCTGTAATGGTACAACTGAAACTTCTGATAACCATTCTCTGTCTTCAGTGTTTTTAGCTTGAGTAATAAAAAGCTTTTGTAGTTCAGAATTAGTTGGTTTCTTTTCTCCTGATTTGTAATTTTCTTGGCAGCAAGCTAGGCTATCATTCCAAACAACACGGACACAGCCAAATAGCTTTGCTAACCGGTATTTTTGCCCTGGTGTTGGATACATACGATACTTAAATCTAGCCTTCATAATCTGAGTTTTTAACTATTAAAATTTACCATAACATACTTATTGAAAAAAAAACTGAATTGGTTTTATTTTTGATTTTTGGAGATGTCTAATGGAAATCAGTAAAAATATTTTTTGAAAATATTTACAAAAAAATATCTAGAGGGTGGTAATTACCCCCTGTTTTAGCTTTCAGTAAGGGGCAGGAGGCTACAATGATTAACACCCCATGACCTCAATTTTCCTTGCCTACAACTAAATCCCACAGCACATCAATACCTCTGCCGACATATTCTGAATCTTGATGTTGTTGAATCCATTCAATGATGGTGGGGAGGATATTGTTGGATTTTTTGCCTAATTTGCCCAAAGCATCGGCTGCATTCTTACGGACAGAAGGACGAGTCTCATCCTCAAGTAAATCTAGCAGGGTGCTAACCACTATTTCTGAATAGTTGCCCAACTTACTCAAGGCTTCGGCTGCCATTAAACGAACATAAGAATCCTCATTATGAAGTGATGGTAGTAGGGCATTGACTATTGTTTCTGATTTATTACCTAATATGCTTAAAGTTTTGGCTACTTTCTCTCGCACAGTATAATCCTTGTCCTGAAGTAGTGGTAGTAGAGCGTTGATTACAGTCTCGGAACTGTTGCCCAAATTGCCCAAGGCATAGGCAGCTTCTGAGCGCACACGAGAATCGTTACCCTGAAGTAGTTCGAGCATGGCACTAATGATTATTTTTGAATTATTGCCCAAATTGCCTAAGGCATAGGCAGCCCATCCACATACGTTGAAATCACTATCTTGAAGTAGTTTCAGCAGAGAACTAGCAACCGTTTCTGATCTGTTACCCAAATAACCTAAGGCAAAAGCTGCCCTCCAACGTACATGAGAATTTTCATCTTCAAGCAGAGGTAGTATTGTGCTGATTACTCTATCTTGAATCAGAGTAGGCAGAGTGGTAACTACAGCTCCTGAAATATTGCTGCCTGATAATCCCAAGGCAAAAGCTGCCATCCCACATACATGGGAATTTTCATCTTCAAGTAGTTTTAGTAAGATAGTGACTACTTTTTTTGAAGTACTGGCTAAATAACCCAATGCTAGGGTCGCCTCCCAACTTAGATCAGAATCCTTACCCTGAAGCAGAGATATTAGAGGATTAACTACAGCCTCAGAAGTATTGCCCAAATCTCCCAAAGCTTCAACTGCTTTCCTACGGATACTAGAAGACTCTTCTTTTAGTTTTGCAATCAATGTTTGAATTACCTTATCGTTTTCCCCAAACTCTGCTCGATATTTCAGCAACCTTTTCTCATCAATCAAATCTGCCCGCTTTTTCAACATCTCCAAAACTTCCGCCTCAAAATCAGTTTCATACAAACTACAAAAAATTTGATAAACCTGCCCGCGCACCTTCCAACCAACCAACTCCTTACTACTCACCTCCAACTCAACCAACCTCTCCAAAATCTCTTGCACCAACTCACCATCAACACTCCGCAACCCCTTCGGATCTTCCGCCAAACAATTTCCAGCAAAAAACAAATCCCGATGTAACCACTCCTCATACTCACTACCATTATTCAAAACTGCTCGAATTGCCTTAGCAACATTTTTTGGCTTTTGTTGCGCTATCAACAACAATAAAACCTCTCGCCAGTGAGCATCATGTAAATGTTCTCGAATAGCATTTAAAATAATCCCAAAATCAAGCTCATTCTCCAACTGATAATTAATCTCCTCAGCACACAAATATTCCTGAAAAGTCTTATGCACAAACCCATAACAATCTTGCCCCTGTTCATTCAACAAACCAGTGCGCTCCCGAATTAATTTCACAAATCTTTCTGCCTCTTCCTTTGCCTGATACAACTGCACCTGCTTCAACTGCTTAATCTCTCGACTCAACTGCTCGGTCAACTCATCCCTATCTATCAACGTACCACCCTGATTATCCCCAACATTTCCCTGAGTATGCACCCAATATGCCAATAATTCCATCAACCTGCGTAGATCGTCTAAATCTAAATATTTAAACACCCCATGATTACTGATTTCTTTATTAGCATCCCAAGAAGTTAACAACGTCTTCACCGCAGCATCATAAAGCTCAAACCGTTTTTTGGGCAAAACCGCCTGATACCGATGAATCAAAGCAATAATTGTCAACAACAAAGGATTCCGTGCCAACAACTTAATCCTGTCATTATCATCCAACGCCTTTCGTAAACTTTCCTTCCTCCTTTCAGCCTCCGCCTTATCCTGAAACCGACTGTCATACCAATTATTGATAAACGCCGAAATCTTCTCATCATCAAACGACTGCATTTGATAGTGGGGAAATTCCTCAGTGCGGAAAAAGTCACGTCGATAACCAGCAGGACGAGATGTAATAATTGCCCTATTTCTGTCAAACTGTCCTAAAAAATTCTCAATGCGTCTGACTACATCATAACGTTTGCCCTCTTCTGCCACTTCATCCAAACCATCCAACAATATTAACGCTCTGCCATCCTCTAACCAATGTTCAAAAAATCCTATTGGTAAAGTTTTGACTGCCATAGTTTTCTCAGCAAATATACGAGCATATTCGAGAATGCTTTTGTCAGGATGTCGTGCTAAGTCTCGTATTCTAATTAAAATTGGGAGCCAGTCCGTGTTTGGATCTAAGCCTAGTATTGTTGCACATTGAGTTTTAGATCCCCCCTGGCCCCCCTTAGAAAGGGGGGAAGAAGATTCATTGGAGCGATCGCCCATCTCACCTAGAGAATTTCCAGAACTATAGCCCCCCTTACCAAGGGGTGTTGGGGGGATCGACTCAGAAGATTCAGTGTAGCGATCGCTGTTTTGAGCCACAGAATTTCCAGAACTATAGCCCCCCTTACCAAGGGGGGTTGGGGGGATCGACTCCTTACCAAGGGAGCTTGGGGAGATCGACTGAGCCAACATCACAGCAAAATAACTCATCAAAGTTGTTTTTCCCGAACCAGGCGCACCTAATATTACAAATTTCCGTGACTGACTTTGAGTTAACAATTCCGAGGCTAAAAATTTTCTGCCAGTAGTATTTACAAACAACTCCCTCTCCAATTTTTCCCCAGTTCCAGCTAATAAAAAATCTCGTTCAAAACCAGCACTTTTTGAAACATCTTCAACCACATCAGGCATAACAAAAATATAGGCTAACTTCTCAGACTTATCTACCTCTTGCCCAGGTACAGAAATACCAGCAAATTTAACATCATCAAACCAATTTGCTAACTGTTCAAAATAATTTTGTTTAGCAACCTGAAATTGAATATAAGTATTAGTATGCTGAAAATAAGCATTAATAAAAATCAATAACCATTGCTGTAAACTTTGTTGATTTAATTGAATCTTTTTGGCTTCAGCTTCCTGTTGAAATACCGTAATTAAAATATCAACATCTGGCTTGCCTAGATCAATTAATGGTTTTTGTAATTCCGTCAAAACAGCAGAATGTTCAAAATATTGACTCAGAAATTTGTTAACTCCATTCCAACCATCCCGTTTAGCCGAATAGAATAAAAGTTGTTGAGATGGGAGTTTATTTTCCCATTCCTTCACAGCTTTTTCTCCAGCTTCAATTGCCTTTTCTATATCTTTTTTATTCAGGGATTGAGTTAGGCTATCGCCCGCTTTTTTCCAGGCATCATCCCACAAAGAGTCGGCAATTTTTGATAATCCCCAACCTGCTAAACCTACTAAACCAGCTTCCATAAATTACCTCTATATAAAAATGAGAGACTACTAATTCAGTTATAGCAATATCTGCTGGCTTATGTACAAATTGCACGAGGTGTCCAATAGCTAAAAGTCTTATATTATAAGTTTTTTATTCTCCCTGTTGCCTATTGCCTGCGCGCAGCGCTATAATTATTAATTATTAATTATTAATTATTAAACTTACTTCCTTAAGCATAATGAAACGCATTATCCCAGATATAATCTATTAATTGTTTTGCATCATCTAAGGGTAATACTCGACAACAACCATTTTCATCATAGGTTAATAATGGTATATCTGAAATCTCATCCTCATCTTCATCATCTCTGACAATTTTGCCCTGAATTTTTGCGAGATTATTCAATGGTCCTTTGATATCAAAGTCAATTTTTGTATCAAATTTTTGCTCCATCCAGGCTTCAATTTTGTTATCCAATTGTTCTGGAGTTAGATATGTATTGCTTGTCAATAAGTGATAGTAAACTAAAATAATTTCCTTACATTCTTCTTCTTCTGCATCATCAATTAAAGTTTGAAATACACCTGCATTATTAGCAATATTCTTGAAAAATAAAGTGTCTGTTACCTGTTTTTGAAACTTAATCTGTTTAGTTTTGTATTTACTATACTGCTTGAAACAAAATCCTCCTAAAGTTATAAATAGAGATGATGAAGCTAATAAAACTCCTGTCATATTCCTCACATCTTCCGGATTAGCTCTCAAGTTTAATTTTTCTACATAAGACGGACCAAAAGCTAAAAAAACAATTACACCAATAATTAGTAAAAGTTGCGGTACAATTTTCAGAGCAATAGGTACTGCTGCACCAATAGCAGGTACTACTAACATTAGACGGTCTTTCAAAGTCATACTAACTTTTACGTTAGGAAATAGAAATTCTATATCATTTTTAGGAATATTTTTATAGAGAGAAATATAGATTTTTTTAGAACTCAGATGAGATTCTTCCCCATCATCTTCCGAACTATCAGTATCCTCTGTATTTTGGCACTTAATTAATAAAGCAACCCTTTCAAAAATATCAATTTTCTTTTCAATTTTGCGGAAAAAAAATTTCTTAACTTTTATTGTCTTATATATATCTCCTCGACAGTAACATATTATCTCTTCAAAGTCATCAAAATTGATATCTGTCTTCAGTTCAATTAGTGAAGTTTCCTGAAAAGCACGTTCTAAACTAGCCCGAGATATGGGAAAAAAATTTCCTTGCTCTAGAATTTTCTCAAAACTCTGAACAACTTTAGTTTTCATCATTGCTAGTTCTGATTCAGAGTGATAACCAATATATTTAGTATTAGCATCTGGATTAAATGGAGCATAATTTTCCTTTAATATCTCCAGTGTTTTATGTAATTTAAAATGATAATAAGCCAGGAGAATAGAACAAAAATCTCTAAACTTTTGTAAAGAGCTTTCTGGTAACTTACCATCTTGAATACAAAGTTCTATGATATCTTTTCTAGAATAAGGAATAAATGCTTCCCTGTCTTGATAAACTGTCATAGTTGTATACCTCTATTATATTCGGATATATTTTACCACTTTTTTAGACCCATAAAAACCCGATAATGCTTGACAAAATCATCATAGTATGTATAAATAAAAGAAGCGATTGCTTTAATAATCAAGGTGCCTAAAAGATAAAATACAAATATATAAAATAATCATCATTTAATAAAATGAATCTAGAAGCAACTTTAAATCAACTTAAAGAAGCTAGTCCGGAAGGAAAACTTCCCTCTAGTTATGGAGTTTATTTCAAAAATACATTGGTAGCTTTATGCCATGCTTTAGAAGACCACATATTACAAACTAACACTAAAAATGCCGAAGAAAAACCATTAGTTTTGGTAACATTTCAAAAAGGGAAATGGTATTTACAAGAAGCAGATCGTTATCAAGAAATAGCACAATCTAGCCGTCACATTGTTATTAGTGCAGTACTAGATAGTGGGTTATCCAAACATCCTACAAGTCAGCTAGAAAATGTCTCTTTAGTTAATTTAGAAACCACGGATAGTTTAGTTAATGAATGGAATCTAATTATCCTAGCTCCAAGTTACAGAGCTATGGTACTTTGCCACGAACTATCAGAAGATGAATATGTACTCAATGGTCAACCCACTGTAGATGTAGAAAGAAAATTTTACGGTTTATGGACTTTTGATAAAACTTTAGTAGCTAAAGCCGCAGAAATTCTCATAGAAAGATGTCGCCCCTATGATCCTGCCTTAGCAGACACCATTCAAAAACAACATCAAGAAATTATAACTATCAAAGATGTACCACCTACAGATATGACTAACGTGGTATCTCGAATAGTTTCTTATCTGCAAACTTCCCAACAGCAGATGATTGCGATGAATCGTCAAACCAGGGAGCTTTGGGAGTTGGAAGGTCAAGCATTACGAGTTAGTCGCAACCTAAATGCTAATAAATTGCAAGCCTTTTTACGAATGGCGCAGAAAGTAGATGAACGCGATCGGACTAACCCTATTGCCTCTTTGCAAGTAGCAGCTTTATCTGAAACTCTTGGTCAAATGTTAGATTTACCTACTTTGCAGTTGCGACGTTTGCGGTTAGCAGGATTATTGTTTCGAGTGGGGTTAGCATCAGCACCAAACGAAGTATTTACTCAAACACCAGATGAATTAGATGATGCAACTTTAACTTTTTGGCAGGAAAGGAGCGTACTTGGATCTCAATTATTAACAGCAATGCCAGAGTTAGCACCTGTAACTAAAATTGTGGCTCATCATTTAGAATATTGGGATGGTAGCGGTAAACCAGATGGTCTCAGAGAAGAGGAAATACCTATAGAATCTCGAATTTTGGGGTTAATTTCTTACTTTCAAGAGCTAATACAAGCACGAGGTAAACGAATAGCTCTTAGTTTGGGAGAAGCTTTAGAAAAATGTATCAATCACAGTGGCACATATTTTGAGCCTATTCTTGTAGAATCTCTCAGCAACGTCATTCGATTAACTGAAATGGGTCTGATGCAATTACCTCAAAGACCAACTCAACTGCCCAACGTTTGGTTAGAGGAAGTAGTTACATCAAAGACATCTGTAAATTAATATCCTTAAGAATATTCGATCTTTTCTTAACTGTGGATGTAGGAGTTTTTCTATTTCTTGAGTAGGGGAGTGGGGGAGTAGTAAACATCAGAATAATTAATACGCTACTGGTGTGCTAATTATCAAAAATGTCATTGTGCCTGTGTTAATTACTTAATAATTGAAGTTTCTACTCACAAAAGTATTCTTTTTTCACCCTTGGTATAACACTTAATACCATTCCTCAAAAACTTTTCTACATTTTCTTGAGTAGGAGACCCACCCCTAACCTCTCCCAGGAGGGGGGAGTGAACCCACCCCTAACCCCGACCGTGGAGGGGAAGTAAACATCAGAATAATTAACATTAACTTGACTCAAATTAACAAAAAAATCATTCTACCTGTGTTAATTACTTAATGATTGAAGTGCTACCTAAGTGTAGCATTAATTTTAGGAATTGGTATAAGACCTAACACCTAACACCTAACACCTAACACCTAAATAGATATGAATCAATCAATGTCCCTAGATATTTCGGCCATTCGAGTTGGCAAAATTAAACTTTTAGCAAGCGCTCATCTCCCTGGTGTAGATTTAGCAGGAACCCAGCTTTCAGAAGCAGACTTCTACCAAGCAAACTTGGTTGGAGTTAATTTTGTTGGGGCTAATCTACAGAAAGCTACTCTGAGAGCTAACCTGCGTGGAGCTGACTTCACTGGTGCAGATTTGAGAGAGGCAGACTTTCGTAATGCTGATCTACGGGGTGCTATTTTTATGGATGCCCAAGTTAGAGGAGCTAGCTTTGCAGGTGCTTTCTTAAATGGGGCTGTATTGAATAATTTGGACTTGAGTGGGGCTGATTTTCGTGGGGCGGACCTACGAGGTGTGAACTTCACTAGAACTATTCTATTTCAAGCAGAATTTAGTAGTGCTAATTTAGCTGGTGCAGATTTATCCCAAGCAGATTTAGAAGAAGCTAATTTTACTGGGGCCATACTCCGGGGCACAAATTTACAACGGGCTAATTTGCTCTGTGCTATTGTCGATCGCGCTGACTTCAATGGAGCTATACTCACGGATGCTTGTCTGCAAGGTACACCCCTTGATTCAGTCAATTAATTGCTAAAAAATTTGCCTAGTGCAGGATGACGGAAATAACTGACCAGTTACAAAATCCTAAAACAATTACAAATCAAAAATGATTGACTGTCTTGAGTGCGTCTTACATTCTGAGGTCCCCTCAGAATTACGCACTCGATGCATGACTTTTGACTTTTAACTTCCGCGTAGCGGCACTAGGCTATGTCTTCTCTGAAATTGATAAGTAGATGCAAAGTAATGCTTATTAAGTACATAAGTACAAGTAAACTTTACAATTCTTTATCAAACTGTTAGGATATCAATGAAGGCAAACATTGAAAAATTATGGTGACTGCGTTGTTTACCAATGTACCAATGCAAAATCAAAGTGGCGATCGCCTAGTGAGCAAGGCAGCAGGAGCAGCAATAGCAGCTCTGTTTAAAAGCTCTGATAAAGTCGAAGCCAATGTCCGTGCCGAGCCAGTGGCCAAACTTTTACAGGGTAGTCTGGATGGGTTTGATTTCATTGGCAAAGGAATGCGGATGTACAATGGCCTTCGGATTGAAGTTATGGAGCTTTACCTGCAAGCTGTCTCAATAGACTTTAGTGCAATTTTTACTGGTAAGGTCAAATTAAGGCAGCCGATCCAGGCCACTATGAGGACTGTATTAACTGAGTCTGACTTGACCACTTCTTTCAATACACCATTTGTGGTAGAGAAACTCCAAAGGCTCAAATATCAGGGACAACCCCTACACTTCCAAAATACTCAAATGATTATCACTGAAGATCGAGCCCTCAGACTTAAAACTCAAATCGGTGTAGGAAATCCAAATCAACCTATAGAAGTTGATTTAACTGCTAACGTTGAAGTGGAAGATAGACGTAAAATCAAATTTGTCAATGTTAAATATGATGGTAATCAAGAGTCAGTAGATTTAGGTAAATCTCTAATAGACCATGTAAATAATTTACTAGACCTAGATAAATTTGCCTTAGAAAATACTCAATTAAGAGTAGATCGACTACGGGTAGGAAGAGATGATATTACATTCTATGGTATAGCTAAGATTAACCAGTTTCCTAGTGGGATGAAGAATAAATAGTTGTTAATCTTTCTAGAATATTGTTCTATAGTCAGTGTCTTTTAAATCTCAATCGCCAACTTTGATGTCGGCAAGTGGTCTCCCTTTATACAAATGTTAACGGGAGGGGAATTGCCGACCAACAAATAAACCGCGCAGCGTCCACTTATTTCTTGCATTGTGTGCTTTTTTGTGTTATTTTGATTGTATCAGGAGTAGCGGTAGTACGCACCTGAGAAAACTATGAAAACAAATAGCGAGTATGGAGTTCAATTCAGAAGTTCGTCCTCAACCGTTGACATCCTCTCCGGCCTGAAGGCGCGGAGATTCTTACTGAACCGTAGCTCTTCGGTGGGTTGACGTTTTGCTGGCGCAAAGCTCCGCTAACACAGGCTGCTGCTACCAGATGCGCTAGTCTTATGCTTGCCTCCACGTCCGTTTAATGTCTCGGACTGCCCGCCCGCGACTAATATATTTATTGCTGCATTCTCGTCTCTGTCGTGTTTGGCACCACAATTAAGGCATTCCCATTCTCGCACTTGAAGGTCTAATTTGCCTCCACGAAAACCACAACATGAACATTTTTGAGTCGTCGCCTCCCAACGACTAATTACTCTCAAATCACGACCATACTTTTCTGCTTTTCCTTCTAAGAAAGTTCTAAATTGTCGCCAACCTAAATCAGATATAGCTCTGGATAATTTGCGGTTTTTTACCATGCCAGAAACATTCAAATCCTCTAAAACAACTGTTTGGTTTTCACGAATTATTTTAGTAGATAATTTATGTAGAAAATCTGTCCTTGTATCTTTTAATTTACCATGAAACTTAGCAACTCTAGCCCGTGCTTTTTCATACCTTTTAGACCCTTTGGTTTTATTAGATAATGACTTACTTAACTTTCTTAACTTCTTAATCCGTTTTTTCAACGGTTTTGGTGCATCAATCTTTGTACCATTGCTGAATGTTGCAAAGGTTTTAATACCTAAATCTATGCCTACAGAATTATCAGTTTTTGGTAAAGTTTCTGGTTGTCTTTCTACGACAAAACTAAGAAAGTATCTATTAGCTGAATCTTTAATAACTGTTACTGAGCTAGGCTCACTGGGTAGTTTTCGCATAGCAGGCTACTTTCAGCTTTCCAATCTTAGCTAAATAAACTTTATCTTGGTGTACTTTAAACCCTCTCAAGGTAAACCTGGCAGTCTGTTTTGATTTCCTGGTTTTAAATTTGGGAGGTTTTATGGCTTGGCCTTTTCTCTGGCCTTTTGTAGAACTGAAAAAGTTTTGATAAGCTTGGTTTAAATCATTCAATGATTGCTGTAATGGTACAACTGAAACCTCTGATAACCATTCTCTATCCTCCGCCTTTTTAGCTTGAGTAATAAACTGTTTTTGTAGTTCAGAGTTAGCAGGTTTCTTCTCTCCTAATTTGTATTTTTCTTGACAGCAAGCTAGACTATCATTCTAGACTACACGGACACAACCAAATAGCTTTGCTAATCGGTATTTTTGTCCCGGTGTTGGATATATACGGTACTTAAATCTAGCTTTCATAGTATGACTTTAAACTAACAATATGATAACATAGTTGTTGAAGAAAAACCAATTTAAAAGTCGCCCTAGAAGGGCGAGGCTTCAAACCCCATTTTTCGGTGAAAAGGTAAAACTCTTAAGGGAACTTTCTGGAGTACAGAATTGTTTAGTACAAAAAGGCGGTGGGTCTCATCGTCTGGTGTCTTTAGAGGGTTAAGTGGTTGCGCTCCCTGTGTTTCGCTCCGCGACATGTAACGCGCAGCGTTGCGCCAGCAAAACAGAAAGCCCTATCTGTAAGGTTGGGAAGCCTACATCAAATCAAAGATTATGATGTAGGAGAACGTCACTAAAATATACCTACCAATATTATATATATCCAGCAAACGTGCCAGAAGTTGACACTAAATAACTGGTTCAGGATTTGTCGTGCTTTAAAAAACATCAGAAACCTACACAGAAAGTTAATGCCTCTGTGTAGTTAAGTCACAGTAGCTTCTAATCTTCATTGACATCCTCTCTAACCTAAAGGCACAGAGAAACAAAACCGAACCTTAGTTCCTCGGCGGGTTGACGCTTTGATGATGCATAGGTCCGCTAACAAAGAGTGCTGCACCCACCCCCTCTTGCTCCCCTCCCGGGAGGAGATGGGGTTGGGTTACGCTTCCCTCCACGTCCGCGCACGAGTTTCCGAGTTTCTCCGGGCAACTAATAACACTTTATCATATATTCAATTCACTTGCATGCTAAGATAAAAAGTCGCCCTACAAGGGCGAGGCTTTAAACCAAATTTTTCGGTAAATTTTTGTGCTTCTAGCTATCTTTATCGTCACTAACTTTAGGAACATAGTCAGGACGTTGTGCATCTTCCCAACCAGGAGGACGCTTAGAATTATACCAAGCAATTGAACCGATAGTAACAGCAGCAACAAAGCCTACTACAACGACTGCAATTGGAATCCATATATTACCTTGCACCATATTAAATCTCCAAGTTATTTCTATAATTAGAAATATTATCTCACAGCCTGAACTAAGTTTAAATCAAATCAAGCATTATTGCTAGACGGTGTAAATCTTCTAGATTCTTTAGGTAAATGTAAAAAACAATCTAGAGGCTGAATTTGAGAGATTTTTTTGTGGATGCGATCGCAGAGCGTAGCATCAGCCGTATCGCTACTTTAACGATCGCTATTAATATCAAATCCGGTTAAACAGCCATAGAATGGTTAAGTCAGGAGGAGTCAGGAGTCGTAGGTGTTTAGCGTAATTAGGAGCATTCCGGAACGGAAATCGCCCCTACAGGAGTCAGAGAGGAGAGAGAATTACAAAGATGAGCGTAGTTATGACGATTGGAGATTTTTTTTATGTCCAATTAAACGGATTTGATATTAACCACCAGCAACAGCAGGAACAATGCTCACTTCATCTCCATCTTGTAGAGATGTTTTTGTTCCCTCTAAAAACCGGATATCTTCACTGTTGACATAAAAATTTAAAAATCTTCGGGGTTCCCCTTGGTCATCACAGAGACTTTTTTTGATTCCGGGATAGTCTGTTTCTAGAGAATCTATTAATTCTGAGATATTACCACCGCCACATTCAATTTCAACTTTTGCTTTATCTTTTGTTTTATTTTCAGTAAATTTTTGCAGTGGGGTAGGAATTAAAACTGTAACTGCCATAATTGATTAATCTAGATTATATTGATAATACTTTATTTGCTATTTGCAAATTTTCATCTTAATACTGAACTAAGAAAAACTGTCTATCTTTAAGAAAAAAATTATTTTTCCGCCGTTGCATAAATGCGGGATGATTTTAATAGTTTTGTGGAATGGGCATCTTGCCCGTTCCTGATATTTTCACTCCTTGGCAGGATATCCACCCCACTTATATTCATCCCGCCCCTCAGCAATGCCGGTTTTTCATAGGTGTATGTAGGCATTTTTGAGGTGAAGTTGGTTAAACCAAAACTTGCTCCCAATCAAGACGCTCTAATGTTTGTGCGCGTTCCCAAGCTCGCTCGAAACTGTCTAACTTTGCATCTATTGTTAGAGGTTCGCCGATATAACCTTGTACTGCTTCTTGTGTCTTTAAGCCATTACCTGTAATGTAGGCAACTGTAGTTTCTTCAGGATCGATTTTGCCTGCTTCTGCTAATTTTTTCAACACTGCAATGGTTGTACCACCTGCTGTTTCTGTGAAGATGCCTTCTGTTTCTGCCAATAACTTCATACCTTCAATAACTTCAGTATCGGTGACAGATTCGATATTACCGTTTGTTTTGCGAGCTACTTCTAATGCGTAGATACCATCTGCGGGGTTGCCGATCGCGATTGATTTGGCAATAGTATTAGGTTTAACTGGGGTGATAAAATCACGACCTTCTCTGAATGCTTGAGCTACTGGGGAACAACCTTCAGCTTGCGCTCCACTAAAACGAACTGCTTTATCTTCTACTAAGCCTACTTTGACAAATTCTTGGAACCCTTTATAAATTTTAGTGTAGAGGGAACCGGAGGCGATGGGAGCAACGATATGGTCTGGTAGTTGCCATCCTAGTTGTTCGGCGACTTCAAAGCCTAAAGTTTTTGAACCTTCTGAGTAGTAGGGACGGAGGTTAATATTGACAAATCCCCAACCGTAGGTATTGGCAACTTCGCAACAGAGGCGGTTTACTTGGTCGTAGTTACCTTTGACTGCCATAACTGTTGGATTGTAAATTAGGGTGCCGAGAATTTTGCCTGCTTCTAGGTCGGAGGGGATAAATACACAACACTCTAATCCTGCTTTGGCTGCGATCGCTGCGGTGGAGTTTGCTAGGTTGCCTGTACTGGCACAGGATACTGTGGAGAAACCTAATTCTCTAGCTCTACTGAGGGCCACTGATACTACCCTATCTTTGAAGCTGAGGGTAGGCATATTTACAGCGTCATTTTTGATGTAGAGATTTTTTAGACCCAGGCGACGGGCTAAACGTTCTGATTTTAGTAGGGGAGTCATACCTGTTCCTACGTCTATTACGTTATCTGTTGTTACTGGTAGGAACTGACGATAACGCCATATAGAGTTAGGACCAGCTTCGATTGTTGCCCGGCTCACTGTTTGACGGATTTTTTCATAGTCATACTTTACTTCTAGGGGGCCAAAGCATACATCTTCGCATATATGTTTGGCTTCTAGTGGGTATTCTTCACCACATTCTTTGCACTTGAGTGTTTCTATTGCTGTATTTTGACTGTGGATTTGACTATCGATATTTGTGGCCTGGGTCATATTCTTTACTCCCTACTTCTAACTAACTAAGAATTGTTCTGCACTTTTTGAAATAGTAGCATGGGTAAAAATCACCGTCAACTATACCCGACAAAAATAGTCTGGATTATTTTTTTTTCTATTTTTCATTATTAACTGCAACAGATATATTTTCTGTTTTGGCAGGTAATGTTGTTGATTTAGTAGTTATTTTGAATGTGGCTATTTGAGGAGTATTATCAAGGGCTTATTTATTATAATTAAACTAAAAATTAGTTGCTTTTATAAGTATTTAGTTTGAATTTGTTATAGTTTTTAAGCCAATATTGATTAATATTTTAGTTGTTAATATAGCAATTTCCATGCTGGTGAGGTACAAAATTGGTTGGTTTTAGGGAAAAGGGAACAGAAGACAAATAAAAATAGGTGTACTTCACTTTTACTGAAAAACGCTATATTACTAACTTTCAGAATAAATTTGTTTTTATTCTGTCATATTTTTTCTATTTAATTTAGTATTAAATGTGAATAATGTTATAGCAATGGGAGCAAAAGGCGGAGACAGATCGAGAGCTTAAAACTCAGACAACGTAATACTTTTTCTTCTTCCTTCTTTCTTCTTTCTTATTTTTTTTGCTATATTGGATTTATTTTAATAAATGTAGCATTTTATAGTGAAAAGGCTTCTAGAGGTAAGTGGTTTAATACTATATACCAAAGAAATTATATTTTCTAAAAAAAATATCTAAAATCTAAAATGATTGGCAGTCCTGCAACCGTAATGGTATTGATGAATCTTCCCTTGATTTTCTGGCCAACTATGATCCCAAAATGCGCTCCTTTTTGAGCGATTGGAGCTGAAAACCAAGGTATTACAGACCTAAAAAGGCTAAAACCTTTATCTGTAAATGCTTTGAGATTTATTCAGCAAACCCTAATTATTACTGGAGAGTACAAAGTTCTTCTGAAAAACAATTTACTTTCAAGGCTGAAAGTATTACTGGAAAAGGCTTACAGAACCTATATTAGTGAATTGAGATTTTCTCACCTTGAAATCCCTGAAAGCCTTAGCTAGCAATAGTTATTCCAAGAACTTTGCACTGTCTAGTAATTATTAATTATTAATTATTAATTATTAATTAGTTGAATCCCCTACTCCCCCACTAACTGGAGGAATTAGGACTACTTCATCGCCGTCTTGAAGGATGGTTTCGGGTGGGGCAAAGTTGAAGTTAATGCCAAATTTGGTGACTTTTCGCCACTGCTCTAATTCAGGATGTTGGGTGACGATCTGTTCTAAAAGTTGGGAGGCGGTAGTTCCTGGGGAAAGGGTAAGTTGGAGTTCGGAGACTCCATAGGCTTCTTGGTAAGCTGCGAATAGTTTGAGGGTGATGGTCATTTCAGTTACCAGTTATCAGTTATCAGTACTTCCTGTAATAGAGATGCTTGAAACGTGACATACTCCCACACTAAGCTGGCGCTATAGTGTGGGCTTCTCGGTTCGCAGCCCCGGTATTCCGTCGGGATCCACGAGCTTTAAGGACGGAATGCCCTACCGCCCTATTTTTGATATTTATCGCTGCATTCAAGTCGCGGTCTATTGCTATGCCGCAGTGCGGACAAGAATGGGTTCTTTGAGATAATTCTTTATCAACTTTTTTTCCACAATTTGAGCAATCTTGGCTAGTATTTTTGGGGTTCACTGCTATAGTTTTCTGTCCAGTATTTTCAGCTTTGACAGTCAAAATAGACAGGAATTGACCCCATCCAGCATCGTTGATTGATTTACTCAAACGGGTCTTTGCTAGTCCTTTAATGTTTAAGTTTTCATGGGCGATAACTTCTGCTTTTGATAACAATTCATCGGCTGTTTTGAAATGAAAATCTTTACGTTTATCCGCAACCTTTTTATGTTGTTTCGCTACAGCTTTGACAACCTTTAACCACCTTTTACTTCCTTTTTTCTTTCGAGATAAACGTTTTTGTAGAGTCTTTAATCGCTTCTGAGAAGAGCGATAGTATTGAGGTATGGGGACAGATTCTCCTTCACTTGTTACTAAGAATTCCTTCAGCCCCATATCAATTCCCAGAGTATTTTCTAATGTAGGTTCAACAATAGTAGTCAAAGCTGGAACTGATTTGTCTTCTAGGGATAAAGTCACATAATAACCATCAGCTTTACGACTAATAGTTACAGTTTTAATTGTTAACCCTTCTGGTATTGGACGATGCTGAATTAACTTTACCTTTCCTATTTTGGGCAAATTAATTTGATTTTCTTCTATGCAGTCAAGTTTGATTTGAGGATAAGTAAAACTGCGATAACGTCCAATTCCCTTGAACCTTGGTTTCCCTAATTTCTGTCCATTTTTGTCTGCTTTAAACCATCTATCAAAGGCAAGTTTTACCCGTTTTATGCAATCTTGCAGGACCTGAGAATGAATCAGCTTGTACTCAGAAAACTTGTCTTTGGTATTGACCAAATCTCGTTTTTGAGAGTAATAATCTGGATTATCTCTTAGTGGAGGAATTGGCATCACTAAGGGGCAAGCGTTAACTGGACAAAGGTTTTCTGACCACCATGAGAACCGCTCACCTAATCTATAGTTGTACTGCCGACGCAACAATTCCAACCACAATTCTATGGTGGCTATTTGATCTGAGTTGGGCCTTAATTTATATTGGTAGGCAGTGCGCATGGTGGAAAATTTCCGGGGTTATAGCAATATAATAATACAAGTTTTTCAACTAGGGCGAAAGCTTCTGCTGGGATAGCATGCAAATTGAATGGGCATCGAACCTATTCAATTTGTCGCCGATTCATCTGGTCACCAAATCTGCATATTATGGTGTGAGGCTTCTCGGCGATTCAGCTAATTTTTTCGTCATATTATTGGGAAGATGGGAAGAGGCGAATCAGCTTCTATTTTTATTTTTGTTGAATAAAAAATCATGCATATGGTCAGGCTACCGATTATACATCTTATAATCTTCAAAATATCAGAATTTTTGTTTGAATGCAACTATTTCCCTGGCAATTTTTTCGAGAGCTTTTGAGGATGAGAATGATTGATAACTTAATTTATTATTTTAAATAGGGGCGTTGTTGAATAAATGTATGATTTCACAGGAGTCAGGAGTTAGTAGGTAGAAAGGAGTTTTTCGGTGACTAAATAGGTATAATTTGCACTATTGTTTTAGCTTAAAATTTACTCAAAGTTGAATTTCATACCTCAAATCAGCAACACCAAATTTACAGCAGTTTTGGAGTTGATGAGGTACAAAATTTTAGGACTTTAGGGAGTAGGGAGTAGGGAGTAGGGAAAAAAAGATTAATTTTAACACTGTACCTCACGCTTCCTAAAAAGTACTTTAATAATTATGTTCAGCCTCACATAAAACCTAATATTATGTCATATATATGTCCGGTAGAATACTGATAAATAAACGACTGAGGAGTCAGGAGTCAGAAGTCAGGAGGCAAGAAAGAAGCAAGAAGAAGAGGAGGAAAAGGAGAAAGTTTTTTTATCACTAATTATCCGGACATGATATAAGACCTTAACACCTAACACCTAACATAAAATTATTATCAAAGTTAACCATCTAATTAAAATGTTCAAAATTCAAAACTTAGTTCTCACTAGCAGTTGTTTTTACCTCTACTTTTCAAGCTATTGTTTAGCAAAAACTCCTGAATTTTCCGAATATACTCTCAGAAAAAATGCTGTAAATATTATCTCTCAACGTCAAACAGATGCAGAACAAGAATTAGAACCTCCCAATCAATTTTCCCCTAATCCTTTAGAAAGCACCGAACCAGACCCACTTTTGCCAGAACCTCCTACGACAGGAACTGTTACCGGGGACAAACGAGAAGAACTTTCTCAAGAACTCGACCGACTTAACGCTGAAGCAGCAGCATTATTTGCGGGGGGAGAAACAACTAAAGCTTTTGATACCTGGAATAGAGAACTTCGTTTGCGACGTTATCTTGGTCAAGCAGAAGAGTTAGCTGCTTTGGAACGAGTGGCAGAAATAGCATGGAATAATAGTCAAAAATTACAAGTGCAGTGGATTACAAAACGACTGGAAACCTTACAACCAGAGATTCAAGAGCAAGAACCTGTGAATATAGAATTGTTGCAAGCATTAGGTTCTGCATTTAATACTGTTAGAGCAAAAGATCCAGCAGTTCAAGTTTATCAACAAGTTATTGCTGAAGCTAGGGAGCAAGAGGATGTTGCTACTCTGAAACAAGCTTTGACAGCTATGGGGGAAATATACTTGAATTGGCTAGATTATGATAATGCAGCGATCGCCTATGAAGAATTATTGGAGGTTCAGCAGCAGAGTGAGTTAGAAACATCTACTAATGAAGAAACAATAGATCCTTCTTTAACTACTAATTTTGAAAAAGTAGATACTATCGAAAAATTAGCTTTCATTTATAATCAAGCGGGAAAACCTTTACAAGCAATTACAGCTAAAGAAAGATTGGTCAATTTTTACGAAGGTCAACAAATTATCACAGAAGTTCCGGATATAAAAATATCTATTGCTGAAGATTATGAGGAACTTGGAAAACTTAGTCTTGCCAGTCAATACTATCAAGAAGCTTATGATATTGCTCAATCAATTCAAAGGTTTATAAGTGCTAGTGATGCTTTGGAAAAGTTGGCAGCGCTCTATCTTTCTCAGGATGAAAAGGAGGCAGCAATTGAAATATATAAAGTTCAATTATTGATGGATCAACAGTTTGTTAATGTTTATGGAATGATGGAAATTTATGACCGTATGGGTCAAGTTTATGCACAATTAAAAGCTTTTGGTTTGGCAATTTCATCTTTTCAAAGAGGTTTAGAATTATCGAGACAATTAGGGGGATATCGAGAAAGTTATTTTCTACAAAAGCTTGATAAGTTGAATAGAAATAAGAATAATTGAAGAATTGCAAAGCCCCCGCGCATCCCCCAATTTTGGGGGACTTTTACCAGTTAATGGATTCTTGTTCCC
The DNA here is from genome assembly GCF_010672525.1 of Okeania sp. SIO2B3. Taxonomy (GTDB): domain Bacteria; phylum Cyanobacteriota; class Cyanobacteriia; order Cyanobacteriales; family Microcoleaceae; genus Okeania. The sequence goes on along the minus strand of NZ_JAAHGH010000051.1, from coordinate 1,655 downwards.
CCCAGAATTGGGGGGCTAGGGGGGCAAAATTCAGTATTAAACAACTTTTCAGATATCCTCTAAGTCCTCTTAGGTAAGCATTATGCTTACCATCTTAAGAGATGACTCTCGACTCTTATTACTTAATTAATTAATTCAAAAATTCTGTACTTGTAGAATATGCAAAACATAGCTAAAGGAGTAAGTAGAAGTGTTAAAGATAAAGTGACTGTAGATAAGGTGATAAGTACTGCTCCTACTTCAATTATTTCTAAAATAATAGAAGCAGTTATTTGAGTTTTATTTTTTTGTTCTGCTTTACATAAGGTTTAGGTAAACGTTTCTGAGAATTGGTATTATTCATTTTTGTTCTTTATTGAAGTTACATCTCTACCATAAAAGGTAGATACTACCCCAAGGCAAGGGATGCAATAATTTACCTATAAATCTCTGACAATAAAGTATTCAGCTTGAGGATAGCTTGGGAGTAACCCAAACCTTTTTTTCAATTACTTAAAATGATTAGGAATTTCAGTTTGGGTTAGTTTGTACCTACCCCAAACCACCCAAATTCATACAGTTTCTCAAAAACTTTTCTATACTTTCTTAAGTAGGGGAGTAAGGGAGTGCGGGAGTGGGGGAGAGACAAACACCAGAATAATTAGCATTAACTAGCTAATAATTAGGAAATAAGTTATTAAACCTGTATTAATTACTTGATAACTGAAGTTTCAGCCAAGTATAGCACTAATGCATGGGAATTGGTATCATACCGTTTCACGGAAGTTAAAAGTCAAAAGTCAAAAGTAGGATTTTATAGAGCTACAAAATCTTGAATATACATTCAATAATTGATAATTGATAATGGATAATTGATAATGACCTCTCCCTAAAACGGATAGGATTGAATAAAAGGAAAATTTTTTCTTGTTTCTCCTTTAAAGGAGAGGATTTTTACCTTAATTATTCGGTAATTTCAGGAAATTATTTCACTTTTAAAGTTTGAAACTGTTTGTGACATCTTGAAAGTGAATTAGTATCAGGACTTTTTTATTATTTATAACCACTTGGGTTTGCAAAGTGTGGAAAGTGTGGGGACTGTGGGGAGAGACTACAATTAGAAGAGTTGAATTAACTCTTTGGTAGTTCTTGGTAGCTCGATATTCTCATACCCCCGATGCGTTTTACTACAATAAAATAGCTCTGACCCAAACTTCAAATAATTCTAATTAGGGTTTGCTGAAAAAGTCTTATGGGTAAGGGTAGGAGACAGGAGACAGGAGACAGGAGACAGGAGACAGGAGGAACGGGGAATTATAGAGGAGGTAGGAGGAAGAATAATCAAGGTATTATCCTGCGCAACTATGCGCCTAAAATGCTAATTTTTTGAACTATTACAACCTAAAAGCTTGGACTTTTTTTAACTAAAAAATGCGCTCAACCTTTATATGTCAATGCTTTTAGATTAGATCGGTAAACCCTAATCAAATAAAATCTATGGCAAGAACAGGTAACTGGGGTGAGGAACCTCTCAAACGAGCCAAAAAATTAATCGAATTTCTCATAAATTACAGTCATCAGAATAATCCAGAAAAGGAATTATTTACTGAGTGGAAAGATAGAGATAGAGATAGCGATCGCCCTCAACTTTTTATCAGAACAAATAAGTTTAATTA
>NZ_JAAHGH010000050.1:26346-48398 GCF_010672525.1 Okeania sp. SIO2B3 | reverse complement strand
CTGCGGGAGGAGCAGTGTCAGCGCCAGTCGCTCATGGGGGAGACCCCCTTTGGCGGCGCTGGCAAGTCTTTAGGAGCGCGCTTTTAGACCTTGTGGGAGTAAATCTCGTTTATGCGGGTGCTAAGAAGCAGAAAGTCTCTAACAGTGATGCTAGGGAATCCCGCGCTGTCTCATAGAGTAGCGTCGGGAGGATGTCAAGAAAACTGATGATTTCTGTAGAGTAACTGATTTTATTTTTGGTTTTTGGAGATGTCTATTAATATGAACCTCTAATATGTTTCACCACTCGCTGTTGATAAAATGTGCTAAATTTTTGGTGCATATCAGAGCTTAAATTAGATAAGTCCGATGCTAGTGCGTTAGTAGAAACTTGGCTAGGTTGGCTAGCACCTGGAATAACAGTTGAAACTACATCATGATCGAGAATCCACCGTAAAGCCATCTGTGACATAGTCATTTCCTTTGGAACATATTCAAGAAGTTCATCTGCTAGTTCTACACCTATTTCAAAGGGAAGGCCAGCAAAAGTTTCCCCAACATTGAAGTATTGCCCATCTCGATTGAAATATCTATGATCGTTCGGGGGAAATGACTGATTTTTCCTCATCTTACCAGTAAGAAGTCCACTGGCTAAGGGGAGACGTACAATAATCGCTACATTTTTTTTCTTAACTTTAGGAAACAGTTCATTAATTGGTTTCTGCCGAAAGATATTAAAAATAATTTGCAATGAAGATAAGTTTTCTTGTTCCAAACAAACCAATGCTTCTTCAACAGACTCTACACTTGCCCCAAATCGCTTAATTTTTCCCTCATTTCTTAATTTATTTAACCAGTCAAAGACATCCCCTTGACGCAAAACCTTGCCAGGAATACAGTGAAGTTGTATCAAATCTAAGCACTCTACGCCTAAACGTTTTAAAGATGCCTCTATCGCCATACGGACAGTTGTTTCATTATAGTTATCAGGCCACATTTCACCTCTACCCAATTTAGTTGCAACGAAAATTTCTTCCGAACAACCTTTCAAGAAGTTCCCGATTAAAAGTTCACTCTGTCCGTTGCCATAAACATCAGCAGTATCCAAAAAGTTTATGCCGTTGTCAATCGCTGTTGAAAGTATTTCGTAAGCCCTCTGATCGTCAATGTTACCCCAACAGTCTCCACCGAGTTGCCAACAACCAAGTCCTACATCTGAAACATTTATCCCTGAATCTCCAAACAGTCTTTTTTTCATTTTTCATTTCCATAAATTTCCCCTACAATACCATCTAACGAAGTCAGAAGTCAGAAGTCAGAAGTCAGAAGTTAACCCACCCCCGCCCCTCCCAGGAGGGGAAGTAGGTTATTTTGAGCAACTCTCCAAAAATATTGCGCCTTAAAAGGCGGGGTTTTAGACTCATGTTATTTTGATAAAGTCTTTGCTAAAAAGCTTAAATTGATTCAATTATCGAAAGTGCGCTCAAAAATCCATCATTTCCAGAAAAGCCTTACTCTTTAATCAAATTCTCATATCTTCCTAAAGCCATTAAAGGAAAGTACTGCTGATAAAAATTATACTTAATATAAAAGTGACAGGGAAACCCAGTACCTGTAAACTCCGACTCAAACCAACTCCCATCATCATTCTGAGTTGAAACCAAAAAATCAACACCTCTATCAATAGTATCCCTAGCAAAATTACCAGTCGCCTCCCCCGCCGCCAATAAACCAATTAACGCCCAAGCAGTTTGAGAAGCTGTACTTTTTCCCTTCCCTTTCAACGACGGATCGTTATAACTCCGACAACTCTCTCCCCATCCCCCATCCGAATTTTGACAACCAACCAACCAAGTCGCCCCCCTTTCTATATAACCTCCGTGACTTTCCCGCGCCACAACAGCCAAAGCTGAAATAACCCCACTCGTACCATATATATAATTAACTCCCCACCGACCAAACCAACAACCCTCCCCTTCCTGCTCCCTTTCCAAATAATCGATCGCTCGTTTTACCCGCCTACTATTCATAGACAACCCACAACAACCGACCATCTCCAAAACCCGCGCCGTTACATCTGCCGTATTCGGGTCAATCATGGCCTTTAAATCTCCATAGGGGATACCATTTAACCAGTCTTGGTCATTATCCACATCAAAAGCCGCCCAACCTCCAGGTTCACATTGCATCGAAGCTACCCATTCCATAGCACGAGCGATCGCCACTCGTTTCAGCTCCTGGTCAGGCAACTCCACAGCATCCAAAGCCATAACTACCACTGCCGTATCATCTATATCTGGATAAAAACGATTGATAAATTCAAACGCCCAACCCCCCGGTTTACCCAATTTATTCTTAACCGCCCAGTCACCATAATCCAAAATTTGCTGTTGCAACAACCATTCCCCAGCCTTAACCACTGCCGGATGACTAGCAGCAATACCAGAATCAACCAACGAACGTATTACCCAAGCAGTATCCCAAACTGGAGAAACACAAGGTTGTACCCAATAACTATCCTCAGTTTTTATACCAAACCTATCTATAGCCTCCAACCCCCGCACCACCACGGGGTCTGCTACATCATATTCCAAACACCGCAATGCCAACATAGAATTTAACATTGCCGGAATAATACCTCCCCAGTCACCCGTAACTTCTTGCCTTTCCAGAATCCATTTTTCTGCTGCTTTTAAACCCTCTTCTCGTAAAGGCATTAAATTCAAATTTTCTAGAAATTTAAAAGCTGTATCTAACCCCAAAAATAAATCCGTCAGATTGTATTGTCTTGGTAATTCAAAAGTAGCATTGTTAATGCCTTCAGCATAAAGTTCATCTAGATTAATTGTAGGGTTGAGGGAAAAAATCGGCTTTTTATCAAACACAATTAAAAGTGGAACTGTGCTACTTCTTGCCCAACTAGACATTTCATAAATTGTAAATGGAAAGTCTTCAGGAAATAACATGATTCCAGGTGGAATAGAAGGGATACCCTGCCAGTTATAACATCCAATTAAAGCCAGATGTAATTTAGTAAAAATTCTACTGCAACTAATACCACCTAATTTGACGATAAATTCTCGTGCTTTTAACATTATGGGGTCTGTTTTTGAAAGACCTAATAATCTCAAAGCCATATAAGCTTCAATAGAAGTGCTTAAATCTCCTCCATCCCCATAAAATAGTTCCCAACCACCATGTTCTCGTTGTTGAGAAATTAGGTAAAGTTTTGCTTGATAAAGTGGTCTTTTATTATCAGTTTGCCAAATTTTATGTAGTAAAACTATTTCTGCTGTTATTGTCACATTTGATTCTAATTTACCCCACCAGTACCCCTCTGCTTTTTGTAGATTCAATAGATATTCTTGACTAGCTAAAATTGATTGTTTGACTTTGTTTTTTTCTATCATTGTTCCCAAAAATAAAAAATATTTATTACTATCTTTAAAGGTGATAATTCACTAATATAAATTATGCCTATTTATTCTCAATTATACTTAAATATTTTGGTAGAGTTTAAATGAAAATTTAAGAATTTTGAGGAATTAGGGAACCTTACCTAAAATTTCTTGTCAGAAGATAACTAGATTCTGTATAGATAGATCTGCCTCACAGTGTTGCTGTTGCTCTCTGAGAGGCTTTCCTTGTTATGTTTATCATCTAATTTGTATGTTAAGTTTATGTCAATGATTGTTAAAATCATACTTGACTAACAATGTAGTAATCTTAAATAAATTGTAGGATTTTAAAATAACAATTAACTCAAATCAACCTCAGACACTTGAAATTATAGTTATATGTATTTAGTAATTTTTTTATTGATAATACCAATTTTATGTGAGGCTGCATAGAATTAGTTGTTAGGTGGTGCGGTGGTAGGTATTGGGTGTTAGATGGCACATAATTATGAAATTTATTAACAAGTCTTTCTTTAATATACAGGCAACGCCTGATTAAAATATTGTTCTATGCAACTTTATATTAATTTGGTATAACGTTTTAGTAGAAGCTTGTAACTAAAAATAGGATTGGGATAATTGAATTTTTTGTTGCTACGTTTCTGTTAATTTTTAAGTATTAGTTTTTAGGTGTTAGGAAGCAGATTTTTCCAGAGTATTACTGCGAACCAACTCTTATTGAAAAAAACACCCTCATGGGCGCTGAAGACAAACTTTTTGAAGTTAATCAAAAAATGTTAGATTTTAGTTAGGTTTTAGGTAACGCGTTCAACAATTAACAATTAACAATTAACAATTACCTCTGCTGAAAACGGATAGAATACGAACAAGATTTTTTGTCTTTATTTATTCTTATTTGAAGAAGCTTTAAACCTTAATTATTAGGTAAGCTTTTTTTGACCTACTACCTACCACCTGCCACCTATCATCTAATACCAGTTTTATATGAGGTTGCATAGAATTATGAAACTCATTAAATCGATCTATCTCTATCTACTCCTATCTGCGGTCAATTATGCTTGAAATATTATTCTATGCAGCTTCATTTCAATTTGGTATAAAACCTAAAACCATGGGAATCAAAATTATTACTTTTAATATTCGATATGATAAACCCGACCCTGGAAATTATCGATGGGAGGTCAGAAAAAATGCTGTAGCTAGTCTAATTTATGAATATGCTCCAGATATAATTGGCACTCAAGAAGTTCAAGTAAATCAGTTATTAGATTTACAGCAATTATTGCCTAATTATTACAGTCTTGGAGGTGATAGAAGAGGTACGGGTAATGACGAACACTGTGCAATATTTTATCAGAAAGATAGATTAAATTGTCTTGACCATGGAGATTTTTGGCTGAGTGAGAAACCAGATGTACCAGGCAGTATTACTTCTAGTTGGGGAAATCATTTACCTAGAATAGCTAGTTGGGCAAGATTTAATCTTTTTGAAGATAATCGGCAAATAGTTATTATTAATACGCACTTGGATTATAACAGTAAAAAAGCTAGAGAATTGGGTGCTAAATTAATCTTTGATTTTCTACAAACAGAAAAATTAAATCCTGACAAAGAATCTTTGATTTTTGTCACAGCAGATTTTAACGATCGACCAGGATCGAATACACGAAATACTTTTTTAAATCCTTTGAAAAATGGATTGTGTTTATTAGATGTTTTATCTGATTTAAAGTTAAGTAAGCAGATGACTTATAACGATTTTACAGACAAAGCTTTTCTAGCTATTGATACTATTTATTATGACAGTAGATTAAATTTGCACAGTGTGAAAGTAGAGAATAAAAAATATGATGGAATACTTCCTTCAGACCATTTTCCAGTAGTAGCAGAATTTGATTAATCTAGATGTCAAATAAATATTAATTTGTTTTCTTAAAACTTAAATAGCAGTTTTCCGGAAGATAAAACATATATTAATAATGATAAGGATAGTTTTTTGATTATGTGTTTTACTTCAATATATGAACCTATCCCATTAATAATATTTTTGCTAAAAACCCTAAATACTTTGAGAGTTAAAAACGAAAAATCAAGCTTTTCACACACATTTAACCTAAACAAATAAGTCTATTAAAAATAGTGAGATAGGTTCATTAGACCGAATCTCATTAATTAGACGCAATAAAAAAGCTATTCTGAATTCTCTCCATTGCCTCCTTCCCCTACTCCCTACTCTGGTCTCCCTTACAACTTTTTTGATTTGTGAGTATTTAAAGATACATAATATTAATTGCCAATTGATAATTGGTAATTAATTCGTCAATATTTAAAGCATATTCTTTTCATAATAAAAAGTTAACAATTTATTCGGCTATATCAATTTTCTTCCTTTTAGACAGAAGTAATTATTAATTATTTATGCTAGAACTATCAATTGTTGAACCTCTCCTAATTATTGAATACTAAAATGCTAGTCAACAAGTTTTATCCAACCACGGCGGAGGTTATAAAATAACCTATTAATGATGGCATACTCATCATCATTTAGATAACCAGCTAATAAGATGTTCTGAATTTGCTGGCGTTCATTCGAAGTAATAACACTGGAACACATTACTTGAGTAAATAATTCTTCAAGTGCTTTTTGTTTGGATGATATATTTAGTAATTTCATACAAATTAATTAACTAATGACTAACCAAAGCTTTCATTTTTATTATGAGATATTTTGCAATTAAATAAAGTGATTCAAGTAATGTTTTGAGCATAATTGTTGTCAACTCAATTTGTAGTTAATATCATCTAAAAATGTGAGTATATTTTTGTTTTTTTGTGACTTGTGTCACTTATATCATATCCAGATAATTAGTGATAAAAAAACTTTCTCCTTCTTCTCCTCTTCCTTCTTCTTTCTTGTTTCTTTACTCCTGACTCGGTCGTTCCCCTCCACCGGAGGGGGAGGGGTTAGGGGTGGGTTGACTCCTGACTCCTCAGTCGTGTCGTTATTTATAACTGTTCAACCGGACATAATATTATATAACAATTCCCAAAAAGCGTGAGGTACAAAACTCTAGGCAACAGCTCCGGAAGGCAATAGTGAAGTAAAAGCAAGAGTGTACCTCACGCTTACTGAGAAACGCTATATATAATCCAGCTAATTAGTTATCGTATGGTAGGTGGTGGTGCATAGTAATGAAAAAGGAAGCAACGGGAGTGTGGGGAGTGTGGGAGATGGGGAGATGGAGACCCACCCGCGGGCCCCGACCGTGGAGGGGAATGTGGGGAGATGGGGGGATGGGGAGTGTGGGAGAAATTAAAAAATATATATCCTCACCATTACCATGCAGAACTACCGTATGGTAAACTATAAAATCATTTTGGGTTAGAGAGCAGGTAGTAGGAAAATGCTTTGGCCACTGTAGTCTATCTATTTGAAAACCGCTATAGCAGTCAAAAGAAAGGGCTCCGACATATTAAAAGCTTATAATTCAGACAACGCATAGACTTCTATGTTGATTCTAATAACAACTCTGTACCTGCTCCTAAATACTTGAGAAAGTCAGAACGCAAACTTAAGTCAGCTCAACGAAAAGTATCTAGGAGAAAGAAAGGTTCAAAACGTAGACAAAAAGCCATTAAACAATTGGCTAAGAAACATAGGAAAGTAGCTGGTACTAGAAAAGATTTTCATCATAAAACTGCTAATGAATTGTTATCTAAATACAATATTATTACAGTATAAAAATTGAAGATTAAGGGTATGGCAAAGTCTAGATTTGCTAAGTCTGTACATGATGCTGGTTAGGGTAATTTCAGAATAATATTAACTAACAAAGCCACAAAAGCTGGTCAGTCAGTAGTTGAAGTTAAAGCTCATGGCACAAGTATAGAATGTTCTAGATGTGGTCACAAAGTCAAGAAAACTTTGGCTGCTAAGACAGCATAATTGTCCTCAATGTAATCTATCAATTAGACGTGATTTGAATGCTGCAATTAATGTCAAGAAAGCAGCTCAAGTAATGCTAAAAGATTTGCTGCCAAAACAAAAGTTTGAAGGAACAAAGGGTGTTCAATTGAGCCGATTCTAAAATCAATTGGAACGGTGGGGCATCCCGTGCTAGCTCAACTAATGTCTACATAGTAGAGTCCTTAAGAAGTCCAGACTGATTCTTGTAATCACTGTGGGAGATGTCACCTTTCTTAGAGGCTACTTAATTTTTTTGTCCAATTCTTGACCAATTGATTGGAATTAACTCAATATAAGTATTTAGACTGTATAAATTATCTTCATTGACCTTTCTCAAGAGTCAAATTCTCCGGAAAGTATTCAGCATAAATACTCAATTATGACCACTATTATTTTCTCCTGACTCCTGATGTTTCATGCTACATTTTGAAGTTTGAAATGTATGATGAAAAGTTTTTTTGTCACTAATTATCCGGATATGATATAATATACAACTAAAAAATAAGTAATAAATTTTACAAAAATTAAATTTTATTCAGAGTAGTTGCAAAAATGTTGCAACAGAGGTATACTCTTAATTAGTAACGAACTACTTATCTAGCAAAAAAAATTTGACAGAGAGAATGGGTGTACCTCTCTGCCAGTTACATTATCTTATTCTATATCTGAGTGAAAGTTTTGTAGGCAATTAAAGTTTAAGAAGTTGAATTTCTGAAGCTTTGCTTGCAAGTACCTACTAAAATAGAGTTTTTTGCTAGTGTATGAAAATTCTATGACAACAAAAGTTTAGGCGTTGCATCTACCAGCTTCTTTTGTATAGTTCATTTTCCAGGAAATTCTTAAATTGCTACTTAATAATTATGTGAACCTAGTTCAAGACTACTAATGTGTCTGGAGCAAGGAAGTGGTCTAAGTGATATGCTCGCTCTTCAGTTTTGAGTAGAATTTGCTCATAGAGGTAGCGAGTAGCGCGATCGCCTAAACTTTCAGCTTGTGCAGCAAGACGACGCAGAAGTTTAATAACTTCTTGTTCCGCTCCAAGATCGTGTTCGACCATAGTTCTAGAGTTAAAACTTCCATCTTCTTCAGGAGTAAAACAGCACATTTCAGCCAACTTAGCAAAGCTAGCAACTGGAACGCCACCTAGACCATTTAAGCGTTCAGCCAAGTCATGGACATGACCTCTTACATCATCATAACTTTCTTGAAAAAACTCATGCAGTTGATAAAATTCTGCTCCTTCTACAACAAAATGATGTTTCTCATATTGGAGGAATAAAGCTTGGAAAGTGGCCAAAGCTATATTCATACCCTCACATATAGGTTCAGTAACACTTTTTTCTAATCCAATTGGGTTGTCGGCAATCTGACCAAATACTTGTACTGGAGTTGCTGTAGCCATCTTATGTATTCTCCTTTCAATTAACCTAATTTATTGCTAGTTATCTAGCTTTGTTTATTGCTAACACTTTTAAGTCTACCACAGTTAATAGGAGAGTCAACCTGAGCCAATATCGCAGATAGAAGATATTCTAAGTTAGCAAATTTTTTTGATAAAACTATTGAGAAAGTTTGGCAGCTATTGTATAGTCAAAAGTATAGTTACTCTGGTAGAAACACATCAGAACTGCTAGAGGTCTTAACGGTAAATTTAGTGCTAATATATTGCAATTGAAAAAAAATGAGTACATTCAACCAGAGGCCAGACACCAAGGAAATTTTACAAATAAGCTCGGTAGACCGATGGGAAGTCTATAAACGCTTACAAGAATTGGATATTCATTGTTGGTGTGAAGCAGAAAAGCCATTGCGGGTACAGCTCAAAAACACAAATGAAGCTACCCAATTAGAAAGTGTTTTAAAACAATTCACAGCAAATCGTTGCGAATTGGTGCAATTGTTACAACGCTGTTGGCAAGTTAGCTAATATCCTGAATTAATACCATAAGTTAGAGAGGGGCAAAAGTAATGTATTTATCTGTAGAGATACAAAGCTTTTAGTAATACCATTTCACTTAAAAAATGTCACAAATAGTTGGTAACTGATGAAGTCAAATAATAAGCTGAAATTCCTGTAGAGTAGAGGTTTTAAGTACTTAAAATATCACTTTTAACTTCTAACTTTTGACTTTTGACTTTAGTGAAACGGTATAAGTATTTAAACCTTTCCCTAACCAAATCAATAACCATAACCAAGCAGAAATAACCAACAATGTCTAAATCCAAGAAGCAAATGACAAAATTTATCTTAGAAGGACAAATCCAAGAAGTTACCGTTAAAGACGGCTACAAACTGAAATATATTAATGTAGAAACACCAGCCGGGAATAATTATATCATCAAACTTGCCAAACCTTTAAGGAAGATTTTTGCCTCAGTATTAATACCAGGTTTAGGAGTAAAAGTAACTGGAGAAAGAACAGTTTATCGGAAAACTGGTGAAGAAGAACTGAAGGCTTTAAAAATTATACCAGATTTTAGCAAAAATGCAACAACACCATGTCAAAATCATAGTGTGGGATTAGTTGAAACTTTATCTAGCCAGCTAAAAGAGCAGAAGTTGTCTGAAACTGAACATACTTGTAGTAAATCTCCACAAAAAGAAATCACTGGAACTAATTCTAAATGTGCAGCGAAGAAAGCTCAGATTTTGGTATGCCAAAAATCAGATTGCCAGAAACGGGGTGCAGGCAAAGTTTGTAAAGCATTATCAGAAGTATTAAGCGATCGCGGCTTACAAGACCATGTGACTATTAAGAAGACTGGATGTCTGAAAAAGTGTAAAGCAGGACCTAATCTAGTAATTATGCCTAACAAAGCCCGTTATAGCCGGATTAGTTCATCAGAAATTCCTGATGTGATTGAAAAACATTTTAGTTTAGAAGCATAACACAAAAGATTGCTAATTTGTAGCAAGTTTCTCTGGTTCCAATCTCTTGTTGGGGATTGGAAATATTTTGCTGTTTATTTGTAATATAATTAGGGTCTGCTGAAAAAGTCTTATGGGTAAGGGTAGGAGACAGGAGACAACCCACCCGCGGGCCCCTCCCAGGAGGGGGAGACAGGAGAAATGGGAATTATAGAGGAGCTAGGAGGAAGAATAATCAAGGGATTATTCTGCACAACTATGCGCCTAAAATTCTAATTTTTTGAACCATTACGACCATTAAGCTTGGACTTTTTTAACTAAAAAATGCGCTCAACTTTTATATGTCAATGCTTTTAGATTTAATCAGCAAACCCTAGTTAAAATAGTGTAGGGTGAAGACAAAAAAGTTATTTCAAGCCTACCGAAGATTAATTTCAGGGAAGCTACTAATACCGTTTCACGGAAGTCAGAAGTCAGAAGTCAGAAGTTAGAAGTCAGAAGTTAGATTAGATCGGCTAAAGACTTTGACAATACAATAGTTTCAAGCAATTATTTGACATTAAAAGGAATGAAACTATTTGTGACATCCTTAAAGTGAATTGGTATAACTAAATTAATAGCAATAAGGAAGACGAAAAAAGTGTCACAAACTAAGCCAACTATTTTAGTGACTGGGGGAGCAGGATATATTGGCTCTCATGCAGTGCAGGCCCTACAAACTGCAGGTTATGAAGTGGTAATTCTGGATAATCTTGTCTATGGACATCGGGATATAGTAGAAAATGTCCTGAAAGTAGAAATGATTGTGGGAGATACAAGCGATCGCTCTCTATTAGACAAAATTTTTGCCACTCACAATATAGCAGCAGTAATGCATTTTGCTGCATATATTTTTGTCGGAGAGTCAGTTAAAGACCCCCAAAAATATTATCATAATAATGTAGTAGGTACGCTGACATTATTAGAAGCAATGTTGGCAGCATCTGTGAAAAAATTTGTATTTTCTTCTACTGCTGCTATTTATGGGGAACCACAGAGTAGTCCTATTCCTGAAGACCACCCCAAAAATCCGATTAACCCTTATGGGGCGAGTAAATTGATGGTAGAGCAAATACTTTCGGACTTTGAGGTTGCTTATGATTTTAAGTCTGTTTGTTTTCGCTATTTTAACGCAGCAGGGGCGCATCCTAATGGTTTAACTGGAGAAGATCATAATCCGGAAACTCATCTAATTCCACTGGTTTTATTAGCAGCATTGGGTAAGCGAGATGCTATATCAATTTTTGGCACAGATTATTCTACCTATGATGGGACTTGTATTCGGGATTATATTCATGTATGTGATTTAGCGGATGCTCATGTTTTGGGGTTAGAGTATTTATTGAATGGTGGTAAAAGTGAAGTATTTAATTTGGGTAATGGTAATGGGTTTTCTGTTAGGGAAGTGATAGAAACGGTTAAGAATGTAACTGGGAAAGATTTTAAAGTAATAGAATGCGATCGCCGACCAGGAGATGCACCAGTTTTGGTAGGAAGTAGCGACAAGGTAAAGAGAGTGTTAGGTTGGTCTCCTAAATATCCAGAGGTTAAAGATATTGTTACCCACGCTTGGCAATGGCATCAAAAAAGACATGGGAAATGAAAGTGAAAAGTCAAAAGAGTGAAAGTTAAAAGTCAAAAGTGAAAAGTCAAAAGAATGAAAGTTAAAAGTCAAAAGTCAAAAGGCAAAAGTTAAGAATAATGGTTGGGAAGTGAAAGTTAAAAGTCAAAAGGTAAAAGAATGAAAGTTAAAAGTCAAAAGTCAAAAGGCAAAAGTTAAGAATAATGGTTGGGAAATGAAAGTTAAAAGTCAAAAGGTAAAAGAATGAAAGTTAAAAGTCAAAAGTCAAAAGGCAAAAGTTAAGAATAATTGTTAGGAAATGAAAGGTAAGCATTCAGCTATTAGCGGTTAGCGATCAGCAATAATAACCTGTACTTAAGGACGGGTTTTAAATGAATATAGACTTTAGAGCTGACTTTTGTAGTAAAATTTTTCGTTTCTCAGTCAATAAAGCTTTTATCACTCATTAAAAGCAATAGCTGTTAACGCAGTTCCTCCGGAGGAGGCTAGCTGATAGCTGACGGTTGAATGCTTACAGTGAAAGTTAAAAGTCAAAAGGTAAAAGAATGAAAGTTAAAAGTCAAAAGTCAAAAGTCAAAAGTAAGAATAATAGTACAGTCGTGGTTACAATTCATCTTTATGATGGAGGTTATTTGTCTTCTCTTATATATAGCTTTGTATCAGAAAGCTGATTTTTTTACCTAAATAAAAGTCGTTGTTGCGCTTTAGCTCTCCCAGATATATTTAGGGGGTATACAGCGCAACTATAAACAAATAAATTTTTGATAATTTAATTGCTGCATATTTGAATTGAGAAAAATAAAATCAATGGTTATTCCAGAAATTCCTGATGCTTGGAAATATGTTATTAGCTCGTTAGTTGGTGGAGGCATCGCGATATTTGTCACTTTCTTAAATAATCGTTATCAATTGAAGAAAGATAGCAAGAGTTGGGAAAAAGAAAAATTGTGGGAAGGTTATCAAAAGTGTATTTCTAATTTAAACTTAATTGATGGTTTATTGACTGATTTGAGTGCAGAAAGTGGAGTAAATCATGTTTTGAAAATAGGAGAAAGAGAAAAAATTTTTACCCTATATTCAGAAATATTCCCTTATTTATATTGGATAATATATAATTATCCAAATCCCCAATCAGAAGAAATAAAAGCATTGAAAGAAATAATTGAGGAAGAGAAAATAAAAACAACTAAATTGATGAAAAAACTAAATTTTTTAATTTTTAATCCTAAACTTTTAAATCCTATGAAACAAGAGCTTACTAAGTTAATGGTTAATGACCCTAGAATTTCAAAATTATAAGTAATATTTAAAACTTTTCCCACATAATTAACATAGTTTAACTATTGACAACTATATTTATAAATAGTTATTTTGCTTCTTTTTCTGTGCGTTATAATTTTTCTAACTTAATATCTATGACAGAAGAACGACTGACACAAGCACAATTTACTCAACTGGTGGCAGAAGTTGAACAATTATCTAGACAGCGCGACGAAGAAATTGACCGAGAGCAGATGAAGCAAATTTTACAACAGCTAAATTTGCCTACTGACTTGGTAGATGAGGCAATGATGCAGTTGCGAAGGCGAGAAGCACTAGCAGTAGAGGAGAAGCGGAATAAATTGATTACTGTGGGGGTGTTTTCTGGGTTGGCAGTAGTTATAGCTGCTAGTTTCTTATGGTTTCAAACTCAAAAACAAGCATTAAATAATGTTTATGCTAATTCAGGACAAAGTCAGTTGACATTAGAAACAAATAGTGGTATAAAAAGTTTAACTATAGTAAATAGTAAACAAAATTCAGAAGTATTTTATCGGGTAACTTTGCAAGATGCTCCCATTGGAAAAAGACTTTCTTTAGGGTGCAACTGGATTAATTTTAATGGTGAAATTAGTCATCAAAATAGTTATCAAACTAAAGAGATTAATAGGGAAGTTTGGCCTACTTATTGTAAGTATAAATTTAATCCTGTTTCACCTGTGGGAAATTGGCAGGTGGAGATGTATTTAGGCGATCGCCTTCTCAGTCAAACTGAGTTTACAGTTAAGTAAAATTTTGTGGTTAGTGCAGTATCAATTTATTGGTTATTGGGGATATGGTTTACCCCTAGAATTAAATACTATTCTCTCTAGAGTTACTGGAGAGAAAAAAACAAAAGTGGTGAATT
Organism: Okeania sp. SIO2B3; assembly: GCF_010672525.1. Lineage (GTDB taxonomy): Bacteria > Cyanobacteriota > Cyanobacteriia > Cyanobacteriales > Microcoleaceae > Okeania. The sequence goes on along the minus strand of NZ_JAAHGH010000050.1, from coordinate 34,376 downwards.
TTAATGGGGAAAAATTTATTGCTGGGATTAGTTATATTGGTGTAGAAAAAGCACCACTGATCGGGGGTCAAACTTTAATTGCTTCTATTTCTGCCTCTGGTATTTCTAATACTATTGATGCTTGGATAAAGATAGAAAATAACCAATTAATTTTAGGTAGAGAACCTTTTGGGAGAGTGCCTTTATATTGGTTGAAAATAGAAAAAGTTATTTGGTTTGCTTCTAAATTAAAGTTATTATTACCTATTATTTCTAAATCATCTATTAGTATTCCGGGATTTTATGGTTATACTTGTTTTTCTTATGTACCAACACCATTCACCCCAGTAGAGAATATTTTTGCAGTAGCAGCAGGAACAGAAAAAATATTTTTGGAGCCAGAAATACAAATTCAACGTCATTATGACTGGCGAGAAAATCCCCGACAAATTGAAGAGAAAAATGAAGCAATTCGACAGTTACAAATCCTACTGAAAGATGCGATTTATCGGCAAATTATTGACTTACCTTCTGAACCTGTAGGAGTTTTTCTTTCAGGAGGTTTAGATTCTTCAATAGTTGCAGCTTTATTAGTACAAGCGGGAATAAAAGTACGTGCATATACCTTAGATTTCGGGAAAAATAGTTTTCCTGAATGGGAATATGCAGAAAAAGTTGCTCAACATTTAGAGATACCTTTGGTGAAATTATCTGTAACTCCAAAGCTGATGAAAAATGCTTTATTAGATACAGTTAAGGCTTTAGATTTACCTTTTGGTGATGGGGTAACAGTACCTTTATATTTATTATGTCAAACTGCAGCTCAAGAAGTCTCTGTAATTTTCAATGGGGAAGGAGGAGATCAACTATTTGCTGGGTGGACGAATAAACCAATTATTGCTGCTGCTGTTTACAATAGACAGGAAAATTTCATTCAACAATATTTGCAGACTTTTCATAAATTATGGGGTTATGAAGATAAAATTTTTCAATCAAAAATTTATGAAAAAGTACAAAATATCTCAGTAGAAAAGTGGGTAGAATTTGCTTTGGACGACACTTTTTGTACGGGATTAATTCATAAATTACGTCGTGCTAGTTTGATTTTAAAAGGTGCACAAAATATTCATCCTAGGGCGACAAATTTGGCATTTAGTAATGGGTTAGTTGTGCGGTCTCCTTTTTCTGATTTAGCTTTAGCTCAGTGGACTTTTCAAGTACCAGGAGAATTTAATTTAAAAGGTTCAAACGAAAAATATATATTGAAAAAAGCGGTAGAGTCTTGGTTACCACCGGAAGTTGTTTGGAGAGAAAAAAGAGGGATGGGAGTACCGTTAAGTTATTGGTGTTTAAATGAATTATGGTCAGAAATTAGGCAATGGTTAAACCCAGAAGTTTTACAAGCAGAAGGTAGATTTATTTCGGATTTAGCTATTACGATAATTCAAGGAAAATTAGGGGGACAAATTAGGAGTAGACGGGTGGGTGAAATTCTCTGGTTATTGATGATTTGGGAAATTTGGCGAGTAACAATTTTAGGAGAATCTACTATTAATAATTCTGGGTATAATCCTTTATTATTACCGCCTTGGTGGTGGAGGTGGATAGAGCAGGTTAAAAATTAAATTTGATCTGATAAAAATTTTAAGTACTTAGGGAAAATTAATTACCTAATTTTATTCCCTGTAATTTTTACAACATAAACTTTAGAGCTTTAAAGTATGTTTCATTAATGGATAATGGATAATTGATAATTGATAATTACCTCTGGTTAAAACCGCTACGGAATTGAATATAAGGAGATATTATTTCTTCACAGGAGTCGATTGGATATGGCGAGGAGACCCGCTCTTATCAGAGCCGCTCCGCTTTTAGCGTTTGCGGTAGCAAACGCCATCCCATCCTAACGGACTGCTCCGCAAACGACCGCTTTTTTTTCCCTTAAAAGGGGAGGCTTTAAACCAGAATTATTTAATAATTAATAATTAATAATTAATAATTAATTATTCGGTAATAATAGCAGTCTTTATTACTATATTTGACATATCAAAAGCTTATAACTCAGACAACAAAAAATTTTTATTTCTTCCTTTTTCCTTGAATGAATTATGATGAAAAACGAAATTGATATTATAGAAGAATCTTTCTACAATCATAATTTACTTGAGAATGAGTACATGAAACAACAGAAAGAAGAATATTTAGACTATAGGAATAATGATTTCCCAATTAACCCATATCGAAACTATTTAACAATTCTGAAATACTTCCAAGAAATTAACAAATATCATTCCAGCCATGCAGCTTATTTTGCAAATAAAATAAAAGAGCAATATAAAGACCGGAGAAATTGCGAGGCCGTCATATCTGAAATGATTGTTTACCACAACTATATTCCACTAATTAGAGAAAGATTGCTCAAATCTTTATCATTAATAGCCGATGAATGTGATGTAATAGTTGAGCGTTGTGACAGCTCTAAATATTATCTCAAAGTTTTTTGTATAATGCCAAATTTTCAAGAAGATGAGGATGGATTCATTAATTGATAATTGATAATGGATAATTGATAATTACCTCTGGTTAAAACCGCTCTTGATTGAATATAAGGAAATATTATTCTTTTTTTCCCCTTAAAAGGGGAGGCTTTAAACCATAATTATTTAATTATTTAATTATTAATTACTAATTATTCGGTAATCAACATTCAGACTCATACACAAAAAGCATTGTCATCGGTCAGACAAAAATTATTGAGAAAGGCTAATAAACAAAGACAATTTTCAACAAAAAGAGAGAATTTTGCAGTTATAGAATTAAATGACAGACGTATAGCTCATAATTTTACAATACTGTCTTCTTGATCTGATGGCTACAAAATAAAAATTGATATAGACAAAATGACAAATTTTGATGAAGGTTATGACTGGGAAAATTCAATCTTTGAATCCCCATAAACTCGTTTTCTTAAGGGAATAATGTGGTTTCACTTGGGAAATTACCAGGATAGAAAAATATTGATAAATCCTTTCTATAAATAATGATAAAAAGAGGAGTAATAAATCTCTTTATATAAACTATACTTGGTATAACGAACTATCACTGCTTGACATACGGATAAATTATAAGCTACTTCTTCAAACCAGATTTAGTATGATTAATTGATATTAAAATATTAGCCAATGGCATACTCTCTACTGATAACATAGATTATGATCTAGACTGTTACTTGTTTAGTTAACTATGGTAGAAAATATACTAAATTTTGTTACCAAAAAAAAGGTCTAAAGCCTCCCCTTTTAAGGGTATAAAAAAGCGGTCGAGATATGGCGAGGTCTCCTCGCCATATCTAATCGACCAAGAGAAGAAAATATTCCTTATTTCAAGCCTCTGGGTTTCCTAGGTCATGCTGCGCAAATAGCCAGAGGTACTGATAGTGTAGCTCCTCCGATAGGAGGCTAACTGATAACTGATAACTGTTAACGAAGTTCCTCCGGAGGAGGCTAACTGAAATGACTCCTTTTTCTCTGAAATTTGCCCAAGAATTACTAGAAAATTATGGTTCTCCTCTCTATGTTTATGATAGTGAGATTCTCATAAAAACGATAAATCATATTACTGAATCTATTCCCTATCCCCATACAGAATTTCATTTTGCCAGCGTAACTAATGGTAATGTATCTTTACTAAAAATTTTTCGAGAGTATAAATGGGGTCTTCATGCTAATACGCCAGGAGATGTTTTTCTGGGATTAAAAGCTGGTTTTTCCCCTGATAAAATTGTCTATAGCGGGAGTAACTTAAACGCTCAAGAATTTTCACAACTATTAAACTGGGGGGTAACTACTTTTAACTTAGATAGTGTGAGTCAACTACAGTTATTTTGTGACATATATATAGATAAGTTTGCTAGAGAAATTACGCCAAAATTAGGCTTGAGATTGAATTTACCAGAACTAACGGGAGAAAGTCGAATTGGTGTTCGACCAGAGGAATTTTCCCAGGCAATTCAAATTACAAAATCAGTAGGTTTAAAGTTGAGTGGTTTACATTTTTATCGAGGTACTGGCACAAATGCTACGAAAGCTTTTACTCAAGTAATTGAACCAATATTAACAACTGGTAAATTTTTACCCGACTGGGAATATTTAGATTTTGGTGGTGGTTTTGGTTATCCTTATCATCACAATGGGATAGCTTTTGACTGGCAAACTTTTGGCGTGGAGTTAACAGCAGCGATAGAAAAAGTAGGCAGAAAAATTAAATTAATTATTGAACCTGGTCGCGCAGCTATTGCTGGTTCAAGTCAAATTTTAACTAAAGTTATTTCTGTGAAATGGCAGGGAGATAAACAAATAGTTGGAGTTGACACAACTGTGGCTAATTTATCTGTGCCATCCGTACATGGAGGTTATCGAGAAATTGTTAGTTTTCGGGAAATCAATAAGTCAGATTTATATTTAACAGATGTTTGTGGCAATACAACTTATTCCCGTGATTATTTGGGTAAAAATTGTCAGTTACCTCCTTTAGAAAAAGGAGATATTTTAGCTATTTTAGATACGGGTGCTTATGGTTATGCAATGTCTTCTCATTTTTTACATAGACCTCGCCCTGCTGAAGTTTTGTTAGAAAAAAGTCAGCATAGATTAATTCGTCAGAGAGAAGATTATAATATTTTGTTGAATGGTCAAATTTTTAGTTAGGGAGTAAATAGATGAAATGCGTGAAATGTAACACAGATAATAATTTAAAAGAAAGAAAAAAAGCTGGGGGTAGATGTAAAAATTGTAATCATCCTTTTGTTTTTGACCCCAAAGCAGGAAGTAAATTTACAGATATATTTTTCAACAATTCTATTCAGACTATTTCCTCTGAAAATACCTTGTTTTTTACTCCTAAGCAGTTGTGGTATTTCTTAGAGAAGCGTTTGGCTAGAAACACTTTAGGTCTTTTTATTTATTATGTTGTTCTTCTAAGTTTTATAGGTCTTATAAGTCTTATAATTCTTAGGGCCATAAGTGCAAGTGCCATAAAAATAAACCCTCTCTTATGGCTTGTTATTCTTATATGTGCAAATATTTTGGCAGGTATATGGAAACGATATAGCCCCAAAATCAGAATAAGTTTTGCCAGAATAAATTTTGCCAGATCTATACAAATTCTTGGAGGATTAATTCTAGTTGCTGTTTTAGTTTGGTTTTTTAAATTCTCCACCGTGACAAATACAGCATTTTTCTTATTTTTGTTAGGTATTGGTTTAGGAATATTCTTAATTTGTTTTGGTACGCGACAACTAACTATTCAACATAAAATACCTCAACCATTTAAGTTTAAGCAAAGTGATATTACCCAATGGTTGAGACGTTGGCAAGAAATTAATGGTGAGGTGACAAATATTTTGCCTCCTTCCAGAGAAATGAATGAACCTATGCAAATTAATTCTGAAGTTACAGCTTATAGTTTTGACAGAGTTATTGTTTGTGACACTGCCGAAATTGCTCAGTTTTTAATAGCTAATAATTTCCACTTTGAACATAATTGCGCCGTACTAAGTATTGATGGATATCCCCAGAATATTTTTAGTACAGTAATGCAAATGTTAAAACAAAATCCAGATTTAAAAATTTATGCTTTTCATAGTGCTACCCCCCGTGGAGTTACGACGATCAATGAACTGCGAAATAGTCCTAATTGGTTTAGCGGAAATAATCTAATTATTTATGATTTAGGATTATTGCCACGTCATGTATTTCCTAGTAAGAATATGTGGATATTAAAGTCAGATGAATCAGTAGAACAAGGGCGACAAATACCATCAGAAGTCAAGCAAACTTTATCAAAAGATGAACTAGAGTGGTTAGAGTCAGGATTTTATGTAGAATTAGAATCTTTTTCTCCTGGTAAATTACTACAAGTAGTTTCTCAAGGTATTGCTAAAACTCAAGCAGTAGCTAATGGTTATACTTCCACTTCAGAGAATAGTTTAGATTCTGGGGATAGTAGTGATGATGGAATAATTTTTATTGGTGTTGATGATGATAATCGAAATGTAGGTTTTTTTGCATCTGATAGTTTTGGCTAATAGCGGTTTCATCTAGTTAAGCTAGAACTAATAATGAACTGCGAAATAGTCCTAATTGGTTTGTGGGAAATAATCTAATTATTTATGATTTAGGATTATTGCCACGTCATGTATTTGCTAGTAAGAATATGTGGATTATCAAGTTGGATGACTCAGCAAGACAAGTGCGACAAATACCTACAGCAGTTAAGTCAACTTTATCATCAGATGAATTAGTATGGTTAGAGGCAGGATTTTATGTAGAATTAGAATCTTTTTCTCCTGGTAAATTACTACAAGTAGTTTCTCAAGGTATTGCTAAAACTCAAGCAGTTGCTAATGGTTATACTTCAACTTCAGATAATAGTTTAGATTCTGGGGATAGTAGTGATGATGGAATAATTTTTATTGGTGTTGATGATGATAATAGAAATGTAGGTTTTTTTGCATCTGATAGTTTTGGCTAATAGCGGTTTCATCTAATTAAGCTACAAATAATTAGGATGGGAGTAGTCATTTCAGTTATCAGTTATCAATACCTCTTCCTGTTTGCGCAGCATTCCGTAGGAAAGTCAGAGGCTTGAAATATTGAATTTTGTTTTTTTTATCCCCTTGAAAAGGGAAGCTTGAGACCTTATTTTTTGGTCAGTAATCAACAGTTTGAAGGTAAAGAAGTAGGAATATTGATATATAAGATTATTTTGGAAGTTTTGAAGAATATTTTCCTTGATTAAATCAACTTTTAACTGAGTAGTAAATAGATGAAATGCGTGAAATGTGAAACAGATAATAATTTACAGGAAAGAACAAAAGCTGGGGGTAGATGTAAAAATTGTAATCATCCTTTTGTTTTCGACCCTCAAAGAGGAAGCAAATTTACAGATATATTTTTCTCTAATTCTATTCAGACTATTTCCTCTGAAAATACTTTATTTTTTACTCCTAAGCAATTCTGGTATTTGCTAGAGAGGCGTTTAGTACCTCAAACAATACCCATAGGATGTTTAGCACCTTTATCTATGATTATTATTCTTCAATTTAATATATTTTTAGGACTTTCTTTTCAAATCTTAGGCTGGATTAAAGGAAGTATATTATACAATTATGAATCTGAAAATATCACAATCTTTCATAGGTGTCTACAAATTAGTCGTGGATTGATTATACTAAGTATTTTGAGTTTTATTTTTTATGTAATTCCAGTTAAAGTATTGATATTTTTTTGGCTTTTTATTGGATTTGAAATATTGATAATGTATTTGGGGATGGAACAATTCAAGAAATTAGATAAGTTAAGGATTAAATCACCCCGCTCATTATATTATCAGCAAACCGATATTAACGAGTGGTTGAAACTTTGGCAAGAAATTAATGGTGAGGTGACAAATATTTTGCCTCCTTCCAGAGAAATGAATGAACCTATGCAAATTAATTCTGAAGTTACAGCTTATAGTTTTGACAGAGTTATTGTTTGTGACACTGCCGAAATTGCTCAGTTTTTAATAGCTAATAATTTCCACTTTGAACATAATTGCGCCGTACTAAGTATTGATGGATATCCCCAGAATATTTTTAGTACAGTAATGCAAATGTTAAAACAAAATCCAGATTTAAAAATTTATGCTTTTCATAGTGCTACCCCCCGTGGAGTTACGACGATCAATGAACTGCGAAATAGTCCTAATTGGTTTAGCGGAAATAATCTAATTATTTATGATTTAGGATTATTGCCACGTCATGTATTTCCTAGTAAGAATATGTGGATATTAAAGTCAGATGAATCAGTAGAACAAGGGCGACAAATACCATCAGAAGTCAAGCAAACTTTATCAAAAGATGAACTAGAGTGGTTAGAGTCAGGATTTTATGTAGAATTAGAATCTTTTTCTCCTGGTAAATTACTACAAGTAGTTTCTCAAGGTATTGCTAAAACTCAAGCAGTAGCTAATGGTTATACTTCCACTTCAGAGAATAGTTTAGATTCTGG
>NZ_JAAHGH010000050.1:0-26246 GCF_010672525.1 Okeania sp. SIO2B3 | reverse complement strand
GATTTTATGTAGAATTAGAATCTTTTTCTCCTGGTAAATTACTACAAGTAGTTTCTCAAGGTATTGCTAAAACTCAAGCAGTAGCTAATGGTTATACTTCCACTTCAGAGAATAGTTTAGATTCTGGTGATAGTGGTGATGATGGAATAATTTTTATTGGTGTTGATGATGATAATCGAAATATAGGTTTTTTCCCATCTGATAGTTTTGGTTAAATATCGTAGGTTGGGTTAAGTGAAGCGCAACCCAACAAAAACATATATATCTATATCTATAATTGTGAGGTTTATCCTATGGATAAGCTACCCTAATACCGTTTCACTAAATTAGGTTTTTTCTATCTGATATTTTTGGTTAATTTAGGTTGGATTAAGTGAAATGCAACCCAACAAAAACATATATCTATAATTGTTAGGTTTTTCCTGTGGATAAGCTACCCTAATACCGTTTCACTAAAGTAGGTTTTTTCATATCTGATAGTTTTGGTTAAATATTGTAGGTTGGGTTAAGTGAAGCGCAACCCAACAAAAATATATATCTAATTATCAAATTCAAAAAAGGTCATTACAGTAAAAAAGAGGGTAGGGAGTAGGAAGTATAATAACCTTTTTTCCCTACTGATGATAGAAATTATATTAGGGATTTGTTGATTAAATATCAAAGCATTAACAGATAAAAGTTTTAGCCTTTTCAGAGTGAAAAAAAGTGCAACTTTTTCAGCTTGAGAGACCAAAAAATTAGGATTTTGGGCTGACTATGGCAGAAAAATCGAGGGATAAAATATCCGACTACCTCCTCTAAATTTCCCGTTACTTCTGACCCCTGACTCCTGACTCCTACCTCTACCATAGATACTTTTTCAGCAAACCCTATTTATAAGAATAGTTCATTAATTGATAATTGATAATTGATAATGGATAATTGATAATTACCTCTGGTTAAAACCGCTACGGAATTGAATATAAGGAAATATTATTTCTTCACAGGAGTCGATTGGATATGGTTAGGAAACCCATCCATCCCACCCTACGGGAAGCTCCGCTTTTTCCTACGGAATGCTCCGCAAACATGTCGCGTAGCGTTAACGGAGTTGTGCGCCAGCAAAACGACCGCTTTTTTCCTCTTAAAAGGGGAGGCTTCAAGGCGCGAATTATTTAATTACTAATTATTAATAATTCGGTAATTCTAAATTCTAAATTCTAAATTCTTAAAGATTAACTTGCAGCCAAATTTCTAAACTTACTAATAACCAAAGCTGAATACCATAACGCCTCCAAGTATCCCCACGATAATTTAACCAATCTTTAATTAAATCTTGATTGAAATAAGGAGCGATCGCTGCATTTTTACTTAACAATAAATTCCTCGTTCGACGTTGCCAAATTTGTCTAAACCAAAAGTTAACAGGTACCATCATTCCACTTTTTGGACGAGTTAATATTATCTCTGGTAATAAGTCTGCCACTGCTCGTTTTAATACCGCTTTTTCATCAGCACCAGATAATTTATATTCTGGTGGAATTTCTAAACTTAGTTCCACAATTCTTTGGTCAAATAATGGGGAAAGTCCGATTAAACTAGCCGCCCTAGTCATATTATTTACCTTAGTTAAAATATGGTCTGCTCCCTTAAATTTAATATTGAGTAACATCAAGCGGTTCAAATAATCCGCATCAGAATTTAAATCAGACTCAAATACATAAGGTTCTGTTTTTACAGCTTCCCAAATCTCCGGTTTTAATAGCTTAGATAAATCTGCAAAACATTTATGAAAAGAACTTAGATAAGATGAAACAATATCTGGCTTTCCTGACTGTAAAACACCATAAATATTATTTAATAACATCGGTTTATTTTTCGGTCCGCCAAAACAAGGATCGCCACCTTCACCATTCAGAATAACCTCCACATTTTCTGCTGCTAAATTTCCTAAAAGATAATTAGGAACTGTTAACGGATCGCCAATAGGGTCATCTAAATTTGCCATAGTAATTGGCAGTTTATTCCACATATCATCCGGTGTAATTTCTAGGATGTGATGTTGAGTTTGACAATGTTGAGCAACTAAACTTGAAAATTCTAATTCATTAGGTAATTCTGCACCAAAATGTATTGAATAAGTATGTACTGGATAACCATGATTTTTTGCTGCTAATGCCACAATACAACTCGAATCTAAACCCCCCGATAAATAAGCTCCCACTGGTTGATTATTTGGTAAATATTCAGGAATAATTGTATCTAGAAGAGAACGTAATTTTTCACCATGATATTCTAAAGGTCGGTCGGCATTTTTTACTTGTACTTGTGGTTGCCAATAAGACATTGGTGATGGAATTTTCAAATCATTAGTAAAACGGATAAAACTTCCCGGTCTTAACTCTTTTACTTCCTGCCAAAGAGTACGTTCCCCAGGCACAAAAGCACAACAAAGATAATCCCGTAAAGCTATTAAATCTAATTCATTAGAATGATAAGAAGAAAGAACTTTTAACCGAGGAGAAATCCAAATAGTTGACTCTTTAGTAGTGTAATATAAAGTCCGTCCACCCACGCGATCGCGCCCAATCCATAATTCTTTTTCTTCTCTATCCCAAACAGCTAAAGCAAAAATTCCTTCTAACAACAAAAAAGTTTTTTTGCCATAACTTTGCCATAATTCAGCAACTATTTGAGTAGCAGTAAGAGTAGCAGAAATATCTAAATTTTTTTGCAATTGTGACAGATTAGTTAAACAAATATCCCCCACAACAACAAACCTTTCATTAGAGCTAAAAGTAGGTTGAAATTGATGAATCAAAAAGTGGCGATCGCTCCAAGAAATATCTGCCTTTATCTGGTCTATTTTTCCCCAAGTAAGATGCCAACTAGGGGTAACTAAATTTTTATTTGTAGGAACAGATGATTGTCTATTTAATGATAAAAAATTAAACTTCATATCTACTAATAAAGTAAGGAAAAAGGAAGAGGGAAGAAAGAAGAGGGAGGAAAGCTTAAAAGCTTGAAAAAACATAAATTTTCTGTAGATATTCACCTTGGTTTTACACAAAAGATACCAGTGGACATGATATAATTACACTTAATTTAATTGTGTTATATCGCAATCAGGAATGAGATGTGAGAATTGAGGTATTCCTTTAAAGCATAGAATATAGCAGTTATCTTATTCTTATGTATTCATTTCTTCCCTCCATACCTATTCCCTATTCCCTCCATACCTAAAACAAAAGTCTCCAATATCTCACAACTAAAATCATATTGCTATACCAAGCGTGAAAAAAGAATTCTGAACTTAGACGACACTTCAATTATTAAATAATTATTGCTCTGCTGATTAAATCTAAAAGCATTGACATATAAAGAAAAGTGCCTTTTTGGGGCCTTTAAAAAGTGCCTGGTTTTCAGCCTAAAACGCTCAAACAGTTAGTATTTTAGGCAACAGTTGGGCAGAAAAATCATTCTTACAATTCTTGCTCCTACCTCCTCGCTCATTCCCATTTCTTCTATTTTCCCCTCCTGGGAGGGGGAGGGGCGAGGGGTGGGTTATATCCTACCCCTACTAAAAGACTTTTTCAGCAAACCCTAATTAACACAGACTAAATAACTTTTTTGATAATTAGCACCCCAATTATTGTTAATTATTCTAATATTTACTTCTCCCTTGCTCCCTTGCTTCCCCACTCCCCTACTCCCCTACTCCTCCGCTCCTGAATAATAATTAGGGTTTGCTAAAAAAGTATGAGTGGTAGGGGTAGGAGACAACCCACCCCTAACCCCTCCCAGGAGGGGAAGACAGGAGAAATTGGAATTTATAGGAGGTAGAAGTAAGAATTGTAAGAATGATTTTTCTGCCCAACTATGTGCCTAAAATACGCTCCTTTTTGAGCATAAAGAGCTGAAAAATTTGCACTTTTTTCGACTCCAAAAATGCTTTAGTCTTTATATGTCAATGCTTTTATATTTAATCAGCAAGTCCTAATTATTAATTATTAATTATTCATTATTCATTATTTTGTAGCTCACGCTTTTTAGGAATTGCTATAATCTAAAATATAGCAATCCGCGCATTAGTTGTGACAATTTTTATAATAGTTAATTTGAACTGAAAACCTTTCATATTCTGACCCCTGTACGTCCCCAATCCGATGGCTCCCCTACCTGACTCCTAACTCCTAACTCCTAACTCCCAGCAAAATATTACAACTTAAATAGGATTGCTATATGTAGATAAGATCGAGTCTAATAAATAGATTTAGTATCAGATCCTAACAATACAAATATTTAAAGACTATGGCATCTATAAATCAAGATTTCTCGATCCAGAATACTAGAAAAAATTCCCTGCGCAACGTTTTTATTGTGCCTTTTATTTTACAAATATTAACAACATTTGCATTAATTGGTTATCTCTCTTTTAGAAATGGAGAAAAAGCAGTTAATAGATTAGCAAGTCAATGGGAACATGAAGTGACAAACCGTGTCGAAGACCACCTAAATCATTACCTAGAATACCCTCATATTATTGTTCAAAGTAATATCAATGCTATTCAACTCCAACAACTAAATACCAGAAATATTGATACCTTAGCCTTTCATTTCATTAAACAAATTCAATTGTATAAATTTGTTTCTGCTATTTATTTTACAGGTGACTATGAAAATGGAGAATATGCTCAAGGCAGACGAAATATAGATGGTACTCTAAATATAAAAGTATTTGAAGATTTTCCCAATCGTGTCGATTATCTCGTAAATAAAGAAGGTCAACGTATTAAAAAGCTGCAAAGTAGAGATTTTTATCCCCAAATAAGACCTTGGTATCAAGCTGCAATCAAAGCACAGAAACCAACCTGGACTGAAATTTATAACTTTGTTGGCCCGGGTGAACTAGGCATTACATTTTCTGCACCTGTTTTAGACAAAACTGGGCAATTCAGGGGAGTAATTGCTGTTGATTTGATTCTGAGTGATATTAGTGATTTTCTCAGAAAACTAGAAATTCCCTCTAGTAGTCAAGTTTTTCTGTTAGAAACTTCTGGAGATTTGATTGCTAGTTCCACACCGGAAAAGCCCTATTTTTTATCAGAAGAAAGTCAAATGCCACAAAGAATAAAAGCAGCAGCTAGTCAAAATCAATTAACTCAAGCAGCTGCCAAATATTTGATGCGAAAAGTAGAGAACCTTTCCAAAATTAAAACAACTCAAGAACTGAAATTTAAAGTTAATGGCCAAGCTCATTTTCTGCATATTGCTCCACTCGAACTTCAGCAAGGTTTAGACTGGATACTTGTAATAGCTGTCCCGACTTCTGATGTGATGGGAGAGATTCATGCTAATACACGCACCACCATATTACTTTGTATTGGAGCTTTAACTGTAGCAATTGTAGTAGTAATTATGACAGTAAGTTTAGTTACCGCACCTATTCTCAAACTTAATTCTGCTGCCAAAAAAATTACTCAAGGTAAATGGGACACTCAACTCAATATTAACCGTAACGATGAAGTGGGAGAACTGACCCACTCTTTTAATTGTATGGCAAACCAACTCAAAAATTCCTTTAAATCTCTAGAAGCAAATAACCAACAACTCAAGGAACTCGATCGCATCAAAGACGAATTTTTAGCGAACACTTCTCACGAACTACGAACCCCCCTCAATGGTATTATCGGTATTGGTGAATTTCTTTTAGAAAGCAATACAGAAAATTTGAATCAAGTCACCACTGGCAACTTAACGATGATAGTTTCTAGCGCTCGTCGTCTCTCCAACCTTGTCAACGACATTCTTGACTTTTCTAAAATCAAACATCACACACTAGCATTAGACTTTAAACCTGTTGATGTTTATGGAGTGGTAGAAGCAGTAGTCATCTTAAATCTTTTACTCAGCAAAAAGAAAAATCTCAAACTAATAAATGCTACTCCTAAAGATTTACCCCCCGTCTATGCTGATGAAAACCGTCTACAACAAATTCTATATAACTTAATCGGTAATGCTATTAAATTTACTGAGTCTGGTCAAGTCAAAATCTCAGCAGAATTAGTTGACAACCATAAGACAAACTTCGAGCGACAACCCTGCACCCAAGAGCTAGATATAGATAAATCTCAGCAACTGATAATAGTCGTCTCCGATACTGGTATCGGTATTCCCGCTGATAAACTAGAGCGCATCTTTGAATCATTTGAGCAAGGAGAAGGTTCCACAGCTAGAAAATATGGGGGTACAGGTTTAGGGTTAGCAGTCACAAAACAATTAGTTGAACTCCATAGCGGTCAGATATGGGTTGAGTCTGAGGTCGGTATCGGTTCTCATTTTCGCTTTACCCTGCCCATTTCTCAAAAACCTGTAACCGATACCCCATCTCTTTCGACTCCTAAAATCAACAGTATTCGTCATCCAGTCGAGCAAGTAGAAATACTTGTAGAAAATGAACCCAACGAATCTTATTTAGCTGATGGTGATTTCCACATTTTAGTTGTTGATGATGAACCAATAAACATTCAAGTTCTCAACAATCACTTAACAGCAAATCACTACAAAGTTACCCAAGCATTAAACGGAAAAAGTGCTTTAGCTGCTTTAGATAGAGAAGAAAATATAGACTTAATTTTGCTAGATGTAATGATGCCTGATATATCTGGTTATGAAGTTTGCGCTAAAATTCGGGAAAAATATCCTGCCCAAAGTTTGCCAATTTTAATGTTAACAGCTAAAAATCAAGTGGCTGATTTAGTCATGGGTTTTCAATTTGGTGCTAATGATTATCTGACTAAACCTTTTGCCAAAGATGAATTATTAACTAGAGTGAAAACTCATCTTCAATTATCAAAAATTACTAACGCTTACGGACGTTTTGTCCCCCATGAATATGTCAAATTACTCTCTAAAGAAAATATTATTGATGTTAATTTAGGCGATCGAGTTTGTAAAGAAATGGCAATTTTCTTTTCTGATATTCGTTCTTTTACTACTCTATCTGAGAAGATGACAGCTCAAGAAACTTTTGCTTTTGTTAACGGTTATTTACAACAAGTTGCCCCAGAAATTCGCGGTCGCAATGGTTTAATTATTAAGTTTATGGGAGATGGCATTATGGCAGTATTTCCTAATGGTGTTGATGATGCTATACAGTCATCTATTTCTCAGCTTCATAAATTACACAAATATAATCAAACTCTACAAGCTCAAGGTTTATTTCCCATTAAAATTGGAGTAGGTATTCATTGGGGTCACATGATGGTGGGTATAGTGGGAGAGAAAACTCGAATGTCGGGAGATGCAATTTCTGATAATGTCAATTTGACAGCTCGTTTAGAAGGTTTAACTAAGTATTATGGAGTTTCTTTATTAATTTCTGAGTCAGCTTTTCAGAGTTTAAAAAATCCAGAAAAATATCAAATTAGGTTTTTAGACCGAGCATCTGTTAAGGGTAGAGATGAACCAATTAATGTTTATGAAGTGATGGATGCTGAAATTGATGAAGTGCGAGAATTAAAGTTAAAAACTCAGGCAGATTTTGAAAGTGCTACAAAATATTTTTGCTCTGGAGATTTAGTTTCAGCTAAACATTATTTTGACAAAGTATTAGCAGTAAATTCTTCAGACCAAACAGCCAAACTTTATTTAGATAGAATTGATAAATTAATATCAACTGGTATTCCAGAAAACTGGAATGGAGTTTGGGCATTTACGCAAAAGTAATATAGTAGGCAATAGGCAATAGGGAACAGTATTATAACTAGCACTTTGTAGGTTGGGTTAAGCGGCAGCGCAACCCAACAGATACGATATGATTGTTGGTTTTATCCTCCGGATAAGCTCCGCTAATGCGGACTCAACCCAACCTACATGATAACTATTTCATCTTACAGCGCTTTTCAAGTCGATGAACCACATCTTTACAAACAAAACCCTGTAGGGACGTTCCATGGAACGTCCCTACTGTGGTCTACCGTGCAGGAAAACTGCTGTAAATAGTGCATTAGGGAGTAGGGGCCCCACCCCTTTTCCCCTCCACCGGAGGGGAAAAGGGGAGTCTGACAATAAATAAATATAGGTTTTCGGTGAGTTACGCTACCGCTAACGCACCATACTAGCGCTACACTTATTGCAACATTTTAGATGTGTCAGTCTAGTACTATATTTTTTTTCTAAATTTACGGAATAGGGAATCAAGAACAGGTAGTAGGTAATAGGTGAATATCGAAAGATAGAAAATCTGAACATAATATAATTCTGTTTTTCTTTGCCACCTTACTTCTTTCCTTCTTCCTTTTAAAGGGTGATTTTCTTCTGACTCCTAACTCCTAACTGCTCATGACTCCCTAAGTTCTTTATTACTATTCAACCGGAAATGATCTTAGCACAATAAATATGCCTTGAAACTCACTCCCTTACCTACTGAAAATCACTCGAATTTCATTTTTAAATCACCACCACCACCAGAAATTAGGAAGATGATTAAAGTATAGAAGTTAAAAACAAAAATAAAACAATACGAAAAACAAAATTATGATGAAACAAGCAATTAGACAACAAGCAATGCCAGGAATTCTTGGTGGATTAGGGCCACTAGCACATATTGAATTTGAACGTCGTTTAATTGCTTTAAATGCAGAACGAGGTGCTACCTCCGATAGCGATCATCCCGTTTCGATTCTAATTAATGCAACTGATGTTCCAGACCGTACTCAAAGCTTGCTGGGAAATGCCCCAAGTTGTACTCCTTCGCTAGTGAAATATGGGAAAATACTACAAATGGCAGGAGCAAATTTTTTAGTAATTACCTGTAATACAGCTCATGGATTTTACGAAGCTGTACAATCTCAGTTAGATATTCCCTGGATTCATATGATGAATATCACTGCACAATATATTAAAAGTCATTATCCTCATAGTCGCCGAGTAGGAATTTTATCAACAACAGGAACATTACAAGCTCAACTCTATCATAATAGTTTAAGTGCTTTAGGATTAACTGCGATCGCTCCACCCTTAAACTCTCCATTACAAAGAGATATTATGCATGCAATTTACAATCCTGTTTGGGGAATTAAAGCAACAGGAGTCGAAATTTTCCCACCGGCAATTTCAATTTTAGAAAATGCTATAACTTGGTTAAAAGAGCAAGGAGCAGAATTAGTCATTGCTGGATGTACTGAAATATCAGTAGTATTGCAACAACTCAGACTTCATTCACTGATTAATATTGACCCCCTTGATATTCTTGCCAATCTGACTTTAGATTTAGCATTTGGTCATCAAGAAATTCCCATCATTAGACCCAACTCATCTACTCAAAAATTATACCAATTCACTTAAAAAATGTCACAAATAGCCAAATAATAAGCTGAAATAACTGTAAAATTCAGGTTTCAAGTCACTAAAATATAACTTCTGACTTCTGACTTCTGACTTCTGACTTCTGATTTGCGCGTAGCGCTATAATGCTGGCGATCGCTTATAATCAGCAACTGCTGCTGTAGCTGCAATTCCTGTATGGACAATCCCCAAAGTCCGGAACGGATCGATAATTGGGTCTACCGCAATCAATAGTACCAATATTGCTTCTAGTGGTAATCCCAAAGGTTGCAGTACTAAATCTAATAATGTTAAAGTTAAAATTCCCGTTGCTCCTGCTGTTGCCATTCCGGCTAAAATGGAAGCAATAATCATAATTACAAAACTAGGTAAGTTTAATTGATGTTGATAAAGTTGAGCTACAAATACGGAAGTTGTAGCAAAATAAGCCACGGGACCGAATCTACAAACGGTAATTGCCAGAGGAATCACTAAATTAACTGTTTGTTTATCAAATTTCAGGAGTTCAGTTAAAGCAGAAATGGAAGACGGTAAACAGGTAAAACTACTCCTAGTTGCCAAAGCTAAAATTGTTGGTTCTTTTAAACTAATCAACACTTTCCACAAAGAACAATCTGCCTTTTGCCAAACAACCAGGGTGCTAACTACATAAATAATAAAAAATATTAAAATTGTCACGATCACAAAATTTTTCATAGCAGCTAAAATACCAAAACCTGTCGTCGCTATTTGGCTAGCTAAAAGACAACATAAACCCATGGGCAAGAATAAAATTATCCAATCAATTAACTTTTTTGAAGCTTTAAATATAGTTTCTAAAATATTAAACACTTCTTCCTTATAAGATTCTTTGAGATATCCCATTGCTACGCCAAAAACAATAGCAAAAAAAAGTATTTCCAGAGCATTACCCTCACTTAAAGATGCAAAAATATTCTCAGGAACTAAATTAAATAAAAAAGATATTAAATTTGTTTCTGGCTCGACCACTTCTTCAATAATTTCACCAGTAAGAGATACCTCTAAATCTAATTGGGATTTGTTAACAATTATACCCAAAGCTGTTAAACTTGAATCGTCTAAATTCCCTCCAGGATTAGTGAGTAATGTAACAATTACTCCAATTATACTTACGCCAATAAGACCAATTGAAAATACAATTAAAATACGTTTGACATATTTATTAGCATCCTGACTACCTATTAGCCTGCCTACGCTCATTGTTATTGCTGAAAATAACAAAGGTAAAACACACATTTTCAACAGTTCAAGATAAAGATTTCCAAAAGGAGTTAACATCGAAGCTGTATCTTTTTGAAAAATTCCTATATATAATCCTAATAAAATTCCAGGTACAATACACCATGGATTACGCAAGACTTTAATTAATGAATAAAAGTTGAATCCTTTGTTTTTTGTCATAATTAACAACTATGAAAATTTTTTATCTTTTGTGTAGGTTTAATACCCCACTTTACTGATAATTGATA
The DNA here is from genome assembly GCF_010672525.1 of Okeania sp. SIO2B3. Lineage (GTDB taxonomy): Bacteria > Cyanobacteriota > Cyanobacteriia > Cyanobacteriales > Microcoleaceae > Okeania. Next base: position 15,429 of record NZ_JAAHGH010000050.1, on the reverse strand, counting down.
ACTGAAATGACAGGGGGTGGTTAAAATTGTTTAGGATTATAATACCAATTTGAAAAAAGAATGTTATGAATAGTAAGAGGGATAAAAAAACTTTACAGGAGATGTCCCTTCGACAAAAAAGATTATTTACGCCCTAAAAAATGGTATGAAAGCCATTCCCATACGACTCGGTCCTCCTGAGTTCCCCTCCACGGTCGGGGGAGGGGCGAGGGGTGGGTTGACTCCTAAGAAATACCCTAGCTATTTGTAGCAAACATTTATCAATTTGGTATAACACACTAAGTAGCCTGTCGTTGACTATCCATAAGCAATTTTCCCTTCTGCCTTCTGCCTTCTTCCTTCTGCCTTCTTACTTCTTCCTTCTGCCTTCTTCCTTCTTCAATTAAATTTATCTGCACTAGATGTTTCTAATAACTCAGAATACTCATCCAACAAACTCTTAACACTATAATGATTATTGGTAATTTGTAGATATAAATTAACAAATTCTAACAAGTGATTGCTAGACCATGGCAGAGCAATTGCTATCGGATCTTGAGTATCTGTTAGGGCAACAGTTTGAAAATTCAAAGCCACATTTGGTTGATTTATAACAATCTTTTTTACTTCTAATTCATCCCGGTAAGCTGCTAATATATCTCCTCGAATAGCACCTTTTACAACCTCTTCCCAACTCGGATATGTCACAATTGTAGCCTTGGGAAATTTCTGTTTGGCAAATCCCTCATAGGAAGAGCCATTAATTACTCCAATCTTTCCTTCAAAATCCCTCAAAAATTCTACTGTCTCTTTATTTTTAGCTGCTTTAGTTAATTGTATTCGGTTGAGTAATAAACCCTGGCGCATGGTCAAATAAGGACGAGAAAAAGAAATTATTTTAGCTCTATTCAAAGTTTGACTAAGTTTAGAAATCGCTAAATCTGCTTGACCTCGATCGACAAATTCAACCACTTCATTAAAAGTTTTAGCACTACGATTAATCTGAAGTTCAACCCCTAAAGCTTCAGCCAAACCTCTGGCAATTTTAATATCTAATCCTTCCAATTCACCCCTTTTATTTTTAACAAAAAAAGGTGAATTATCATACTCAGTCATCACAACAATTAACTCACCTCGGTCAACAATTTTTTGTATATCCGGAGAGAGCAACTTTACTGAGGAAGATTTTTGTGGGAAACTGCTAGTATTTCCTTGAAGTAAAGACCAAGTTTTTTCATCAACTATTGCAGTTGCTTCTAACCCCAAACTAATTTGAAAGTTATAAACAGCATCCTGAGTTTGTTCTCCATAAATTCCATCTATAGCTCCAGGATAATAACCTTTTTGTTTTAATCTAGTTTGTACCTGAATAACATCATATTCTTCACTATTTTCAGTTACTTGTGCATCTAAAGAATTAACAGACTGGATATCTTTTTTATTTCTAATCTCAGCAATTTTTTCGCCTGCTTCAATGGAAACAGAATTTGCGGAATGTTCTGTTTTTATAAAAGTTGTAAAAATAACAATTATTCCCAAAGCAACCAGAGTTAATTTTACAATTAAATATATTATTTTAGAGAATTTATTCATGGAATCTTTCCTGACTCCTCACGATATTTAGTAATACCATAATTTAATACTAACCTTCATCGGTAAGGATAGATTTTCAGAAATTATAATTTGGCATGATCTATCATACACAAGTGAACTTGTCAACTTTCCGGAAAAAAGTTTTAGGTGAGATATTTTATCTATTTTGACAACTCTCAAGACTTAGGCAAAAGACAAAATTATACACCATTTGTAGGGGTTAACATAGGACCTTTTTTTACGTTTAATCGGGGATATAAACCTCTCCTAAACTACCTGGCGCAATAGTTGCTGCCGATTTAACCCAAGGTCATTTCAGTTATCAGCACCTCTGCAATAAGGAGGCTTGACATCAGGAATATTCTCTCCTTGCAGCAATTTTCAAGTTGATGAACCACATTTTCACAAACAAAACCTTGTAGGGACGTTCCATGGAACGTCCCTACTGTGATCTACCCAAATAAAAATCGCTTTAAAAAGGAAGGCTTTAGACCACAATTTCTCGGTCAAAAAGCTGAATAGCTGATAGCTAGTTAAACTTGCTACAGATATAGCCTAGATTCGCTAAAATCCTTTTAAAGTTTTCAGAGCAAACTTTTGTACTTGCTCATCTAAGTCATTTTCAGCTCGATCGCACAATATCTGGAAAATTTGAGTCTTTTCTTGATATTGTTCAAGAATTACCTCTAACGCAGTTTGGCGAGGGTTATCCTCCCATTCTTCCTGACGTACAAATGGATCGGAATAGGCTCGAACGCCGAAAAATTCAAACATTCCAGGATCGTCATGCCAACCTAAAGCTAACTGCTGTATTGCCGAACGTCGTACATAAAAATTATCATCAGACTCAGCTAGTTTTTTGAGCATAATAACAGCACAAGGATCGTTTTTTCCGAGCATAGCAAATAATTCTAAAGCAGTTTGTCGCACATAAAAACTACTATCGCTCATAGCTACTTGTTTGATAATTGCTATCGCTTCAGGGTCATGTTGCCAACAAATACCCAATTCAACCACTGCTGTTTGTCGGACGCACACATCCTCATCAGAAATAGCTAATTTTTTAAATAACGCTAATGTCTCAGGGTCATCTTTCCAACCGAGAGCTAATTGCTGCATTGCTGCTTGTCTTACCTCTGGTTCATCTGTAGACTCAACCCTTTGTTTGAGAATAGTCAAAGTATCGGGGTCATCTTTCCATCCGAGAGCTAATTGTTGCATTGCTAGCTGTTGTAAATCTGGACATTTAGCCGATACTGCCAGCTTTTTGAGAGAAGATATAGTCTCAGGATCATCCTTCCAAGTAGTAGCTAATTGCAGTACTGCTGACTGTTGTAGCTCTGAACAATTGTCAGACGTAACCAGTTGTTTGATAATATCTAGAGTGTCAGGATCGTCTTTCCAGTCTGTAGCTAACTGTTCCATTGTTGCTTGTTGCACATCAGAAGACCGATCGTCAACTGCTTGTTGTTTCAACCAAGCTAAGATATTAGGGTCATCCTTACCATCATTGCCTAATTTAACGACCGCTGCTACTCGCACATCTGAACATTGGTCGGATACAGCAATTTGTTGCAGAGTTGCCAAAATATCATGGTCATTTTTCCAAGTACTAGCTAACAATTCCATTGCTGCTATGCGTACTTCTGAAAATTTATCGGACAATGCTGCTTGTTTAATAGTAGCGATCGCCTCTGGGTCATCTTTCCAACCAGTTACTAACATCTCCATTGCTGCAATTTGTACATCGTGGCGATCGTCAGACAAAGCAACTTTTTTGATGACTGTAAAGGTATCAGGATCGTCATGCCAAGCAGTAGCTAGTTGTTCAACTGCTAACTTCCTAGCGTGCCAACAGTCATCATTGAAAACGACTTGTTTGAGAATACTCAAAGTATCAGGGTCATCTTTCCAACCGATAGATAATTCTCGTATTGCTGCTACTCGTGCATCGGAGTTAGACAGAGCCAATTTTTTCAGCATAGCTAAAACACAAGGCTCATCTTTCCACCCAACAGTTAATTGTGCTACTGCGATCTCTCCCACTACCCAACATTCAGGAGACTCAGCCTGTTGTTTAAGAAAAGTCAAAACATCTGGGTCATGTTGCCAAAATGCACCCAACTGTACCACTGCCAGTTCTCGCATCCGCCAACATTCATCGGACTGCACAACCTGTTTGAGAATAGTTACTGTATCAGAGTCTTTTTGCCAGTTTTCGATCAAATAGCCCATTGCTGCTTTTCGCACTTCTGAAGCTGTATCTGATATCGCCAACTTTTTCATAATAGCTACTGTATCAGAATTTTCCTTCCAATCTTTGATTAACTGTTCCACTGCTGCCAGTCGGACATGAGAACACTGGTCAAATTCTGCCAGTTGTTTGAGAGTTGATAACGTATCTGGATCGTTTTCCAAATTTTCTGCTAGTTGACTCATCGCAGCTCGCCGTACCTCTGAAGCTTGAGCAGACAAAGCCAACTGTTTCAGAATAGTTCTGGTATCAATGTCATCTTTTGCCAGTTTGGCTAACTTGAATACTGCTTCTGAAGCTACATAAGGGCTTGGATCAGACATTGCCATTCCTTTGAGCCAGGCTAAAGTCTTGCCGTCATACTTCCCATCTTGATTTAATTTTTCTATGATGGTTAAACGTACTCCCCAATGTTTATCTGATTCCGCTCTTTGTCTGATCCAGGTCAGAGTATCTATATCTTGCCAACCTTCAGCTAAAAGTTCTACTGCTGTTTCCCGCAAAGCTTCATCAACATCAGAGACAGCTCGTTGTTTCAAGAATGCTAAGGTATCTGGCTCATTTTGCCAGTTTTGGGCTAACTGTTTGAGTGCTGCATAACGTACATTTGAGGAACGATATTGATCGGCTAAAATCAGTTGTTTCAGGAAAGCGATCGTATTTGGATCGTCATGCCAACCTGTAGTTAATTGAGTAAGTATGGGTTCTTGCACCCACCAATATTCGTTGTTAGATACTACAAATTGTTTGATAAAAGGTAATATACTAGGCTCATTTTGCCAACCTTGGACAAGATATTCTGTTGCAGCTCTCCGTACATCTGGACATTGATCGGATATAGCTAATTGTTTAAGAATAGCTAAAGTATCCGGGTTATTTTTCCATTCTATGGCTAGCTCTTCCAATGCTGCTATTCGCTGTTCTGGGTCTTCGTCAAACACTACTTGACGTTTGAGGGAAGATAAAGTGTGAGAGTCATTTTTGAGCATTATCATAGTGGCCTATTGTAAGTTAATAGTTTTTTTAGCTTTACGTTTAAATTGGATACTTGTAGGGAAAGTTTCACAGACTTAATCCATTATAAGTTAAATTACTTATAAATTAAATGAATAAAATTGCATCCTCAATAGATTTTATATAGACTGATAATTGTATAGGTATGTATAGGTAAAATCCTGAAATTCGAGAATTCAGGAAGATATGTCCAGCTAGTTGCCTATACATAAATTTTGCCTATATATTTAGAAAGGGAAGATAGTACTCAATATAATAATGACATCATGAAATGTATTAAGTAAGTGATAGGTATCACTCCTGGAAAAAATAAGAATTAGGACTTACGCAGATACGCTATATATAGTACTCATAACTATTGTCCAATAGTTACTGGACTCTATACACAGTGTCTTTGCGTAAGTCCTGAGAATATAACTATCGTATGTTATTCTGTGAATAATTAGACATCTCCTCCAAAAGAGGAAGTAGGAAGTATGGGGAAATAATTGATGATTTATGTACGATAATTGATTCTATTTTTGATTATCGGAGATGTCTATTTCAGAAGTGCGATCGCTTCTATCAGGAAGAGGTTGCATCTACTCACGACACTTTAGGCGCTAACACTTTTAGGAATTACACAGTATAACGCATTTTCGTCATTGCGACCCATAGGGAAGCAGTCTCAAATCCTAGTTTTTCCTACTTCATACGTCAGTCCTGACTTTGTTTTTGAGTTATCAATTTTTGATTGTTTGGCTTCCCTGATATGAATCTAGGGTTGTGTTAAAAATCTTTAATTTATTGCTAAAACTTTAGTGATTTATAGAACTATTCAGAATAATATGTTACTTTTTTCATACTAAAAATTATTTTAATTAATAATTAACAGTTGAAATAAATATTACTTCTGTTAAATTTTTCCTAAAATATCAATATAAATCTTGAAATATAACTATGCGAGAACTTTATCCACCCATTCAACCCTATCAAACAGGCAATCTCAAAGTTTCCGAGCTTCACACTATTTATTATGAAGAATGTGGCAACCCCCAAGGTAAACCAGTAGTATTTTTACATGGTGGACCAGGTGGTGGAATGATACCTCTTTATCGTCAATATTTTGACCCCAAAAAATGGCGAATTATTCTATTTGACCAACGAGGTTGTGGTCGTAGTACACCCCATGCTGAACTATCTCAAAATACTACTTGGGATTTAGTCAGCGATATAGAAAAACTACGAGTTCATCTAAGTATTGAAAAATGGGTTGTGTTTGGAGGTAGTTGGGGAAGCACTCTAGCATTAGCTTATAGTCAAACTCATCCAGAAAATTGCATAGGCTTAATTTTACGAGGTATTTTTATGGTGCGCCCGAAAGAAATTTCTTGGTTTTATCAAGAGGGTGCAAGTAATATTTTTCCTGATGCTTGGGAGGAATATTTAAAACCTATTCCTATAGAAGAAAGAGGTGATTTAGTTAAAGCTTATTATCAAAGATTAACCAGTAATGATGAAAAAGTGCGATTAGAAGCAGCACGTGCTTGGTCAATTTGGGAAGGAAGTACCAGTAAATTAATTCCAAATTCAAACGTATCACAACAATTTGGGGATAGTTATTTTGCTTTGGCTTTTGCTAGAATAGAATGTCATTATTTCATTAACAAATGTTTTTTTGAACATGAAGAACAGTTATTAAAAAATGTCGATAAAATTCGCAATATTCCTGGAGTAATTGTACAAGGAAGGTATGATGTTGTTTGTCCGATGGTATCAGCTTGGGAATTACATAAAGCTTGGCCGGAAGCTGAATTTATTGTCGTTCCAGATGCCGGACATTCAGTTTCTGAACCAGGAATTATAGATGCTCTAATTAGGGCAACTGATAAGCTGGCAATTCTTTGAAGAAGGCAGAAGGCAAAAGGCAGAAGGCAGAAGGGAAATGATAAAAAAACAGGGGAAGTCTATTTGATATAGCGCTGTGCGCAGGCAACAGGCAACAGCGGTCAGACCCCGCGACGACGCCAGTCGCAAGCGGTCGGACCCCGCGACGACGTCAGTCGCAAGGGAACGCCGACCAAGAGAGGGAATGCTGACCAAGAGAGGCAACAGGCAACAGGGGGAATAAAAGGCTGATAATATAAGACTTTTAGCTATTAGACATCTCCTGTTATTTGTAAATATGCCAGCGCACATTGCTATAATTGTCAGTATTTATCCCTGTTAAACTCTAAAGGCGTTAGGTTTTAAGTAGCGTGGTAAGCTTTTTTCACCTAAAGCCTAAAACCTTCTTCAATATAACTTTCAATAATTCAAATTATTGCTGAAAATTCCTACTTTTACGAAGCAATAAAATCGATTTTTTCCAGATAACTATTAACAAAAATATAGCGTTTCTCAGTAAGCGTTAAGTACACCTATCTTTTATTTATTTGTCTTCTGTTCCCTGTTGCCTGCTCCCTATTCCCTAAAACCAACGGATTTTGTACCTCACTTTTATTGGGAATTGCTATATGATATTAAACACAGAAATCATTCTAAACAAAACCACCAAATACTGCATATTTATAATATTTCCAAGGTACAGCTACAGGTATAAAATTAGCTGTTGTTAACATCTCCAAATGGGCAGACAAACTAGCTAATTGGTCTTGATTAGAATAACCATGAGGGTTGCTAGTACCCATTTTGGCACGAACCTCTGCTAAAGTAGTTCCTTGACTTATTGCCCACTCCTGCTGTATCTCTTTAAACACCTCTGCTAATCCTGTAGTTGCAGGCAAAACAGGATCGGCATTCCAAAAACAACCTCCATAACTTAAGTTTTTTCTAATCTTTTGAAATAATTTTAATTTCATACTATCGCTCAGATGATGAATAGCTAGAGATGATACACAAGCATTAAAACCATCACCAATAGGGGATAAATCAGCGTTATTTGCCCACTCACCAAAATCCATTTCTATTTCAGTCCACCTATTTGTATACCCAGCAGCATCAATTTTAGTTTTGGCAAATTCTAGCATCCGTGGAGAATAATCCACCGCTACTATCTGTGCGTTAGGATATTTATGTAATAGCTTTAAACTTAGTTCCCCAGTACCACAACCAAGTTCCAAAATGCGATCGCTATTTTTTGGCACACAACGCACTATGACATCCAACATTTCATCATATCGTGGTAATAAATGTCGAATACCAGTATCAAAATTAACAGGATGACTGAATACCTCTCCTGGAAAAATATTTTGCTTTTCTAAAAGTAAATCTTGAGAGTCGAAAAAATTTCTCAAGTTGCTTTCTGGATTAAGATTTTCCATCAGGATTAATTAATATGAGACTATAGCTTTAGATATCTTAACAAATTCTGTTTTTCTAGCTATATAGCGCTGCGCGCAGGCAACAGCCTCCCAGGAGGGGAATAAAAAGCTTATCAGATAAGACTTTTAGCTATTGGACACCTCCTGCCATTTGTAAATATCCCAGCGCACATTGCTATAATTGATTAAGAACATTAAAGTGTAATTAATACTAATTCAATAAAATAATGTTACAAATGAGTGATTTAAAATCCTTGTCAGGTATAGATTTTTCCATAGCAGTAATTTTGAAAATTGGTATAATAGGTTTTTAAATTAGATGAGGTACACCAGCGCCAAACCTTAAGCATTTTGGCTGATATGGCGCACGAATTTTTTTCAGTTTGGGTATTATGTATAAACTCATTTATAGAGTAAAAACTTTATTCATCCAACAACTCTACAAACGTACAGCATTAGTGTTAAGCATAATGTTCTGCATCGGTATTATTGCTGGTTTATGGAATACATATCATCTCTCATCTAAGCTAATTAAATCACAGGTACTGCAAAATGCTAGGCACTACGCTGAGACTATCCAAGCAGCTCGTACACTTTATTCAGAAGTAGTAACTCGTGCTAAAACAGTTGAAGGTATTAGTATCACTCACGACTATAAAATCATAGAAGGAGGAATTCCTATACCAGCAACATTTTTGATTGAATTAGGTCAATACATCCAGCTTAAAAATCCAGGAATGTCAGTCCGTCTCTACAGCAACTATCCCTTTCCCTCGCGTCAAGCAGAAGGTGGTCCCAGAGACAATTTTGAAGTCAAAGCTATCCGCTATTTGGAAAAAAAACCTAATTCAGAATTTTATCAATTTGTCAAATTTCAGGGACGTACTTCATTTCGATATGCTCAAGCAGACATTATGAAACCAAGCTGCGTTAGTTGTCATAATAACCACCCAGACAGTCCTAGAAAAGATTGGAAAGTTGGAGATGTTAGAGGTGTTTTGGAAATTACTCAACCACTCGATCGCATCATTAAGACAACTAATGCGGGATTACGAGATACATTTTTGACCTTGGCAGGATTGTCTGTATTAGGAATTATTGGCTTAACTTTAGTAATTAGCAAACTTCGACAAACTTCAAAAGAATTGGAGAAACGCGTAATTGAACGCACAGCAGAATTAGCAACAGAAAAAGAAAAATCAGAATCTCTACTACTAAATATTTTACCAGAACAAATAGCACAAAGACTAAAGCAAGGACATCATCAAATTGCTGACGGATTTGCAGAAGTGACGATCCTATTTGCTGATATTGTTGGTTTTACTCAACTCTCAGAAAAAATTCTACCGGAAGATTTGGTAATATTGCTCAATAAAATTTTTTCAGAATTTGATAAGTTGAGCGATCGCCACGGGTTAGAAAAAATTAAAACTATCGGAGATGCTTATATGGTTGCTAGTGGTCTACCTATTCCACGAGCAGACCATGCCCAAGCTGCTGCAGAAATGGCTCTTGATATGCAGCAAGAAATCAGCAAATTTAATTTACAGCATAATTTTGAACTCTGTATCCGCATTGGCATTAACACCGGACCTGTTGTTGCTGGGGTCATTGGCACGAAAAAGTATATTTACGACCTCTGGGGTGATGCAGTGAATACTGCTAGTCGCATGGAGTCTCATGGAATTCCCGGTACAATTCAAGTTTCTACAACAACTTACGATCTCTTATATAATAAGTATATTTTTCAGGAACGCGGTGCCATAGTAGTTAAAGGCAAGGGTGAAATGAAAACCTATTTATTAATTGGTAGAAAATAATAGATAGAAAAAAAGAAATCAGGAAAAGGATTAAAAGAAAAATTAGGTATTTAATTAAATTCCCATCGCCACTAAACATCAGATCAAATATAAATTGCTTCAGTTCAGAGCGATGGTCTCTTGAGTATCGGTAAGTACTTGTGAATTTGTTATTTTTCTTCAACAGTTTCATGCTGGATATATAGCAGTCACTATTACTGTATTTGACTTATGAAATATAGCAATGTGCCCTGGGATATCTACAAATTGCAGGAATTGTCCAATAGCTAAAAGTTTTATATTATTCCTGACGGAATGCTACGCAAACAGCTTTTTATCTCCCTATTGCCTATTGCCAGATGAGCTGTTGCCTGTTGCCTGCGCGCAGCGCTATAGCTGCAAACTTGGGAATATCAATAATCAAATTTCTTATTTCTGCTATATTTTTCATGTTTATGAAAAAAGAACCTCAATTTCTCAAAATTAGAGTTAAGGAGGACACCCCAAACTATCGCGGGTAGCTACTCCTGTAATAGGATTAATTCCTGAAGCATTTTTACACATTAATTTTACCTGATAGCGGTCTACTATTGCTCCAGAAAAATCTGCCCCTGTCACCACTGCATTACCGAAGGTGCTACTACTCAACATAGCATCTGTAAAAATAGCATTAGTTAAGTTAGTTTGATCGAAAGTGACTCGATCTGCAAAAGTATCAGTAAAATCTACATCACTTAAGTTTGCCTGAAAAAAGTCTCCTTTAGTAATAATTGTTTGTTGCATATTTGCCCCTTGAAAATTTGCACCCCACATTGTTGCACCTGCAAAGGAAGTACCGTGCAAATCTTTATTAGAAAAATCTCGATTTTTTAAATCTGTGAGAGTATAGTTTACGGTATTTTCCTGTGCTTGAGCTGAATCAATATGAATTGGCAAAATACCTACGACAGCTAATATTAAGACCAATACTAAAAATACTGTTTTCACCGCTAAAATCACTCCCAAAGTTGAGTATAACTAAATAATTAATATACCAAATTAGAGACCATCTTAACGAAGTCAGAAGTTAGAAGTTAGAAGTTAGAAGTGGGAAGACCTTTTAGAGGCGATCGCGCCTTTGAGAATTTAATCGTATAAAAGTCAATTTATAGCAGTTGCCATTACTGTATTTAACATATCAAACGCCAAATTTTTAGTTATCGTTAGAGAGAAGGAAAAACTTCTTCCTTCTTCCTTCTTCCTTCTTCCTTCTACTATTTCGGTCTACGTTTTGGTCTTCCACTAAAAAATGTAGCAATTAGTAAACAAACAATACCAATATTAATCGAGACATCTGCCACATTGAAAACGGGAAAATCTATGAGGCGAAAGTGTATAAAATCTACAACATAACCCAAAATGAACCGATCAATACCATTGCCCAGTGCCCCTCCTAAAATTAAACCGTAGCCCAGTTGTTCCCATTTATTAAATCTCGGCCCAAATAAAGCCCAGGCCATGAGGCCAAGACTAACAATCAAAGATAACCATCGCAGCCAATATACTCCACCATTGCTAAATAAACTAAAAGCTGCTCCAGTATTAGTAACATAGGTAAAGTGAAATACACCAGGCCACAAAGCCAGACTTTCTCCAAGTTGAAAATTTTGTACCACCCAAAACTTAGTCAAGTGGTCTAGTAAAATACTAATAATAGCAGCTATCCAGAATAAAAGATTCTTCTGAAAACGTAATTTCAAGGTTAACAATTACTATATTTATTTGAATTTATTCGTAAGCATTCAGCTGTCAGCTATCAGCCAGCCTCCTCCGGAGGAACTGCGAACTTCAGCTATTGCTTTTAGTTTTAGATAAAAGCTTTACTAATTGAGCCATAATTTATACTTACTATAAAAGCTGGCTGAAACAGTCTATATTCATTTAAATCCCCTTATCAGATCTGACAGCTAATAGCTGTTTGCGCAGCATTCCGCAGGAAATGCTTACATTTATTCTACAATTGAGCAAGAACTTTTTAAGTTAGCACTAATATCATAAATTTAGTTTTTGGAATAGGGAATATATATAGAAATTTTTTGTAGTTGTAAAAAATCTAATCTTTTTCTCTTTTAGAATTAGATATATCTAATAAAATAGTAAACGTCGTAGTAAATAAGCCATAACTGCTACAGCACATATAATTCCTAGTTGTCCTGGTAAAGGAAAAATAGAATATCTATAAATAGCTTCAAATAAAGATAATGAATCTACCTTTTTCCAGCCGAAAATGCTACTAATAATTAGATAAGTTAACCCAGTTATATGAACACTTAACAAGCCACATAAACAACTAAAAGTTAATGACTCTAGCTTGGGATATGCTTGAAAAGCTAAATTTCCACATATCCATGCCCCAGGAATAAAACCCAATAAATAACCAAAACTAGGTTCTCTCAAATAGCCTATACCACCGCCTTGACTAAAGACAGGTAATAAAGTTAGACCTAAAAATATATAAGCAATTTGAGAAATAACAGCAGCATTTTTTCCACCCAAACAACCGACAAACAAAACAGCACCAACTTGGTAAGTTACTCCTAATGAAAAAGTTTTAACTTCTTGTTGTTCCCAAATCCAAGTTGGACTTGCAAAAGAGGCAGGTAAAAATGTTGCAGCAATTGTCAAGAGTAAACCTGTAATTGCCCAAAGTAATTGAACTGTAATTGTCACGGCAATTAACAATTATTTCTTAAATATAAATAATTATTCTATCACCTCTGTAAGTATTCAGCCGTCAGCAATCAGCAATCAGCTATTGTTTTTTTAGATAACAATATGCAATTTTCCCTTCTGCCTTCTGCAATGCTGATAGCTGACAGCTAATAGCTAAATGCTTTTGGAATAGGAGCTTCCCCACCTTTTAGTCCTAGAGATTCAAGCATTGCTTGGTCTGTTTCTGGAGGTTGACCAAGAGTTGTCAGATAATGGCCAATCAACATAGCATTAATACCAGCTTTAAGGCCCAAGTTTTGCAATTCTCCCATCACAGCTTCTCGGCCACCAGCATAGCGAATAATTTGCTCTGGTAAAATCAGACGGAAAATAGCGATCGCTTTCAAAGCATCGTAGGGGTCTAACTTTGGCAATTCTCCTAAAGGTGTACCTTCACGAGGGTTTAATAAATTTAAGGGTACTGATTCAACTTGTAGTTCTCGCAAGGCCAAGGCCAAATCTATCCGGTCTTCCCAAGTTTCCCCCATACCAATAATTCCTCCCGTGCAAGCCTGAATACCTGCTGCCTTTAGGTTTTTCACAGTTTCTACTCGGTCATTCCAGCTATGAGTAGTTACTATTTCGGGGTAAAACTGTTCAGAGGCTTCCAAATTATGGTTATAGCGAGTTACTCCTGCTTCTGCTAATGCTTGAGCTTGTTCTGGTGTTACTTCTCCCAAAGCACAACAAGGCTTAATATTCGTCTCTGCAATAATTTGCCGTACTGTAGCCAGAATTTGCTCAAATTCTGTAGATTTGGGACTGTTATACTTAATACCTCTGCCCTGAGAAACCAAGCAAAATCTTTTAGCTCCACCAGCTTCTGCCGCCTTTGCTTGAGCTAATATTTCTTCTGTAGATTTGAGGCCATAAATTGGAGAAGCTTCTCCTGGGTGATGAGCTGACTGGGAACAGAAGCTACAGTTTTCTGAACAGCCTCCTGATTTAACATTAATGATGCTACATAGGTCTACAACATTACCACAGCAGGCTTGACGGACTCGATCTGCAGCTTCACAAAGTAGGAGGATCTCTTCTTGTCCTGCAATTTGGGTCAAGGTAATGGCCTCTTCTCGGTTTAGATGATAGCCAGAAATAATTTGCTCGGCCAAGTTTTGCAGCCATGTGTCTAGATGTTGTTTCTTATCTGGCAAAGATAGGAAAGTTTTAGTATTAGTTTCTTTAGTATTAGTTGATAGGGGTGTTTGAACCACAGCTAGCCTTTTAATTGCAATAATTTATCTGAATGCCGTAAAATCTTAGCATTTTTTTTCCACCTTTCTACAGTATTAGCTTCAGTGCTAAAAATTTCTTTACTAATTTTCACTTCTATGCTTTTAAGTTATTTGAGATAGTTAGGCGATCTATCTAACATTTGTTAACTTTTACTTAACCTATTCTTTACCTATTTTTTAACTTCATATGTTCAACTTGCATTAATGTTATGTCTTTTGTTTAAAGTCAGTATCAAAATTTAATAGTTATGCCACCTAGTATCAATTTTAGTCAAATAATTCGTAATACTTCTAAAGTATCCTTAGTAGCTCTAACAATTGGTCTAGCTACTACAATTACTGGAATCAAGTATGGCCTTGCTCAACAAAAAGTCGCCCTAGTTGGTGCTGGGGCATCTTTTCCAGCTCCTTTATATCAGCGTTGGTTTGCCGATATGAGAGATAGTCGTTCCGATGTTCAGGTAGATTATCAATCAGTTGGTAGTGGTGCTGGTGTCGAGAGATTTACTCAGGAATTAGTAGATTTTGGTGCTAGTGATGTGGCCATGAAAGATGATGAAATTGCCAAAGTTGGTAGGGGAGTAATGATGTTACCTATGACTGCAGGTAGCGTTGTCTTGGCTTACAATTTACCAGGTGTATCCGACATAAAATTATCCAGAGAGGCTTATGTAGATATCCTTTTGGGTAAAATCACAAATTGGAATGACCCCAAAATTGCTGCTGCTAATTCTGGTGTGAGTCTACCAGACTTACCAATTACTGTAGTTCATCGTTCTGATGGTAGTGGAACTACAGGAGTTTTTACTAAGCATCTGAGTGCTATTAGTCCAGAGTGGAAACAGAAAGTAGGCGAAGGAAAAACAGTTCAGTGGCCTACAGGTGTAGGTGGTGCTAAAAATGATGGTGTAGCTGCTTTAATTCGTCAAACAGAGGGTGGCATAGGTTATGTGGAATTTGGTTTTGCTAAGAGTGCTGGTCTCCCCACTGCAGCTTTGGAAAATAAATCTGGCAGTTATGTGAAAGCTTCTTTGGAGTCTGCTAAGTCTACTCTAGCAGCAGTGAAATTACCAGGAAATTTACGTGCTTTTATTAGCGATCCTGAAGGTAGTGGTTCTTACCCTATTGTTACTTACACTTGGATGTTGATTTATGGCCAATATGATGATGCAGCGAAAGCTCGGGGTATTGAGAAAATGATTGAGTATGGCTTAAATGAGGGTCAAAAGGTAAGTGCTGATTTAGGTTATATTCCACTCCCTGACAATGTTCGTCAAACAGTTGCATCAGCTGCTGATAAAATTAGCTCAGGCTACAAAATAAGTCTCAAGTAATTCTACACATTGACATACTCCCCAACCTAAAGGTGCGGGGGTTCTCCTGAAACCAGGATTCTTGGTTCAATGAGTCCACTTAAATCAGATACCTTACGATACCTAAGCCAGAGATGGTTCTCACGCCTGCGCGTTTGCTCTATTCCAAGAGCCTGTTCCCGTATGCCC
>NZ_JAAHGH010000005.1:563729-575459 GCF_010672525.1 Okeania sp. SIO2B3 | reverse complement strand
ACCGAACCCGCGCCGCCGAAAGGCGCAAGGGAACGCGGAGCAAGAAACGGACGTGGAGGCAAGTGTAACCCACCCCCATCCCCTCCCGGGAGGGGAGCAAGAGGGGTGGGTGCAGCAGCCTGTGAGACGTCAACCCACCGAGGAGTTACGGCTCGGTAGGAAACCCCGTACCTTTAGGCCGGGGAGGATGTCAAAGTGTACAATTCAAAAGGTTTTATCAAGGCTTTTGAGATGGACTTTGATGACATACACAGGACTTACGCACGAGGTAGGAAAAACTAGGATTTGAGATTGCTTCCCTGTTGGTTGCAATGACAAAAATACGTTGTAATGTGTAATACCAATTTGATAAATGTTTGTTACAAATGGTAGGGACGCCCTTATGCAACGTCCGTACGAAAGAAGGAAGAGGGAAGAAGTAAGAAGGGATAAATATTGAAAAAAATGGGAAAACGATATAAATAGCTATCTAAAATGAACTGAAGTAGCCATTTTTAAGAATATCCTATCGATATCTACCTTTTTGTAGCATTCTTTTTTAAAATTGGTATAAGTCCTAAGTAATTGAAGTTAATACCCGAATCATAGTAGACATCTGGTGGAAATTACACATATAGATCATATTTTGTGTCTTTTTTCAGAAATTTTCTTTCCTGTTGCCAGATGAGTTGTTGCCTACTTCTGCAAAAAGTCTATTCTTTATTCACCAGATGTCTAGTGGTTAACCCTTCATCTAAACCAAAAAATTTGTCACTCTTTGTAAATAATTTTCCCGGTCTTCTAACATCGGAAAATGAGCTGTATTTGGCATAATAGTTAATTCTATTTTTTCATTTAATTCTGCTGCTTGTCTACCCATTTCTGCGGGAATAATTTGGTCATGTTCGCCAGCTACTAATAAAGTAGGTACTGTAAATTTTTTAAATTGTTCTGGCAACCATTCTGTGGCTTCTTTACTTACGGAAGTTAAAACTGTGCCATAAGCAGCATCAAAATCTGCTAATAAAAAATCTTCTAAAAATGTACGACTAATATTATCTGGCAGAGATTTATATAAAAATCTTGCCATAAATATGCGGCTCATAAATGGAATTTGTACTAGCCATTTGGGGCGAAACATAACTACATAACGACTAAATTTATGAAAGGTTGTAAATGTTTTTTCATCATATTCAAAAATACCGCTACAGGTTAAGATTGCTTTTTCTACTCTCTCTGGATACATATTCAAAAATAAGGCAGCAATAGAACCTCCCATAGAATGAGCATTAATATAAACTTTCTCTAAATTTAAAGCATCAAGTAAAATTGCTAAATCTTCTGCATAGCCTACTAATTCATATTTTTCTGTAGGATTTTTTGATGAATTGAAAAGAGTTTTTTTCTCAGTAGTAGAAAGTTGAGGTAAACATGAACGTCCAAATCCTCGTAAGTCATAAATTAAACAATCAAACTGATTAGAAAGTTCCTTAGCTGTACTTTCCCAATATCTACCAGAACCTCCCCATCCATGGAGAAATACCATTATTGGTTTTGATTTTTCTGTGGAATTTGATGTCTTTATCCATTCATAGTAATGTTCAACGCCATTAACATTAATATAAGAATTTTTTTCTGTTGTTTTCACCTTAAATTACTCCTAAAAAAGATACTTTATTCTTTGCCTTGATTAGGCGATCGTTAAATACTTTAAAGTTCGGGTATAGTTTTGTTGCTGTGAGGAAAGCTGCAACAGCATCTTCGAGATTACCTTTTTTTTCTAAGCAATCGCCTAAATTATACCAACACCAAGAAAAACTAGAATTAAGTTTAATAGCACTTTGATATGCAGCAATAGCTTGGTCATATTTAGATTTTTCCCTAAATAGATTACCTAGAGTATGCCAATAACACCAAGAGTTATAAAAATCTAATCCTATTGTCATATAAGAAGCGGTTAAAGCACTCTCAATTTCTCCTTGTTTAATTAAGTCTCTAGACATCTTTTCATAGTAATCTTTTTCATGTTTTTGACCGCGATTAATTGTCATTTTTTCATAAAGTTGCTGATTCTTTAATTTACTATTATGTCTGTATGGTTTATACGGTTTATGTTGATAATCCTCCAACAAATCAAAAGTATTTTTATTTATTTATTTCAGCAATTATTTGTATTTGTTCCGGGTTGAAAATCTGATAATAGGGACTTCTTTCTGTTCTAAAAAAACCTTTTGCATTTGGCAACCAGCCATCAAATGGAAGATTTATTTGCTCGCAAATCCAGGATAAATTAGTTGCTAAGTTTTCGTATCTGCCTATAAAATCAACTGCTACTTTACTACTAATTGTGTATATGTGAAAATTACTATAATTGGGATAATTTACATATTTTTTTTTTTTTCAACCAATTATCAAAGTTTTCCATAGAACGAGATTTGGTTTGAAAAAAATACATGGATATCGCTTGTTCAAAAGGATTTCTTTCAAAGCAAAATTTGTAGTAACTCTTCCAAACAGAATTTCCTATTTGATTCTTAACTTCCTCAGCAGGGATATGGTTATAGTACTTTTTTTCTTCACCTGACTCTATCATATTATAATTCTGTGGCTTTTTTCCCAGTAACTTCCTAATAGCTTCATCCTCAATAGATATAGGAGTTATTATGTCATTTTCACCACAGTATCTAGATAAAGAAATTTCTATTGATGTGCCTCCAGTTTTTTTTGTTTTAAGAAAAATAAATTTATATTTGTGAGATATAATCATAGGCCGAATTATATAAATATCTATTCATTAAATCATCCAATGTATTGGAAATCTTCAATAATAAAAAATCAAATAAATTATCACACAGAAATTCTCAATTCTTTCCTCCTACTTCTTACTCCCTCTTTTCTATTATTTATACTTAGAAAACTCTTGATACTTTTCCAAAATTTGACTAATAAATTCCTTAACTGTCGCTGGTGAGGCTGTTTCTAATTGGGCACTGTTTTGATGCAGCCACCAACCTTTCGTAGTTTGGGGCGATCGCCAGATTTCCAAATGTTCTACAGATGGATGGGCATAAAAACTTTCATCCACAGTCCCCAAAAGTCCCCAACTCCAATGGGTAAAATAGTCGTGACTCACTTTATATATGGGAAAGTTTCCCTCTACAGGCATTCCCCACCCATCAATAGCAATAAAGGCTTTGATTTGTCCACCCCGCAGTTGCCAACCCCAAGCTGCTCCCAATGCTCCTACTACTCCGGCACTAAAGGCAATAAATAATAGTGGCACATTTTTAGTTAATTGTTTTTTTCTCCATAAAAAGTTCAAAATGTCAATAGCAGAATAGGGAGAATAATCTTGGGTGGGACAAATTAACAACTCTCCAGATTGAGAGAGACTTTGCCAATGGACGAATAATCCCTCCAAGAATTGCTCGGTTAACTTTGGATCGTGCATTCCAGGGCAAATTACTATGGTCATAGTGAAGGAAGAAGGAAGAAAGTTAGAAGTCAAAAGTCAGAAGTCATAAGGAAGAAAGTTAGAAGTCAAAAGTCAGAAGTCATAAGGAAGAAAGAAGAAGGCTTTAGTTACTGGGAGAGAACTGAAGGAGAGAAAAATCTGGCCTTATACAGCGCTTCCCGTTGTTATGAGGTATACCCATCGCGGGCAAGATGCCCGCACTACAATATTTTCATCATTTACCCTGTACCTTAATTTGCCCGAAATATGCTGTATTTTTGGAACCTTGCTCCAATCCCCTACTTCCCCTCCCCTCCTGGGAGGGGTTAGGGGTGGGTTGGGAGGGGGAGGGGCGAGGGGTGGGTTAACTTCTGACTTCTGACTTCATTAAATGTCCCAAGCAAACCTTGAATATTTTATATAATCTCAAGATTGTAGTACTTATCCCCCCGGAGGGGAGTGTTAAACTAACACCAGAGTCTAATTACTCACTACTACTTTTGTACAGAAACCAATAGTTGTAGGGGCAGGTTCAAGAAAAATGTTTGTTTTTTTTCAATCATATTTCAATCAAACCTATTCTCAAAAAAAGAATTTTTATACTTGTTTTTTTGACAGAGTATAAACCAATAAATTGTTTCTGTTGTACATTCTTGTTTCAAGTTAATTAATAATTCTAAAATCAAGGGAAAAAACGTGGTTACTACTCCAGAAAAAATTCAACAATCAACAGTTACTCCATCGGATAAAAAAGACAGAGTAGCAGTATTATTAATGGGATATGGTGAAGTAGAAAGTTATGAAGATTTTGCTAATTATAACGAACAAGCTTTAAATTTACTTACTGCTAAATTTGCTCCTGTTCCTACCTGGATATACCCTCCCATTGCCAAATTATTAGCTATTTTTGACTTGCATGAATGGAGTCATCAACATGGCAATTTTATCTCTCCTCATAATGCTATTTTTGAAGGTCAAAGAGCAGGAATTGAAAAAAATCTCCAAACAAAATGGGGCGATCGTGTCAAAGTTTTCAAAGCTTTTAACTTCTGCGCTCCCCACTTACCAGAACAAGTATTAACACAAATTAAAGCTGAAGGATTTGATAAATTATTGATTTATCCTTTGTTAGTAGTTGACTCTATTTTTACCAGTGGAATTGCCGTCGAACAAGTTAATAAAGCTTTAGTAAAATTAGCAGATAATACTGAACATTGGATTAAAGGTCAACGTTATATTCCTTCTTTTTATAACGAACCAGATTATATTAATCTAATGGCAGAAATGGTAGAAGAAGAAATTGCTAATGACTTAGCAGTTGCTCATTTACCATCTCAAATTGGTATTGTTTTAACTAATCATGGTTGCCCTCACGAAGCTAAAGGTTTTACTTCTGGAATTGATGAAAGTCAGGCACTTTATGAGTTAGTGCGGGAACGTTTAATTAATCGTTTTCCTTTGATTTCTGTAGGTTGGTTAAACCACGATACTCCACTAATTGACTGGACTCAACCAGATGCTAAAACTGCTGCTAAAAACCTCATAGAATTAGGTGCAACAGCTATTATATTTATGCCTATTGGTTTTGCCACAGAAAATCACGAAACATTATTAGATGTTGAGCATATTATTGAAGCAATACGTCGCAAATATCCAGAAGTAACTTATCGTCAAATGCGTTGTGTCAACGATCGCCCAGAATTTTTGCAGATGGCTGCTGATTGGGCTAATCTTTATATTGAGGAGTTATTGAGTGAAAATGCTTTAGCTGTTAATCCTTCTTTAGCAGTGGCACAAGCGAAGAAAACTCATAGTCATAGTCATGGTGGGGAGCATGGACATTCCCACGGTCATCATCACCATCACGACCATGGCCACCATCATCATCATCATTAGGAAGAATTCAGGAGTGAGAATTTAACAGGAAAATTTTGTATGAGCTGAGATGAATAAATTGGTTTAATATCAATTACAAATTATCAGATTATTTGGTTTTCAATTAGTGGTAGGTTTGAACTTCTGACTTCTTCTTCAAATAATTAATTTTCTACTATTCAACTTTTTAAAGCCTCTCTTTTTTTAAGGGGGGTTTGTTTTTTCTGCAAAACTTTAATTTCCAGGACTTAAGCACAGACTCTACATACAGGGAGGGCGTTAGCGGAGCTTTGCGTTAGCAAATGCCATTCGCCCCTACAAATGGTGCGTGATTTGATATTTTGCGTAAGTCCTGTTTCAAAACTTTCATTTCAAAAACAGGGCGATCGCTATAGCAATGAGCGCTGGCATATTTACAAATTGCAGGAGGGGACAAATAGCTAATACCAAATTAAAAAAAGGTCTCTACAGTATTAATCTCAAGACTCCTACCAACAGAATAAAGCACTGTAACAGTATTTTTTGAAAATGCTATAAAAGTCTTATATGATGGGCAATTTATTCCCCCTGTTGCCTGTTGCCTCTCTTGGTGCGCATTCCCTTGCGACTGGCGTCGTCGCGGGGTCGCACCGCTGTTGCCTGTTGCCTGCGCACAGCGCTATACTTTGTTGAAAATTTCAACCTAAACATAGATAAAATTAGAGATATTCCACCTACTTTGGCACTCATCAATAAGTGAGTAGCGATCGCCAATAACATTATTAACCAACCTATGAGATGAATGTAGTACCAAATGTGATTCATTTCTCCACTTGGCAACCAATTTTCATCTTGAAGTTTTCCCGAACCTATGGATAAAATTGCTGCCAGTAAAATTGTGGTATTAACAATGCGATGTAGTCTATGCCACCAAATTTTTGTACCTACTTTATTTATTAATTTTGGCAAATCATCTGATTTAATTAAACGGTTTCTGCCAATTTTAATACTAACTATTAGAAACCCCACAAATACAAAAAACAAGACAAAGGCAAAAGTTCCATGAATATCAATTAAACTGCGGTTTTTTACAGTCAGACCAAGTTGACCAAATCTACCGTCCCAGCTATCATAAACTAAAAAACCTGTAATTAGGCAAGCAATTATCAGTAAAGCATTAATACCGTGAAATAAGCGGAGTAAAAATGGTTGATATTTTTGAGTTTTCATAATTGAAGAAAGTTGGATATTTTGTATTCTTTGAGAAATAAACTTGATTGTTTGAGTTGAAATTACCGTAAGCATTTCCTCCGGAATGCTGCGCAAACAGCTGTCAGCTATCAGCTATTCCTAGGTCATGCTACGCAAACAGCTTTATAGAATTAAAAGTATGAGTAATAGAATTACCTATTACTTAACCTTAGCAATAAGTACGAGACACATCTACATTTCCCTCCATATAGTTTAAAATGTAGTAGAAGTTAAACTAGTACTTGCTTGATTCATTTTTATTGCTGAGAGCTGACTGCTAATAGCTGAATGCTTATAAATTACTTTATATAATAAACAGTATTTTGAAATTTTTACTCTTTGAGAAAATCATCTAAATTCTGGCACTTTAATTGCAAGGATATACTTACCTACAGGTTTATTATTGTCAGATAACACTCTCCGTTGCAAGTTTCTTTGAGGTGGAGGGTAAAATTTAGTAACAAATTTTCTTCTATCTGGTTCAGAAAGGCAAAAGTTTCTATCGGAAAATTGCTAATAATATGATGATAAATAAACCAGTAAATCCAGTGATAATCTTCATCCAATTAGTCTTACCATTAAAAAGATCCACTGTAAGTTGTCCAACACACACTACCCATCCTATTAAAGCAAATATTTTGACTATAACAGAATTTGTTAATATAGAGATTATTATTCCAGGGATAACTACGAAACCTAAAGCAAATGCTGCCAAAGAAACTACAACAATAGGTGTAGTTGGAGAAGGAGACTTAAATTGATCAAATTGCTCGTTGATAGAATCTATCTCCTCTGTTGAACTATTCTCATTCTCCTCGATATTTAATTGAAATTGTAGTTGTTCTTCTGTAGAAGTAGAAGATTCTTCAAATAGGGAAAAAGACTTAATTTGTACCAATTGCCACTGGATAGAATCTACATCTATTGAACCATTTTTATCCACCTTAAAATTTAATTGAAATTGTTTTTCTGTAGAATTAGACGATGCTTCTGGCAAGACTTTTTGAGCTAATATTTTATTAATTAAACCCCAAAATAGAGTTTCTTCTTGTTTTGTCAATCCTTGAATTGTTGAATTATTCATTTTATTGTACCTGATAAAAAATTTATGTAGTAACTACAAAAAATTGCTGCTATTGCACAAGCAATTGAAGCAACAGCATATAATTCTTCATTTTTTATGTTGCCTATTTTGTTTTCGTCAAGTTTTATGAATCTACCGAAACCAAACAAAGAAGTAGAAAATATGAGCGTTAAAAGAAGAATACAAAATATTAAATTCCCTAAAGAATCATCTAAACTACCTTGAAAAAAGTAACCCCAATAGCAGAAGCAGAGATTGTAGTAGAAAAAATGAATAACTCGCCACCTGTTAGAATTTGATACCACTCCTTATCACTGCCCATTATCTTAATAAAAATAAAATTAATTACTATAGGCATTAAAGGTAAAACTATTTTAATAAATATCCACAGAAGGTTTGCACTCATAATCCTGATAATAGAGACAATGCTAAACAAATATAGGATTGGAAAAATATTAATTTCATTGTACCAATGGTTAACTATTTTAAGGCTTACCTACAACATTATACCATTGAGACAAATATTTGCTGTAAATGCCTCTTGCTTCCTGCCTCTAAACTCAGTTCCATCATATTTTTTCTCATCTCGAAATAATTAGATCGGTACTGATAACTAATCACTGATAATGCCTCTTGCTTCATGTCTCTAAACTCAGCTCCATAATATTTTTTCTCATCTTGAAATAATTAGCGATCGCCTGTGAATTATTGCTCACAAATAATTTTCATTTGTTTGATTAACGCTCTAGTATTAGATTGTAATTTAGTGCATAATTTTTGCCTATGAAAACATATAATGCTTAAGGTTTTCTAAAGTTTTTAGATAATCAAGTGTCTGAGGATTATAGCCAAGCTAAATAATCTTTATTGTAAGGTTTATTAGAACTGTTTAATGAAACAAAAATTCAGGCAACTTGCTTTAGGAATAACTTTAACAATTTTGTTGATAGGTTTAATTGCCTGTCAATCAAATTCGTCTGTTAAAAAAACTAGAGTTCGTGCTGCCCATAGTAATTGGGTTGAAGAAAATTTCCAAACCGAGATTGTAAATATTGGTCTGGAAAAACTTGGTTATCAGATTGAAAAACCGAAAGAAATTGACTATCCTGCTATTTATTTGTCTGTTACTAGGTGAAGATTCTCCAGAGGATATCCGTCGCCATGCCAAAGAGTGGGTTGAAAATAATCAAGAGTTGTTTGATAGTTGGTTAGAAGAAGCAAAAAAGGCAACAGATATTTGACTGAGACTCAAGTAGTTACTTTGCAAACTTTACTTTGAATTTTGAGCAAAAAATAAGGTCTCAAGTCTCCCCTTTTAAGGCAATGAAAAAAGCTAGCTTTAGTATTTAAAACTGATAACTGATAACTGATAACTGAATTAATCCCACTTAATTTTTTTTCCAGATTCCAGAGCATAGTAAAGTTCTAATCTATCCTGATTATTCAAAGTCATCTGAAAAGTAGAACCATCTTCTATCTTTGTAAAGAAGAGGATAAATTCACGATCTTTTTGAAATAACTTAACTTCGTAATCTTTAACTTTTCCCTGATCGAGCAACTCAGCATTTTGAGGTTCAGAAACTTTGACTATACTTCCAAATTTCTTACCAATTTTCATATCTGATAGTGATGTAAATTTATCTAGACCTCGACCTAAAAGTGAAGTTTTATATGTTTCGATTTTAGGCATTGGATACTTATTTTTAAGTTCTGGAGACGACCATTTATAGTAATCAAAAAATGAAAGTGGGATGTAAGAATCAGCCGCATATTTCAGGTCTGATGAAGTTGAACGAGCTTCCGAAGATACATATACAATCATTCCCATATTAACTAAGCTTTCAACAAGTGGTTTAAAATCCTTATCTCCAGATAGTAAAACTGCTTTTACCATGTTGTTGCGAATAGCGTGATTCATCATATCTACTGTGAGGAGAATATGAACTTCTTTTTGACCTTTTTTTGTTAAATTTCCTAACTTAACGTGATATTCTTCTAGAGAACGAATTTGATTAAAATAATCTTTTTGTTGAGATACGCGCTCTTCAAAATCTGTTTGGTCCTCATACTTACGTTGAATCCGGTCTATATAGTCATAATAGAAAACTTTTTGAGCATCAAAAAAAATTTTGATGGCATTAAAATCAATGTTATTATTGTCATTTATTACTTCATTTCCAAACCATTTAGAAGTGGAGTCTATATAACTTTCTCTTAGATAACTTCCATCAATAAATAAATAAGTTAATTTTGAAGATTGTAGATTGATAGGATTATTAGTATTTGACATTTGTGGCAATAAATCTATATTTTATACTTGAACTTTATATAGCAATTCCCAGACTGGTAAGGTAAAAATTTCGTAATTTTTAGGGAACAGGGAACAGGGAATAGGGAATAGGGAATAGAATAGAAATTAAAGATAGGTGTACCTCATTAGTTTGAGAAATGCTATATTAGATATATTGTAGCTATTTAACATCCCCTTTAACTAAATAATCTCTTACTTAAGATTAACTTAACAAAATACTAGAAGTATCAATCCTCAATCAAAATCTCTGATTAATTCTTCTAAAAAAGATTGACCAGCTTTTTCCAAATCAGAGTCAAGAGCAAATGTCAAACTACGCAATTTCACTTGACTTTCACCAACTAATTGATTGATGGAATTAGTTAATTTATGAGGATAAACCAAAATAGCTTCGTGACATTTTTTATAAGTTGCATAAGCAACCACTTGATGAATATCATCTGGCGATGGTCTGGCATCCAATTTATATTTAGTATCAAGAATATAAACAACCTTCTGAGTTTTTACTTCAGAAATAACTAAGTCAATTCGACAATAAATTTTATCGTCAATAATATCTACTTTTTCTTGCTCTTGAACTCTTAAATTTGAGGGTAGATGAACTTTTAACCATTCAGCTACAAATTTTTCATAGAGTTTAGCCATATCTATTAAAAAAGGTAACATTGAATAATTACCCTGTTGATGACTAGCTCCAATATTATCCAGAAAAAATCGACATAAAGCGTGTAAAGTTTGATAGTCTTCATTCAAACGATGATATTTTATGTCTACACAATCACTAGATTTAAAAGGTTGTAAACTTACCGAATTTTGCAAAATATGAAAAGCTTTTGCCACTTTTGGAGCAACATTTTCAGAACAGAAACCACTACGACCAATCATAAACAAAGTCCAAGCTAAAATTTGATTATCGGGAATATTAGCAGTATGTTCTTGATAATCACATTTCAACTTAACATTCCAGGGTTTTTGCATAACTTGCTGCATATTTAATCGCCCCCGAATATAAGTTAAATTTTCTGTTTTTGGCAGGTAAGCACGATAAAAACCTTTTCGACCCCGGTCTAATATTTTTTGAGCCAGAATATTAGCTAAACAATTGTAAAATTCCTGTAGAGAATTGCAGTTAACTAAACCACCTAAGAAACGAAAACTTTTGAAATTGTAGACATATTCCAACATTCCAAATAAGTTATGAAGCGGTACTTTTGGTTTAAGAATGATGTGAAAACCTGGAGTTATAGGAATATAACCAACCCATCCTTGAGATGTAAATTGCCATTTATTTTTAGTTTTGGGAGTAGGAAACTCTACTTTAATTTTTTTGCCTTTTTCGTCGTATTCTTGCCATAACTTAGTGGCAATATCATAATCAATTTTATCTGGTGGAAACTGGCGAGGTTTATATTCAATAAGTTCGATAATTTGGGTATATTTCATATTGAAAATTAGTTAAATTTATTAATATGGAGCAACAACTACTAAAGTTAAGTCTGTACACTACATATAGTGTCTTTGCCTAAGTCCTGAATTATTAATTATTAATTGCTGAAGATATCCGATGTTGAATTTTATCCCATCGAAAATCATCGACTTTTTCTGGTTGAGCAAAAAAATACTCCTCTAAATATGGTTCAATTTCCATTTGCCAAATATCTTGTATTTCTTCATCAATATTTTCTCGAAGAAAAAAGGAAACACCGACTTGATAGTGAGGGTCGTTTATTTCTTGGTTGACTTCTTCTAAAATTTCAATTAATTCTTCCATTGGAAAATATTCTTCTATTTCTTCTG
>NZ_JAAHGH010000005.1:248671-563629 GCF_010672525.1 Okeania sp. SIO2B3 | reverse complement strand
TCATCAATATTTTCTCGAAGAAAAAAGGAAACACCGACTTGATAGTGAGGGTCGTTTATTTCTTGGTTGACTTCTTCTAAAATTTCAATTAATTCTTCCATTGGAAAATATTCTTCTATTTCTTCTGTAAACTGGCGAGGTTGATATTCAGTCAGTTGGATAATTTGGGGATATTTCATATTGCGAAAATACAGCTATAACATAGATTTTTTACAGGAAGAGATGTTTGGATAAGTGTCTATCTAATTTTCTGATTTTGACATGAAATCTTTAATTTTATTCCACCGAAACTCATCGACTTTTTCTGGTTGAGTAAAAAAATACTCCTCTAAATATGGTTCAATTTCCATTTGCCAAATATCTTGTATTTCCTCATCAATATTTTCTCGAAGAAAAAAGGAAACACCGACTTGATAGTGAGGGTCGTTTATTTCTTGGTTGACTTCTTCTAAAATTTCAATTAATTCTTCCATTGGAAAATATTCTTCTATTTCTTCTGTAAACTGGCGAGGTTGATATTCAGTCAGTTGGATAATTTGGGGATATTTCATATTGCGAAAATACAGCTATAACATAGATTTTTTACAGGAAGAGATGTTTGGATAAGTGTCTATCTAATTTTCTGATTTTGACATGAAATCTTTAATTTTATTCCACCGAAACTCATCGACTTTTTCTGGTTGAGTAAAAAAATACTCCTCTAAATATGGTTCAATTTCCATTTGCCAAATATCTTGTATTTCCTCATCAATATTTTCTCTAAGAAAGAAGGAAACGCCGACTTGATAGTTGGGTTCATTTATTTCCTGGTTGATTTTTTCTAACTCTTGAATTAACCCTTCCACTGAAAAATTTGTTTCTATTTCTTTGTGATATTGGCGCAATATTTCGTAGTTAGGAGAGAGGGTGATGAAAGCAAAGCGACGACGGAGTGCATTATCTACTAAAGCAATGGATCGATCAGCAGTATTCATCGTACCAATAATGCGAACATTTTCAGGAATGCTGAATAACTCTCCACTACCAGCAAGGGGAATTTTTGCATCCCGGTATTCCAGGAGATACATAAGTTCGCCGAAAACTTGGGAAAGGTTAGCGCGGTTAATTTCATCTATGATGAGTACGCAGGTATCTTGAGAGAGTGCTGCTTTTTGACAAAATTTCAGGAAGCGACCGGGAACAACAGGATAGGTGAGTTTTCCGTCTTGGGTTTGCGGTCGAATACCTTGAATAAAGTCTTCGTAGGTGTAAGCAGGGTGAAATTGAATGAGTTCCCAGAAACCGTCACCTCCAGCAGTTAAATGTTGAGCGAGTTTTTGAGCGAGGAAAGTTTTGCCGATACCGGGTGGACCTTGGAAAATGGCTTGTTTTTTGCAGTTGATAGCGCGTATCCATTGGGTGAGTTGTGCTTCGGTGATGTTGGTTTCTTGGGAGCATTGGGATAGGGGGTATCTTATACCAGTTACACTTAGGTACTCATATATTACTGGCATTGGGTGATCGTATTTTGCTAGTAAAACTAACGGAAATAGTTTCTGAAATATTGATACTATATCTTTGCTTAATTCAAAGAAAGAAAAATTTTTGTAACTTTTTCTCCTAAATAAATCAACTTTTGCCGTAACAACAATACTTCTAATATCATTATTTATAATCCATTCCCCCATTTCAGGTTGTTGATTAAGAGTTTGATGGTCATCAGTTGTATATGCAAATTCTAGAGGATACTTTTCTCCAAATTCTGTAAAAATAGAGTTTGTTTCTTTATGATACTGATAAATATTGTTTTGAAAACGTTGCCGAGTTTGTTTATCAATGTCATTAAATGATATCAAAAAACCTATTAGTAATTTAGAATTTCCTGCATCAGTCAAAAATAATAAACCTGCTTGTGTCCTAAAAAATAGTCCTCTACTTCTGATAGACAATAATTGAGATAAATGTTCGGCTTTAATAGATATAATATATTTAGTAATATATCCTGGTAATTGTTTGAAAACTGGTTCGCGTAAACGTTGTAAAAACTCTACTTCAATTAGTGAATCTAAACTCTTACGAGATAGTTGTAATAAAAGCTTATTTATTTCTACCTCTGACAGCTCTGAAAGCAAGTTAGAAAACTTTGAATAAAAATCTTCATTAGGCATATTACTATTCTGTCAGATATTCTATGCTTTAGATATTTTAGTTAATTTATATGGCATTATAAACTAATTGTGGAAACAATTCAATAGCTTTAAAACAAAGTAATCTTAAATTATGAACACAATCAATGAATAAAATTAGGTTAAAATATTAGTTATGAGCAAATTTAAACAAGGTAAATTTGAACAATAATTAAATATAAATGAGTGAAACCTTTATACTTAGAAACAAGTTTTATTGGCTATTTAACCGCCAGACCAAGACAAAGTCTAATTGTTGCTGCTAATTAATATGGCAGTAACCAGAGAATGGTGGAATACTCGCCGAAGCAATTTTGAAATATATGTCTCTCAAGTCGTATTTTTGCCATAACTTTGTAGCAATATCATAGTCAATTTTATCTGGTAGAAACTGGTGATGTCTATATTCAGTAAGTTCGATAATTTCGGGAGATTTCATATTGAAAAAAACCAACCATAACAGAGATATTTTTACAGGAAGAGATGTTTGGATCACTGTCTATCTAATTTTCTGATTTTGACATTCGATGTTGAATTTTATCCCACCTAAATTCATCAACTTTTTCTGCTTGAGCAAAGAAATATTCCTCTAAATATGGTTCAATTTCCATTTGCCAAATATCTTGTATTTCTTCATCAATATTTTCTCGAAGAAAAAAGGAAACGCCAACTTGATAGTTGGGGTCGTTGATTTCTTGGTTGACTGCTTCCTATGAAAACAATTTACTAGCTTTCAAACATTGTTAACACAATAAAATTAGGTTTTAATTTGCTCATCACTAAATTTAAACAAGGTAAATTTGAACAATAATTAAATAGCAATGAATGAAACTTTATACTTATAAACAAGTTTTATTGGCTATTTAACCGCCAGACCAAGACAAAGTCTAATTGTTGCTGCTAATATGGCAGTAACGAGAGAATGGTGGAATACTCGCCGAAGCAATTTTGAAATATATGTCTCTCAAGTCGTATTTTTGCCATAACTTTGTAGCAATATCATAGTCAATTTTATCTGGTAGAAACTGGTGATGTCTATATTCAGTAAGTTCGATAATTTCGGGAGATTTTATATTGGAAAAAGCCAACCATAATAGATTTTTTTTGACAGGAAGAGATGTTTGGATCACTGTCTATCTAATTTTCTGATTTTGACATTCGATGTTGAATTTTATTCCACCTAAATTCATCAACTTTTTCTGGTTGAGCAAAGAAAAATTCCTCTAAGTATGGTTCAATTTCCATTTGCCAAATATCTTGTATTTCCTCATCAATATTTTCTCGAAGAAAAAAGGAAACGCCAACTTGATAGTTGGGGTCGTTTATTTCTTGGTTGACTTCTTCTAAAATTTCAATTAATTCTTCTATTGGAAAATATTCTTCTATTCCTTCGTGGTATTGACGTAGTATGTCATAGTTAGGAGAGAGTTTGATGAAAGCAAAGCGACGACGGAGTGCATTATCTACTAAAGCAATGGATCGATCAGCAGTATTCATCGTACCAATAATGCGAACATTTTCAGGAATGCTGAATAACTCTCCACTACCAGCAAGGGGAATTTTTGCATCCCGGTATTCGAGGAGATACATAAGTTCGCCGAAAACTTGGGAAAGGTTAGCGCGGTTAATTTCATCTATGATGAGTACACAAGTATCTTGAGAGAGTGTTGCTTTTTGACAAAATTTCAGGAAGCGACCGGGAACAACAGGATAGGTGAGTTTTCCGTCTTGGGTTTGCGGTCGAATACCTTGAATAAAGTCTTCGTAGGTGTAAGCAGGATGAAATTGGATGAGTTCCCAGAAACCGTCACCTCCAGCAGTTAAATGTTGAGCGAGTTTTTGAGCGAGGAAAGTTTTGCCAGTACCGGGTGGACCTTGGAAAATAGCTTGTTTTTTGCGATCGATGGCGCATATCCATTGGGTGAGTTGTGTTTCTGGGAAGTTGGTTTCTTGGGAGCATTGAATTAGAGTGTGTTCTGGTTGTAAATTATACCTCTCCAAAAATACTGATTTTGGAATGGCAGGGTAAGGGTTTGAGAACCTTTTCTGGAGATGTTTATTTGTTGGAGTGGAATTGATTTTTTCATCTTGATTAGTTTCATAAATATTGTCTGTACTGTTTATATTTTCACTAGGAAAATTGTATTTTTTCACAGCTACTAACCAATGACAAAACATATCAAATAAATCATCATCTCGCATCGCAGGTATATTGTGTTTCTGCATTTCTTCAGCTAACTCTAAAATTAGATTATGACCAGTGAGATTAATATATGGGTATTCAGTTAGCTTTTCAGTATATTTTGTGTTACTTAAATAATTAATTACTTTGATCGTTCTATCATTAATTAAAAGAAAATCATCCGGTTTGAGTGCATTCAAAATAGGTGTCATTTTTCCTGCTTGAAATCTTCCAGAATTTGGTAATTTAGAAAAATTTTTACAAGCTAATAAAAATTTATGATAATCTGTAATACAGGAATTTACAAAATTATAAATTTCTCTAGCAATAACAGACCAATATTCTTGCTTTTCCCAACCTTGATTTGTAGACCATTTAAACCATTCAGTTAAATCAATATTGTTTGATTCAGTAATGTGAGTCCATGCACCCCTTTGTCGATTTATGGGAGTATTAGTATGAGGTAAAAGTTTGAATCTAACCGATTCAGTTATGTCTTCCCCTGCCTTAACAGCAGCAGTTATTTCTGCAAAATTCCGGCGACCTTGTTGACGTTGTTTTTCATAAGAAGCTCTATGATTTAATCCTTCTGGGCTATAGGGATATGAGTCAGCAAATTCCTGGAAAAGTTGAATAAATAAAGTTAGTTGTTTAATTGCCATACACAGTTATTTTTATTTTTTAATTAGGGCTTGCTGATTAATTCTCGCACGTATTGATAAATATAAAGTATTAGCCTTTTTGGGGTTAAAAAAAGTACCAGATTTTCAGTGCCAAGAGCTGCAAAAAGCTAGTATTTTGGGCTGACTATGGTAGAACAATCTTGGGACAAAACTTAGCTCCTGCCTCCTCGTTCATTCCTCTAACTCCTGTCTCCTGTCTCCTGTCTCCTACCCCTACTAAAAGACTAGTGAAGCGCAAACCCTAATTATTCAAAATCATAATCTACCAATCTCTTAATAATTTCCCATTCATCCGGTTTTAAATAACGATAACTTTGGGGAGGTCTAAAATTCTTCAATTCTTCCCTTAGTTTTTCTAATTCGACTGGTTTTTTAAAGGTATTGCTTTTTTGGAAAAATATTCCTATGCCAAATTTTACTCCTGAATAATAATCATAAAATTCTTCATGGGTAATTCCTGCTTTGCCCTCTACTTCTTCCCAAAGGTAAGAAACTTCTTTTTTAATAATGTTTTTGATTTTAAAGTAACCAACTACGGCTTTTTTAGGAGATGAAACATAAACTATAACTAAATCATCTTTCTCTAGATCGGGAAAAACACGACGTAATTCAACTTTTTTTGTTTTCTGGTAGAAAATTTGATCAGCATATTCTGGCTTTATAGATAAAAGAACTGTATTTGACATACTTTTAGAATCCTTTTTACTGTTACGTTGCTTGCTCGTATATTTGGGCAAATTCATCTGGTGTTATTTTAAATAATCCTTGAACAGTTGTACGCTTTTTTAGTATATTTTGAAGCTGTTTTAAAGTGAGATTATTAGTGAATATTTGAGTATCACTAAATCGAATAGCCATTATATCTTCATTAGGTTTATTCTTGGTAATTTTTATTAAATCTTCTAATTTATATACACCTAGATTACGAAATTGTCTATATAATTTTTCTGGTTTG
This sequence comes from Okeania sp. SIO2B3, assembly GCF_010672525.1. Taxonomy (GTDB): domain Bacteria; phylum Cyanobacteriota; class Cyanobacteriia; order Cyanobacteriales; family Microcoleaceae; genus Okeania. Next base: position 557,644 of record NZ_JAAHGH010000005.1, on the reverse strand, counting down.
TCTATTATAACTTCATCTAATAGAGAACAAGCTTTAATTACTTTTGTTGTTCCGTATGGAAAAGATTCATCATTGCTGACATACCATATAATTCTACCAATTACACCAGGTTTTAAACCTCTCTTAGAACGATAAAATACAAGTTCACGTTTAAGTGCTAACTCAGTTTTAGAGCCAAATAACCAATTATTAGCTAACTCTTCATCAAATAAATCTTTTGCCCAAAATGCTTTAATAGGAATAATCCATGTAGGAAGATTAGCATCAATTATTTTGGCAGGCCATAAGTATTTCTCTATCATAAAATATAATTCTTTTTGCTCATGTTCATTTTCTACTTTTTTCTGAAGAAGTTGAGATATTTGATGACAAAATTTATATTCTTTTCCTAAGCTAACGGCTAATTTTTCTAAATCTTGTGATAGTTGATTTGCTGTTTTAGCTATAGCCATATTAGCTCTTAAGTAAGTATGATTAAATTCTACAAAAGTTCCATCTTTATGAATATTTCTAATAACTGCTTCTGGCAATAATGGATCTGTTATCTTAGTGAAATTTCTTTCTTCTCTCGCAGAAATTGATATAGATTCAAAAACTAAATGATTAGCTATAGTGGGAGTTATAGAAGTATCTACAACTCTCATTAATGGAATTTCTAACTCATATTTTTTACGCCGATCATACACAATGAATGCTAAAGGTTGTTTTTCTCCTTCAAAAACAAAAAAACAATCAAATTTATCTGTTTCTGTAATAAAGCGAAGTATTTTTTGTTGAAAATCAGCCTTAGTTTCACCCAATTTATCAGCTCTAAAATATTTATTTAAAAGCTGTTCTTGCCCTATAGTAACACGGGATTTTTGTAGTAGAGTACCTGCTAGACGAACAGGCTGATATTCTGTCTGTCTACGAATTTCATCCACTTGAATAATCAAATCTCTAGGATGAATAATAGAGACATTAAACTGTTCATAAAATTCATCCGCTATATCTAAGAGACTGCTATTATCAGTTACAAAAATGTAAACATCTGATCTAATAGCTTTTTCTATATAGCGAATATCCGACTCACTAATATTAATTTTTCTTTGTTCAACTAAATTTTTAATAGACTGAAATTTTGAGGAAGATATTTTATTTGCTGATAAAATAGTAAAGAGCTTTTTCGCTAGGTTTGTGAAGTGCTTTCTCTCATATTTATTGTCAAAAAAAACATTTATTTTATTAAAAATTTCATCTGTCAAACATAACTGTAAGTCAGGGTCTAACCAATCAGCAAGTAAAGATTGAGCATCTTTATTATTATTGTCACTATGATAAAAATCAAAGAAAATTTGTGAGTCTATAGCAACATATAATTTATACTCACGTTGATGAGCAGTAGCATTGGAAAACAAATTTGAATGATGGTGATCGAACCACCAATACGCATTAAGTTTTTCAGGAGTTTTGGCTGGTTTATCGTACTGAAAAACAAAACCTAACTTAGACCAAAAATCACTCAAATTAAAATCACGACGACAAGTTAAACCAATACCACTATATTTTTGTTGAGTAATTTCAACTAAATAACCAAATAACTTTTTAGCTACTCCTTTACCTTGATAAGAATGAGCAATACATAAATGAATAATACCAACTCGGTTATATGAAGTTGCTACTCTATATAATAAATACCCAACGCAACTTTTATTAGAGTCAATAGCTACAATTATTTGGCGACATTTTGCATAATTATTAAAAGCTTTTCTAGGGAGAAAACCTAGAGTTTCTCTATTAGTATCACCCAATTCAATAACAGCTTGCAAATGGGGAGATTTTTCGTCAATTTCTATAATTTTTATTTGTTCTGTCATTTTTGATCCTTGTTTAAATCACTTAACTAGACTTAGGTATTCAATCAATACAATCATAGACAGCATAATATTTGTAGCAATGAATTTTTTATTATACTATAGAACCCATTGTTTAATAATAATTAAAGTCCAACTAAAATAATGAGTAAGTTAATAGCTTTTGGATGGTATGGAGGAAAATTTAATCATCTTGATTGGTTATTGCCACTGTTGCCAGAAACGCAACATTACTGTGAACCTTTTGGTGGTTCGGCAGCAGTTTTATTAAATAGAAAACCCTCTGCTGTAGAAACCTATAACGATCTAGATGGAGAAGTTGTTAACTTTTTTAGAATGTTACGGGACTCTCAAGAAGAACTAATTCAAGCGATCGCTCTTACTCCCTTTTCTAGAGAAGAATTTAAAATAGCGCTGACACCACCTACAGAAAAAATTTCTGACTTAGAACGCGCTCGTCGCTTTTTTGTCCGAGCAAGACAAGTCAGAACAGGATTAGCTCAAACTGCGAGTGTAGGACGTTGGGCACATTGTAAACTGACAACCAGAGCAGGAATGGCGGGTGCTGTTTCCCGTTGGTTAGGTAGTATAGAGGGATTATCGGAAATTGTGCAAAGGTTACTACGGGTGCAAATTGAAAATTCTCCAGCTATTGAAGTTATCAAACGTTTCGATAGTGAGGAAACACTTTTTTATTGCGATCCTCCCTATCCTCACGACTCGCGGACCGATACAAAAGCTTATGGGTATGAAATGACCGATGACGAACACAAAAAATTAGCTGAAGTGTTGCATAGTGTTCAAGGTAAAGTTGCCATTTCTGGATATCATTGTCAATTATTTGATACGCTTTATCAAGACTGGTATTGTATTGATGCTCCAGCAAAAAAAGCTCATTCGACTAATACTGGTATCGACGGAAAAAAGCAAAACCGGGTTGAAGTTTTGTGGGTAAATTACCGAATAATTAATAATTAATAATGAATAATGAATAATTAAGAGTTGATAGTTAATAATTATTCATTCAATAATTCAGGTTTAAAGCCTCCCCTTTTAAGGGGATAAAATAAAAAAAATCCTTTTAGTCAATCCTCTTCTTTTAAGAAGAGGTAATTATTAATTGTTAATTGTTAATTGCTGAACAAAGATTCAATTCCAACAAGATTGCTGCAACTTTCATCACAGGTCTGGCTAATTTTTATACTCCTTCTAATCCTTTTTTTAGTGCCTCAACAGCTTCATCTATTAAACTTTTATCGGGCTTCGGTTTCTTTAATTCTCCTTCTAACATTTCTACAGGAATTTCTATTTGTTTTTTCTGAATTAAACTGAGAGAATTTGTTGAGGAAATTTCCTGTTTCAGTTTTTCTAATTCGGCTAATGCTGTATCTATTTCGTTTGAACTTTGTCCGAAAGATTAGGATTTATTGAAAGATTGATGTATGTTGCCTTCAGCTTGAGCCAGTTGACCTTCAACAGGACTATCAGTAATTGTCATTATTTTAGATACAGTTGGAGGGGGTGAATTATCTGTATTTTTAGATGCTTTTGTTTCCTGAATATCAGAATTATCACGTCGAGGTCGATATCTAATTTTTGGAGTTTCTGACTCAGGAATTCCTTCTAAATTCAGAGAATTACGAGCAAATTCAAAAGATTTTTCATAGTTTTTTCCTGCTCCTAATGCTTCGTAAAATGCTGTGGCAAAATTAATCGCTGCTTTATCTCCAATTGCTTGATTCATACCAATAACACAGTCAATATATTGATGAATTGCTTTGGCTTGTTCTTCGCTATAGCAGGCATTGAGAATTACACATTCTACTTGCTGTTGAAAGAGTTTAAAAAGTTGGGCTAAGGCTTCACTACTAACGAGTTTGCTTTTGCCAGAATCATCTTCTAAAACTAGCCTTTTACTTCTTGTACCATGACCAGAAAAATGCACAATTGCCTTTTCGTTATCTTCTAATTCTAATAATGTTCGTCGTAAATCTTTGACTCGAACGGCTAATTTACTGACTATTTGAAATTCGTCTCGTTTTTTTGATTGTTTCAAGACTTCGTCAATTTCGTTATGCTCTTTATCTAAACGTAACTGACTTGAATCTGTGGGATTAGATAAGAAAATGAGTATTTTTTTCATGGTTATAATTTCCTTTAATTAATAGTTTGTAGTTGGGCTTTAGCCCTTCTAGATATTTTGATTATCAAGTACAATTACATACAATTATGATGTCATTATTTCAGTCAAAAAATTAGTGATAATTTAGTGCTGTTCCACACTGGGAACAAAAGTTATAATCATGTGGATTTTTATGTTGGCAATTCCTACATATTTTATGTGAAATTGATTCAGGTTCTGAAGTCTGAACTTGTTTTGATAAAACAGGATTTAATTTTTCTAAAATTGGTTTGTTTGCTAAGTCTATTGACTGAGAAATTTTCACAGGACTTTCTGCAAAAGTTTATGGTTTAATCTTAGCAAAGTGTTCCAGTAACATCCGGTGAATAAAGATGTAACCTCCGCCAACTTTTTGCATGAATATTAATTCTGTGGCGTAGTCAAGAAAACGAGCATAATTCCAGGGAGCAAAGCCTTTTTGATAAAGCATTGAACGTAAAGTTAAGTGTTGGAATACAGCATATCCACCTCCAAAAATTATCCCCATTATTAGACCAAATGGCATAGAAAATCTTGAATATCCAAAATGTATTACTTGAGATATTTCTTGAGTAATTATAATCTGCAAAAGAATTATAATTAGCTCTATACCTAATCCTAGTATTCCTGCCACTATAGTCATAATTATCCCCAAAAATAGAGCATTAAATGCAGATTTTTTTAATCCTTGATTGGCTACCTTTTTAGTTTCTATTTCTGGTCCTTTTAATCCTTCAATGAGAGCATATAAAAAACTCAAAAATATCAAAAAAGTTAGTACAACAAAGAACCCAATAAACGGTATAAAAAGAATTAGTATCACAGATAAGTGAAAACCCCGCGCAATAAACAGCATAAAACTCAGCAAAAAAAACGGAAAAAAAATTATAAAAGAAATCAGCAAAAAAATTATAAAAGAAATCAGGTCAAATTGGAAATTTTGTATAAAATTCAGATACAGCCCTCTAATGTCTTGTCTTATGGCTTTTATGAACCTTTGACTAGACCATTTTAAGCTTTCAACAGTTTTAATTTCCGCTCCGGTCAGCCCAGAAATAATCCCAGAAATCAGCACCACACCCGGCACTACACCCAGTCCTACAGTTAGCCCTACACGAAGCAAAACAATCAACCCTACAGTTAGCCCTGAAGCTAACATACTAACAATGAAATAAAAAATATGTTCTCCCTTCTTTTCTAACCAAGTAAATTGTATTTTCTCAATCAAAAACACAGTTTGAGACTCCTGCACCATCCGAGTCGCCAACCAAGTCAGCCAACGTTTGGTTTCCTCTGGCTTATATTTCATCGGCGGAGTTCGTCCATGAGGGTGAAACATCCGCTCAATATAAGTATCAAAAATATGCTGACGACGTTCCTCAATAGAACCCATTGGAGATAAATTTTCAGCAGACATATCTTTGTAAGCAATGCTGACAATACTTAGAATCAGAGGAGATTTCATCATCTCTTGCAGAGCTGTATCTTGTTGCAATAAGGTTCGCACACCCTGTAGTTGTGACCCTGCTTTATCTAAATATTGGTTAACTTGTTCTGATGTCAGAGGTTGAACATAGATAGCACCCCGCATTTTCAAACGAGTCGGGAGAGCTTTATAATCTTTGATGCGACTACAGACTACCATCTCAACTAACCCATAGTCTTGCATAAATTGATTAATTGCCTGGACGCAAGCTTCTCGATATTCTGCTTTCACCTCATCTAAACCATCAAGCAAAAGTAGCAGTTGTTGCTCTTGCACCCATCCTTTACCCGTAGGCTTATTTATATGATATTCACCGTGAAGTTCATCAACTAACCAGTCAGCGATTTTTTGCCGCTTTTTTGCCCAAGAGGATAAGTTTAAAACTACGGGTATAGGTTGATTCAAGCTTTTATCCCTTTCAGCAATTAGCTCCCGTGTCAGTTTCAACAACATGGTTGTTTTCCCCGCTCCGGGTTCACCTAAAATTAGTAGAGTTCGCCGTTCTCCCATGCCACCGAATGCAGTATTTATTCCTCCAGTTGTAGATACAGGTTGTTGTGACTCTTGGGGGGGAATTCCAATCTTGCTAAAGGGACGTTTGACCAAATCATCTCGTGTTTCCAGTCCCAGGTCAATCATAGCTTGATTATGCAGAGACCTTTCTAAGACATCTTTTACCCAATTTTTTTGAACTTGGTCTAGTAGTTGTTTGCGCCAGCGATATTCTTGCTGAGTTGAAGGTTTGACTTCTCGACGAAACAAACCAATATTGAATGCAAACTGAATTAAATCTCGTCCAGCTTGACCAACTTGACCTTCGACGGAGGCAGCACCATCAATATTTATGCGTTGATGGAAATTTGATTGTTGGTTCATAAGTTGCTAATTATTAAATGTAGAAACTTTTCTCTCAAATAACCTCCATCAACAAATAGGTTATTTCAGGCGGTTAATTACTAATAAAATATTCTGGTTCAATTTCCATTTTTCCGAATAAATCTAATTTTAACTTCAATTTGTAACTTTTATGCTACAATAAATAAAAGCCACCTGCAAATGTTGACCAAATTCTTTTGTTGATAGATCTACTCTTTTAACAAGATTAAGATAAACAGACAGTTATGCAGATAAGATTAAACACGACTAAAATCCTAGACAAGGGATGATATAACACTCGAAGGAAAAGTTAGGACAGATTAAAAGCTTAAAACTCAGATAACTCAATATTTTTTTTCTTCTTCCTTCTTTCTTCTTCCTTCTTCCTTCTGCTATACAAAGAAATAAGTCTAAAATTTCTGAATATACTAACAGAAAAATCTAAAATCTAATGGTTGAAGCCAAATCCTATAAAGACACCGTAAACTTGCCCCAAACCAAATTTAATATGAGGGCAAACTCAGTCACTCGCGAACCAGAACTACAAAAGTTTTGGGCAGAATCACAAATCTACGAACGTCTCTCAGAGACCAACCCAGGGGAAATATTTACCCTACATGATGGCCCGCCTTATGCTAATGGCGACCTACACATTGGCCATGCTATGAATAAAATTCTTAAAGATATTATTAACCGCTATCAAATTCTTCAAGGACGAAAAGTGCGTTATGTTCCTGGTTGGGACTGCCACGGTTTACCTATTGAATTAAAAGTTATTCAAAATCTTAAATCAGCAGAAAGGGGAAAACTCACACCTATAGAATTACGTCAAAAAGCTAGAGACTTTGCTCTGGAAACTGTAGATAAACAACGGGAGTCATTCAAACGTTATGGAGTTTGGGGAGACTGGGAAGATCCATACATGACTCTGACTCCAGAATATGAAGCTGCTCAAATTGGGGTATTTGGCAAAATGGTTTTGAAAGGCTACATTTATCGTGGTCTTAAACCTGTGCATTGGAGTCCGAGTTCTAGGACTGCTCTTGCAGAAGCTGAACTGGAATATCCTGAAGGTCACACATCTCAGAGTATCTATGCTGCTTTTAAAATTACGAAACTAGCAAAAGCGGTTCAAAAATCTCTCAAACCTTATCTGGAAAAACTCTGGGTTGCTATCTGGACGACAACTCCTTGGACTATTCCTGGTAATTTGGCAGTCAGTGTTAACCCAGACCTCGACTATGCTGTGGTTAAACCGGATGCTGACTATGCAATGGGAGAAGACAAATTATTTATCGTTGCAGCAGAAGCAGTGGAACGTTTGTCGGCAACTTTGGGTACAACTTTAACACCTGTAGCGACAGTCAAAGGTCAAGACTTGGAAAATTGTGCTTACCAACATCCGCTATTTGACCGGGAAAGTAATATTGTTATTGGTGGCGACTACGTTACTACTGACTCAGGTACGGGTTTAGTTCACACTGCTCCCGGTCACGGTCAGGAAGACTATATTGTAGGGCAACGTTATAGTTTACCAATTTTGTCTCCTGTGGATGGCAATGGGAAATTTACTGCTGAAGCGGGAGAGTTTGCAGGGTTGAATGTATTAAAAGAGGGAAATGTTGCCATCATTGAAGCACTGCAAAATGCTAATTCTCTGCTGAAAGAGGAACCCTACGAACATAAATATCCCTATGACTGGCGAACTAAAAAACCAACTATTTTCCGAGCAACGGAACAATGGTTTGCTTCTGTAGAGGGTTTCCGCAATGAAGCTTTGAAAGCGATCGCTGATGTGCAGTGGATACCTGCTCAAGGAGAAAACCGTATTACTCCTATGGTGAGCGATCGCTCTGACTGGTGTATTTCTCGACAAAGAAGTTGGGGGGTTCCTATTCCGGTATTTTATGAGGAAAAGACTGGGGAACCTTTGTTGACTGAGGAGACTATTGCTCATGTGCAAAAAATTGTTGCGGAAAAAGGTTCTGATGCTTGGTGGGAAATGTCGGTGGAGGAGCTTTTACCAGAAAAATATCGCCCAGATGCTGAAAAATACCAGAAAGGTACGGATACGATGGATGTCTGGTTTGACTCTGGTTCATCTTGGGCGGCAGTTGCTCAACAAAGGGATGGGTTAAAGTATCCAGTTGATATCTATTTGGAAGGTTCTGACCAACATCGCGGTTGGTTTCAGTCAAGTTTGCTGACCAGTATTGCTACGAATGGTGTTGCACCATATAAAACTGTTTTGACTCATGGTTTTGTGCTTGACGAAAATGGTCGCAAGATGAGTAAGTCTCTGGGGAATGTGGTAGACCCGTCAATAGTTATCGAAGGCGGCAACAATAAAAAACAAGAACCTCCTTATGGTGCAGATATTTTGCGTTTGTGGGTTTCCTCTGTTGACTATTCTTCCGATGTACCCCTGGGTAAAAATATTCTCAAGCAAATAGCAGATATTTATCGCAAAATTAGAAACACTGCGCGATTTTTATTGGGGAATATCCATGATTTCGATCCGGCAAAAGATGCTGTTGCTTATGAGGAAATGCCAGAGTTAGACCGTTATATGTTGCACCGGATGACAGAGGTATTTGCCGAAGTAAAGGATGGTTTTGAGAAGTTTCAGTATTTCCGCTTTTTCCAAACAATTCAAAATTTCTGTGTGGTTGACTTATCTAATTTTTATTTGGATATTGCTAAAGACAGACTTTATATCAGCGCCACTGATGCTTACAGACGGCGTAGTTGTCAGACTGTTTTAGCTGTAGCTGTAGAAAATTTAGCAAAAGCGATCGCTCCAGTTTTACCTCACATGGCAGAAGATATTTGGCAAAATATTCCTTATCCAACTCCCTACAAGTCTGTATTTGAGTCTGGGTGGGTGAAAATGGAGGAACAATGGCATAACCCAGAGTTGGCTAAGTTATGGGAAGAGTTACGAAAAACTCGTACTGAAGTCAATAAAGTTTTGGAAAAAGCACGGGCAGAAAAAGCTATTGGTGCGCCTCTAGAAGCAAAGGTATTGTTGTATGTAAAAGATGCGGAATTACGGGAGCAAATACAAACTTTTAATCCTATTGCTAAAGCAGAAAAAAGTCAGTCAGAGTTTCTGGAAGCCAAAATAGAAACTGAACCCGAAAAAACAGAAAATAAAACTCCTAAGAACCAAGCAAAATCTCCTGCTAATTTTACTCAAAGCCAGAACTTTTTATCAGGATTTGTCGATATTTTGAGTAAAGTATTTAGTGGGTATCAAAAAGTTTTAGGAGCAGTATTTTTTATCGCGATATTACTGTTATTAATCCGAGTAACATTAACAGTATTAACAACAATTCACCAACTGCCTTTAGTAAATTACATCATGGAATTAGTAGGAATTATCTGGACAATTCGCTTTGTGACTGGAGACCTATTATTTGCTAAAAATCGGCAAAAGTTGTCTGAAAAAATTAAATCGACCACAGAAGATATATTTGGCAAAGATGTTTTATTACCACCAAAACGAAAAAAATCAACAGATAATACAGTTAAACAGTCCGCAATTTTAGTCTCGCCAGAAGGGGCTTATGTTACTACTAAAAAAGTGGATTTGACACCTGTTCTACAAGTAGTAGAAACAGAAACTTTACCTCAAAAACCTCATAATATGAAAGCAAAAATAGCTGGTAATGGAGTTGATGAGTTACGTTATCTGTTTATTACTTCTCAGGTAGAATTATTAGAGTCTCCAGAAGCTTTAAGTAACCTTGAATATAAATCTATTTCAGACTCTTTAGGAGTAGGAGTAGTCAAAGCTGATGGTGAGAAATGCGACCGCTGTTGGAATTATTCTACTCATGTCGGTGTTTCTTCAGAAGACCCCACTATTTGTGAACGTTGTGTTGCTGCTTTAGCAGGGGAATTTTAACAAAAAGCAATCAGCAGTCAGCTATCAGCTATCAGCTATTAGTAAGGTGCGTTAATGAAATGTAACGCACCGTCTATACTAAATAGGGTTTGCTGAAAAAGTCTTTTTTAAGGAGTAGGGGAGTAGGGGAGTAGGGGAGAATTTTTTTGCCCAACTATGCGCTAAAAATGCTAACTTTTTGAGCATGAAGAGCTGAAAACCATGTACTTTTTCAATACTTAAAAAGGCTAAAACTTTTATATGGTAATTATTTGAGTTTTAATCAGCAAACCCTAAATAAAATCCTATAATTTAAACAACAGCAAAATCAGTTAACTTACGATTTTCAGGATCGTGGAAAGCTAAAACAATATCTTCTTTCGGTACATTTTCCTTTAATAACTCATTAGCAATTCCTTCCTCCGTCCAATCTTCCTCAATATAAATCTTCTCATTTTTAATCCGAATATAAACAGTAATTGCTTGAATTCGTCTATCATTTTTCCAGCCAATATTAAACCAAAGATATTGACTTCTTTCGTCATCAAACATTAATACCTCATCTATATCAGGATCGGGAACTTGTGCTGATATTCTTTGATAATTAGTTAGGATTTGTTTGATGATATTTTGATAATGAATTAGTTTATCCATTTAATAATTTCCTCTTTTTTAATGTCAATTACTATAGGAATTGATAACGTTACTATATATATGACAAAACAAATCCTTTAAACAACAGCAAAATCAGTTAACTTACGAGTTTCAAGATCGTGGAAAGCTAAAACAATATCTTCTTTCGGTACATTTTCCCTTAATAACTCATTAGCAATACCTTCTTCCGTCCAATCTTCCTCAATATAAATCTTCTCATTTTTAATCCGAATATGAACTTGAATATTTCTGATTTTTTTCTTTCCTTCCCAACCCATAAACAGCCAAAAATATTGATCGTGTATCTCGTCAAAAACAAGACAACTTTCTCGGTCTAAATTGCTTGAACCTAAAACCCATTCGTGATATTCAGTTAATATCTTTTTAATATAATTACGATATTTTTCTAATTTATCCATTTGGTGATTTCCTCCCGATCAATATCAACAATAATCAAAAGTAATTGATTGATTTTAGTAATATCTTGAATTGAATCTCTTTGAAAAAAGTTTTCGTAAACACTGTCTTTAATTGCTAGGTAAATTTGATACTCTGGTTGAGTAAGATTGATTAAATTTCGATATAAAATATATTGTCCTAAAGCCATTTCAAAATCTCTCATGGGCGAGGGACTTAAAAAGCTTTTAATTTCGACAACAATTTTATCTCCTTTTTTTTCAGCAGCAATAGGTTTTTCTACTGCTAAATCAGCAAATAATTCAGCATCTTTGTATTTAATTACATAAGGGTCTGCTAAAATTATCCAACCATCTCTAATTAAAGCATTTTTGACAGCTTGATGATAAGTATCTTTTGCTGGCATTATTTCCTTCCTGCTTATTTTTCAGACTATATCATAATTAGGGTTTGCTGAAAAATGGGATAAGCGGTGCGTGAAAACGGATTGTTTAATACCTTTCCTAATCTAAATTTTAGCACTCAAGACACACCCTACAATTTTTAACTTCCTCCTTCCTTCTTCCTTCCTCCTTCTTCCTTCTTCCTTCAATTGCCAATTAAAATCAAAGGCGACCAATAAAACGGCCTTTCATCCTTATAACTTAACTTTGCCTGACGTAATGCTTCCACCTTGGTCATTCCTTGTTGCAAATTCTGATAAAATTTTACCATAATATCCTTTGTCATCTCATCCTCCGCATTCCATAAACTGGCAATCACAGCATCCGCACCCGCACGCTCAAATAAATAGGCAACTCCCGCTATTTCTTCACCATTGGAGTCTGCTTTCATGGCAGTTTGGCAAGCACTCAAAACGATTAAATCAGTATTTTCTAATCCTAAAAGTGCAGCATCTCTGATATTAAAAGTTTTTCCATTGGCAAACAAAATAGTATTTGCTTCTAAACCGATACCAGGGCAACCATCCTTTTGAAAGCAACCGTGGGTAGCGAGATGCACTAAAGGAAAACCAAGGGATTCGTTTTTGAAACGAGGGAGGGTTGCTTCTTCTCGAATGTAATGTTTGTTTGGTAACTGTTCCGCGATAATTTTGGCTTCATCCTCTGCACCAGCGAGGTCTTTTTTTGTGGGTTGGGGATTGCCAAATGCTAATACTTTCATAGATTGAGTCTTTTTTTCCTGCTGTTTGATGCGGGAAGAGATGCGGGTGAGGTAGTGGATGGGATATTTTTCAATTAAATATTCGTTAGCTTGATTATCGTATAGGGTTTCAAAGGGAATATAACGCAATTTCTCGGTGGCAATGATGGCAACTTGTTTGGGGGAGTAAGCTGCTATTTCTGCTTCCATCGGGCGAATGAGATAGTCATAGAGTTTTTCTTGGTTAGCGGCGAAGTCATCTGCGTTGGGGTTTTCTAGTTGGGCCCGATATTCGGTGAGAATGCTATCAAATTCTTTGGTATCTATGGGAATTTTTTTAACTAAGACGGGTTTGTCTCTGGTGACAAGGAATATGGCGATGCTATTGGGAACATTTCTAATACCAGTTAAAAGAGCAGGTTGAATAACAACAGTATCCGGTGCAATATTAGCTTTGAGTTTGTCGATGTCTTTTGGTTTGAATTCAAAAAGCTCGGCAACTTCTGGGTATTCCTTGCTGATTTTTTCGGCAAGTTGGCTGTTTTTTGCTTGTAACTGGTTAATTTGTTGGGAAAGTTGGAGACTCCATTCATCTTCTATTTTGCTGTAGAGAAATTGTAATTGTTGATTGTTTTCTTGCCATTGGTTAATCTGTGTTTGAGCTTCTGAGTTTTTTACTTTGGCATTAATAAGGCGAGTGTAGTCAGCGATGTCGAAAGTTGTAGCTAGGTTATACCATTGCCAGGCAGCGTCAGGTTTGTTTTGGTCAATAAGGAGATCGATAAGAGCGATCGCTCCGCTATCCTTATCTCCTAAAAAAGCCTTGCGGTTTTCTTTTTTTAACCCCGCACGCATTTCTAGGGTGATTTTTACTGACTGCCTCAAGTAGTCTATGGCTTTTTCTGCTTGGTTGCTATCTCGGTAAACTATACCAAGACTACTGAGAGTAGTAGCAAAGCCTGAGCGATATTCCACTTCTTGCAAGATGGGTAATGCTTGCTGGAAGTATTCTAGTGCCTTTTGGGGTTGACCTGCAATGCGGTAAGCTACACCAAGATTATTGATAGTAGTAGCTTCTCCAGAGCGGTTGCCCACTTCTTGCATGATGGGTAATGCTTGCTGGTAGTATTCTAATGCTTTTTGCGGTTGACCTATAGCGTAGTAAACCCCACCAAGATTATTAAGAGCAATGGCTTCTCCAAAGCGATCACCCACTTCTTGCGTGATGGGTAAAACTTGCTGGAAATATTCTAATGCTTTTTGCGGTTGACCTGCAATGCGGTAAGCCTCACCAATATTATTGAGAGTAATAGTTTCTCCAGGGCGGTTGCCCACTTCTTGCATGATGGGTAAAACTTGCTGGTAGTATTCTAATGCTTTTTGCGGTTGACCCATATCGTAGTAAACTAAACCAATATTACTGAGAACAATAGCTGCTTCAGAGCGGTTGCCCACTTCTTGCATGATGGGTAAAGCTTGCTGGTAGTATTCTAATGCCTTTTGGGGTTGACCTATACTACGGTAAACTCCACCAATATTACCGAGAGTAGTAGCTTCTTTTGAGCGATCGCCTACTTCTTGCGTGATGAGTAAAGCTTGCTGGAAGTATTCTAATGCCTTTTCGGGTTGACTTGTGCTGTAAACTTCACCAATACCAATGAAAGTAGAAGCTTCTCCAGAGCGATAGCCCACTTCCTGCATGATGGGTAAAGCTTGCTGCAAGTACTCTAATGCCTTTTGGGGTTGACGTATTGTGCTGTAAACTAGACCAATATTATGAAGAGTAGTAGCTTCTCCAGAGCGATTACCCACTTCTTGATCAATAGGTAAAGCTTGCTGGTAGTATTTTAATGCCTTTTGGGGTTGACCTATACTACGGTAAAGTACACCAATATTATTGAGAGTAGTAGCTTCTTTTGAGCCATCACCCACTTCTTGATCAATAGGTAAAGCTTGCTGGTAGTATTTTAATGCCTTTTGGAGTTGACCTATACTACGGTAAACTTCGCCAATGTTACTGAGAGTAGTGGCTTCTTTTGAGCGATCACCCACTTCCTGCATGATGGGTAAAGCTTGCTGGTAATATTCCAATGCTTTTTGGGGTTGACCTATATCGCTGTAAACTTTGCCAATATGAAGGAGAGTAGCAGCTTCTTGTGAGCGATCGCCCACTTCCTGTATGATGGGTAAGGCTTGCTGGTAATATTCCAATGCCTTTTGGGGTTGACCTATATCGCTGTAAACCAGGCCAATGACATTGAGAGTAGCAGCTTCTTGTGAGCGATCATTCACTTCCCGCAAGATGGGTAAAGCTTGCTGGTAATATTCCAATGCCTTTTGGGGTTCATCTATATTGCTGTAAGCTAGACCAATATCATTAAGAGTAGTAGCTTCTTTTGAGCGATCGCCCACTTCCTGTATGATGGGTAAAGCTTGCTGCAAGTACTCTAATGCCTTTTGGGGTTGACTACTGTAGTAAACTTCACCAATATTATTAAGGGTAGTAGCTTCTCCAGGGCGATCGCCCACTTCCTGCAAGATGGGTAAAGCTTGCTGGTAATATTCCAATGCCTTTTGGGGTTCATCTATATTGCTGTAAACTAGACCAATATTATTAAGGGTAGTAGCTTCTCCAGGGCGATCGCCTACTTCCCGAAAAATTATCAAAGCTTGGTCATAGAAGTTTAATGCTTCTTGCCGTTTGCCTATACGATCATAGTTGAAACCAAGACCAAGGTTTGCTACTGCCTCCATTTGTCGGTATTTAATTTTTCTGGCAATAGCTAAAGCTTGTTGAAACGTTTCTATAGCCTCCTGAGATTGGTATTGCCTTGTTTGTTGCCGTGCTGTTTTTATTAGTTGCTCTAACTTTTCTGCCTGAGAATTAGAAGTTTGGGCGTAACTCCGTTGTGGTAATAGTGGCAGTATTAGGGGAGTTGTAGTCAGGGTTGTTATTCCTATTAGAGAGGTAATAATAATTCGTTTCATTGTCTTATTTTCCTCAAATGAATAATCAAATATGTATATCTTACGCCAAACAAAACGGCGTGTCATTGCGAGCGAAAGCGTTTGCGGAGCATTCCGTCAGGAAAGGAATCTCGTTATTTGACTTTTGGGCAGAAGATTGCCACGGGGGCGTAACTATTAAACACAAAACTTAACTGTTAACCCTCCCCCTCGCAATGACACCCGCCGACCTTCTAATGTCATTGCGAGGCGGTTGGTAAACTCCTCATGTTGTTCACAAAAGCGTTAAGTTAGCCGAAGCAATCTCGTTATTTAACTTCTGGGCAGAAGATTGCCACGGGGGCGTAACTATAACATTGATTAACTATATTCCCCAGCAATTTTCAAAACTTGGTCGTACAGAGATTCTGCTACCCAGAAACCAGCTTGATGAATGAGCTGATCTAGCAAAGGTTTGACTTCAGGAATCAGTTTTTGGCTTTTTGCCTCAATTAAAATCCCCAAAACCCCTGTATACGGTAAATTTAATCTCTCTGCTACCGCCCTACCTTTACGCTCGTCCAGCAAAAGTTGATCTGCTGACATTTCTACCGCTAAAGCGATCGCCTCAAGTTCACCAGGGTCAAGTTCTGTTTCCAAAAGTTCTACTATAGCTTGGTTAGTAACTGAGCGAATTGAAATCCAAATATATGTTTGAACTTCAGTTGCACCAGGGACCGGAAAAGTTGTTTCTGTCAATTCTTTGTAAACTGCTGTAGGAATAATCACATTACCGTATAGTTGGTGCAACAAATTCAGTTGGTTAATAGAGGCTAAGTTATTGATAGCTGAAGTATCGCTAACAACAATCATAATCTGCCCATTTTTTGTAAGTTTTCAATGTCTTTTTCCAAGTCTTTTACGTCATAATGAACCGGAATTTGACGACTAGCTAATAAATGCTGAAAAGCAATTCTATTCATGTCAGCAAACCGACTAGCTTGACCTAAAGTTAGTTTTTCTTTTTGGAAAAGCATAACAGCTATTTCCAGTTTCATCTCAGATTCTGTCATTCTAGTCGTACACAAAATTTGATCAGAAATAATAATGCTCATGTTCAACAATTAATAATTAACAATTAATAATTATATCAATTCCGGAACCCAACCTACTAAATACTCAATATACTAAATGCTACTCTGTTCTTGAGTGAGAAGTAGCAGTAATAATTAAAATTTGTTGCTCCAGTTCAAACTCCATTTCACTGACAATATAACGACTCTTACCAGGACACTTCATATCTCTAGGTAGACCTTTTGCCTCATCTACTCCAACCACAGCTTCAGGTTTAATAACTGCAATACCTTTCTCTGCATCCTCCCATTCTAAACTATCCATTCGCACCTGAAAACGTCGGGGTGGACCTTTCATCTCTACTTCATCCCCACGAAAACTGATAGGCTTATCAGACTCTGGCCACCAAATGTCTCCCTTAAACTTAATCCTAACAATATTGGCGATCGCTTCTGGAACAATCCGATCTTTTTTAATAGTAATATCTTGAGAATTAATATCTATTACCGTACCCGATCTACTATCACCATCTTTTAGTACCACCCTCGCATTAGTAGGGAAGGAAAAAGGAATAGGTTGTACCGTTGATTTACATTCAGTTTTTACAATAAGTTTAGGGTTAGCGATAGTCTGTCTGATATCTCCTACCACTACTGTCAGACAAGCAACTAGAAAAATTATTATAATTTTAGTTATCTTCATAGTTATACCGGATATAAATATTAGTTACTACTAATATGTTTAACCACTGTGTTAGTGAAATTTTCCGGAGATAGCCTTTAGGAAGTCAGAAGTCAGAAGTCAGAAGTTGTTTTTGTAACGAGGATTTGAGCAAGCCTTCAAAAACATTTTGCCATTTCCCGGCGGGGTTGCGCGACCCAACTATTTTGATAAGCACTCTTTGTAGAGTGCCTTAGTTAAGGATGGCAGAAATAAAAGTTAAAAATTGTTAGTATAAAATCATAAAAAATCAGAATTTATAGAAAATGTTTGGTAAAATAGCTAGTTTATTAAGTGTATTAGGAGTCGGTTTATATTTCACAGGTTGGATTTATCGTTGGGCTTATTTCAGTTATTTTCAACTAGAAGTAACCACCCTAGATTTACCCTTTGAATCATTTTTAATTGTGCCAATACAGGTATTTTTCGGCAACATATCTAGCGGAGATATTTCTACTATCTTGCGCACTATTAAGATAGCGATCGCCACTTTTCTCATCATCATAATTAGTTTCAAAATAATTCAATTTTTCACTCAAGAATTGGCAAATATTATTAATCAAATAATTTCTTGGTTGTTACGAAAAACATTGAAAACCAAACACCATAGAATTAATCGTACCCTCCTTTCATTTCCCAATTTTCAACCAGTTAACGATCAAAAATATGACAAAATTTTAATTAATGAAATTGTCATAGTCACCTGGTTATTAACAGCCTTATTTCTCCTCGGTCAAAATCAGGGAAAAGTTGATGCTATTCGAGACTCGCGCAACGAAACATCATCTCTTCCAGTAGTGACTTTAATAACACCAGAAAATAAACTACCATTAGGCAGAAAAATTGACGATACTGGAGACGATCCTAAAGTTGGCAGTTTTCGTGTTATCGGAGATTTAGAATTATATGAAAAGTTACTACTACAAGATTACAATGACAAAACCAAGCCTCAAGCTCGCCAAATTATCTGGCGACTGCTGATCGATAGAGACGGTCAATATTATATATTCCCCTCTTTGCCAAAAAATGCTCCACCAAATGCTCATCCTCCAGTTGTCGTTATTCAGCAGAGCGATCGCGGGGAATATGTTGTTATTCTCAGTCCCGAAGCGGCACCCTAAGTGTGGGGAGTGGGGGAGTAGGGGAGTGGGGATAACCCACCCCTAACCCCTCCCAGGAGGGGAATGTGGAGGATATATAGCAATGTGCGCTGGCATATTTACAAATTACAAAAACTGTCCAATAGCTAAAAGTCTTATATTATCAGTTTTTTATTCCCCTCCTGGGAGGGGGAGGGGCGAGGGGTGGGTTCCCTGTTCCCTGTTCCCTATTCCCTATTCCCTGCTATTCAACCGCCTTTCAATAGCATTGTTAAAACGATCGCTCATTTCCCCCATCTCTAAATTAATCAAAGAAACTCCCTCATCAACTAAAATTTGCAAACCACTTGCAGCATTACCCACCAGACCAACTTTTTGCCAAAAATTAGTCAAATTTTCCTGGAGATATGACTCCCAAATTTCCTGATTTTCTTGCGCAATAGAAACCAAAATTCGGCAACCACCCTCTCCAAACAAAAACTCATCCCACCGAAAATCTGACTTTTCAGCTAATTCTAAATTAACCTCAGCTCCCAACTTCCCACTAATACAACACTCCGCCAGAGCGATCGCTAAACCACCCTCAGCACAGTCATGGGCAGAATTTACCCAACCTTGACGGATACCATAACGACAAACTCCCTGTACCCGACGCTCCAAATCAAAATCTACCTCACTGGGTTTCCCAGCAACCACACCATAAACAGTTGCCAAATATTCCGAAGCAGCTAAAGAAGCAACTCCTAAATTTCCAATTAAATAGATAATATCTCCCTCAACTTGCCAACCTTGCCCACAAATATTAGTCAAGTCGGGAATTAAACCCACCATTCCCACAACTGGAGTCGGATATATCCCCTGGGGATTACCCTCACTATCCAAAGTTTCATTATACAAAGACACATTCCCACCAGTAACAGGAGTTCCCAACTCCCGACAACCTTCAGCAATACCGCGACAACTCTCCGAAAGTTGCCAATATCCCACAGGTTTTTCCGGACTACCAAAATTGAGATTATCCGTAACTGCCACAGGTTCAGCACCCACACAACTGAGATTCCGAGCAGCTTCCGCCACTACTGCCTTTGCTCCCATATATGGGTCTAGATAAACTAAACGAGAATTGCAGTCTACCGTCGCAGCAACACCAGAATTTGATGGTGGGTTGTCCGTGGAAATTTGCGGACGTAACCGAATGATAGCAGCATCACTCCCACCAGGAAGCATAACAGTATTATTCTGCACTTGATGGTCATATTGCTGATATACCCAATGTTTAGAAGCAATAGTTGGAGTATCTAATAAAGTCAGAAGAATATCATTCCAAGTTTGCCAATTTCCTTGCACTTCAATACCTGCTTCCGTACATGATGGCAAAGATGCTGAATTCCATGACCAAGCTTTTTTAGCATATTCCGGTGCATCAGTCAACAACTCCCGCTGATAAATAGGAGTATTATCTGCCAAAGCAGTAGCAGGTATTTCCGCTGCTATTTTCCCCTCAAATAAAATTCGTACAATAGGTTCCTCAATAACTGTACCCGCAACCACAGCATGAAGTCCCCAACGCTGGAAAATATCAATTAATTCTTGTTCGCGACCTTTCTCAGCAACAAATAACATCCGTTCTTGAGATTCTGAGAGCAAATATTCATAAGGAACCATCCCAGTTTCTCGCACTGGCACTTTGTCAAGGTCAAATTCAATACCCACTCCACCATTAGCTGCCATTTCTGAAGTAGAACAGGTAATGCCAGCAGCACCCATATCTTGAGCTGCCACTACTGCCCCTGTTTTGAATGCTTCTAGACAAGCTTCAACTAGACATTTTTCCAAGAATGGGTCGCCTACTTGTACAGCAGGGCGATCGTCAATTGATTTATCGCTGAGTTCGGCACTAGCAAAACTTGCTCCACCCATACCATCTCTACCCGTGGTGGAACCGACATATAAGACTGGGTTGCCAATACCGGATGCACCAGATTTAACAATTTCAGGAGTTTCCATTAAACCCAATGCCATGACATTGACTAAGGGGTTGCCCGTATAAGCAGGGTCAAAGTAGATTTCTCCACCAACTGTAGGTACTCCGAAACAGTTTCCGTAGTGAGAAATGCCGGAAATTACTCCGGTAAAAATGCGTCTAGTTTTAGCATCTTCTAGGGAACCGAAACGTAGGGAGTTAAGTACAGCGATCGGGCGCGCACCCATTGTGAATATGTCTCGGAGGATACCGCCGACTCCTGTTGCTGCCCCTTGAAATGGTTCGACGGCGGATGGGTGGTTGTGGGATTCTATTTTGAAGGCGAGTTGGAGTCCATTGTCTAGGTCTACGACTCCGGCGTTTTCTCCAGGTCCGACGAGAATGCGTTTACCTGTGGTGGGAAATTGTTTGAGGAGAGGGCGGGAGTTTTTGTAGCAACAGTGTTCCGACCACATGACACCGAACATTCCCAGTTCTGCTTTATTGGGATGGCGATCGAGGCGGTTGAGAATTTCTTGATATTCTTCTGGTTTGATGCCTTCAGATGCTATTTCTTCTGGGGAAAAGGGAGTTTGTGACATAATTTATAATGGGAAAGTTGACTAACTTTTTTTTGGTAGTCTTATTATCTCATTAATAGTAGGGAATAGGGAACAGGGAACAGGAAATAGTTGGAAAAACGTTTCCTAGTCTAAGATTCATCATTCCCATAAGTCAAACACCAATTCTTTCTTATATCATGTCCGGTAGCATCGGTATTGTATAGTGAAGTAAGGAAGAAGGAAGAAGGAAGAAGGAAGAGGGAAGAGGGAAGAAGGCTTAAAAGCTGAAAAAACGTAAATTTCCTGTAGATATTCACCCTTAGTTTTAGACAAACAATACCAGCGGACATTATATTAGCTATATAATTTTATGTCTCTTTTTGCTAAAGGATAAAAAAGAAAACCTAATTTACCTAACTTTTTTATTAAATCTCGATCAGAAAACCCTGCTAATATTCCCAATATTCCAAACATGATATTAAAGTTAATTAGGACTACTCCGTACTCCCTACTCCCTACTCCCTACTCCCTACTCCCTACTCCCTACTCCCTACTCCCTAACTAAAAAATTACGTCCTCATAAATTAAGGAGAGCAAACAGTGAAAATCAACAGTGGTAAAGTAAACCTCTTGGTCTGTTTGATTGGTAGTGGGTTCTTCGGTTGAGTAATTCGTAAGTTCCCATTTTCCTTTTTCATTAAGTCGGTAAATATCCACATTCATAGTTTCTGCTTCAATCAGAACATATTCTTTTAAAGTATCAATTCGACGATAATTCCTAAATTTTCTGCCTTGGTCGAAATGTGCTGTACCGGGAGACAATACCTCTATAATCAAACAAGGATAATCAACTATTTGCCTAGCAGTTAGATCGCGATCGTCACAAGTGACCATGACATCAGGATAATAAAAAGGACCTTTTTCGGAAATGCCTACTTTGGCATCTGCCATGAAAACTTTACACCCCTTACCCCGGAGGTGATTTTTCAGTGCAGAAGCTAAGTTTAATGCAATTGAGTTATGTCCAAGACTTCCCCCAGTCATGGCATAGACTTTTCCATTAACATATTCGTATTTGATGGGTTGTTGCTCCTCCCATTCGAGATATTCTTGGGAGGTCATCGGTTGGTTTTGTGGTTGGGCAATCATTAGTTCGATATCCTATTTGGGAAATTTCAGTGAGAATGATAGAAGGCGATCGCTAAACTTGCTTGACTCATCATACTGACAAATATATCGCCGTATCCTAATAATATAAAAATTTGGCGTTGGTGAATCAACATAAGAATTAAGATATTTGGACTAACCGTAATCAACATCAGAATTATGAATACCCCTTTCATTACTTGCTCCCGAACAAACCGTAAACGAAATAATCTGTAGGGAGGTAATTATTAATTATTAATTATTAATTGTTGAATCGCCGTTTAGCTAAAATATCAGTAACGCGGATGCAGCTAAATTTACTTATATTTAATCCTATTGGAGAGGAGATTGTAACATGGACATAGAGGAATATCGAAAACTAATTAAGTCCATTGTCGAAAAACATTCTGAGGGTGATAATGACAACGGAGAAATAGAAACTCAAATTGCTTTTGACCTAGAACGCGATCGCTATTTGATGTTTCACATTGGATGGTGTGGAGAAAGACGAGTGTTTGGATGTGTTATTCATGTTGAGATTAGGTCAGGGAAAATTTGGATTCAACGAGATGGAACAGAAGCAGGAATAGCTAATGAGTTAATTGCAGCAGGAGTGCCTAAGTCTGATTGAGTATCGCTATAGTAAAGGTACTGTCAAAACAGTAGCAGGTAACTTATGGAAAATGATATCGGAAGAACTAGACGAAAAAGTTAATAAAACAAACTTCCGCGCTGCAATGGAACGATATTATATTTGCAACTCTAATGTTGGTGATTTTGCACAAAGTAAGTTTTATGAAAGCAGGATTAGTGTATATAGAGAAAGTTGTCACTCTGACGAAACTGCAAAAAACCGATCGCCAACCACCCCCACTAACTCAGACAACATTCAACCAGAAAAACGCCACGACCTGACCGACGCACCAAAACTCCGTAACTTCCACAACCGCACGAACGAACTCGCTACCCTTAAACAATGGATACTCACAGAAAATACTTGCATCGTCACCATAACAGGATTATCTGGTATCGGTAAAACCACCCTCATCAGACAACTTGTTGCAGATATCCAAGATAACTTCGACCGCATCCTCTGGCGAAGTCATCGAAAATTCTCCACACTCAACGCTCTCAAAACTAACTTAATTGAGTTTTTCTCCCCACCCCAACCAAAACAAAATTTATCAATTCTAGATTACTTGCGTTTCCATCGTTGTCTAATCATTCTCGACGACTTCCAAGAAACATTAACTACTGGAGAATTTGTCGGTACTTACATTCCAGAATACAAAAATTACGGTAAGTTCATCAAAGAAATAGCACGTTCTCCTCACAACAGTTGTTTACTCCTTCTCAGTTGGGAAAAACCCATAGAAATAGCTAATTTAGAAACAGAAAACTGTCACTGCCACACTTTACAAATTCAGGGTTTAAGAGAGTCAGCAACAGAATTATTAAAAGGGAAAAAATTCACTGATGAAGATAGATGGTTAGAACTGATTAATCTTTACAGTGGCAACCCTTTATGGTTAAACATTATAGCTTCTACTATCCAAGATATATTCAATGGTAGTGTGGCTCAATTTTTATCTTATTCCTATCTATTTTTAGGAGATTTAAAACCAATATTACACGAACATTATCAGCGCTTATCCGAGTCTGAAAAGTTAGTTATGCAGTGGTTAGCTAATCAGGAAATAGGAGGAAATATTTCTAGTAAACCAGCATATTGTTCTGCAAATAACGATTTTTTAGGAGCAATACAGTCTTTAATAAAACGGGGATTAATCAAAAAAAATGTGAGCAAGGAAGGGTCTATTTTTACTCTTTAACCTGTTATTAAAGAATATGTGAAAAATCAATCTAACAGTTGACGGCATATTACTGAATTATTCTTAGTAATGTCACATAAATACTCATAATTATCTAAAATTATTACTAATTAAATAAATTCTCAATCCAAAATTATTCGTCACTTTTAAAGGGATTTAAAAATCCGTCGCAGGGCACTATTTTAGATATGTCATTCCACTACTATAATTTAAATACTTAATCTGAAATACTAACTAAAATCTACTGAAAAATTAGTTAAATGCCTACTTTTTGGTCGAATAAATCCTAAAACAATATCTTCTTTAGGAATATCTAATTCTAAAAGTTCTAAAGCAACTCCTCTTTCAGTTCCATCTGACTCAATGTAAATTTTTTCTCCCAAAATGCGCAGATGCAAAACAACAGCATGAACTCGCCCTGTTTCATCCCATCCTGTATCAAGCAATAAATAATTATTCATTATTGGATCGCAAACCAATAGTGGTTCAATGTTTCCATGACTGGGTTGATATTGGGCGTGTTTTTGGAGAATTTGGATAATAATTTTGCGGTAATGTTCTAATTTAGGTTCTAATTTAGCCATTGAATAATTACCTCCTTATCTGGATCGAAAATGAATAAATTAATTGTTTGGTCGCTGACAATATCTTGAATAGCTGGTTGTTGAAAAAAATCTTGGTAAACCTCTTGGGGAATTGCTAAATATAATTTCCTGTCTGGATTAACACGACGCAATATGCTTCGATACATATTATATTGTCCAATAGTTTTTTGTAGTTCGGTTACTTGTGAAGAACTATTAAACACTTTGATTTCTACGGCTATTTTCTGTTCTGCTCTTTCGGCGGCTAATAGTTTTTCTGCTCCTAAGTCTGCATACAAACGCAGCCCTTTATATTCTAGAGTATAAGGATCGTTAGTGATAGTCCAGCCATCTTTGCTCAACGCATTTTTAACTTCGTTGTGATACAAATCGTATTGTGGCATTATCTAAGTTGAGGTTTAGATTTATGGTTTTTCAGGATATACAGGATATAATTATAACCTAGCATATTAAAATATAAATACTAGCTAATAAAAAGTGATTTTGAGGTGAAAGGAAAAGAGTATGCAAAGTCTGGAATAGAGGATTATTGGGTGTTGGATGTGAATCATCGTCAGTTGTATGTGTATTGACAACCTACTGAAGATGGATATCAACAGGAAATGATTTTAGGGGAAGATGACGCGTTGGCGGAGCAAGTGCGGCAGCTACATCGCTCCTAGAGAATTTCTCGATTGTGTGATTTTGGTTGGGGAGTTGTTGCGACCTATGGCAAAAATTAATAATTAATAATTAACAATTAATAATTAATAATTAGACATCTCCAGAAAATAAACTTACCCTTTATTTAACATTAGCTAGAGTTGTAAAAGTCAGCCCCCTAAATCATTTTTCGTACTTTTTTCCTAAAAATCTATTCCCTGTTGCCTGCTATGTGCAAAAAGTCTATATCTTTTTCACCAGATGTCTATTACCTCTACTTAATTCCTTTTTGAAAATACTATGAATCAACTATTACCTTTGGATTTTTCTCAGCAAGACCTACGACATCGTGATTTTCAAGGTCAAGACCTGACAGGAGCTAATTTTAGCGGTTCTGACTTGAGAGGTTGCAATTTTCAGGATGCTATCCTAGCAGAGGCAAATTTTCGAGGTGCAAAAATTGGACAATGTAGGAGCAAAATTAGGACTTTGATCGCTCGTTGTGCTGGAGCGGCGATCGCTGTTACTATTGCGAGTGCTTTTGCTAGTTTTGTTGCTGGTGAAATGGCAGGGGTTGCTGCTTTAATTGGAACTGGGGTTGTGGCGGTTGCCATTACTAATGCTGAGAATGAGATTATTGCTGCGGTTTTAACAGGTACTTCAGCAGTTATTGGTTCGAGTGGTATTATCTCTTTTTTTGCTGGAAATATAGTTAAGGCATTGTTATTATTTTTGTGTTCCGGAATAGTTTTTGGATTGGCGATAATTTTGTTTTTTCAAGTTGTTATCAAGTTGGAGAAGTTATCAAAAACATCTTTTGAGGATGCAAATTTAACTAATGCTATTTTTGATGAGGCAGTTATATCAAATCCGGTTAAACAGTTATAAATTTGTTAAGTAAGGAGGAGTCAACCCACCCCTAGCCCCTCCCAGGAGGGGAATAAAGAAGAAGAAAGAGCAGTAAAGGGAGAAAGTTTTTTGTTTGCGCTCTTATCCGGACAAGATATCATACCTCTTTTCACCAACGCCAAAATAACCTAGCTATTTGTAGCAAATATCGATCATGCTTGTTACACAGGGCAAATATCCCTACTCCCTTATTTATAACGCAAATAGGTTAGGACATTTATCAATGCTCAAACTCAGTCAGATACTATATCATTTCCGGTAGCATCGTTTGTGTATAAAATTAAGGTGACACTCTTGAGAAAACCTTCTGCCTACCCCCCCCCTTTCAAAGGGGGGTTGGGGGGGATGCTTTCTGCCTTCCTTCCACCAAAGTCTAATTATTCAACCGGACATGATATTACTTTTGACTTTTAACTTTTGACTTGCGCGTAGCGCTATATAAGTATTCAAGCGGACATGATATAATCAGTCTTTTGCTATAAAGTTCCACATCCAAAATAACCATGAGCAACAGTATATTAGACGATCGCTTTTTTACCAGACCCACCGATGGTCAAATTTTCTCATTTCCCATATTAATAGTGGGTGGTTCCACTGCAGCATATTCGGCAACCCTGGGTGCATTAAAAGCGGGTGCAAATGTTTGCCTGGTGCAACCAAAACAAATATTAGGCGGACAATTTACAACTCAAGCATTACCCGCTTCCGACGACCCTCAACTAGACAAAAAATTTAATCCAGGGGAAATATATGAAGATAAAGTAGACCGAGACAAATACGCCTTTTCCCAGACTCAATGGCAATTCCGCGAACGTAGTCGGGAACTCCAACCAGTTAATGGTAAGAAAATTGATAACCCTGGTGGGGGTTGGGTAAGTAATTTTGCCACGACAACTGTAGTTATGGCACAAGCGCTTAACGAAGCGATCGAAGATTTTCTCAGCAACGGCAAATTAACCCTCATTCCTTTTGCTGAACCTGTAGAAATTTTGTTTAGTCAATCTCCCAATGAACGACGACAGGTAACGGGTGTTGTATTTCAAGATGTGCAGAATAATCAACGTTTTACAGTCAATGCTCAAATTACTATTGAAGCGACAGACTTGGGAGACTTACTAGAATTAGGAAATATTGAATCCAGAGTCGGACAAGAATCACAAAACGACACGGGTGAACCACTTCTTCCCCAACAACCTTTTCCCGAATGTCAACAGTCAATCACTTTTTGTGCTGCTGTGGAAAAAACTGCTGAGGGAGCAGGTGTTCCCATCGCTAAACCAGAAGGTTATGGCATCGAACCTTGGTTACAGACAGATAAATTTACCAGCACTTATCAAGGACGAGCATTTTTTGAGCGGTTTGCAATTTTTACTTATCGACGGATAAGACGTCTCAAGGAAGGATATATTCCAACTACGAGTAATGGTGATGTAACTATCCTCAATTATGAGTCCAATGATTATAAAGTTGGTTTGTTGACTGGGGTGAGTCGGAGCGACCGCCAAAAACATCTTCAGCAAGCAAGGGAATATACCCAAGCTTATATCTATTACCTCCAGTCGCAAACATTGAAAACCAACAACTGGATATTAATAGGTAAGGTAGGGGAATTAAAACCACGGGGAGACTTGACTTGGACTAATGATGGTATTGCCCTCGAACCCTATATCCGTGAAGCAAGAAGAGGGATAGCATTAACAACTATTGTTTATCGAGATACTGCGCAACAATATTATGGCGAACAAGCACGGGGACGATGTTTTGAAGACAGCGTTGGTATCGGTCATTATGCTTTGTTTGATATTCATCCCACCGATAACCCGAACCATCTTGTTTTTAACAGTAAAGATGAGATGAAATGTTTGCCTTTTACTATTGCGTTAAAAGCAATGGTGCCTATCAATACGGATAATCTAATTTTATCGGCGAAAAGTATTGGCACGACTCATTTGAGTAATTCTGTATATCGGATGCACGCTGTTGAGTGGGCGATCGGTGAAGCAGGGGGTCATTTAGCTGCTTTTGCTCTGAATGAAGGGGTGGATATTCGGACTATTGCTACAAATAAACGACTCATTTATAAATTTCAGGGTTTGTTAACTCGTAATCAAATTCCCCTATTTTGGTATAACGATATTTCCCATGACGACCCTGACTTTGAGGCGATACAAATTCTTGCGGTGGCAGGTTTTGTACGGACTGAGAATTACAATCATTTATATTTTCTACCAGAGGGAACGGTAAACCGAGCAGTTGTTTCGGTAGCGGTGGTAAATGTGATGGGTTTTGAAATGCTTAATCCTCAGTTTCCCACTTTTCTCGATGTACCGAAGGAGCATTTTGCCTATCGTGCTGTTGAAACTATGGCAGCAAAAGGTATTGTTTCGGGAGTGGGAAATGGATATTTTGCGCCAAATTTACAATGTACGCGGGAGCAGTTAGCGTTTATTGTTGGTAAAAGTGGAGATTTTGATGTGTTTCAGTTATTTGGGTCTTCCGGTACACCTTTGGATGCTCAACCTTTGAAACGACGGGAGTTATCTCGGATTTTGTATATGGTATTGCGATCGCAATATGGTATTGATTAAATATTTTTGTAGGGGTTTGGTTATTAAACCCCTGTACAAGACTAACTATTAATTATTACCAATTCTGTTCATATTATAAATATTAATGATATTGTCTTTATCAAATATAGATACAGTTCTAATTTCATGAACACTAGGAATAGAAAAAGGTTCACTACTGACTAATTTTTGTTGAAATCCAATAAAAACTATAGCTAAGGAGGAGGTTTTAATAAATTGTTTCAGATAATTACTTTTAATCAAAAGACCAAAATCACTTTCTGTAGAAACTTCAGTAATTTGAACAACTTTTCCTTCATCTATCCAACTAGATTTAGTATTCCACTTTAAGTTTCCAAAATTCACTAAATCTGGCACGGGAACATTCAAACTTGGGATAGACTCTTCTTGACTACAATCATATTCCCAGTCATTACCTCTTAATAGTTCAATAGTTGTAAATTCAGCATGGTCTGTACCTGGTAGATTGTATTTTAAGGATATTTCCCCAGTTTCAAAACGCTGCTGAGAAGCTATGGTATTTGGATACTCTCCCATCAATAATTTATAATCATTTGGCAGTTGTAAATCAGGATAAAATTTAGTAGAATATAATTCTTTTTTGATAGCCTCAATATCAGAAAAAGGTACAAATACTGTTCTAATAATGGTTACTAAATCTCGACAGGGGTATTTGGCATTAGTTTGATTAGATACAACTTTTTTCAATGAAGAATTTAGTGAAAGATGCAACCATTTTTCCCCTCGATTATCGGTAGTTTGTATTATTTGTTCTATGTTAGGAAAATCCTGTAATTCTATCCATTTACTATCATTTAAATCAGAGACTTTATCGAAACTATAATCAACAGGTTTATACCATTCTGTATTAACTTTTGATTTAGATAAGAAAGCTCGTAAATCAGTAGAGTCGATATCTCGTATATCTATACCTTGTAATCTTGGGAGAGAAGTTTCATTTTCCCATGAATTTATTTTTCTTGGTAAATGGTCTGCTAAAATTCCTGCTAAACGTTGTAATAAAATCCAGTAATATTTTTTGCCAAGTCTTTCAGCCCAAGTTTGTCGTCCTCTTCCACTTCCATATTTTCTGAGAAGAGATAAATCGTATTTGTAGCATTTTTCATTTAAACCTGGATAACCTAATTCAGAAACACTTTTAATAAACCAACGATGAATTTCTTGTTGTTCTATTCTTGGATTTTCAACGCTGTCATCATTATAAATAACATGAGATTCTAACATAGAACTGGCAAAATCAGTTTCAGTTAATGTATCGAGGAATAATTCATTTAGATTCATATTTTCTTGGGAAATATCTTGCTCTATTTCTAGATTTTTAACTAATGTATCGAAGAATAATTCATTTAGATTCATATTTTCTTGGAAAATGTCTTGCCCTATTTCTAAATTTTCAACGCTGTAATAATGAGAAAGAACACGACCTTCTAAAACATATCTGGCAAAATCAGTTCCAGCTAATTTCATATTTCCTTTAAAAGCATCTTTCTTTCTTAAATGAGCAATATCTTCTTCTGACGGAATTTCAATGAATTGACTATTGTAAGGTGGTCTAAATTTACTAGCATCAATAGTATCGCTTAACAAATTCCGACTATAAGCTAGTTCAATAATTAATCTTAACCAATCACGGATAAGAGCATTTTCAGGAATCTTTTCTAGATCAAAAACCTGAGTATAAATTGTATTGGCAACATCCCGAAGTAAATCATTATTATCTAAAAGTAAAATTCCACTATAAGTAGCTAAACTCACCCTTTCCAAAACATAATCATCATCAATATCAAAAAATCGAACTAGAGTAATTTTAATAATACTAGAATGACTCATAAAAAGTCTGGTTAAACCTTTAGTTGCTCTATCTCTAACTCTTCTATCTGAAGCAGCACAACACCAACTTAAAAATATTGCCCATAAACGACTTGTTTCTTGACTAAATGAAGATAAATCTGCTTGAAGCGACCATTCAATTAAACGCCAAGCTCCGCCTTTTTTCTCAAAATCTTCCTGAAGCAAAGCAGACCAAAAAGGGTCTCTACTTGTTAAACTATGTTGATTTAATAACTCATCAATAAATTCAGCATTAAGTGGATGATTTGGAATGACAGCAATTCCAAAAATGGCATCTAAAATTGTGGGACAAGAATTAGAATTAGATAATCCTTCAATAATTAACTCTTTAGTTTTTTCAGAAAAAGTTTTAATAGCACGCCATTGAAATCCAGAACTAATAATTGGCAATAAAAAATTGTAACGGTCTATATTTTCATTTTGGATAACATCAGTTAATTCTACCTGAAATTTCTCAGGTAAAATAATCGAAAATGCTTCTAGCAAACCCTTATTTTGACTGAAATTTTCATCAAAAGCATCAGGAATAATAATATCCCTTAATTTATTAACTGATTGTATAGTATTAGGATTAGTAGAATTCGGTTGGTAAGATTCAATTCCCTCCAAGAAAAACAAAGCAATTAAAAAATCTGCCACACGCTCAAATGTAAAACGACAAAACCATTGTTTAGGTGCAATAGGTCTACTTCTTTGTTCAATTAAAGCAATTAATCCTTCCTTTTCTAACTGAATAAATAGTGAGCGATCGCTATCATTAACAAAAAATATTTGGTTAACAATTTCTTCTGCTGTTTCTCTTGAAAGTAGGCGAGTTTTTGATTCAGCCATTTTTGTAGCTAAAGCATTAACAGCTTGAGTCACATTTTCATCTCTTTTATCGTAACGGCAAATTTCTGCTATTCTTTGATTTTTTTCCTCAAGTAATAAGCGTAAAATATCAGTAAATCCCACACTACCAAGAGGAATTGAGCGAGATTCTAAACCTTGTATAGCTTGACAAATTAAATGTAAAAATAAAGGATTAGTAAATTCTGATTGTAGTAATGGAGTAGCTGGTGGATCTAACTGATAAAATTCAAAAAATTGTTTAATCGCATCAAATTCACGCCCAAAAAAACCATTATGTTCAAACTCAATAAATTTATTTTTTTGACTTTCATCAAATACTTCATCTAAATAAGTATCGCGACATGAAACACATAATTTTAATCTAGGAAAATTAGTAATTTGTTGAACTAAAGGTGCTAACCAAGATATTTTCCATCTTCCCCTTTCTGGTGATTCATTAAGTGCATCAATATAAATTATTGCAGATTTTTCAGTTGCTTCTGCTGCTGCATCAATCATTCCCCAAAGTTCGTCTCGGCTGATATTTCCAGAGAATCCCAATTTATTAATAATAATTTTCCAAGGTTCATCTCCAGTAAAATCTTCACCATAAAATATTAGACATATTTGTTCTTTTTTATGAATATGTAGAGCATGGTCTACAATAGCGTGAGTTTTACCAACTCCAGCACATCCCCGAAGCAGCATAAATTGACTTCTAGGCAAAAGAAATTCTTGAGTATTTATCCATTCAAAAATTTTCTTTAGACATTTAAGTAAATCGCGAGTAGTATCTAGCTTTGCAGCAGGAAAGTGACAATTATATTCGGCTTCAAATTGTCTAAATCCAGGAGTATCTGCATTTTTACCATGTTTTTCAAGAAGAGCATTAAGGAAAATTTTCTCGGTTTTTCTTGTATTTTCTACTAAACTATAAACTTGTGAACTGACTTTTTTTGCATCAATATAAGATTGACAATCTTTACTTAAAACATCCTTCAGATAAATCAGTTGATGAGTAATATTTTTAACTATTCGACTGCTATTTTCTGATAAATCATTATCAACTTTTACATGACTATCCCATCTTTGAAAATTATCTGTAAATTCTTCAAAATATCGCTCATTTTTTTCTTTCCAACTATCTTGATAAGTAAAAGCATTTAAAGCATCAAAAGCACGAACATTTACAGAAAGTTGAGGAGAATAACGTTGACCAGCTTGAACTTCAGCATCATTTAATCGTTGTTGAAGCCAATTATTTGTCATTACCTCTCGGTCAAACCAATAGCGACGTAAACCACCCCCACTATCAACAGCAAGTAAATAATCTCTCAGTACACTTTCACTCCAAAATTCAATAGAAAGATAAATATTATTGGATGCTAGTTGTTGTAATTGTTTCTTTTTCCATTCTTCTAATGTATCAATTTTTCCTTTTCCTCTACCTGTTCGCCCCGTAAAATTGAATGAAATACAAAATATGTATTGTGTAAGTTCAGGATGATTTTTTACTGCTGTTTTCAGTGAGTCCTCCATTTGATCAAATTGAGCCTTTTCTAATTTATCAAAATATTTCGCCTGAAGTCCCCATTTATCACCTTTAGGCAAAATCCAAATTGCTTCAACTCCACCATCACCACCAGCACCTCGAAAACGTTGAAATTGACTATCTTTTGGTAATTGAAAATTTCGGTCTGAAATATTAGGCAAACGATGAAATATTTGACAGCATAATTCTTCAAATGCTTCTCTTAAACCACCATTATAAGGACGAATTTGTTGAAAGTTTATTTCTAGCATAAAAATTCTGAGTATAATTTACTTTTTGATAAATTGGCAATCCCAAATTAACATTAGATTTAGAACTTTTTTTCCATCTCAATTATAAGAATGCTTTGCCAACTTAACCCTTTCTTTTTCTGACAAATTTTCCTATAAAACACTAATATTTTCCACATAAATATTAACTTTAACCTTCTCACCAATAGCATATTGATTCAGATGAAAAGGATTAATATTTTATCTGCGGATAACTATCTTAGTTTTGTCAGTTAAACACACCACATCACGAGTATCTGTACCAATATAAACAATATTTTCTACTATCCCTGAAAAATCAGATTTTTCAGTAGGGGAGTAGGGGAGATTGAAGTAATTATAGAATTATCAACATATATTATCAGGACTTACGCACGAGGCACGAAAATTTCTAAGCACGGGAGCAAGATCCTCCCACTACTATGCCTCGTAACAAAAATAATGACAATGCACCACCATTAAAAATTGAATATAACAATATTTTTTCCACTTTGGTACAATATAATATCAGGACTTACGCATGAGGTACCAAAAACTAGGACTTGAGATTGCTTTCCGTTCCGAAATGCTCCGTAAACAACAGTGTCTCAAAAAAAATCTGCTGAGTGCTGACCGCTTCTTTAAAATTGGATAAAAGACTCTATCATTATTTTCAGCAAGGGTAAAAAATTATGGTTACAACTAATTTAATTCAGACAATAGCTGTTAATATTCCCAAAGAAATTAATCTCAAAATTACTCACGAACAATTTGTTGAGCTAGCACTGGTTAACCGAGATTTACAATTAGAAAGAACTGCCAAAGGAGAATTAATTGTTATGGCACCAACAGGAAGCGGTACCGGAAATCGTAACTCAAGTATTACAGGACAACTTTGGTTATGGAACCATCAAACAAAACTGGGGAAAACTTTTGATTCTTCTAGTGGTTTTCATCTGCCTAATGGTAGTAGTCGTTCTCCCGATGCAGCTTGGGTAAAACAGGAAAGATGGGATAGTTTGACTACGGAACAAAAAGAAACTTTCGCCCCTTTATGTCCTGATTTTGTAGTAGAATTACGTTCTAAAAATGATACTATTTCCGAGTTACAGAAAAAGATGAAAGAGTATCAATCAAATGGTGCAAAATTAGGTTGGTTAATTGACAGTAAAAATCGGCAAGTAGAGATTTATCGCCAAAATAGGGAAGTAGAAATATTGGAAAATCCTAATAGTTTATCTGGGGAAGATGTATTGCCTGGATTTGTTTTAGATTTGACAGAAGTTTGGGGTTAACTTCCCTGGCGGGAAGTCCCGCGCTCTCCGGTCAGGGGAGCGTCGTATGGGAAAGCCAGGGCCAACAGTCGGATACCTCCACAAATAAAACCTTCCTATATCCTTGACAAGCTAGGAGGTATGCATGTTATTATCAACGTCAACACAGGGGGAGGACATCACCTCTGTTAAAACAGCGGTCATTTTTTTTCATGACTGAAGAATCCCGCGTTATCGCGCTATGCGCAACGTCGGGAGTATGTCAATAACCACATCTATTACATAGGAAAATAGGGAAGAGATTAAAAATTTTCCTGCCTTGGTGGTGGTGCATCGTCATGGTTGTGCATTGCCATTATTTTTTTGACAAAGCACAACCGTGGGAGCATCTTGCTCCCGTGTCATATTATTTCTGTGTGGGGTGCTCTTGAAAAGATATTGGGAAGTAGATGAACTGATTAAGCATTGAAAATTGCTTCCAGACGAGATAACTTTATTGGGTAACAAAAATGGGGTAAATAATATCATGTCCGTTGGTATCGTTTGTGTATAAAATTGGGGAAATATTTAGCGCCATATAAGGTTTTTCCTTCTCTTAAAGCTTCTTCCTTCTTCCTTCTTCCTTCTTCCTTCTTCCTTACCTTCTCTATACAATACCGATGCTACCGGACATGATATAACAGCTAATCGCTTGGGAACTTAAAACAGATCTGTAGAAGTTAAAGTTAAAGTTGATAAACCAAACTCCTATTTTAAGATTGAGTAGATTGATAGCTTGTCAAAGGAACCGTAAGGTTATTATTATCAGTATGATGGGTATTATTATTGTTTAAATTCACATAATGACTAATAAGTTGGGTAAGATGAATGAAAGTCTGAATATCAATTTGACGTGATAATAACATTTCTCGATATTTCTCTTCTAAATTTTCCAGTTTATCCTTAACTTCTTCAGGGCATACTTCCGACATAGATTGCCATTCATCAATTAATTCTATGGTATTTTGAATATCTTTCTGATTTTGTTTTTCTTGCAAAATTCGGCATTCTTCTACCAGCATCTTTGTCATTTCTTCTAACTTTTCATAAGCTTCTTTAGGTAAATCTCCCTCAATCAACATTGACCTATGTTGCTGCCTTAATTCTTCTACTTCTTTAAGAGCTTGAATTGGATTTTCTTCTAAATTTAAACTAATGTTACTGAGAGCTAAACGGCTATTTTTAATCATATTGAGACACTGTTTATGACGCCACATTCGCAACAAAAATCCGAGAATACCTGTAGATATAACAATAATTATACCTGCCTGTAAATCTTGGTTTTCCTCCAAGTAGCGCATCCAAACTTGTCTGGGGTCACCTTGCTCAAATGCTTGCTGGGAACCAGGATGAAGATATACCAACCCACCCTGTAATAAAGAGCGAGCATTTCCGTTAGCAAGCTCTGGGTAAAATAATGAGTATTGTCGAGAAGATGAGATAATTGACCAAGTTAAAAGAGCAATTTTTTCCTTACTGACATCAGGACGAGTTACCAAAGCAGCAGCAGTAGAAATAGTAGGCAAATCTTCCTTAGGTATTGGTGGTAGAGGAATATAACTACCCTTTGGCATAGTTGCACTTTGATATGATTCTGGAAATTGAATAGTTAAGTAGTTAATAAAGGCAGTTGATATCGGAACTAACCTGAGCAAGGGAGGTTTTGCTAGCTCTGCTTGAATTTTCTTACTGCTTCCCACCGGACCAACATAGACGAAAGCATCTATTTCTTTCTGTTTCAGTTTATCTAATCCTTCTCTGATATCAATATTCGCTTCAATAATGTTTAGATTTGTGGCACTAAATAGTCGTCTAGCAGTGAAGTAAATACCGCTTTCCGGAGCACCAAAAATGACTCGCTTTCCGTCAAGGTCAGTAAAAGTATCGATCTCTGAGTCAGATTGTGTAATTAGGTGTAAATATTCATGGGCAAGAACAGCTATTGCTTGGACTTTGCCCATTTTCATTGCTTCACTGGCCACATCTAGTTGAACTAGAGCAAGGTCCGCTTCTCCATTGAGTAGGCGTTTGAGGTTTTGTTGCGAACCGTAGGAATCATAATTATCGCGGACTTTTATTTTCCCTACTTCACGAGCTGAAGTTACTATTTGCCTGCCTATATTCTCATAAGCACCTCCATTAGCACCACTAGAAAGGGTGAGACTGTAGCGTTGAGTAGTGCAACTCGTTAATGCGATCGCCCATAAAAATATACCTCCTATTCCTATTAATTTACTAGGTAGCTTATGATGAGGATATATAGCAGTTGATAATTTAGTAAATATATGCAATTTTTTATCTCCTTAAAAGGAAAAATTTTATGCCTAGAATAATGCGATGATTTATAGTTAACTATTACTATGCATGACTACTAATTCTCTAATCCAACTGAAATTATATCATGTCCACTTAAATTAGCGATCGAAAAATATCTTGTTTTTGGCTGAATAGCAGAAGGAAGGACTAAAGAACTAAAAAATCTTGTGTTGTCTGAGTTTTAAGTTTTTGATATATCCTCACCTTTCCTGATACTGGTATAATATAAGACATTCTATAGAACCCCTAAACGGATCTATTTAAAAACAGAGGAGGAGATGGGGAGATGGGGAGATGGGGGGATGGGAAGATGGGGAGATGAGAGTATTTTTCTACTTGCTTGGTGCACCTCTGTTCCCTGTTCCCTGTTCCCTGCTATAGAAATTGAATTTTGCTAGATAGACGAATGTCAATTTGGGATTTTTCTGCCCAACTATGAGCCTAAAATATTAACACGCATGAGCATCAATAGCTGAAAAATTTGCACTTTTTAAAGCTCCCAAAAAGGCACTTACCTTTGAAACAGGGGTAGAAGGAGAAAGTTTTTTGCTCCCCCTCTTATCTGAGGATATCATACCTCAAATCAGCAACGCCTTGAGATACTCCCGACGTTGCACTTGAGCGACAACGCAGGATTCTTCAACCCACAAAGGAGTTGCAGTTTATACAGAGGTGATGTCCTCCCCCTGTCTCGATTCAGTACGCCATTTTCTGGCTTTTCCATACGGCACTGAATCGAAGATTAAAGTGCGGGAATTCCCGCCAGCAAAGCCTTAAAAATAGACACTTATCAAAACTGTTTAAGCTTCAGCAACTGCGACATTAGTCTCTTGAGTTACTGGATAAACGCTCACTTTTTTCCGACTTTTACCTTTTCTTTCAAAAGTCACTACACCCTCAACTAAAGCAAATAAAGTATAGTCAGTACCGACACCAACATTATTGCCTGGATGGAATTTGCTACCACGTTGCCTGACAAGAATATTACCCGCTTTAACAACTTGACCACCAAAGCGTTTAACACCTAATCTCTGGGAATTAGAGTCGCGACCGTTACGAGTACTACCAGTACCTTTCTTATGAGCCATAATTTCCTCCAAATTTTATTATGTATAATAACTTCTATACTTATTCTGCCTGATTTTCTGGTTTTTCTTCAGATACATTTTCAACTTCTGCTGTAGTTTCTGAAGCTTGCTCGCTAATAGTTTCTACTGATTCTTGAATTTCTGTAGCTTCAGTTGCTGTTTCTGTAACAGTTTCACTTGCTTCTGGAGTTACTTCTGTAACCGAAGTCTGAGATTCTACTGCTGTTAATACTTTGCCATTAATACTTATGGAGTCAATCATTAGACGAGTAAGTTCTTGGCGATGTCCCCTTTTCTTACGAGTTTTCTTTTTAGGCCGCATTTTGTAGACAATAATTTTTTTGCCCCGCAAGTGTCTCATCACCGTGCCTTCGACAAGAGCACCTTCTACAAGAGGTTGACCAATATGAACATCTCCCTCATGTTGAACTAGAAGTACATTATCCAGAGAAACTTGATCTCCCTCCGCTGCTTGTAGAAGGTCAATATCGTAAAAGCGACCTGCTTCTACCCTCAGTTGTTTTCCACCTGTTTCAATAATTGCGTAACTCATTAAATTTGTGTTGATAGGTTTGCCGTACAGGTAGCTGGTTCTAACACTAATACCTTAAATGGTATTGTAGTTAGTTAAAATGGGCAAATGCCTTGATTTATTTACCAGCTTTTATTATGTCTGAACCTGGTCCGAGCAGGATTTAGACACACAATCTCCAATTATCTCTGACAAACGTAATTTTTGTCAAGTAGGGGCTAATGGCTATTAGCTAGGGCATAATTACTGGACCGACACAGCTAAAATGGTGCGTTAGATGGGGAGATGGCCAGATGGGGAGATGGGGAGAAAAAGACACCTAGAAACAAAAATAAGAGTGCACAGTTTTAGGTGTGTCAGTCTACTACGTTAACGCTGTTCTTAGAAACCTACGATAATCTATATAAATCTATGATTATCTGTTCTATTCTTGCTTCTATCTGGCAACGTCGGCGTTGTCCAGTCCACAAGCTGACACGGACGTTTGCTTTTGCTTCGCAAAACTGGCGTAACGCAACGCTGGCGCGAAACGCGCTAGCGTTGCGGAGCAAACTGCCCGCCATAGCTAAATTTAATGCTGCATTCAAATCTCGATCACAACTTAAATTGCAGTGTTCGCAATTAAAAACGCGCTCTGATAACAATAGAGACTCTTTAACAGTTCCACACCTACTGCAAGTTTTAGAACTAGGAAACCATCTATCAACGATGATTAACTCAGCAACCTAATAACTCACACTTGTACTCGCGCCTGTCTACGAAATTCATAAAAACCCATGTCAGCAACAGCCTTAGCTAGCTTGTGATTTGCCATCATTCCTGATACATTTAGGTCTTCACCCACCCCTCTAGCTCCCCTCCCGGGAGGGGATGGGGGTGGGTTGTGGTTTTTAGCTAGATAGGTAGTCAGTTTATGCAATGTATCTTTCCTGATATTGGCTATCCTGCCCTTGTAACTGAGCTATCTTAAGTTGAGATTTTTTCCAATTATTAGAAAATTTAGTTTTATGTCTGTTGAGGTATTGCAGTCGTGATAATTTAGATTCTAACTTTCGGTAAGACTTAGCGCCTTTCCTTCGGAATGCTTCCCTACGGGATGCTACGCAAACGCAAACAAATACTTCACCAGTAGATAACGTAGCTAGAGATTTTATACCTAAATCTACACCAACTACATCTACAGATTTCTCAGTATTTATGGAAGCTGAGTCTCAGAGCGAAACTGACAAACCATCTATCAGCTTTTCTACTAATAGTTACTGACTTGGGAGTAACATTGTCTGGTAATATTTCAAAGGTTTTAACCCATCCAATTCTCGGTAATTTTATGTGATTAAAGCCGACCGTAATTGAGCCATCTAAAGTAAAACTATCATCCCTACCTTTTTTCTTGAATTTAGGTTGACCAGACACTTTACTAAAGCAACGTTTCCAAGCTGATGATAAATATCTCAAAGCATATTGAGGCGCTGTTTTAGATACTTCATAATACCAATAGTTATTAGGTTTAACCATTGCTACTAATAGTTTATGAAGGTCAATTGCAGTGGGGAATTTAAGTTTACCTGAAGGATTATTGGAATTGTGATTAAGAATGTTTCTAGTTAGCCATAATCCCCAATTCCAGGCATGGCGAGCCACACCTGCGTGTTTAGCTAGCAAGGTTTCTTGTTGGTTATTTGGGTGTAACTCCGTTTTGAATCCTAGTAGCATAAAATAAAATATAGATAATCATAGAATATACTAGATAATCATAGATTATGTCAAGCTGTTAATTACCCCTACAAATTGTATAATGATCTACGCAACTATATTACTCCGAAGCAAACAGATTTGATATAATATAAAATTACCTCGGGTTCGGTATAAAAAAATGTTCCAACCGATGCGCCATTGTCAAATCTTTCTTGATATTCCCCTCCTGGCTCCCCTCCAGGGAGGGGCGGGGGTGGGTTGGGTTAGGGGTGGTTCCCCCTGTCCCCTGTCCCCTGTTGCCTGTCCCCTGTTGCCTGTTGCCTCCCAATATTAAAATCAATGACCACCACCGCTTAATACATCTCCAACAGCTTTACCTTCTAGTATACTAACCGCCCCTTCTAATAGCTTCTCTTCAATATATGGCTTGGTAAAGTACCCCTTTGCTCCCAACTCAAATGCCATTTCCATGTGTTTTTTTGCACCACGAGATGTCAACATCGCCACAGGTAAAGTATTCAAATTAGCATCTTTTTGCATCCGAGATAATAACTCGAAGCCATCCATCCGAGGCATTTCAATGTCACAGAATACCAAATCACACGGTAAACCTGCGCGCATTTTTTCCCAGGCATCCTTACCATCCCTTGCCTGTTCAACTCGATAACCAGCTTTACTAAATGTCATGGATAACAATTCACGGACTGTAATTGAGTCATCAACAATTAATACTGTTAACTCACTCTTTTGGTGCATAGGCAAAGATGCCTCATCTTCTTCGCTAGATGACCACATATTACCCTCATCTCGGCGTAGTCTTCCTGTTGCTAGGTTAATTAATTCAATGACATCTGCGATCGCTACAATATTACCATCTCCTAAAACTGTTGCTCCAGCAATACCAATAGGTTTAGGTATAGGACCCTCTAGTTGTTTAATTACAATTTCCTTCTGTTGCTCTAAAACTTGATCGACTTGCACCGCCAAAAATATGCCAGCAGAAGCAGAGCGCAAAACAACAATTGAAATCATATCTTCCTCAGCATTCATACCATACACATTACCGCGACGAAGATGACGATTATAAATCAGCAGCTCTCGTAAGTGACGGAAAGGCAACTTTGAGCCACGCCATTCTATATAATTTTCCTCGTTTTCTCCTGTTTTAATATCCTCTTTAGACACTTTAATCATATCTTCTACCCCATCCATAGGAAAAGCAATCCAGGAGCGATCGCTAATACAACATAATGCTTTTGAGATACTCAAAGTCAGAGGTAAGCGAATTGTAAACATTGTACCCTTACCAATAGTAGAGTCAATAGAAATAGTACCTCGAATTTCAGTTAAATTAGTTTTCACTACATCTAACCCAACTCCACGACCTGAAAAATTATCAGCCTTATCTTTTGTGCTAAAACCCGGATGAAAGAGCAAATCATAAACATCAATGTTAGACATCCCCTGAGCTTGTTGTTGAGTAATTACACCTTTTTCTATCGCTTTTTTCTTTACTTTTTCGGGATTAATTCCCGCTCCATTATCTGCCACCGAAATCACGGTTTGATTACCTTGGTGAAAAGCACGAATTGTGATTTTACCTTTACGAGACTTACCTGCTGTTAAACGTTGTTGAGGTGTTTCAACTCCATGAGTTATGGCATTATTAATTAGATGTTTCATTGGGTCAGAAAGCTTATCCTGAATCATTTTATCAATTAAGGTTTCTTTCCCTTCTACCTGTAAATTCACCTCTTTGCCACATTCCATTGAAATGTCTCGCACAGCACGAGGTAATAGTTGTACTGTTTGAGAAAATGGTATCATTCTTGCCTTGTTTAACCCCTCTTGTAGTTGAGTTGTCACCTGTCGGAGTATACGAGTTACTTTTTCTGCGTCATCAACCAGAAATTCAATATCAGAGGAAGATTCTCTTACTCGGACAATATATTCTATGGTTTCCTGAGCCAATAAATGGAAAGGAGTGAAATTTTCTACCCGGTCAAGATCGAGAGAGTCATCAAATTTTCTCTTTCCACTTATCTTGTCGGTGGCTTTATTAGATAAATTAGAGGTCTGAGTAGAATGATGTCCTTGACGACTGTCCCAAATTGCTCTTTCTAAAAGGGTTTTTTCATACAAGTCGTGCATTCGTTGTCCAGCATCACTTAGTAGCATTACCTGATGGAGCAGGTTATCTAGAAACTGGCGCATTCTTTCTTGAC
Source organism: Okeania sp. SIO2B3 (assembly GCF_010672525.1). Taxonomy (GTDB): domain Bacteria; phylum Cyanobacteriota; class Cyanobacteriia; order Cyanobacteriales; family Microcoleaceae; genus Okeania. Next base: position 515,405 of record NZ_JAAHGH010000005.1, on the reverse strand, counting down.
CTTGTTCTAAACTATTACGATTGACTACTAGCTCTCCTACTAAGTTACTGAGGTTATCTAGTTGTTTTGCAGGTACTTTAACTGTTTGCTCTGGAGGGCGTCTATTTCGGCGAGGAGTATTAGTAGTAGAAGCTCCACTAGATTTATAAGTATCTATATTAGGAGTTTCTAATAATTTATCTAAGTCACTAAATGGATCTTCTTCTGGTGGTTGTTTTGTTATACTGGCAGCTTCATCGCTAGGAGGTGTCTTTTCTACAACTGCTGTCTTTGATTTGAGTTTGGAATTAATTTCTGTACCATTTAATAGTTTTTCTAGTTGTACAAAAATATTGTAATTATCTAACTTTTCTCCATTTAGTATTGCTTCTAATTCAATAAATTTATAGTCTTCTGATTCTATTTGATTTTTAACTGTTAATTGTTGATTTCTTTCTGACTCTACAGAAGTTGTTTCACTCACTACATCATCTAACAACTTATTTAAGTCTACATCATCTACTACAGTTTCGGGTTTTTCTGCGGTAGGCCACAAATCTTCTATATTTACTGAAAGTTCTGAATTTTCTTGAGTTTCATTTTCATTATTGCTCTCAATTAAACTATCTAATGATTCATTAGAGTCTAAGTTAATAAAATCTAGATTTGGATCGTTGAATAAACTATTCAAATCATTATGTTCATCTTCCCAATTTACCTGCTCCACATTGATTGATTTCTGTGAGTATGACAATTCTAAATCTTCTCGATCGAATAATTGGGGAAAACTGGATGTCAAATCCTCTGATTCTATTTGATTTTCTTGTTGTTCATTTACTATTTCTAAATCTTCAAACAGTGCTTCTAAGTCTGCTACTTTTGAGTTTAAATCATTTTTGGTTTGAATTTGGCTTTGATTATTTTCTACTTTTACATCATTTTTAATTTCTTTTTCTTCATCTTGGATTGCTAATAAATCACTAAAATCTTCATCTAATTGAGATTTTTTGTTGGTCTTTTGGGGGATTGGTTTGATATTTTTTTGCGGATTATTTTTTGGTGAATCTACTTGTGAATTCCAGTAATTTTCAGAGTTTTTTACATCTTCTAATGCTGCCAAATCTCCCTCGTTTATAGCATTGAATAGGTTATCCAAATCTTCTGTCTGTTTTGCTTTACTATTATCTAGTTTTAAGTTAGTATTTTGCTTGTTAACATTACTCTGATTTTGTAGTGTCTTTTCTGTACTTTTACTAAACAAATCTGACAAATCTTCGTCTACTGGAGTTAAAAAACTAAATTCATTATGATTTTTTATTTTCGATGATTGTACAACTTCATTAACATCAAATAATAAGTCGGACAAATCACCAGAATCATCGCTGTCAATTTCAGATATCTTTAACTCCCCTGCTTCCACATTACCTTGATCTAGTATTTCTTCTTCTTCCCAACTAGAATCTAATTCTGGTGTTTCTCCTTCAAATAAATCTGCTAAACTATTTAGTTCTTTTACTCCAACTTCTGGTCCTTGTCTTACTTCTTGTCGATCTCCTAGTAAGTCATAGTTATTATTATCTATCTCCGTAGCTTCTAAGCTATTAAACCAGTCATCTATAGATTCTTCTTTTTTAGTTAATATGTCATTTCTGTTGTTTATTCCCTCGTTAATGTTAGTTGGGTTTTGTTGATTGTTTGTTTCATTTAACATATCTATTTCACCTATATTTTGGTTGATATATTCTGAATTTTTCGTTAAAGCTTTTAAATTTTCATCTATTACTATTTCTTGCTCTCGATTATCTATAATTAATTCTTGAGCTTGTTTCAAATTTTTAATTATGTTATGAGCAAGAGTATAGTATGAATTTTCGGTGTTAGCGATCGCCTTGTCGATCACCTCTATTAATTCTAACCAATTTGATGACACAGGATCTTGTTTGCCCTTGTCTGCTAAAAAAATACATATATTTTTCAATTTATTCCTTGTACTGGCATCATCATTTTGCTTGAATAAAAGCAACATTTCTCGCATTTTTTCTGAGACTTCTGCCATGAAAAAACTTTGTTTTTCACCACTGAATGATGGTATTTTTCCGACAATTATCCCCTTAGTTTCTCCTGCTAAATCATCTAGGTGTTCTTCTAACTCTTGAAATACTGGTTCTAATTTCTCTAGTTTAGTTTTTTCTTCCTTTTCTGTTAAACCAGAGTTGGAAAGTTGTTCTAATAATTCTTGTAAAGTATCTAAAACACTTAAAAATAAAGATTCTAATTTATTATCTACTTCGATGGAAGTTTCTCTCAGGATTTTGAAGCTATCTTCTAATCTATGAGCAATATTTCGTACACTATTAATTCCTAACATAGCAGCTCCACCTTTAACAGAATGAGCTGCTCTAAATAATTCGCTTAATAGTTCTTGATCTGCTATAGTATTTGGTAAGTTTAATATTCCATGTTCTATAGTATTAAAGTGGTCTTTTGCCTCTTCAATAAAATAGCGTATAATTTTTTTTGTTTGTTCTGTTTGTTCTATTTGCATATTTTTTATAGTTCTGGGTTCAACAGTATATCTTTTCAACTACTAACTTTTTTTTTGCATCCATTGAAAAATATGCCAGTCTTTTATTCTTTCAAATATCATCCATTAAATCTTAACTTTATTATATAGAATCCGGTTATATAGTATATGTTGATAATTCTATAATCACTTCAATCTCCCCTACTCCCCTACTCCCTACTCCCTACTCCCTATGCATGGTGGAGATGTCTAATTAATCTTTTGACTTGATCAAAATAATTGGGTCTAAAACCCCGCCTTTTAAGACGAAATATTTTTGGAGGCTTGCTCAAATCCCCGTTACAAAAATCATTTCTGAGTTCTGAGTTCTGAGTTCTGAGTTCTGAGTTCGTTATTGCTCTGCTGGGTCTACCCGGAAACGCTCTACTGAAGTTAATAGATCGCGAGCAACACCCACTAAATTTTGTAGGGAGCTATAAACTCGTTGAGATTCTTGAGAAGTTTCTTGAGCAGTCAACTCTACTGCCTGCATCACCTTTGATACTGATTGAGCCACTTCATTTTGTTCTACAGTATCTGCAGCAATAGAACGTACTAACACATCAATTCTGGTTGTAACTTGAACAATATCTTCCAGAGATTGCTTTGCTTCCTCTGCCAACTCCGTTCCTTTAATAACGTGCTGAGTTGCTTCTTCCATTCCAGTCATCACCCCTCCTGTTTCAGTTTGGATTTGCATCACTGTATGTTCGATGTTCTTAGATTCTTTAGCTGACTTATCTGCCAATTGTCTAACTTCATCAGCCACAACTGCAAATCCTTTGCCTGCTTCTCCTGCCCTAGCTGCTTCAATACTGGCATTCAAAGCCAACAAGTTTGTGCGAGAGGCAATACTAGAAATCGAACCTACAATCTTAGAAATTTCCTGAGTAAACTCTGATAAGCGCTTAACTCTTCGAGTTGCATCTGCCACACCTTCTCTGATTTGGAGAATACCAGCTACAGTACGGTCTACTGTCTCCCCTCCTTTCAATGCTAAAGCTGCTGCTGACCTTGCTACATCTTCAGTTTCACGAGCATTTTCAGCCACCCTTTGAATAGCATCAGTCATTACTTGCACAGACTGTAGAGTCGCTGCTAACTCTTCTGCCTGTCGCAAAGCATCCGTAGACAAACCCTGAGCAAAAGTCGCACTATCCATAGAACCCCTACTCACCTTCTGGGCAGCCTCTTTTACCTGATGTACAATTTCCCGTAAATTTTGAATTGTTAAATTAAAGGAATCTGCGACTGCTCCCAAAACATCAGCTGTAACTTCTGCACTAACAGTTAAATCTCCACGAGCTGCTCCTTCCACATCATCCAGTAAACGAATTACTTGCCTTTGTAAGTCTTCTTTAGCTTGTTCATTTTCCTCTGCCTTCCTTTGAGCATCAGTGTAAGTTGCTTGAATCACCTTAGCCATGTGGTTAAACTTAGCAGCCAGTTTACCAAATTCATCCTCTGAATAAACCGTTGCTCTAGCTTTTAAGTTCCCGTCAGAAATAATATCGAATTGAGTATGTAAATCTTTGTTAGCTCTTTCTATTTGTTTTGTGGTTAGACTACCAAGACCATAAGCAGTTAAAAAGCTACTTACTCCTGCAATACCAGTCATAATCCAACCAGTGCTACGCAAATAAGAAATTACTTCTGTTTTTTGCTCTTGATACGCTCTGTAGGAAACAACATTACTGACAAGGGCTACCGTAATTAATGATACTAATCCTGTTCCTATGGCTGTGTATAGTTGTTTTGTAGATAGGGAAGCATTTTCCCAGAATGCCAACCCACCTTGTTCAACCATTACAGTTGTATCTACAGCCTCTCCTTTAATTTTACTGAAGGTTGGGAGTTGATTATCTATGGGGATAGTTTCTTCATTATCAATCGCACTAGGATCGGTTCTGTTGTCAAACAAGGCTCCTGTTGTAGCACCCACTACCATTCCTGTGTCCATTGCTTCTATATTGGATGTTGCAGTACTCATATCGGGAGCAGTCATATCGGTCGGCATTTCCATCTCATCAGTTAGAGACCCATACTCTTCAAAATCACCAAATTCATCATCTTCTAGAAAACCATTTGTTTTTCTACCTTTAGTATTTCCTTCTTCATCTATATCAAAAGCTTCGCTGAATGCTGCTTCATCAAATTCATTGATCTCAAAACTATCCAGTTTTTCTGTTGCTCCTGTACCTAAATCTTCTATATTATTCCATTGTTCATATAATCCGTCTCCTAATTCATCTATTCCATCAATATCTTCTGTTTCTTCCCATCCGAAGCTATTATTATTTCCCATCAACAAAGTGGCTTGATCTAAATCTGAAAAATTACGGTTAGGCTTTTTATCTTCCGTTTCTGGAGTTATTCGTAAACGAGAATTATTGCTGTGTATATTATTTGTTTGTTCAGTAATCATCCCTTCTGAACTATCTAAAATTTCATCTATTACGTTCTCAAAATCATCATTAAGTTCATCTAAGTCTAAGTCTTCTATTTGACGTTCTTTTTCCACATTTGAATTAACCGTATTATTTTTTATATCTTCAGACTCTGTTCTGTCATTTTCTGCTATTTCTTCTTCTTTCAATAATTCTTCTTGTTGCTTGTTCCAGATTTCATCTAAGTCTTCATTCAAACTAAAATCTGATATTTTTCCAGATATACTTTCTAGGCTCTCACTACTATTTAAAACAGCATCATCTAGCAATTTTTCTGTATCTTTATTATTTTCTATCAATAACCTATTTTCTGATTCTTGGTCATCTTCACCAAAAGGTTCTTCATATTTTGTGAAATCTTCTAAATCTGATAAATCTGCTAAATCTGCTAAATCTTCATATTTTTGATTACTAGAATTACCATTTGTACTAAAAGGATTATTATCTTGCTCTGTCAGTTCTAAATCATCTAAATCTTCTAAATCTAATTTATCAAATCGATCTAATTCAAACTTTTCCGTTATTAATCCATCGTTATTTTCATCCAGAAAAATTTCTTTATCCGTAATATTTTCTAAGTATTTTGTATCTAATTCTAGGCTATTTTCATCCAGAAATAATTCTTTGTCTGCTATAGATTCTTGAGAGTTATAAATCTCTTCTTCCATAGCCACCTCATCCAAATTGTCATCAAAGTTAATATCTTCTAGAAATTCTTCTGATTCACTAGCAGCAGGATTATTTGTAATAACTTGTTCACTATCACTTATACCTTGTTGAGCATAGTTAATAAAATCTGGGTCGTCAGTTAGGTCTAATACCAAATGATATTGTTCTGTTGCCACATCATATTGATGGAGTCCATAACAATATATATGACCACAAAGAAGACGAGCACTAGGGTCTTCTGGATAATCCTGAATTAAATTATAAATTAAAGCTGCTGCTTCTTCATAATTACCTTGACTGTAGGCATCTTCTACTTTTTGATAATCTTGTAAAAAGTCTGTGCTTGATGATGTCATGCTGTCCCTCTCTCAATATAATTTTATTATTTTTTAGTTTTTTAATTTTATTGTTGACGGAATTGGGAATCAGCCTCAGTCAGAAATTTTAATATATAAACAATTCAATCAAACAATTATGTTGACTTACCAATTTTGACTTTTATTTAGGCTGCCCATCGAGCCGAGCGAATAATTGCTTCTTGATCCAGTAACCTGAGAACCTGTTCTCCCTTTTCATCAAAAATCCACTCTCCTTTTAAGAAGGGAGCCATGCCATCTGCAATATTTGTGGACATTTTTAGCTTCTTTTCATCAAGCCACTCCATTTCCACGATTCGTTCAACTGCTAATCCTAATATAGTGTCTTGGTCTTCTACTGCAATTACAGGAATCTCAGATTTATCTGGATTGATTGGGACTTGATCTCCGAGGAATTGACCTAAATCAGCCACCCAAATTACTCGTCCCCTTAAATTTATCGTACCTAAAAGTAAAGGAGAAACATTTGGAATTGCTGTAATACCTTCTGGAGATTGAGAGATAACCTCTCGAATATCCATTGCTGGTAAAGCGAACTCATTGCCTGAAGGTAGATAAAACCGCAGATGAAGTTCACCTTCAGGATTTTCTAGTTCTTGAATTCCAGTACCTTGGCCTGGTAAAAAGTCTTGATTTCCTACCATAGTTCTGAAAAATTTTACCTATCTTCTTAACAATTGTTTAACTGTTCCTACAAGTTCTGTGGGCTGGAATGGTTTAGCAATGTAAGCATCTGCACCTTGCTTTAAACCCCAGTAACGGTCAAATTCTTCTCCCTTAGAAGAACACATAACTACTGGAATATTCTTGGTTTTAGGATCGGATTTAATCCTCCTACAAACTTCATAGCCGTTCATTCTTGGCATCACAATATCTAGTACCACTATATCTGGTTTAGTATTCTTAAGTCGTCCCAAAGCTTCTACTCCATCATTAGCTACAGTAACTGCTAATCCACTATTTTTGAGAAGCTGGGAAATCATTTCTCTTTGGGTAACGCTATCTTCTACAACTAGAACTTTACTCATTTTTTTCTACCTGATAGCTTTGGTTTAGATTTATTGATAGTTAAAACATATATATTTATTAACATTTTTCTAGATTGGCTTTTTGCCCTAGCTCAATTAGTTTAAATTTAGAGCCACCAATAAATATCTATTTTCAATATTTCATGTTCTGGTCACTCTTCTTTATGATAACAGTATTGGTATTTATTAAGCTGTTTTATCTACTTAATAGGTAAGTTTTTTACTCTAAGAATTTCCTTGAACTGTGCATATTTAGACATTATAGTTCTGTCTAATACCAAATTGAAATGAAGCTGCATAGAATAATATTTAAAGCATAATTTACTAGATATAGGCGTAGATAGAGATAGATTGGTCTAATGAATTTCATCATTCTATGCAACCTCATATAAAAATGGTATAAAATTAAATACATATTTTATTACATACAATCTATTTGTTGTTTTAATTTGACAACTTAATAATGGACAATTAATCATTATTCTCTTGAGCTTAATGTAATATAGTTTACCCAGAAACTTTGTCTGTATTAAGTTCCAATCTCGAAGTTTTTGGCCCGCTGACTAAAATTCAGATGGCAGCCAATGGTATTTCAAATGATATTATATTTTCTCTTGACAATCTTCTATCATAAATGTTGAAAGAGGACTCCGGTTATAATCGCTCTTATTTAATGATAAGACGGGGCGTATAAACTGCGCGGGAAAACGACGCAGATAGCCTAGAGATGAATTTCAACCAGAAAAATAATTGAGCAATACACGAAATATTTTTGGCGTTATAATTGTATCAATAGCCATGGGACACACGGTTAAACAAAAGCGCACCGCCTGCGAGTCAACGGTTTCCGAGGGCGTAAAGATGGAGCAAGAAAGCTTGTGGAGATGGTAGTAGCGGGGGTACAACTCAGTTTATTTGATTTGATTTGTTACCTAGCCCGAGAATCTTTGATACAAGAATCTCCCGTTATAATCGCTCTTATTTAACGGTGAGAGTTATGGATTAAGTATTTTGAAGTTTTGACAAAGTTCTGTCAACTTGAGAGTTTGTGGCTACTCCTGGTCCAATGTACTGTTCTACCAACATCAGTAACTCACTTTCTCCAAAAGGCTTGGTCAGGTAGTGCGTAGCTCCAACTATTCTGGCCTTAACCCGGTCTATAAATCCTTCTATACCAGTGAGCATAATAATAGGTGTTTGGCGAAATGCTGTAGAGTTACGTAGCATTGCACAAATTTCATAGCCATCTAGTTCAGGCATAGCAATATCGCATAGAATTAAGTCTGGCTTCATCAGAAATACTTCACCTAATGCTTTAAGAGGATCGCTTAAGCTACTTGCTTTATAACCATTCCGATTGAGAATTGATTCAACCTTTTCCCGAATAATTACATCATCATCAATACACACTACTTTCTGAATTATTGGTGGTGGTGGTAATGGCTCTGTTTTTTTGACTATTAGTTGCACTATCCCTTTTTGCACAAATGGATATATGGCCTTAGCTACTGTTAATACATCTCTGTTGAGATATCTAGCAATTTGCTGCATAGATGTATGGCCATCTGACCAATTTCTTAATCTATTATATATATGGGGTTTTAATGCTTTCTGTAACTGAGCTGGGTCTGAAATGACTGGACACTGTTCAGCAGACTGAATATATGGAGAAAACTGATTCCACTCTTGTATCTGCTTCATAATTTTGGCCAACAACGAGCTGATTTCAAAGGTTGTTAACTGAGGTGTGAGAGCTGGACTAAGATCGAAGATAAATGATCCTCGACGAAGACTTAGTAAATTAAAGAGAGTTTCACGAACCATATTATGTATAATTCCACGTCCCTGAGCTGGTGTCAGAATTCCTTTTTCAAGCATTGCCCATAAATATCCATATTCAGGTGCATGAACAGAGGCAAAAGAAGGAACTTTAATATTGTCAATCTCTTTATCTGCTTTGTAGCGACGTAAATAGTCTCTTAAACGAGATAAGCTACCCGCACTCTGGGTGGCATAGATGATTTGACCATTGAGAAAGAATACAAACCAAGATGGTTCTGTGGGGAAGTGGTGTTGGGGTTTGGCAACATTATTGTTAACTGGTGAGCTGTAAGACTCCACAAACAGTTCACCAGTTCGCTGACCTAACTCTATAAGTTGCAGGATGCTGCGGATATCAATTTCACTCAAATTTCCCTGCATGCAGCTTGTAAAATATAACTATAACTTTTGATGAACAATTTCAATTTATATATATCTAGGGAAGATTAAAATACCCTTTCATTTTTTCAAAAACAAGTAAGTATTATCATCAATGAGAATATGCTTTAAGATAGTTAATGTTATCTTAGGGAAAACTATCTAAACTATACTCTGATCTGACTACTTATGTTTCAAGCGCAGATGTCTAAATATCATAAGGCATTTGTGCAATAGTACCAGAGTTTATCGTATCTTATAAAGTAGATATAGCTAAAATTTTATGGTATTGCTATGCTTTATGTTACTTTTATAGTTGCTTTGTCAGATTAATAAAAATACATAGTGATTATGGAACATGATTTTTTACAATTATTAATTTTTCAAGTAATAAAATATTATTCCCAACTTCATACTGCCTACCTACCTATTATTTCAAAACCTGAGAAGCTATAGTTATACGCCTTGCTTTAATTATACTTTGATTCCTCACTTTTAGATAAAACCTCATAAAGCAAAATTTTATTAAGATATAGTTTACATGATTTTTATTACTTAAATTTATAATTTTTGTATGGCTACAAAAAATCATAAACATACTTATTAATAAATTTCAAAAATACAATTAATAGGGAAGTAATATAATACTATAATATAGTCATAATTAAAGGACTAAACTAGATTCTGAAGAAAAAATTTCAGTTAAAAGTATGTTGACTATATTATTGGGTTGCCTATAACCTAAAACAATAGTATCTTGATTAGAGTTAAGGAACGATAGAATACTACGATAAAATATATGGTTGTAAAACTTATCCTATAAGTAACTTAAGTAAAAAAAATTAATATTTCTTAAATTCAAAGCACTATAGTAATAGTCTTTGCTTTACTGGTAACATAAAAAACTACAAAAATCAAGCTTTTAGCATAGAAACCTCAAGAGGATAACAGTGTGCTGTATTTAGCAGAAGTACAAAAAAGACCAAGTGGTTTTGGTCTAGGTGGTGGTAAAACTGATTTGAAGTTACTAGCCTCTCAACGTGGTGAACATAATTGGGTGGCTGTACCTGGGGAAGAAGTTATTCCAGCTGATGAAGCTAAGGAATTTTCTCCTGGTTCATTAGTATTAGTAGATTTGAACAATAGTAAGCAGGTGCAGCAAATTCAAGATGCTGCCCGTCAGTTGGTAAAAATTCTGCAAAATTTCTCTCGCTCTCAAGAAAAATCTAAAACACAATGGGAGGAAATAGAGCAATGGAAAGCTTCTCTAACTTTTCAGGCCCAAGAATTGAATCGTAGAGAAATGGAATTGCAAGCTAAGGAAGAGCAGCTTGAAGAACTACAAGCCGAAATTGATAGATTGGAGCAACAACGTCAGGAAGTTAGTCAAGCTCAAGAAACATCTCAGCAACTTCAGGAACAGATAGAAAAAAACCGAGAAGAATTAGAAGCCACTCGTTTAGAATTACACAGACAACAAGAAGAGTTTGAGCAAAATAAGGGACAATTGTCTCAAGGAGCAGTTTTAGATGAAGACCAATCTCAGTATATTCGAGATGTACTGACTTGGTTGAATGAGGCGATCGCTCCTACAAATCTTTTGGGAGAAAAGTTAAGTCAGTCTCTAGAAATAGTTAGTTCTCAACAGGAAAGTCTAGAGCAACATGGACAACGATGGAAAGAACAGCCAACTACTAATTCTAGCGAAGAACAACAGGAAAATATAGAAAGTTTGGTTAGTCATGTCCAAAACCAATGGCTAGAATGGAGACAAGACAGGGAGTCTCTAGCCGAATCTATTTCTGAATTGAGGTCCCAACAAACTTTATTGGCAAGTAAGCAAGAGTATCGTCAAGTATTGAATAGTCAAATAGAGATACAGACACAACTTTATGAGCAACTGAGTCATCTAGCAACAACATTAGAAAATGATGGTATTACTCAGAAAGTAGATGTTGAAGCTCTGGAAAAAATTTCTCTTAATGAGTTAGAGCAATTGGTTCAAAGTTTACAACAAGACTTACAAAGAGATATGAGTTTTGTTAAAGACCAAGAAGAAGAATTGGCATTACAGCGGCAAGAAATGGATGCTTTGCAAAGAAGAATAGATCAAGCTACTGAATATGACAGAATTAGCTTAGAGTCAGAGCTTTCAGATGAACAAGATTGTTACAGAATGTTAAATGAATCTTTAGTAGGTTCCCAAAGAAATCTTAAGGAAAGACAAGAAATATTAAGTCAACATCAAGAGGTTCTCTGGCGCAGATTAGGTAGTTCTTCTGGCCAGCAACAGCAAAACAAAATAGACTTAAAGCCTACGTTATCACAGGTTGATGCTCAAAGGCAGCAACTGACAGAGAATTTACAAAGTTTAGAAGCTGAAATTCAACAGATACAAACAGATATTGCCCAAAAAGAAGAAGTTATTAATAGTCAGACTCAGCAACAAGAAGCGAAAAAAAATGAAATTGAACAGCTAGAGTCGAGTTTACGGGAAAAGCAGAAGGCAAATTCACAAGGAGGAAGTGGAGCTATTTATCAAGAAGTTATGTTACCTATGCAAGATTATCTTGAACAAGTCAGACAGCAACTAGAAGAAGTAGCAGGAGGAGTAAATCAAATACAGGGTATAGGGACACAGGTGGAGCAGTTACAGCAAGTCCTTGAAAATATAATTGGTCAACCGGATTGAAAAAGGCAGCTATGCTGAAGGCAGAAGAGAAAATTGCTTATGGATAATCTTCGACACGTCATATTTGTGTCTACAAAACCTAAGCAATTTTAAGCACTGTATAGACGGTGGGGTATTAAGCCAGTAAAAGAAAAGATAATGCGGGACTTATAGATCTCCGAACCACCCAATTGAAGAAGGCAGCTATGCTGAAGGGAAAGCAGTTACATCTTAAATTTGTGATTTATTCCTACAATAAAAAAATCCATCTTCCATAAAATCTAAAAATTAAACCTTTTTTATTATGTTTTTCTTCCCTATTCCCTATTCCCTATTCCCTGTATAGAATAATAAAATCCAAGGGTGTTGAACTTTGGCGATCGCTCCACCAGGAACTGGGTCTGTTTGAGAACGGTTAGGAGCATCAATTAGATTTGTTAGCTTTTCAATATGACTGAAGTTAGGATGAATAGGTAAGACTTTTTGTAAAATACGTCTTATTACTCTTCTTTGTAATGCTAGAGGAACTTCGCGTAATACTAAACGGTTAATATATTGAACCTGTTGAGACTCAAACTCAGAAATATTCAGATTATCTATATCTATCTTTGTCACTTTCTCCAATAGCTTTTCTGTCTCATTTTCAAGATAATCTACTTCTGCGCTTAGTATTTCTGCAGTTTGTGCCAGTGCTAGTTCAGCTTGAGGATTAAACTGGCGTAGCATAGGAAATAATTCGAGGCGGATACGGTTACGAGCATAACGTAAATCTTGGTTTGTAGAATCTTCCCAAATACCAATTTTTTGCTCTTGACAAAAGTTGCCTGTTTGACTACGAGTAATTTCTAATAAGGGACGTATCAGTAATATAGAAGAATTTTCTGTCAGAGGACGTTGCCAAGTCAAAGCTTGTAGTCCATCAGTACCACTACCACGAATTAAATTGTATAGGAGAGTTTCTGCGCGATCGCTAGCTGTATGGCCAGTTACGATATATTGACTATTGGACTCTAAAGCAATTTTACTTAAAGTTTGATAACGCCATTTTCTAGCTTCTGCTTCACTTTGATAAACTCGGTCTGCTACTCCCAAAAAGAATGGCAGTTGCCAATTTGTTGCTAAATTTTTCACATAATTAGCATTAGCTTCTGAGTCTAGTCGCCATCTATGGTCACAATGAGCTATTACTAAATACCAACCCCATTTTGATTGTAAATCTAACAGTAATTTAGTTAGGCTTATGGAATCTTGACCACCAGATACTGCGATTAATATTCTTTGGTTTTTTGGTAATAATTTTCGTTGACGTAATGTCTTATGTAGTTGGTCATGTAGTGATGTCCAGTTTTTATTTGGAGATTGATTTATATGGGACATAGCGTCATGTAGATTATTTAATTCAAAAAAATAAATTGAATGTTTTGAGCCACTGTAGTTAATTTTGCTTTAATATATTTCTGTGACACTCACTTGTTAAATCAGGTCTCGTTAATTTTTGTGGATATTTTGTGGTGTGAAATTTAATGGGAGTCTTTCTTAACATTAACTAGGATAGTGCTTTTTGCATTGTTGTTAATTTATTATCTAATATCTAAAAACCCCAACGTTGTAGTTATGAATATCTCTTTAGTTACTACCACCGAAGCTGCTTTTTTACTTAATATTTCTACTGGTAGGTTGCGGGAGCATTGACTTAATCAGAGAATAACGATATAATACGTTGAAAAGCATACTTTGACACAGACTGCACTCATCCAGATCACATATAAATGAAATCCATTAGAACAAAGCTGAAACTTAATAATAAACAGAAAACTCTGATGGCTCAACATGCAGGTTATAGTAGATGGTGCTACAACTGGGGTTTAAGTTTATGGAATGCTGCATATATTGATGGCTACAAGCCCAACTCTCGTAAACTCAGACAGGTTTTTACCAATCACACCAAACCCCTCTACCCCTGGATGAAAAACTTATCATCTAAAGTTTATCAATATGCTTTTATTAACTTGAGTGAAGCATTTAAAAGGTTTTTTTCCTGCGGAATGCTGCGCAAACAAGGTCTAGGAAAACGGCCACGGTTTAAGAAAAAAGGTAAACATGATTCATTCACAATAGACAATTGTGGAAAACCAATAGAATTAAACGGATGGAATCACAAATTACCTTTTATTGGTATAGTCAAAACTTACGAACCAATTGAAGCAACAACTAAAAAAATAACAATCAGCAGACAAGCTGGTGACTGGTATTTAAGTTGCAGCTATGAATTTACTCCGACTTCAACACCAAAAACCACAGAAGTTGTAGGTGTAGATTTAGGAATTAAGACACTAGCAACACTAAGCACAGGTGAAGTATTCAAGAGTATTAAGCCTTACAAAAAAGCGCAAAACAGACTGGCTAAATTACAACGACAACTGAGTAAAAAAGTAAAGCATTCAAGGAATTGGCACAAAGCAGTAGTCAAGCTAGCCAAACAACATAGACGAGTAGCTAACATCCGTAAAGATGCACTTGATCAACTGACAACTTATGTAGCCAAGAACCACGGCACTGTTGTGATAGAAGACCTAAATGTATCTGGAATGTTAGCCAACCATAAGCTAGCTAAATCAGATAGCAGATAGTGATTTTATGAATTTAGAAGACAGCTAGAATACAAGTGTCAATGGTACAATTGTGAATTAGTAATAGTTGATAGATTTTTTCCATCATCAAAAACTTGCTCTAATTGTGGTCATGTACAGGATATGCCTTTAAACATTAGAACTTATGACTGCCCAGAATGTGGTATATCAATAGACCGAGACTTTAATGCCTCAATTAATTTAAGGAATGCGGTCGGCTTGACCGTTGATGCCTGTGGACGGAGTGCTGCCGACAGTTCCGGTGGAAGCAGGAAGTAAACATTGAAATGTCACGCTATGTGACGTTTTATATCAGTTTTATGAAGCAGCGAGTATATTTTTCGGATGGAGATTATGGTCCGCCTCCTGAAGTGGTTCAGCAAAGAGCAAGATTCAATAATAAAAAATCAAAAGTCAAAAAGAGAAAGCCGAAAAAGAAGGGTAATAAGAGAAGAAATTAAACAATTTATATAAATAGTTCGCTGGAGAAAGAGGACTTTTGAGCAGTGTCTATGTTCTGTTCTATTTTTTGCTGTCTAGTTTTAGCTATTTATATAAAACAAAGATGTAGCGATCGCCAAAATAAGTCTCAATTTTATACTTAACTTTATAGTTTACCCTTAGAGGTTAATCAATCTAGTTAAGAAGCAATCTTAAAAAAGCAAAAATCTTATACCATAACTATATTATTGAAGTTAGGAAGATCAAAGAATTCAACTTTTTGCATTTAAAATATTGAGGTTTTGATATTTAAAACAAAAAGCCTCACCTACTCGTAGAGGTAGATGAGGTAGGCATCTAATAACATTAGTTAAAAAATTTTTGGATTATGTATCTAAACTAGCATTGTCATAGCAAGAGTAATAACTCGTTTAACTCCTTCCTTTACTATTTCAGTTACTACTGTTTCACTGCCTTTACTTAGTAGAGATTGACTCCAACTTTTGAGATTTTCTTTGAACGAAGGGTTTTGCTTGGCTCTATTTGCTAAATCTTCTGCTGCTTTCTGTTCCGCTTCTTCAGGGGAATAAGTTTTAGAAAGCTGGTTTAAAAGTTTCTGAATTTCTTCAGCAGTTTCCGTTAGAGATTGCTTTTGTTCAGGTGTATATTGTACAGTTTTATTGTTGTAAAAGCCACCCTCTACATTACCTGAGACAAAAGGTGAATCTATATTAGTTCCAATTTCGATATGACTTCCAGTCTTTGTAAAATCTTTTTTTGATAGGCTTATCTGACATATTTGACCTCCTTAATATTCAAAAATTTGCTTAATTAATTTCTAAACCTTGTTAACAACATCGCCAGTTACAGTTCCCCCAACAATAGGAGAACTAATGTTTTTTCCAATTTTAAAATTAACAGAACGGTCTATTGTCATTGTATCTAAAGTTTAAATTTATAACCTCGTTTTCTTCACCATTCATCACGTTGTATAACACTAAGATTACCTTCTTAATGAAGTCTTCACTCCGACTAACAAAAGTTCTTTTATCCCCTGAATTAGTGTAAATAGTCATACCATATCTTTCTGAAATTTTGTTGATATGCTGTTGATAAAGCAACCAAACACCTAAAGCAATAATTAAAGCTCCAAATATTCTTGCATATATGTCGGGAACAAGAAGCAGCATAAAACCCACAAAAGGCAAACTCCAATACCACTTAGGTGTCTGCTTCACAGTTGTACGGTTGACCAAACCAATACTTGTAATGTTGCGAATTTGATCAACAACATTCCCATATATTAAAGTTTTGCCTCGGATCTTAATAATTGATGTTTTAATTTCAACTTGCTCTGTTGATGTTGAATCGTCCAGTAAAAAATCACCAAGCATTATCCTACCTCATAGTAGTTCTGAGAATTCAGATAGAATGCACCATTAATAACTCTATTTTTAAATTATAGCAACACAATTCTGATGAATATATCTATTATCTATTCTCCTACAACTTCAAACTCAACTGCTCATCCGGCGGAGTAAAACCCAAATGCCTCCAAGCTGCAGAAGTCACAACCCGACCACGAGGAGTGCGCTGCATAAACCCAATTTGCATCAAATATGGCTCATAAACCTCCTCAATAGTTTGAGCATCCTCCCCTGTCGCTGCTGCCATTGTCTCTAAACCAGCAGGCCCACCATTATAGTTTTCAATCATCGTCCTTAATAAATTACGGTCTGTCCAATCTAAACCTAGAGGGTCAACATTAAACAACTCTAACGCTTCACTTGCTACCTCAGCATTTACAGGAGTCAACTTTTTCACTTCCGAATAATCTCTCACCCGTCGGAGTAAACGATTAGCAATTCGAGGCGTACCCCGGGAACGACGGGCAACTTCTTCAGCACCATCTTCTGTAATAGCCGTATTTAAAAGTTTTGCTGCTCGGAGAATAATTAGACTCAGTTCATCAACCTCATAAAAACGTAACCTCTGAATAATTCCGAAGCGATCGCGCAGAGGGGAAGTTAGAGACCCTACCCTAGTAGTTGCTCCGACTAGAGTAAAAGGTTTGAGAGGAATACTCCGAGTCTTAGCAGTTTTACCTTGACCCACTGTAATATCCAGTCGAAAATCTTCCATCGCCGGATATAGAATTTCTTCTGTCATTTTGGAAAGGCGATGAATTTCATCTATAAACAGAACATCTCCTTTTTGTAAACCTACTAGCAAACCTACAATATCTCTAGGTTTTTCAATGGCAGGGGCAGTAGTAATTTTACAGTTAACTTCCATTTCTGCTGCCAATATTAGAGACATGGTAGTTTTCCCTAACCCTGGAGGGCCATAAAGTAGCAGATGGTCTAAAGGTTCTTTTCTAGATTTTGCCGCCGAAATCGCAATATTTAATACTTCTTTGAGGTCTTTTTGTCCGATATATTCGGCTAACTTTTGGGGTCTGATTTTTTCTTCGTTGTTACTATTATTCTTGTCTTCAGCAGTTGCCTCTGCTTCTAATAAAGCTTCTATTTCGTCTGTTTCAGTTTTGGATTTTGATTTTTTGGTTTTATATGAACTTTTACTTTCTGAGGCTAAGAAAATGTTTTTATCTGGCCTTTCTGGTTGTGGAGATTGTTTTTTGGAAGATATTATGGCCATAACTGGGAAATGAGAGCTAAGTTATTTATTGACTATCATAGTTCATAAAAATATAGTCACAATAAGACATATCCTTATTTTGCAGGTGTTATCCTGACGCTCGTGTTAGCGCAGCTCCTCCGGAGGAGGCACTACAACACCACGCCAGTTGCTTCAAGTCGGGAAACCCGCAAGGGCGTACTGGCTTCTCTATCCCATAGTCAAAAACAAAAGGGAGCTGCTTTTCTCATAATGTTCAAAGAACCATTAACATCAGCATTAATTAATCCTTTGTTGGCGGTACGATACAAACCTCTTTGTCTTGATGCAGTCGCTCATGGGGGAAACCCCCAAGACCGCGCTGCATCGCTTTACTCTTTTTCCTGAGAAAGTGACTTGATTTTTCTGACCTTTTCTGTATACAGGAAGAATATCATTATCTATAAAACTTGCTTTTGAGGTATAAGATTCTTCTGTAATTATTACATCTATCCCTACCATCTTAGCTTTATAAGATAACATTTCTATTAACTTGTTATAGGGGACAGATACAAAATTTTGATTATTTTTCTTCCCTAGATTTATCTTCTGCTTCCAGTCTTCATTGTGCCCTATTATCAATGTTCCTATTTTCTGATTAGTTAGAGTATCAATAATCAAACGAGATGATTTATGAAGATAGTCATTGATTTTGAATTCTCTCTTATTACAAAGCTTTTTTAGTCTCTTACTTGATTGATTTTCTTGGAGTTGAGATTGTAGGAAGCTTTTGACTTTATTATAGTATTGATTTATAGATTTTAACGGTCTGCCATTTATCAAGATTGGTTTGATTCCGGCTTGATTAAAGATTAATGTAGCTAAGTTGTTTAATCCTATATCAATACTGGCACAACGATTTTTTTCTAACTCGTATTGTTTTTGAGTAGCTTCATAAATGACCTCTATTACATAATGATTAAGTCTAGGGACGAGACGAATTTGTTTAATTTGTGAAGTAGGTACTAATGTTTTTAGATAGATCCCTGTTTTACTGGGATTAATAATTCCTTGCTTTAATTGCCTCTTGCTGATAGCTTGTGTTGTATAAACTACAATATTTCTTCGGTGTTACTTTATTTTTATATCTAGGAAGACGAGGATGAGATTTAAACTTTGATGGCTTGGTGTTGATAAATTTTGTTCGCTGCTAAAAAGCTTTTCGGTGTTTCTATCTAGTATCATCAAGATTTGTTGAGATACTTTGGCTGGCATTGCTTGATAATCTGATTGGGTAGAGAGTGTTTTTTGCAGATCGTAATAGTCGAGATAAGTATTTTCAAATATGAAAGACTTACGAACCAAATAATTAGCATAATTATAGAGATTTTTCGACAAGAGACATAGTCGGTCAATTTCCAGATAAAACCGATGATTTTTTGTATGGGATATGTCTCTCAACTAATCTCATAAATCAAGGGGGTTAGATTATATTAATATTCGATAATTTAGGATTTTTTATGATTATTTAGTCTGGAATTATTAGCCAATTTAATTGTAGCATTAAATATCAGGCCTTTAGACTATATTTATGTACAATGTTTATCATACTAGAAAGTATATTTAAGAAAATGTCCCAAACTATGAAATCAACATCATTGTCCGTAAAAGAAAATATAACATTTGAAGAAGCACTCGCCCTGACTCAAGAAATAATGTCCGAGATGGAAACAGGCCAGCTATCGGCAGCAAAGATAGAAGAATTAATTGGAGATTTAGTCAAGAGGAAAGATACTGCTAGAGCATTTTTTGCTATTTATCTGAGAGACCCTAGACCTTTAGTAGATAATCCCTCACCATCAATTATCAGAGCCTTAGAATCATCTCCAGAAACAGTGACAGAATTATTAGTCAAAAGTCTGGCCATGTCTTCTGGAATGGTAGTCCACCATCAAAGAAATCAAGACCAAGAGGCAGCTAATGAATCACAAACAGTGCGATCGCGCATCACAAAACTAATAAAGAGCCTAAATATACCAAGTATACAAGGCAATATTCAGGAGCTATATCAAAGCATAACTACAGATCGAGGTAATTACAAAGACTTTCTCCAACAATGGGGTTACGACTGCGAACAATTAAAGGCCATTGAACAAGCAATAGAACCATTACTCAACTAGAAAATATTGTTTGAATTGACTTTAAACTTAAAAATATATCATGTATATCTGGCAACAACTTGAGATAGAAAAAAGTATTTTTGCCAATCCCCTGATATAATCTCAAAAACTGTAGCCGTCTGCTAGCAAAAAGTGATTAAACTGCTGATTGTTTAGTAGATGGAAGCAGTAGATTATATACACTTAACATGAGCAATTTTGCCTGAGTGTGGCGTAGAGGAGAAAACGGAAAATAGTAGGACTATGAAAGGAATTGTCCGCAAAACTAGCAGGATTAGTAGGTGGCTAACTGTGGTAAATACTGATTGGTTGGTAAATCTAAACTTGCTATTAACATTAGTACGAAGAGATTTAGAAGCTAGATATAAAGGATCAATTCTTGGTAATTTATGGCCACTACTTAATCAACTATCCCAACTTTTAATTTATACCTACGTCTTCTCAATTATTCTTAAAGTCAAGCTTAACCTAGAAGGGCTACCTGAAGATAGTAAGGTTACTTTTGGATTATGGTTATTTGCTGGGTTAATACCTTGGCTGGCTTTTACTAATGGATTAACTCAAGCTTCTGGATGTGTGATTGGACAGCCAAACTTGGTCAAAAAAGTAGTATTTCCCCTTAGTTTATTACCCTTAGTTCCGGTTTTTTCAACTTTTATAGAAAGTACATTTGGATTAATAGTTTTAACAGGAATGATATGTATATCATCTGGGGTACTCCATCAAACATTATGGCTATTACCAATAGTATTTTTACCGCAGCTTTTATTAACAGCAGGTTTAGGTTATTTTACCGCAGGATTAACAGTATTTTTACGAGATATTCCTCAAACTTTAGGAGTAATTTTAAATCTTTGGTTTTACGTTACACCAATAGTATATCCGGCATCTGTAATTCCGGAAAATTGGAGAATCTGGGTATTTTGGTGTAATCCTTTAACAGCGATCGCTGAAGTATATCGAGACCTGGTTTTGGTAGGAGAAATTAAACACTGGGGAGAGTTAGGAATTGCTGCTTTTATGTCTGTATTAATATTTTATTTTGGCTTGTGGGTTTACCTGAAATTACGTCCTGCTTTTGCAGATGTTTTGTAAGCAAACAGCCGTCAGCTATCAGCTATCAGCTTCATTAGCTTGAATTATATGGGTTAAAAACTCAAATAAGTTTAGTAAGCTCTAATTTGGCGTTAATTAATAAAGTTTTATCTCAAACCAAAAACAATAGTTGATGGCTGATGGTTGTTTGCGCAGCATTCCGCAGGAAATGCTTATGTGTTACTTAAGTTGAGCATTAATACATGGTAATTTATGTTAGATAATTTTGAAAAAATTCTGTTTTAAAATAATAAGTACTATGAAAATATTTTAGATAAAATGTATCTTTGAAAAAAAGAGAATTGATGACTAAAAACTGGTATTGAAGCCATTCATAATGAATCCTGTAAGGGCAAACGGCCGTTTATCCCTACCGCTGAATTATCAGAAAGACCCTAGATATTTGTAGCAAAAATTTATCAATTTGGTATTATATAAAATATCAGCATTCCGTAGGAAATGCTTACTATAAAAGATTAATATTTCCCAGAAAATTCATGGCTGAAACTGTAATTTCACTGCAAAATGTTTCTAAATGCTTTAAACGATATCGGCATCCGGTAGACCGTTTAAAAGAAATTCTATTCCCAGGAAAAAGTCGTGCCGATGAATTTTGGGCAGTGCAAAATATAAGTATAGAAATAGAAAGAGGGCATACTTTAGGAATTGTGGGGCGGAATGGTTCGGGAAAAAGTACTCTTCTACAAATAATTGTTGGTACTCTTACACCGACAACTGGAACTGTAAAAGTTCAAGGCAGAGTTTCTGCACTTTTGGAACTTGGGAGTGGATTTAATCCAGAGTTTACAGGTAGACAAAACGTTTTTTTTAACGGTCAATTATTAGGATTAAAACCATCAGAAATAGAGGAAAAATTTGAGCAAATTGCTGGTTTTGCTGACATTGGTGATTTTATTGACGAGCCTGTAAAAACTTATTCTAGTGGAATGTTTATTAGGTTGGGATTTGCTGTGGCGACAAGTGTTGATCCAGATATTTTAGTAGTTGATGAAGCACTTTCGGTGGGAGATGAAGCATTTCAGAGAAAGTGTTTTGCTCGTATTCAAGACATTCAAGAAAGGGGAGGCACAATTTTATTTGTATCTCATGCTGCTTCAACAGTTGTACAACTTTGTGATTCAGCAATTTTGATGGATCGTGGTGAAATGTTACTTTATCATGCTCCTAAATATGTGGTATCTAAATATCAGAAACTAATCTATGCTTTTCCTGATAAAATCTCATCAATTAGGGAAGAAATTCGTCAGATTCCTAATTTGAGTATTGATAGTTTATTGGATGATGAAAAAATAAATGAAGCTGAGTCTAAATCTGAAAATAAAAACGGTCAAAATCAAGGCGATAATCTAATTTCAGAATCAACAGAATATGAAGAAATTTATGACCCGGAGATGATACCTTCAAATACGATACATTATCCTAATAAAGGGTCGGAAATTATTGATCCTCATATTATTACTTTGGATGGTAAGAGAGTAAATCATTTAATTAATCGTCGAGAATATTACTATACTTATACAGTAAAATTTATTAACTCTACATCTAAAGTTAGGTTTGGAATGTTGATTAAAACTCTGAGTGGATTTGAGTTAGGTGGAGCATCATTACATGGTTATACTAAATCAGTAGAATATGTAGAAGCACAACAGAAAGTTATAGTGAAATTTAAGTTTAAATGTTTGCTAAATCCTGGGGTATATTTTTTAAATGCTGGAGTTGTTGGTATGGCAGGCGACCATCTAACTTATTTATCCCGTTGCATTGATATTGCTATGTTTAGAGTGCAGCATTGTAGTGATTCATGCGGTACGGGAGTAGTTGACTTTTTAATAGAACCTCACTTAAATATTGACAATGATACCCTGAATAACTGGGAAAAAAAGGAGTCAGGAGTTTGGAGTTAGCAGTAATACAAATATATTAATAGTTGCGGGAAAAATTTCACTGTAACGATTGAAGGAGGAAGAAAGAAAGTTAATTTTAAAGTAGATGTAAATACTTTTAATTACCACCATATATTTAAAGAAAAAAAAATACTCTTTTTATATCAAATTAAAAAGATAGTTACAGTAAAATTGTCTGTAAAATTGTAAGCATTCAGCCGTCAGCTATTACTTTTAGTTTTAGATAAAAGCTTGACTAATTGAGTCAGAATTTATACTTACTATCAAAGCTGGGTTTAAAGTATATATTGATTAAAACCTGGTCATGATAGCTGAGAGCTAACAGCTAATAGCTGTTTGCGCAGCAGTCCGCAGGAAATGCTTACGTAAAATTATTAAAAACTTGTATTTGTACTTCTCCTAAAAACTAACACCTATTTAAAAATATGAATCCTGAAAAAAATGAAATAGATAATCAGCTAATTATAGATACATTTATTCAAGACCAAACTAGAAAACCTGAAGAAATAAAGGTAAATATTCATCCACAGGATGAAATGTATCTCTATGCTTTGAAAAATACTGAAGGAAAGATTGATGAAGCACTACTACGATATTTTTCTAATGGCAAAAGAATATTAGATGCAGTTAAACAAATTGTAGAATGGCATTTTGATGGCTTTGAAAATATCTCTTCTTTTCTAGATTTTGCCAGTGGTTATGGGCGTTTTAGTAGATTTTTAGTTCAGGAAATACCAGCTCATAAAATTTGGATTTCTGATATTTATTCTCAAGCAGTAGAATTTCAAAAAAAATTACTTGGAGTAGAGGGGATAGTTTCAACTAATCATCCTGAAGATTATCAACTCAATCAAACATTTGACTGCATTTTTGCCTGTTCATTTTTTAGTCATACTCCCCAAAAAACTTTTAGTGGTTGGTTAGAAAAGTTATATAGTTTATTGACAGAAAACGGCATATTAATTTTCAGTACCCATGATTTATCTTTAATGACTATAGAAATAGAAACAGATGCAGAAGAAATTTACTTTACTCCAGAAAGTGAAAGTCTTTTTCTCAACACTGAAGATTATGGAGTTACTTATGTAGGAGAAAAATGGGTAGGTAAAATTATTCACCAAGCAACTAAGGGAAAAGCAAAATGGCATCGGATTAAAAAAGGTCTTTGTGGATATCACGATCTATATATTCTGTGGAATGAGGAAGGAAGAAGGAAGAAGGAAGAAGGAAGAAGGAAGAAGGAAGAAGTTATAAAATCAAAAGTCAAAAGTCAAAAGTCAAAAGTTATAAAGGGAGAAGTTGGAAAGGAAGAAATTGGAAATGAAGAAGTTGGAAATGAAGAAGTTGGAAAGAGGGAAGCTATAAATTCAAAATTCAAAAGTCAAAATTCAGAAGTTGGAAAGGGAGAAATTGGAAAGGAAGAAGTTGGAAAGGAAGAGGTTATAAAGGAAGAAGTTGGAAAGGGAGAAGTTGAGGAACAAAGAGATAAATTATTAAACTTTTATTGTCATCCTGATGGTGGTTGTAGAAGTATCGAAGTTACATCTACAGGAGACATTTATATAGAAGGATGGGCAGTAGATATTAATCCTGAAGAAAAAGTAGAAGAAGTAGCTGTTTTAGTAAATGGAATAAAAGTAAAAAGCTGTTTACCAAAATACAAAAATCAAACCCAAAAATATCAATGGTCATGTAGCATTAACAGCGAACATTTATCCCCAGATGACGTTATCTTGGTCAAAATTATTAATAATTTCCATTTAGAGCGAGTCGTTAATATTTCTGCAGTTAATTCCATTGTCTTATTACCACCAAACCATCTGTTACTCAGAATTAGTGGAAATTCCAGTGTTAAAGCTTTTCTTAGTTCATTCGATGACCTCAAATATACAGTAAAAAATTATCTGCAAAAAGCAGGATTTGATTTTCATCAATTTGAGAATATTCTAGATTTTGGCTGTGGAGTAGGACGTTATTTAATGGCATTTAAACCAGAACTTTTGCCAAATCAAAAACTATTTGGTTGTGACGTTTTTCCTGAATGTGCTGAATGGTGTGAAGAAAATATCAAATTTGCCACAGTCAAACATAACAATATTAAACCTCCATTACCTTTTGAAAATAATCAGTTTGACCTAGTTAATGCTGTCTCAGTATTCACACACCTACGTTTAGATTTACAACATCTTTGGGCTTGGGATATTTATCGAGTATTACGCCCTGGTGGAATATTATTTATGACACTTCACGGACCTCAATTTTTTCCGATAGTTTATGATATTTTTCGCACTGGAAATACTCATCAAGCTGAAATGTATAGTATTGGAGAAGAGGGATTATTTTTGTATCTAGACCATCAAGGAGAAACGGACGGTCAAGGTCAACATACTGTTGCAGCATTACATACACCAGCGGCTTATCAGGAAATATTTTCTATGTTCAAACATATTAAAAGATTTCCTCAAAGTACTATGGCAAATGGGCAAGATTTATATATTTTACAAAAGCCAATTTCTGGTGGTTTAGTTGCTCAACCTTTAAGTAGGAAGAAGGAAGAAGGAAGAAGGAAGAAGGAAGAAGTTGGAAGGAAGAAGTTGGAAGGAAGAAGTTGGAAGGAAGAAGTTGCAAATATCAAGTTAGAAGTCTCAGAAGTCAGAAGTAATAAGTTAGAAGTTAAGAATTTTGGCAAGAAGGAAGAAGTTGGAAATGCAAAGGAAGAAATGATAGGAAAAAAGATAGAAGTGGAAAAAATACTCATATCTGATAATGAAGAAACTAAAAATTTGTCGGATAAAATATTGTCTGATAGCCAAACAAAGAGGCAAGTAAAAACAGAAGTTGAGGAACTACCTTTTTTTGATGGTGGAGAAACTTGGAAATTTGCTGATAAAATTTTACCGGGTAGTCATCAATGTCAGACTGAAATTCAATTTCAAATTGAAGGTCAAAAAAGATTTCGAGTTTATCCACAAATAGAGCCTATTGCTGCTTATTCAATAGAATGTGAAATTGAGATTATTAAAAGTGAGGATGGAAAAATATTAGTACAAAAAACTATTGCTTTTAATCATAATCATATATTTGGCAAAACTAATTATGCTGTAGTAGAAGTAGAAATTCCTCAGTATTCTGGAGAAGTACTTGTCAGATTGAATGCTGTAATTACAGATAGAATATCCTTAGCACTAGAGCAGGAGGTAATTGTATCTTGGAATTTTGCAAATTTTGCTTAATATCAGGAGAAAAATTAGATGAAATTATATGGGGTAGTAGAAGTATAAATTATTCGGTATTTTGGGGAATTAGTTGTGAGATAAAATGCTGTAATGACAGGCAGAATATCAATAGCCTCAGAACATATAGTAGGGGTTAACGGCCGTTAACACAGTATCTTGAAATTTTGCCAATTTTGCTGAATATCAGGAGAAAAATTAAATGAAATTATATGGGGTAGTAGAAGTATAAATTATTCGGTATTTTGGGGAATTAGTTATCAAATTAATAGTATCTGTAAAATTTGCCAATTTTTTTAATATGACGAGAAATGAGGAGAAAAATTAAATGGAATTATATGCAGTAGGAGAAGCATAAATTCCTCAGTATTCTAGGGAAGTAATTGTCAAGTTAAATACTGTAATTACAGACAGAATATCCCTAGTGTAGGATGGGGAAAATAACTGGTTACAAAATCCTCAAACAATTTAGGATTAAAAATGATTGACTTTTAAATGCTAGACTTTTAACTTCCCTGTAGTGGCACTAGCAGCAGAAAAAAAAGTAATATTATCTTGGAATTTGGCAAATTTTGCTGAACATCAGGAGAAAAACAAAATGAAATTATCAGGGGTAATAGAAGTAAAAATTTATCAGTATTTTCAAGAAGTAGTTATCAAATTAAATGCTGTAAAGACAGAATATCCCTAGTGCAGGATGGGGAAAATAACTGATTACAAAATTCTCAAACAATTTAGGATTAAAAATAATTGACTTTGAAATGCTAGACTTTTAACTTCCCTGTAGTGGCACTAGCAGCAGAAAAAAAAGTAATATTATCTTGGAATTTGGCAAATTTTGCTTAACATGAGGAGAAAAATTAAGTGAAATTATCAGGGGTAATAGAAGTAAAAAATAATCAGTATTTTGAAGAAGTAGTTATCAAGTTAAATGCTGTAATTACAGACAGAATATCCCTAGTGTAGGATGGGGAAAATAACTGATTACAAAATTCTCAAACAATTTAGGATTAAAAATAATTGACTTTGAAATGCTAGACTTTCAACTTTCCTGTAGTGGCACTAGCAGCAGAAAAAAAAGTAATATTATCTTGGAATTTGGCAAATTTTGCTTAACATGAGGAGAAAAATTAAGTGAAATTATCAGGGGTAATAGAAGTAGAAATGCCTCAGTATTTTGGAGAAGGAGAAAATAACTGGTTACAAAATCCTCAAACAATTGGGGATTAAAAATGATTGACTTTTAAATGTATGACTTTTAACTTCCGCTTTCTTTCGGTACAAAATGCAGAATTAAACATAACTTTTAATTCTTTTTGGAGACTAATTCGGACTTCGGTGCGATAATAACTTAATAACTGATAGCTTATATAGCAATGTGCGCTGGTTTATGTACAAATTACAATAACTGTCCAATAGCTGAAAGTCTTATATTATCAGTTTTTTATTCCCTCTGTTGCCAGATGAGCTGTTGCCTGCGCACAGCGCTATAGCTCACCGCTGTTTGCTTACAACTTTGCTTAATATAAGGAGAAAAATTAGATGAAATCAACAGTTTTTATTATTACAGGAATGCACCGTTCGGGAACCTCTTTAACTGCTTCTTTATTTCAGAGTGTAGGGGTAAATATTGGAGCAAATTTAGTGGGACCAGAGTATGGAAATGTTAGGGGGCATTTTGAAGATATTGAATTTGTGGAACTGCAAAAAGGAATATTAGGTTCCCAAGGTTTGGATGATTTAGGAAGTAATGTTGAAATTACAGAAATTCCTGTTAAGAAACAATATTTAAAGGCAGCTAAACGATTAATTAAAAACCGTCAAGAAACTCAAGATAATTCAGGAAAAAACTGGGGATGGAAAGACCCAAGAACAACTTTATTTTTAAACTTTTGGTTAGAGTTATTACCAGATGCAAAGTTTATTTTTGTTTATCGTTCGCCGTGGGAAGTAGCAGACTCTCTTTATCGACGAGCTACGGATGAAAAATTATTGGAACAACCAGAAATAGCTGTGAAAATGTGGTTGAATTCTAATCAAAGAATCTTAGATTTTTATCAAAATTTTTCTCAGCAATGTTTAATAGCAAAGGTTGATAGTATTGGCAAAAATCCTGAAGGTTTTATTCAGGCAGTTAACGATAAATTTGAAATAGACTTACCAACGCCTCCTCCAGGAAATTTTGAAGAATCTTTATTAGTAAAGGATATTATTAAAACCAGTAGACCTAATCTCATAGAAAAATATTTCCCAGAAACGTTAGAAGTTTATCAACAACTAGAAAAAGTTGGTTTAGGAGGGGAGTCAGGAGCAGATTTAATCAAAAATATCCAGAATGATTGCCAATTCTGGGAATTTCAAGACTGGTTGAATATTCGAGGTTTAGAAAAACAAATTAATCTGTTAGAAACAGATGTCAAAAAAAGGCAGGAGTTTTTTCGAGAAGCACAGCAAAAAGTAGATAATTTAGAAAAACAACTGGGTGAAACTGAGCAACAACTTGATAGTAGAGAAATTAAGCTCAAAGAATCTGCTAAAAAATTAGAAGCATTAGAAACAGAAATAGGAGAAACCCAAGCTTTACTGGACGGCAAGGTAACAAAATTACAAGAATCTCAAACCAAAGTTGCTACATTAGAGAGAAAACTAGGACAGACTCAAGCGCAATTTGAAGGTGCCAAAATTAAATTAGATGATTCTCAAAGGAAGGTGATTAGATTAGAGATAGAACTAGGGCAAACTCAAGCACAACTCAGTAACTCAGCAACAAGATTTCAAGAAGCTTTAGCAAAAATATTAAGTCTAGAAACAGAACTAGGTAAGACTTTAGTTCAACTGGACGGTACTCAGATAAAATTAACTGAATCTCAGAAAAAATTACTAGGACTGGAAACAGAATTAGGGCAAAGTTTAGTCGAACTAGATAGAAAAAAAATTAGGTTACAAGAATCTCAGCAAAAAATAGAAATATTAGAAACAGAATTAGGTCAAACTCAACAACAACTAGACGGTAATCTAATTAAATTACAAGCATCTCAAACTAAACTTCAACAGTTAGAAACAGAATTCGGGCAAACTCAACAAAAATTAGATGCTACTCAAATAAAGTTATCTGAGTCTCAGAACAAAATAGGAATATTAGAAACAGAATTCGGGCAAACTCAACAAAAGTTAGATGCTACTCAAATAAAATTATCTGAGTCTCAGAACAAAATAGGAATATTAGAAACAGAATTCGGGCAAACTCAACAAAAGTTAGATGCTACTCAAATAAAATTATCTGAGTCTCAGAACAAAATAGGAATATTAGAAACAGAATTCGGGCAAACTCAACAAAAGTTAGATGCTACTCAAATAAAATTATCTGAGTCTCAGAACAAAATAGGAATATTAGAAACAGATTTAGGGGAAACTCAAACCACTCTTGAACAAACTCAAGCTGAATTGGGAAAGACTCAAACCACTCTTGAACAGACTCAAGCTGAATTGGGAAAAACTCAGACAATTTTGGGGGAAACTCAGACAATTTTGGGGGAAACTCAAGACCAATTAATAAACCAACACTACGAAAATGAAACTCTCAAGGCAGAAATTTCGGCGATGAAATCTTCCAAGTTCTGGAAGTTGCGAGAAAAATGGTCTGGGTTAAAACGGAAATTGAGTAAGTTGCAAATGCGCCTCATTTTCTCTATCGACTCTCCTACTAACTGGAATTTTGCTAATTCTCAAATAGAAATAGTGGGTTGGTGTTTTCGCAATGCTGGTCTGGATATCCAAGCTATTCGTGCGAGGGTGGGAGAAGAAATTTTTGCAGGTAATTATCATATCGAACGACTAGATGTCGCCCAAAGATTTCCAGATATTTCCGCTGCAAAAAATTCTGGTTTCCAAATTCCTTTACAACTCTCCCCAGGAAATTATCAATTAATTCTGGAAGCTCAGGATAAAAAAGGAAAGTGGCATAAATTTGCCTCCTATCCAGTATCGGTATCTACTGTTGAAGCAAATTTTGATGCACCTACAAATTGGCAACAACGGGAGGGAGTAATTTTATTTGCGGGTTGGTGTTGCCATCGGGAGCAGAAAATTACAAAGTTAGTTCTCAAATGTGGGGATATTTCGGTGGACTGTGCTTATGGTTTGCGTCGAAAGGATGTGGGTGAGGTTTTTCCAGACTTAGTCGGAAGTTCAGATAGTGGGTTTGAAGCAACGGTGGAACTTCCACCCGGAAAATGGCAAGTTAGTTTAGAAGCACATTTGGAAACTGGGGAAATAGTTGGTTTCCCTTGCTCAGAAGTTTTAAAACTAAGACGTTATAGTTTCTGGGAAAAGGCTAAGGATAAATTCGAGAAGTTATCCAAATTTGCCAAAGCTATTGGGAAACGGACTGCGGAAAGGAAGCAAAGGTTGGGTCGCATCATCCCCCTACCTTCAGAGTTACCTGGTATTGCTAGACAAATATTACAGATATATCGACAGCAACAATGGCAAGAAGGGGAATTATTAGCGCCTCCCGGGTTTGTAGTGCCAGAAACTATAGATGTTTATGACGCTTGGTTGGCGGTGAATAATTGGGGCGATCGCTCGGTTGAATATTTAATTGCTCGGTTAGAGGGTTGCCAGACAGTTTTGCCTAAAATTTCTGTGGTTATGCCAGTTTATAACCCACCCGTGGAATTTTTAGACAAAGCAATAGCCAGTGTACTAAACCAAGTGTACCAAAATTGGGAATTTTGTATAGCGGATGATTGTAGTAGTAATCCAAATATTCGGGAATTTCTGACGGAAATAGCTGAGACGGACTCCCGGATTAAGTTAATATTCCGTTCTGAGAATGGAAATATTAGTGCTGCGACGAATTCTGCTGCTGAACTTACTACGGGAGATTTTATTCTCTTTTTGGATAATGATGATGAACTTACTCCTGATGCTTTGGGAGAGGTGGCTTTATATTTAAGTGAAAATCCAGAAACAGATTTTCTCTATTCGGACGACGACAAAATTAATGTGGAAGGGAAAAGATTCGATCCTCAATTTAAACCGGAATATTCTCCAGAGCTATTACTTTCCTATATGTATATGGGTCATTTGTGCGTAGTTAGAAAGGAAATTTTTGAGAGAGTTGGAGGTTTAAGAATTGGTTTTGAAGGTTCTCAAGATTATGATTTTGCTTTAAGAGCAACGGAAATTTCTCGTGAAGTTGGGCATTTACCTTTGGTGTTATATCATTGGCGAACTTCTCCAGGTTCTACTGCTATTTCTGGTGGGGAAAAACCGAAAAGTTTTCTAGCAGGTGAAACGGCAGTTCAAGAAAGTTTAAAACGTCTTGGTGTGGAGGGAGATGTTTATCAACCAGATTGGGCAATGCGAGAAAATTTGGGAATTTTTAAAGCTGCTTTTCCGGACGAAGGTGGGTCGGTAAGTATTATTATTCCGACTAAAAATCAAGCCAAGTTATTGAAGAGTTGTATTGAGTCTTTGAAAAAGACAACTTATCAGAATTATCAAGTATTTGTGATTGATAATGAAAGTGATGAGTCTGAGACTTTAGAATATTTGGCAAGTCTGAAAGTTTCATTTTCTGGTTCGGCAAATATATCGGTTCTTTCTATTCCTAATAGTGGGGGTAAGTTTAATTTTGCTGCAATTAATAATCGTGCTGTAGAACAGGTAGATGGTGAATATATTCTATTTTTAAATAATGATACGGAGGTTATTTCTCCCCAGTGGTTAAGTCAAATGATTGGTTATGCACAATTCCCTGGTGTTGGAGCGGTGGGAGCTAAGTTAATTTATCCCGATAAAAGGATTCAACACGCAGGTGTAATTCATGGTTTACATCATGGTTTAGCTGGTCATGCGTTTAAATTATTACATAGTGAAAATAGGGGTTATCTTTCTCAAGCTTCTGTGTCAAGAAATTATTCTGCGGTAACTGCTGCTTGTATGTTAACTTCCCGGCAATTATTTTTAGATTTAGGTGGTTTTGATGAGTCAAATTTTGCCGTTGCTTATAATGATGCTGACTATGGTTATCGACTTTTGGAAAGAGGTTATCGTTCAGTTTATTGTCCTGATGCTGAATTAATTCATAAAGAAGGAACGAGTCGCGGTTATTCTGATAATCCCCAGGAAGAAGCAAATTATCGTCAGAAATATTCTCAGATGGTAGATAGGTTTTATAGTCCTCATTTTTCTCTGGAAAGTGAGTTATTTGAAATTCAACCAAGACGATATTTTATTGGGAAGGAAGAAGGAAGAAGGAAGAAGGAAGAGGGAAGAAGGAAGAGGGAAGAAGGAAGAGGGAAGAAGGAATTTGATAATTCTTCAAATGAACCACAAATAAATTTTATTGGGAAGGAAGAAGGAAGAAGGAAGAGGGAAGGAGTTGATAAGTCTCAGAAAGAATCAGATATAAATATTCTGGAAAATGTTGATAACTCTCTATATAAACCAGAAATAAATAATCCAGCACTAGAGGCAAATTCTCCAAATCAACCACAAATAAATAGTCAGGCAAAAGTTGATGAGTCTCAGCAAGAATTACAAATAAATAATCCAGCACTAGAGGCAAATTCTCCAAATCAACCACAAATAAATAGTCAGGCAAAAGTTAATGAGTCTCAGCAAAAATCACAAATAAATAATCCAGCACTAGAGGCAAATTCTCCAAATCAACCACAAATAAATAGTCAGGCAAAAGTTGGAAGTTATCCAAATAAACCACCAATAAATAGTCAAGCAAAAGTTAATGAGTCTCAGCCAGAATCACAAATAAATAATCCAGCACTAGAGGCAAATTCTCAAAATAAACCACCAATAAATAGTCAAGCAAAAGTTAATGAGTCTCAGTCAGAATCACAAATAAATAATCCGGCACTAGAGGCAAATTCTCAAAATAAACCAGAAATAAATAATCCCTCAGTAGAGGCAAATTCTCAAAATGAACTAGAAATAAATAGTCAGGCAAAATTTGATGAGTCTCAGCAAAAATCACAAATAAATAATCCCTCAGTAGAGGCAAATTCTCAAAATAAACCAGAAATAAATAATCCCTCAGTAGAGGCAAATTCTCAAAATGAACTAGAAATAAATAGTCGGGCAAAAGTGGATGAGTCTCAGCAAGAATCACAAATAAATAATCCGGCACTAGAGGCAAATTCTCCAAATCAACCACAAATAAATAATCCAGCACTAGAGATAAATTCTCCAAATCAACCACAAATAAATAGTCAGGCAAAAATTAATGAGTCTCAGTCAGAATCACAAATAAATAATCCGGCACTAGAGGCAAATTCTCCAAATCAACCACAAATAAATAATCCAGCACTAGAGATAAACTCTCCAAATCAACCACAAATAAATAGCCAGGCAAAAGTTAATGAGTCTCAGCAAGAATCACAAATAAATAATCCAACACTAGAGACAAATTATCCAAATCAAACACCAATAAACGAACTGGTTAATTATAGTGAGCAAAACTTACTCCCTGAGATGAAAGACATTTTTCCCAGAATTAAATTATTGATGTGTAGTAATTCCTTAGATTTAACTGGTGCGCCACTTCATCAATTAGAAATTGCCCTGAAATTGGCAGATGATGGAATTGTTGAACCAATAATTTTTTCTGTCAATGATGGAGAATTGAGAGAAATTTATGAACAGCATAATATTCAGGTAGTTGTTCTAGATAATCCACTAGAACATATTTATCAAAGAGATATTTATGATGAAGCATTAGCTAGTTTTGCCAAAGAAATAAAAGCGCTAAATATTGATGTTATGTATATCAATACTTTAGAAAACTTTTTCATGGTAGATGTCGCTCAGATGTTAAATATTCCCAGTGTCTGGAATGTACATGAAAGTGAACCTTGGCAAACTTATTTTAATCGGTTTGGCACAGAAATAGCTGCTAGAGCATTAGAATGTTTCCGCTATCCTTATCGAGTAATTTTTGTGGCAGATGCTACTAGAAATAGATACTTACCTTTGAATAGTCATCACAATTTTACAGTGGTACATAATGGCTTAGATTTACAATTGTTAAAATCAGCAGCTAAGAAATGGTCAAAACAATCAGCAAGGTCAGCTTTAGAAGTAAAAAATGATGAAATTGTCATTCTATTATTAGGTACTGTTTGTGAAAGAAAAGGTCAACAAGATTTAGTAAAAGCCTTATCATTTATCCCTGAAACAGAAAGTCAAAAAATCAAATGTTTTTTAGTAGGCGATCGCCCAAATCTTTACAGTTTAAAATTACACGAACTTTTGACTGAATTACCAGAAGAAATTCAACAGC
This sequence comes from Okeania sp. SIO2B3, assembly GCF_010672525.1. GTDB lineage: Bacteria > Cyanobacteriota > Cyanobacteriia > Cyanobacteriales > Microcoleaceae > Okeania. The sequence goes on along the minus strand of NZ_JAAHGH010000005.1, from coordinate 481,050 downwards.
GAGTAGAAATAGTAAAAGAAACTCCAGAAACAGCAAAATATTATCAAGCAGCAGATATATTTGTTTGTACTTCTCGGGTCGAGAGTTTCCCAAGAGTCATATTAGAAGCAATGGCTTATAATTTACCCATAGTTACTACTCCAGTATTTGGCATTGTTGAACAAGTAAAACCAAATATTAATGGTTTATTCTATACTCCCAATAACCCAGAAGAATTAGCAAATGTTTTGACATCTTTGTTGATAGATGAAGTATTGCGTCATCGACTCGCAAGTAATTCTAAATATGTATTGGAGTCATTAAATACCTTTGCAGAAATGACAGAAAATTATGGTCAAATCTTCCGCGAAGCATACTTTTCTTTAGACAAATTAGCACACAGAGATTATGGCACAGATGTACGGATTAACTATTGCTCTGCTGATTAAATATATGTACTGGAGTCATTAAATACCTTTGCAGAAATGACAGACACTTATGAACCTATCCCACTAATAATATTTTTGCTAAAAACCCTAAATATTTTGAGAGTTAAAAACCAAAAATTAAGCTTTTTAAACACATTTTACTTAAAGAAATAAGTTTGTTAAAAATAGTGGGATAGGTTCATGGTCAAATATTTCGAGAAGCATACTTTTCTTTAAACAAATTAGACTCCTAACTAGGGTTTGCTGAAAAAGTCTTTTAGCCCACATTCCGCACCACAAAATGTAGCAACCGAATCAGTCCTCAGGAGACAGGAGACAGGAGACAGAATTTGAGAAGAAAATCATAACTGCCGTGATCGAGTAATCAATCAAACAAGTATTTATGCGTAAATTTTTGACTCGGAATTTGATGAACGAAAAAAGTAATTGAGATGATTTGCATAGTATAAATACTTACCAAAATACAAATTTATATACTACTTTTAATGATACGCTCTTGAAGTTCCGAATGTGGGTTTTAGTAGGGATAGGAAACAGGAGTTATACCAAATTGAAAAAAGAATGTTACAAATAATAAGTGTGATTAAAAGACACGTGCATGAGGTGTTCCTTTCGCAAAGCGGTGCGACCCCGCGACGACACCAGTCGCACCTGGTAGCGCACCAAGAGAAAAAGAGAATTTATGACCTAAAAAGTGGTATTGAAGCTATTCATTCTGACTCCTTCTTTCAAGGAGAAACAGCGGTCGAGGGATGGATGGGTTACCTAACTATATCCAATCGACCAAGAAAAGAAAAATTTTTCATAATTAGTCAATCCTCTTCTTTTCAAAGAGAGGTAATTATTAATTATTAATAATTAGGGCTTACCGATCTAATCTAAAAGTCTTTATAGATAAAGGTAAGTGACTTTTTAAGTATCAAAAAGTTCGAGGTTTTAAGTGGTAATTGTTCAATTAGGAGCGGATTTTGGTCAAGATTTGGGCAGAAAAATTAAGGGACAAAACGCCCGCTCCTACCTCCTGTAAATTCCCATTTCTCCCCTCCTGGGAGGGGTTAGGGGTGGGTTGTCTCCTGTCTCCTACCTCTACTAAAAGACTTTCCATACGCAAACCCTAATTAATTATTAATTGTTGTATACTACCTCGTCTATAATTTCCATTTCTCCTGTCTCCTGTCTCCTGTCTCCTGTCTCCTACACCTACCAAAAGACTTTCTATACGCAAACCCTAAATAATGTTTAATCTAGATTTTCCTAAAAGCACAGAAATAGATTACTTAACTAAATTTTCTGGTTGGTACATTTCTGAAAATAATCTCAATATTCAATTAAGTCTGCATCTCAATGGAAAACCTTATGCCTCTCTTTTACATGGTGGATATCGACCAGATGTAGCTGCTGCTTTTCCAGAAAAAAAATATGCTAGTCATAGTGGTTTTGGGGGCGAGCTTTTACTGCCAAAAAATATTAAACCAGAGACAGATATAAAAATAGAAATATTTGCCGATGGAAGAGAAAAAATATTATTATTTCAAAATAAATTTAAGATTATTGGAAATATCCCTAACCAACCTCAACGACAGAAAACTTTCAATCTACAAAAACTATTAATTTGCCCCCAATGTGGAAACATAGCTGCACCATGTAATAAACAAAATTGCCCTATATGGATAAGAAGAAATACTCCTCATATTTTGCAACCAGGAGATTTACCATTTATTAAACTCACAGAAACAGAAACTACCCATCCCTACTCAGAAGGAATTTTAACAGTATTAAATAAAATTGGAGAAAATGGAATAGTTTTAGATTTTGGCGCAGGTAACACTCAAAAAGAATATCTAAAGCCAAATATTTGTTACTTAGATGTACAGCAATATCAATATACAGATGTCGTCTGCTCTACATTAAAATTACCATTTCCAGATAACTGCTTTGATGGCATCATTAGTCATGCAGTTTTTGAACATTTACCTAATCCATTTTTTACCGCAAAAGAACTTTATCGCATCTTAAAACCAGGAGGTTTAATATTTATTGATACTGCATTTTTACAACCACTTCACGCTGACCCCAGCCATTATTTTAATATGACAATTCATGGTTTACGGCAAATTTTTTCAGACTTTGAAGAAATCAATAGTGGTATTTTTCCCCATCATTATCCATCCTATAGTATGATGATGTTGATTCAAACTGTCTGGCCTTATATTCAACAACAAGAATGGCAAGAACGTTTAGAAGATTGGCACGCTTTTTTAGTACAAGAAGGTGATAATTTAGATATGGTATTAGGAGAAAAAGGTAGAGAAATTTTAGCAGCAGGAATATTTTTTGAGGGTAAAAAAAATACAGAAAAATGTATTGTTGAAAATCCCTAAATATAGAAGCTTCTCAAAATTGTGAATTAGATATAGCGTTTCTCAAGTTACCGAATAATTAATACTTAAATAATTAATAATTAAATAATTCGCGCCTTGAAGCCTCCCCTTGATCGGGAAAAAAAGCGGTCTAGGGATGGCGAGGTCTCGGAGCTGTCCGACCATCGACCAAGAGAAAAAATAATATTTCCTTATATTCAATTCCGTAACGGTTAAAACCCGAGGTAATTATCAATTATCAATTAATGAATGAGATACAATTTTTTTTCTTATTTTATACTCCCTATTCCCTAAAACAAAGAAATCTTTTACCGAAAAATTATGGGTATGCGCCTCCCCTTTTAAGTGATATCTTACCCATAAGTCTTGAAACCCTTGTGGGGAGCAGGGGAGCAGGGAGCAGGAGAGAAAGGAGAAATAATCATAGTAGCTAAATAAAACTACTGAAGTTGTCAAAAAAATGTACTTTTTCATACCTTTTTTCTCCCGAAAAAGCCGAACCAAGACTCATCCATGACTTGTCTATTTTGTCAAGTTTTATATTAAGAAAAATGTGGGTAATGGATCGCCTTTTAAGGGAATAAAAAAAGAAAATATTTCAAATTTAAAGCCTCCTTATTGTAGAGATACTGATAATTGAAATGACCTCACGCTTCTTAGGAATTGCTATATGAAAATTTGATTGTTCTTTAAATGTATAATATCAACTTAAAAAAAAGAATATTACGAATAATAAGCATTAGCCAAAAGATTTTATACCGGATGTCTATTTGATGAAAAAGATAAATTTTTTTTGGTAATAAACGAGATTAAAACTATTTATACTGACTACTGACTACTAGCAGCAGTCGTGGGTACTTGTAGCAAAAATTTATCAAAATAATTGGGTCGTACAACCCCGTCTTTTAAGATGAAATATTTTTGGAGAGTTGCTCACGCATCCCCGTTACAAAAATAACTTCTGACTTATGACTTGGGGACTTCTGACTTCGTTAACACCCTTGATATTACCTGTTCCCTAAAAGCTTAGATATAGCAAAGAACAAGTTAGTTAGGACATAGACTGATGATGAAGCAAAGAAGGGAAAATATTTTTCCTACTGCTCCCTATTCCCTATTCCCTATTCCCTATTCCCTATTCCCTATTCCCTGTTCCCTGCTATATAATATTTCACAATTCAAATAAAATTTTTATATGTCAGAAAATAATTTCAATCATCAGCATAATAATCAAGCCCAAAAATATTGGCAAACAAATCCAAAAGCAGCTTTAGTAAATAGTAATCAGTGGGTATCTAATTTGATTATTGAAAAAGCTATTAATAAAAGAATATCTGGTGGAGAAACAGAAAAATATTGGCTAGCTTGGTTAATAGAAGACTTTTTTGCTGGCAGAAAATTTGATAATTTATTGTCTATTGGTTGTGGCGTTGGTAATCACGAAATACTAATAGCAAAGTTAGGTTTAGCAAAGAATATTGATGCCTTTGATTTTTCTAAATCTGCATTAGAAATTGCTAGAATAGATGCAGAAAAAGCCGGAGTTAAGATTAATTTCTACCAAGATAATTTTAATACTTTTACTCTTAACAAAAAATATGACCTAATAACCTGTTTTGGTTCTTTGCATCATGTGAAAGAATTAGAACACTGTTTATCCACAATTAAAAATAGCTTAAAGCCTCAAGGTTATGTGATTTTAAATGAGTATATTGGTGATTGCTTCAATATTTATGAACAACAACAATTAGATATTATTAATCGTATATATAATTGCTTCGATGATAGTCTAAAATCTGTCAAAATCTCAAAATATAAAAGCCCAAGTATTGAAAAAGTATTTACAGTAGACCCATCTGAAGCAGTACGTTCAAAATTGATATTGGCATTTATCAAATACTACTTTCGTATAGAAGTGTTGAATCACTATGGCGGTGGATTAATTCACGAACTATATCAACTACTAGATAGTAATCAATTTATTACGGAAGACCCCAAAGGAGAAACAATAATCAAATTATTGCTGGAATTTGAGAAAATTTTAATGGAAATTCCAGGAGGCTTAAAAAGTGATTTTTGCTTATGTATTCTCCGACATAAAACCTTAAAAAAACAATCCCCAAAACCGGAATTTTTGATAATTGGAGCGCAGCAATGTGGTGTAAATTACTTACATAAATATCTTTTTAAACATTCTCAAATAGCAGCACCTAAAGAACCATCATTACATTTTTTTGATCTAAATTTTTATCAAGGAATAAACTGGTATCAAAATCAATTTGTAGTGGGAGAGGAAAGTGATTTAATTACAGGAGAATCAAGCTCTTACTATTTATTTCATCCTCTTGTTCCCCAAAGAGTTTACAATTTATATCCTAATATCAAGTTAATTGTCATACTAAGAAATCCTATAGATAGAGCAATCAATCACTACTACCATGAAGTGAAATTAGGTTATGAATCTTTAAGTTTATCAGAAGCGATCGCTGCAGAATCTAATCGTTTAAAAGGAGAAATTGAGAAAATTATAGAAACAGAAACATATTACAGTTTTAACCATCAACATTACACATATTTATCTCGTGGTAAATACGTCGAGCAACTGCAAAATTGGATGAAATTTTTCCCAAAAGAACAATTTTTAATTCTGCAAAGTGAAGACTTGTTTAATCATCCCCAGGAAACTATGAACAAAGTATTTAAGTTTCTCGATTTGAAGCCAGAATTAATAGATGATCATATCGATTCTAATCAAGAAAAAGAACCAGACATTAACTCTGAAACATACCAGCAATTAACAGAATACTTTCAAACCTATAACCAGAAACTCAATGAATATATTGGTATCAAATTCCACAAAAATATCGACCATTCAATCAACTATCAAAACCCACATTTTCTGATAATTGGCGCTCAGAAATGTGGTACTAATTCCTTATATAACTATTTAGTACAACATCCTTTAATTGCAGCATCCTTACAACATGAAATTCATTACTTTGACTTAAATTTCGATCGGGATTTAAAATGGTATCAATCGCAATTTCCCCAATTAGAGTCAGGAATAATTACAGGAGAATCAAGCCCTTACTATTTATTTCATCCTCTCGTACCCCAACGAATTTTTGATATATATCCTCAGATGAAATTAATTATATTGTTGAGAAACCCAGCAGAAAGAGCAATTTCTCATTATTATCACGAAGTTAGATTAGGAACTGAAAAACTAACTTTGAAAGAAGCGATCGCTGCCGAACAAACTCGTCTAAAAGGAGAAGTTGAAAAAATTATTCAAACAGGAACATATTACAGTTTTAACCATCAACATTATACATATCTAGCAAGAGGCAAATATATTGAACAACTACAAAATTGGATGAATATTTTTCCCAAAGAACAATTTCTCATCCTCAAAAGTGAAGACTTATTTAGTCACCCTCAAGAAACTATGAACAAAGTATTTCAATTTTTAGAACTACCTGCACATTTCTCAGAAGAATATCTTCAATATAATTCTGGTAATTACTCACAACCTAATGATGAAATATATCAGCATTTAATTAAATATTTCCAATCTGATAATCAAAAGCTAGCCGAATTTCTCAATATTTATTTAAACTGGGAATAATAGTAATTAGCACTTAGATATTAGTTATCAGCTTTTTTTGTTTCTTCAATTTTTACTTTTAAAGCTCTTTACTGTAAATAATTAAAGATAAAAATAGTAAATACCTAGTCTTGAATTAGTTAGTTTTATCGTTCAAAATTGCGTTAACAAGTATTATGAAGGGGAAGTTATGCCAATTTTAAAAAATAATTTTACGAATAATAAATATTATTAAATTCATAAATATAGCAGTCTCAAGAAACGGCAAAGACAGATCAAAATCTTAAAACTCAGACAACGTAATATTTTTCCTTCTTGCTTCTTCCTTCTGCTATAAAGTAGAAAAAATTACTATTTTAAAACAATCACAAAACAGTATACTTGACATTTAATTGAGTATATTGATTAATATAGTAATTCCAAATGATTTGTCAAAAATCTCAGGAGATAGAAAAACTCTGAAAATTTTATCCCTATTCCCTATTCCCTAAATTCAAATAAATTTTTTTCAAAACTAAAATACAGGGTAATTTAATTATAGATTTTGGCAATGAATTTATTGATTTTAAGACAGTGAAAGATAAAATTTATAAACCTTGAAATAACGTGGTTTTGTCAAAACATAAAACTGTACAGTTTATAATAAAACAACCCTGATTAAAATAGGATGGCTCTTTTATAGTCATTCCAGTTAAAATTGAGACAATGGTTTCTTACCTTGAAAGAGTTTCAGCAGAAAAAGTGTTTCAGTCTTATTCAGAATGACTATAACTAAAAAAACTCACAAATAAACAAAAAAAAATAAACAAAAAAAATGACTATTGATTATGAAAATGCTTGGGAAGAATATGCAAAAAAATGGTCAGAATATCATCCCGAATTAACTCATATAGGCGACGAATGGATAGGCAAAGCAGCAGGAGCAGCCAACTCATTAGCAGAATATGAAAAATTAATCGAAAAAAAATTTATAGCACCATATATCAATGAAAAACATACAGTACTAGAAATAGGTATTGGTGGAGGACGTACAGCAGAATTATTGCTCAAACATTGTCAAAAATTAATATGTGCTGATATCTCCAAATCAATGTTAAATGCCACTAAAAATCGACTCGGCGAAACTAGAGTAAAATATGTAAAACTTGATGGAATAACATTAAACGAAATTGACTCAAAAACAGCAGATGTTTGTTTTTGTTACGACACAATGGTGCATTTAGAACCCAGAGATATTTTTAACTACCTAACCAAAATACCCGCAAAATTACGAGGAGAAAAAATTTGCATATTTCACCACACAAATACCCTCAGCGATTTAGGTTGGCAAAGATTTCTCAAAGATTGGGATAACAATCTTATGGGAAAACGAAACGGAACCGCTCATTCAGTAATGACTAATACAATAATGGAGAAATTTCTATCCCATCTCAAATACAAAATTATTCATCAAGATACTGATTCAGTTCCCAGAGATTGTATTTGGATATGCCAGGCGCCAGATATTATTTAGGGTTTGCGCTCAAAAGTCTCTTTAAGGAGTAGGGGAGTGGGGGAGTAGTTAGGAGGAACAGAGAATTTAATTTAATTAGGAGGTAGTCGAATATAATATTTGTCAGAGTGATTTTTCTGGAATTATTCTGCCTTTTATGCTAACTTTTTGAGATTTTTTGACCTAATACCAGGCACTTTTTTCCACCAGAAAAAAGCTTTAGCTAATATCAGTCAATGCTTTGAGTTTAATCAGCAAACCCTATTTAAACGTAAGCATTTCCTCCGGAATGCTGCGCAAACAACCGTCAGCTATTAGCTAGCCTCCTAGGTCGGAACTGCGGACTTCAGCTATTAATTTTAGGGAAGGTAAAAGCAACCTTTGAAATTGAGAAAGAATAAAAAGTTACTGCCAAAGTCCCCTGACTAAACCCGAGAAGTAATTATTCATTACTAATTGCTGATAGCTGACTGCTAATAGCTGAATGCTTACATTTCAACATTAAAAAATCATCATAAATAATACAAATTAGAACTTATGAAATATCTATTCCTACACCCAAACTTTCCTGCCCAATATCGTCATATTATTACCGCTTTAGGAGCAAATCCTAATAATCAAGTTGTATTTGGCACAAAAAACGAGCGCCCAGAGTGGAAAATACCAGGAGTTCACAAAGCATTATTCAAACCAAGTCGCGAACCACGTCCAGAAACCCATCACTACGTTCGTCCCCTAGAAAGTGCAGTAATTTATGGACAAGCCGTATTTAGAACCGCAGAACAACTCAAAGCACAGGGGTTTGTGCCAGATGTCATTTGTGGCCATTCTGGCTGGGGACCAACCTTATTTGTCAAAGAAGCATTTCCTAACACCCCACTTCTTTGCTACTTTGAATGGTTCTATCATTCCCATGGCTCTGATGCGGACTTCGACCCCGCAGAACCATTAACAGTAGATGATATGGCCAGAATAAGAGTAAAAAATGCTCCCATACTAATAGACTTGTACACCTGTGATTGGGGATTATCCCCCACATATTGGCAGCGGTCGCAATTTCCCACAGAACTCCAAAGCAAACTATCAGTACTCCACGATGGAGTAGATGCAGACTATTTCAAACCCAACCCAGGGGCAAAATTAGTACTGCCTAACTTAGACCTATCTGGCGTTGATGAACTTGTTACCTATGTAGCACGAGGAATGGAACCCTATCGGGGTTTCCCAGAATTTATAGAAGCGATCGCCTATCTCCAAGAAAGAAGGCCAAACTGCCATGTAGTAATAGTTGGTTCTGAAAGAGTTTGCTACGGTAAATCTTTACCCAATGGTAAAACTTACAAACAAGAAATGTTAGAAAAAATACCCTTGGACTTATCACGAGTTCACTTCGTTGGTTCATTGCCCTATGGTTTATACTTAAAAGTTATTCAAGCATCCGATGTTCATGTATACTTGACCAGACCCTTTGTTTTGTCATGGTCTATGATTGAGTCTCTATCCACTGGTTGTTTAATTGTAGGCTCAGATACACCTCCTGTGAGGGAAGTTATTCAAGATGGTGAAAATGGCCTATTAGTAGACTTCTTCTCCCCCAAACAAATAGCTGACCGCATCGATGAAGTGTTGGATCACCCAACTCGTATGGCAGAAATACGTGCCAAGGCCCGACAAACAGTTTTAGAGCGATACGCTCTTTCCAACTTATTAGTAAAACATTTAGAACTAATTCATCAAGTTGCTAACCGCACCTTACAAATCAAAGATGTAGGTATGGAAAAAAAACAACCTCTAGCCTCATCTAAACTCTAGATATGTATAAAAATTAACCATAACCATACTATAATGGGAACCTAAAATCAACTATCCACGTCCTCCGGTAATGTTAAGACTATAATCAATCATTAAAAATATGCTGCCTTAGTATAAATACTAGATTGTACTTAAAAGTCAATAATGGTAAACCCACAGGCACATAGCAGGCCAAATTTTGGCTGATAATTTTTGTAGTTAAAAGGCTAGACTTATTCCAGATAAACAGGTTAAACTACAGCCGAATATAAAATTACTGGTGTTTGTTAGTAGTTTAGTCAAACCAAACAATTGTCCATATTCTTAGATATAAACGATGTAGAGGAGTGAAACGGTATGGTAACACTAACTGATGGAGACGATCGCTTCGATCAGGAGGATTCTGGAAATATAGCGCCTGATACAATTAATGGTATTGGTGGAGACGACACTCTATTTACTTCTACCTTGGGTGGCAGTCTAGCTAGAGGTGGAGCAGGAAACGATGTACTGGTATCCAGGGGTCCTTCTGGTGTTAACAACTCTGGTCAACCTGATACTCTCGAAGGTGGGGCGGGGAGTGACTCCCTGGAATTCCAAGCTGCAGCTGGTTTTGGATTTGGAGATGCAGACAATGATACCTTAGTCGCTGTTTCCCGTACTAGCCTTTATGGAGGTCAGGGAGATGACTTTCTCCGTGGTCTGATTGGAGATAACTGGTACTCTGCCAATCAAGGTAATGATATCCTACTGATAGGCACAAGAGATAGTCTTTATGGTGGCAGGGACAATGACACTATTAGTGTTTTTACTCCGGAAGTAGTAGAGGCACTTGATTTTGACACCTTACCTACATTTACAGGTGACACAGGTCAAGGCCAAAGCTTTATTTCTGCAAACCGACAAGAAGATTTAGTTGTTGCTTTTGGCGATCGCGATACTATCTACGGTGGTAAAGATAATGACTCATTATATTCTTTGGGTAGCCAAGTCCGTATAAGTGGAGATAATGGCAATGACACAATAGTTCAGCTAAATCAGGAAACTGTAGGAACTCCTATTAGTAGCACAGCTATAGCTTTAACTGCAATAGAGAGGTCTACTCTACTAGGTGGTGAAGGTAGTGACTTTATCCAAGGTGCTGTAGGGTCTTTTGGTGATGGTAGAAATTCTTTAGATGGTGGAGCTGGCAACGATACTATCAGAGGTCAAGCTTCCAGAGATACCTTGGTTGGTGGTGGAGGTAATGACTTCATTATCACTGGTTTGCTTGAAGAAAACGACGATAAATTTAGTACTAATGGTATAGAGGTTACCATTCCCGGTTTTTCTGGCCAAAACAGATTAGATGGTGGTGCCGGTGATGATACTATAGCATCAGGCTTTTTGTCAGATACTATGATTGGCGGTCTGGGAAATGATTGTCTCAGTGGTATCTTTAGTCGTGTGGATGGGGGCGAGGGTAACGATACCATAGATGCTACAAGTATCAGTACCGATGCTTCGGGTGGTGGTAGTATTGAAGTTACTCTGATTGGTAGTTCAGGTAATGATATCCTTTTGGGTAGTACCAACCCTGGTGTGGCAAACTTCTTTGATGGTGGTACAGGCAATGACTTTATTCAGTTTGGTGGAACAAACGATCAGTTAATTGGGAATACACAAGGTAACGATACAATCATAGCATTTCAGGGTGGAGGTACAGCACCATTCTTAATAGAAGATACTCAAGGTAGTAATACTTTAAGTGGTGGAGATGGAGCTGATATCTTAATTACTGGAGCAGGTGATGATTCCATTGTGGGTGGTACTGCAGATGACTCATTAGGAGATAGTATTAGTGCTGGTGCAGGGGATGATGTTATATTTGGCCGTGGAGGAACTGATACTATTCTTGGTGGTGCTGGTGACGACTATATTGCAGCTGGCCTTGATGGTACAGGAGACTCCTTAATTGGTGGTCAAGGTAACGATAGCTTTGCTTATTTTGACGTTGAGGAGAATGTCACTGACAATAGTGTTATCGTAGATTTCGATCCTTCTGATGACCGGATACTTCTAGACTTGAATGGATTTAGTTTGGAAAATTCCAGCAAAAACCAAATTATTGGCATTAATGATTTTGTTGCCGTTGGTGTAGGTGATAACTATGAAGATAGCTTTGCTCGAACTAGCGGTCCTACTATTATCTATGAACGAAACCCACAAACTGATCCAAATGACACATCAGATGATCCGGAACTAGCTGGTTCAGGTCTGTTAAAGTACGATCCTAACGGTAATCTAGAAAATGATGATAGTAATCCTATTGTTACTATTGCTCGTCTCAATGGTACTCCTAACCTACTTCAAGCTGACATCTTTATTATCTAATATTATCTATTAGTATATTAAGCAAAATTATCTCAACGTTGCTTGAAGACCCGCGCTCTCCATTCCCCCTCGCCCCCCGCATCATCGGGGGGAACAAAAGGGGAGCGTCGGGATGAAAACTAATAAATGTTGCGGTTTTTCCAGTAGTGTGCTATATTAGCTAAACTAAGGCTGCTGGGCTAGCAGTGTCAGTCTGTGGAGCGACCGTAAGACCAAAAAGAGGGAAAGACCTCGGAGGCAGGTGCTATGTTAGCGCAGCTCCTCTGTCAAGAGGAAGCAGAAAGTCCCTATAAGTGATTTTAGGGAATCCCGCGTTGTCGCATAAGCTCAACGTCGGGAGGATGTCAAGAGGTTGTGATTTATTTTTAATCACTCCTCATTTTTTTTTGGATTATAGCAAGGAACGAGTTGGTGTTTGACTTATACCAAGCGTGATAAATGTTTGTTACAAATGGTAGGGACGTTGCATAGTCCGTACGAAAGAAGGAAGAGGGAATAAGGAAGAAGGGATAAATATTTTAAAAAATGGGAAAACGATATAAATAACTATCTAAAATGAACTAGACTAGCTATTTTTAAGCATATCTGATCAGGGTCTACCTTTTTGTAGCATTCTTTTTTCACGCTTGGTATTATGTTGATGATGAACCTAAGACAGATAAAAGCTTTTGCCACTATTCCCTGTTGCCTCTGTTGGTGCGTGTTCCCTCTCTTGGTCAGCATTCCCATGGCTCCGAAACCTCGCCGGGGTCTGACCGCTTGCGTCTGTCGCCGACGCGGGGTCGCACCGCTGTTCCTTGTTCCCTGCTATAGTTTCTGTTTTGACTTCTTTTTCTACTTGATTTGTACCTTTAATCTGAGTTTTTTCGTTAACCGGAGCTTGTTCTTGAAGCAATGTTATTTGGTTATCAATTAAACTCAAAAATGTAGTGCCAAAATGCTGAATTTCTAGAAAACTTGCATCAGCAGCAGCAGGTTTATAAATTTTAAAAGTCCGCATAATTCCTAATGTAGCAGCACTTTCTAACGGACCAATAAAGCTGGTATCTCGGTCTAAAAAATAAGGTTTACTAGCCCATTTTTTCATCTGTTCGGCATTCAAAAAATAGCAACCAGAGTGAGGATTAAGAGTTCTATTAAAGGCAATAACTTTTTCCATAATTTTTCCTTTAAGCTGATATTGCTCTCGAATATTTTGAAATTTAGCTGTTATTTCTGGTTTTAAATCTCCATCTATATAAGCTTTGGGAACAGCTCCTAAAGGAGAAATTTCATAACGATTTGGTTGAAGTAAATTACCATTTCCTGTGTGGTGATTAAACCAATTTAATTTCACAAATAGCCATGGATCGTGCAGTATTAAATCATCTTCTAAGTAACAATAATAATCATATTTCCCAAGACATGATTTCATTACTGCCTGACATTCAAAACCTAGTAACATAGGTTCTACGTTAGTGCTGTGGTGCATCAGAAAATCTGAGGACAAAGGAATTTGAGATAATAAATGAAAACCTTTAGTCGTACAAACAATAATATCAATATCATGGCCATGATTTTGATTGGCTGGAGTTGCTTGATATCTACTAATATCAATTATGTACTGAGATTTAGCATATAAGGCACGCAATGCAGTTAAACAGGTTGTTAATGCTATGCGTCGTGTTTGCGGGTCTTTGCGTAAAGAACCATGTTTTCCGCTACCTTCAGGGTTAAAAAAATGAGCAATTGTAAATAATATTCGCATTTTTATTTATAGCGCGTAGCGCTAGGGAATAGGGAATAGGGAATAGCAAACTGTAAAAGGGTTTTAGGATTGAAAAATGTCCTAACCAATTTTTGTAGCGCTATAGATTAAGAAACAGAGAGTAGGGAGTAGGGAGTAGGGAGTAGGGGAGTAGGGAAGTAGGGGAGTAGGGGAGACCTGGAGTGAAAAAAACTGTGAGTAGGGAGTAGGAAAGAAACCGAAATACATCCTCTTTCTTTATAATTGGATCTGAGGTAATAACAGCTTACATCATTAGGTAATTTGTCTCAAGTTCAATCAATACCATTACGGTTGCAGGACTGCCGGAAAATCTACTAATACTAACTTTTTTAGCAGCTCAACTACTTATTCAAAAATCATAGGTCAATTTTTTTGTCTGTTAAATAATTCTAGAATATTATATTTTTAATAATTTAATTTTTTTAGGAAACCATAGACTAATAAAATATGTTAGTTTTTTTGATAACTAACATAATTTAGACAATTATACTTGTGACAATTGCTGTATTTAATTCTATAGCATAAATTAATTTAGTTTGCTTATCTGTAGGAGTATAAATATAGCAATCCTATTTAACTTTTAATATTTTGGTGATAGGGGAGCCGTCGGATTGACTATGTACAGAATTTTCAAGGTTTTCAGTTCAAATTAACTATTATAAAAATTGTCACAACCAATGCGCGGATTGCTATAGGTTTAATATCATGTCCGCACTTTATAGTTTGTGTAAATACCAGGGTGAACATATACAGGAAATTTAAGTTTTTTGCAACTTTTAAACCTTCTTCCTTCTTCTTTACCCTGACTTTACAATACCGATGCTACCGGACTTGATAGGCTTGATATAATATCTCAACTAAATCTTATATTTTATGGTATTTAATAAACATCTCCAATAATCAGAAATAAAATCAATTATCGTAGATAAATCAAAAATTATTTCCCCCTACTTCCTACTCCCTATTCCCTATTTTCTAGAGAGTTCTAATAGACATCTGTTCATTAATGGATAATTGATAATTACCTCAGGTTTTAACCGTTACGGAATTGAATATAAGGAAATATTATTTCTTTTCTTGGTCGATTGGATATGGCGCAGGTTTCGGAGCCATCCCACCCTGCGGGAAGCTACGAAGAGAGAACTCCGTTCCGCTGTCGCGTTTCGCGTCAGCGTTGCGAAGCAAACGACCGCTTTTTTTCCCTTTAAAAGGGTCGGCTTCAAGGCGCGAATTATTGTAAGCATTTCCTACGGAATGCTGCGCAAACAGCCGTCAGCTATCAGTTATCAGCTATCAGCTATTGCTTTTGATGTGGCTTTAAAGCTGTATTAATTGAGCTAGAATTAATCTTACTACAAAAGTCGTTAAAGTCTATATTCATTTAAACTATGTCCTTAAAAGCAGACTCTTATTGCTGAGAGCTGACTGCTAATAGCTGTTTGCGCAGCATTCCGCAGGAAATGCTTACGAATTATTTAATTATTAATTATTCATTATTCGGTAAAAATCAAAAATCAAATCAATTCATATTCATAAATTATCAATTATTTCTCCTTATAACCTATTCCCTATTTTGGAGGGGATGTCTAATTAGGGTTTGCTGAATAAAATTGTAATCAATACCTGTCAAGACTTCCAGGGTTAAATATTTATGAAAAAGTCCAAGGTTTTTGGCTCAATTTGTCTCAAAATGCTAATATTTTTCCCCTGACAATGCCGAAAATTTGGCCGTAGCAGATAGTCTAAACTGTTGCCTTTCGGAGCTGTTGCCTGTTGCCTATCATCACCATTAGACTAGTGAAGCGCAAACCCTAATTAGTTAGAAATAGAAACTGTACTTACTTTCGATTCTTTATTCTGTTTACTGTCTTCTGTCTCCTGGCTCCTTCAAAAAGGATACTTCAAGTTTTTAATAATCAAATAATTCTGGAACGCGATTTTTTAACTCTTCATTTAAACGTGGTAATTCATCTCGCATTTGCAGATACCAATCACGGCGCTGACGATAATTTTGAGAAAGTAAACGATTATTTTTAACCCAATTATAAGCGTTAATTGCTATTGTTTTTCTGATATTTTCATCAGTTATTAGTTGTCGAAATTTTCTAGCAAAATCTGAAACAGAATGATAAATTAAACCTGTTTTATCATCAATAATTGAATCTTGATAAACTATTGGACTAGCTAGTACAGCTACTCCATAACCTGCAGATTCAACAAATTTTAAGTCGGATTTCATTTGATTAATTGGGTTGTCATTTAAAGGTAATAAACTAAGGTCACAACTACCAAGAATTTCTAGATATTTATCATAACTACAAAATGGATAAAATTCTTTATTGGCTGTATTTAAACTTTCAAAAAATAACTTATCGTGGATGACTTTGAAGCTAATTTTATCTTGATAATCTGACAATACTTGATTGATTATCGGCATAATTTCTTTCCAGTCTGCTTCCCTGTTGACAGCTCCGAAAAATATGGTAAGATATTTATTATGGGAAAGTGTGCGCTCATATAGGGGTACTATTCTAGCCAGTTGATTGTGAAAAACTACAACGTTGGGGTTATATTGACGTAAAAAATTAGCTAGGGATGGGGTAGAAGTTTGTACACAGTGACAGCCACGATAGCTAAGATAATTATTTTCAGCATATTCAGGACGACGTAACGGATTATCATCAATTTCAGCCACAATCAAATAACCCTTTTTCAGCAAGGACTTAAGTTTATGAAAGTCAGACGGATAATTTAAAATTGTGCGTTGCCAAATAAACACCTTTTCTTCTTGAGGCAACCCTATATTTAAGTCAGCAGTTTTCGCAGTAGAAAAAGTTCTCACCCCAGGAATAGTAGCGCTAAAGCGGTCTGGTTCCAAAACTCTGACAGTACCACAAACTTTCGGGTCCATAATTATCGTTTGAATTAATAATCTCCGGGGAGAAACAGGAGATTTAGTGGCGCGTGCAATGAAATATTCAGCAGCCGTCTGAGTAGCGAACTTTTTTGAGTCCAAACCCAAAGCATTAACCAGAACTTCAGTTACTTGGAGAAACTGTTTAAACTCCTCTCCTTTTTCACCACGAGTTTGTATTTCATATACTTGTAAACCTGCGTTAGCGAAACATGACTTGAGACTTTCCAGAGTAAACCAATGACGAATTATTTCCGAATTTTCCCAACCACCTTTAAGCAAATTAAAAATTCTGCGCCAATGCTGTACATTTTGTACAATAGCCAAAACTTGACCATCATTTTTTAACCAAGTTTGATGATATTTCAAAACTGTAGTAGGGTCAGCGCTCGCCATTAAATCTAAACCATAAATCAGACAGTCTACTGTTTCTGGTTGGATATTTAGAGTAGAAATATTTTGTTGTAAATTTCCTACTAAAATTTTATCTACTTGTAAGACAGAATTTTTAGCAAAGTCTGGATTAGATTCAATGCCAATATAATAACAGTGAGGATTAATCTGTTTATATTGAGAAGCTATTGTGCCATTACCACAGCCAAATTCGATAATAACTTTAGCATCAGCAGGTATAAATTTTAGAAGTTCTTGGTGAATGGAATTTTCTGAACAATTAAATCTAGTCTGAGTCATATTCTTTAATTTAAGCTGCTCAAAATAATACCATTTCTCAAAAACTTTTCAATAAGAAGTAAGAAGGAAGAAGGAAGAAGGAAGAAGTAAGAAGGAAGAAAAATCTGGCATTGTCTGAGTTTTTAGCTTTTGATATATCTAATACAGTAATGGGGACTGCTATATATTTTATCTATGACTCTTACTGAGACAAAAAAATAAGTTACCCTCCGAAATTTATCTATAGAAAATCAACAACAAAGCCCAACCATCTCCCATACATCTATCTATCTATAATAGATAACAGTATATTTTTGAATTTTTCGAGATTTTTCTAAAGTCAAAAACAGTGATATTCACAGATATGATGAGGAGAGTTTCAGTCAGATATATACATTTAATCCATGACTCTCATCGAGGGATAAAAAAATCAATTACCCCCAGAAAGTAATCTAGAGAAAACCAACAACTCACAGCCATTCAAATTCTGAGATAACTCAACTTTTAACCAGAAAAAATTGAGTGGGAATGAGATACTTTTAACTCCACTAAAGAAAATTCACTACCAAATCTAAGTACTCTCTATACATCTATATATATATTGGAAAAATTGGCGAGATTTTTCTTTTTTCTACATTGAATAGTCAGATGAAATATATATTTAAACCCTAACTCTCACCAAGGTAAAAAAATCAATTACCCTCAGAAATTAATCGAGAGAAAATCAACAACTCACAACCATTCAAATTCTGAGATCACTCAACTTTTAACCAGAAAAAATTGAGTGGGAATGAGATATATTCAGCTCTATCGAAGAAAATTAATCACAAATTTTCAGCACTCTCTATACATCTATATATGTAGAGCAGTATATTGGGAAATTTGGTGAGGTTTTTCTTTTTTCTACAGTCAAAAGTCAGGTGAGGTATATATTTAAAGCCTGACTTTAGCCGAGACAAAAAATCAATTATCCCCAGAAAGTAATCCAGAGAAAACCAATAAATCACAGCCATTCAAATTCTGAGATAACTCAACTTTTAACCAGAAAAAATTTGAGTGAGAATGAGATATATTCAGCTCTATCGAAGAAAATTAATCACAAATTCTCAGCACTCTCTATACATCTATATATGTAGAGCAGTATATTGGGAAATTTGGTGAGGTTTTTCTTTTTTCTACAGTCAAAAGTCAGGTGAGGTATATATTTAAAGCCTGACTTTAGCCGAGACAAAACGTAGCTCCTCCGGAGGAGGCGTGCCCCCCGGCAACTAATAACACTATAGCATATATTCAATTGACTTAACATAAAAATAAAAAGTCGCCCTACAAGGGCGAGGCTTTAAACCCAATTTTTCGGTAAAATACCAGCAAATGAAATTGCAGGGTCTGACTGGGACCCAAACTCAATTATGCACTATCAGTTCCAAGCAGAATTGCTCGATAGTCCTGCACCCTATAACCAGCAAGGAATTTTTCCAGAACCTGGTTTGTCAAAAAAGGATAAGGACTGGATGCAAAAGTTTTATCCTGTGTTGGGAATAAACGATTATATTGCACTCAAACCTTTTGTTTGAGTGCCACTAATTTTATCTCCTGGAGAACAGGTTAATTTTATTGTGGAGCCAGAAGTTTCGCGAGATTACAATTTTCAGACTTTTGGTAAAGCAGATACTGTAATGGTTTTATTTGAGTAAGAGAATGGTGATCCAAGGTATTTGAATGGAGATGATGATAGTGGTACTGAATACAATGCTTTGATTACTCACAAACTGTTGAGAGCATTGACTTAATCAGAGAATAACGATATAATACGTATCTAAGCATACTTTTAGACAGGCTGCACTCATTCATAGATGAAATCCATTAGAACAAAGCTGAAACTTAATAATAAACAGAAGACTCTGATGGCTCAACACGCTGGCTATTCACGCTGGTGTTATAACTGGGGTTTAAGTCTGTGGAATGCTGCTTATCAGGATGGTTATAAGCCAAACGTCCGTAAGCTGAGAAAGGTTTTTACCAATCATACAAAACCACTTTATCCTTGGATGAAAAACTTGTCATCTAAAGTTTATCAATATGCTTTTATTAACTTGGGTGAAGCATTTAAGAGGTTTTTTTCCTGCGGAATGCTGCGCAAACAAGGGTTAGGTAAATATCCAAGATTTAAGAAGAAAGGTAAGTCTGATTCATTCACAATAGATAATTGTGGAAAACCAATAGAACTAAACGGATGGAGTCACAAGTTACCTTTTATTGGTATTGTCAAAACTTATGAACCTATTGAGGCAACAGTAAAAAAAATAACTATTAGCAGGCAAGCAGGAGATTGGCATATTAGCTTTAGCTTTGAATTTCATCCTCACACCATACCCAAAAAAACTGATGTTATCGGTGTAGATTTAGGTGTAAAAACCTTAGCTACTTTAAGTGATGGCAAGGTGTTTCCTAGTATCAAACCATATAGAAAAGCTGAGAAAAAACTGACTAAGTTGCAACGTCAAATTAGTAGAAAAGTCAAGTATTCAAATAATTGGTACAAAGCTGTAATCAAGTTAGCCAAGCAGCATAGACGAGTAGCTAATATCCGCAAAGATGCACTTGATCAACTGACAACTTACGCAAGCTTTGAACCACGGCAGTGTTGTCATTGAAGTATGACAATGTGTCTGGAATGCTAGCCAACCATAGGCTAGCTAAGTCAGTTAGCAGATAGTGGTTTTATGAGTTTCGCAGACAGCTTAAATACAAGTGCCAATGGTACGGAAGTGAATTAGTAGTAGTAGACAGATTTTTTCCATCATCTAAAACTTGCTCTAGTTGTGGTCATGTACAGGATATGACGAGTGAATATCAGAACTTATGACTGCCCAGAATGCGGTCTATCAATAGACCGAGACTTAAATGCCTCAATTAATTTAAGAAATGCGGTCGGCTTGACCGTTGATGCCTGTGGACGGAGTGCTGCCGACAGTTCCGGTGGAAGCAGGAAGTAAACATTAAAATGTCACTAACTATGACGTTTTATATCGGTTTTATGAAGCAGGTCGTACTTATATTCTCAGAGTTCGTTTGTATTTTTCTGCTTTAAGTGGTGAAACTGCTGTAATGATGTGGTAGAAGTGAAATAGTGTAGTGTGAGGCAATTAATTTAACTTCTGTAGTAACTTAAGTTAGTTAGAAGCGATCAATCTACTTGAGTCAAAAAACTCTCATCAGAACCATGGCGATCGCTTCACTCCAGATTTTGTTAAGATAAAAAAGAAGATCATTCTTCTGCTAATAGATATTTCCGAAAAATAATATAGGGACATTCCATGGAACGTCCCGACAAGGATTTCAGAAAAGGTTGATGTAATTTATGGAGATTTATAATGATTTGATCGTTAATTATAATATCAGGACTTACGCAGGGACTCTACAGATAGCTAGTGCGAATGGCATTTGCGTTCCGCAAAGCTCCGAATTGCGCCCCTACAGATGGTGCTTTAAACGCCAATTTGCGTAAGTCCTGAATATTAACAAGCTATCACCTTTCAGTCTTGAGTATCAATTCCCTTACTTAAGTTTACTGGCTCAAAGATAAGTGCTGAAAATTATTTAAAAGGAGTAAAATATGGGTTTAATTAGTGGTCTACTCGGAAATGCTGCCGAAGTTAATATTGATTCCAAAAAACTAGATAAGTTATTCAACGATATTTTAGTAGATGGAGAACAAATTGAAAAAGCTTACCAAATTATTCGCGATATGTTTGTGTTTACTAATAAGCGTTTAATTTTGGTAGATAAACAAGGAGTGACAGGACATAAAATTGAGTTTCTCTCTATTCCTTATTCAAAAATTACCAAGTTTTCTAAAGAAAGTGCAGGGCATTTTGACTTAGATGCAGAGTTAAATATTTGGGTAGGTAGTGAATCAGAACCAATTAGTCATGAATTTAATCGTTCGGTGAATATTAACGAAGTCTATGCTGTATTAAGTAAGTATGTTTTGAAGTAAATTATTAAGGCAGAAGGAAGAAGGAAGAAGGAAGAAGGAAGAAGGCGTTTAGTTATCTAGAATAGAAGGTTGATTATTTATTTTCTGTTGTTTTAGATATTCTATAAGTCAAGAGTACTAATGGCAGTTCCACCTACCATCTTTGAAACATAGTGAAAATAATTATAGCGGTTTTCACTCATGTTGACTATAGTAAAATTATAGATATATCTAAAGTTTAATAAGTCACAGAAATAGTTGTGTTCTATGTTAACGAAAGCTGCTATAGTTTAGACAAGAGTAGTTCCACTGATGAACTACTCTTTTTTTTTCATACTATAGCAATCAGGAATTATATCATGTCCGGTAGCATCGGTCTTGTATAGAGAAGGTAAGGAAGAAGGAAGAAGGAAGAAGCCTTAAGAAAAGGAAAAATTTTACTTATATGGCGGTAGATATTTCCCCAACTTTTACACGGGACTATACCAACGGACATGATATTATACCAAGCGTGAAAAAAGAATGTTACGAATAATAAGTGCAATAAAAAGATTTTGCAGGAAAATTGGTATTAGATGTGAGAATTTTATTGCTTCAGTGTTTCCCACTCCCTGTTCCCTGTTCCCTGTTCCCTATTCCCTCGCGTAGTGCTATATCAAAAAATATGAGTAACGGTCCTGACCCTAACCTTAAATATCCAATACCTCATCAAACTCGATTAGTCTATTTAAAGAACATTATTAAAAATCCCAACATCATTGTCGGAGACTATACTTACTACGACGATTTTGATAATCCAGAGAATTTTGAGCGTAATGTTCTCTATCATTTTGATTTTATTGGAGATAAATTAATTATTGGTAAATTTTGCTCTATTGCCTCTGATGTCAAGTTTATTATGAATGGAGGAAATCATCGTACTGATTGGTTTACAAATTATCCTTTTCCTGTGTTTGGAGAAGGTTGGGAAAAAGCAATGCCGGACTTGTGGCCAGACAAAGGAAATACAGTGATTGGTAATGATGTTTGGATTGGTTATGGAGCGATAATTATGCCTGGTATTCAAGTAGGAGATGGGGCAATTATAGCGACAAATTCTGTAGTGACAAAAAATGTTGAATCATACAGTATTGTTGGTGGAAATCCTGCTAAAGAAATTCGTAAAAGATTTGAAGAAGCTATTATTAAAGAGTTGCTAGAAATTAAATGGTGGGATTGGGAAATTGAGAAAATTACTCGTAATTTACAGGCAATTTGTGGATCGGATCTTAGTGAATTACGTGAGGCAGTTTGAATTTTATTTGGTAGCTATTTAAGAATAGGATGTTAATGTGTATGATTACCATTCCACTGTATAATTATTAATAAGATATTACTTGATAAAAAGGAATCAAAATGACAGAAAAAATTCCAGAAGTTACTATCTATACTGATGGTGCTTGTAGTGGCAATCCTGGACCTGGTGGGTATGGTGTTGTGATTATTACCGATCGACAGCGCCAAGAATTATCTGGTGGTTATAAGTTA
This sequence comes from Okeania sp. SIO2B3, assembly GCF_010672525.1. Taxonomy (GTDB): domain Bacteria; phylum Cyanobacteriota; class Cyanobacteriia; order Cyanobacteriales; family Microcoleaceae; genus Okeania. Next base: position 458,118 of record NZ_JAAHGH010000005.1, on the reverse strand, counting down.
ACTACTAATAACCGCATGGAATTAATGGCAGCAATACTAGGACTTCAAACTCTAGAATCTGCTTGTAATGTTACTCTTTATACTGATTCTAAATATATAGTTGATGCCATTACTAAAGGTTGGGCAAAACGCTGGCGAGCTAATGACTGGAAACGGAATAAAAAAGATAAAGCAATGAATCCGGATCTATGGGAAAAATTATTAGATTTATGTAACAAACATCAAGTGGAATTTTCTTGGGTGCGCGGTCATTCTGGTAATAGAGAAAATGAGCGATGTGATAAGTTAGCAGTGCAAGCATCACAACAACCAAATTTACCGCCAGACTCCGGTTATTAAAATATTACTGATGTGAGGTGGGGGACTGCTCACCCTATAAATTATGAATTGATTACTTGATAACGAGCAAAAAGTTCATTTAGCCTCTAAACTAGATTCAGCAATCTATATATTAGGAGGGTTAGCTTTGACTGAAGATAATAACTATTCATCCCCTTCCATAGCTACTATTTCTCGTCAAGAATTACGGGAGTTAGTTCGATCGCAACTTCAAGCTCTGTTAGAACAAGATAACTTATCTGGAGCTAAAGCGATGTTAGTTCCTGTACAACCGGCTGATATTGCCGAAGCGATCGAAGGTTTACCAGAAACAATGCAAGTCATAGCATTTCGCTTACTTTCTAAACGTGAAGCGATCGAAGTCTATGAGCAATTAGACTCCAGCGTACAACAGTCTTTGTGCGAAAAGTTCAAACGCCAAGAAGTTATAGATATTGTTGATAAAATGTCACCTGACGACCGTGCTAAACTCTTTGAAGAATTACCCGCAGCTGTTGTCAGGCGTTTATTAGGTCAACTTAGCCCTGCTGAACGCCAAGCTACAGCGCAACTTCTGGGTTACAACTCCGGAACCGCAGGACGGATAATGACTCCGGAATACATCTCCCTCAAAGAGGAATATACAGTTTCTCAAAGTTTAGAACGTATTCGCTCATTAGCTCACGTTACTGAGACAGTTTATTCTCTATATGTGACTGACACTAACCGTCATCTCACAGGTATTCTGTCGTTGCGAGATTTAGTCACTTCTCAACTAAACCAAACTATCAGCGAAATTATGAGTCGTGATTTTGTCTGCGTGCAAACTGGTACTGACCAAGAAGAAGTTGCTCGTATTATTCAGCGTTACGACTTTCTGGCAATACCAGTAGTAGATAGCGAACAACGACTGGTGGGTATCATTACCATTGATGATGTTCTCGATATTTTGGAACAGGAAACCACCGAAGATATTTATGCTCTAGGTGGGGTGCAGTCTGAAGGTGATAACTATTTCCAGGTAAATCTATTTACTGCTGCTCGCAGAAGAGTAGTTTGGTTATTTGTGTTACTGCTGACAAATAGTGTGACGGGTGGAATTATTACAGCACAAGAAGATATTCTGCAAAAAGTAGTTGCTTTAGCAGCGTTTATTCCATTGTTGACTGGTACTGGAGGGAATGTGGGGGCGCAATCTTCCACTGTTGTGATTAGGGGTATGAATACCGATGAAATATGGAAAATTGGGCCGTTGAAAGTGATTCTGCGTGAAGCTGCTGCTGGTGCAATACTTGGGAGTGTTCTCGGTTTGTTAGCAACAATTTGGGCTTTGGTATTTATTGTCAAGGGTAATTTAGAAGTGTCAGTAACGGTGGGTATAAGTTTGCTGGCAATCTCAATTTTGGCTTCTGTTGCTGGTTCGTCTTTGCCATTCCTGTTTCGTTCATTTGGGTTAGATCCGGCATTAATGTCAGCACCTTTTATTACTACTGCTGTGGATGTTCTCGGTGTTTTGATTTATTTCAACTTGGCACGAGTAATTTTACAAATATGAAAAAGTGTCGGGGTGGGTTTCAAGGTTGGGCAAAAATTGTTATATAGCAGAAGGAAGAAGGAAGAGGGAAGAAGGAAGAAGGAAGAAGGAAAAATATTGCTTTGTCTGAGTTTTAAGCTTTTGATTTGTCCGCACCCTTTCCTTCGACTGTTATATCATGTCCGCTTAAATACTTACATAGCTTTTGTGGTAGGTATGAGTTTATTTCTAATTACAATTATTGCTTAAGAAAAATAATAATGAAGGAGAACAAATTAATCTTTTTTTTATCTTCCCAAAAAAATTTGATATGAGAGAAAATTAAAAACCTTGCTCATATAACCAAGGATTTAGGGCGTTGGTGATTTGAGGTATGATATCATGTCCGGATAAGAGCGCAATAGAACTCCGTTCCGTGCTCCGCGTTTTCGGTGCAGAATGCTGCGCGGCTTTGTTGCGTAGCGTTAACGTGCGTTGTGCGCCAGCTAAACAAAAAACTTTCTCCTTCTATTCCTCTTTTTCTTCCCTCCTGACTCCTGACTCCTGACTCCTATTTATAATGCCCAAACTACCGGAATTCATACATTATCTTTAAACCTCTTAACTCTAAAATGGGAGTAGTTTATATAGGCGATCGCGCCGTCGGCAAAACTCATTTAGCATTAGAATTGGCCAATCCCCAAGGAAATTATGTCCAGGTTTCTTTGGCCAATCAAAATTATCAAAATCTCCAGGCAAATTTACTTAATTTAGATGGCACTGCTAAGCCTACTCAAAGTATTGAAAAGCGTTCTTTGAATGTGAAAGTTAGACTTTCTACTGGTATTAGCAAAATTATTGTAGATTGGATAGATTCTCCTGGGGAATTATTTCGTAGGTCATGGCAATCTGAGCATATTAATGAATGGCAAGATTTTAAAGAAACAGTGGGTAAAAGTGAAGGGATTTTTTTAATTGTTCCTCCCTATCGAGAAATTTTGCAGCCTCACATTGAGCAGGAAAATTATATTACTCAGCAACAATGGTGCAATAGATTTAATCGTTGGACTGACTTTTTTCTTTATGATTGTCCTCAAGCTCGACGTATTGTAATATGTCTGAATCAAGCTGATTTAATTGATTGTAATCTTGAGCAAGAAATTTCTAAATTGGCTTATTTACCTCATGGTTCTACTATGAATTGGCTACAACGTCATAATTATGTGGTTAATAGTTATTTTTTACCACTAAAAACACAGTTGGAACAAATAAATAGCAGTCGTTCAGGTTTGTCTGTTCGGTGTTTTATTACCAGTATTTATCACCGTAGTTTATTAGAATTACCTTGGATTTATTTAGCTAGTTATTTAGCTTAAAAGAAGGAAGAAGGAAGAGGGAAGAGGGAAGAAAGAAGCAACAAAGTATAGCCAGTGGGAGTATCTTGCTCCCGTTATCAAACAAGGAAGAAGGAAAAAGAAAGAAACAAGAAGGCAAGAGTTAAAGTTTTGTCATTGCATTGAGTTAGATATTTCCTTTTGTCAAACAAGCAAGTTAAATTAATCAAAGGAAGAATAAATCAGCAATAAGTATAGCCAGTGGGAGCATCTTACTCCCATTCTAAAAATAAGAAAGAAACAAGAAGGCAAGAGTCAAAGTTTTATCCTTAAGTTCAATATTTCCTTTTGTCAAACAAGCAAGTTAAATTAATCAAAGGAAGAATAAATCAGCAATAAGTATAGAAGGAAGAAGGAAGCAAAAAGTATAGCTAGTGGGAGCATCTTGCTCCCGTTATAAAAACAAGGAAGAAACAAGAAGGCAAGAGTTAAAGTTTTGTCATTGAGTTAGATATTTCCTTTGGTCAAATAAGCAAGTTAAATTAATCAAAGGAAGAAGAAAGAAGAAAAAAGTATAGCCAGTGGGAGCATCTTGCTCCCGTTATAAAAACAAGGAAGAAACAAGAAGGCAAGAGTTAAAGTTTTGTCCTTGAGTTTGATATTTTTGTAAGCATTCAGCCATCAGCTAGCCTCTTTCAGAGGAACTGCGTTAACAGCTATCAGCTATAAGTTGTTAGCTCATTATCAGCTCAAAATAGGAATTAGTCTCCAAGGAGAATTAAAACTTATAAAAAAAAATGTCTTCAGCTAACCTTAGTAATTTCTTGAATATGTTCATGTATCTGTTTGCGCAGCATGACAAACGGAAATGCTGAATGCTGAATGCTGAATGCTTACATATTTTTTGTCAAATAAGCAAGTTAAATTAATTAATAGTAAAGTAAGCATTCCGCAGGAAATGCTTACAATTAATCAATAGTAATAGAGAGATTTAATCAAAAAAATGGGGAATATTTGTATTATTGGACCTACGGGTGCGGGCAAGACTACTTATCTAGCTGGATTGGCTTATTGGCCGGAAAAAAGTCACCCAAATTTTCAAATTACAGCCATTACTAATGATGCTCAAAATTTAGCGAATAAGGCTGAAACAATTATTCTGAATGGTGCTTCTTTAGAACCTACTATTATTGATGGAATAAAAATCAAAAGTTTCTATGATTTACCTTTGTATTCTTTCTACATAGAAATCAAGCGTTGGTGGCAACAAAAACCAGAAGAAATTAATTTAGTAGTGCGAGATTATCCAGGGGAAATTTTTAATGAATTACAAACAGGTATTTCTAATCCTTTACATCAAGAATTTCTAGATGAATGTCTAATCAAAGATAATGTCGGTTGTCTAATTTTACTCCATAAATGGGAGCCAGGAAACGACTTATTTTATAGTAATGTAATGGAGAGATTTATTAATTTAATAGATGAGCGCGATCGCTCCCAAGATTTACGTCTCGCTATAGCAATGAGTAAATGTGAAAGAGGGGAAATTTGGCCTGGTCGTCTTGACCCAGAATTAGACATATTTAAAGTGCATTTACCAAGAACAACCAGTATTTTACAAAAGCGTATTTCTCAACAAAATTTACGGTTTTATGCTATATCTACTTTTGGCGTTCTACAACGAAATGACCCACGCCCAAATCGTACTGATGAATTAGGAAGTCCCCACTCAATTTTACGGGAACCTTTGAAATGGAAACCTTATGGCATAGTTTCACCCCTGTATTGGTTAAGTCAAGGTAAAACAATTAATAATTAGGGTTTGCTGAAAAAGTCTTATGGGTGAGGGTAGGAGACAGGAGACAGGAGAAATGGGAATTTAGATGAGGTAGGATTCAACAATTAATAATTAATAATTAATAATTAATTATTACCTCTCTTTTAAAATGGATAGGATTGACTCAAAGGAAAATTTTTATTTATTATCTCCTTTTATGGGGGTTTGTAGACGCGGAGCAGCTTCTCTTGAGTATCCCCCATTATACACCTTGAGAAGCTGTTTGCGCAGCATTCCGTAGGAATAGCTGACCGCTGACCGCTGACTGCTATTTCAAACCACAATTTTTCGGTAAAAAGAATGTTTAACTCCCTATTAAAGACCAGAATTAATGAGAATTTAAAAGAGGAAAATTGCTCTGGCATTTTACGAGTAATAGGCGATCGCGCTGCTGGTAAAACAACTTATATGGCAGCTTTGGCTAGGTGGCCAAATGCTGATTTTTCTAGTCCTGTTGAATTAGTTACTCCAGCAAATAAAGATGGAGAAGATTTGATTAAGCAGGCACAAAATTTGATAGAGTCAGGGTTACAAATTGAACAAACTCGTCTAGCTAATGATGTGTTAGAAATTAAGGATTATAGTTTAAGAATTATTCTCAAACCAGAAGATAATTTGAGGCGGTCGAATACTGTTTTAAATCTAGATATTAGTTGCAAAGATTACTCTGGAGAATTTTTTAGCGATGTACTTCAGCAAACAGATTCTCAATTACTTCGAGACTACTTAAATGATTGTTTTCCAGCTACGGGAATTATGTTAATGATTGACGGTACAACTCATCGTAAAGATTTAGAATATGCCAGAGGAGTGGATCGACTTTTAGTAGCATTAGCAGGTCGGGATTTGTTTAGTGAAAAACGGCGTATTGCTTTGGTTTTAACTAAGTGTGAATTAGCTGATTTATGGGTAAATAGAAATAGACCAAAATTTTTAGCAGAGGCACGGTTTCCTACTATTTTTAAAAGATTAGAATCTTGGCAAAATTTGGGAATGGGTAATGTGGAATATTTTACAACTTCTGCTTTTGGTGTGACAGGAAATAAATATTATAAGCCAAATTCTCAGCAAATTTATCGGGGTCGTGGTGGGGTAGCATCAGTATTAGAAGACTCGAAAAAATGGCGACCTTTTGGCTTAGTTTCTCCTATTTATTGGATTTGTACAGGCAAGCGTAATTCACAATTAGATAATGATTAAGGAGTCAGGAGTCAGGAGGACTGAGTCAGGAGGGAAAAAAGAAGAAGGAAGAAGGAAGAAGGAAGAAGAAAGAGGAGGAAAAGAAGAAAATTTTTTGTTCGTAGTAGGGCTTGAGCAACTGAAATATCTATCTTATAATTGATAAATGTTTGCTACAAATAGCTAGGGTATTTCTTAGAAGTAAGGAGTGAGAACTCAGAAGCCAGAGTGAATAGCTTCAATGCCAGTTTTTAGACCAGAAATTCTCTTTTTCTCTTGGTGCACGTTCCCTCTCTTGGTCGGCGTTCCCTCTCTTGGTCGGCGTTCCCTCTCTTGGTCGGCGTTCCCTTGCGACTGGCGTCGTCGCGGGGTCCGACCGCTTGCGACTGGCGTCGTCGCGGGGTCCGACCGCTTGCGACTGGCGTCGTCGCGGGGTCGCACCGCTTTGTCAAATATAGGTTTCCTGTAAAGTCTTTTAGTCATACTTATTATTCGTAAAATTCTTTTTTCAAATTGGTATTAGGACTAAAGCCCTACTACGAGCTTTAATTATAACTATTCAACCGTACATTATATAAGACCTAAAACCTAAAACCTTCCTCAAATCAGCAAATGGAAACTATTGAAATTCACGAGTTCAGCACAGGTATAATTCCCGAAATATTACCCGATGGTAAATGGATTTCTCGGGGATTTAAAGTAGGGGAATATATGAACTTAACCTTGCCCCAAGTTCCCCATTCTGTAGGAAGAGCAATTGCTAATAAAGGCTTTGAAGTAGCCAAAGACCGTAATAGTCAAGAACCTACTTTTGTCGGGCGAGTGGTGTTGAGTATAAGTAATGAAGAACCAGATTATTCAGTAGTTGCTGTAGTAACTACTGGGCAAGATGAGTATGGGCGTTCTACTTCTTTTTATCGTTATTTTCTCTGCACTGGTAAAGATAATATTTGGCAAATATTAGACTGGATAAATACTCAACAACAACAAGGTGTTAATCCGATATTTAATCCATCTGAAACTAAAGAAATTGGGAAACCAAATCAACATAAAATTACTAAAAAATTAGAAATAAATTTACCCACAGAATGGCAAAACTGGCTGAGTAGTCAAGTTGTACCTGTAATAATTCCTACTGAATTATCTGACTTACAAATTCTTAATAAAATGGCTGAGATTAAAGCCAACGATCTACCTATATCATGGGCTTATAATGTCGAAGCAATTGAACGACCAGAACAATTTATCATTATTCATCCTGCTAATACTGAAGTAGAAGCAAATCTGTCACAAACACAGACAAAGATGATGAAAAAATCCAGGGAAAATATATCAACAAATATAGATGAAGCAGCTATAGAAACAGCAATTAAAGGATTAATTAGTGGTTCTCAAATCAAACAAGAATGGGTAGAAAATTTAATTTTAAAATTACAGAATGGTCAAATTACATCAAAATATTTAAACAACCTGTTTGATAATCTGGGGGCGAGTAATGCTGTAAAACAAGGAAATGCTAATGCTCAAATGGTTAGGTTATTAACTTTAAGAGCAATTTTTATTCCTGAAACTTTACCAGAATATCTAAATTGGTTAAATATTACTGGAGACGGAAAAAAAGAAGATGAGAAACAAAAAATATCTCTCAAATTACAATCTCAACTGAAAAATTATCAAAAATCATTCGACCCATTAATTGCAGCAGGAATGAATGACACCTTATCTCAAATATTAGGAGGAAAAATATCTGTTCCTGCTTTCTGTTGGCTATTAAAAACTAAAGGTAGTTTATGGTCAACATATTCTAGTACAATTACACAACAAGTTCGCCACGATTTAGAATATTTAGAATATTTGGAGAACAATTTATTAAACACAAAAATTGACCAAGAAATAGAGCAACTAATTTATGGAAATACTATTTGGCAAAAACTCATTTCCCACTTAAAATATCGTCGTGATCGCTGCAATTATTATCAACCTTTTGCGGAGTTATTTTCTCAACTACCTGATTATGAGTTAGCAGCCTATTTTCATCAACTAAGTAATGGAAAAGTCCCAAAATTAATATTTACATCAGCATTTCCGAGGTTAAAGTCAATCTATGAAATCAGAATTTTTGGGTTAAATGTTCGGCAAGAATTAACTGTTTCTGACCGAATAATTATTTCTATCAAAAAGTATGGCGTACCAGTAGCAGTAACATTTTTATTAATGCTTTCTCATGGTCTATCTTTTGTTTTAGGATATCAGGCAAATAAGTTTGATACTCGTACTATTGCTGAACCGAAAAAAAATGTACCTTCCCCTTTTCCAGAAGAACAATTAACTGATAGTTCAACAAAAAATGTTAGTGTAATTTCCTCAGTAAAAATGGAAAAAGCACTAGACAATTTTTCCACGACTAGCAGCGTGATTAGAGAAATTGTCCGGGAACTAGAGACAGAAATATTATCTCAAAATTCAACAGTAATTACAGCAGAAGACGCACACTTAAAGATTATTCAAGCAATTAAGAAAATTATAGAAAATGATATAAAACTTCAGTATGCTGGGGCAATAGAAGATGAACTTTTGGCAGAACCAGAGAAATATTTAGAAGCACAAAAACAATGGATAGAAGCAATTTATTCTTATCAACAAAAGTTTTTTAGTAGTGGTTTTGGCTATATAGAACCAGATAAACAAACAGCAGGTAGATTAAAGTGTAATGTGGCTGATTTATTAGATATTCAATTACAACAAAGACCTCAATATTGTGGAAGAAAATTAGATAAGGAGTCAGGAGTCAGTAGTCAGTAGTCAGTAGTAGGGGCGTTTTGCTCCGCATTTTTCCTACCTTATGCGTAAGTCCTGATTTTATGAAATTGATATTAAATAGAGGCAATATCTGCTCTTGAAAAATTATAGCAATGGAAAGAAAAGGAACGGACAAATCAAAAGCTTCAAGCTCAGACAGTGCCAGATTTTTCCTTCTTCCTTCTTACTTCTTCCTTCTTCCTTCTTACTTCTTATTTCTTCCTTCTTTCTTCTTTCTTCCCTCCTGACTCCTGACTCCTGACTCCTGACTCCTAAGAAATACCCTAGTTTATCAATGGACTACCATGATGATGAATCATATACCAATTTCCACCCATCCGCTCAAAAATATTTGTTGCGATACACTTAGCTTTAGTTCTCCTACCTCCAATAACTTGCATCAAATTTTCGATTAAAACAACATAACCAATATCTCCATTAATTTCTGTTGTCACAATATCAAGATCGATTTCAATATAATTAGTATTTTTAAATATTAAATCCCAGGAATTCCGAATATTTTCAAAACCATGAATGGCAGTACGACCTGGATGAATACAAACTGTGCCAATACCCTTGGACAAAATAGAACTGATAGTTTCGATGTCCCGTTTTTCAAAAGCTCGATAAAAGGCTTGATTTGCTGTTAATATTGCTTGCTTTTCCTCAGTCATAGAATTTTGGGTTTAGATATAGAATAATTGTTATTATATTAGCCAGTTTAATCAAATTATTCTCCGATAGACTATGGAAACAACAGAAAAAAATCTCCTAATGAGGCTTACACAACTTAATAAGCCAAATTAGACTATAATGCTTGTAAGTCAAGGATTTTACGTCGAAGCTCTCTGAATATCAAAGAAACAACTCCTGCTGCAATGCCTCCTTGCGCCTCAAAAGCGGTGTCAAAAGTTTGATGATTGTTGGAAAAACCAACCCCAAAATACAGGATTTAGCCATTATTTAGTAGGTATCCCAGTAATAATATTTTTGCTAAAAACCGTAAATATTTTGAGATTTCAAAACTAAAAATCAAGCTTTTAAAACACATTTTACTTAAATAAGCTTGATAAAAGTAGTAGGATAGGTTCTTTATTCTTAAATGTCACTTCTGCCATAATTCTGATAGTCTAAAAGCATTTCTAATTTGACCTATTATCTTCAATCTATTCCCAAAACTAAAGATATAGCACTACGGAAATAGGGTGCGGACATTCCTTTATTTCCTATTCCCTTTTCACTAAAATTTATTGTCCTAACCAAAGAACCTACTGCTATATATATAAATAAATGTAGAGATGTAATATGCGACGACCAATAGGTATAGATTTATTTGCAGGTGCAGGAGGTATGACTCTAGGCTTTGAACAAGCAGGATTTGATATACTTGTTTCTGTAGAATTAGACCCCATTCACTGTGCCACTCATCAATTCAATTTTCCTTTTTGGCCAATATTATGTCGTAGTATAGTTGATATTACTGGAGATGAGATTAGACAGTTATCAAATATTAAAAATAAAGAAATTGATGTAATTTTTGGTGGTCCTCCCTGTCAAGGTTTTTCTCTGATAGGAAAACGCACCTTAGATGACCCACGCAATACACTTATAACTCACTTCATTCGATTAGTTTTAGAGTTAAAACCTAAATATTTTGTCATAGAAAATGTCAAGGGATTAACTGTAGGAAAACACAAATTTTTTCTTGAGGAAGTCATTGATAAATTCGATAAAAATGGTTATCAAATTCAGCAACCTTACCAAATTTTAAATGCTGTCAATTATGGCGTACCGCAAAATAGGGAAAGATTATTTTTAATAGGATGTCAAAAAGGTTTAATACTGCCAAATTATCCTCTGGCAATTACAAATATTTCTACCGATAAAAAATCAGAAAACTTGATAACTGTTACGGATGCAATAGGAGATTTACCGGAAGTAGAAAATTATCCAGAATTATTAGAAAGAGATTGGATAAAAGTAGAAAATGATTATGGTAAACCAAGCAAATATGCTAGAAAATTGCGTAATCTTGAACGTTTTGATAATGATTATTCTTATAAACGAGAATACGATCGAACAATATTAACCTCTAGTTTACGCACAAAACATACAGAAAAATCAAGAGAAAGATTTAATGCTACAGCACCGGGAAAAACTGAATCAGTAAGCCATTTTTATAGACTTAACCCTGATGGTATTTGTAACACACTCAGAGCAGGAACACCAAGTAGTAAAGGTGCATATACTTCTCCAAGACCAATACACCCATTTACACCCAGATGTATCACGGTTAGGGAAGCAGCAAGATTACATTCATACCCTGATTGGTTTAGATTTCATGTCACAAAATGGCATGGTTTTAGACAAGTTGGAAATTCAGTTCCACCCCTATTAGCAAAAGCAGTAGCTCAAGAAATTATTCATGTTTTAAATATTAAACCACTGCAACCTAGAGGAAAAAAAATTAAGTTAGAAAAATGGGAAAATTTAGAGTTTAATATGTCTATGGCTGCTAAAAAATATCAGGTAGACCGACATACTATTGCACCAAGAAGAAGAAAAAAATAATTAGTGGATACTATAATCAATCAAATTAACAAATAAACTCTGAACTAAATTTTAGGTATTTTCTGCACAACTATGTAATTAACTTCTATAACGACAAATTATATCATGTCCACTGGTATCCTTTGTGTAAATTCATGGGTGAATATCTACAGAAAAATTAAGTTTTTTCTTGCTCTTAAGCCTTCTTCCCTCTTCCCTCTTCCTTCTTCCTTCTTCCTTCTTCCTTCTTCCTTACCCTTACTTAATTAAAATCTGTTTGTGTAAAATCCTCATCTGTAAATTCATTCTTATCAAAAACATTAACTGTATCTATTTCTTTCCTAGATAACCCATCTATTTGCTTTGCAAACTTAGAAGCTAATTCCTTAGTATTAATTTGTAACTTTGGCCCTGAAATGCCCAATCGAATAATCATATTATCTATCACTGATGTCTGAATAATTGGCTCATCATCTACATAAGTACCATTAGCACCAAAATTAATCATCATCCAACCAGATGAATTTTGCCATAATTCTGCATGATGGCGAGAAACTACTGCACTATAAATTATTACATCATTATCACTTGCTCTACCTATGTGAATTAATGATTTTGATTCAAAGCTCCAATGTTGAATTGGAACTAATTGAGTTGGATGTAATAAAGCTAAAGTAATCACTTATAATAATTTATTTGACTATATTAAAATTATCTTTTCTGTGGCGGGATGAATAAACCACAGTGTCAATGAGGGTGCTGAAAATTATTTGGGGTTTGTAGACACAGAGTGTCCGGTCGTTAACTATACATAAGCAATTTTTCCTTCTGCCTTCTGCCTTCTGCCTTCTGCCTTCTTCAAGGGTGTATTTGTAAATCATCTGTACTTTTTTCTCGATCATCTTTTGAAATATTAGAGTTTTGTCCCCATTGTGACTTTACCCCATCAATTTTTTCTTTAGCTTCTGCTGTCACTTCTTGAATTTTGGTAGAAAAATCATTTGCAGTTTGCTTACTTTTTCTGGACTTTTTTTCTGTAGATTTACTTTGAAATTCCTCTACTTTTTGTTTAGCTTGCTCTGTAACAACTTGTGCTTTTTCTTGAGCTTGTTCTTTCACAACTTTAGCAGTTGCTTGAAAACCTACAAGTAATTTTTTTGCTTCACATTTTGCGATATTAATATGCTCTTTAGTTTTCACTAAATCTTCTTGTAAAAAATCTTGAACCAGACCTATTTTTTGAGTAACTCCTTCAGTATAACATTGAGGATTTTCTATAAAACTATTGACTACTATTACCCGTTTATTCCCTGCACTGGAAACTGCTTCTGGTGGCAATAAATAAATATTATTCAAAACACCTCGCCACCCATTAGATTTAAACAAATAATTAACTACTGCACCTGTTTTAATGTTGAGAAGGTATTCTACAATTAAGCCTACCTTATCTCCTGTATTAGTCCATACTTCATTTCCAATTATATTTACAGTATTATTGAATTTATCTAAACTTTCTTGTGCTGAGTCTCCATTAACTAGAGTAGCATCAGTGCCAATGGTCTCAATTTGTTTCCAAGCAAAAACTTTTTTCTGCTTACCAAAAATACCAGACTTACATATAAAACCTATGACTTGATGAGATTGAGTATTAAGGCACAATTGTTCTATTCGACCCTGGTCTTCAACTGTTTTTTTGTCAAGGACCAACCTCTTCAACAGTTGACTATGTTTCATTACTTCTGGTATTTTATTCATAAATTTTACTCCTAAAACATAATTTTGATAAATTTATTGAACAATTTAAGAAGGAAGTTAAGAAATAAATCACATTATTTTTGGTCGTAAATATAAATTAAATATCAATTAATTACTATAGTAATATTATTTGAGTTGTGATATATCCGATACTTTTAAGCAACAGGGAATACGGAATGTGAAACATCGAAGCAATAAAATTACAGCCCTTTGCACGACATTCTTGCTATAAATTAGAACTAACATAAATCAAACAAATTTTATGTTACTCAAAGAAAATTACTACTCAAAATAATTGGGTCTAAAACTCTGTATTTTAAGGCGAAATATTTTTGGAGTTTTGCTCAAAATCCCCCTGACAAAAATAATTTCTGTACGTCGCCAATCTGACAGCTACCTTATCTGAATTAGTTAAATTTTTGATTAAAAATATATTCAACATTTCAAGGTATTTTTGTATCTATAGTACGAGGGAATAAAAGCAAGATTCCCAAACTTTATTGGCTAGTAAATAAAACTTACAGCACTTTTTAGGAAGGGTGAGGTACAGTTTATTAATTCTCTTTTGCCTTTCGGAGCTGTTGCCTTTCGGAGCTGTTGCCTAAAGTCCTAAAATTTTGTACCTCACTAACTCCGAAACTGCTGTAATCTGAATTTATTACTCAAATAAATAATAATAAATTAAGTAAAATTAGCTAGAAAGATTTATCACAAAATTTCAGATAATTTATTCATAAACCTATTCATATTTCTTGATTCCCAAAGAATTGTTTTTGTTGATATTCAAGATATAAATATAGTTAGTCTAAATCATTTAGTTGCCTATAGTTTTGTTTTTGTTTAATACTAGATATTTCTAATTGTTTGTATAGGAGAAGGAAGAAGGAAGAATAAATAAGAAAAAGTCTTACTTGTCTGAGTTTTAAACTTTTGGACAGTCCTCACCTTGACTTCAACTACTATAATATAAACATATCAGTTTTTGCTTTGGAGCAAGTAAAATTCATGCTCGAGCAGCTTACTCAACTAACCTACTTGATAGATCTATTAATTAACTTATATAACAAATTGATACATCAATTAATAATTTCCCAATTATAATGATTATGTCTTAATTAAATATGATAACGACAAATTATCGAAATATAAAGAACTACATTATTATCTGAAATAACGCCAAATTTTAATGATATGTATAGTTCCCAAAGTCTAAAATTGGCCTAGCATATACTGAAGTGGATGTAGCGGTTTTAGCCTAACTACTTTTGCTATTGAATATTTTAGTAGAACACCTTTATAGAAGATATTAAACAATTTTTGATAATTAAAATTTTAAGTTACTTAGCTTCGTGTCTTCCTATATTTAGGAAGACCTTAAGCTGACGATTTTAATGACCCTAAAATCTAAAAATTGAGCTAAGAAATTTGAAATAGGAACGAAACTAAGTCTCCTTTGCCCAAAGATATCCGATCGCCTGGTCTCAATTTATGTCGATTTCCTCTTGCCAAAGAAGTATTATTGACATAAGTACCATTAGAACTACCTATATCCTCAATATAATAACTATCTCCCTCTATTCTAATATCAGCATGACTACGAGAAACTACCTCTGAATCAGGAAATCCAGAAACATCAATATCTGGTGGTACTCGGTCGTTAGGCTTACCTATGTGAATTACAGATAAATTAACTGGTAATTCAATATCTGTATCTGTTCTAATATGAAGTAACTTGGCAGACTGTTTTTGTAACTGGGTCTTGGCCGGAATTGGAGTTCCGACCGTAGGAGATGGAGAAGTTACTACAGGAGTACTAATAGCATTAATAGTTTGTAGGGGTTCCTCAGTAGGAACTGGATTATTAATGTTGCTAGATTTTTCTAAATTTGGTGTACCAGACACTACTATAGGTTCTGGAGTCACTAATGGATCTGGTGAATATAATTCAGGTATATCTTCTGAAGGCATACCTGCATCCGTACCAGATACTGGTGATACTATAGTTGGCATCACTGCTGGATCGGTTTGAGATAAAACTTGACCTTCCTCTATACCAGTACTAGCTTTCAAATCAAAGCCACATTGACCACAAAAGGCCGCATCAACTTGAACTGTTGACCCACAGCTAGGACAATTCATAGTTACAGGTAAGGGAGTATAGCAAGCTTCGCATTGTGTTGCTCCATCAGGATTCTGATGATTGCAATTCGGACAGACAATCATTGATCTACTCCTCGTTATCGGCAAGACGATCGAAACACCGACATAAGAATCATAATTATATTTAACTTTCAGATTCTATAGTAATCCTAATTCATTAGTATAGCTAATTTGACTACTCCCCTAGCTCTTACCAAAGGAATTTAGGTCTTTTCTTCGCTGACCAAAAATATATTCTTTGGGGACAAGTAATTATATTTCTTGATATTTATATAATCAAAACAATTACTAAGTATTAGGCTTTAGATAGTAGGTTTGTAGTAGAAAAAGATGAAGTATTCTATTACTTTCCTTCCCTCAGCCTAACACCTAACAGCTACAACCTACATCTTCAATAAAATACTAATTCTCCGAACAGGATTACCACAATCCTCAAGGCGAATATAGTGGTTGTTTACCTCATCTAAAATCCAACAATTTTGTTCTTACAAATATTTTTGAGGTTATATTACTGCTCAAATATTAACACCAGTTAGCAACCAATGTAGTTCCCCTTTCGGTTGAATCAGGCGACTAGGATATTTCATTTCATCCTCATTTTCTGCAAATACTCGATCCAATGCAGCTTGTTTATCTGCACCAGCAACTAGAAATATGACACAATGAGCTTGATTAATTAGTGGAGCTGTAAAAGTTAATCGCGGTTGGCCATCTTTATTCCCTACAGTAATGAGGCGATCGCTGATTTGCAAAGCATCTGTATGGGGAAATAAGGAAGCTGTATGGGCATCACCACCCATTCCCAGTAAAATCAAATCAAAACTAGGAAAATCTCCTGGTGAGACCTGAAAAAATTCTCGCAAATGAGCATCATGGCTTGAGGCATCAGCTTCAGGGTCTCCAGCTCCTGTAGGCATAGGATGAATATTTGTCGGTGGTATGGGCACTCGGTCTAACCAAGCTTGCCTAGCCATTTTTTGGTTACTATCTGAGTGGTCAGGATCTACATAGCGTTCATCGCCCCAGAAGACATGAATTTTATCCCAAGGTAGATTTTGAGTTGCTATGGACTCATAAAGGGGTTTTGGAGTATTACCACCTGCTAAAGCTATAGTACATTGGCCTCGTTGTGAAATGGCCTCTTGCATTTTAGCCAAGCAAATTTCTAAAGCTTGCTCGATTAACTCTTCTTTACTTTGTAGTAATTTAACCTGTTTGTTCATTTGACGTTTATTTGTGTTGTGCTAAAATATACTTACCCAAAAATATAATAATTTTTTGATAAATTTGGGCATCAAATTCATGCTACAGCGATTTTGATTTAGAAGTCAGTTTATCTCGTTACTTCAAATAATATTAGTATTTGCTTAAGGTATTTACGATCAGAAAATTTAGGTGGTAGAAGTTTAGTAATTAACAGTGGGAAAAAAGTTATTGAGCAATAAATTATAGTATGTCTGTTTATCAAAATAATTAGGTTTAAAACCCTACCTGTGAAGGCGAAATATTTTTGGAGCGAAGCTCAAATCCCCGTTACAAAAATAACTTCTAACTTCTGAGTTCTGACTTATGACTTGGTTAATGTTGCTCCCTTGATGAACCTTTTCCAGATTTTTAGTTCGATTACTAGACAATAAACAAAAGTTATTATTGGCTCCAACATATTATATTGGCCTAAAAAATTTCCTAATATCTGAAAAAATTCTAGTGTACGTCTCATAAATAAAATTTTCTAGTTATAACGAGATTAATGCCAGAGAAAAAACCATTAATAAAAAAACAAAACCTATGTCTAATCCCAAAAAATTACCTAATTCCATACGCTACTTTCGAGCCAGATTTCGTCATCTGACGAAACCCTTGGTTTGGGGGCCAATTGGTGTCGCTTCTTTAGTGCTATTATTTGCTTGGGAATTAACAGTCCATCCAGAATGGTTAGCCCTTGAAGATGATAATGATTCAGTAACAAGTGAAAATACTATCACCGAAAATTTATCTCCTGAAGAAATTTCTATCATGAGCGATATTGACAGTTCTTCGGTGTTAACAGAAGATTTAAAAGATTCTGAAAAGTCTCAATTTAATCCCTTAGTAGTTCCTCTGAAAAATTTACCAAATGAGCTAAAAGAAGAAAATAAAAATGAATCTGCTCCACAAAAAAAAGCTACAAAATCTCAAGCAAATTTAACGAACCCTCAAGCTAAAACAACAATTCCTAATATTCCTAATCAAAATCAATTAGACAGTTCTGAATTATTAACCTCTCCTCTGTTACGCAGTCTCAATGTATTAGACCAAAACAATCAGGAAGAAAAAAAGGAAAAACCTGCAAATCCCCTACAGAATGCTTTGGATGATTACCAGCGCTCTAAAAATCAATCTCAAACTTCCTCAAATTCTCAGTCTCAAAAAAATAATTTTAACCTCTCTCCCACTGAGATAAAACCTAGAGATATTAGACCTTCTCCTCTTCCTGGAATTTCAACATCCAACAGTTATCAATCTCCACAAAACAATAATTTGAATTCACCTTTACCACCGATAAATATTAATCAACCAAAACCTTATTATACAGATAGATCGGGTACGGCAAATCAAAACAATAACCCAAGCAATTTATCAGGGTATAACTATTCTCTTCAAGGGCAACCTACTAATCCAAATTTACCCCCATTGCCAAAAGTGCCTAATAATTTAGCTAATAATCAAAATGGAATAAATGGAGTTAACAATGGAAGAGTTCCTAACTATTATAGTAATCAAGGATCTCCGCAAAATCAGCAACAGCAATATAACTATGGAGTTAATCCTAGTCAGGTAAACCAAAACGTACCATCAAATCCTTCAAATGACCCTTTTTCTAGAAGTAATAATAATTTAAATCGTGGATATGGCGAACGTTGGGATAATCCTTTTAATTAGGGTTTGCGCTCAAAAGTCTTTTAGTAGGGGTAGGAGACAGGAGACAGGAGACAGGAGACAGGAGACAGGAGACAGGAGACAGGAGACAGGAGACAGGAAACAACCCACCCCTAACCCCTCCCAGGAGGGGAGAAATGGCTTGGGAGTGAGGAGGTAAGAGTAAGAATTGTCCCAAGATTGTTCTTCCCCACTATGGCCTAAAATACGCTCCTTTTTGAGCATAAAGAGCTGAAAACCAGGCACTTTTTTCTACCCCAAAAAGGCACTTGTCTGTATATGTCAATGCTTTTAGATTAGATCGCTAATAGCTGACTGCTTACTTAATTTGAGTAAGTTTCATCAACTCATTTTGAATACATGATGTTGTTCAATAATGAATAATTAATTAGGGTTTGCTGAAAAAGTCTTATGGGTGAGGGTAGGAGTCAGGAGTCAGGAGACAGGAGACAGGAGACAGGAGACAGGAGACAGGAGAAAACCCACCCCTAACCCCTCCCAGGAGGGGAGAAATGGGAATTATAGAGGAGTTAGTAGGAAGAATAGTCCCTTGATTTTTCTGCGCAACTATGCGCCTAAAATACGCTCTTTTTTGAACCATTACGACCTAAAAGCTTGGACTTTTTTTAACTAAAAAATGCTAAAGCATTTATACATCAACGCTTTGAGATTTAATCAGCAAAC
This sequence comes from Okeania sp. SIO2B3, assembly GCF_010672525.1. Classification (GTDB taxonomy): domain Bacteria; phylum Cyanobacteriota; class Cyanobacteriia; order Cyanobacteriales; family Microcoleaceae; genus Okeania. The sequence goes on along the minus strand of NZ_JAAHGH010000005.1, from coordinate 439,070 downwards.
TCTAATTATTCATTATTCATTATTCATTATTCATTATTCATTATTAATAATTGCCTCTCCTGAAATTTGAGTGAATTTAATCAATTCATTTTTAATACATGATGTTGGTAATAATACTATTCTCTTACTTGTTAAAACAGTACAATTTTCAATTGTAACGGATAAGGCAGGAATCATATTTTGCTCTAGTTGATAAATAATTGTCTCTGCTAAATCATACTGACGAATTAGTTCTTTATCGGCTACATATCTAGGATTATAAGCTGTTAGATCGAGTAACCAAAAATCTATTCCATACTTCTGAATAAAATTATTAACCTCTTCTGGGTTAGAAGTATATTGAGCCTGAATTAAATCTTTTGCTCTTTGACTAAATTGAGCATAATATTCTGTATGGTAAGGCAAACTATATTCCTGAGCGACTAAGGTAGAACGTTGGGCAAAAGTAGGAAGATTATCTGATTCTTTAGATATGGAGGCAATTAATGTATCTTTCGGTTGTGCGAGTAAATATTCATATAATTCTATTTCTTTGCCTTTAACGTAGAATTGGTTATCTATAGTTAGGTCTTGGGAGAAAGGAATAATACTTAATATCGCTAATAATAAAATAGTGCAGCCTAAATATATTCTTTGTGGAAAATTTAAGCCATTTTCTAGCTGAGAAATAACTTGATTCAAATAACTATCCAACCATATTGTTAAAGCAATACCAGCAGCTATTGGTATCATTGCTCGCATACTATGATAAATATATCTGTTGGGAAAATGAAGCTGAAACAAAACAGCATGAGCTAGGAAAAATAACCCCATAGATGCTAGTAAAATTTGAACTAATATTTCTACTTTCAAAGAAACCTGTTTTGCCAGAGGAAATTTTTGACTTTTTCCGAGTATAAAAGGTAAAAATAATGAGGCGATCGCTAGTGGAGGTAAAAATCCTAAAAATAATATGCCGCTCCTCGGTCCTATTAGCCAAAAAATCAAAGGATTTTCGTGAAAAAAGAATGCTCTGCCATATTTACCATCAACATAATTAAAAATTGGTTGTAATTTAGCTTCCGCAGCAGTAATAATTGACCCGAATTCTGTAGCAGAAAACTTGTATGGTAGAAGTATAATTGCAGCAGTTATGATTGCTCCTAACCATAGCCAATAATTTAATCGGACTGAGGTAAATTTTAACCGTTTTTTATCGTAGGAAAATAGTCTGATAGTTAAGATAGTTACTGATAGTAAAACAGTGTGAGGATAAAAAACTGCTTGGATAGCGATCGCTACTAAAACGGGAAAGAAATAATTTCGGAGTAAGTAATATAAGAATGCTAAAAAAAGTGGATAGAAAAATGCTCTGGGAGTAGCAGAAACTAAGTCATCTTCCATCCATAAAGTTTGATTGAAAATCAATGAACTAAAAAAACCTGCGGCAGGAATAGGTAGAATTTGTAAACTTATTCCAAAACAGTAAATTGTCGAAATTAATCCGAGAAATATTGGTAATAATTTACCTAAAAAAATGGGGTCGATACCGAAAGATGTGATGAGTAAATAAAAAGTTTTATATCCCCACGGAGCTACTGATTGAAAATAGTCAGCGATGAAATCTTGAGGGAATAATTCTGCATCTAAAAAACGACGCATCCAAAATATATGTTGTCGAGCATCATCTTGGATTAAATATTCACTTTGGAAGGATATTTTGAGAGATTCAATACCATAAATTAAGATAATAGCTACACTTAAACCAAACCAGAATATCCAGCTTCGATTTATCAAATTTTGATGTAAGATTGAGAAAAATCTACTAATTCTTAATTTGGAGATTAAAGGATTTGTCATATTTGATTATAGATGAGCGATGTTGTCAGAAATGATATGACTGCCAATCATTATTTAGTCTGAATCATTTTTTCCAATTTATTGTAAGTTATTACTTTTGAATACATGACTTTTGACTTTTAACTTCATGATGGAGCTACTGATTGAAAATAGTCAGCAACGAAATCTTGAGGAAATAATTCTGCATCTAAAAAACGACGCATCCAAAATATATGTTGTCGTGCATCATCTTGGATAAAATATTCACTTTGGAAGGATACTTTGAGAGATTCAAAACCATAAATTAAGACAATAGCTAAACTTAAACCAAACCAGAATATCCAGCTTCGATTTATCAAATTTTTATGTAATATTGATAAAAATCTACTAATTCTTAATCTGGATATTAAAGGATTTGTCATATTTGATTATAGATGAGCGATGTTGTCAGAAATGATATGACTGCCAATCATTATTTAGTCTGAATCATTTTTCTAATTTATTGTAAGTTATTACTTTTGAATGCATGACTTTTGACTTTTAACTTCATTATGGAGCTACTGATTGAAAATAGTCAGCAATGAAATCTTGAGGAAATAATTCTGCATCTAAAAACGACGCATCCAAAATATATGTTGTCGTGCATCATCTTGGATAAAATATTCACTTTGGAAGGATACTTTGAGAGATTCAAAACCATAAATTAAGACAATAGCTAAACTTAAACCAAACCAAAATATCCAGCTTCGATTTATCAAATTTTTATGTAAAATCGATAAAAATCTACTAATTCTTAATTTGGATATTAAAGGATTTGACATATTTGATTATAGATTAGCGACGTTATAAGACATAATATGATTGCCAATCGTTGTTTAGTCTGAATCATTTTTTCCAATTTATTGTAAGTTATTACTTTTGACTTCATTAATGAAATCTTGAGGAAATAATTCTGCATCTAAAAACGACGCATCCAAAATATATGTTGTCGTGCATCATCTTGGATAAAATATTCACTTTGGAAGGATACTTTTAGAGATTCAAAACCATAAATTAAGACAATAGCTAAACTTAAACCAAACCAAAATATCCAGCTTCGATTTATCAAATTTTTATGTAAAATCGATAAAAATCTACTAATTCTTAATTTGGATATTAAAGGATTTGTCATATTTGATTATAGATTAGCGACGTTATAAGACATAATATGATTGCCAATCGTTGTTTAGTCTGAATCATTTTTTCCAATTTATTGTAAGTTATTACTTTTGACTTCATTAATGAAATCTTGAAGAAATAATACTGCAGTAATAATAGCTGCATTAATAGCAGCAATTGGTCAATACTGTAGTCAATCAAATGCTACTAAAGAGATAAAATTGCTTCAGGAATTAGGGAATAAAAGAATAGAATGTACAAGCAATGGTCAACTTTGTACACCTCGTCGCGAAGAACAAATAGAAGTAAAGGAAGATGGAATATTATACGCTGAATATATCGTCCCTCCTGGTCATTGTGGTCCGATTATAATCTATTTCTATGTTGATAACAGACTCAAAGGACGTGAAGAATATCAGATAGATAATTATAAATCTGTAAAAAAGGATCTAGGTTTTATTACAAAAGGAACCCATACTTTAGCATTAGAAGCAAAAGGAGTAACAGGTGGTTGTAATAAAGGAAAATTAAATTCTTGGGGAGGGGCAGTGAATCTTCACATATTACCAGACCCACCTATATTTTGCAGGTCTTAGCAAAAAGCTACAATATTTTAGATTAACCTAGTTTCATATAAATCATAGTCTTCAGAGCAGAGTCTTTCAGTGCTACTTCTATCAATAAATAAATGACATGAAAAAAAATCGTACCAAAGAATAACAAGATAGGTAAATGTTACTTGAATTACCCTTAATCTTTAATTGCTCAAGATTTGCATACCCTACTTTTAACTATCAACATAGTTTAGTCTAAAACCCTACCTTTTAATCAGTTATTAGTTAAATTTTTTGTTTTTTTTTCTGGTTTGAGCAAAATAATAAAAATCAAGTAATAATTGAACTTCTAAGTTCTGAATTCATACTTAAGAAATTCCTGTTACAAAAACAACTTCTGACTTCTGAATTCTGACTTCTGAATTCATTAACGAGAGGCTCTTACTAACAATAATACAGCCACTCCAAAACCTAGAAAATTGGGTAGCCATCCAGCCAAAAAAGGAGTCAAAACCTCTTTTTGCCCCATTGCTCCTGTCAGAAAAGAAAGTAAATAGTAGCCGAAAATAATTATCACACTAATACCAAAGCTAGTACCTCTATTGGCATTTCTTTGAGGTCTAATTCCTAAAGCTGCTCCTACTAAACCCAGAACCAAACACACAAAAGGTACAGCAAATTTTTGTTGAATTCTGACCTGAGTTTTAACAATTTTCCGATGATTTCCACTCAGTCGCATTAACTCCAAATATTCATAAGATTGAGGAATATTCATCTGTTGATAAGTACGTCTCTTACCTGCTAAATCTAAAGGCGCCGTAGAAAGTTTTAATTCTTGATGGTCAAACTTAACAATATTACGGTAGGAACCATCTGGAGATACAATATAAATAGTCCCATTAAATAAGTCCCAAATATTTTCTGCTGGATTCCAAGTTGCTGACTCAGAAGACACAATTTGGTCAACCCCATATTGGGAACGATCTATAATAGTTACTCCCTTCATATACTTACCATCAAACTTTTCGGCATAGAATAAACGAGTCAAGGTATCTTCCTTGCTTCCGTCTGGCCGCTCAACTTTGCCAAATTCTGGATAGAAAATATTTTCTTCCCGAAAAGGAGGATCTTCTCGGTCTAGAGTTCTTTCTAAAGTCAGAGATGCTTGATAATTAGCATTAGGTACAATTACCTCATTTAGGGCAAAAGTTAAACCAGTTACCGTCAGACTGACTATGACCACAGGTACCACCATTCGATAGACGCTAATGCCACAACTACGGAGAGCAACTATCTCACTATTGCTAGACATCTGACTGTAAACCATGAGAGTAGATAGCACCATTGCCATCGGGAATGCCAAACCAATAAATTCTGGCATTTTTAATAGAAATACCTGAAGAGCAATAGAAATAGGTAGTCCAGATTCTGTAACTTTTCGGACTAACTCAAACATTGCCCCTACTGTTACCCCGATAGATGAAAATAATCCTACACCAAAGAGAAATGGCCCAATTAATTCTGTAATGATGTAGCGGTCCATGACTGAAATTTTGGGTTCCAGTCTTTGTAGGAAGAATAAAGATTTTGAGATACTGCGCTCCATATAGTTCAGATTTAAGGTCGAGTCTACAATTAAGAATTGAAAGCTAGTGTCGCTATGCAGAAGTCAAAAGTCGTAGGGGCGAATGGCATTGGCTAGCGCCAAGCTCCGCTAACGCCCTCAAAAGTATTGATTTGTAATTGTTTTTGGATTTTGTAACCAGTTATTTCCGCCATTCTGCACTAGGTTGGCTTTTTAATTTTGCCCCGATTAATAGAGGTGTTTTAGGATATTATTTAAGGTTAACTTAATCTGAATAAAAGTGCTGAAGCTGAGAAGTTGTCAAAATGCACTACCATGATAATGCAGCACCATGTTTATTGTTGGGTTGTCCTGCTCGCGTAATAGTGAAGATATATATTTTTTAATTTCTTCCCCTCCTGGGAGGGGTTAGGGGTGGGTCCCCACACTCTCCACACTGTATCTAGCATTATTCTGCACCACCACCTATTGTTGCTCGGTAGTATCAGTTTCAAAGTTAACTCCTTCGTATAAAACTTCAATAGCAGAAGTAAATTCAATACTGGATAATGTAATTGACTCTCCTTCTGTATATGCAGAATAATGCCAAATTTTTCCCTCGCTACGTTGATAAATTTCTACAGATATTGATACAGATATTGATTTTGAGTCTACTAAAACATATTCTTGCAAACTGGGAATTTGACGATAATATTTAAACTTATCGCCGCGATCATATTTTTCCGTACTGGGGGAAAGAATTTCAATAATTACTGTAGGATGTTCGATAAAGTCATGAGATTTTAAATCGTCAGCATTGCAAGTAATAACTAGATCGGGTTAACGAAGTCAGAAGTCAGAAGTCAGAAGTTATTTTTGTAACGGGGATTTGAGCAACTCTCCAAAAATATTACGCCTTAAAAGGCGGGGTTTTAGACCCATATTATTTTGATAAAAATAACGACTATTTTTACCATCCTTAACTTTCACCTCTAACAGATTAATTCGACAACTTTTTTGATGAACAGAGGGATATAAAGTACTACATAAATTGAGAACAATATCATTATAAGGAATAGTTTCTCTTGTCATAGGTAAAATTTTTCCATCTATATATTCATGGCGAAATTCTTGTTTAGCTTCCCATTCTAGGTACTCTTCAGGGGTCATTTTTTGATAATCTTGGGGTTGAGCGATCATAATTTCTTTTAGTTAAATTAATTGCTTATATATTATCATTAAATCTGCTATAATTGCTATTATTGTTATAATTACTGTAAATAATTATCAAAAAAAATATGGCTTAAATTACTATATATGAAACAAAATTGAAAGAATTGTTGAAAGTAGCAATTATGGAGTTACTGCAAGAAAAACAAGAGTGATTTTATGAATTTTTAGCAGATTTATTAGAAGATATTTTAATGGAAAAAACTATTCAAGAAGGTGAAAATACTGAAATAGTTAGTCGGGAACAAATCTTCAAAATTCTCAAGAAAAAGCTATGAATGTTGAGTTTAGAAAAAGCCCCCTAAATCCCCCAATTTTGGGGGAATTTTACCAGCTAATGGATTCTTGTTCCCCCCAATTATGGGGGGCTAGGGGGGCAAAATTCAGTATTAAACAACTTTGTCAGATATCCTCTAACGAAAATTAGAAATATAAAAAAGTTAAAAGGTGAGGCAGAATACTATCGGATTAGAGTAGGAAATTATCGATTGGGTATTAAAGTTAATGATGGTATAGTCTCTTTCATTAGCATACTTCACCGAAAAAAAAAATTACAGATATTTTCCTTAACTTTTCTAGAGCGATCGCTTTCTTCAAAAGTGAGGTAATTAACAGAATCTAGTAGGTTGGGTTGAGGAACGAAACCCAACAATAGACCTCTCCAAAAATCAAATCTGGAGATGTCTAATATCATGTCCGGTTGAAAATTTATAAATAATTAAGGAGGAGTCAACCCACTCCTAACTCCTCCCAGGAGGGTAAGTAATGTACCAGGAGAAAGAAGTGTTTTTATTACTAATTATCCGGACATAATATAATAATAAAACTTTGTTGGGTTTATCCTACGGATAAGCTCCGCTAACACTTCGTTCTACCCAACCTACATTGGAATAGTTTAGAATATTATCTAAGTAATTAACTTAATCTGAGTCTAATTTTAGGAAGCTGAAAATTATGGAACCTATTACTATTGTAATGGCGCTAGCTGCTGTATTGGGGACAAAAGCTTTGGAAAAAACAGGAGAAAATATTGGGCAGGTGGTCTGGGATAAAAGTGCTAAGTTGATGAAATATTTGAAACAAGAATCTCCCGATACTGTGACGGCTATTGAACAAGTTTCCGAGCAACCTTTGGATTATTGTCAGGCCATTTTGGAAATGCTGGGGGCAGCAACTAATCCTGATGTAGCTCAGACAATGGAGGAATTAGCAGCAGCAACAAAAGCTAATCCTCATCCTAAAATCAATGAGGTTTCAGAAGAAATAGAAAAAATCCTAAATTTTCAGCAGCAGACGAAGGCGAAATTGTATGGTCAGTTGGTGGAACAGTTTTATTGCTCGAAGAGCGATCGCTTTCCAATTGAGAAAAGTAAGCGACGGGAATTAAATTTGGCGTTGGGTAGGTTGGCGAAAGAGGATATTGATTCTAGTGGCGATCGCTCCCCGTTGCGCAAAGATTTTATTGAGAAGATATTGGGAAATGCTGATGATGAAAATTCTCTGTTTTATCTGGCGTTGCAAATTGGCTGGCTGAATAATGTGGGGGTGGCAGTAGAGTCGCCCACTGAAAAAGTGTATGCTTTTTTTCATCTCACGTTTGAGGAATATTTTGCTGCTTTGGCGATCGATGATTGGGATTTTTTCTTGCCTCGCACCCACAAAAATAAACCTGTGAAGGGTAAACGTTACCGAATTTTTGAGCCGCAGTGGAAGCAGGTGATTTTGTTGTGGTTGGGGCGAGAGGATATTAAGAAGGAAGAGAAAGAGGGATTTATTATAGCTTTAACTAACTTTAAGGATGGGTGTCGCAACTTTTTGATAAGGACAGTAGATAGAGGTTTTTATGAAAATATGGCTTATTTTCTTGCTGCTGATGGAATTGCTGAATTTCGCAAATGCAGCCAAAGTGATCAAATAGTCAAGAAAGTAGTTGATTGGGGTAATAATGAAATTAAAACAGAAACTCAGGCTGTTTTACTAAGTACCCAAAATGTCAATAAATATCTCCAGAAAAAGTCATCAAAATCTTACTCCGCAGTTAATCCAGCATTAATTAGTCCAGCATTTTTTTGGAGTCCTTATGAGGGTTTGATTGATATTTCCCTGCAATTGTTGAGGTCTGCTTCTGATGATCATATGCGCTTGTTAATAGCAGAAAACTTAGGGAAAGCTGGCATGGGTAACGAGAAAGCGATTAATGGTTTAGTACAATTGTTGGAGTCTACTGATTCTAATAACATTCGCAGGCAAGCAGCATCAAGCTTAGGGCAAATTGGCACGGGCAATGAGAAAGCGATTAATGCTTTGGTGCAATTGTTGGAGTCTACTTCTGACGCTCAGACTCGCAGGCAAGCAGTATCAAGCTTAGGTCAAATTGACCCCAGCAATGAATATGTGATTAATGCTTTAGTGCAATTGTTGGAGTCTACCTCCGACGCTCAGACTCGTATGCAAGCAGCATCAAGCTTAGGGCAAATTGGTACAGGTAATGAATATGTGATTAATGCTTTAGTGCAATTGTTGAAGTCTACCTCCGACGCTCAGACTCGTATGCAAGCAGCATCAAGCTTAGGGCAAATTGGTACAGGTAATGAGAATGCGATTAACGCTTTAGTGCAATTGTTGGAGTCTACCTCCGACGCTCAGACTTGTATGCAAGCAGCATCAAGCTTAGGGCAAATTGACCCCAGCAATGAATATGCGATTAATGCTTTAGTGCAGTTTTTGGGGTCTACTTCTGATGCAGAGATTCGTAGGCAAGCAGCAGAAACTTTAGGGAAAATCTTAGCAGAAGAGAAGATGGCAGAAGTCGTCACATCCTTAAAAGGCTACTTATCAGCAAAAGGTGACAGAGATAGTAGCGATCGCTCCAAGGAATGCTACAAAGTAATCTGGAATTGTGCCCAAACTCTCCCCTACCCAGAATTTTATCAAGCTTGGCATTCTTCATCTAAGGTGAAAAAAACTCGTTGATTATTATAGTTAAGATTGGTACAGTGGTAGTGGGTGAAATTGTTAGTTTATGGATTAACATTTAGATTAAAAATTGAAAGGAGGTATCATTCATTATGTCTCAAGAATTATTAAATGAGTTAATCAGTAAATCAGAAGAGTTAAACATTGAAGAAAAACTTCAATTAATGCGTTATTTATCAAATAATCTTCAAATAAATGATGATTCAACCCCTAAAACTCGGCGTAAATGGCGTGACATTCAAGGAAAAGCAACTTATCCATTAGTAGGAGAAGATGCTCAAGAATGGGTTTCTCGAACTCGTCAAGAAGCCACAGAAAACCGTGAAAAAATTATCCGCAATAATTATGAAAATTAATAATGTCATTCAAGGGGTTAGGCAACTATTTTTAGATACTGCGCCAATTATTTACTATGTAGAAAATCACCCCAATTATTATCAACTAACTGAAGCTATTTTTGATGGAATAGATGAAGGTTTACTTTTGGGAGTTACTTCTACAATCACTTTGTCTGAGTGTTTAGTACATCCTTACAAATTAGGGTTAATAGCACTTGCTCAGGATTTTATTGATTTAATTGTTTATGGAGAAAATATTAACTTTATACTCATTGATGAAGACATCGGCAAGTTGGCGGCGCAAATTAAGAGCAAAGTATAATTTATCATTAACTGATTCTTTACAAATTGCTGTTGCTATTCAATCAAAATTTGAGGCTTTTTTAACCAATGATTTACAGTTAAAAGGAAGAAATTCCTCTGGAGATAATGACGACATTGGTTGAATAATTCCTCTGAGTTATTCATCTAAAGAATTAAACCTTAATCTCAACAAATTTTCGATAACCGCAGTACGCTCTACTCGTTTAGCAGTTTCTAATTGTTCTAATAATAGTGGTGATAAACGCATAATTAACTCCCTATCTTGTTCTTCTAATTCTGAACTTACTTCTAAGTTACTACGCAAAGATGATAATGACAACAAAGCATTTAACCGAAATTGATTATCTGGTGGCAATGCTTCTAATTCGTCAATTGCCTCTTGCTGTACTCTACCTCTGCCCAAAATTCTTAACCATAAAGTGTCTAATGTCTTTGGCAATTGATGAATTACTACTAATCCTGTTCTGAAATATTCAGGTAATAAATAAATTCCTGGACTCCAATTTTCATCATCACTTTTAGTACCAAAACCCTCTAATATTGTCTTTGATGCCGTAGGTGTTAATATCCATAATTTCGGATAATTATTTTCATTCAGACGGGTATTTTCCCGATTTGCTCGACGGATAAAATCTGTATTTACCTCTAATAATTTAAGTAAACAACTCCGAATTTCATCAATTGTTACAGGATTTCTAAAGGGTTCAAATAAACAAATTGTTGTAGCTAATTTTCCTAATAAACCTAATGCTTATGGTGAAGTTTTTGGTTGAGTTGATGGTACAAAAAATACATCTACTTGTCTAACTTCACTGCGAATTTCTAGAGGAATTTGACATTCTCCTAGTTGGGATAATAATTCTTCTAAATAATCTTTAGCGAATTGGTCATGGATAAATCTTGTCATACCGTTTCACGGAATTCAAATTAATAATTCAAAAGTCAAAAATCAAAAGTAAGTCAACGGAATTTAAAAGTCAAAAGTCAAAAGTCAAAAGTAAGAATCAGGACTGACGCATGAGGTACGAAAAACTAGGATTTGAGATTGCTTCCCTATCAGTCGCAATGACGAAAAGACGTTGTATTGCGTAAGTCCTAAGAATTATAGTAAGCATTTTAGCCTCTGTCTAATAGACATCTCCAATAATCAAAAATCAAATCAATTCTTATCCATAAATTATCAATTCTCTATCCCTGTTGCCTGTTGCCTGTTGCCTGTTGCCTCTTTTCTGGAGATGTCTAATATTATTGCCCATAATTACTACACAAGTATTTAGATCAATTAACATCATAATAGTCGCAGTATTTCAAAATAATGATTAATTGGCCTACTATTATTTTTAACAAACCCTCAAAGTCTTACCTCTCCCTAACCCGAAACTGGATCGTTATAGTTTTTCTAATTTCCCTCACCTTCTGCTTACTTTCCCCCACCTTCGCCCAAACAAAAAAACCATCAAAGTACGACATTACCAGTCAAATACCATTCAACCAACCCAGTTATTACCCACTCCAACAAACTATTAACAACCAACTCTACCGCCCAACTGCAACCTGGGTAGGGCGACTCATTCTGCCAAAACCTGACACCCCACCACCAAGTAACCAACAAGACTGGGTATGGATAGAAATCTATAACGCTCCAGAAACAGCTAAAAATTTAGAGGGGGAAATACTGCCTTTGCAATGGAGTCAACAACCATTAACACAAACATTTGTCGAAACTGTTACGAAAGATATTCAATTTTCTCAAGCAGCTAAAAACAGGAGTAACAATGGCAGCGTCTTACCTACTCGCCTCAATGGTTTAACTAAAGTCGGTCCGTTAACATCTCTCGCCGGAGCTAGACCTAACGACGATATGATAGTTGGTCTGGAAAATGTCAAAATTACAACCAACGAAGGAGGTTCCCCTATTCTGGAAACTATTCTGGAACCCATGCAAATTACCGGACGTTATTACGCATTAGTTGATATCCTGGGCACGGCAACCACAAACGCCACTCCAGAAAATTGTCCTGGAAACCAACCATGCACCAGCGAACTTTTCCAAGTACGTCACTACAACCCCACTACCCAAAAATTCGACGGTGCAACAGAAATTATCCGCATTCCTCAACAACCACTCCTACCTAATAACTTATTTCAATCAACACCCCAAGGAATAACAGACTCTCCAGCAGGGAAAGCAGGTTGGTATATTTATGGAGCAAAAGACAGAGAAGGAATATTTACAGTTCAAGCAATAAAGCCGCGATCGCTCTTTCAATTACAACCGGAACAAACTATCCAGGGAAAAACAGCAGGTATCAAATATATAGGCCGCCAAAATTGGCAAAATACTGAAAGTCGTAAAGGTAGTATTCAAAGTGTATTAGTTATTGAGGAAGAAGGAAGTAAAGTGGATAAACTTTCTCCTCCCCACTCTGTACGGACGTTGCATGCAACGTCCCTACCTACTCCCCACTCTCTTCTAAAAGAAGGAGATTATGCTTTAGTCATTCATCTATTCGGAGGTATTGGTGGAGAAAAAAGCGAACCCGTATTCGTAGGAACAGTTACCGGACATTTTTCTTACGGTTTAGCTCAAGTAGTGCGAGATACTTTTACCAACGAATTACAATTTGACATCAAATACCAACAAATTTACGCCCAAAACTCCAACGGCATAATTTCCGGTACCCATAGTTGGGAAAATTATATGGGAAATTTGGAAAAAGGATGGTTAGGTACTCGCCCAGTCTCGGATATAGTTGTCAAATTAGACGCACTTAAAGATTATGATTTTGGTGGTGTCATCCTCTCACCCTTGCGGGAATTAATGTATCAGTTACAAATAATGACAGCTCGTTACCGCACGGGGGATGGAACGGGGGTAGCAAGAGTGAGTCCGGCAACTTCTTGTGTTCAAGATTCTAGTCAAGCACTTTTTATTGCCATTAGAAGTATTGAGAATAAATTTTATTCTACACCAGAAATTCAAACCTGGCTAACATCTCATCCCGACGACCCGCAAACATTAAGGTTTCAACAACTTGTGTCTTTGGGGAAAAAACTGGAAAAGGCTTTAGTTCCGAGGGGTGTTGTGCGCCCAGACTGGCAGAAAAATGCTGAATATTTGGCAGGGATAAATGCGAGAAATGGGTTTGTGAATGAGATTAGTATTGTTAACAGTATTTTGAGTTGGCGATCGATGATGCCTCGTCGCGCTCACGATGAAGTTAGCACTATTTTCCTAGAAAGTGGTGCAGAATTATGGTTTCTCCGCACTAACCAGGTGGGAGGATATGACCCAGATATTGAACCAGTGGCACCGACTGTTGCGTTTGGGCAGTTTCCTCTAATTTCAAAATTGATTGAGCGTTTGATATCTGCTTCTCGTCTGATGAAAGGTCAAGATTGGTTTGTTGTTGGGATGACGTTATTGGTTTATGGAGCGATCGCTTTACCGTTAGGCTTTAATTCTAGATTTTTACGAGTAAGTCGAGGTTTTGGCAACCTCAAAGAATTATTTCAGGGTTTGGTAGTGGCGTTTTTTACTCCAGCTTTTGTGGAAGAGTTAATATTTCGAGTTTTCTTATTGCCTCATCCCACCGAGAAGGTTTCAACTATTATTTGGTGTTTTTGGGCAGCATTAAGTTTATTTTTGTTTATTATTTATCATCCAATTAATGCTCTAACTTTTCATCCCCAGGGAAACCCAACTTTTATGAAACCGATTTTTTTGAAATTGACAGGAATTTTAGGATTAGTATGTACAGTAGCTTATCAATTAACTGGTTGTTTGTGGGTTATGGTAATTATTCATTGGGCAGTAGTTGTAATTTGGCAATATTCGTTAGGTGGTAAAGAAAAGTTGTATGGGAATAACTAATATTATAAAGTACATGGTTTGTAGTGGTAGGGCTTGAGCCTCTGACAACATTTATATTAGGACTAAAGTCCAACTACGAGCATGATTATAACTGTTCTACAGAACATGATATTAAACATACTTATTAACAAAAGCTTCAGGAGTTAGACACTCAAACTCTCCAGTTTCTTCTACAATAGCCTTAACTAATTTATAGTTTGCCGACACAAAACATTGAGATTTACCTGTTTTAGCAGTTAAATAAACTCCTGCATCCTCTCTAGGAATATTACCTGAATTTTCAATTATTTCTAGTTCATCTTCATCCACTAGAACATAAAAAACTTGAAAATCTTGCCAAATTTTATCGACTATTTCTCCACCCCAATCTTTATTTCGCAGAAGTTTCGCCACTCGCAAAATTTATTCAAGCAATATTTGCTGAAATTACAACTTCAATTAATGAAGATTGTTTCATGCCTAAACTAGCCCATTGAAGACATCTAAACTAATTACTTTCTGGAGCAGCGAAACCAATAATATAAACATTAGTATCAAAAAATATACGACTAGGAGAAACAGTCATTTTTTGAATTTCAAAGTATTATCAAATTTAATAACGTTAGTGACGTTCTTGTGAAATTTCCTGTCTCACTTCTCGTACTAAATTCACTATATCCTCTCTTGATTTATATCCTGCCTCTGCTAAATCTTTAGCAAATTATGATTCTTTTCAAGCAGAGGTAATTTCAGTTATCAGTTAGCCTCCTCCGGAGGAACTGCGTTATCAGTTAGCCTCCTGTCGGAGGAACTGCGTTAACAGTTATCAGTACCTCTGCAATAAGGAGGCTTCAAATGTGGAATATGTTCTTTTTTTATCCCCTTAAAAGGGTCGGCGCATACCCACAATTTTTCGGTAATTGTTAATTATTAATTATTAATTATTAATTGTTGAAGCATGAGGTAGGAAAAACTAGGATTTTAGATTGCTTTCCTATCGGTCGTAATATAGCCTTAAACAATTTATAGTTTGCCGAAGCAAAATTACTGTTAGGAAATATCAAAAGCTTACAGCGCTTTTTATTTAAGTAGACTACAAAATTATTTGAAGTTAGGAAGTAGGAAATAGACAGTAGGCAGTAAAAGAATCCTTTGACCACTGTAGTCTATCTATTTGAAAACCTCTATAAAACTCATACAAAACCAGATTTTTCCTTCTCTCCCAGATAACTAAACACTTTCTTTCTTCTTCCTTCTTCCTTCTTCCTTCTTCCTTCTTTCTTCTTCCTTCTTCCTTCTTCCAGAAAACTAAAAATCTTGGCAATTTGCCTGTACAATTTTTCGGACTTCTCCAGGTTCTAATTTTATTAATTTCTGAGTTGCTTGAATTTGAGTAGGCTGATTTTCTAAATGTTGACGCTCAATTAATTCCCATTCTTCTGCTGTTTTCGTGTAGCGTCTAGATGTAGCTCTATCCATATTCATAGATGTCGCGACTTCGTTTAAAGAAGCCCATCCTGGTTGATTTCGCATTCTATGTAAATAGCGAGTCATTATATCAATATCAATTTTCATTGTGTATTTTCCTGATTATTTTTCATTATATATAATTTTATAAAAAAGAGTCTTATAAATAGTTTAGGAAAGAAAGAAGTAAGAAAAAAAGCAATAATAATGATTTATTTTATTGCTCAATTATATAAATAAGTTTTGACAAAAGCAATTATCATCAAAATCGTCTATTCTTGATAGAAAATATCCTTCGCCCTTGGTTAATATAAGTAATATCATAATTGAAATAATTAATTATAAAAAAGTCTTTGCTTGTAGGCACGTTTAAGGGAACTACGCGCCTAAATAAGTTTTGACCGAATATGATACAACTATTGAATTATCTATAATCATGAGTAAACTAGGTTCTATTTCCTCACCCTGTCTACTAATACTTTTAGAGAGCAAAAAAAAGAGTCCCTGGAAACTTAATATATCTTATCCAATCAAACTTCAAGACTAAAATTACAACTGATAACCACAACTAGAACAAAAGCGATCGCCTGTTTGTACAGGAGCACCACATTGGGGACAAAAACGCTTCCCAGAAGTTGCAGGGGAACTTGACCCCATTTCCATCGACATATTACCCATCCGCATCTGCATTGGGTTCATCTTCATTTCCATATCGCCCATTTTCATCGGTTCCATTGGTTTCATCGGTTCCATTGGTGGCATACTTGTGCTGGGTGTTGCCTCTACTTTTTGAAGGGATAAGACTTCGGCATCACTCAAAGTAGGCGTCCCATTTATGGTACTTATTCCACCGGCCTGCAACTGAACAAAAGATTGTCCCTGTTCCGACTCTATTCGCAAAATTACTCCACTAGCAGTCTTAAATAAAGTGGGCACTACAGTCCATTTACCTGTTTGAAACCCTGTACTTGCTTGTTGTTGTTGACCAGGACTACCACTATAAACAGTGACCACAGTTTGCATTCCCTGATTTTCAATATAAACTTGTTGGCCATTACTAAGATTGCATTTGTAAGCCATAATTTTTAGTCAATCATTATTTGCACTTAATTTAATTGTATATATGATAACAATTTTACTTATAATAATTGTTAATCAATTATGTAAATTTTACACTTACTTATATAATAATTAAAATTTAACCATCATTAAGTAATTGATAAATTATAAATAAAAATAGTGCAATTTGATTCTTATACACCGGGGGAATTTTACGATGAACTTTTCATCAGTAAAAATCAACCTCGTCCAGAAGCTCAATTATTGATAGAAAGAATTAATTCTCTTTCTGTAGGTGAACTATTGATGCGACAAAAAGCTGCACAAGTCGCTATGGTAAAACTTGGAGCAACTTTTAATGTTTATGGTGATAGTCAAGGTACAGAACGTATTTTTCCTTTTGATGTTGTACCGCGTATAATTTCTGTGTCTGAATGGAATTTTTTAGAAACAGGTTTGAAGCAAAGAATTCATGCTCTAAATTTATTTATTGCAGATATTTATGGAGAACAAAAAATTCTTCAAGATGGAATTATTCCTAGAGAGTTAATTAATTCTGCTTTTGGATTTCTCAAACCTTGTATAGGTTTAAAACCACCGTCAGGAATTTGGTGTCATATTACAGGGACAGATTTAGTTAGGGATAAAAATGGTGAATGGTATGTATTGGAAGATAATTTACGCTGCCCTTCTGGTGTATCTTATGTTTTAGAAAATCGACGGGTAATGAAAAGTACATTTCCCCAAATTTTTGCGACTTTAGGAGTTAGACCTGTTGATAATTATCCCGGTTATTTATTAGAAACTCTACTAAATTTAGCACCTTCTTATTTATCAAATCCTACTGTTGTGGTTTTGACTCCTGGTGTTTATAATTCGGCCTATTTTGAACATTCATTTTTAGCTAGACAAATGGGAGTTGAATTGGTTGAAGGTAGAGATTTAGTAGTTGTAGATGGATATGTACAAATGCGAACTACTAAAGGTTTGCAGCGAGTTGATGTTATTTATAGACGTATGGATGATAATTTTATCGATCCCTTAGCTTTTAATCCTGAATCTTTGTTAGGAATACCTGGATTAATGGAAGTTTACCGTAATGGCAATGTTGCCCTTGCTAATGCTTTGGGAACTGGTGTAGCGGATGATAAAGTTATTTATGCTTATGTGCCGGAAATGATTCGTTATTATCTTGATGAAGAGCAAATTTTACCTAATGTTCCTACTTATTTATGTTGGGAAAAAACACAGTTAGACCATGTGTTAGTAAACCTGGATAAACTTGTGGTGAAATCTGCAAATGAAGCTGGTGGTTATGGGATGTTAGTAGGAACTCAATCAACTGTTGAAGAAAGAGCAGAATTTGCAGAAAAAATTAAAGCTAATCCACGGAATTATATTGCTCAACCAACTCTATCTTTATCTAGAGTCCCAACTATAATAGACAATAAATTTGAAGGTTGTCATGTTGATTTACGACCTTATATTTTATATGGTAAAGAAATTTATGTTCACCCTGGTGGTCTGACTAGAGTGGCAATGAAAAAAGGTTCTTTAGTTGTTAATTCTTCCCAAGGTGGAGGTAGTAAAGATACTTGGGTTTTATCAGAATAAATGTATCATCTAATAGAGGGATTTTTCACAGAAAATTTTATAGCAGAAGAAAGAAGGAAGAAGGAAGAAGGAAGAAGGAAGAAGGAAAAATCTTACGTTGTCTAAGCTTTAAGCTTTTGAACTGTCCTAACCTTTTCTTCGACTCCTATACTTGTGAAAAATGTCGAAAATCAGGAAAATTAAGATGGCAATTCAAAGATTTATTTGTGGGTTTTGATTAATTAATTTTTCCTCTTCCTTCTTACTTCTGGCTTTAACAGCAAATTTTACTTGTGAAAAATGTCGAAAATCAGGAAAATTAAGATGGCAATTCAAAGATTTCTTTCTGGGTTTTGATTAATTAATTTTTCCTCTTCCTTCTTACTTCTGGCTTTAACAGCAAATTTTACTTGTGAAAAATGTCGAAAATCAGGAAAATTAAGATGGCAATTCAAAGATTTCTTTGTGGGTTTTGATTAATTAATTTTTCCTCTTCCTTATTACTTCTGGCTTTAACAGCAAATTTTACTTGTGAAAAATGTCGAAAATCAGGAAAATCTAAGATGGCAATTCAAAGATTTCTTTGTGGGTTTTGATTAATTAATTTTTCCTCTTCCTTATTACTTCTGGCTTTAACAGCAAATTTTACTTGTGAAAAATGTCGAAAATCAGGAAAATCTAAGATGGTAATTCAAAGATTTCTTTGTGGGTTTTGATTAATTAATTTTTCCTCTTCCTTATTACTTCTGGCTTTAACAGCAAATTTTACTTGTGAAAAATGTCGAAAATCAGGAAAATTAAGATGGCAATTCAAAGATTTCTTTGTGGGTTTTGATTAATTAATTTTCCCTCTTCCTTCTTACTTCTGGCTTTAACAGCAAATTTTACTTGTAAAAAATGTCGAAAATTAGGAAAACTAAGATGGCAATTAAAAGATTTATTTCTGGGTTTTGATTAATTAATTTTTCCTCCTTCCTTCTGCCTTCTTCCTTCTGGCATTAACAGAAAATTTTACTTGTACAAAATGTAGAAAATTAGGAAAATTAAGATAGGAACTAAAAGGTTTATTTATGGGTATTGATTAATTAATTTTTCCTTCTGCCTTCTGCCTTCTGCCTTCTTCCTTCTTCCTTCTTTCTTCTTTATTCTTCCTTATTAATTATGTTAAGTCGCGTTGCAAATTCAATTTACTGGCTAAATCGTTATGTTGAAAGGGCAGAAAATGTTGCCCGATTTGTTGATGTAAATCTCAATCTACTATTAGATTCTCCTGGTGTAATTCAACAGTGGCAACCTATAGTTATTACTACTGGAGATTTACCTTTATTTCAACAACGCTATGGTGAAGTAACAGAAGCAAATGTAATCCAATTTCTTACTTTTGACCGTGACTACCCTAACTCTATTATTTCATGTCTACGTCTAGCTAGAGAAAATGCTCGTTCCATTCGGGAAATTATTTCCTCAGAAATGTGGGAGCAAGTTAACTCATTTTATTTAATGGTAAAAGATGTTGCTAATAGTGGTTTAAAAACTTCTGAATTACCAGAATTTTTTGAGAAGGTAAAAATGGGCGGACATTTATTTTCAGGCATCATGGATGCTACTATGAGTCACAATGAAGCATGGCATTTTGGCAGAATGGGGCGATTTCTAGAACGTTCTGATAAAACTAGCCGAATTCTTGATGTTAAATACTATATTCTTTTACCTTCAATTAAAGATATTGGAACTCCACTAGATGAAGTGCAATGGATGGCATTATTAAAGTCAGCAAGTGCTTATGAAATGTATCGTAAACGTCAACAACATAGAATTACCCCCAATGGAATAGTAGAATTTTTAATATTAGACCGAGAATTTCCCCGCTCAATTCAATATTGTTTAAGTGCAACAGAGCGATCGCTCTATCAAATTATTGGAGTAACTCAAGGTATGAAAAAACATCCAGTAGAAAAAGTATTGGGTCGTTTATGTTCTGAGTTAGACTATTTAACAATAGAGGAAATAATTCAAACTGGTTTACACGAGTTTCTAGATAATTTACAAACTAGAATTAATCAGACAGGAGAGAAAATTTTTGACACTTTTTTCGATCTTAAACCTATAGAGGAACAGCGATTAAATAATTAGCAACTGCGATAAAGTTGAATGGCGATCGCCTAATTTTCTCCTCTCAAATAGATGAATTTCTAAATTAACCCAACGATCGGATATTTTTGACTCGATACAAGAAACTTCTAAACTACCAGTAATCCAATAATTAATAATTATTATTCACAGCAGAACTATTTCATCTATATGTCCTTTATTCACTGTTCCTGAAAAAAATCTAATTTTTGACTCGATCTATTTGTCAATTATGATCAAGAGTAACTTTTTCATCAACACATTTAAGCTATAAGGCAGAAAATTTGATTAACAAATAATCAAGAGTCGATGTATAGGCACAAGAAGTAATATTATTGTTATAGTAGTATCGACTTTATCAAAAATTTAAAACTCAGCTTGAGAGAAACAACAACTACTAGAAAACTGTAAATATATTGAAATATATTGATTTTTATGAGTAATTTATCTTCATCAACTCCAGACTCCAGACAAACACAGACACAGAAAGAAACTAATACTTCCACAACTGAACCAAAACCCAGTTATGTCAAACTGGCCATGAGGAATATGGTGAGAAAAGGAGGTCAATCACTCAAACATTTTGCCCTGACAACCATTGGACTTGTAGGTATCTTAGTTGGCCTTGCTTATCTAACACGATAACTTAAATCACATTTTTGAGCGGAAAGGAGGATTTGACGGTTGTATCTAGAAGTGAGTATTCAGGATTATTTCTGGTCATCCTCGACCTCAGAAGTAGAAAAGTTAAAAGTCCAGGATGTTAACGAAGTCAGAAGTTGTTTTTGTCAGGAGGATTTAAACCCCCCTCCAAAAACATTTCGCCAATCAAGGGGGGGTTTTAGACCCAATTATTTTGATAAGGACAAACTTTATCCCATATCTTCTGAAAATTGGGCATATTGGTTTCGGAAATGGCTAGAAGTTCTACAACCAGATATTCCACTTGCTGAAAATTACGAACTTAGTCTACGTCTGACCGGGGATGGCGAAATTCAAATCCTTAATCATCAGTATCGTTATCAGAATCAACCAACAGATGTTTTAGCCTTTGCTGCTCTGGAAGTAAATGTTCCAATTCCAGAAGTCATAGATTCTGATTTACAACTATATCTGGGTGATATAGTAATTTCCGTTGAGACGGCCCTTCGGCAAGCTAGACAACGGGAACATTCATTAACAACTGAATTAGCTTGGCTAGCGGCCCATGGTTTTCTACACCTACTTGGATGGGATCATCTTGACGAACAGAGTTGGCAACAAATGATCAAACAGCAATTATTTTTGCTTAATGCTGTGGGAATTACTATTGAGAAACAAATCATTCTAGAAAATTGACAAGACTTAGGGTAACTTTTGAACTTTTTAGATAGACTATTAGTCGAGAAAGTCTTTGATTATCTGGCCCTTATTTATTAAATTGAACTGAGGTGGATAAATTATGAAACTGAACGAGTCATCAATATCTTACAATGAAGCCACTTTTATACACAAATCGAAAAATTCTTCTGCTCCCAAAATAAAGGGTTCTAAAAGTACAGTTAAACCTAATAGAGAATTATCTTGGCAAGTAGCAAATAGTCTTTTAATTAGCTTCAAATATGCTTGGGCAGGATTGTCTTATGCTTTCCAGACTCAACGTAATTTTCGGATTCATACTTTCATTGGTATTGTTGCTGTTAGTTTGAGTATTTTATTAGAGTTAAAACCAATAGAAACAGCAGTTATTGTATTAACTATTGGATTAGTTATGGCTATGGAATTACTGAATACTGCTATTGAATCTGTGGTAGATTTAACAGTTAAAAAGAGTTACCATGAGTTAGCTAAAATTGCTAAAGATTGTGCTGCGGGTGCTGTTTTAATTTCAGCTATTGTCGCATTACTTATCGCAAGTTATCTGATTTTACCTCCATTATTAAGTCTGGTTATTGGTACTTTTAGTAGCTAGAAATTATCACTTTGATTGATTAAATGGGGTGCAAGGTTTGAGATTTTAAGTTGAGATTTAATGAAATTTCAAACAAGAGTTGGTTATTTATTAACAGTAAAAAGTCCGGTAAACCTTTTTGCCTATTGCCTGTTGTCTAAAAGGGGGTTCTTTACCCAACTCAAATGAAATTATACCAAATTCAAGAAAGATTGTTACAGTAAAATATAGATGCTTAACGGAATTGAAAAATCTTCACTTTTTATTGATTATACCTACCACCTACCACCTAACACCTAATACCAATTTGATAAATATTTGCTACAAATAGTTAGGCTATTTCTTAGTAGTCAACCCACCCCTCGCCCCTCCCCCGACCAACCCACCCCTAACCCCTCCCAGGAGGGGAGGGGAATTCAGGAGTCAGGAGTCGTATGGGAATTGCTTCAATAACAGTTTTTAGGTCATAAATTATCTTTCTTGTCAAAGGGACATTCCCTGCCAAATATTTTTATTGCACTTATTATTCGTAACATTCTTTTTTCAAATTGGTATAACATCTTGAATAGCCAATGTAGCAATATTTTTTGAAAATGGTATTACTATATAAGTTTTTGCCATTATCAAAGTATCTGACTTTTCACAGTAAAAACAATTTTTACCATAAAATTGGGTTTAAAGCCTCGCCCATAAGCGGGCGACTTTTCATATTATGACTTTTTATGTTATATTAAAATTGGTTTATAAACCCGCCTTGTCTCATAAATACTGATTAAAAGAAGATGTTTGTCGAAACTCCTTAAGTTGAGAGCTGAACTTGGGAGGCTTTCAGGTCAATGAGCAGTTCGCTCCTTGAAAGCACAAAATTTATACCCATAAGAATTTTTGCTCTTGTCGCGGGAGGGCATTCCGAGACTCGTGCGCGGACGTGGAGGCAAGCGTAACCCACCCCCATCCGCTCCCGGGAGGGGAGCAAGAGGGGTGGGTGCAGCAGCCTGTGAGACGTCAACTCGCTAAAGAGCTACGGCTAGGTAGGAACCCCCGCGCCTAAAGGCCGGGGAGGATGTCAATGGAGTAGACCTCTAACTATAATCAAAGTATTTTGGAAGTTGACTGATAAATACTTCTTGCATAAGTTTAATAAAGCTAGAATTGTAATAATACAATAGTGTTTTTTTGTGCTTTAGTTGCAATCTTGATCTTTAGCTCAGTAGTATAACTTTAGTCTTCTGAATCTTATACTTGAGAAATTCTTTGTCAAAATAACTAATCATAAAAATGAGCGATCGCTCATTGATTGAGAGATTTAATATATCCAGGGAATGAAGGAGTAAAAAGCTTTGATTATAGTTATAGATAATTACGATAGTTTTACCTACAACTTAGTACAATATTTAGGTGAATTGGGTGCAGAATTAGCAGTTGCAGCTAATATTAAAGTTTACCGTAATGATCAAATTTCTTTGGCAGAAATTAATGATTTGAAACCTGATGGAGTGGTTATTTCTCCAGGTCCTGGTCGCCCTGAAGATGCCGGAATTTCTCAAGCATTAATTAAAGAATTAGGAGCAAGTTTACCTATATTCGGGGTGTGTCTTGGTCATCAAAGTATTGGTCAAGTATTTGGAGGAAAAATTGTTGCTGCCCCAGAATTAATGCACGGTAAAACTTCTGAAATTTATCATCACGGAGTAGGTATTTTTGAAGGGTTAGATAATCCCATAATTGCTACAAGATATCATAGTTTAGTGATAGATAAAGAAAGTTGTCCTGAAGTATTGGAAATTACGGGATGGGTTGAGGATGGAACTATTATGGGTGTTAGACATAAAAATTATCCTCATATTCAGGGTGTACAATTTCATCCAGAAAGTATTTTAACTAATTCTGGAAAGTTGTTACTGAGAAATTTTTTGGAAGGGTTAGGGTTATAGAAATTTGGGCGTTGCTGAATTGAGCTATGAATTTGTTAAACTGAAGTACTCGAATACTTCAGATAGCGATCGCTATTCATATCATGTCCGTTGGTATAGTCCCGTGTAAACCTAAGAGTGAATATCTACAGGAAATTTAGGTTTTTCTTGCTCAATAGTCTTCTTCCCTCTTTTCTCTTCCCTCTTCCCTCTCCCTTCTTCCTTACCTTTGCTATACAATACCGATGCTACCGGACATGATATCAGAGGAAAATTTTTGATTTCTTCGAGGGGTAACTGTTTCTCCTTGTTGTTCATAATAAATAATTTATTAAGTCGATAAATATGATTTTTCAACCGTAATTATTTTGTTAAAATTAACCAATAAAATTAATTCTGATATAATACATAAAAATCTACTGATAATTTGTCTATGACCAAAAAAAGTTTCAAGCCTTCCCCTTATTCAGGGAATAAAAAGCGGTCGTTAGCGTAGCTTCCCGTAGGGTGGGATAGGGAGGTTTCCTCTCCATATCAAATCGACCAAGAGAAGTAAAATCCTGTATATTCAAACCTTCTTATTGCAGAAAGTACTGATAACTGTTAACTGTTAACTGATAACTGAAATGACCATATCATCCCCACCGAAAAACTCGGAAACTATCCTAAATATAGAGCAAATAGAAACTTCAATTTTACAAAAAATTATAGCTCCCCTAGCTAATGAAATAGATAGGGATCAAGAAACATTAAAAACAGCTTTAATGACTCTAGGAAAATCGGGATTATTAGCATTAAAAATTCCGCAAAAGTGGGGTGGTCTAGAATTAAATCAACAAGAATTTTTTAACTATCAATTACTCATAGCAAGATATTCTGGTGCATTAGCTTTTCTCCAAACTCAACATCAAAGTGCAGCAGCAATGTTAGCATCAAGTCAAAACACTCAATTACAACAACAATATTTACCTCATTTAAGTCACGGCAAAATCTTGTTAGGAATAGGCTTTTCTCAACTCAGACGTTCTGGAGAACCACCTGTAAAAGCTTCTCCAACTAGAGGTGGATACTATATAGAAGGAATTGTTCCTTGGATAACTGGGTGGAGTATATTTCAGGAATTTATTCTTGCAGCAAAATTACCTGATGGCAGAGCAGTTTTTGGCATTCTTCCTTTGATTGAAACCACTAAATTAAATGGTAGTATTACTTTCTCAGAAATAATGCCTTTATGCGCTATGACTTCAACTAATACTGTTAGTGCTACAGTAAAAAATTGGTTTCTACCTGATGAGCAGATAGTTTCTATCAAACCTGTAAATTGGATTCACAATAGCGATCGACAAAAAGTTCTCGCTTTTAGTGCTTTTGCTTTAGGATGTGCTTTAGCAGGCATAGATATTATGAAAGCAACATCAAAAACTAAACCTCTTCCTTTTATTCCAGATGCAATTTCTTCCTTACAAAATCAGGTCTATCAATGTCGAAATGACATAGAAGAAGCCAATAAAAATCCTGATACTGATTTTGCCGAAAAACTCCACCTCAGAGCAACAGCTATTAATTTAGCCCAGCGTTGTACTGCTGCTGCTGTTACTGTTTCTAGTGGCGCAGCTAATCACAAAAATCATGGAGCACAACGGGTTTATCGCGAAGCTTTAGTATACACAGTTTCAGGTCAAACTACAGATATTATGGAAGCTACTCTCAAAATATTGTGTTCAGGACTTACGCACAACCACTATATTTAGGTGAACGGCCCTTCACCCGTACAGATGGTGCATCACATGAATGATTAAGTTACCATTGTGTAGCCTTCAATAATGAGTTTTCCAACTAGATTGTTATATCAAATCTGTTAGCTTCGGAGTAATATACAGCAGATTAAAGGTAAATGAGGTACACATAAGAATGGTAAAGTGTTTCCAGTGCGGGTATCTTGCCCGCGACTGATATACCTCACTAATATGAAATACGCTGTCAATTCCGTTAAGCATTACACAATCTGTCTGTAAGGGCGAATGGCCATTTGCTAACGCAAAGCTGGCGCTTTACATGTTGCGGAGCAAAACGCCCCTACAATATAGACTTTTTCCACTATTGCCTGTTGCCTGTTGCCTGTTGCCTGTTGCCTGCTCTATTAAATAGAATCCAATGACGTCCCTAACCATCCTGCAAAATTTTCTAATTGTTTGAGTGTGGTGCTGCTAAATGGTACTACTTGGTAATGACTAGGACTAGGAGCTGCTAAAGTTACCTTATGGGTCAGAAGTCGATCCTGATGAAAAACCGTAACTTCAATCGAATCTCCTGGTTGATAATCTTTGAGGCGATCGCTCAATTTATCAGCACTTACCCGAAAACCATCTATTGCCAATAACTCATCACCCGCATCCAATCCCGCTAACTGTGCTGGCCCTTGGGCTTCGACAAATTTAATTATTTCTTTGCCATTTTTAGTGGTGACATTCATACCTAAATTAGGCCATTTATTGTCTTCTCTCTGAAGTTGTAATCCAAAAGGCTTGAGATACTCATCAAAAGGCAACTCATCTACACCATGAATATACCTCTCAAAGAAATCATCCAAATTTACTCCTGCTACCTCTTCAATTACACTTTTCAGTTGTTCGGGAGTAAAGCCTATTTCTGGTTTACCAAACTGCTCCCACATTTGGCGCATTACATCATCCAGTGAAGATTTATTTTCATGTTTTTCCCTAATTAACAAATCGAGCAATAAAGATACCATCGCTCCTTTTAAGTAATAGGAAATCTGGCAATTATTGCTATTAGCATCCCGACGATAAAGTTTAATCCAAGCATCCCAACTAGACTCACTTAGAGGCTGTACCTTTCGTCCTATTGTTGTTAGGAAAAGTGTAATTTCTTTTCCTAATCCTTGTAAGAAAGTTTGAGCATCATAAACACCAGCTCTCAAAGGAATTAATAAATCATAATAGCTAGTTGTACCCTCACAAAACCATAGAGAAGGAGTATAATTTTCCTGCTCATAATTAAATACTTCTAGAGCTTTAGGTCGAATACGCTTAACATTCCATAAGTGAAAAAATTCATGGGCAACTAATTGCATGAAGCGGTCACGTTTTTCCTTACTCCTAAAACTGAATCTAGGATAATTTAAAGTACAGCTAAACTTATGCTCTAAACCACCAAACCCCTGTCCAGATATATGCAATAAAAATAGATATTTTTCATAAGGTAAACCACCAAAAAACTTTCCTTCCACATCAATAATTTTTTTAATATCTGGAATTAACTTTTCTGGTTCCGCATTACCTGTTCCCCAAATAGCTAACTGATGTGCTTTTCCTTGTACTTCAAATTGATATAATTGATGAGTACCTATTTCAAAAGGACTATCTACTAAAGTATCAAAATCTACTGCCTCAAATGTATTATCAGAACCTGGAATTTCTGGTAAAGAAGTCGCTACTTTCCAATCAGGTTTAGGTGGAATAATTTTTATCCAAATCGAATTTTTCTCAGCTCCAGGAATCTCAAAAAACAAAGCTGCACCATTAAAATAACCATGTGTAGAGTCTAAATGATTAGTGCGTACTGTTAATTCATTTGCAAATATCCTGTACTGTACTATTACTTCAGAAGTTCCTGAAGTTTCTATTTGCCAATGATTTTTACTCAGCTTTTTCCAATGTAAAGAACATTCATTTTCACTATAAGCACAAAAATCTTGCAAATGTTTAGCATATTCTCTAACTAAGTAAGAACCTGGTGTCCATACAGGCATCTTTAAATCCAGTTTTCGATCTTTTTGTAGTGAAGGAGATAGTTGTTCAAGTTTGACACGCAAACTAACCTCAAACAGATGAGATTCTGGATGAGGCATAAATACTTGATATTGAATTGCTGATTTTTTAATTGTGGGACTGAGGGATACTGTTCTAGCTTCAGTCATGGTTATTTATTTTTAATATGAACTATTTCCATTTGATTTTAGTATATATATTTTCTCTTAGTTCATCACATATTAATTAATATTATTTTTCAGACAAAACTTTCGATTAAAATTTTAATGTTTGAAACATTATTATTAATCTAGTCTATTGACTTGCTAAATGCATTAAATGTTTGAGATTAAGTAATTGAATTACTTGATATTCTGTATCTCTATTAATCCACCCCTTCGTCTGTAGTTTTTCCATGATTTTGCTAGTTTCTTCGATTTTTATATCTGTGACATCAGCTAAATCTTGGTCAGGAACATTAAATATTTCACAGTTTTTTTCTGTAGTCTGACCGTAATTTTCTGCTAATTCAACTAATGTATTAGCTAGTTTTACGGCAGGGGGTCTATGACGCAGTTGATAACGAATGTTTGTTTGCCTGAGACGCTTGACCATAAGTTGAAGCATTCGATGATGTAGCTGAGGGTCTTTGAAGAGAGTTTGAATAAATCTTTGGGCTGAAATACTAATCAAACGTACTGGTGATAAGGCAACGACATCATTTGAGCGTGGTGACTCATCTAGAATAGCCATTTCTCCAAAAAAATCTCCTCTCCCTAGAATAGCCAGTGTCACTGAGTTGTCAGAGGACAATCTGCGTCTGACTTTGACCCAACCGGATACCACGAAGTAAACTGCATTACCCCAAGCATCTTCCATTAAAACTACTCTATCTGAGGGATATTCGTGTTTTACTGCAACTGAGAGTAGCCATTCCAAGGTTTCTGGGTTTGCTCCCTTAAACAGAGGAAAAAGCTCACTGAAAGCTTCTGTCTGCATGAAAATTAGTTATCTTTGTCGTATCTTGATGTTATTAAACTGCTGCTCTATAAAACTGATACAAAACGTCACAAACAGTGACGAATTAGATGTTTAATTCCTGCTTCCACTGAGACCGTCGGCAGTTACTCATCCACAGGCATTGACAGTCGAGCTGGCCGCATCCCTCAAATTAATACTTGCGTTTAAATCTCTATCTATTGATAAGCCACATTCTGGGCAATCATAAGTTCTTAGATTTACTGGCATATCTTGAACGTGACCGCAGTTAGAACAAGTCTTTGATGATGGAAAAAATCTATCTACTATTCAGAGCGGCACAACCGTACCATTGGCACTTATACTCAAGCTGTCTCCGAAACTCATAAAATCCTTGGCCTGCACCTACCCCTCTAGCTCCCCTCCCGGGAGGGGATGGGCGTGGGTTATGGTTAGTTAACATTCTCCACTAACATTCAAATATTCAATTACTACACTGCCGTGGTTCAAGGCTTGCGTATTTTGTCAGTTTATGAAGTGCATCTTTGCGGATGTTAGCTATTTGTCTATGCAACTTAGCTAGCTGAAGTTGCGCCCCCCTCCAGTTAGCTGAACCAATGATTTTATTGCGGTTCAGGTATTGTAGTCTGGAAAGTTTAGCTTCAAAGGAGCGGTAAGATTTTACACTTTCAAATACTTTCCCTGTACTTAGAGTTGCTAATGTTTTTATCCTCAAGTCAACACCTACAACTTCAGCATTCTTAGGCGTTGAAGTAGGTGTAAATTCAAAACTACAGCTTAAGTACCAATCGTCAGCTTTTCTACTAATAGTTATTTTCTTGGTAGTTGCTTCAATTGGCTCATAGGTTTTGACAATACCAATAAATAGATTTCATATATGCATGAGCGCAGTCTGGCCAATAGTATGCTTTTTCATGTATTATGTCGTTATTATTTGATTAAGTCAATACTCTACAGCTATCATACTGGAGTTTTTGAGTTAAGCAACATTATGTTTTTATTCTTAACTTTCTCTAGTAAGTTTGATTAGATCAAAAGATTACTATTTTATCATTATTCTTTGTTTGTTGCAAACTTAATTTAATTAATATAGCAGTAGAAGGAAAAGTTAGGACAGTTCAAAAGCTTAACACTCAGACAAAGCAATATTTTTTCTTCTTCCTTCTTCCTTCTGCCGAAATAACTAAAAAAACGGGCTAACCCGATCTTGGTTAACCCGCAAACTTGGGAACGCGCAAATAAATTACTTCTGCACAACCAACTTGACATTAGCGTTTTGCAGACCGCGTTGCTTAACAGCGGCTAAAGTCTTATTAACGGCATACTTCTGATTGATGGAGTTGATCAACTCAGTTTGATTGTGCTTTTTAGCAACACCCCAGAGGTCAGCGATCAGGTCAAAAGAACCATCACTGTTGGAAGACCAACCTAAATCATATTCACCTTCGAGAACAGCAACGATATCTGAACGTACACGTTGGCCATTGTAGCCACGAACATCAGCGTTAGTTTTAACTGTGATGCCCAAGTCACGCAGAGAAGCTTTTAAAATTTCAGAATCAGTGATCTTGGTACGCAGTGTGCTGAAGTGAGACATTCGAGTTTCCTCCTAATTTTAAAACTGAAAACAGAAACAACAACGGTTTTTATGAAAAGTTACCACTGCTCAGAATCGTTAAGTTGATATCGAGTCAAGGTGGTTTTTTTTAGGCACTGCTAGTAACTTTATCCATTACTAGCCTTTACTCCTGTTTGTACCAGGAGAAAGCTTTTAGAACTCCAGTCTTTGATACTCGGCGACTGAAGATGCAGCAGGCCGCGCACGTTGTCTTGCCCAATCTCGTAGTGCAGTCACCTGCTCTGTCATGGTTTTCGACAACGGTAGTGTAGATTTAATCGCGGCAATAATATCTAGCTGTGTAAATTCTCTATCTTGAGCAAATGCCTCATACATAGCAGCGACTATGGCTTGCTCTATTTCTGCACCTGAAAAGCCTTCGGAAACATTAGATAATTGATCGAGATCGAAGCGTTCAATTTCTCGACGTCTTTTTGCTAGGTGAATCTTGAAGATATCTTGACGTTCCTGTTTGTTTGGTAAATCTACAAAGAAAATTTCGTCAAATCTACCTTTACGCAAAAACTCTCCCGGTAAACGTTCTACTCGGTTGGCAGTTGCCATCACAAATACTGGGGAAGTTTTTTCTTGCATCCAAGTCAGGAATGAACCGAATATTCTACTTGAAGTACCTCCATCAGAGTCTGCGGAACCAGTACTACCAGCAAAAGCTTTATCCAATTCATCTATAAATAGTATGGCTGGTGATATTGACTCGGCTGTTTTTAGAGCATTTCGTAAATTAGCTTCAGAACGTCCTACCATTGAACCATCGTAGACCCGTCCCATATCCAAGCGCAATAACGGTAAACCCCACAGGCGAGATGTAGTCTTTGCTATTAAAGATTTCCCACATCCAGGTATTCCCAGGATTAACATACCTTTTGGCTGAGGTAGGCCATATTCTCTAGCTCTCTCTGTGAAAGCATCAGAACGTTGTCTTAACCAGTGTTTAAGTTCCTCTAGCCCACCTACAGCATTAATAGTTTCATCCTCTTCGATGTACTCTAATATGCCGTTACGCTTGATTAGCTGCTTTTTCTCAGACAGTACAATCTCAACCTCTTGTTCAGTTAGACGTCCTGCTGTTACTTGAGCTTTGCGATATACCTTTTCAGCCTCATCTTTTGTAAGACCTAAAGCTGCTTTGAGGAGCTTTTCCCTTGTCTCTGTGGAAATGTTACGCTTCCCTAGATGTTGTGACAGGACTTTATTCAACTCCTTCATATCTGGTAGTGGAAAGTCAAGTACAACTACCTCCTTTTCTAGTTCTATCGGAACATTCTGTACTGGGGACATCAATATAATTGTTTTATTTGTGCCCTTGAAACTAGCGATCGCATCTCTTAACCACCTAGTAACTGGCGGTGAGTCAATAAATGGATGTAGATCTTTGAATATGTATATTCCAGCGTTATTGCTAGTATCTCGCTGCCTGATTACCCACTCTATAGCTGCCTCTGGTGAGACTGTATTATGCTGAGTGGTGTTTTTGCTTTGACCGTACTCCACTATTCCGTGAGTTACTGTCCAAAGAAATACTCTTTTCTGAGACTGGGGCTTAAGTTGAGCTATAGCTGCAATTGCCTGCTCTGACCGTTCTTCCTCGGATGTCACGAGGTAGATCAGAGGATATTGAGCTTGGATGAGAATGTTAATTTCTTCTTTCATAGTCCTCGATCGTATAGAAACGGTACAGTTGATTACGGCTTAATTGAGTTTATGCTTGCTACCGTTCTTAGAAGCTTACAATAATCTGTAAAATTTACAGTTATCTGTTCTATTCCTGCTTCAACCTGGAAGTGTCGGCACTCCCCAGTCCACAAGCTGTCACGGTCGTTCGCGGAACGCGGAGCGTAGCTCTTACTGACCGCCATAGCTAGGTTTAAACTAGCATTCAAATTAGTCTTTCAGATGTAGTCGTTTCTACATTCATCAGCAGGGAACTAACTCTTGCTCTCCCGGTTGAGCTTTGGATTTTTCTGTTTCTGGGGTTTCCTTAACTGGAATATTTTGGTCTGCCAATACACTTGGCTGATTGTTTAGGGAGGCCAGTTCTCCTTCTCGCATTACAACTGAACTCGTACACTCTGGACAAGTGTATACCCGGTGGGTTTGTCCATACATTGAACTTGTTTCATCAACCACCTCTGGGTGTTCCAGATAGAAAAGGATAGCTCTTTCTGCTATTGATGACATTGGTTCCGAGTCAACTGCTGCCCTGATTTTGAGCTTGCGATGCAGTTCTGGTTTGATGTATAATGTTACTTTTTGCTTGTCTTGCATATGACAGTCAACTTGTTTACCCGGGTATGTATATTACATTAACTACTCTTTTAGGGAATGTCAAGCGGTTAAACCGTTTTAACTCCAATATTGTAACATTTGTTTACACTTTATCAAAAGTAATTTACTGATTAAAAAAGCTATATTCTTCTGTGCATAAGACTTACAGCATTATGGAGACTATCAAGTTTTTTGCTTTTTTTGACTAAATAATTTAAACAATAATCAAAATTAGATTACATATTTATTCAGAATTTTCATATATAACATATATCCTGCAAAATAGTAGAAATAATCCATATTTTTTAATATTTTTCATGGTTAATATCAAATCCGAAGGACTGGCAAAAACCCGTTTGAGTAAATCAATTAACGACGCGGGGGGCCAATTTCTAACTATTTTAACTGTCAAAGCTGTTAGCGCAGCTCCTCCGCAGGAGGAAAATGCTGGAGGGGAAAACCATAGCAGTGAACCCCAAAAATACTAGCCAAGACTGCTCAAATTGTGGGGAAAAAGTCCCTAAAGAATTAAACATACGAACTCATTCTTGTCCGCATTGCTGTATTGTAATAGACTACGACTTGTTTGCTATTTGCGCAGCATCCCGTAGGGAAGCATTCCGTAAGAAATGCGGCGATAAATATCAAAAATAGGGCGGTAAGGCCCAGACATCCTTAAAGCACGCGCTTGTCCGACGGGATACCGGGACTACGAAACGAGAAGCCCACACTATAGTGTCAGCGAGCGTGTGGGAGATGTCACAATCTATATTTCTATAACATTGGTAGGGGCAAATGGCCATTCGCCCCTACCATATTGTATGACGATCGACGAAATTATATTACTCCGAAGCCAACAGATTTGATATAAGTGGACTGGATGTTAAACAACTGTCATCTGGAAATTGAAAGTGTAATCAGTTTTCCATAAAAATTAATATCAGAAAAATTTAGTTAGGTATTTGCTATATTTAGTTTGTGGGATATTGCTCCAAACAATATCCTCTGTTAATCCCTAAATTCTTACTCCTATCCCTTGCCCAGCGCTTAGGCAAATGGGAGGTTGTAATCAAAATAATGTTCTGTGGGCTCTAAAAAATGACAAGCAAAATTCCAATGGTCAAATTATTAGATAACTACTGAGCGCACTTCGAGGTGAAGCGAGTAGTAGCATAATTATGGAAAGTCAAGATGATGAAAAAATAGAAGAAGTACCTTCAGAAGTTAACATGGAAAATATAATTGATGCCATTATTGAACAAGAAAGCAAAAAATTTGATGAGGAAAACGAACTTCCTGAAGAATAGAAAAGAGAAAGGAAGGATGAAAAAACAGCAAACTTAAAGTTTTTGCTGAACTATATGCTAGGAAATATTCATTATGGAACACCAAAAAATATTACCTATGGTTTGTGCAGTAGCGATCGCTACTCAACTCCTATTGATCAAAGTACAGTCCAGTTTTGCCCAACTCACAAACTTAAATACTACAGTTGCTCAACTTAGTACATCTAATGATGAGGCAGATAATAGTCCCACTCGTTCAGTCAACCCTAAAAAGATACGTTACAGTCGCCGTTACGCATACAAATATGAATTTGATTGTACGCCAGAAAATCAAACTGCGCTAGTTGTATATCAAGCACGTCGTAGTCGTCAGGGTGAAATAGTTACATCCTGGAAGGAAGCGACTAAAAGACCTCTAATTCAATGGACACAGACAGGTTCGGTAGAATTTGGTGACAAGTATACTCCAGAAGTTCGTTGCCAGGCAGTTACAGATAGATTTAATCAGCATTTTCTGAGGGGAGGAAAACCAAATATGCCTCCTTTAAGTGAAGGAGTTGTTAATGGTGCGGCCGTAGTTTGTGCTGCTCAAGCAGGAAGTTGTAATTCTAGTAATTTATTGTGGACTCTGAGAAGTAATAATAGAGGTACGAACGGTAAAATTCTGATGAATTTAGTAAGTTCTCTCAAAGGTAATGCTAGTGCTGCGTTAATAATTGAAAGTAGCGATGCTGAAAATGTGGAAAATCAAAGCCTTGAATGGGTAGAAAAATTGTCAGTTATTGATGGGTTGAAAGCATCATCAGTGAATCAGGAAAAAATGCTAGAGGTGGATATGGAAAAGTTGATTGATCAAGTTATAGAAGAACAAAAAAAAATGGAAAATCGGGAGTTTTAAGGTTTGAAATGATAATTGTTAAACAAAAATTTTAGGGACAAAGAAACTCCCTTTAACTCAAATGAAACAATTGATAAGTTTAATGGCAATTATTCCAACTTTTTTGGAACTTTGTCTTTCTCAGGTAGCATCAACCCCTGAAGGAGTTAATCTTCCGCTAATTCAGGCAGCTTCTGTTTCTACTATTAAGAATAATCCTACTGTAGAGGCGATCTCTAGACCTGTGACTGTTAGATTATTAGGAGAAAATATTGCTGGTTCGGGAGTGATTATTTCTCGGAAAGGAACTGAGTATTTTGTTCTAACTTGCGCTCATGTACTTGATTCAAATCAAGAAAATAAATTGGCAGTTTTAACTGTAGATGGAAAGGAATATTCTGCTCACAAAGATACTAGATTTAATTTTAAAGATTTGGATTTGGCAATAGTTAAATTTTCCACAAATAATGAGTATAAAGTTGCTGTTGTCAATGCTAATTTTAACTTAAGTTTAGGAGAACAAGTTTATGTGGCTGGATTTCCTAACTATGAAAGGAAGGAAGTAAATTTAGTTACTACTGTAGATTTAGGAATTAAACCATATAATTTGACTAAGGGTAAGGTTATTCATCTACTTAATTTATCCTTGGAGAGAGGTTATAAAATTGGCATGAGTAATGAGATTGAAATTGGGATGAGTGGGGGGCCAGTTTTGAATAAAAATGGTGAGTTAGTTGGAATTATTGGTCGAGCAAAATATGCTTTTGGTGGCTTTGATGCTTATCGATTTTCTGATGGTAGTCAACCATCACAAGAGCTACTTGATGAATTGCTTAGTGCTAGCTGGGCAATTCCTATTGCTAAGTTGAATCAACGGGATGATTTTGCAGAGATAGTCAAGACGAATATTAATAATTTTGAAGTAGGAAAGATGGGGAGGTTGGATAGAGAATAAGAAAAAAATATTTACCGAAAAATTGTGGTCTAAAGCTTTCCCTTTTAAAGGGATAAAAATCGGTCGAGAGATGGCGAGGTTTCCTAGCCATTTCTATGAAATCAAGAGAAAAGAGAATATTCCTGATGTCAAGCTTCCTTATTGCAGAAGTATTGATAACTGATAACTGAAATGGCACAATTTTTTTTGAATAGGTGTAAAAAAATATGATTAAAATAAGACATATATTTACTGCCTCTATGACTGGATTTATTGTCAGTCTTGGTAGTGGGGTAGATGCAGTTCCTAGAAAATTAACAGTAGAAGAAATTAATTCTATAGCTAAACAAACTACTGTTCTAATTGCTCCTAAATTAACGAAAGAAGAAATCGATGATTTGTTAGATAGAAAACCTGTAAAAAAATGGACGGTAGGTTCTGGGGTAATTATTGCAAAAGAAGATACAAAATATTATGTATTGACAGTAACTCATAACTTTAGTCAAAAACAGATAGCTGAAGATACAGATTATGGTATAGTAACAAGCGACAGAGACAAACGAGAAGTTCATCAGGTTACAGAAATAAATGATGGTAAGAAATGTAATGGTGACTTTTTCAGAAGAATAAAAAATCAAAACTTAGAAGCTGCTTTGGTAAGATTTGGTTGTTTTGAAAGTCAAAAAATAAATGGTTATGACTTAGCAATAGTTAGTTTTGAAAGTGAAAAGAATTATCCTGTTGCTTCCTTAGGAAATGCTAGTCAATTAAAAGAGGGAGATAAAGTTTATATTTCTGGTTGGCCGAAAATTGAAGCAGAACCGAAACTGAAACCTGATGGAACTCCACAACTAGATGCGGAAGGAAAAATAATTTGTAAAGATCCTGCACCTCGAAGGCAAAGACGTCTTGCATGGGGACAATTACAAGCTTCTACTGCTGTTACTGAACAAGATAATGGCTATAGCTTATATTATACAGACCATACTCGTCCTGGAATGAGTGGTGGTCCTGTGTTTAATAGTGATGGTAAAGTAGTTGGAATTCACGGACGAGGTTCAGCGAATAAACTTATTTGTGGGCAAATATATCAACCAATATCTAATAATAATTCTACTTCAAAAGATTCATTACAAGCAGAAAATAATTGGCAGTATTATAGTGCATTTAAATCTCAAAATACTTGGCCACAAAATCAAAAACATCAGGCACAAAATGATTGGGAAATATTTGACGAATCTGAACCTCAAAATAACTTAGAAAAGGATTCAAATAACAACCAAAATAATTCAGATTTATTAGAGCAGGATAATAATTCAATCTTAAAAAGGATGTATAGTAGTGCCCAAAATGTTGATTATTCTCAACAATTAATTACACAGGTTGGTATGAATTTATCTTTTCAATTAGAAGCTCCTTCAAAAAGCCTAATTGAATCAGAAATAAAACAAGTTCCTAATATTCCAACTTCTCCTGAAAGTGGCATAGACAAAAAGTCTGAATTTATCGACCCAAATGAAGCAAATGAGGGCGGTTTTGAAGACCCTAATGATACGATAGAAAATATCTATGAACTCTTTAATTTTGATTTAGACACTCTTATAAAAGATAAATCACCCGGTTTATTGTTAGACTAATAAAGTTTAAGCGTAAGAAAATCAGAGTGCATTGAATGAAAGAAAAATATTTAGTAGGTGCAAGTAGTAAAAATGGTATATTTTTTCAGCAAAAAAGTCGAAAAATTATCTATTTTTTTAGGTGGGATATTGCTTGGTTTGCTAGGAGCAACTCCTGCGATCGCTCAACTTTCTATAGCAGAAATTAATTCTATAGCTCGACAAACAACTGTATTAATAGCTCCGGCATTAACCCCTGAATTACGACAAGATTTAGAAGAAAATCGTAATAACCCATTACAAAAATCAGGGATTTGGAATCCAGGTTCAGGAGTAATTATTGCTAAAACAGGAAATAAATATTATGTCTTAACTGTAGCTCATAATTTTCTACAAAAACACCTTGATAGTAAACATTATTGGCAGAAGTTGGGGGGTACTCCTTATTATGGAATTAGAACTTATGATGGGAAAGTTCATATTGTTAAAAACGTTAATGACCATCGGGGGTGTCCTCTAAAAGGTAATCCTAAATTAACAGTATTGGTAAGATTTGGCTGTCGCGATCGCTTTATTGCAGGTACAGATATAGTTGACCGCAGTATTGGAACAGATCGAATAAGAGGTATAGATTTAGCGATCGTCACCTTTGAAAGCCCAAAAAGTTATACAGTTGCTCCTCTAGGAGACCCAGATAGTGTCAATATCAATGATAGAGTATATATTTCCGGTTGGCCTGACCCAGAAAAAGAGCAAGACCCGCAGACAGGAAGATGTCGTAACAGAGTAGCTCGCAGACAACGTCGTTTAGCTTGGGGTTTAGTGAGGGGAAAGATTAACCCCAATCCCGAGCATCTGGGTTATAGTATTTTTTACACTGATAAAACTGCTGCTGGTATGAGTGGGGGACCTGTATTTGATAGTAATGGTCGTGTAGTTGGCAGTCATGGATTAGGTAGTCAGAGCAAACCTTTATGTGGCGGGAGTATTGAGGCAGGAGGTGAATCTGATTCTAGTTCTGATTCGGATAATATTTCAGGTGGTGAGAGTCTTGATTTTAATAAGTTGCAAAAGCGGTATAGCAGTGGGCAAAATGTTAATTATTTTGAGAATTTGCTTAAAGAGTTTAATTTTGATTTGGCTTTCAGACGAGAGTTACCTAGAGCTGAAGTGATAAAAGCTGGTATCACATACATTCAAAATCTAGAAGTTGCTAGTAGTAGTGGTCAAGTAGAATTTGACGCAAGTGAAGATGTGTTTGATGACCCTAATGATGTTGTTGATGATATTTATAAACTGTATACGTTTGAGTTGGAGAATATGATTAGGGATGAACCTTCTGGTGGTCCTGAGAGTTTATTGTTAGATTGAGTAATATAGAAATCACTAATGATTGAGATAGGTTGAGGTTATAAGAAGTCACATTAATTAACTACAATTTAAAGGCATTGTATAAGTAACAAATTTCTTTTTCAACTATTAATACTTTACAAAATCTTCATATATTAGAAATAATCAACAAATTGTTGTAATACCTACAGCAGGGTCTGTACAGCTTTTTATAGCAGTATTTATTCAGTTTTAAATTATCAAGATTTGGTAAAGACGACATCAACCCTCTAGACAAATCTTTGATAAATTTGCAATTCTTAATTTATTAGGTGTACTTAGTAATCGATCAAACCCTTAAATAGAAATAACAGAAAACTTGAATGATAACTGCAAAAAAACTATTTTTAACTACGGTAGGAACAGCCATTATCGCCTTATCAACAGGAATAGTAGAAGCTGCTGTAGCTCAGAAAATTGTTGAAACTAATTCTTTATTGGAGCAAAACAATTCTTTTCAGGTTGACTTTAATGAATATCCTGATGAAACAGAAATTACAGAACTAACTCTAGACCTGTCGCCAAGTCCAAATGCTGACTTTGATTTGGATAACAGATTTCTATCCCCAGTAGAATTCGGATTTGCTTCTCAGGTAAGTAATACTAATAATTATTCTATGAGCAATTTATTCGTTAGCAATAATCAAAAGGTATTAACTTCTTCTTTTGCTACAGAAACATTTAGTGCAAATAATCTATTCCATTTTGGAATTAACATAGACTTTTTTGTTAATAGCTTTTTGCTATTCAATTGCATAATGCTGATGCTAATTTTGCTTGTAGAGATATTACCTTATCTGTACATTTAAGTGATTGCTAGTCTGATGCAGGAACTTTTAAGCTTGAAAGTTTAATCAGCTGTTCAGCATATCCAATTTTTTTCCAAGGCAACAGGCAACAGGGAATATAAAATCTAAATAATTTTTAGCCAATAGTCTCATCAAAATCTTGATCAGTCAATATTCTTGAACCTAATACAGTTTTGGTTTATTTTGCAATGGGTGGTCATGTCGTTAAGATTTGTGTGAAAAAAAAGAGAGCGATCGCTCTCCATGTCTAAATTAACTTATACCAATTTGTTTATTACTTCTTCTTTGCTGATACTATTTGTCACAAACATCAATTGCCCTTGGTATTGCTTATAAATGGGAAAAATCTTCCACTTTTTCTATAACTTAACTCCTCGAATTGAATAATCTAATAATTCTATTGGATGCATTAAAATCATTTTCTTTCCCTGCAATTCTAAATGCTTTTTAATCTGCAAAGAACATCCAGGATTAGCAGAAGCAATTAATTCTGCACCTGTATTCAACAAATTTTCTACTTTTTGTTGCCCCAACTCATCAGCTATTTCCGGTTGCAACATATTATAAACTCCAGCGCTTCCACAGCACAAAGAAGCATCTATTGGTTCGCGCAACTTCACTCCAGGAATTTTTTGTAATAGTTCTCGGGGTTGCAAACTAATTTTTTGACCGTGTAATAAATGACAAGCATCTTGATAAACTATGCTCAATTCTTCCTCTTCAGTTAAAGGAGAAAGTTTAGCTGTTACTCCCACATTTGCTAAAAATTCTTGCACGTCTTTAACATTACTAGAAAACTCTTTTGCTTTGTCAGAATATTCTGAATCATCTTGGAGAATATTGCCGTATTCTTTCAGAGTATGACCGCAACCTGCAGCATTAATAATAACAGCATCAACACCAGTATTTGCAAAACTATCTATCATTTGTTTTGCCAAAGTATGAGCTTGTTTTGTTTGCCCTTGATGTTCTGGCAAAGCAGCACAACAACCTTGACTTTTAGGAATCACAACTTCGCAACCATTAGCAGTTAAAACTCGAATTGTTGCCTGATTAACTGGTGAGAAAAATATTCTTTGTACACAACCTAAAATCAAACCCACTCGATAACGTTTTTCTCCTTGAGCAGGGATAACAGTAGGATAATTATCCTGGAAAGAATCAGCAGTAATTTCCGGTAAAATAGATTCCATTGCTGCTAATCTGGGGGATATTTTTTTCAGCAGTTCAGTAGCACGAAAAAATTTCTGGAATCCTAATTTTTGATACGCTAATAGAGGAACAAGTAATGGTCGTAATCTCTGAGGATATGGGAAAATATTAAAGATAAGATTGCGAATAAATTTGTCAGGTAATGAACGTTTAATATTTCGTTCTACTTGCGGACGAGTTGCAGCAATTAATTTGTCATATTTAACATTAGATGGGCAAGTAGTTACACAGGCAAGACAACCTAAGCAAGTATCAAAATGTTGGGAAGTAGTTTCATTGAGGGGTGCTTCTCCTTTGTTAATAGCATCCATAGCATAAATTCTGCCCCTGGGAGAATCCATTTCTTTACCAATTACCCTATAACTCGGACAGGTTGACAAACAAAACCCACAATGAACACAAGCATCAATTAATTCGGGTGATGGTGGTTTTTGAGAGTCAAAACTAGGGTTATCTGTTAAAGATTTTAAATGTGGATTTTGCTGTAAAAAGTTGCTTTCTTTTGCAGGAATTGCTCGATCATTTTCGGTGTTTATGTCTTTTATCTGCATATCTTATGTTTAAATATTTGTTGATACTAACTTTAATTGATCGTGCTATACATCAGTCTTTTTGTCAATCGATCAATAGTAGGTAAGCATTTCCTACGGACTGCTGCGCAAACAGCTATTAGAAGTCAGCGCTTCCCTGCCGGATGTTACGCAAACAGCAATAAGACTCAGATGAGTTTAGTAAGCTCTAATTTGGCGTTAATTAATAAACTTTATCTAAAACCAAAAACAATAGCTGATGGCTGATGGCTGACGGCTGAATGCTTACATAGTAGAGAGCAACTACTAGCCCACTTTTCAATAATGAATAATGAATAATGAATAATGAATAATTACCTCTCCTGGAAAAGAAGAGGATTGACTCAAAAGAAAATTTTTATTTATTATCCCCTTAAAAGGGGAGGCTTTAAACCACAATTTTTCGGTAAATTTTGATTATAGCATTTAATAATACTTAATAAAACAAACTTGTTGTAGAGAATTTACCTATAAATAATGTAATTTTTGAGTATAGTTATCAAAATATGACAACCCGTCATATTTGTTTGCAAAAAGTAAGAATTATATACCAAAAAAATTTTATATTTAAAATAAATATGACTATCATAGTTTAGTATTAACCATACTGAAAAATGACAGAGATTAATAATGACTACTTATCTATTTGACAACTTCTTGGGGCTTTCTTTACCAATGTCAGAAGAACAAGAAGTTCCCCCAATAGCAGATGGTCCAGCTTCAGGAAATTTCAATGCTTTTTTACCAGGGAATACATTACTCATAGAGGGAGGTTTTAGCGGATTATCAAGTCCTTTATTTCCTGTAGGAGCAGTAGACTCAGAGGGAAACCCTCAAAGCCCAATTCATGTTCATCAGGCTGAAGCCGGTCAGAATGGAGGTATTATCCGCAACTTAGATGTAATTGATAATGGTAATAGTTCCGGTACATTTAATGGCGCTTTTACTCTCACAGATGCAGAAACAGAAGCAGCAGAAGCAAACGAGTTGTATATAAATCTGCACACAGATAATAATCAAAGTGGAGAGCTACGAGGACAGGTAATTTTTTTAGACGATCTAGAAGTAGCAGTAAGTCTAGGGTTGCCCATGTCAGAAGCTTTTGAGGTACCACCAGTAGCAGATACCCCCGCAGAAGGAATAGTAGATGCAATTTTAATTGGTGATAACTTATTAATACAAGGAACTTTTTCAGACTTATCAAGCGATTTATTTCCAGTTGGCAATACAGACTCACAAGGAAATTCTCAGAGCGCCATTCATCTGCATCAGGGATTAGCTAATTCTAATGGTGGAATTATTCGTAACTTCGATGTAATTGATAATGGTGATGGGTCAGGTGGATTTTTTGGTAATTTTACTTTAAGTCCCGATGAAGTAGTAGCTGCTGAGTCAGGGAATTTGTACATCAACCTGCATACAGACAATAATCAGAGTGGAGAATTACGCACTCAGGTTCTGCTCAACGAAACAAACCCAACAGGAGACGATCTAGTAACATTTTTACCGATATCAACTGTTCAACAAGTCGATCCAGTCGCGCCTAGCGACGGTTCAGGATCTTTTTATGCGGCTCTCTCTGGCAATACTCTCAATATATCCGGTGGTTTTGCCGTTGTATCAAGTGATTTGTTGAATGTCGGACCCTCCGAGGACTCAGAGGGAAACCCTCAAAGTTCAG
Organism: Okeania sp. SIO2B3; assembly: GCF_010672525.1. GTDB lineage: Bacteria > Cyanobacteriota > Cyanobacteriia > Cyanobacteriales > Microcoleaceae > Okeania. The sequence continues at coordinate 396,117 of NZ_JAAHGH010000005.1, read as the reverse complement.
TTCACCTTCATTTGGGTGGACTTGGTGAGAATGGTGATATTTTACGCAACTTGACTGTGGTTGAAACTGATGGTGTTGGTGAAGGTTTCTTCTCTGGTAGTTTTACTCTGGATGAAACTGAAGTTGCAGCAGTAGAGTCAGGAGAAGTTTATCTTAATGTGCACACAGAAAATAATCCGAGTGGTGAATTGCGCGGACAAGTTATTTTAGAAGATTTGGATACTGTAATTCCTCAAGAGGATGTGGTTTTTAATGGGGATAACCGTGACAACAATATTTTTGGAGGTACTGGTAACGATGAAATTGTTGGTTTTGCCGGAGATGATTTATTAAACGGGCGAAGAGGCAACGATGAAATTGTTGGTGGTGATGGTAACGATAATCTAATTGGTGCTAATGGAAACGATAGTCTATTCGGCCAGGATGGTAATGATGTTTTAGAAGGTCGCCTTGGGTTCGATATATTGATTGGTGGAGGCGGTAATGATACTCTCAATGGTGGTCAAGGTCGCGATCGCCTCAATGGTGGCCCTGGAAACGATGAATTAAATGGTGGAGCTAGCATAGACCGATTTATCTTTAACACCAACGAAGAGTTTGATTCTCAAGATATAGGTATAGACCAAATTAATGATTTTAATAGTGGGCAAGATATCATTTTACTAGACTTGAGAACCTTTAGTGCTCTAGATAGTTCTCCTGGTATTGGTTTATCTGAAGATGATTTTGCGATTGTTTCTAGTGAAGGTGATGCTGCAACTACTGAGGCTGAAATTGTTTACAACTCTGCTAGTGGAGCGTTGTATTATAATACTAACGGCACTGCAGATGGTTTTGGTAGTGGCGCTCAATTTGCTACATTAGACGGCAGTCCAGATTTAGTAGCTAATGATTTTCAAGTTAGATAGAACCCGATCTTATATGAAATACGTTAATGTTTCCTACCAAAGATTGATGAGAAGATGGGGAGATGGGGAGTATTTTTTAACCTTTTTCCCTTATACCTTCCCTCTATCTCCTGACTCTTGGCAAAAAAACTGAATCGCCGACAAAGATACGATCGGGGGTCTGACCGCTTCTGCCTCCTGCCTCCTGCCTTCTGCCTTACCTCCTCCAAAGTGTAACTATTCAACCGGACATGATATTAGAGCCAGAAGATTTCTCATTTTTTAATTGGCTATTGAATTGCATAGAAAATAAACAACCGTTTTCAAATCGGTATTTTTGGAGAGGTCTAAGCTAAAAATCATTGAGATTTTATATTTCCTGTTGTCTTTTATTTGTTGCCTATTGCCTATTGTCTTCGACAAAAGTTTAGATATATTATTCAAGTACTGAAAAACTTATAGGAAAGTTGTCAGAAAAAGCCGAGTAAGTTCGTCTTAAGGATGGAACAAGCTTGACAAAAAAAATAAACAAGGATCAAGAAAGTAATGAAAAAAGCTCTGAAAATCGTTGCTTGTCTGCTCATAGCCTTGACGGTAGCATTGGCCACGAATGTATCTAATGCTAGTGCACAACCAGCAGCATGCGATAAGTCTTCAGCACCTACTTGTTACACCACAGTATATCCTGGGGACTGTCAGGAAGTACCTCTGCCAGGATATGACTTGGCAGAAATTAAGATTGCTCTCCCTCCTGGTACCCCTGTCCCACAGATTTATCCACCCCCAAAAATCTTTTACAATATGGACATTCCTGATACGGAGGTATCAGCACAACTAAATCTAGCAGCAACAGCGACATACACTTTTAATCCACTATATAAATCTCAGGGCCAGGTCTGTAACGATCTCTACCCAATTGCCCCAGGATATCCCATGCCATTTACACTTTCATGGAAGAATATTCCACCACAGTAATTAGGTAAAGAGTTGGGCTATTAGCAGTCTTGAAATAATTAGACAAAGTTAGATATAATTATATATTTATTTGAATAAAATATAGTTATGTCTAGAAATGGTGCGTTACGACAGATTGTGAAAGGCATTTAACAGTCTGTCTAATGCATCCTAAAAATTTGGCACTAATATTGGCTGTGTCAGTCAACTACTGATTCTTATTAACTGGCAACTAATTAACCTTTATTGCCTTTTAAATCCCACCAACAAAAGAATGAGGATTAAGAATATTTTGTGGGTCAAATTGTTGTTTAATTCGGCGCATTATCTCAAGACCATTCTGATGATAACCCCAAACATCTAGTTTTTCTTTTGTCTCTAATGGTGCTGCTAAAACTGTGAGAAATCCACCTTTAGATTCACACCAACGCCGTAATTTAAGAAGAGTTTCAGGAGTAACAGAATTAAATTTTAATTCTCCCAAACCACTACCTGCATGAATTAATCCGAAACCTGTTTCTAGTGCTGTTCGCTCTAAAGTTTCTACAGCTTCCGTAGGAATAACTCCTATTTTACAAATTATTTCTGTATTTTGCTGAGAATGCCAGATTTGTTGTTTTAATTTTTGCCATAATTCTGCTTCATAATCATGGTAACGGGTGGAATTTAAACCTAAGCTATCTCCCACTTTTAATAATTGATTAGATTGCTCTTCAACACTCTCTATTATGCTTTGAAATCTAACCATTAATCCCACACCTTTACCTAAGTCTAATTGTTCAACTAAATTAGTAGAAAGTAAGTCAATAGCAACAGGTGTTAATGCTGAAGATAATAAAGTTTGAGTTGCTTTGGCAATGTTATTTTTTTCTCCTACTAAAACAACAGTACCGGATGCTTGTTGTAGAGGATAAACTCTCAGAGTAACTTGACTAATGATACCTAATGTGCCATAAGAACCTGTAAATAATTTCATTAGATCGTAACCTGCCACATTTTTAACTACCCTTCCTCCCGCTTTAGCAATTTTTCCATCCGAGCGCACAAAACTTATACCCAGTAGCATATCTCGTACACCCCGGTAGCGTTGACGAAGGGAACCTGTATCAGCAGTGGCAATGATACCGCCAATAGTAGCAGTTTCTGGATAAGCAGGGTCGATAGCGAGAAATTGACCTGTTTTTGCTAAAGTTTCCTGTAATTCTGCATATTTCATCCCAGGTTCCACAGTAACAGTTAAGTCACCAACAGCGTGTTCGATGAGGTGGTTGAGGCGATCGCTACTAACAACTATTATTCCTTGTTTGTGAGTAGTTGGGTCTACTTTCATTAACCCTCCCCAATGAATTTTGCTACCGCTACCACAAGGTAATATTGCCCAATTATTTTTAGCACAACAAGTAACTATCGTAGAGAGTTGTACTTGAGTCTCTGGATAGACGATGCAGTTGATGGTAGTGTCGGGAGCGATCGCCTGTAAGATTTGTTGTTTTTTTGTTTGGTCTATATCTTGCCACAAACTAATATTGTCTTTGCTGACAATAGTTTCTAATTCTTGTATGTTAAATGTATTTTCTTGGGAAATCACTATAATTAATTATGGATGGTATTAGTCAAATTATTTTTTTTACAGTTAGGGATTTAAAATAACTCCCTTTTCTTTTTATAGCACATTTGTTGCCTTTATTTGATTGACTTTTTAAACATTTTATGATACTTATTTATGTAACAATGAACCTCATAGTAATATCAAATCTCAAAAAGTTTGCTATATATCTTTAGTAATGGGGAGGTAGGGAGATAGTAATCAAATATAGAATTATTATTCAGAAGTAGAAAAAATTTAATCTACTTTCACTGGAGGAAACAGAAATTATGCTTACCACACTGCAAAAAAGAAAATGGACGCGCTTGTTTCAAGTCTATGATGCCGATCGAAATGGTACAGTAGAAAAAGACGATTTTGAAGCAATATTTCATAATCTTACTAGAGCGCGTAATTTAACTGAGGAAATGCCACAATATCAGCAACTCTATTCAAAGTTTATGGAAGATTGGGAATATTTGCAAAAGGATGCCGATAAAAATGGAAACGGTAAAATTGAGCTAGCAGAATGGCTCCAACACGCCGAGCGTCGTATCAATGATCCAAATATATACCAGATACTTGTTGACTTAGCAGATCGGGTTTTCGAGTTATTGGATATCGATGGAAATGGGGTTATTGGTGTGAAAGAGTACAAAACTTTTTATTGGAGCTGGCGAATTCCTCCAGATTTAGCTATAGAAATTTTTCCCAAGTTAGACCTAAATGGTGATGGCAGTATAACTAAAAAGGAATTCTTGAAATTAGTACGGGAATTTCATCGTAGTGATGAACCTAATGCTCCCGGAAACTCACTTTTTGCTTTCTATACTACCACACTGCAAAAAAGAAAGTGGACGCGCTTGTTTCAAGTTTATGATGCAGATCGAAATGGTGCAGTAGAAAAAGACGATTTTGAAGCAATATTTCATAATCTTGCTAGAGCGCGTAATTTAACTCAGGAAATGCCACAATACCAACAACTCTATGGAAAGTTTATGGAAGAGTGGGAATATTTGCAAAAGGATGCGGATAAAAATGGAAACGGTAAAATTGAGCTAGCAGAATGGCTCAAATATAATCAACGTCGGATCAATAGTCCAAATATATACCAAATAGTTGTTGACCTAGCAGATCGGGTTTTCGAGTTATTGGATATTGATGGAAATGGGGTTATTGGGGTGGAAGAGTACAAAACTTTTTATTGGAGCTGGCGAATTCCTCCAGGTTTAGCTATAGAAATTTTTCCCAAGTTAGATCTAGATGGTGATGGCAGTATAACTAAAAAAGAATTCTTAAAATTAGTGCGGCAATTTTATCGTAGCGATGACCCTGATGCTCCTGGAAACTTATTTTTTGCTTATTACTAAATAGACATCTCCACCAAAAGAGGGAACAGGGAACAGGGAACAGGGAGGAATAATTGATAATTTATGGATAAGAACTGATTTTATTTTTGATTTTTACCAGATGTCTAATAGGAAAATTAATTATAATTCCCATTCCTCCTGACTTCTGGATTCTGGCTCCTGTCCCTACCAATATTTTTAGACATCCCAATCATTACCAACCTTTTCCATCAGGCGGTTTAATATTACATATCCTTGTGGGTTGACAACAGTCAGGCGGATAATTGACGGGTCTTTAGGTCGGTGAGCAATAATATATTTGTGACTTCCGTTTCTAAAGATATAAGTATAACGTTTCCTGTTCCCTCTAATAGAAGCATTTTTCAAAGTTAGAGAACCGCCAGTTTTTCGATCTAGAGCTTCATAGGTATAGTTTCCGAACTCATCTAATTTCAGCCAAACAACCCAATTTTCGCTATTATCCATGAAAGCTCCAGTTGGACGGACAAAATCGGTAGGCATTGCAGAAACACTATGAGAATTTAAGGTAATATCTGCGATCGCAGGAGTAGATAAACCAATAACAGATGCCAGAGCAATAGCTTTGATATTCATATTTTTCTCTTTCTTTATTTGTTTTAGTGGTGTATTGTCTTTCCTAATTAATTCTTCAAACTCAAATTTTTGTTTCCGTATTTATCACACTATAAAAGTACCAGAATTAAATTTGGCACACATATAGCGCTACGTGTAAGTACAAAAGTCAAAAGTTAAAAATTAAAAGTTAAAAGTTAAGAGTAATATCTGACTGAGTTTGAGCATTTATAAATGTCCTAAGCTATTTGCGTAGTGCTATAAACCAGCATTCAATAGACTTATTTTGTTAGATATCGGTAGATAAATTAGAAATTGTCACTTTATATTATGTATAGCATCCGTTCATATATACTTCTTATACCATTTCTCTGTAACAATGCGCTTAATAATTCTTAACATTCTGACCCAGGCTAGAACTTTACTGATAGTTGTCATCTTTTATTAAGCGCAGCTTCATAGAGAATTGGTATTATTTATTAATATATAGCAATCCTAAATTGGTTGCGACAAATCAAAAATTAGATAAAAAAACTGAAACTCTTACCTGTTCACTGTTCCCTGTTCCCTATTCCCTAAAAAACAGTAAGATTTTTGACACGAATAAAATAGGATTGCTATAGATATTAAAAAAAACTGAAAAAAAATGAGATTGTGGATGCCAGAAATTTATTTCTTGACATTTTAATCATTGTCTACATAAAATAATTGGCGTATAGTTTATTCTTGCCATAAGAAACAAAAATATGCTCACCGAATTACAAACAAAAAAATGGATACGCCTGTTTCAAGTCTATGATGCCAATGGAAATGGTGTAGTAGAAAAAGAGGATTTTGAGGCAATATTCCAGAATGTTGCTAAAGCTCGTAATTTAACTCAAGGAACACCTGAATATGATCGACTCCATGGAAAGTTTATGGAAGACTGGGAACATTTGCGAAAAGATGCGGATAAAAATAATAATGGTAAAGTCGAGTTAGCAGAATGGCTCGAACATGGCGAGCGTCGCATCAATAACTCAGATATGTACCAAACAGTTATTGACCTAGCAAATCAGATTTTTGAGTTATTGGATCTTAATGGAAATGGGGTGATTAGTGTGGAAGAATACAGAACTTTTTTCCAAAGCTGGCGAATTCCTGAAGAGTTAGCTGTAGAAGTTTTTCCTAAGTTAGATCTAAATGGTGACGGCGGTATAACTAAAGACGAATTTGTAGTATTGGTACAGCAATTTCATCAGAGCGATGACCCCGATGCCCCCGGAAATTTATTTTTTGGTCCTTACTAATTTAAGAAATTAATCCTACTACTACTCCCTCATTAGATAATCCCGAATGGGGGAATTTTTCTCTAGTATATATCCATAAATATTAGGTAAAAAGCTGAATAATAATTCAATAATGGAAGCTAGAATTTTAACTGATGAACAAGAAATAATTGAAGCTAAAAAACTAACTTATGAAGTTCTAGTTAAAGAACAAAAATGGGAAATTAAACCAGATAATCCAAGTGGTTTGCATATCAAAGACCTACCACAAGGAAAAGTTTTATGGGATGACTACGATGCTGTCGCTACTAGATTGGGTGTTTTTGAAGAAAATACCTTGGTGGGGTGTTTGAGAATTTGCAAGAGATTGAATGGAAAGTTTGAACTAGAACACTATAACTCACTGTTAGATTTTATTCAGAAAGACGAGCTGGCAGTAGAAATAACGAGGTTAGCAGTTGGGAAAAAGTACAGATTTTCAATAGTGATTTTATTATTGTTTAGACTAACTTACGAAAGTTTATTAGAAAAGGGAGGTTATGCTTGGGGAACTGGCTTTTGGCCAACTCCAGGAAAACTATATGTTAATAAATTCGGATTCACGAGACATGAAATACCATTTCGCTATTACTTTGATGACCCAAAGGAAGTTTATCTTTACTATATCAATGGTTATGATCGCCCTTATATAAGTAAAATGATTTCTGAGTTTAATATTTTGTTGGCAAGAAAAGAAAAAATATTAGAGGGTAGGAGTTAGATAGTAAAGACAATATAAGTACAAAAAATTGATTTTTACCTATGAAAAATACTTATTTAACTTACTAAATAACCCCCTAAAAATTACCACCTAATATTAAACTTGACGGTAGGCAATTACAGCATAAAAAGGATCGCCTCCTCCAAAACCTAACATCTGCAAAAAACTAGGTACATTTGACTTTTGAGAAATTACTTCTACTTGACTAAAACCTGGAACTTCATTCGCACTTTTTACACTGTCAAAATAACGCTTGACTAACTCTACTCTTGAAGTTTCCGAACCATCTCGCCAAGCACTAATAGCCTTCTGATAAAACATTCGATTAGAAAAGCTAATAATTGCTATGCCACCTGGTTTCAAAATTCGATAAATCTCATAAAATATAGCATCAGGATATTGCAAATATTGAATAGAAACACAATTAACAACAGCATCAAAATCTTTGTCAGGAAAAGGTAGTTTTAAATCCTTGTTTAAATCTTGAACAAAGTAATGATTTAATTGACGATTTTTAGCCAACTCCTCCTCATTCATACCATGGCCTTCAACATGAGCAAATTCTATATCCTGTGGTAAGTGAGAAACCCAACTACTCATCATATCTAAAATTCGAGTGTTTGGTTTCAGGCGATCGCGATATAAATTTGTCAACTGGTCAATAAACCCTTCATCTACATGAGTAACAAACCTAGGGTAAGAATAAAACAGGCGATCGTCAGAGTCGTCTAACTTCATGCGTTGATTAGCTTGCAGTAACATAAATAGTCAAGGAGGGTTTACACTACATAATATATTTTATCCGAATATTACGAATTGTAAAGTAAGCTATACAATAAAAAATGTATAGCAATAGCTAGAGCAGTTAGGACAGAGACTGATAATAATCTTTGGGCGTTGCTGAATTGAAGTATGAATGCGCGATTGTTTGGTTCTGGTCCACGCCCCCGCGCATCCCCCATCGTTCAAAAGCGAAGCATCTTCTGGCTTCCCCCTTCCCAAGGGGGACGGGAGGGGGATTCCAAGGGGACGGGAGGGGGATTCCAAGGGGGACTTTTAGAGTTTTATTCCCCCCAAAATTGGGGGGTTAGGGGGGCTTGCATCATACCCAGAATCAGCAACGCCGATCTTTAGACAGAGAAATGTTTTTCAATCTGTTCCCTGTTGCCTACTATGCAACTTCAGTAAATCAAATATTCAACCAAAATATGACTACAACAACTGCAGAAAAAATTACAACCAAACTCCCTCCCCTTATTCCCCGTGAAATTTTGTTTGGCAACCCCGAACGTACCAGTCCCAAACTTTCCCCCGATGGCAAATATCTTGCATACATTGCTCCAGATGAGAAAAATGTCTTGCAAATATGGGTACGAACAATAGGCAAAGAAGACGACCGCCAACTCACCGCTGACAAAAAAAGAGGCATTCGGATGTATTTCTGGACTTACAACGAAGACCAACTAATATATCTTCAAGATGCTGATGGAGATGAAAACTATCATCTCTATCAAGTCAATATTCAATCAAATATGGTGCGCGACCTCACCCCATTCCAGGGAGTCAAAGCACAAATAATAGATTTAGATCGTAATTTCCCCGACCAAATATTGGTGGGTCTGAACCTGAAAAATCCTCAAAACTTCGATGTTTACCGTATCAACCTCAATAATGGTGCAGTAGAATTTGACACCCATAACCCAGGTAATATTGTTGCTTGGACTGCTGATGCCAAATTTAAAATCCTGGCTGCAGCAACCATTACAGAGGATGGAGGTTCGGATTTACTGTATCGCGACACCACAGAAAAATCTTGGAAAACTATGCGTCACTGGGGGCCAGATGAAGAAGGAGGCCCGAGTTTCTTCTCCAATGATGGCAAAATTCTATATATATCAGCTAACCATGATGCTAATGCCATACGTTTACTTGCCGTCGATCTTGCTACTCGCGAAGAAAAAGTAATTGCTGAAGACTCTCAATATGACATTAGTGGCACTTTAACTCATCCTATTACTCGTGCTATTGAAGCAGTGGGTTTCTACAAAGATAAATTAGAATGGCAAATTCTAGATGATAGCATTGCTGCAGATTTTGAATTTCTCAAGCAAGCGCACAAAGGTGAGTTTCGCATCGTTAGTCGTACCCTAGAAGACAAAAATTGGTTGGTAGCTTATTTTACTGATGACGGACCTGTTTATTATCATACTTACGACCGCACTGCTAAAACTATAACTTTCCTCTTTAGCAACCAACCGCAACTCGAAGGTGTACAGTTGGCATCAATGGAACCTATTTCGTACACTGCTAGAGATGGTCTAACTATTCATGGTTATCTGACTAAACCTGTAGGTATTCCAACACCAGCACCAGCAGTGCTTTTAGTTCATGGGGGACCATGGGCGCGAGATACCTGGGGTTATAGATCGCAAACTCAGTGGTTAGCTAACCGAGGTTATGTCGTCTTACAGATTAATTTCCGGGGTTCGACTGGTTATGGTAAAGATTTTCTCAATGCTGGTAACCGGGAATGGGGAGCGAAAATGCACGACGATCTAATTGATGGAGTTAACTGGTTAGTTGAAAAGGGTATTGCTGACAAGGATAAAGTTGCTATCATGGGTGGCTCTTATGGTGGTTATGCAACTTTGGCAGGGTTGACTTTCACCCCGGAAGTGTTTGCTGCTGGCGTGGATATTGTCGGACCGAGTAACTTGATCACTTTAATGCAAACTATTCCTCCTTATTGGGAACCTTTGAAGAAAGTATTTTTCCATCGTGTGGGAAATTTAGAAACTGAAGCAGAATTTTTGCAGTCGCGATCGCCTCTATTTTTTGTAGATAAAATTGAGAAACCTCTGTTAATAGGTCAAGGGGCAAATGACCCACGGGTGAAAGAGTCAGAAAGTACGCAAATTGTTAAGGCAATGGAAGATGCGGGTAAACCGATCGAATATGTACTATATACAGATGAAGGACATGGTTTTGCTCGTCCAGAAAATCGTTTACATTTTTACGCGATCGCCGAGGAATTTTTAGCAAAGTATCTGGGTGGAATATTTGAACCAGTAGGAAATATAGAAGGTCACTCTGGTGTAGTTCATTAGAGTAGAGGAGCGGGGAAGTAGGGGAGCAAATTCCTTGCATAAGAGGTACAGATATTAACAATTTAACGTTTGTAGTGCGGGCATCTTGCCCGCGATTAGTATACCTCTTCAAGAAGTCAGAAGTTAGAAGTCAGAAGTCAGAAGTTAAGCCACCCCTAACCCCTCCCAGGAGTGGAAATAAGGGATTTGAGCAAGGCTTCAAAAATATTACGCCTTGAAAGGTGGGGTCTTAGATCCATGTTATTTTGATAACTTCGGAAGCTGCTGTAAATATAGCAATGTGCGCTGGCATATTTACACATTATTTTTTGTATACCTTTTCTAGGCTGCACTTTGAGCTGGACATTGTAAATACCTGAGCGTTCATTGCTATACATCCTCTTTTTTTGGTAGTCATGGTATACAGTAAAAAAATACGTATACAGTAAAAAGGAATATCAGGTACGGAAGCAAAAGAAATATTAGGCACGGGAGCAAAAGGAATACTAGGCACGGGAGCAAGATGCTCCCACTGCCGTCTCTGGTAACAAACATTGCCGGACAAAGCACCACCACCCAAAAGTTTAAAACTCACACAACACTAGATTTTTCCTTCTGCCTTCTTTAATTATTCATTATTCATTATTCATTATTAATTGTTAAACCCTGCTATTCTTCTTCATAAAAACTATAAAAAAGATATTCATTTTTAAAACCATGTCTATCTAAGACATGATGAATTAACCCACGATCAATTAATAATTGACCAATAGAAATTGCTTCTTGTAAATTCAAATTTTGAGTTTTCATTAACCATTTTACTGCCTCAGAACCAACAAAACATTTTTGGTAAATACCCCACCGATGTCGGCGGTCTTTTATTGCTACTCCATGAGAACCACGCATTTCCTTAATCAAGGTATCTATATCTATATTATTATTAAGAATTTCACTGTTGATATTATCTATGGTTGATACAGTTAAATGCTCCTCTTCATCTAGCTCTAAATCAGAAATTTTGCTTTCCAGTTTGTGTACAAAACTATCAGGATAATAAAGTTCTACAGGTTGGGGAGTATTTTTCTGCATCCAAGTCTGAATCATTTGCTCTATTTCTGGGGATTTTAAATGTAAATCTCGCTGAGGAAAAGGAACTTCTATTCCATATTTTCTTAGACTTGCTTCAATACGATAATTTAGTTCGCTCTTGAGCTTACTTTTTTGCTTAGGTTCTTTAATGTGAACAAGCAAATAAAAGTTTAGAGAACTATCACCAAATTCTTGAAACCAAACATCTGGTGATGGATTTAATAATACTTTTGGATGACTTTTAGCTACTTCTAAAATAGCTTTTCTAACTAACTTAATTTCAGAACCATAAGCAACTCCTATGGGAATTTTTATCCGAGAAACTGGGTTGTTATGACTCCAGTTTAAAACTTCATTTTCTAGAAAACGAGAGTTAGGAACAATTAAAGAAATTTTATCTAAAGTAGTAATGTAAGTGCTGCGTAAACCAATCCGCTTAACAGTACCTTCTAAATCACCTACTTCAATAAAATCACCTACTTGAATAGGTCGCTCAAAAATTAGAATAATGCCACTCATAAAATTGTTAGCAATATTCTGTAGACCAAAACCGATACCTACACCAAGAACACTAGCAATAATTGCTAAAGAACTAACATCTACACCCCAAAGTTGCAGAATAATGAGTAGACCTAAGAAAATCAAGCCATACTGAACTAAGAAACTAACTGTATCTTGAACGCTCTGCTCTGCTCCTGTTAATCCAATAATTTTAGCTCTGAAGATTTTAATAAAATATCCTACTCCTTTCCACATTGCGATGGTTAATCCGACTAAAAACATTATGTCTAAAATGGAAAAACCTTTGCTGCCTAGAGTAAAAATAGGAGAAGTAAAACTCTCGATTAAAATATTTAATACTTGATTACGATAGTCTCGAATTAATGGTATTAAATCGGTTATATAGAAGACAACTACTATCCAGACTATGACTCTAACAGCAATTCCTGTTAATGGCAAAATTGTAGGTAAATAATTGACAAATTGAGGATATCTTTCTTCAAATAAATTGCTGATTTTGAATTCAAAAAAACGATAAGAAAACTCTAGAGCAAAAGCAGTTAAAATTAGAATAATACTGATGATTAATACTTTGAAAATATAACGTGGCTGACTTTCTATTTGAGCTAATTCCAAAGCTTCTTCAATTTTATATTTCCAGATTACTGCTTGCTCTTCTATCTTCATTCTTCCTTTGACATCTATTGCAGTTACTGTAAGAAGATAGTTACTATTAACACGCAGAATTGTTTCTTTATTTTGCTTGTCTATGTCTACTTCTATAGATTCACCTGAGTTTAAGATATCTTCTAATTTTGAACTGATGATTTCAGCCCGTTTAGCAGCCGTCAAATTTGTCTGATCATTACCTGCTACTTGAAATAAGGCTTGACCATTAAGCTCTACTGGAGCTGTTTTGAAATTCTTGTTAGTAGAAGTAGATTGCCCCCAAGCTGGTACTATAAAAAATAATAAAGGTAGCAAAAAAGCAATTATTAATATTTGAATAATTTGTCTTTGAGCTGTTTTTCTCCTTAGTGGAAAAATCAAACGATTCTTTGTTGCTAGAGAGCGATATTTTCGTTCACTTCTTGCTACTTTTCTCAACTTTAGCCATAAATATTCATACCACATAGCTATCCTTGAAAACCTCAATGAACCTTTAATTATAGACTAATTTACTGTGGAAGATTTTACCGAAAAATTCAGGTATAAAGCCTCTCCATTCATGGAGAAAAAAGCGGTCGAGGGATGACGAGTTCTCCTCGCAGGCCGACCATCGACCAAGAGAAGAAAAGAAATCCTTTTAACCAATCCTCTTATTTATTAAGAAGAGGTAATTCTAAATTCTTGAAGCACTAAATTTGTTAACTTATTGGTACTTTCTATTCCTGCTAAATTCTCTATTCCTACAGCAATTTTATCTGAATTTTTTTGATAACTTTAACATCTTAATAATTGATCGACTAAATTTGCTAATCTTTTAGCACTATCATTTACTGCTAATTTTTCCGAACCATGATTCATTTTTTCCAGTTTTTCTGGTGAATTTAATAACTCCAAAACTACTGTTTGAAGTTTATCTGAAGTTAATTCTGATTGAGTAAAAACTATTGCTGCTTCCTGATTTACAAATACATTAGCATTATAAACTTGATGATTATCAGCAGCATAAGGATAAGGAATTAAAATAGATGGTGTATGAGTAACTGCTAACTCTGTTAAAGTACCTGCTCCTGCTCTACTAATCACTAAATTTGCCCGCTGAAATAAACCAGCCATATTATTATAAAATGTCATGGGAAAATATTGGGGATATTCTACACTAAAAGCATCTCGGTCATTTTCCCCAGTTTGGTGAATAATCCAAGCACCAGCATCAACCCATGTAGGAACACATTCTCTCACTAATTGGTTAACAGAAACTGCTCCTTGAGAACCCCCAACAACTGCAATCACAGGGACATTATCTGGAATAGGTATATCTAACACTTGTGGGGACAAAAATTGCTCTCTGACAGGAGTACCTACATAAACTGTCTTGCCATTAGGAAGATATTTTGCCCCTTCCTCAAAACCCACTGCCACTACATTACATAAACGACTAAACCAGCGTGTCACCTTCCCAGGTAAAACATTAGACTCATGGAGAATAACTGGTAAACCCAGGGAACGAGCAGCAAGAATGGCCGGAGCAGCAATATAACCGCCAGTAGTAAACAATCCTTGAAAGTTTCCCTGTTTAAGTATATGTCTTACCTGTAGAATAGAGCCAATAAGTCCACTCAAAATTTTTATAGTCCCCAGGCCCAATTTCTGCTGAAAACCTTCAACTGATATAGTATGGAGAGGATACTGGGATGGGACCAACTTAGTTTCTAGACGATTAGGTACTCCTAACCATTCGATCTGATAATCCTTTAATTGGTTAGCAGTGGCGATCGCTGGAAATAAATGTCCGCCAGTGCCACTTGCCGCGATTAACAATTTAATTGGTGTATTGGTCAAGGTTTCTTTCTCCCTGGTATAACAATGAAATAAGTCAAAAATCTTAAATCAAAAGGCCACAGTAATAAAAATTGATAATTTGTGTATTGTAATTTATCTAACTTTCAGTTTTGCAGAAGGTCTAATATTTCATAATCAGTCCTTAAAGTGGTAACATTCGGCAAAAATAAAACTTATGGCCATAGAATTCGGTTCTGGCAACCAACAAATCTTTAACTAACAACTTTTATAAGTTAAAAATGATTATTTCTCAAATCTTATGTCGCTCCCAAAGCAAATTTTTGATTAAATTTCAGAAATTATTAACAACATTATTGAGTTCTTTCTTACTGGGTTTAACTGTTTCTTCTGGAATAGTTTTATCTCCTAATTTGACTTTAGCTGAAGACCGAGATAAAACCCCTGATGAACTGACCGAACTTTTGAAAAAAATCGATCGAGCTGCCAGTCGTCAAGACTTAGATGATGTAATGGATTTCTATAGTAATGACTTTACGAACTCTGATGGTTTAAATCGGGAAAATTTGTCAGAAGCTTTATCTAAATTCTGGCAACTTTATCAATCAGTTAAATATCGTACGGAAGTAAAATCCTGGGAAACAGATGGCGATGCAATTGTGGCTGAAACTGTTACCTACATTACTGGTATTCAGCAAATGAACAATAGAAATATAAAATTAAAGTCTACTATTACTTCTAAACAGCGTTATGAAGATAAAAAAATTGTTGAACAAGAAATTTTAGCCGAGCGTAATCAACTTACATCAGGCAAAAATCCACCTACTATTAATATCAATTTACCAGAAGAAGTAGAAGTAGGTGAAAAGTATAATTTTGATGTGATTGTTGCAGAACCTTTGGGCGAACAAATTATGTTAGGAGCTGCTTGGGAAGAACCAATTAATGAAAATTCTTATAATCTTGAGTCTGCTAATTTTAAATTAGAACTATTGCCTTCTGGGGGGATTTTTAAAATTGGTGAGGCTACAGAAAATTATCAAGATCGATGGTTATCAGCAGTTTTGATGCGAAAAGGAGGTATTACTATTAGTACCCATCGTTTAAGAGTTTTGGATAAGTTCTAAGGAGTCAGTCCTCAGTCCTCAGGAGGGAAGAAATATTAACGAAGTCAGAAGTTAACCCACCCCTAACCCCTCCGGTGGAGGGGAGGGGAAGTAGGGGATTTGAGCTTCGTTAAATCAAAAATAAAATCAATTATCGTACAGAAATTATCAATTATTTCCCTCTATTCCCTATCCCCTATCCCCTATCCCCTCTTTTGGAGGAGATGTCTAATGTAAGCATTCAGCTATCAGCTATTAGCCTAATAGTGTAAATAATTAAATCAAATTGATAAATTTATAGAATAGTAAATATGATTTCTGTTGAGGATAAAATAGTCTTAATTACAGGTGCTAGTAGTGGTATTGGAGAGTCTTGTGCCAATGTATTTGCTCAAGCAGGTGCAAATCTAATTTTGGCTGCTCGTCGCCAAGAAAAACTAGAAAAACTTGCTGATGAATTAACTAAAAAATTCCAGTGTAAAACTTATTTATTAAAGCTAGATGTACGCGATCGCCTAGCAGTAGAATCAGCAATAAATTCTTTGCCTGACCCTTGGAAAAATATTGATATTTTAATTAATAATGCTGGTTTAAGTCGTGGTTTAGATAAACTCCATGTTGGGGACTTCAACGATTGGGAAGAAATGATTGATACTAATGTTAAAGGATTACTATACATGACTCGCTATGTAGTGCCAGGAATGGTTAATCGTAGTCAAGGTCATGTGGTTAATATTGGTTCTATTGCTGGTCGTGCTGCTTATCCCGGAGGTAATGTTTATTGTGCATCTAAAGCTGCTGTTAGAGCAATTTCTGAGGGGTTAAAACAGGATTTACTAGGAACTCCCGTGCGAGTAACCGAAATTCAACCAGGTTTAGTAGAGACAGAATTTAGCGATGTCCGATTCCATGGGGACACAGAAAAAGCTAAAAATGTTTACAAAGACTTGACACCATTAACGGGAGATGATATAGCAGATTTGGTATTTTTCTGCGTTACGCGATCGCCCCATGTCAATATCAGCGAACTATTGGTAGTACCCACAGACCAGGCCAATGCAACCATGGTCCATCGACATCAATAGAACTATCGAGAAATATAGCGCTACGCGCAAGTCAAAAGTCATAAGCCAGAAGTCAGAAGTAATTCCTAACTAACTTTGAGCATTTATAAATGTCCGCTGACTATTTGCGTAGTGCTATATAAAAAATTTTTCAGAATTTTCCAGAATGCTTCAATGACCTTGAGAAAGAAATGGTAGATGCACCCTGATGGATAGCCTCCGCCTTAATTGGTGGAGGTTTTTTTTTGACAGTAAAACCACAGAAAATCAAATTTATAATTCCCGGATTAAGTATCGGAAGATGGGAAAAAGAAATGGTAGATGCACCCTGATGGATAGCCTCCGCCGTAATTGGTGGAGGTTTTTTTTTGACAGTAAAACCACAGAAAATCAAATTTATAATTCCCGGATTAAGTATAGGAAGATGGGAAAAAGAAATGGTAGATGCACCCTGATGGATAGCCTCCGCCTTAATTGGTGGAGGTTTTTTTTTGGCACTAAAACACTCTCAAATTAAATTTATAATTCCCGGATTAAGGATAAGAAGATGGGAAAAAGAAATGGTAGATGCACCCTGATGGATAGCCTCCGCCTTAATTGGTGGAGGTTTTTTTTTGGCACAAAAACAACAGAAAATTAAATTGATAATTCCCGGATTAAGTATGAGGAATATGGAAAAAGAAATGGTAGATGCACCCTGATAGATAACCTCCGCCATAATTGGTGGAGGTTTTTTTTTGCACAAAAACAGTAGAAAATCAAATTAATAATTCCCGGATTAAGTATCGGAAGATGGGAAAAAGAAATGGTAGATGCACCCTGATAAGATAACCTCCGCTGTAATTGGTGGAGGTTTTTTTTGGAACAAAAACAACAGAAAATTAAATTGAGAATTCCCGGATTAAGTATAGGAATATGGGAAAAAGAAATGGTAGATGCACCCTGATAGATAACCTCCGCTGTAATTGGTGGAGGTTTTTTTTGCACAAAAACAGTAGAAAATTAAATTGAGAATTCCCGGATTAAGTATGAGGAATATGGAAAAAGAAATGGTAGATGCACCCTGATAGACAACCTCCGCCATAATTGGTGGAGGTTTTTTTTTGACAGTAAAACACTCTCAAATTAAATTGAGAATTCCCGGATTAAGTATGAGGAATATGGAAAAAGAAATGGTAGATGCACCCTGATGGATAACCTCCGCTGTAATTGGTGGAGGTTTTTTTTGCACAAAAACAACAGAAAATCAAATTGATAATTCCCGGATTAAGGATAAGAATATGGGAAAAAGAAATGGTAGATGCACCCTGATAGATAGCCTCCACCGTAATTGGTGGAGGTTTTTTTATTTAACAAATTTTCTTGATTTTGTCGCAATGTATGTAAAAATATAATTTCATAAGATACACCCTGATTAATAATTCCTGGCCAAAACTGGCTGGGTTTTTTTGTATGGAATTAGGACAACTAAGACAACAAAGTTTTTATCATTGTTAATATTTGACTAAAGGGATTTGGGGTGTAGATAAAGTTTTTATAAAGCAAGATGTTTCACTAATATATATTAGCCAAACTTTTACACAATCTTGACATTTTACCGATTATTATAAGGCTAATCTAAAATAAAAATATTAATATTTAAAACAATTATGTCTGATTCCTCACCAAAAAATAACTGGTATCAAGACTTTAACCTGGAACAGAAATCCAATTGGTATGGCCAAATAGCAGATGCTTACGATAGAACTAGACCTCGTTATCCCCAATCATTAGTCAACCGTGTCGTAGAAATAGCCCAACTTTCTTCTAATACTAAGATTTTAGAAATAGGATGTGCTACAGGAACAGCAACAACTAGCTTTGCCGATCTTGGTTTTTCTATGGTATGCGTAGAACCAAATTCAGAATCTTATAAAATAGCTGTGAAAAATTGTGCTCACTATCAAAGAGTGAAAACCATCAATACTACTTTTGAAGAGTGGGAATTAGAAAAGAATCAGTTTGATGTAGTGCTTGCTGCTACTTCTTTTCACTGGGTATCGTCTGAATTTCGTTATGCTAAAACTGCTGACGTTTTAAAAACCAATGGCTTTTTAGTTTTACTTTGGAATACTCCACCCCAACCAAGTCAAGATATTTATCAGGAATTATTAGATTCAGTTTATCAGAGCTGTACATCTGATTTAAAAGGGTATGAAGCGATCGCAACTCATCGAAAAAATATTAGTAGTATAGGGAATGCGGTTATTGACTCTGGTAAGTTTCAAAACTTAGTTTCCGAAGAATTAATATGTGAAGTAACTTATGATATTGATGATTATCTAGCACTTTTAAGCACCTTATCACCTTATATAGCAATGGATGCAAAGCAACGTAATACTTTATTTGAAAATTTGAGTACAACTTTAAAAAAATATTATGGCAATATCATTAACCTTTCCTACTTATCTGCACTTCAGATTGCTCAGAAAGTCTAATTTAACTAAGCTATAGCAGAAGGAAGAAGGAAGAAGAAAGAAGGAAAATTAAGCTTTTGATATGTCCGCGCTCTTTCCTTCGACTGCTTTTGTTCCCTACTCCCCCACTCCCCTACTCCCCTACTCTCCTACTCTCCTATTCCCCACACTCTTTCTCAACCTGTATTCCGCATTCCCGCAGCAATACCATTAAGAGTCAACAAAGCACCTTGTAACAACTCACCCTTACTATAGCGAGAGTGAATTACTCCTGGCGTACCTGTATCATGCTGACGCAAGCGTTTCAACAAAGCTACCTGCAACATACCTAGAGGAACAATATTAGCATTCCGCAACTGCACAGAACGCTGCAAATCTGGCTCTCCATCTAAAGGTCGTTGATGGCCAGAAATTTGTAAAACTAAATCCCGCGTTAGCTTATATTCAGTAGAAATTTGCTCAAACAACGCCTCAAATCTTTCCCGGTCTTCTGGATTAGATAATTCTCGGACATAATAATGAGCCATTTGTAAATCTACCTTCGCTAGAGTCATCTCTACTTTTGAGATTGCTGTAGTAAAAAATGGCCATTTCAGATAAAAGTACTGGAAAAGTTTCAGGTGTTCTTCTGGTTGCTTTTGCACAAATTCTTGTAAAGCAGTTCCTACTCCATACCAAGCAGGCAGTAAGAAGCGACTTTGAGTCCAGCTAAACACCCAAGGAATTGCCCGTAAACCAGAAATTGTCTTCTTTTTATCATTTTTCCTCCGAGCTGGACGAGAACTAATTTGTAGCTGACTAATTTCTTGGATCGGGGTAACTTGATAGAAAAATTCTACCAAGTCCTCTTGTTCATAAATCAGATGTCGGTAATGAGTACGCGATCGCACTGCCAACTCTTCCATAATGTCATTCCAGGTTTCAATTTCATCAAACCCTGTATGTAGTAAACTAGCTTGAATAACTGCAGTAGTAACATTTTCTAAGTTATACATTGCCAACTGAGGTAGAGAATATTTAGACGCCAGCACCTCACCTTGTTCAGTAATCTTAATCCGCCCACTAATGCTCTTACCAGGTTGAGCCAAAATCGCTTTATAAGCAGGACCACCACCACGTCCTACCGAACCACCGCGTCCATGAAATATCCGCAATGCGATACCATATTCCTCACCAATTTTATGTAAAGCTTTTTGAGCTTTATGAATTTCCCAGTTACTACTGAGGAACCCAGAATCTTTATTACTATCTGAGTAACCAAGCATCACTTCTTGCAAATAAAGAGTCTTTAACTCAGATTGCATTTGAGAGTCTGCTGGTTCTTGTAATTGATTATATCCACCAGCAAGTGCTGCCCGATACAAAGGCAATTCAAATAAATCGTGCATTACCCTGGGAGCGTTTCTCAAGTCTTCCACCGTCTCAAATAGAGGCACCACCTGAATCTCACTTGCACCAGTTGCCGGGTCATAAAGTCCTGCTTCTTGTGCTAGCAACAATACTTCCAACATATCGCTGACATCACGACTCATACTAATAATGTAAGTTTGGCAAATTTCTGGGCCAAATTCTACCTGTAGCTGTCGCAACATTCGGAAAGTGTTAATGATTTCGCAAGTTCTCTCAGAAAAAGGTAGTTCTGCAGGAATTAGTGGGCGACGAGTAGGCAATTCTGTTGATAGCCACTCAGTACGCTCTGCTTCTGACATTTCAATATAGGGTTTAGGCAGAATTTGTAAGTATTCAGTAACTTCATTAATCACAGCCTCATGGACGGAAGATTCCTGGCGGATATCTAGTCGTGCTAAATTGAAGCCAAAAATTTCAACCTGACAAATGAGATTTTCCAAGTCACTACAGCTTAAACCAGTTTCGATCAAGTTACGTTGAATTAGTTGTAACTCTTCTAGAAATTCCGCACCAGAACGATAAACTGCTGCTGTTTCTCGACGTTGGGAGAGAACTTCCATTTGTCTTTGGAGGGAATCACCATTATACAAGCGCCAGTTGCGATCGCGAGTATTTTCCAAACGCTTTCTCACATAAGACAACTTCAACCGATAGGGTTCTCGCCGATAGCGAATTGCCCACTGGTCATATACTTCGGGCATTTGCAATTGGTCGCGGTCTAAGGAGTCCAGCAGTTCTGGTAAAACATCACTCCAATGCAACGACAAACTTAAAAGTTCGATCAGGGAATCGACAATATCAATATACTTATCTAACGCTATCTTACGTTGATAGCAAGCTGTTTGCCAAGTCACCTCTGGTGTACAAAAAGGATTACCATCGCGGTCAGCTCCCACCCAAGACCCAAACTTACAGAAATTGAAAGTAGGTGGTTTTAAGTAAGGGAAAGAATTATGCAGAGCTTGCTTAAACCTTTGGTATAGTTTGGGAGTAGCTTCAAACAACACTTCTTCAAAGTAATGAAGAGTCGTTTCTACTTCATCAAGTACAGTAGGTTTAAATTGGTGTAGTTCGTCTGTACGCCACCACAAACGAATTTCTTCTGTTAACTGTTCCTTGAGAGATTCTGTTTCCCAGGATGAAACCACAGAATTTTCCTGTGCTCCATCTACAGAAAATTCTGACAAACTTTCTTCTACTAGATCGAGCTGTTGGAAAATTTTGGCAATGCGTCGCTGTTTTGTTCTAATTGTATGACGTACAATTTCTGTAGGATGTGCTGTAAACACTAGACGGATATCTAAGTTATCAATTAATCGTTGAATTAATTGAGATGGTACGTTCAGAGTCCGCAATAGGGGAAATAGATAATGAAATGTCCCCTCTCCTTCAGGTTTACTTCTGTTATCGCTCCATACTGGAATACTTCCAACTCGCAATGAACAAGCTTCACCATCCTTAGCTTCATCGTCTTTAAAGATTAGTTGTCCCAGACCTTTGTTATTAGAATAGGCTAACTGTTGAATTTTTTGTTCATAATGTTGTTCAACAATATTGATTAGCTGAAAATATATAGCAAAAGCTCGAGCTGCCCTAATTGCATCTTTGAGTTCTAACTGTTCAATAAGTTGTACAATTTCTGAATCTAGAAAGTTAAAAGCTTGTCCTTCTGGAGAATTAACCGAGCGCATTTTCTGGAGTATACTTACCAATTCTTGGCCACACTCTTGCTCTAGAACTAATTCCCACAAATTTTCAATTATTTTAATTCGATTACTCAGAAACAGACCTGAAGTTTTAGTCGGGGCATTTTTAACCCCTTGTTTTAGTGTTGTCTGTTCTGACTGTAGTAGTGAACTCATATTACCTATTCCTTAGTAGCTGCTGATATCAAAATAAATGTATTTTTTGATACTTTTACACTCTTTCAATGGGATTTAGTAGTATCAACTCCTCAAAATAGCTGTCGCTAATAGGGGATTTTTAAACTATTTTTAATATATATATTCCTCATTAAGTACCTCTTTTTCCACCCTTTCTTTTAACAATAAATAACTTTTTGCTTCTCTCTATCACAAGGAAGCGAGAGTGATTAATCTTTCTCTATAAATTTCGTGAGTCATTTTTCATCCACAGGTTAAACTGCCTAGCTCTTATCTGCCACAATTTTTGTAGGCTATTGAGTAGCTTACATTTAGTCATAGGTCTAGTGTTAAAATACTTGTGACATACTCCCACACGCTCGCTGGCGCGCATTGTGTAAGCTCTCTCGTTTCGTAGCCCTGCCATTGCATCGGGCAAGCGCGTGCTTTAAGGACGTATGGGCCCGCCCTATTTTTTATATTTATCGCTGCATTTCCGTTTGTCATGCTTCCCTACGGGATGCTGCGCAAACGCAAACAAGTCGCGGTCTATTACAACACAGCAATGTGGGTAACAATGAGTTCGTATGTTTAATTCTTTATCGACTTTTTTCCCACAGTTTGAGCAATCTTGGCTGGTATTTTTGGGGTTTACTGCTATAGTCTTCACCTCCAGCATTTTCGGCTTTGACAGTTAAAATAGTTAGGAATTGTCCCCATCCAGCATTGTTAATTGATTTACTCAAACTGGTCAATGCTTGCCCTTTAATATTTAAGTTTGCCTCCGGCGCGCCGCTCCGCGTCTACATGGGCGATAACTTCGGATTTTGATAACAATTCATTGGCTGTTTTAAAATGAAAATCTTTACGTTACCGTAGGTTCGCATATTTTGACCTTTTCGGAACACTTTGCCTAATGTAACAGGGGGTCGCATATTTCAACTAACATTACTGTATCATACGCCTGGGAGTAAAGTAGCCCTTTGAGAGCTAGGCTTTCAGCAATGTTTTTTGTTAATTAATCACATAGTAGTAGAGGCTTTGAGCTAACCTATTGAAAAGGATGGCAGTTGTTGCACCCTTAATCTTAAGTTTAAAAAATCTTAGGAATCTTTGGAAACTATAAAGAGTCAAATAAAATTAGGAATCTGATGAATTTTGGGGAAAATTAAGCATTGGTAGGCGATCGCCCCGGAATATTTCCTCGCTATATAGGCCAATTTCTGGTAATAGTTCATTAATGGCTTTATTACCCAATAAGCCTAATAAAACAGGACCAGTGGCCAAGCTAAGTAAAATATCTGAGGAAATTTTCCAACTGGGGGTTTTTAGTGTAGGATTTTCAGAGGAATTTTCTCGAAAGGATTGCATTGATGTTACCTCAGTAAGTGTGTACGGTAGAATTTAATATAGCTTAATGGGAGGCGTGCGCTACTTAACACGCTTGGCACCCTACGCGGTCTAATATTTATTTGACAAATAATCTCTAACTTTCTGGTAAGATAATCATATAGTATAATAATATACGAATATACCCATAATTTTCAACTATATTGTGGTAATTTTAGCAATAGGCTTTCCTTTATATATGTTTATACGCTACAGTCCAAAATGTCACTAACGAATAGTTAAGCCGAGCAAGGGAGTCTCCCACAAAAAGGAGAAGATGAAAGGGAATAAAACTATATTGACGGAAAATCGATCTCCTTTAGGAGATTGGGCACAGGAAGCTTTGGGACTTCCAGAAGTGCAAGTACAGGTAAGATTGCGTGGCAATCATTTACATATTCTCTGTGAAGCTGAAAAATGTCCAGAAATGAACTTTGCACTAGCCCAGTTTTCCCAGGCACTGGGTCAGGTCGATCTAGAATCTTTACTGCCTCCTAATCAACCTCGAATTTACCAGATGTTTCTATGTGGCCGAACTTTAGGTCGCAGGAGACCTGACTGGACAGTCAAACTTGATGGTAATAAGGTAGCAACTAAGACCCAACAGGTAAATACTCCTTCTCCTTCCTCTGGTTCAGAAGTTAATGCTCTTTTGAGGTCTAATTATGTTGTTCCTGCAAAACACCCACAAAATCAAAATGATAGTCAAACTTTACCGGAAGAACATCTGACAAAAGTCACTGTTGGACAATCTCCGAAACTAGATATTAATCACAATGCCTCTGAATTAATTTCAACTCCCCACAAGGCATCTGTATTGACAAATGACACATTAGACAATTCAGAACTGGTTTCATCACCAAAATTCCACTCAGAAAACTCTTCTGTTACAGAATCAAAACAGCCTAATGAATTAGAAGCAGAGTCAGAGAATACAACAGAAGAATTAGATCGGTATTTAATTGATTCTCCCCTTACGGTTTCCTATCAAAGATTAGCAAAATATGGCCATCCAGATGCAATTGCTAGTTATCTTAGTGAAGTTTTAGGTGAGTTAGGGGTTTCTGTAAATGTCAGTATTCGAGAAAGACAACTTAAGGAAAAATTAACAGAAACTACCCAACAATTAGAAGATTCTGCCAAAAGTCCTGAATTGAAAACCCAGAAAATTTTATGGGTATCCTGTGAAGCAGCTTATAGTCCAGCTCCATCTCTATTGGCAGAACCGATCGCCCAAAAGCTCCGAGAGTTAAAACTCAAAGATTTCCATGAAGCTTTAATTTCTCTACTTGTTCAGGGTGAAACGGCACCGGACTGGATGTTGCGGGTGGACCTAACTCCACCCGATCTGATGCTACAAGAATGGGCAAGTTGGGGAGATGTGGCAGCAATTGAACGTTTGCTACAACAACAATTTGCTACTCTTGGAATCAAGATTCGAGCTACTCTCAAAGAATCTACATTACATTTATTCTGTACTAATACTAATAATTCAAACCAAGAAGCTCCAGATAAAAAGAAGACAAAAGAAGCGATCGCCTCTACATTATCTACTATTCTACCTAGAGGTATCCAAGCTGCTACTATCTATGGTTGTATTATTAATGAACCGAAACAAAAGTCAGAGTCACCTCTTTGGATCGACTGGTTGAATTTACCAGCATCGGAAAATCCAGAGATGGCAGCAAGTGCTAAAGTTTTGGCAAGTCAGGGAAACTATGATGCTATTAGTTTTCTGTTAAACAAATTCCTTAATCCAGACCTCGATCAAAAATTACAAACAGGTGGTATCCGGGTACTTATATTACCTAAGCATGAATTATTGCACGTTATGAGTGAAGCTCCTACTTGTCCTTCTCAATCTCAAGTAGGACCACCTATCGCTCAGTTTTTGCGTCAACTTCAAGTTCCAGGAATTAGTGGGGTGAGGGTGTATGGACGTCGTGCTGGTCAAAAATTGCCTTTGTGGCGCTATGGTATTAATTTTACTACCAGAAGTCGTCAGTATTCGGAACAACCTCCGGAGTTTGCTGCTTCTGCAGATATGGATTTGTTATTAGGAAAAAGAGCGGATCGTGTTTTTCTCAAGTTAACGCCGCAGAAAACTGAAAAATTTGACTCAAAGCTGTTAATTCCTCATAATAATTACACAGTTATTACAGCTCTTCAACAGTTACTTATTACTTCTCGTTTGTTCATTCCTAATGAAGAATACTCTACACAAATGGGTAATTCATTAACATATAATACTTTTAATTCTGGTAAATGGGTGACTGCTTTTGCCTGTGCTTTTATGGGTATTTTGTTGACAGTTCAAACAGATATAAAATTAGGTGAAGTCTTAGAGCAACTTCCAGATATTTCCCTATCTGGAAATACTTGTCAGGGTCCGAATTGTCAAACTCCTACAGAAGTGAATGAAGATTCTGTGGAAGCTCCTGAATTTTCTACTTATCCTAGTTTTAATAGTCCGCAATTAGATGAACAGTTAGTTCGTTATCAACAATATTTACAAGTAGAAAAAAAACCACCAGATATTTTAATAGTTGGTAGTTCTAGAGCATTAAGAGGAGTTAATCCTACAGTACTTGAGGAAAGTTTGGCAACAGCAGGATATCCAGATTTAAGAGTTTATAATTTTGGCATAAATGGGGCAACAGCTCAGGTAGTAGATTTAATTGTGCGTCAGGTTTTACCAGCAGAACAACTGCCACCATTAATTATATTTGCTGATGGAGTCCGTGCTCTTAATAGTGGCAGAGAGGATCGAACTTTTGATATTATTGCGAGTTCTGAAGGCTATCAGGAAGTAGATGCTGGCACATTTACTATTGAGACAAATACATCAGAAACTTCTGTGAATTTTGGCATTAAAAAATACAAACAAATATTCAAAGAATTACAGGAAAAAATTGAGGAAATATCGCTTACTTATCAACAGCGCGATCGCCTCAAAAGTTTAATAAGTTCAATCATAAATAATCCCCAAGAAAACTGGAATTTTTGGCAGCAAAAAGAGGGAGAAAACGTAACAGTAGAAGAGGAAAATATTGATAAATTAGACGAATTTCAATCTAACGGTTTCCTACCAATTTCGATTAAGTTTGAGCCAGAAAATTACTATCAGAACTATGCTAAAGTTTCAGGTAAATATGATGCAGATTATGCTAACTTCCAGTTGCCAGGAAAACAGATAACCGCACTTAAAAACTTACTACAATATACTCAGGCAATAGGAATTAATTTTGTATTTGTAAATATGCCTTTAACTACAGCATATTTAGATGAGGCGCGAACTAACTATGAACAAAAATTTCAAGAATATATGCAGCAGTTACCTCTAGAATATTCAAACTTTTTATTCCGAGATTTAGGTACTGCATGGCCAGATGCTTATGATAAATTTTCTGACCCTAGTCATTTGAATCTTTATGGAGCGATCGCTGTTTCTCAAAAGTTAGCTGAGGATAATATTATTCCTTGGGTTGAGAGTGGGGGAGTGGGGAAGTAGGGGAGTGGGGGAAGTGTGGGGAGATGAAAAGATTCGTAAGTAGCATAATTTTTTGTATTTCATATCAGAAGCTTAAAATTTAGGTTTTAGGTTTTAGCTGGAATTTTATAAGAATTAAATTTATAATAATTTTGTAGAGACTTTACATGAATGTGGGGGGGTTCTCCCTAATAGTGTTGTTGAAAAATATGCTTACTATAGCAGTCGAAGGAAAAGGCGCAGACATATCAAAAACTTAAAATTCAGAAAACGTCATATTTTTCAGTCTTTGCTTCTTCTCTTATGCTATAAAACCAAAAATTCAACACCCGTGGTTTTTTAAAGTTTTTTGTAGTCAACTAACTTCATTCATATCAGGTTTCATGGATATTATGATTTAAGTTCTATGAAACCTTTTCCTATTATAGAATTTAAGCTTTTGTCCTCTACTTAGACTTAGCAAATATATTTTCCTATACTAATATGAATCAGGGTAACGAACAATTTCCAAAAGATCCTCTCATAGGTCAAATAATAACTGGTGAAAAGGGTAAATACCGTATTGTGAAACTTCTCGGTAAAGGTGGTTTTGGTAGTACTTACTTAGCAAAAGATTTATCTCATAATAACTCTAAATGTGCAGTTAAGAAATTAGAAAATTTTAGCGAAAAATCTACTCGTGGGAATAGAGCAATACAGGACTTTGACAAGGAATCTAAGACTTTGAAAAAAATCGATCACGAGCGAGTGCCAAAAATGATTGATTTTTTTACTTTTAATTTACCATATCATCAAGAAGAAAGTAGGTTCTTAGTTCAGGAATATATTGAGGGTAATAATCTGAAAAAAGAATTTGAAAATAATAAGAAAAATGAAATAAAATGGGATAAAATCCAAGTTATTTTGTTTCTGATAGATGTTTTGGAAATATTATTCCATTTGCAAACCCAAAGTATATCTGGAAAAATTTTAATTCATCGTGATATTAAGCCGGGAAATTTAATTAGACGTAGGCAGGATAGAAGAGTATATCTGATAGATTTTGGCTTAGTAAAATTAATAAGTTCTAATGACCTTCAGAAACATCAGACTGCTACATATCGTGGTACTCCTTCTTATATGGCTCCCGAACAACAGAAAGGACAACCAAGTCCTTGTAGTGATATATATTCTGTTGGTTTAGTAGCAATTGAAGGTTTAATCGGAAAATATCCTCTATCTCATTGTTATGATACTGATGAGATTGCAAAAGTAAAATGGCAAGATTTACTATCCGAAGTTGATGAAAAGGTATCTCAAATTCTAATGAAAATGGTATCTTTTGACCCAAAGGAGCGCTACAAATTTGCGAGGGATGTTCTGAACGATTTACCAGCTTTAACTCTTAACAATAATACCTACACTTACAAAATTAAGAGTTATTTAGGTAGCGGGAAATTTGGTAATACTTATCTAGCAGAATGTATAGAAGAAGGTAAAACCTATCATTGTGTAATTAAACAACTGAAACTTGAAAACAATAATAATTTAAATAGAAGCAAAGCAAGAGAAAAATTTAAATACGAAGTAGCAGCTTTAACGCTTTTAGGTTCACACAACAGGATTCCTAAATTGGTGGATTCTTTTGAAGAATCAGGAGAACACAATATTTCCGACCAGTCAGCTTTTTATTTAGTTCAAGAATATATAGAAGGTGAAGATATTCGTCAAGAGTTGTTGAGGGAAAAAAGTTGGAACCAAAATCAAGTTATTGAATTTTTAAAGCAATTGCTAGAAATATTAATTTTTATTCATAAAAACCATGTCATTCACTGCGATATTAAACCTTCTAATATTATGCAACGTTTTTCTGATGGAAAGTTTGTCTTGATTGACTTTGGTTCAGTAAAAAAAGCGGTGAGTTTTTCCGAAAATTTCAATCAGTCAAGTACCTCTACACAATCATTAAAAACTAGATATTATATGTCACCTGAACAATCTCAGGGAAATGAACAAATTGAATATAATAGTGATATTTATTCTCTGGGAATAACTGCCATTCAAGCATTAATAGGAAAAGAACCATATCAGTTAGGTCTGCGGGATAAAAAAACTGGGAAATATAACTGGAGTAATAATATTCAAGTTGATAATAGATTAGTCAGAATTTTGGATAAGATGGTAGCTTTTGATCCTGTACAAAGGCGCTATAAATCTGCACAAGAAGTTCTCAACGATTTAGGAAAGTTAGAGAGAAAAAAAATTTTTAAAATTCAACCATCAATTAAGTGGAATGTTTGGATGGTAGCAATTACATTTGGGGCGATAGTTTGTATTATGCTTCTTAGTTGGGCTATCTTTATTGATGACAGCTCAAATAAAAAGCGCAATATAGCATTCAAACTAAGAAAAGAAGCAGATGAATTGATCAGTATTGGTCAACCAGAAAAAGCAACAGAAAAGCTCGAAGAAGCTTATAAGTTGTATCAGCAGCTCATAGACAGTAATCCAAAAAATCCTAAGTATTTGATAGATAAGGCTTATACACTTAGTAAGTTAGGTAAGCTCGATCAAGAATATCTAGAATCATGCAATAATGCAAAAGCGCTAGCAAAAGAGCTAGCAAAAGAAAAAAAAATTTTTTTATTATTGTATGCAGAAACTTATAACTGTATAGCAGTTTATCATCAGGAACAAGGGAAATATGACACAGCCAATGATTATCACAAAATTGCTATAAAAGAATACGAAAAAGTTGAGAAGGAAAATTCTAATAATGAAAAATACAAAGGAGAAATTCGTCAGAGCTACGCAGAAGCTTTAAATAATAGGGGTCAAACATTCAAAAAATGGGGATATCAGGAAGAAACTGAGGGCAATAATCAAACAGCTCTTAATAAATATAAACTAGCATTGGAATTTTTTAGTAAAAGTTTGCAAAAGATTCAGGAGAACAAACAGCTTTCAGATTATAACAGTTATTTAGAAACAGATTATAATAAAAGCTTAGGAGAAGTTTATTTTAGAGAAGGTACAGTTCACAAAAAAATGAGTGACAAACAACAAGCAAATCTTAGTTTTGATAACTCACAAAAATTTTACAGCGATGCCTTGAAGCTAATAAATGAAAACTACGATCCTTTAAAAGCAGTAACTTTACTAGGCAGAGCTAGAGTTTATCTTGAATTAGAAAATAAAAATTTTAAAGGAGCATCAGAAGATTGCGAAGATATACAATATTTAGCAGTAAATTTAGAAATTAAGGGTAGAGCTTGGATTTGTCTGGCAAAAATAGCAAGAAGTGACCCAGAACAAAAAGATAACTTTGAAACTTATAAAACTTATAAAGATTTCGCTATTGGAACTCTGACAGAAGCAGTTGATGATTGTAAATTAAAAAATACAAGCGATAAAACTTGTGAAGAGTTAAAAAAATTGCAAAGAAATGTAGAGCAAGATATACTTGATTTTTAGTCAAGATTTATATTTAGGTAATATTAATAACAATTTAGGGACGCTGCACACAACGTCCCTAAAGATTCAAACAAGCAATCCTTATTAAAATTGAGATTTATTGACAAAATTACTAAAATAGGCCAATAAAATTAAAATGGAAGTCTTTGTATTGTTCTTTGCAAAAAGTTTAGATCAACAGTGGGAAAAGTTGATAAGCCATTACGATGTCGATCAATAGGGTCAATCTTCTCAGCTAATAAACCATTTAAAATTTCTTCACTTTCTCCTGGTTCAAGTACGAATAATACTTCACTGTTAGTGGTACAAGAATTTTCTTCTGGTGTTAAACAAACTATAACCTGATCATTTTGTTTTCCTCGATCTATTTTTAGCTTGATAAGCCCATCACCATAACTCTGTAATTTCTGAGCAACATCTTCACACAGTTGCTTTGCTCTGTATGGGTCATTGGCAAAAATTTCACCAAACCTTAGATAATACTTGTCAGTAGAAACAGAAATTTCTGTTGATAAGTTTTTGTTACAGCTAACCTTTATTTGCGTTTTCTCAGCCCGAACAATTAGAGGGAATATTGCCAAGTTTAACGCACCAAAAATCCCTACAATTATGCTTTTTAAGAATTTATACTTCATCTAAAACCTCCAGTAGTTTGGAAACTCCTAGCTTTAGCTATGGAGATCCTGATAGTAGATTTGCAAAATAGAAAAAAGAAACAATGAAAGTTTTCTCTAGTATATCTTATATACGACACTATAGTATATATACAAAAGTATGATTTACAAGATACAATTTTGCTTGTGGCACACAGGTTGTTGCTACACAGGATTTTGGAGAAAAGTTAGTTATAGATTTTATCACAATAGTATTAAGTTGAGTGGTTTTATTCCAAATTTAAAGAGCCTTTAACTTTTGAAGTTAAGGGGAGAATTGAGAGAACTATGGTACTTAGACATTTTCTGGGAGAAAAAATACCTAAAAGTTAGTCTAGACAACAGAATTACATCGATGGCCTAAAAATGTCTAAAAGCCTTGGTAATTAAGGATTTATATTATGTCCGGATAATTAGCGATCGAAAAAACTTTCTCCTCCTGATACATTCAAACTCTCTTCTCTTCGCTTCTGACTCCTGACTCCTGACTTCTCCGTCTTTATTTATAACTATTCAACTGGACATGATATTATGCCTTTTTGATGTAAAAACTTTTACCTGTCTATGTTTGAGCCTATTTTCTACTTCTGTGTTGTCTAAGTCCCACTAGGAAAAAACTATTTAGTCAAATCTTGGAGATAGAGAAAATGAAATTTTTATACAGTTTATTAACTACTGTTATTCTTACAGCAAATATAGGAACAATTCAGCCTGAAATTGTTTCGGAATTAACTGTTCTGGAAACTTATGAAGAAATGTATCAAGAAGCTGAAAAAATTACTGTTTTGATTGAAAGCTTAGTTACTTATGAACCTTTAGGTTCAGGAGTAATCTATAAAAAAGAAGGAAATACTTATTATGTTTTAACGGCATTTCACGTTATCCGCAGCGATCTAGATTCAGATAAACTAGGAGTAAAATTTTCTAATCAACAGTATCCAGTTGAAGTGTTGAAAGAACATCTTGAAGTGTTGAAAGAACATGATAATCGTGATTTAGCTGTCTTAAAATTTACGACTAAAGAGGATTATGACACTGCTAAAGTAGATTGTGATGATGTTAAGGGAGGTTCTGATATTTATGTTTCTGGATATCCTTATATTCAAAATATTCAAGGTGATAATATTCCTAGTTTTTATGGGATTCCCGGGCGCATTATTTCTACTACTTCAAACGCCGATTCTACTTTCACTTACACTTATAAAGATACGATTAACACCTCCTTAAAAGGAATAAGTGGTGGTCCCATTTTAAATAAAGAAGGCTGTCTGGTTGGAATTCATATTGGCAGTCGCCGAGAACTAAACAGCGAAGGTATTGTAATTGATAGAAATAAATATACAGGATTGAGTGTTGGTATTGCAATTAAGCCTAATCTCAGCAATATCAAAACAATGATTAGGCTGGCAAAGGCAAATAAAAATTCATATCAGGCAAATAACAATTCAATTCCTCCAACTCCAACACCAACCCCCTCACCTCAAAGATCCCCTTCTCCAGATCCAATACCGATTCAATCTTCATCCCTTAAACCTCAAGAAAAAGAAGTAATATATGATATGTATTCTATGTCTAAAGCTCAAAAAAAAGCAGTAGAGGATGATACACATCATGGACATGAAAAAAATTCCTGTCTACATCACTATCCGCCGGACTGCGATGAAGTTTTTCTTGACTCCACAAGTAAAATAGATCCTAAAGAATTTCAAATTAACTCCAAAAATTATAATTTTGATAATTTTGATATTGGCATAAGCCCTGATAAAAAATATTTTTATGCTATTCATTTTGCTACTCCTAAAGAAAATTCTAATCTCAAAGCTTTTGTTGGAGCAACTTTTATATCAACAAAGGCTGACCCTAACGATCCAGAAATAATTAATATTGTTTGTTTTACAACTGATTCAGTTAAAACCAAAAATGATATACAACCTCCAACATATAATCCAGGAACAGGAGCGAACTGTGGACAACAAACCTCCCATATATCAGAACTAGAACTATCAGATATTGATATTGTTTTTGTCTGCAATTTATATCAGAACCCCTTTTCAAAAAATCAGGAAAATCAAACAAAAGCTCTGAATTTTTTAGAAGAAAAAATATCAAAAAATCGTCCTCTTTGGGCTGATTTTCAAACAAAATGGGATATCTTCGAAATTCAGAAACGAGATTTATTTCTGACTAATGTTTGTCACTACTATAATCCTGAAAAATTCCCCAAGCATAAGGAGGCACTCGGAATTTTACAAAGAGGAATTAACGAATTACCTTCAGAAGTTCAATCTGAATTTCTTAAAATTTGGAATGCTTCAGAGGAATAAAAATATTGCTAGTTAAGCCAAACAGATATCTTCGTTATTTCCGCTGAAATTCCTCTAAAAGTTCCCGAACATTTTCATCCGCATATCCTATTTCTAGTTGGGATTTTCCTTCTAGAATTTTCTGAATTTCTTGTAGTCTTTCAATTACCTCTTTGGGACTTCTAAAATATTCCAGACTGTATAACTTATTTTCAATTAATTTTAAAGGAGAGTTAATCTCATTCTTCTTAGTATTATTGCTATATGTAAACTTGTGACTTCTAATAAGCTTAATATTTTCCATTGTCTCGTAGTCTATAATTTCCTGACAAATTTGCTTGACAAATTGATGAAGTACGCATTCCCGAATAGTATCCTGTAAGTTCCAATCAGCTCCTTCTTTCTCAATCATATATCGGTCATTTAATGATTGTAAAGCATTCAAAATATCACCTATTTGTCGAGGAGGTGAGATAAATTTTTTTTTCAAATTTTCTATAGATAAACGAGATTCAAGAGCTAGCCAATAGACAATTTCTTTTTCTAAAGGTGTCATGCGTTTAAACTGTTCTTTGATCATATCTCCAAATCCCCTAACCACATAAGTTAATGTTTGATTTAAAAATTCACTCACATCTCCTCCGTAAAGCTGTTGAATAGTAGTTGAAATTAATTTCAAACCGAGAGGATTACCTTCATAAAGTTTAATCAAAGGTTTCCACATATCTTCTCCAGATAATTTCTTAGCTTCGAGAATTTTTTTTGCTGGCTCCCTGAGTCCTCCTAATTGTAAGGAACGAACAGGTTGTATTTCTTCATCTTCTATTTCTTCATCTTCTATTTCTTCTTGTGCTAAAAGAGCAATTTCTCTCGGTTTTTCTCGACTTGTAATTAATATGCAGCTTTGATGTTTTTGCTCTCCTAAACCTATTAAAAGTCTGCCATATCCTTTATATTTATCTTGATAATGTCCGACAAACTCATTAACCTTTAAAATTGTCTCTAGATTATCGAAAATAATCAAACAACGACGCTCTCTCAAATACTTCATTAATGTCGAAATCATCTCATTTTCTATTTTTTCTCGTTTTTCTGGTTCTAACTGAGTAGTAGATTCATTTTCTCCTTTTGAATAAGTAGTAGATTTCCCAGACAAAATATCAATTAAATCCCCTACAATCTTAATAAAATCTGGTGCATTACGGAGCGATCGCCAGATAACATAATCAAAATTATTTTTAATTCTTTCAATTAGTTGAACTGATAAGGCTGTTTTACCAATACCACCTTTTCCTAAAATTGCCAAAAGTTGACACTTATCCTTAATTATCCATTTTTCAAGTTTCTTAAGTTGTTCTTCTCGCCCATAAAAATTAGTTGGTCGTGGTGCTTCTTCCAAAGAATAATACTTATCTTCAGTTTTAAACTCCTGCTTGACTCCGGTTTGAGATTGATATTTTGACTCAAGTAAATATTTCAGCTCCATCAACTTTCCCGGGCCAGTGCTAGTAATGCCAAATTTTTTGTAAATTTTTCCTAGTCTTTTTTGGATAGCGACCTCAGAAATATCTTCTCTCTCAGCTATTTCTTTAATTGACAGACCCTCAAGAGCGACGATCAATGTTCTGTGTTCTTCCTCAGACAGCTTAACCTTAGTAGCTTCAGTCGTTAATTGCTTGAGAAATTCTTGGGGTAATTGAGACATCAATATATTTTCCTTCCGATATACTTAGCTTCTTTTAAGTATATATATTGTACTGGAACATGAACTTAATTTGAGCTATGGATTTCTACAATCTATACACGGGATATCAAATGCCATAGGCCAACCATATCCATATATATAATTTTATAGTTTTAGCTGTGGACATTTTAGGGCAGTAGTAACCCGTTTCGTGAAATATGACTGAGTCGGCTCAGTTGAGGAAATAACTCATAAGGCTAACTATATATATGATGTTATATATATCAAAAACAACTATACTGTATATATATTTTTGTGGTTTTAGCTGCAGATACTAATCATATATAAAACTGAACTAAAGCTATAAAGCTTGTTAAATAAAGGTTTTAGCCTTTTAAAAAAAAATATACAGGGTCTTGACATTTCTTGCATATATTATATATAGTATAAACAGCAAAGTTAAATTAAGGATGACTAAGTTGATACATACGGCCGCGTTAGGACGAATGATTAACATCTTCCTTATATTATCGGAGGACAAAATTAAACTGATAGCAACAGTACCTTCCTAAATGCACAAAGCTCTAACCACAAAATAGATAAAAGCTATGTTTACAGAGGATAAACATTATGACAATAGCTTCGAGAATCACTTTATTCCTCAGTCTCTGTATCTTAGGTTCTAGCCTATCTTCATGTGAAGCAGCATTTCTTTTAGAGTATCCTTTGGAAAAAATTCTTGATTGCGTATTATTTGACGAATGTCCGCAACCAAGAAATGTTGAACCTAAACCTCACATCATTTACAGACCTCCTGCGGAACAAGCAGTTTCAGATTACTATAGCAATATCAACAGCAGCAATTACCAAACAAGTTGGAGATCTTTATCTTCCCATTTTCAGGAAAATAGCACAGGATATAGCTCCTATAAGCACTGGTGGGACAAACAAGTAAAAAGAGTAGACGTGCTGAATACCTATAGGATATCTGCAAATTCTTATTATTCTACCGTAGACGTCAGATTAAGGTACTTGATGTCATCCAATAGAGAGATAGAGCAAATTCTCAGGTTTAACTTGATTTGGGATAAACATACAAGTTGCTGGCTAATTAACAGTATAGAGCGTTTGTAAAGAAACCCAAGTCATTGCGACTGGAACAGAGTGGAAGGAAGTAATCTCAGAGGTTTAGGAGATTACCTTCCTGCAGAATACTGTCGCAATGACAACTGTTCAACCCGATTATATATGAATTCTGACTTCCGTGAAACGGTATCACTTCACCGAATCATCAAAATTAATTCTTTACACCAAGGAAAAAAATATGGATAACTCTAACAGACAAATTCAGCAAATTTCCAACAATGCTGACAACATCAACCTGACCGTAGATCCTGAAACTCAACTTGTCACAGTAGAAGATGCTTCACCAAGCATTTCCGTACTCTGGGATAGAGCAGTACAAAAAGCAGTCATCAATACCGCCCCCGGTCCGACTGTTGCCTCCCGTGCTTACAGTATCCTACACACAGCTACTTATGATGCTTGGAGTGCTTACGACTCATTAGCTACATCAACTCAGCTAGGAGACAACCTCCAACGTCCCCAGTCAGAAAACACCGATGCTAACAAAACTGAAGCTATGAGTTTTTCTGCGTATCGGGTACTAACTGAACTCTTTCCCACTCAAGTAGAAATTTTCAATGACGTAATGGCGCAATTGGGTTTCGACCCCAACAATACCACCACAGATACTACTACTGCTGCTGGTATTGGTAATGTCTCCGCCGAAGCACTATTAACATTCCGTCGTAATGATGGCTCCAACCAACTAGGAAATGACCCCAATGGTGACGGTACTCCCTATTCTGACATTAGCGGTTATCAACCCACTAATCTCCCTGGAGAAACTACTAACATTGAGCTTTGGACTCCCGAACGAGTGCCTATTGATGCTTTACCCGGGGAAGAACAAAGAATACAAAGATTCTTAACACCTCAGTGGGGAAACGTTAAACCCTTTAGTCTCACATCCCTGGAAGAAATAAGACCAGAAGCACCAGAACCATTTTTGTTAGTAGATGGTGAAGTAGACTTAGAAGCACGTACAATTACTCTAGCAGACCAGTCTGTGGTGAATATTACTCCCGATATTGTTGGTACAATTATCAACCCTGGGTTTATTCAACAAGCACAAAGAGTTGTCGATCTCAGTGCTAACCTCACAGACGAACAAAAATTAGTCGCCGAATTTTGGGAAGATGGAGGTGGTACATCCTTTCCACCCGGAACTTGGATGACTTTCGGACAATTTGTTTCTGCCAGGGATAATCATACTTTAGACCAAGATGCCAAACTGTTCTTTAACATGGGTAACGCAGTATTTGATGCTGGTGTTGCTGCTTGGGACGCTAAAACTTTTTATGATTATGCTCGACCTGTGCGCACAATACGGGAGTTAGGAGAACTAGGTTTAATAGGAGAATTTAATCCAGAACTTGGTGGTTTTGCCATAGATGCTTGGGCAGGTCCGGGAGAAGGGACTCAAACTATTTTGGCAACTGATTTTCTCACCTTTCAAACCCCTGGTGGCGACCCCTCTCCTCCTTTTGCAGAATATGTATCTGGACACAGTACTTTTAGTGCTGCGGGTGCGGAAATTTTGCAACGGTTTTCTGGTAGTGATGATTTTGGTGCTTCAGTCAGTTTTGCAGAAGGTGAGTCTCGTTTTGAACCTGGTGTGACTCCACAAGAACCTATAACTCTAGAGTGGGCAACTTTTAGCGACGCTGCTGACGAAGCTGGTATTTCTCGTATTTTTGGAGGTATTCATTTTGATGATGGAGATATCAATGGTCGCTCCTTAGGAAGAGAAGTAGGGGAGAGTGTGTGGTCAGCTACTCGGTCTCTTATTTCTCCTAGTGAGACTTTCGGTACAGATGAGAGCGATGAATTAATAGGCACTCCTGACAATAATTTCATATCTGGTCATCGTCAAGACGATCTCATTCCTGGTGGGGATGGTAACGACTTGCTTTATGGGGGTAAGGGTAACGATATAGTTGATGGTGGTGCAGGTATCGATATTATTGGCGGCCATCGGGGTGATGACGTTTTAATTGGGGGACCTGGTGGCGATCGCTTTGATTTTGCGTTGGGTCATGGAAACGATATTATTGTTGATTTTGAAGATGGAATAGATGCCATAGGTTTAGAGGATGGTCTGAGTTTTGAGCAATTGAGTATTTCTCAGATCGGTAATGACACTCGTATTAGTGTTGACCAACTTTCAATTACTTTACAGGGAGTTGCCGAAAGTTCCATTGGTGCTAATGATTTTATTGAGCTTGGTTGAACTCAGTCATCAGTTCTAATTTCTGACTTCTAACTTCTGACTTTCTTTTGCCTCTTCTGAAAATTTAGAGAATTAACAATAATAAAAATTTTGGTTTATTCCTGTTTCAAAGAAGAGGCCATAAATTCTCATTATCAATTATCAATTATTAATTATGCTAGATACATCACCACTTGCTAATTACTTAGGTTTCTTCGCATTAATTTCCTACATCATCACTTTACTACCAACAACTTTGAGAATTGTTTTCCCCAGAACCAAAAAAACTGAAATTCCCAAATTGTTGCTGAAGTATCGCCGTCAAATTGGTATAGTTGCCTTTTTATTTGCTCTTGGTCACGGAGTTTTATTAGTTCGTAAGAGAAACTTTGATTTTTTCGCTCTTCAAACTTATTGGATATATGTACAAGGAGTTGTAACTTTTATTATTTTCACCCTACTAACAATTACTTCTAATGATTGGAGCGTGAAAAAGTTGAAGAGAAATTGGAAGAAACTACATGAACTAACTTATTTAGCAATGTTTCTCTTAGTCTGGCACGTCATCGACAAAATGTGGGGTCATTGGAGTTATCTTACTCCATTGGGAATTGTGGGAATTACAACTATAACAGTTTTGTTTCTTGTGAGAAAAATGAGAGAACATCAAAATAAACTGTCAAAAATTAAGTAAGCATTCAGCTATCAGCTATTAGCACTTCAGCCTAAAAAGGTAGTGCATGAATAATGGTATATGTTTGCGGAGCATTCTGTCAAAAAAAGCTTTTTAAGAATTAACTTATTTTCATATTTTTGAGAGGAAAACTGAACAATGATAGGATTAAAATATATACTTCACAGACCTTTTTTGCGGAAATATTCTACAGTAATAGCATTAACTATTGTCACAGGAATTAGTGGTTTAGGGTTATGGCATTCCCGACTAATTTCAACTAACAATTTGCTTCAACAAACACAAACAA
The DNA here is from genome assembly GCF_010672525.1 of Okeania sp. SIO2B3. Taxonomy (GTDB): domain Bacteria; phylum Cyanobacteriota; class Cyanobacteriia; order Cyanobacteriales; family Microcoleaceae; genus Okeania. The sequence continues at coordinate 356,391 of NZ_JAAHGH010000005.1, read as the reverse complement.
AAAACCGTTCTGAGAAAACTATTGCCCAAAATCTGGGATGGGTTTATACAGTTGCTATTACTCCTGATGGTCAAACTTTAGCTAGTGGTGGTTATGGTGGTGTCATCAAAATTTGGGATTTAAACAATAATCAGTTACTTCATACCATCAATGCTCATGCTGACGCTATTGAATCTATTGCTATTAGTCCAGATGGCAAAATTCTTGCTAGTGGTAGTTGGGATAACCGCATTAAACTTTGGGACCTTACAAATGGCACTCTTATCCGAACTATTGCAGGTCATATCGATGATGTGAAAGCTATAGCTATTAGTGCTGATGGAAAAATACTTGCCAGTGGTAGTTATAATGGCATGATTAAGCTATGGAATCTCAAAACTGGTTCTATTGAGGGTAGCTTTCAACATTCAGCTCCTATAACTTCTCTAACTTTTAGTTCTGATGGAGAGATACTTGCCAGTGGTTTTCAGAATGGTCAAATCAAGACTTGGCAGTTGAATACAGGTAAGCAACTCCATTCATTAGCAGCACATCAAAATACAGTTTGGGCGATCGCTTTTAGTCCTGATGGTAAATTTTTGGCAAGTGGCAGTCAAGACCGAACTGTTAAGTTATGGCAAGTAGATACTGGTCAGCTACAAAGCATTTTTGAGGGGCATTCTCAAGCAGTTTTGTCTGTTGCTTTTAGCTCTGATAGCCAAACTCTTGCAAGTGGTAGTTACGATAGAGATATTCATCTGTGGCAGGTGAATACAGAAGAATTACTGGAAACCTTAACTGGTCATTCTCAAGCGGTTTGGTCTTTACAGTTTAATCCTGATAGTCAAACTTTAGCTAGTGGTAGTGCTGATGGGACTATTAAATTGTGGTCTGTATCTGGTTTGAGTCATCACGAGTTAGAGAATGCAACTCAAGCATCTGTTGTGAAGAAAGAAGCAGAGATAGTTGTTGTTTCAGAGATTACTGATATAGCTCAGTTAGAGAAGTTAAACCAAAAGCTGTATGACAAAATTGACCAAAGTTGGCAACATACTCCTACTTGGTATGAAGATTTAGTATTTCGGGTGAGAGTAAATGAGGATGGAGCAATAGTTAGTTTTGAATCTATAAATCAATTTGCTCAAGATTATACAGAGCAAACGCCTTTACCCAAGCTCTTAAGTAATGCTAATTCTAAAATTGTAACACAGAAACAATCTTTTGCACTATTCCGGGTGGTAATGACTCCAGCAGGTGTACTTGAGGTTAGTCCTTGGGGTGGTTGGTTGTAGTGGGGTGTCAAACTTACAGTGGTTTTCATTAACATAGAATACAGAAATTTTTGGCTTAAAGGCAGAAGGTAGGAGAAAGAAAAATTTTCATTATTAGTCAATCCTATCCGTTTTAAAGGAGAGGTAATTATTAATTATTAATTATTAATTGTTGAACGAGTTCATCCTAGTATTTGGAGAAGTAATCCACTTTTATTTATCATCTTAATGCAGATTAATGCAGACATAAAATGCTGGAATATCCCCAGATAATTCCCACTTTCTTCCTACTGACTTCTGACTCCGCCGATCGTACGATAAATAATTATCCAGATACTATATCATAAAGAGAGTTTGGGCTATATTAAAGCTCTAAAAGTTGTGTAAGCCCCACTATACTATATGGCAGTCTATAAATTTTCCGATTATCATAGAGAAAAAAGGAGCTTAAATTCATCATACTAGGTAAGGTGGACAAAAATTACAAAATTTACTATTAGTACTATTAGTTATAAATATAGCAATCCTAAATCATTCGCGGTTATTGTTATTGATTCGATGTTTCTCATTGTCTATTCCCTAAAATCTGCAATATCTCACAACTCGAATAAGATTGCTATAATTGAATATTTGCTCATCGTACTATACTTCTTCCTTATTCTTTAATTAATTATGCGGATTATAGATCAAAATAAAACCCATAAACAGAAAAACTATATAGGCAAAATAATTTCGCAAAAAATCATTCAAATTACGAGCATATTACTATTATTTTGTTTATCATTTCTACTGGTTATATTTATCATTCCTACAACTAGAGCTTCAACAACCAATATTTCAGCAAACCCACAACAAATTATTAGTGCCACAGAAATAGATGATTCTTATGAAAAATTAATTGATGGGTTGGAGAAACGAGAAGGGATGTTTACCATTTATAGGGATGAAGAAACAGGTAAAACATTAATGGAAGTTCAACCAGAACAACTTAATAAAAACTTCCTTTCTGTCATAACTTTAGAATCAGGTATTGGCGAGGCAGGTTTAATTAGTGGCTTACCAATGGGTGACTTTATCTTTCAATTGCGCCAACATCAAGAACGGATTCAATTTGTGGTGCCAAATCTCAATTTCAGGACTAATGAATTAGACCCTCAAGCTCGTTCTATTAAACGTTCTTTTAGTGACTCAGTTTTATATTCTCTGACCATTGAAGCAACTCATCCTCAAAGAAAAACATTGTTGATTGACTTAGATAATTTATTAATAGGAGAAATGAATTTACCATCATTAGAAGGAGCTTTGCCTGATGATTACTCAATAGATCGAACAAAGTCTTATATTAGTGATGCTAAAACATTTCCTTTAAACATAGAACTAGAGTCAGTTTATGGTATCTTAAACGAAGATAATACAGAATATTTAGAATCTGTGCCAGATAGCCGTGCTTTTAACCTCAAAGTTCGCTACAGTTTTTCTGAATTGCCAAGAAATAATGGTTATATTCCTCGATTAGCAGATGAAAGAGTAGGTTATTTTATTAGTGCTTATAAAGATGTTTCTGACAATAATCGTAGAGAACCTTATGTTCGTTACATTAATAGATGGCATTTAGAAAAACAAATTCCTAGTGCTCCTTTATCTCCACCCCTAGAACCGATAACTTTCTGGATAGAAAATACAGTACCAATCGAATATCGCGATGCCATTCGAGAAGGAATTTTAATGTGGAATAAAGCTTTTGAAAAAGCAGGATTTATTAATGCTATTCAAGCCAAACAAATGCCTGATGATGCTACTTGGGACCCGGCTGATATTCGTTACAATACAATTCGTTGGTCTACTACTTTTGAATCTTGGTTTCGAGGGATAGGTCCTTCCCGTGTAAATCCTTTAACAGGGCAAATTTTAGATGCAGATATTATTCTCAATGCAGGTATTATTAGGGATATTAAATATGGCGAAATAGGCAGCATAATTTTACAAAATCAATCTCTTGCTCAAGCTTTTCAAACCAAGGATGGAAAAAGTTACAATCCCTGTGTATTAAATATGTATTCTCGCTATTTAGGAAATTTAGAAAGTGAGACAGAAACTAATACTTCAAACAACAGTATAGAATCTATTATTCCTCAATCTCTACAAGCAAAATATCAATCTTCTCGGAAGTCGTCATTATCAAACTCTCACTCATCAGAACATATTTGTTTTGGTTGGGAGTCATCTCAACAGTTGGCAATAGGAGCAGTAGCAATGGATGCTTTGCAAAACATTAGACCCCAAAGCAGAGAAATGGAGAAATATGTAAATCAGTTCTTGAAACATCTCACTGCTCACGAAGTTGGACATACTCTTGGCCTGAGACATAATTTCCACGGTAGTACAATGCTCGAACCAGAACAGTTAAACGATACAACTATTACTCAAACAAAAGGGTTAGTAGCATCTGTAATGGATTATGTACCAGTTAATATAGCTCCACAAGGAAAAATACAAGGAGACTATTTTCCCACTGTAGTTGGTCCTTATGATGATTGGGCAATTGAATACGGTTATAAACCCAGTGGCACGACTAGCTATATAAGTGAAAAAGGATTCTTACAAGAGATTGCTAGAAGAGCGTCTCAACCAGAATTATCTTATGCTACAGATGAAGATTCTTATGATATTCTCGATCCAGCAGCAAATAGGTTTGACCTTAGTAACGATATATTGATTTATTCTCAGTGGCAACTGGATAACGCCCGGAATATTTGGGAAAGTTTAGAAAAACGCGTTCCTCAAAGTGATGAAAGTTACAGCGAAATCAGGGTAATGTTTGATACGGTATACTTCTATTATATGCGGCAAATAATGGATGCTACTTTATATGTAGGCGGTCAGTCATTTAATCGGGAGAGTACGAAAAATACTAATGGACGATTACCATTTGAACCTATACCTGTAGAGCAACAACGCCAAGCATTAGAAATACTAGATAAATATGTTTTTGCTGGAGATGCGTTTCAGTTTGCACCAAATTTACTTAATAAGTTAGCACCATCACGTTGGCGACATTGGGGAAGTTCTGTTTTAGTGTTTCCTTTAGATTATCCCATTCAAGATAATATTTTGTTTCTGCAAAGGATAGTTTTACGATCGCTCCTTTCTAATATTCGTTTGATTCGTCTACGAGATTTGGAGTTGAAGACAACCCCAGATAATGCTTTGAAACTACCAGAACTTTTCGAGACTCTGCAAAATAGTATCTGGACGGAAGTTTTAGAGTCTAGTGGTGGAGAAGTTAAGATTTCTAGTATGCGTCGCTCCCTGCAACGGGAACATTTAAATCTGCTAATTTCAATGGTATTGCGTAATCGTACTGTGCCTGAAGATGCTCGAAGTTTAGCTTGGTATCAATTGCGACAACTTGATGAAGATTTGGAGAAGATAATTAAAAAGCGAGGTAAAAAAATGGATCGTTATACTATAGCACATCTGGAGGAAACACGTGATCGAGTTGTGAAAACTTTGAATGCACAATTACAGTCTAATTAGCTATCTTACAAAAGATACAGGGCGAGCAAGGATGCAAGGTCTTCCTCATCAATGTTATTTGTGGGTATTTAAAGAGACATGATATAAGAAATTCTTCCTTTGCTATAAGTCAAAAAAATTAAACAATTGTAAAAAATATAAAAATAATATAAAGAAGCTATATAGACTTAATTTATCAAAATTTTGCTTTAGTAAAGCAACAAATCAAATTACGGAAATTCTTTATTAAATATAAAGATAACTAAATCAATGTATATCATTACTTTTAGAAAATATATCAACATATAAATTATATAGATAAAGTAAATAAGTACAAAAAAACAAAGTATTTAACAAAAATCAAAGTAGCTCATAAGCCTCTTTCTTTCTGCTTTCTGCTCTGTGCCAACCCCCCTTCTCTAAGGATAAATTTTAACAACTACCTACTTAATATTAAAGTTGATTGACAAATGTGGCATGATGTATCATGGAATTTACAGGGTGTAATAAATATTTTTTGTGTAGTTACTATTAAAGCTAGGGAAAAATAACGATGCGGCCAATTCGACAAGGTGATGTAATATTACAACCAGTTAAGCTAACTTCAGGTAAAAAACTATCTCACCTGACTTTAGCAGAGGGAGAAGTTACTGGACACTCTCATCGTATTACTCGTGGAAATGCAGAGCTATGCGAAAAAGATGGCACTCTGTACCTGAAAGTTGTTTCAGAAAAGGTAACTTTAACCCACGAGGAACATAAGTCAATCGAAATTCCTCAAGGAAATTGGATGGTACGCATTCAGCGAGAATATGAACCTCTTGGATGGCACTATGTGGCAGACTAAAATTGAAAACCTAACAACAGAACAAAAATCATTAATACCAATGTATCGGGAAAAGTGGCACAAGAATATGGTGTCAACTTACCCAATAGATAGGCAAAGGGCAACAAATGCAGTAAACGCAGCTTATTCTGCGATGGGAAAACCAGACCCAGAGATTCTATTTATCAGTAGTCCAGATGCGATGAAAGAGATAATAGGATCGCGATCGCCTCAACGTTTAGTGCAAATGTTGGGCACTCCCTTACTAACTTCCTTACAAGTTCAACTCTCAGAAGAAATAGAAAGTCAAATTGATCAGCAACTATGGCTGAAACTGGAAAATGATTTGCCCAATGAAGAATTACTACAGCTAATGTTTATCTGGCAAGATGCTTTAGCTGAACACGCAGAATTATTAGGTGAGTTGTGGGTACACTGGCAAGGTGGCATTATCAGGCAAATTTGGGAACAGCAGCAAAAACAGTTGCGACAACAACTAATAGAGTTTCCTGGAGGAGATCCTTTAATTCGATTCGGAGATTTAATTTGGCAACAAGTTGGACAACCCCTATCACAACAGATAGAAGTTAATATATGGCAACATCTATCTAGTCAACCCCTAGTACGAGAGTGGGAAGAACAGATTAAGCAACCCCTGCAACAAATAGGGGATGCAATAGGGTTAGTCTCAAATATTAGCCAAAATTTGATGGCAAGTTCTATTGAAATGCTCGACTTCTGTATCTCTGTACTTGAGTGTAGTTACAACGAAAAAAAATGGCAGGCACTTCAAGGGTTGTTCAAAGAATGTGGGTTTGTGTTGCCACTAGAGAATACTTGTTTAGTATGCGATCGCCCGATCAAGTTATCTCTGGACGAACAAAATCGTTTTCATGCTGAAGGTGGGTCGGCAATTAGGTTTATTGATGGTTATCGGATCTATGCTTATCATGGGGTAAAGCTGCCAGAAAAATATGGATTATTATATCCCGAACGATGGCAAGTACGGTGGTTACTGGAAGAAAAAAATGCCGAACTACGACGAGTATTAATTCAAGGAATAGGTTACAGTAGAATTTGTCAGGAACTGCAAGCAGTAGAATTAGATAGTTGGCGAGAATATACTCTGTTAAGAATAGATAATGATATTGATGTTGAACCCATTTATCTATTAAAAATGACTTGCCCTAGTACAAATTATATTCATGCCACAAGAGTGCCACCAGATATTAGTACAGCGAGGGGGGGTATTACTTGGGTAAATTGGGGAGTAGATCCAGAAGAGTTTATGGTGGAAACTTAATAGATAGGAGTCAGGAGTCAGGAGTTAACCCACCCCTAACCCCTCCCAGGAGGGGAATTCAGGAGGGAAGAAAGAGTAGTAGAGAGAGAAAGTTTTTTGTTTGCGCTCTTATCCGAGCAGGATATCATATCTCAAATCACCAAAGCCAAAAAATCAAATCAATTATCAAAATAATTGGGTCGCGCCACCCCGCTTTTTAAGGCGAAATCTTTTTGGAGGTTTGCTCAAATCCCCTACTTCCCCTCCCAGGAGGGGAGGGGTTAGGGGTGGGTTTACTTCTGACTTCTGCCTTCTGCCTTACCTTTGCTAATATTCGGGGGAAATGTTAGGCGATGAAAGTTACTCTTTTAAAACATTATCAAAACACTTTAGAACAGTCGTTAGAAAAATTAAAAGCTTCTAATATTTCCCTGTCAAAGCAGGAAGTTATGGAAATTTTATTAACTAGAGATGCTCTTAATAAAGCATTATCAAATAAAATTAAGCCCTCTGCTTCTGCGATATTAAGAATTGAAAAATTAGATAGAAAACTTAGAGAAAATGCCGATGGATTAATTCAAGGTATTATCATCCCCGATCGCCAGAAATATTTTCCTCAATTGTTTGATAACATTCAGATACAGAAGCTCTCTGTGTCATCGCAGTCACTAATGCTTGATAAGCAGATTGATGATTTTCTATTAAAGTACGTGCTTGTAAGGAGGCCCAACTTTGTTTGAGTTTAGATTCTGTAGAGCGCTTTAATTGTGTTAAGATTACTGTAATTTTTGCCCGGTCTTCTGCTCCACCCTCAGTATTACCATAAACTAAATCTTCTGCAGCAATACCTGCCATCCAGACAGTACAATATTGGTCAATAGTTTGTTCAGAAATCATTCCTTTCTGTAACTGAGCAGCCAACTTTTGGTCATCAAACCTAACCCCACCCTGAGCAGACTGACCTTGCCGAAATGCTTCCCATGCACTGAGAGCATACCCACTAACAGGAATTTCTAATAAATAAGCCACCAAAAAATGTCCAGCTTCGTGACGAATAACCCGTTCGCGTCTTTCTGAGGATGTACCTTCCACTAAGTCTACAATAATCATACTTCCCTGACCTTGCCATCCCAATGTATCTATAGCAGCTAGTACCATCACAGAAAAAGTAGCGACCGCGGGTATTACTGGGGATATATTAAAAATTGGTCCGAGTAAAGCAGACATTGTCAGTATAAAAATACTAATCGCAATAATATTCAGGGAAGTTTGTCTCATATAGCAAGGAAAATATAGTGTATAATAGTAGATATCTAATTTTCAGTTTGTTGCTCTTCTTCAAGTGACCTAGCTTGTTCAAAAGTTTGTGAACTATGACCATCGCCTACAAAGCGCCAATGCCAGGGTTCATAACTAATACCTTGAGGATTATCTCTCGGAAACGATAACTCAAAACCATAGTTACCTGCATTTTCTTGCAACCATTGGAAAGCTTTTGTATTTTCAAAACTAACTTTGAGATAACTATCTGGTACTCTAGCATCTCCAATATCAATGGCATAGCCTGTATGATGTTCGCTATAACCGGGAGGCGCACTAACTTCAGCTCGTTGATATGTTGCTTGTCCTCGCTTTGCCTTTAGCTCAAAAAACAAATACTCTTGATCTGCCAAAGTTCTGAACCCGGAAATAGGAACCAAATTAATATTTGCGGCCCAAGCTGCATCTGTCATGGCATTAAATCTTTCTGCTGCATTTGAGCGGAGTCTGATATTTTGATTGCCAAAAACTGGTGTTAATTCCTGCCAAGTTGCTTCCTGATATGGCAAATGTCCAAGAATATTTTCTTTCTGCTCAATAGAAGGAGTCGGAGATGGTGAGGGGGTTACTACTGTAGGAGTTGGAGATGGTTCAACTAATTTTATACCTAAATTTTGTTTGATTTGGCTAACAAAAGCTTTGTCTTGAGTTTGATTAAGTTGGAAGTGCAGGCCAATACTAATTATCAGAGCGATCGCTCCTACACCTAATAATTTCCAAATCTGCCATTTTTTCTGAGACTGAATAGGTTGCTGTTTTGGACTTTTGTCTTCATCTCTTACAGCTTCGGGAATGTCATCGACTAGCAATTTTGGTTCATCTGGAGATTTTTTCTTAAATAGACCGAGCTTATTCAAAATTTTCACTCCTGCACTTACACTGAAATCATCAATAATTAGAGCTTTGTTGATTGAGTTTTTGTCATCTTTGATAGTGCTGCACCAGGCTTACTATTTTTATGACTACTCCATAAAATTGATCTAAATTATCACAATGTGACATTTACTCATCTTCAAATTTCTGCTTCATCATATTTAAGTCCCTACGGCTCAGTAGGGAATCTCCGCGCCTTTAGGCCGGAGAGGATGTCAACATCTGTTTAATGGCCAGTTGCTGATTCTGTACTTTTTATCTCACTTACTCCATTATTATTGTCATTATTTTCGATTGTTTTTCTCGGTCTACCTGGTTTGCGCTTGTGGCGTTGACTAATAGACTTGTCACTAGCTACTGCTAATTCTTCTGGAGTACATTTTAATATATCCAGAATTTCTAGGTACTTTTGGGGAGTCATTGTTGGTTCAGTACGCCCCGTTTCCCAGTTACGAACACTGGTTTCGCTGATGCCTAGCCGATCTGCTACTTCTGCACGGGTAAGCCTCGCACGTTCTCTCAGGGCTTCCATATCCATATTTTTTATGTTTCCTCCAACAATTATCTACAGTATAACTTTTTTTGAAAACCAATTTAGACAATTCATCAAACTACTTTATTCTAAACTTGTTAAAATAGAATTGTCTAGGTTTTTTTAAAAAAAGACTAATTTTATAGTGTCTGAGTCAAAATGCTTATTTTGAACTTGTGGACATCATTGAAGAAGTACTTAGGTAGTAGGGGCATTAGCAGAGAGCTTCTGCACCAGCAAATGGCCGTTCATCTAGTCGTTAAATAAGCGCGATTATAATCGGGAGTCCTCATCATACATCAACTAATTAGGGTTTGCTGAAAAAGTCTTTTAGTAGGGGTAGGAGACAGGAGACAAGAGACAACCCACCCCTAACCCCTCCCAGGAGGGGAAAACAGGAGAAAAGGGTCGGGAGCGAGGAGGTAGGAGTAACAATTGTCAATTTGGGATTTTTCTACTCAACTATGCGCCTAAAATAGGCTCCTTTTTGAGCGTTTTAGACTGGAAACCAGGCACTTTTTCAAGGCCCCAAAAAGGTACTTACCTTTATTTAGCAGTGCTTTGAGATTTAATCAGCAGAGCAATAATTACAGTATAAGTATTTATACTATGTAAATCATCTCAATTACTTTTTTCGTTCATCAAATTCCGAGTAAACAATTAAGCATAAATACTTGCTTGATTGTTTACTCAATCACGGCAGCTATGATTTTCTCCTAAATTCTGACTCCTGAGTTCTGAGTTCTAACTCCTTCTTCTATTATACTACATTTTGTGGTGCGGAATGTGGATTTTTATTTACCATATTTTTTAAAAAAAGTCAATTATTTTTTTGTTTCAATCATATAGATTAAACGATCTTTAACCAGTGCAGGATGGCAGAAATAACTAACCAGTTACAAAATCCTCAAAGCCTTACCCATCAATACTTTTGACTTTTAAATGCATGACTTTTAACTTCCGTGTAGCCGCACTAGGTTATTTTGCATAAGCATTAGCTTGACTTTTCATCAGTTGAAAAATATTGTAAAAACCATTAGCACGAGAAGGAGTCAAGCTTGCTTTTAAACCTGTTTCTTGAATAAAATCTGGAGTTATTTGATTTATTTCTTGAGGAGTTAATCCATTAATTCCCTCAATTAATAAAGCCACTAATCCCTTTACTAACTGAGCATCAGAATCTCCTTGATACCAAACCTTACCATCATTTAAGTTGGCAGTAATATATACCTGAGATTGACAACCATAAACCTTGTTTTCTGGTATCTTTTCAGCTTCTGGAAAATCAGGTAATTTTTTGGCGTACCAAAGCAGTTGTTCATAGCGCAACTTATTAGAAGATGCCCGTTTGAATTTGTTAACAATACGTTCTAATGATGGTGGTAAAGCCATAGATAGCACTCAAACAAATAAAAGTAATTGTGTAGTAAGTTAATTATAACATATTTTTTGTGTGGAGTAAATCATAGAAAACCTTAAATAAATCTTTAATTAAAAATCTGATTTTTTGGCAAAAAATACGAGCTTAAGAAATGAATAAATCAACTAAATTGTTATTTAAATTGAATGTAGATTTTTATCTATAACAGGTAGAAAAATAACTCATAAACTCAGAGAAGCTATCAAAAGTAAATTAGATCACTTTTTATTTGTGAACTAAAGTTTATGCTTAATCTGAAAATACTAACCAATGAAAATAAGTGAGTATCAACGTGGATGAAATGATTACCAAATATAATAATAGTGAGGCTTGAAAATAATTTCAACATTACACTTAAATATAAGACCTAACCACTGAGAATCTGAAACGAGGAAAAAACCTCCCACACCCATCTTTGTCTGATGTCAGGTACAATAGTTAAATAAACTTAACACTAATAGTTGTAATAAAAACTTCTTATGTCTCTTCCTATTCGCAACGTAGCCATCATCGCCCACGTTGACCATGGCAAAACAACCCTAGTTGACTCACTCCTCAAACAATCCGGTATCTTCCGCGAAGGGGAAGAGGTTCCTGATTGTGTAATGGACTCCAACGACTTGGAAAGGGAACGTGGGATTACAATTCTTTCCAAAAATACTGCCGTAAGATACAAGGATACTCTCATCAATATTGTCGATACCCCCGGTCACGCTGACTTTGGAGGAGAAGTAGAACGAGTACTGGGTATGGTGGACGGTTGTTTACTAATTGTTGATGCTAATGAAGGCCCCATGCCTCAAACTCGCTTCGTCCTTAAAAAAGCTCTGGAAAAAGGATTACGGCCAATAGTTATTGTTAACAAAATTGACCGTCCCCGAGCTGACCCCCACGCTGCCGTGGATAAAGTTCTAGACCTATTTATAGAACTGGGAGCAGATGATGACCAATGTGATTTTCCCTATCTGTTTGCCTCTGGTTTGGCAGGTTACGCCAAAAAAGAACTTGATGTAGAGTCAACAGATATGCAGTGTCTCTTCGATGCTATTTTAGATCACGTTCCACCACCAGTGGGAGACCCTGAAAAACCTCTACAGTTACAGGTGACAACTCTCGACTATTCAGAATATTTGGGCAGAATAGTTGTAGGTAGGATTCACAATGGTGTGATTAGGTCTGGGCAACAAGCAGCAATTGTTAAGGAAGATGGGACTGTTGTCAAATCAAAAATTTCTAAACTAATGGGGTTTGAAGGTCTGGCACGCATTGACATTGCAGAAGCTGCTGCTGGTAATCTTGTGGCAGTTGCTGGATTTAGTGATGCTAATATTGGTGAAACTATTACTTGTCCTAACGAACCTCAAGCACTACCTTTAATTAAAGTAGATGAACCTACTCTCCAAATGACTTTCTCTGTAAATGACTCTCCATTTGCTGGTAAAGAAGGAAAATTTGTAACTTCTCGGCAAGTACGCGATCGCTTGATGCGAGAGTTAGAAACTAATGTTGCATTGCGAGTAGAGGAAACTGACTCTCCAGAGAAATTTTCTGTTTCTGGTCGTGGGGAACTGCACTTAGGTATTTTGATTGAAACTATGCGTCGAGAAGGTTATGAGTTTCAAGTTTCCCAACCTCAAGTTATTTACCGGGAAGTCAATGGTCAACCATGCGAACCATTTGAACTTTTAGTAATGGATGTTCCTGAAGATGCTGTTGGTGGTTGCATTGAAAGAATAGGTCAGCGCAAAGGTGAAATGCAGAATATGCAGGTGGGTACAAATGGTCGGACTCAGTTAGATTTTTCTGTTCCTGCTCGTGGTTTGATTGGTTTCCGGGGTGAGTTTATGCGTCTGACTCGTGGGGAAGGTATTATGAACCACAGTTTCTTAGATTATCGTCCGTTTATTGGTGAAATTGAGGCGCGACGTAATGGAGTGATTATAGTATTTGAGGAAGGTGTGGCGACTTTTTATGCGTTGAAAAATGCTGAAGACCGTGGAGTATTTTTTATTACTCCTGGTACGAAGGTTTATAAGGGTATGGTTGTAGGAGAGCATAACCGTCCTCAAGATTTGGATTTGAATGTGTGTAAAACTAAGCAGTTGACTAACCATCGTTCTGCAACTGGGGATGAATTGGTGCAGTTACAAACGCCTGTGGATATGAGTTTGGAGCGAGCTTTGGAATATATCGGACCAGATGAGTTGGTGGAAATTACTCCTGAGTCGGTGCGGTTGCGGAAGGTAAGTAAGAAGTTGGTGAAGCGTTAACGAAGTCAGAAGTCAGAAGTCAGAAGTCAGAAGTTAACCCACCCCTCGCCCCTCCCAGGAGGGGAAGTAGGGGAGCGGGGGAGCGGGGGAGTGGGGGAGTGGGAGAGATCGAGACACCTAGAAGCAACAATCTATTACACAGTTTTAGGTGTGCTACTCCATTGCAATAATACTTACCGAATAATTGTGGTTTAAAGTCTCCCCTTTTTAGGAGATAATAAAGAAAAATTTTCCTTTGAGTCAATCCTATCCGTTTTAAAGGAGAGGTAATTATTAATTATTAATTATTAATTATTAATTATTGAACCCTCCTCCCTTTTCTAGAGATATTTAATGAACCTGTTAAGTAAATACCAAATAAACCCAGAGCAATTATTGCTGTGGGTTCGGGAACATCAACCTTAATAATCTCAGCATATAATATTGCATTTGCTACTGAATGTTCTGGAGAGTTAAACTCACTGAGAAAAGTATTACCACCGTCACTAGAAAAACCAGCTAATTTCAAGGTGTAATCTACTCCAGCAAAGTTAAAAGAATCATTTGTTAGACCATTAGCAGTAAAAAGAAGTATATCTCCATCTAAAACTGGGTCGTTGTAAATGTTAGGAGTATTGAAAATATTGAAGGTGTAGTTGAAGTTTTCTGCGTTGTTGAAAGGATTAGTAAAAGACAGTTCAACCTCTAGAGGAAAGTCTCCATTAAAACCATAGTAAGTAGCGCCATTACGATAGGTTAAATCACCAACAGCAAATAAAGTATTTACATCCGTGCTGAAACTTAAGCCATCATACTGAACATAATTTGTGAACGATGTAGTGGCAGGAATTCCCCAAGTTAATCTGTTATTTGTCCCACCGTTTTCATCTGAGAGATATTCTGTACCAGTAGATACAACGGGTAAACCCCAAGATCCAGATGATTTTCCAGAGAAAGTAATAGCTTGAGCGTTTCCTGTTGCGGCAAATAAGATAGTAGTAGTTGCTACTAGAGTTGTTAAAAGTTTAGCTCTGTTCATTGCAAACTGTTCTGTTGATTTTTTATTTCTATTAGTCCGTTGTTTCAATAGACTTATCCGGAAAATAAAGATATAAGATCAATTTTATCACAGGAAATTTTTCAGTAAATTTTCTGAAGTGTTTGATGACTTAGTGATTAATTTGACTTAGATGATAATTTTAATTTAAGTAGTATTGCATAGTAATGGTATACAACAGCAAGGAATGTCTGGTACGGGAGCAAGATGCTCCCACTGTTCTGGTAACAAAAATAATGACAATGCACAACCATGATGAAAAAAGCCCCTCTAGTCAATTGACTAAGGGGTTTATCTGATTTTTAGGATGGAATGTTTTGTAATTTAATTGGTTAGATTTGCTATTGAAATTTAGATTCAAAAGAAACTAGACATTAATAGTTGTATTGTTAGTTGGTTTCTACTTTTTGATTTTGCGTTTCAATGCTGAACCCAAACCTAAAGTAGTCAAAGCTAATAAACCAATAGTGGAACTGGGTTCAGGTATAGTTGTTTGAGTACCATGAGGTTGAAACATAGCATTGGGTACATTGAAACCCATCGTGGGGTCAAGGAGAGTTTGGTTTGACCCTATACCTATAAACCAATCACCTATTGTAACTCCTTCACCAGCTTGAGGGAGGTCATTAGTGATAACTTCAGGCATCCAGTCAAAACCACCACCATCAACAAAGTAATTTTTGTTATCTGCTAAAGCTTTAGTATCTGCAACATCAATAATCACGTTAGCTGCTATGTCAGTGCTGGTTGGCAAGAAAAAGGTGAACTCCCCAGGACCACCTGGTTCGATACCAGCAACAATTATATTGAAGTGAGCGTTTGGTTTATCGGGGTTAGTGGCATTGAAAAAACCACTTAGCTTAAGTACCTCAATGTCATCTGGTACATCATCCAAGAGAAGATGAGCAGAATTATCCCCAATAGTTGCGTCATGTACTACAGGTAGGTCGGGAAATTCCATACCATCGGGATTATCAAATGAATACCCAGTAGCACCTGTTAAATTGAACTGACCTTCCAAAATATCCATTCCATCAAGCTCTAACTCCTCTGGAGGTTGAATTTTAAGTTGAAAACTCCAAGCAGGAAGACTAATTCCAGCAACAGCTATTGATAATATTGAAGCGCTTGTTAGTGTTTTTAAGGCAGAATTTTTCATTTTATTCCTTAGAATGTAATTTCAGAATTTTGTGAAGCCTCAATAAACTTTATATATACATAGAACTTAGTCAGTACAACGTATTTTCGTCCGAAGCTACCGACAGGGTTTGCGGAGCAGTCCGGAACGGAAAGTAATCTAAAATCCTAGTTTTTCCTACCTCATGGGTAAGTCTTGTATAAATTTGTTTGGCTTACTAATTATAATCACACAAAAATCCCAGCTCGATCGTTCACCTTTTTGTTCACCTATCCGTTCATTTACTGATTAAAAGTGTTCACTTACCTGTTCAAAATGTTCATTACCTGTTCAAAATCAAAAAATAGGCCAAAAACATTAGGGGATAACACGGAAAACCTGCATCAAGTAGATATGAGTTAGTCCCAGTCAAGGTCCAAGTGTAAATCTAAATTCTAGTCAAGAGTAAACAACTTGTCCAAATATAATCAGGACTTACGCAAAGACACTATCTATAGAGTCCAGTAACTATTGGACAATAGTTACAAGTACTATATATAGCGTATCTGCGTAAGTCCTAATAATGCTTCCTTGTTTGCCCAGCATTCCGCAAGAAAGTAAACAGGGAGTTTGACTTTTTGGTCAAGTAAAGTTGCGATCGCTCCTTGGTATAACTTCAGCTGGAGTTACTGATAACTGATAACTGAAATGACCTTAATAATCTAATACTGCCATTTCCAAATAATTAGAAATTTAGCGACAATATTCATTACATAATTGCCACATTCGGAAATCTTGACTACGAGGATAATTCAAATCTATTTGAACATCTGCTACTGGTATTAACTATTCGCTCTTATCTGAACAAGATTTTTCATAATGAACTGTTTTTTCAACTGTTTGTATTTCATTAGGAGGTACAGTTCTTTCATCCATATAGTAAATAATTAAACCATCTAATTGTTTTTTACCTTGATGAGTAGAATTCCATTGACGACAAAGATAAGCTGCATAATGAGGATATAATTTTTTGCCAATTGCACGATTAAGAGTTATCAAATAAACTCGCCATTGAATTGTTTCATAAAATTCTTGACGCTGTTTAATATTTGGTTTATCCCAACTAATTGGTTGTTCTTCTGCTAAAACATTAACTGTACTTCCATCTTTTAATTTACCTTCAATAACGTGCCAACCATCATCTCTGGGGGGTGCCGGAGCAAAAATACTCCATGTTTGATCTAAACGAGTCATGTAACCAATAGGATGAATATATTGAAGAGTTCGTCTATTTAGTAGTTTATGACTAGCTGTAATCCAATCATTTTTCTGTTCTTGACGCCAAGCATAGGTTTGTTTGACAAAACTTCTAAAATTCCACATCGTAGTAAGTAGAAGTAAAGTAACAGTAATAAAGTTGAAAATTAAGGAAGGGCAAACTTCAATTGGTCGAAATTTTAAAGGTGCAGTAAACTTGCCTGCAAATTTACGATTAGAAGCAATTGTTTCATAAATTTTAGTACCTAAAGATTTTAAAGGTTGCCATTTTAAGATAGGTACAAGAAAACTAAATAAAGGAGATAAACTCACTACATAAATTATTCCTTCCCATTTGAAGTAACGATTTTTTTGCCAATCTTCTACTACCCAAGAATTTTCGGCTAACATATCTTCATAAATAGATGGATAATCTTGTGCCTTTAATACAGGGGTTTTCGGCAAAATTAAGAAGGTACGCAATAAATAAACTACCTTTTTACAAAAACCACAATCAGCATCGTAATAGATAGTTAATCCTTGACGTTGTTGATTTTCTATTTTTTGTTCGGCTTTATCCCAAATTACACTAGGTATTAATGCTAACCACATACAGATACATAGATAACTTAAAATGCCGATGTGAAAACATAGTTCAAAACCAATATGTAATAAGACAAAAGAAACAATTGCTATACAACGAAATAAAGCATTCCGAACAGGGATAAATATGATTAACGGACCAATCCACTCAAAAATAAGTGCAGAAATAGTCAGTAATTTTAAAATTTCTTGAGGAAAACTCAATAAAAATTGACCAAATGCTGTGGAATATTGGTCAAAACTTAATGAGTAATAAACAGCGTCTCCATCAGGCCACCAAATGTCACTTTTGGTTTTAAAAGCTGCTGACCAAATATAGATATAACAAAGTTGAATTAAAAAAGCTAAAGTTGCTCCACTACATACTTTTTTAGGTAAAGAATTACTGGAAGAATTAAGGGCACTATCTATTGAATAACAAGCACCTAATGGTAAAAACATTGACCAAAAAAGCATTGCCCGCAACACATGATCTGCCGCAAAAATTAATGCGGGATTACGATTATTTAGAGAGATTATTAATGCCCAAGTAGCAATAGTTGCTAGTCTGGTACGATAACCCAATAACATAGCTAAAGCAAAGAATATAGCTACGGCAAATATTAATCCTTGTATGAAGGGATGACCACTAATTAAATTAATTGACCAATACCAAGGATTGAGCATATCAATTAGAACAGAACGTGGTAAAATTCCACTATCAGTATAATGAGCATTTAAAGCTTGAGCACGAATAATTATATCCGTAAGAGTCATTAACGCTAAACCAATCCGAAATATGGCAAGGGAGCGTAAATCTAAACCGATAATTTCATCTAATTTTAAAAGAGAAAAAAATTTGGGTTTGGTCATTTCAGTTATCAGTTAATAGTTATTGTATAGTTGGGAGTGGGGGAGATTAAATATTGAAGTAATTATAGAATTATCAACATATACTATAACCTGATTCTATATGAAAGAGCAGGGCTAATTCTTTGTCGTTAGAAAATATTAATATGAAATATATTTAATTGTGCAAATAGACATCTCCAGAAAAGAGGGAACAGGGAACAGGGAACAGGGAACAGGGAACCCACCCCTCGCCCCTCCCCCTTCCAGGAGGGGAATAATTGATAATTTCTGGATAAGTATTGATTGTCTTTTTGATTTTTGGAGATGTCTAATATAAAAATCCCTCCATCTCCCCATCTCCCCATCTCCCCATCTCCCCATCAATTTTTTTGTCGCCAAAGTCGCCAAACTGTTGTTACATAATCACGTCCTTTATCTAAATAATCTAACAAATTAATCCCTGTTTTACTTTCTCCTGTAGTG
Source organism: Okeania sp. SIO2B3 (assembly GCF_010672525.1). Lineage (GTDB taxonomy): Bacteria > Cyanobacteriota > Cyanobacteriia > Cyanobacteriales > Microcoleaceae > Okeania. The sequence goes on along the minus strand of NZ_JAAHGH010000005.1, from coordinate 337,775 downwards.
CGAGGTACACAAACATAAGGTACTTCTACTAAATGATAACCTAAACGGAAAGCACGACATAATAAATCAATACAATATTCTCCATAATCACCTTTTAAAGGAATTTTTTTTAATACCTCACTTCGTGCTGCAATAAAACCACTGGTATAATCATGTACTTGATTACCCAGAAATAACATTGCATAATTATTAATAATCCAGCTTAAGATACGAGCCATCATACCATGAGCAATATCTTTTCCATCCTTTACCCAACGAGAACCTACTGCCACATCTGCATCCCCTTCTCTAATTACTTTGACTAATTTAGGTACATCTTCTGGTGGCATAGATAAATCACAATCCATCCAAGTAATAATCTTAGCATCATAAGTAGCGATCGCCTCATTTATTCCTCTTTGAATTGCTGAAGTTAAACCTTTTTCATCAATACGTTTAATTAATTCTACACCAGATTTAAAACTGTCGTCTTGAGGAGAAAGAGAGTAATTATCGGCAATTTCTTCTACTATTTTCCAAGTACCATCTGGAGAATTATCATCTACAACTAAAATTAAATAAGGATGAGGTACGCTGGCTATTAAACCTTCAATTAAAGGACGAATATTATCTTTTTCATTGAAAGTAGGTAAAACAGTGCAAACTAATTGATTAGACATAATTTTTTTTGATTTTTTTACTATTTTGACAAACTTAATTGCTTTGAGTTGTTGCGCATTTTAATTGCGAATATAGACAGGACTTACCGAATAATTAATAATTAATAATTAATAATTAAATAATTCTGATTTAAAGCCGACCCTTTTAAGGGAAAAAAAGCGGTCGTTTTGCTACACAACATGAAAAGCGGAGCTTCCCGAAGGGTGGGATGGATGGGTTCCCTAACCATATCCAATCGACCAAGAGAAGAAATAATATTTCCTTATATTCAATCAAGAAGGGTTTTAACCAGAGGTAATTATCCATTATCAATTAATGAAGGGGAGGCTCTACATATAGGGAGGGCGAATGCCATTCGCCCCTACAGATTTATTTCCCTATTTCTCCTGTTTTATGTTCTCTTTAAACTTCATATTTACTATTTCCCAAAAAATGTATATAGAGTTTCTCAAATATTTATAGAATTACCGAATAATTAAGGTTTCAAGCCTCTCTTTTAAAGGAGAAACAATGAATTAATTTTCCTTTTATTCAATCCTTTTCCTTTTAGGGAAAGGTAATTATCAATTATCAATTATCAATTAATGAAGGGGAGGCTCTACATATAGGGAGGGCGAATGCCATTCGCCCCTACAGATATCTTTCCATATTTCCCCTATTTTATGTTCCCTTTAAACTTCATATTTACTATTTCCCAAAAAATGTATATATAGTTTCTCAAATGTTTATCGAATTACCGAATGATTAAGGTTTCAAGCCTCTCCTTTAAATGAATTAATTTTCCTTTTATTCAATCCTTTTCCTTTTAGGGAAAGGTAATTATCAATTATCAATTATCAATTATCCATGATCCATTATCCATTATTGAATACTTCCTAAAACAAACGAATTTTGTACCTCACCAATATGAGAATTGCTATATTAACTTATTTCAACAATTTCTCCTTGATAAATAGGATATTTACCATGGGTTCCTAAATTATTTAACTTCACCTGAAATAATTGATTATTTTGACTAAATTGAAGTTTTTCAGTGGCTTCTGTTAATGGACGACAGACACGATGGGGATAACAAATGTAAGTGAATTTATCTAAGCTTTTCTGTAACAATGCTTGAGCTAAATTTAATAAATCCTTGCTTTCTTCAGCACGAAATAATAAAGTTTTTGATGGTAAAGAAAATTCTAATGCTTGGGCTGCGTGTTGATGAGAAACAGCAACCACAGGGTCAGTATTTTTAGCTAAAAATTGAATTGTAGGCTCAATATCTTTACTGTTTTTATTTATGTATTTTGTTCCTAAATATAGGTTTTTATATATACCTAAAGCCACAAAAGTCACAACAGTAAATAAAGCAACATAATAGAATATGGTTGATGATAAATTTTGAAAATATTGTAATTGTTCAATCATCATCAAAGAAATAAGGGGGAGAAGGATTAATAAATATCTTGGTCCCCATTGTTTTCCTCCAACTGTAAATTCATCAGGTGCAATATCAACTAAAAGAGATACTCCTACCACAAAAAATAAACATATCAAATAAATAATTGTTATCTGATTATTCACTTCTACACTTGTTTTACCCATGAAATAAAACCATAAAATTGTTGCTATCAAAGGAATAAACCATCGTTTTATTTGATTTTTTAGTTCTCTTATACCTCCTTTGATGAATTGAAATCCTGTGATTATTATGCCTATTGACACAAGGGCAGCAATCATTAAATTAATATTCAATAAATCCGGAGATTTTTCTATGCCAAATAACAGAATGTAAAAGATAGGAAAAATGCTTAGAGAGAAATATTCTATTAAATACTTAGTTAAAAATTGAATAATTATTTTAAATTCTTCGATTCTTCTTGATAGGGAAAATTCTTCCAGCACTAACAGAGAATGAAGACCTAAAAAATATCCATAAATAATTTTGTTAGTTACTAAAAAAGCACCGACAACCAAAAACATACTGATTAAGTAAACAATTGGGAGTTGCAAATTCAGATAAATATTGTTCCAGTTGAAATTATTGGAATTTGTTAAAACTGCTAGCAAATTATTTTGATAAAATGCTTGTAAAATAACTACTATTGTCAAAGCGCCAACCATAGCGAAAAACTCAGACCTAACCCAAACTGATAATCCAACTAAACATCCAGTGATGATGACATTAAATATAGACATTTGAGGGAGAAAGAAAAAACTCATTCCCGCAAAACAAAGTGCAATAGCTAATGTATGTTCCCAATACATCGCACTATATAAAGTTAGATTTGAAGCAAAAATTAAGCCAATTAATCCTAGATTTGTATTGATAATGTTAAAGTTCAAAGATTGACAAATTAAATTAAAAGTTATCCAAACAGTCCAGGTAGAAACTAAAGGAATTAGATATAAACCTCTATAACCAAAAAGTTTATACAAAGGCGCAGTAATTAAAGAAAAAGTAAAAGGGAAAGAAATATAGTAGCGATTATTTAAACAAAAAACAAACGGTTTTTCATAGGGATAAAGCCCTTGATTCCAAAGTTCTTTCACCCATTTTTCTTCAGATGGAATTAAGTCAAAACGTAATTTTCCACTACTTAATTGTTTTGCTAATAAAGCTTTAAGTCCAGAATCACCATTAAAAAATGCACCATAAGCGACTTGAGAAAATAAATATAAGGAATAAATAATTCCTGCTAATATTATTAGCCAAGATAATTGTTCTTTGATAATTATCATAAATTTGTCATCCATTTATAAAAGAAGGAAGAAGGTAGAAGGTAGAAGGTAGAAGGGAGAAGGGAGAAAGGAAGAAGGGAGAAGGGAGAAGGTAGAAGGTAGAAGGTAGAAGGTAGAAGGTAGAAGGTAGAAGGTAGAAGGGAGAAGGGAGAAGGGAGAAGGGAGAAGAAAAAAAGGGAGGGGAAATTATATAAAGAGGTAGCTTCTACCATTGGAGAGAGCTAATTTTAAGTAAGCATTTCCTGCGGAATGCTGCGCAAACATCTATATAGTGGTCAGATTGCCTCCTAGAGAGGAACTGGGTTATCAGCAATTAAAATCAACATAAATAGCTAAAGTTAGCTAATGATAAATCTTTTTCCTAGTGCAGGATGGTGGAAATAACTGGTTACAAAATCCTAAAACAATTACAAATCAATACTTTTGACTTTTAAGTTTCGCGTAGCGGCACCAGGCTTTTAATTTTCGCTAAATCTTAATTTTAATTCCTCGTCTAAATACAATAAATGATGAAAGTTTATGGCTGATAACTAGCGACTGAATGGTTAAAATTTAAGCATAAATCTCCGCCTTTCCATTTTGTATAATTCTTTTTTGAAATTGGTATAAAACCTATCACCTACCACCTATTAATATAATTAAGCAAAAATTGTTTTTAATGATTTTACAACTGTTTGTATTTGTTGGTTATTTAAAGCCAAACCACTAGGAAGATAAAATCCACGTCTTGCTATATTTTCAGCTACGGGGCAAGATTCTTGCTTAAATAATCCCATTTTTTGAAATACTGGTTGTTCGTGCATACACCAGAAAAAAGGACGAGTACCTATTTTTTGTTCGCGCAACTTTTTCATTGCTTCTTTGGCATCAAAAGGAACAAAATCTTTGAGTACAACCCCATAAACCCAGTAAATATTATCAGCATATTCCGTTTTTGTCAGAGGTAATTCTAATTCAGAAACATCTGCTAAAAGTTCAGTATAAAGTTTACCCATATTTCGTTTACGCTGGATAAATTCATCTAACCTTTCTAATTGTGCCAAACCTAATGCTGCTTGTAGATTAGTCATGCGTAAATTCCAACCTAATTCTTCATGGATAAAACGTTGTTGTGGTTGAAAACAAAGATTTCTCAAAGACCGACATTTTTCAGCTAGTATTTCATCATCAGTAACAATCATTCCTCCTTCACCAGTCGTAACGTGTTTATTAGGATAAAAACTAAAAGTACTCAATTCTCCAAAACTACCACAAGGTTTACCAAAATAAGTTTGTCCGTGCATTTCTGCTGCATCTTCAAGAATTTTTAAACCATATTTTACAGCTATTTCTAATACTGGATTCATATCTACTGGTAATCCATAAATATGAACCACCATAATAGCTTTAGTTTGCGGAGTAATTTTAGCTTCCAATTGCTTAATATCAATATTCCAAGTAGTAGAATCACAATCTACTACAACAGGAATTGCACCTGCTCTAACAATTGCCGCAGCACAAGAAATAATAGTAAAAGTAGGTAGAATAACCTCATCTCCTTCACCAATATCTAAAGCGCTAATTGCTGCATCAATTGCCATTGAACCATTACAAACAGCAATACCATATTTTCTCCCCACACGATTAGCAAAAGCTTGTTCAAATTGTTTAACAAAAGACCCTTCAGAAGAAATCCAACCAGTATCAATACATTCATTCAAATATTGTTTTTCCTTGCCATTTAGCAGAGGTTCATTCACAGGAATAAATTCTGTCATTTTTCTTTACCCTGACAATTTTAATTCATACGAAATCCGCTTTAATATAACTATATTAAAAATATTTAAAATATTTGTATAAAGCGGATTAAGTAATTTAGGAAATCAGTCTATAATTACCGAAAAATTAAGGTATAAAGCCTCTCCATTCATGGAGAAAAAAGCGGCCGTTAGCGCAGCTTCCCGAAGGGTGGGATGGATGGGTTTCCTAACCATATCCAATCGACCAAGAGAAGAAAAAAATTCCTTTTAACCCAATCCTCTTCTTTTCAAGGAGAGTTCATTAATGGATAATTAATAATTACCTCTCCCTTTTAGGGATAGGCTTGAAAAATCAGGAAAAAATAAATTTTTTCCCCTTTCCAGGGGACGCTTTTAACCCGAATTGTTTAATTATTTAATTATTAATTATTCGGTAATTCTAAATCCTTAATTCTTAATTCTTAATTCTTGAACTGATTTTGGTATTATACTAGAACTTTTTCTCGACTACTATCAAATCGTTCAAAGCGGGTTTTATCAATATTTCCTACATAAGGACCTTGTTTGACTTCAATCATTTCTACTTCTTCTAACATCTTGAAACCGTGTCCACCTTTGATTAATAACAAAACATCTCCTCTATTCAAAATGTAGCTTTCAAGATATTCTTGTTGGTCATTGTAAAAATCTACTAGCAATTTTCCTTCTTTGATTAGTAAAACTTCTTGAGTATAAAAAACTTCCCTCCTTACCATATTATGACGATGAGGTTGAATTTCTTTGCCTTTAGGGTGTCTCATATAAGCTAGCTGTTGAGAATAGCTATCTGGGGTGAAAAAATGAATTCCAGGCTCTCTAAAATCAGCCGGAATAATCATTGCTAATACTTCATTATGATACATGATTTGTTGAATCATAAGTAAATATCCTGATAATGTAATTTTATAATTTTGTGAAGCCTAAATAAACTTGATATATACATAGGACTTACACAGTAGAAGGTATTTTGCTCCGAAGCGACCGATAGGGTTTGCGGAGCAGTCCGGAACGGAAAGCAATCTAAAATCCTAGTTTTTCCTACCTAATGTGTAAGTCTTGTATAAATTAGTTTGGCTTCCTCATTATAATCCCACAAAAATTCCAGCCCGATCGCTCACTTTTTTGTTCACTTATCCGTTCACTTACCTGTTCAAAATGTTCATTACCTATTCAAAATGTTCATTACCTGTTCAAAATCAAAAAATAGGCTAAAGATATTGCGGGATAGCACAAAAAACCAAAGTAGATATGAGTTATATCATGTCCGGTTGAACAGTGACTACGGAGTCCTCAGGAGTAAACCCACCCCTCGCCCCTCCCCCTCCGGTGGAGGGGAAGGACCTCCTCAGGAGGGAAGAAGGAAGAGGAAGAACTGGAGTTGAAGGAGAAAGTTTTTTTTATAACTAATTATCCGGACATGATATTAGGAAATTAACCAGGGAGTTTGACTTTTTGCTTAAGTCAAGTTGCGATCGCTCCTTTCTCTCTCTTCATCTTCATGCGGAATTCAAATCCCCGTTACAAAAATAACTTCTGACTTCTGACTTGGGGACTTCTGACTTCGTTAAGCATCGGGCCATTTTTTTTTGCCTCTAGTCTCCCCCTTTAAGTAGACTGAAGATGTAAAGATGGAGAAAGTGCCATGAAGAAATCATCTAAATCTCAAGGTCGTTTGGTTTGGAATCATTCTACCCATATTGAAGGGTTAATTCCTATTTTAGAGAAACTAACCCAACGTCAGGGTATTGAAACTGTTACTCCTGGAGTTATCAGCAGGTCCAGAAGTCATATTCCCCACATGAAGTTAAAGGTTTCAGTACCTATTCGAGGTGGTTTTAAACTTATTGCTAGACAAGGAAAAACTGTTCAAGAAGTGTTTATGTTAACTAGCTTAACTCAAGAAGATTTGGAAGAGGCGATCGCTTATGTCTTAGCTAAATAATCTACTTCTTGTCCAATTTTTGGTATAGCGCTACGCGCTAGGGAATAGGGAACAGGGAATAGTGAACTGTAAAAGGGTTTTCGGTGCGCAAATGCTCCGCGAACAGGATTGAAAAATGTCCTAACCAATTCTTGTAGTGCTATAGATGTATTTGGAAGAATTCAAAAAAAGCCTAAACTTCCCTATGGAAGTTTAGGCTCTTATATTTTTGATTAAAACTAATATTAATAGTAATAGACAGATAGGTTAGGACTTGTGCTGATGATGACCCGAAGTTTTTCCCGCTGTTCCCTAACACTGAGTGCGCTACCAGGTGCGTCTGTCACCGATGCAGGGTGACACCAATGTTCCCTGTTCCCTACTACATAAAGATTAAATCCTATAACGCAAGGCAACAGGCAACAGGCAACAGGCAAATACAAAAGGTTTTCAGCTTCTATTTATGTCAAACACCTTAATGTGTAGCGCTATAGTTTCAATCTTTTTCTGGTCTATACTAAATGCCAGAATTTTATTTTTAAACCGTCACGGGGGTTAGGTGTTGGTACTGCAACTAGACTTAAATCTTGTTCTGGTAGAAGCTCCCATTCATAACCCCGTAACAACTTGGCGGCAAAAATCTTCATTTCTAAGCGAGCAAATTCTTTACCCAAACATTCTCGCATCCCACCACCAAAGGGAATATAACCAAATATTTTCTGTTTATCTACAGCATTTTCTGGAGCAAAACGGTCGGGGTCAAAATTGTTATGTTCTGGGTAGAGAGTTTCATCCTGTTGAGTCTTACCAATTTGATACCGAATTAACCAACCTTTTGGAATGGAATATCCACCAAATTCACAATCTTGAATTACTTGTCGGAACCCACCCCCCACGGGTGGAATTAATCTCAATACTTCTTTGAGAACTTGTTCTAGATAAGTCATTTGTTTGAGATTTTCTGTAGTTAGCGGTTCCGTGGGAGAAAATTGTTTTTGTTCTTCACGAGCGCGGGTAAGTACATTGGGGTTTTGAGTTATTAATAGACAGAAAGAGGCGATCGCTGAAGTTAATGTCTCGTGACCAGCAAACAGCAATAATAATATTTGGTCTTTCAATTCATCTAAAGGTAAAGCATTTCCATCTTCATCCCGCGCTTGCAAAAGTATTCCCAAGGCATCCTCGCCCAAATTTTGCTGTTGCTGTCGTTGCAAAACAATTTCTTCGATATGTTGCAGTAATTTTTGCCGGCAACGGAGTGATTTTCCAAATCTTGTCCAAGGAAGTGATAGAGGAATGGAAAATAAGCCTTTGACCCACTCTTCAAATAAACTGGCTAATTTTGTTTGGGAACCCCCATTACTACCAATAAATAAACGACTAGCAATATCAAAGGTATAGTCACGAATTTGAGGATACCAAGTTAAGGTATTCATTTTTGCCCATTTCTCTAGATAGCTAGCAGTTATAGTTTCCATTGTGGGAGCATAATTTGCCAAAGCTCTAGGTTGAAAAGCTTGGGCCAATAGTCTACGCCGTTGTTGATGAAGGCTACCTTGTTGTACAGATAAGGAGTTAGGGCCTAATAAAATCCTGGTGCTTTTTGGCCAAGTGGCAGTAAAATATTTATTTTCATTGGAAAACAGAAATTTATTCGCTTCTGCTCCGGCTAAAAATACTGTGGGGCTGCCAAAAATATGACTTTTGTAGATTTTTCCGTACTTTTTTTCTCTTGTTTCGGCAAATGTATTATCTGTTAAGAAACTGATAGTTTCACCAACAAAAGGTAGACCAAAGTTTCCTGGTGGTAAAGGTAATAATGATTTGGTATTTGTGATAGTCATTTCAGTTATCAGTTATCAATCATATAAATTTTATTCTCACTTGTACTTTGTCTAACATACTTCCACAAAATTGAATTAGAGGTTGTCTGAGAAGTCTCATTTGCTACATCAAAGCCCCCGCGCATCCCCTAAAATTGGAGGATTTTACCAGCTAATGGATTTTTGTTCCCCCCAGAATTGGCTTGCTCGGGGGGCAAAATTCAGTATTAAACAACTTTGCCCCCGCGCATCCCCTAAAATTGGAGGATTTTACCAGCTAATGGATTTTTGTTCCCCCCAGAATTGGCTTGCTCGGGGGGCAAAATTCAGTATTAAACAACTTTTTAGATATCCTCTTAATTAAGATTCAAAAACACTCATATTTTCAATTTCTTCATTAAATTTAACTTCTTCCCTCTTCCTTCTTCCTTCTTCAATAATCACCAGCTAAAAATTAAACTTCTTCCTTCTTCCCTCTTCCTTCTTCCTTCTTCAATAAGCCCAATTATCTTGCCACTTAACTGTACCTTCTTCCGCTAATAACCATTGTCGAGAAACTAAATTTTCTCGCTGTGGAATTTCTGTTTCATTTCCATTTTCATCCCGGTAAACAATTGCATATTTATAAGCAATTACTTTTCCTGCACTTTCATTAAAGGGAATTTCATTAAACCAAGTATTAGAATTAATATACTCTAATTGGTAAGCTTTACTAATATTCCAATTTCCCAATTCAGGACAATCTCCTGTTACTACTATTGCTTCTCCAGGATTAGTTGAAACTCCATTTAATTGCGCTCTGACGATTACTTTTCCCTTGACGCGGTCGCCTAAATAATTAATCACTATCATCTCTTGTACGCCCAGTTCTAAATTATGCAATTCGCCATTTTTTACCTCAAAAAAGCGCTTCGTTAAAATACAAATATATTCTCCATCCTCCAAATCAGTTTCTACTCGTTCTATTGTTACTGGATTACCTCGATTAATTGCTACAAAACAACGATAATCTCGGTAACATCGCACATAACAATAAACATCCTCACTAAGATATTTTTGCCACTGACTTCCCAGAGAAACAGCAGGATTAATTCGACGTACCTTTGATAATAATTTAACATCCCGATAAATTGGTGTATCTGTATTCCATTTTTCCATCATTGGGCGATTATAAGGTTCTTTCCCACCATCTGTATCATTATAAAGATATTGTTCACTACCATAATAAATACATGGAATACCACGAGAAGTCATAATTAAATTAATAGCTAATCTCAAAATTCCTGGGTCTGGATTCAAATTTTGAAACCTGGGAATATCGTGATTATCAACAAAAGTTACCAGCTCACTAGCGCTATTATAAACATTATCTTTGTCTAATACTTCTTGAATAATATGAAATCCTCCCGGTTCACATTTTCCTAAAGCGCGTCGAATTGCCACACAAAAACCAAAGTCTAACATTGACATTCCAGACTTATTGGCAAATTCCAGAGATGCAGGATCATAAGGTCCGCTAAAAATCCATTCCCCAAACACAAATACTGAAGGTTTATGACTTTTAATATCAGCATAAAATTCTTGCCAAAACCATAATGGCATATGTTTAATTGTATCTATTCGTAGAGCATCTACTCCACGGTCTAACCATAATTTAATTGCTGATTTAATATAATCTCTATAGTCAGGATTATTTTCATTAAAATCTGCTAATCCTCCCAATTCTCTATTTTCAACTTGCCATTTTTCATCCCAATTTTCTACTTCGCCATAATGATGATACCAGTCGTTAATATCGTTATGAAAATCAGCAATTAAAACTCCATCATCAAATAATTGACCTTTTTTACCACCTGCATCTGGGCTACTATGATTACACACAATATCCAAGATTATTTTTATTCCTAAATCATGAGCTGCTGCTACTAATTTGTCGAAAACTGTTTCCTGATTTTTTACTAAAGAAATCTCATCATCTTTGTCTACTAAACGAGGATTTAGTCGTTTAAAATCTTTCGCCCAGTAGCCATGAATAGGAGCCATTTCAAATAATTCTTCTTCTATTTGTTCAAATAAAGGAGTCATCCAAATAGCTGTAATTCCCATATTTTTGAGATAGCCAAGTTTATCAATTATTCCCTGTAAATCTCCACCCCAATATAAACCCCATTTTTCTTTATTAGGGTCATATAATTTAGGGTTTGGACCTTCATTATTCCTGGGGTCTCCATCAAAAAAGCGGTCTACAATAATGAAATATATTGTTTCTTGACGAAACTCTATAGAACGAGTGAAAAGAAATTCAAAGTCGTTGTTAGTATTATGTTTACTGTTAAATGTTTTATTTGTAGAATCTTTTGGCATTTTTGACTCCTGCTTTAGTTAAGATTATTTTGGTTTATTATTGAGATACCAATTTTATAGCAGAAGTAACATCATGTTTGGTTGAATACTCATACTTTGAAAAAAGGAAGGCAGAGGGCAGAAGGCAGAATAGAAAGAAAGGCTCAAAGGGAGAAGGTTTTTTATCACTAATTATTAAGCTTTCACTGATGCAATAGAAAATTTGTAAGAGGATATCTGAAAAGTTTTTTGATACTGAATTTTGCCCCCCGAGCAAGCCAAGTTTGGGGGGAACAAGAGTCAATTTCCTTCTAAAAGTAACCCAAAATTGGGGTATTTAGGGGGCTTTAATGTAGCAAATGGGACTTCTCAGACAACCTCTTAGGCGTGTCACTCCACTACCAATAGCTTCTTCTTTCTTCCCTCTTCCTTCTTCCCTCTTACTTCTTCCTTCTTACCTACTCCAATCTTCAACTTCATACAAAAAACGAGTTCCACTAATTAATTTCCGATTCACCGATGTACTCTGAACAAACACTACATATTTCTCTAAATTATTAGGTTTAATTCGCACCGTTATACCATGAGGCAAATCTAAAATTTCCCGTGCAGCTTCTCCCTCAAATAAATCTCCCGTTGCTCGATCCATTAAAATAATTTCTTTTTTGCCTTGAATAGTTTCGGTCTTTGTAAATTCATAAAAACCACGCCCTTTGTTAAAAGTTAAACCATTTTCTAGAACAAAATTTTTAATCGGTTTATTTTCATCCACTTCTAATACTTGGAATCTTCCCGGTGTAACAACTCGCAAATCTGCTGACTCATAAATACTGGTTTCTTCTCGATTTAACATGGTATTAAAAATTTGATTTAAACCACGATTCATTCGCCCCATATCTAAAATTTCTTGTTCATAACTTTGCAGCTCTTCATCTGAAGATTGTTGATAACAAACTGCTAAAAATAAATCATTAATATAAGCAAATTGGTCTAACTTGATATGAAAACCACCCGATTTTTCTGCCAATTCTTGATAAAACATCGTGGCATGGCGACGATTTAAGGCTTGTACCCCATAAATTGTAATTCCCATATCTGATAATTTATTAACTTCTTCTCGCCAATTTAACTTCTGAGGATTTTGACCAGGTGGATGAGGAATATCGTCTCCAATTAATACTAAAGATTTGGTAGCTTTCCGAGTCCAAGCAAAAGATTGAGCTTGATGCAATACTAACTCATAACATTCTGGCGCATCTCCACCACCTGTCTTTCCTACCCTTTCTACAAAGTTACAAATAGCATCAATATTTTGGGATAATTCTAATCGTTTTGTTACATAAGTAGAGTGGCGATCGCAATAATCTCCATGAGCAATAATTCCAATTCTAATACCAGGAATTTCTGACATTAATCGAGTTACTGTATTTTGGATTTTTCGGCGTACTTGAGTTAGGCAAGGATACATACTGCCAGTTGTGTCAAAGCTGAATACTACTTCTATATTATTAGTCATTTTTTTTCTCCAATATTTGACAAAATTTCCACAGAAAATCCCTCGGTTTCAGCCTATAAATTAGCTGCCACCAATTAGATAAATTAGTTAGGTTTAAAAGCTTTCTTTTGTGTCTTATAGGAGGGAACAGGGAATAGGGAATAGGGAATAGGGGAAAAACATTTCCCTATCTGAAGTTCATCATCAGTCTATGTCCTAAGCAACTTGTTCCTTGCTGTATATTTATATTTTAATCAATGTTGAACAAAACGTCAATAATGAATTGAAGAAAAAATCAATCAAATATTTTTTAGATTCTAGACAAAGCCAGATTTTTCCTTCTGCCTTCTGCTCTCTGCCTTCTGCCTTCTGCCTTCTGCCCTCTGCCTTTTGCTATAAATGCCGGAAGAACCGGAACCCATAAAATAAGTTTAAAATGAACCACTCTCAAGAGGAGAAATAATTGATAGAAGAACGTGCCTACTGGCTGGCATGGGCCAAAATCAGTGGTATAGGTCCAATTGCTCTACAACGACTCAAACAACAATTCGAGACTTTAGCAATAGCTTGGACGGCCAGCCCCAAAGAATTAGGCCAAGTGCCAGGATTTGGCCGTCAGAAGATAGAGAAAGTAGTGGAAGAGCGATCGCGTCTGGACCCAAAACAACTGATAGAAGAACACACGGCCAAAAATCCTGATTTCTGGACTCCGGCAGATCCAGACTATCCACGCCTTTTGCAAGAAATTCCCACACCGCCTGCTCTGCTGTATTATCGAGGCATAGTTGACTCCCAAGAAATTCTAGGTATTACTCCTACGGTAGGAATAGTCGGCACTCGCTATCCCACTGAATATGGTCGTCGTTGGACTAGGAAAATAAGTTCGACTTTGGCAAAAAGTGGGTTCACTATTGTTTCTGGACTAGCTATGGGAATTGATACTGAGGCGCATAGTGCTTGTTTAGAAGCAGGGGGGCGAACAATTGCTGTTTTTGGTAATGGGGTTGATACAGTTTACCCGAAGGAAAATAAAACTCTGGCGGAAAAAGTTATTAAACAGGGGTTAGTTGTGAGTGAATATCCAGCAGGTACGAAACCAAATTCTAAACATTTTCCCCAACGCAATAGAATTATTGCAGGATTAAGTCGAGCAGTTTTAGTGATGGAAGCTCCCCAAAGATCGGGTGCTTTAATTACTGCAGATATGGCAAATGAATTTTGTCGAGATGTTTATGTTTTACCTGCTCGTTTAGATGATGAAAAATCTCATGGTTGTTTGCAGTTAATTAATCATGGTGCAGAAGTAATTCCGATTACTATGGATAAGTTATTAGAAATGTTAGGAGCAATTCCACCATTAGATATTGATGTAGTAGAACCTCCCGAACAATTATCTTTATTTGAGGAGAAAAATCGGGATTATATTCCAGATTTAGAACCTATTTTAGCCAAGGTTTTTCAACATATTTCTACTGAAGCTACTCATTTAGATTTAGTTGTACAAGCAACAGGTTTATCACCAGCAGATGTTTCTAGTTCTTTATTACAATTGGAGTTATTAGGGTTAGTTACTCAGTTACCAGGAATGCGTTATATCATCTCCGGTTGAATACTTATCAATAAATGACGGAGTCCTCAGGAGTCAACCCACCCCTAACCACTCCCAGGAGGGGAAGTCAGGAGTCAGGAGGGAAGAAAGAAGAAGAAAGAATAAAGAGGAGGAAAAGGAGAAAGTTTTTTTATCACTAATTATCCGGACATGATATTACAGTGGTTTCCTTTGCTATGAGGTATAGTTCAATCTTCTTAGTTTTTTACTTCTGACTTCTGCCTTAAAATAAGGTGTACCTTATTACATCGGAAAGTGCTGTATCAAAAAAATTAATATGGCAGGTATCTGTGGAACTTCTGCTTTTTTTAATTCAGCTTGATGTTGAAATCAAATAATGACTAATAATGACTAAATTTTTCCTTCTTTCTTCTTCCTCGTGAATAATAACTACACTTTTACTTCCTCCTTCTTCCTTCTTCCTTCTGAATAATGACTAAATTTTTCCTTCTTCCTTCTTCCTTCTTCCTTCTTCCTTCTTATTTCCTCCCTCTTCCTTCTTCCTTCTGAATAATGACTAAATTTTTCCTTCTTCCTTCTTCCTTCTTCCTTCTTATTTCTGAATAATGACTAAATTTTTCCTTCTTCCTTCTTCCTTCTTCCTTCTTATTTCTTCCTTCTTATTTCTTCCTTCTTGTTTCTTGTTTCTTCCTTATTCCTTCTTCCTTCTTATTTCTGAATAATGACTAAATTTTTCCTTCTTCCTTCTTCCTTCTTATTTCTTCCTTCTTATTTCTTCCTTCTTCCTTCTTATTTCTGAATAATGACTAAATTTTTCCTTCTTCCTTCTTATTTCTTATTTCTTATTTCTTGTTTCTTCCTTCTTCCTTCTTCCTTCTGAAATAATGACTAAATTTTTCCTTCTTATTTCTTGTTTCTTCCTTCTTCCTTCTTCCTTCTTCCTTCTTCCTGCCACTGCCACACCGAAAATTATTTTTCCCACCTGTCCTAGAAATGAAATTTCTCAACTACCTAAACCTCCTTTATCTCAAACTCAACCAAGTATTCCTAGTCTGTGGTTAACTCAAGATTTTTTTGGTGAAGAACTTATTTATACTTGGTTTGTTGACCCCGATGATACTTCGGTAATTTTGGTAGTCAGAAAATTAATTTGGGATAAAAAAGGCTACCTAGAGCGTTATAAATTTATTAACCATTTTGGCAATGTAGCTAGACAATATGGCTATAACTTACAAGTATGTGAACCTCGTAATAAAAAACCAATTGCTGCCTATTTTTGTGACTTTGAAAATGCGCCATTAAATTGTAATGTAGAAATTGATTATAGATTTGGTAGAAATTTATTTAATCTACCTAAAGACTTTACATTACAGTAAAAATAATCATATCAATGTCTCGTCCTTATATTAATGTTGAATTACGAAACTTAGTAATTGAAAGGGCATTAAGCCTCTGTGAATACTGTCTAATTTCATAACAATACCGCGCTTCTTGATGTCAGATTGAGCATATTATTAGTATAAAACATGGTGGACAAACAATAGCTGAAAATTTAGCCTATGCTTGTGCTTTTTGTCACCTAAATAAAGGTTCTGATTTAGGTTCAATTATCTGGCGAACAGGAGAATTAATTAGATTTTTTAACCTGCGTCGAGAGCAATAGTCAGAGCATTTTCGTCTAGAAGGAGCAACTATTCAACCATTAACAGATATTGGGGAAGTAACTACCCGAATCTTTCAATTTAATAGTGAGGAACGAATTAGAGAGACAATTATTGATAGAAGTAAATAGATATCCTTCTAATGCAGCATTGAAACTCATGAATGGATAAATCTTTTAAAAAAAGTGCCTGGTATCACGTCCAAAACCCTCAAAAAGTTAGCAGAAAAAGCAGAATAATTGCCGAAAAATCACTCTGACAATTGTTCCGACTACCTCTTAATTAAATTTTATTCTCCGTTCGTCTTAACTGCTCTCTTCCACTCCTGGGAGCGTTTAGGGGTGGGTCTCTTACTCCTGAAAAATACTTTTTCAGCAAATCCTATGTAGAACTACTTACTGGTTGACGAATTTCTCGCCATAATTGCCTATATTGTTCAATGGTACTATCTGCAAGTGGATAGAGAAAATCACTTTTTTCCAGAATATCTTCTGGAGGTAATAATAAAGAATTATCTTTAATTTCTGAAGTCAATTCAGTTGGATTTATTCCTGGTATAATTGGAGAAGTAGTCTGAGTTATTAAAGACATTTGTTCTGCTATTTCAGGTTTCCAACAAAAATCAATCCATTTTTCTGTTAAGGAAGTCTCTGCAGTAGCAGCAGGTTTAACCCATACATTTGACCATAAAGCTGTTCCAGATTTAGGTATTATTGCAGCAATATCTTTGCGGTTTTTAATCAGCGGTAAAATATCGTTAGACCAACCAACAGCTAACCAAGTATCTCCAATAATTAGAGATTGTAAATAATTATTGGAAGCGTAATATTTTACTTGTTGATTGAGTTTAACCAGTTCCGATTTTAAGTTTTCAACTTTACTCAGATTTTTAGCATTATAAGATTTACCCAATTTTTTCAGAGTTAAACCAATAACTTCTCTAGGTTGATCTAACAAAGAAAATCGATGGCGTAACTCCTCTCTCCATAGATCGCTCCAGTCTGTAGGTTGCCATCCCAAAGTTTTAAATTTATCAACTCGATAAGCAATTAATGTTGTACCCGACTGATAAGGTGCTGCCCAAATTTTCCCTTCGGGGTCTGCATAACCTTGATTATTACGCTTAACTAACTTTTGCCATTTTTCCGGCAATTTATTCCAATTTTGTAAAGCTTCAGAATTAAGAGGTTGAATTAGTTCTTGTTTAATAGCATTTGCTAACCAATAATCTCCTAAAGTAACAAGATTAGCAATGTTTATCTTTTTTCTTTGTTCTGTAGATGATTTTTGCTTTTCTAATAAAAGTTTCCTCTGCCAACTTTGCAGCAGAGAAAATAATTCTGTTAAATTTTCTTGAGGATTAAAGTTTAATTTAGACTCAGATGTTAATTCCCTCTTAAACTTTGACACCATTTGAGCAGGAATAGTGCTTTTTAACAGTTGAATATTCAAATCTCCCTGAGCTTCACATCCTGCTAAAAATTCAGCTAAAGTTATCGTTGTAGCTCCGATTAAAAAATTCCGTCGCTTCACTTTTTCTGATTACTTAATATACGTTTTTCTAGATATTGACCAATCATTTTTTGTTCACCTGCACGGGAAATAATAGTTTGCCGTGTCCGGTATTTATGGCCGATTTGTTTAATTTCTTCCTCAAATACAGACCCATTGTACTCTGTTCTGAGACATAATGTGTTAGGGTCAGATAGATGATACTTAGCTATGATGGGGTTACTCGTGGCAAAACCGCGATCGCGATACAATATAGAGCCTTGAACTCCGAATATTGTTGAGCCTTCAGACTGTTTCTTACCTGATACAGAATCTTGACTAAGCCAACTGACTAACGAACCACAAATCATGGCTGTTTCAGGATTATGTAATTTATGGAGTTTGGCTAATTCTATAAGTTCTGGACTTCCTAGCTCTAAATATTTAATTGTTAAATGACTAACAATTTCTTGGGTATTTCCTTCCGGTAAAGTATAGTAGCGTCTTTCTGAATGCCATTGACCTTCGGAGCGTTGAAAATATTCAGTGATTCTTGAGTCTGCAATTTCTAATGTTTGTGTGGTGTTCTTTATGCCTAATTCCATTTAATTTTATCCTCTGGGTTATTTTGGTATCAAACTAACTGTGATTTGTCAAGAGTTTTGTTTAATTTGTTACTCCTTTTAATATATCCTGTTTTTCTTAATTGTTTCCGGAATGGCCATTTCAGTTATCAGTTATCAGTACCTCTGCAATAAGGAGACAAGAAAATACGGACTCTTCTTTTTTTTTATCCTTTAAAAAGAGGAGGCTTCAGAACCAAATTTTTCGGTGAACAAAAATGGCTGAAGTTAACTTTGGGCAAGGATTTGAGCTTTGTGGAGTAGTTGAAGTGGTCGTCGCAATTTTGCAAATGCTTATTTGGCAAGGGTTTTGGCTGTTTTTGTTCTGTTATCTATTGTGCAACTGTGGCTGGAAATGCTATATTTATAGGTGTACCTCGCAAATGTACCTTGCAAATGTACCTTGAAAATTAAATATGGCCTGGGTTCTAGAACCCTGCTATGGAAACTTATCCAAATCCCTATTAGGGATTGAAACAGAAATTTGGTTCAGCGCCATACTTACAATGCAGAAGTGGAAACTTAATATGTTTATAATTCTATCCACATCTCAATATGAAATCTCCCCATCTCCCCATCCCCCCATCCCCCCATCTCTTTATCCCCAAAACCTAATACAACCATCACCATCCCCACTCACCAAAAAATCTCCTTCAGGAGAAATTGCCAAAGCCAAAACACCCAAACCATGACCAGTCAAAGTACCCATTTCCAAACCCGTACTCAACTGCCATATTTTAATCATATTATCTGCACCCCCACTGACTAAAGTATCATCTGACGTAACTGCCAAACACCAAATACTTTTGTCATGCCCAGTCAAGGTCGCTATTTCCAAACCCGTACTCAACTGCCATAATTTAATAGTCTTGTCATCGCTGCCACTCACCAATATTTCACCATCAGTACTAAAGGCAACCGCACTCACATAACCAGAATGCCCCCTGAGAGTTTTAACTTCTTGCCCTGTAGCTAAATGCCAAATCTTAATAGTATTGTCACCACTCCCACTCGCTAACATCTGCCCATCATTACTAAACGCCACAGACCAAACCCTCTGAGAATGCCCTGTGAGAGTATGAAGTTCGTTACCCGTACTCACCTGCCACAACTTAATTTGGTTATCGTCGCCACCAGTAGCTAATATCTGCCCATTGGGACTGAAAGCTAAAGACTCAATATCATTAGAATGTCCGCGCAAAGTACGAATTTTTTTGCCTGTACTCAACTGCCATAGTTTGATAGTGCAGTCGTAACTGCCACTAGCTAATATCTCGCCATCGGGGTGAAACGCCACTGACTCAACATCGTCAGAATGTTCTGTAAAAGTAGAAATTTCTGCTCCGGTACTCAACTGCCATAACTTAACAGTATCGTCATAACTACCACTAGCTAATATTTGCCCGTCTGGACTGATGGCAAGACAACTGACTCCTTCTGAATGTGCCTGAAATTCATTAGTTACAACAAAATTTTCTAATTTATGTTTCCGTTGTTTTGGTGTTTGTTGAACAGGTGGTGATCCTGGTTTTGTTTCTTCCTGTTGTTGGCGTTTTATTTCTGCCACAACTCCCTGGACAATGCCTAAATTTCGTCGAGCATCTTCACAGTCTGGCCGTAGTTTTAATGCTTGTTGATAGTCAGCGATCGCCTGTTCGTATTGTCCTAATTGATTAAAGGCATCACCTCGTTTATTATAGGCATCTACCCAATTTTCATTTATCTGTAAAGCCTGGGTAAAATCATTAATTGCTGCTTGTTCTTGACCGATTTCTGCATAAACAAAACCACGATTATAATAGGCTTCAACCCAATTTTTATTCAGTTTTATTGCTTGGTCAAAATCACTAATAGCTCCTAGATAATTTTCCTGTTTAAAATTATTTACTGCTCGTTTGTAGCAAATTTCCATGACATTTAGTTGTCTAACTTCGCCAATAGCTGCCAAACATTGATTTAATTTATTTACATATTCCAAATCTTCTGCTTTGACTACTGATTCTATTGCTTCCAATAGCAAAATTAATTCTTCTGGAACTGACAACAAACCCCGTGATTTTAACCAATATTTTAAGGAATTTATAATTTGTGTAATTGCCCAAACTTTATTTTGTAAATTTGCCAAACTTTGAGCTAAATCTAAAGTCAATTCTGGTATCCAAGCAGAACGCTGAATTTCCAAAGCTTGATAAATTTTTTGATAATATAAAATTACCGATTCCATCATCTCATCAACTTCTGGAGATTCTGGTAAATTTTTAATTAAATCGGGTAATAATTCTGGCAAAATCGGAGGAATATTATATTCAACTAAAAAATATTCATCTGCTACTAAACCAGCAAATATACAATGATAAATACTTAAAAATTTCCCTAGTTCCTCAAAATCTTTTTGATTGACAATGTAGTTCATATCCAACTCACTAATGTCAATTCCTGCCTTTCTAAATTTTTGCTCCCGCTGTAATTTTTTGATGTTGATTAAATTATTACCACCATAAAGTTCATCAATTTTTTTAGTTTTTTCTCCAGTAGCAATTAACTTAGCTCTAATAGCCAGCCATCGACGCGCTCGGAGTTTTGCAGATTCATATAAAATATCTTGATATGGCAATTTAGAAATAACTGGATCGTAACGATATTTCGACCAACCTAAACTCCAATAAGCAATTCTAAAGTTTAGATAATTGCCATTAACTTCTGATTCTAAAACTAAAGTTGGCTGAGATTTTAATACAGCAAATAAAGCTTTAATACTAGCTTCACTATGAAAAGATTTACTTACCCAAGCTCCTGCTAAAAAGTCTATTTCTCTGCCACGAGTTGTATAATTTCTGAAAAATTGTCGCAAACCTTCGGCTAAGGTTAATTCTAGGTCAGGAAAAAAATCAGAAGAATTATTAGCTGCTTCAAATTTATCAAATGTCAGTTTTGGTGGAGCAAAAAAAACTCTTAGGGGCATAATTTTTTCCCCTGGATGAGAGTTGAGAATGTCAGTCGCAACTAACCAAATGGGAGAATTTTCTAATCTTTTTTGTTCTTCTATAATTTGTAGAGAAGTTTCTCTTTGATAGGTAACTAATTCTCGTTGAAGTTCATAGTTTTGTTTGAGTATTTCTATTTGAATTATTTTTTCTTGTTCTAATAGCCATCTTTGAAAATCTATATTGGTTTGGAGTTTGGCAGTTTCGGCAAGTTGGATAAATGCTTGTAATTCTTGGGTATTTGCTTGACTAATTTCTGGCAAATCAAAGTTATCTATATTTTGGATATATTGCAGTTTGAGTTGTTCCAGTTCAATATTTTTTTCTAGCTTTGCTACTGTTGAATTTTCGGTAGTTACTATAGTTGTAGATATGACATCTTTTTTGGTATGGGGAGTGACAAATTTAGCTGCTGCTGCCACTGCCTTACTAACTGTTGTTAAAAATTTTAATACCATTTTTTTTCAGGGAATAGGGAATGTCATTTCAGTTATCAGTTATCAGTTAGCCTCCTCCGGAGGAGCTACGCTAACAGTACCTCTGCAATAAGGAGGCTTGAAATACAGAACTCTCTTTCTCTTGGTAAAAAAGTACTTATTTAGGAAGTAGGAAATAGAAAGTAAAAAAATACATCAATATTTTATAACAAACAAATCAACCCTACTGCTTCAATCTAACCAAGAATAAATAGCCTTATTATAGTCATATTTTATAAGCAATTATTAGGGGTATAGAAGTCTAAGCAAAGGGCGCAGACATATCAAAATCTTAAAACTAAGACAACACAAGCTTTTCCCTTCTTCCTTCTTCCTTCTTCCTTCTTTCTCCTTTCTTCTTTCTCCTTCCTTCTGCTATATAACAGTTTTTCTAATTTCCTCCTGTTGCATTTTTAATAGAATCTAAATATTTATACCAATTAATTGCTAAATCAATATCTGTAAAAGGAACTTGAATATTTTTAGACTCTGAAAGAATAAACTCCAAAACTACTTTACCCTTACTTAGTGGGTTCTCTATATCTATAGGTTTATTATTAACTAATAATTGTAGCGATCGCACATCCTGTAAAGAAAAAGTCTGCAAATTTATCGGGCCATTACGCGTTGGTTTTCCCCAAGTTATATTTTCACCATTCTGACCCAATACCGCATAAATATCATATTTAGCTTTCTCAAAAGACTCAGCCCAAGCGCGGTAAGCTTCCAACTTTTGATACTCATTCCAACCTGCCCAAGCTAACCAGATAAACACACCCAATAGGGGCAGCCACAATAAACCTCTTTCCATTTCCTTTTTTGAATTTGGTATTAGCCCAAATTATAAAGCCAAACCTAATACTTTTCTACCATCTAAGACCTACAACCTACTACCTACCACCTACCACTTAATACCTATCAAGTTAAGCTAAAGTAGTAAAAAAGCCTTCAATTTAGTGGATATCTCAACAAATGAAAAAATTTCTGTTTGTCTGCTTATTTTTAATTGGGCTTGGTTGGGCCTTATCTAACTTTACAGGTTTGGCCAATAAAGGAGTCTATGACTCAATTGTGTTAGACTTCCGTGAAGATATCGGAGTTACTAAAATTGTCGATGAAATTCAGACAATCTCCGATGAATACCAAGTCACTCCTCGTCTAAATAGTGAATTTTCTATATCAGATAATGTGTATATTGTCAAGGGCGATCGCCAACTTCTTAAAGAACTGAAAAGCTCTCTCAACAAATATACTGAATACATAGAACCCAACTATGTTTATAGCGCTAATGCTATCATTTTTGAGGGCACTAACGGTGGTCCCAATGACCCCATGTATGGTAAACAATGGAACCTCCGCAGCATCAACGTAGAGGAAGCATGGAATGAAACCAAAGGCGACGGCGTAACAGTAGCGGTGATTGATACAGGAGTCACCAGAGTTCCCGACCTGCAAAAAACGAAATTTGTGCCTGGCTATGATTTTGTGAACGACCAGACTTTAGCCACCGACGATAATGGTCACGGCAGTCACGTTGCAGGGACTATTGCCCAATCCACAAATAATGAATATGGCGTAGCAGGTATTGCCTACGAAGCTAGCATCATGCCCTTAAAAGTATTATCTGCTAGTGGTGGCGGTACAGTTTCCGATATTGCCGAATCTATAAAATTTGCTGCTGACAACGGTGCAGACATCATCAATATGAGTCTCGGTGGCGGTGGTGAAAGCCAAATAATGAAAGAAGCTATCAACTATGCTCATAGTAAAGGCGTAGTCATTATTGCTGCTGCGGGCAACGCTGGGCAAAATTCAGCAAGTTATCCCGCTCGTTATCCCCATGTGATCGGTGTCTCCGCCACTGACCCAACTGGAGAAAAAGCTTCCTATTCCAACTTTGGTGCAGGAATTGATATTTCTGCTCCTGGTGGCTCAACTTCTGGCAAAAATGAAGCTGGTGGTATTTTGCAAGAAACCATTAACCCAGAAAATGGCGAGAGTGTGTTTGCTTCCTTCCAAGGTACCAGCATGGCCTCTCCCCATGTTGCGGGTGTGGCAGCATTAATCAAAGCTAGTGGTATTGAAGACCCAGAAGAGATTGCCAACATTCTCAAAAAATCTGCCAGAGTTATCAAAGAAGACCCACTGAATCATTTTGGTGCAGGTCAGTTAGATGCAGCAGCAGCAGTCAAGTTGGCAGTCAAAGGTCAAATCACTTTCCGCGACTTCTTCCGATGGTTGCATAATAATGGGTATCTCAGTCCTGGTTTTTGGCTTGATGGTGGCGCTGTAGCATTGTTACCGAAGTTGGCAATGGTCTTGGGGTCTTATATATTAGCTTGGTTTTTGCGGAATTATTTCCCTTTCAGTTGGAGTTTCCCTCTCCATACAGGATTAGTTGCTGGTAGTAGTGGGTTATTTTTCCTCCGTGGTTTCTATATCTTCGACTTACCACAATGGCCGATGCGTGTGATGGGTAGTTCTCTACCTGAAGTCGGTGGAGCTATTCAAGGTAGTGGCATTTTGAATCCCATTTTTGCTAGTGTTTTGATTCCAGCATTATTAATTGTGTTGTTATTAGGAAATCAGCAATGGAAGTGGTTAGCGATCGGTACTACTATTGGTGTTGCTAGTTGTTTGGCTGTAAGTGCAGTTGTAGATCCCGCAGTTTGGGGATTAGGTTCTGGTTTTGCTGCTCAAATTTTCCTAGTTGTGAATGCCTTTTTATGCTTAGGTTTAGCACGTTTAGCAATTAGAACGGAGGAAAGGTTAGCATGAGTAGTATTACGGTAACTGGTACTGTGGAAAAGAAAGGTTTTGGTACTGGCACTTGGGCGTTAGTAACTGAGACTGGCGAGACTTATGAGTTGAAGGATGCTCCGACTCAGCTTTGTCAGTCTGACCTCAAGGCGAGCGTTACAGGTGTGGTGCGAGATGATGTAATGACGATCGCAATGATTGGTCCAGTATTGGAAGTTCAATCTTTCGAGATATTGGAATAGCAAGTAGGGGCGAATGGCCATTTACTAACGCCAAGCTCCGCTTTATATGTTGCGGAGCAAAACGCCCCTACTGTGGTCTACTGAAATGAAAACGGCTGTAAAAAGTCTCAAGAATGGCATAATTCTATGAATACACTAAAATATCAAACAACTATCAAAAACGGTCAACTTGATTTACCTCCCCTCGACTTACCAGAAGGAACCGTTGTCGAAGCAATTTTATTAATTAAAGAATCTGCTGAAACTGATGAAACAGACTATCTTCTTTCAACAGAAGCAAACCGTCAGCATCTCAAAGAAGCTGTAGAATTACTAAAAAATTCTGACAATTATATTTATGTAGATCCAGGCAAATTATGAGGAAAGTCGCATTTTTAACTCGGAGTTTTGATGACTTTAATCAATGGGCGTATTGAAGATAAAAAAATTTATATTAAAATCGTCAATCTCATTAAAGATATTCAACGAGATCCGTTCTCTGGGTTAGGAAAACCAGAAGCATTAAAATACGATCTATCTGGATTATGGTCAAGACGCATTACACAAGAACATCGCTTAGTTTATAGTGTTTCTGATGAAGAAATTGTGATTATTTCCTGTAAATTTCACTACTAAGAATTGCTGACATAATGGTGAAAAAAATTATAGATATTGGCATAGTTAGTTAAGTTTCATATTAATGCCTTTTTTTAAGATTTACAATAAACCCGCAACATGGGCTTTTTTTTATTGTTTTATTTCTTGAGTAATATCTACTCTTTTATCAAGAAAATAATCCTCATAAGGTTCTTTCACATTAACCCAAATAGTTGTTGGCATAAGCCGAAATAAACGTCGTGGTCCTGAGTTAAGAAAATATTTTTTGTCTCTTTTTGGTTTACCATTTTTCGTGTAGATACTATCAATAGCTTTATTGAATATTTTGTTTTCTGCTTCAATAACTTCAGCTATACCTTTGAAATAAACACCAAATCCCTCTCCACTCAATGCTGTTGAATCATAAACAACTGCAAAAACCTGCCCATTATTAATAATATTTTGAGAGTGCTGATTTTCTATCCATGATGACCAATAAAATGTGTAATCTTCATCAAAGCCGCAATAGACAGGTGAGTTCCAAGGGTGTCCTGATTTATCTACTGTTGCTAAGGTCAGATAGGTAATTTCATTGAGTACCTGTTTTGCTTTTTCAGTGAGTTGATCGATAGGAGATGATATCTGCATTTTTTCAATTTCTCAAATAAATTTCTGGTAGTGGTGCATTGTAATGGTAGTCTATTGTAGTTATTTTGGTCAAGGAAAATGGCAGTGGGAGCATCTTGCTACCTCATATGGCTCCTGACTTCCCCTCCTGGGAGGGGGAGGGGCGAGGGGTGGGTTGACTCCTAACTTCTGACTCCTGACTCCTGAATTATAATATGTATTTAATTGAGGGAATTTTGTTGAAAAATAGGTAGACCTTCTGGTGATAAAACAATATTACTTTTACTATTCAGAACGAGACTTTTCTGAATTAATCGCCAGAGCTAATGGAATATTATAGTCCAGAGTTTCCGATAAAAATAGGCTGTATTGTGATTCTGAAATTTTGGCAAATATACCGTTTTTTTCTGAGAGTGAAATGCCAAAATATGATTTGATTTGTTCGATTGTAAATTGGCTGTAAGACATTAATAAATTAGTAAAAACTCTACTTTTTAGGTAACTCTTTCATTGGCGATCGCTTAGTCTTTGTTACCGTTTAAGGAGGAGAAAACGAACGCTTCGATTATAGTTGTACTTGAGAGAAAATTTACCATTAAGCGTACCCAGCTAACTCATACCGCATCCATCAGTCCCCCCTTCCCAAGAGGGGTTAGAGGAGATTCCAAAGGTTCCAATTCTGGCAAAGGTTGGTGCAAGTCTGGTAATTCCTCTTGAGCATCAATGTTATAATGTTTGCAAAACTGAAACGCTTGTTGTTTGAATCCCCATTTTTTCAACAGGGCCTGCATTCCGGTCTGTTCAGCACATACTAATAGGTCGATGTCCGTTACTTTCATTTCCTCCGCTTTGTCTATCCCTGCCTTTGCTAACATTTGAATGGCTTTGGGGTCTCGGTGTTCTGGGTCTAGGTACATTCCTAATATGGAACCGACTCTGCGGGGGATAAAGGGGTTTTCTAGTTCGTGTTGGGGTCGGTATTGTTCGTCCAGGTATGATGGTGGGTTTTCGTCGTAGAAGTAGACGAATAGGCAACCGACAATGGTGGTTTGGTTGTCTTGATGGTATTCCAGGAGGAAGCAGTAGGAGTGGGGTTTGGTTATTTGGAAGGTGACGTATTCGGTGAAGTCAAAGTCTGGTTTGACTTGCATGGCGGGGTCTAGGTGTTCGCGACTGTGGACAAGGGCTTTCCACAGGGGGGCGATGGTGGGTACGTCCTCTAGGGTGGCTAGTCTTTGGGTGTAGTTTTGGGCAATGGTTGTTGGGTTTGTCATGGTTTTTTGTTTGTGGTTGGTTTGAGTTTAATTGGGGAATGTAAATTTTAACAATAGTATTTGTTGTTCTGGAGTCATACGGTTATGCCCTCTGCACGGACGTTGCAGAAAAATCCATTGTGCAAATTTCTATTTGGGTTTTGAGTTTTTGGGAGCGATCGCTTATGGAGAAGAAGGAGGAAGAGAATCAATATTTGCTAAGGCAAAGTTAAGCATTTCTTCAGCACGATCTATTGTCTGGGATGCTTCTGTTTGTGTGATTTGTGCATTTACATCATAATCTGCTTTTAATCGAATGTTTTGAGCGTCAATTAGATAACGATGAAATTCTATTGGCACCCGCTTCGGTCTGGCAAAATTTTGACCAAAACTAGCAATAATTGCAGAGTGGCGAGAATAAGATAACTTTTCTCCTTCTAAAAATGCGGTTGCAATGTAAAACATCCCATAGTAACCACGAGAAGTAGCAGAATCAAAAAATCCTTGGTCTTTTAAAACTCGTGCTGCTTGCAACGTTTGGTCAGCTTTTTCTAGTAGTTTTTGCTGCTTGGGGGTCATACCGGAATTCCCTCTTGCCGAATATTGCGAAATAAACCGCCATCATATTCTTGATACTTTTGAAGTGTCGCAAATACACTGTTAATAACGACGGTATGTTCTAAGCAGATATCAGCAATCAAATAACTAATACGATCGCTTTCTTGGGAGTAGTCAAAAGGATTTTTGAGAACGATGAGAAGGTCTATATCTGAGTCTTGTCTGGCATCACCTCTTGCTTGGGAGCCAAACAGAACTAACTTTTCTAATCGTTCGCCGTAAATATTTTCTAATCCCAAACGAGTTTTAGCAATTATTTCTTTGAGTTGAGGGTGGCGCTCTAGTTTTCCCACTGTTCGACGAATTTCCTCCCAGTCTTTTGCGGTCATTGGTTCGGCGGAGCCTGACTCTATACCCTCTATTAACATGGTTTCCAGTCGTTCTTTGGCTTGGCGTTTTTGCTCTTGCAGGACTAAGTTATTAAAATACTCGCTGGCGTTGCTATAACCGCCGAGTTGTATTTGCTCTTCAATATAGACTCGCTGAGAGTCTGGTAGAGTAATGATTATGCTTTCCATTAGCTGACTCTAGTTGACAAATTGTCAATATTTTACAACATATTTTAGCATTTTATCAAGGTTGTTGGTGGGGCGATCGCTCTTTTCCATTTCAGTTATCAGTGATCACAAAAGAGCTGTCGCCTATTCCATATTTCTTTGGAACCCTTGGTATCTATGGGGGCGAATGGTATCCGCCCCTACATGGTTTTTGAGAAGGGAATCGCTCCTTTTTACTCAAAGACTGGCGGCCAAATTTCTGATATGGGCAGTTCCCAACCGGGTAATAATTCGGGAATAGTCAATGTGTCTTCATTGGTTAAAACTATTGCTTCCCCAGTAGCGCGATATACGGTTACAGTCAAGTTTTTGGGGTCTACTAAAATACTCACCTGAGAGCCTAACTCGATAAATCTTTGCAGTTTTTCGGCTAGAGGTTTAATGTTATCCAATGCTGACCTGACTTCGATAGTTAAGTCGGGAACAATTTCAGCAAAAGCACGGGGAGCTTGACGCATCTTGGCAGCGGGAACAAAGGATACATCGGGACCGCGTAAGTTGCCGTCTGGGAGACGAAAACCTGCGGAAGAACCTGTGACTCGTCCTAATTTGCGTGGGAGTACCCACATATTGAGAAAGGTGATTATTCGAGCGATAATTTCTTCGGAAACATAGTCTGATAATCCCATGATGATAATTTGACCGTCAACTAATTCGGTGCGGTAGTCTAAATGTGCTTCTGTTAGTTGTGTTTGGATTTTTTCTAGGTCTTCAACTGTTAGAGACATAAGGCGGCATCTCCTGTTAATATTTGAGACTGTTCATGGAATTATAGCAGAAAATTGATTGAGATTGCAACAGGTTGCTATATAAAAGAGCGATCGTTTGGGTAGAACAGTTAATAACTAATTATTCTAGGAATATGGAAAAATAAACTTCAGTATTTCCAGCCTCCAGAACCTAAAGATACCGATAACTGATAACTGATGACTGATAACTGAAAGGGGGCGAACGCTACTACGTCGTCTAGGGTTGGTTAGTTTTGGGGGGAGGGGGAGGAGCGATCGCTTGTCGCATCTTTCTGTGGGATGATTGGTATCTATGGGGGCGAATGCCATTCGTCCCTACATGGTTCATGCGATCGCTGTTACGTCCTCTAGGGTTGATTGTCTTTGGGTGTAGGTTGGGGCGATGGTTGTTGTGTTTGTCATGGTTTTTTTGTGGTTGGTTGGTTTTGGGGGAGGGAGCGATCGCTTGTTGCATATTTCTGTGGAATGATTGGTATCTATGGGGGCGAATGCCATTCGCCCCTACATGGTTATTTGGTAGACGATATTTGTAGTTATTGTGATCACCATTTTGAAGGATTATTAGGATGTAATTGATCGATTTTCCATTTTAAAGGATTTTCTATTATGTATTGTCTGAGTTGATTTAATGATGTTTCACTTCTAATAATATGCTCGTAATAATTGCGTTGCCACACCGGAGCAGATGTAGTTAATTGTTCGCCATGATAGCGAATGCGATTAATACGTCTAGTGACAACAGATTTGAATCCTGTCATTAATGACGATATTGAGCGAGGTTTCATCCGTAGGGGCGAACGGCCGTTTGCCCCTACACGGTCATTTGACTCTACATTATGAATGATAGCGATGCCATGTAAATGATTTGGCATAATTACCGAATAGTCTAATTCTATTTCTTGGCGTATTTGTGCCGATCGCTCCCATTCTTCAGCAACTACCTCACCTAGTTGATTTAACTGCATTTTACCGTCAATAATTTCTCCAAATAGAGTCTGACGGTTGTAAGTGCAAATAGTGAGAAAATAGGCTCCAGCTTGTGAATAGTCATAACCTCTGAGGCGAAGCGATCGCCGATGATGTTTGTTATGATCGTAAGACATAAGGTTGATATTTCTTGTTTTTTCCCATTTTATCAGATTTTTGTTTGACTGGAACGATTGGTATCCGTAGGGGCGAATGGCATTCGCCCAGACCAGATGTATTGGGTAAAAAATAATTGTGATGTTGGTCATAGTTTTAGAGTGGGTTTGGGAGAAAGGAGAGATCGCTCTTTGTATATTTTGAGGAAATAATATCCGTAGGGGCGAATGGCATTCGCCCAGACCAGATGTATTGGGTAAAAAATAATTGTGATGTTGTTCATAGTATTAGGGTGGGCTTGGGGGACCAGTCGCCATCGCCGATTCCATATTTTGAGGGAATAATATCCGTAGGGGCGAATGGCATTCGCCCAGACCAGATGTATTGGGTAAAAAATAATTGTGATGTTGTTCATAGTATTAGGGTGGGCTTGGGGGACCAGTCGCCATCGCCGATTCCATATTTTGAGGAAATAATATCCGTAGGGGCGAATGGCATTCGCCCAGACCAGATGTATTGGGTAAACAATGATTGTGATGTTGGTCATAGTTTTAGGGTTGGTTTGGGAGAAAGTCGCGATCGCCTATTTCATATTTTGAGGGAATGATTGGTATCTGTGCGGGCGAATGCCATTCGCCCCTACACATTTCAGGCGATCGCTGTTACGTCCTCTAGGGTTCCTTGTCTTTGGGTATAGGTAGGGCCAATAATTGTTGTGTTTGTCATGTTTTTTTGTGGTTGGTTGATTTTTGGTCTGAGGCCATGGCTGTTTGTATATTTTGAGGGGATAATTGGTATCTGTGCGGGCGAATGCCATTCGCCCCTACACATTTCAGGCGATCGCTGCTACGTCCTCTAGGGTTCCTTGTCTTTGGGTGTAGATTGGGGCAATGATTGTTGTGTTTGTCATGGTTTTTTTTGTGGTTGGTTGACTTTTGGTCTGGGGCCATGGCTGTTTGTATATTTTGAGGGGATAATTGGTATCTGTGCGGGCGAATGCCATTCGCCCCTACACATTTCAGGCGATCGCTGCTACGTCCTCTAGGGTTCCTTGTCTTTGGGTGTAGGTTTAGGCGATGGTTGTTGTGTTTGTCATGTTTTTTTGTGGTTGGTTGGTTTTGAGGAATGGTTTAGGGGCGATCGCTATTGTATATTTCTGTGCAATGATTGGTATCCGTAGGGGCGAATGGCATTCGCCCAGACCAGGTATATTGGGTAAGCAATGATTGTTATGTTGGTCGCGGTTTTGGGGTAGTTTTTGGGGCAAAGGAGCGATCGCTTATTCCATATTTTGAGGGAATAATTGGTATCTGTGCGGGCGAATGCCATTCGCCCCTACCAGGTATGTTAGGTAGGTGATCGCTCTTTTTGGAGGAAAAAGGCGACCGCTTTGTTTTTTATTCAGTTTCAATCGGCGGTGTTCCCTGATTAGGAGGCCGCAAACTATTATAAATCTCCGTACTTAGGAAAAACCATGGTAAAACATCAACTGTAAAGTGTCCTATTTTGCCCAACAAACCATTGGGTGCAATGTAATCTGGCGTTCCTGCTCCCGGCCCACTTTTAATAAGTTTTCCACTTGTTGTATAGGTACACTGCTGGCCTGCTTCATGGCGAAAACTACTTGCAGCTCCTGGATGGAAAAATTGGAGTACTTGTCCAGTAGCTCCATCTGGTTTCCAACCGGAATTCTGCTCAGCGAGTGCCTGAGCTTCCCCATGAGTGTTAGGACAATTTGGTAGTTGTTCATACCAAAACGGTTCACTATCTAGTCCAAGCTCTTTTGCTAAAGATTCATTCTTTTGCTTATAGATGTTTACAGCATTCAAACCACTGTTTATTCCAGAGAGGATACCAATTAAACTATCTTCTTCAATGACACCAACTAAAGCAATACCCAGATTGCCAACTAGCTCTGCATCATGAAAGAACCCAACAACGCTTTCTGTTAATTTGTCTGCTAGAGTGTATCCGATATTCTGACCCAAAGTAGTTAAAGCGTTGAACAAGTTGCTTGTTGCTGATAACCAATCATCATTCTCTATTGCTTGAATTCCAGTGTGAACCATTATGGGAACATTTTGCAAAGAGTTAAGCAACTGATACTGCCAATCCCTTTTTCCTATAATCTCAAGGTTTTCAAGGTTTTGAAGTGCCACGCTTGCAATAGTACCTACCACTTTCAGGAATGCCAAAATATCATCACCTGATTCAGAAGCCTGGTATGCACCATAAGCTCCCTGAGTAACTTTGATAAGCGTATCCTTTCCTGGTATGCTACTGAAACCAACTGCTGTTATTAGGGAGTTAAATATAGCTCCTGACCAATCTCCGTTATAGGCAGATTGTACTACATTCAGCACAGTAACGATGGTTCGTAAGGTAGCTGCGATCGACTTCATGGAAGTTATTGTGGCCGCGCTAACGGCGAGGCTTGCTCCAAGTGTAAGGGCCGCAGCAACAATACTAACCACCAATGTTACTGTACTTAACAACTCATTCCAGAACGCCTTCTTACGAGCTTTTCGTTCTTCTTTTCGTTGTTCGAGGATTTGACCGAGCAAATCTTTGGACTGCTTGGCTAAATCTTGGGAAATATCCACCGCCTGCTCTGCATAGGCAACTTTGGTCAAGGTCTCAATGTACAGAGGATTAATAATCTCCCGTTCCCCAGATAAAGCTTGCGATCGCTGCAACTCCTCAACCATTTCGCGAGACGCAGTTTGCAAATCATTTTCCGCTTTTGCCAACAACTGATTATCCCAAAGTTCCTCTGAGTCTAACTTAGCAATTTCAGTCTGATAATTCTGAATCTGCCCCACTAACCCAGCCGCAGTCTTCAGCAAATTCTCCTGAATATTCTCAGCTTCTTCCCCTTGCAACGCCAGATTAATATCGCCCCTCGCATCAGCCAACAAAGCCTTCACATCATCAGGTAAATCCGGCTGTTGCTGCTCCAAATTCTGCAACTGCCCCAACAACGCCGCCATATCCGACTGCAACTGAGCCGAATTACTACCACCCGCCACAGCATCCAAACCAACATCGGCCCGCACCTCATTCACCGCTTGCCGCAACTCTTCCTCAGCTTGCAACTGCTCCAACTGCTCCAACTTCGCCCGCGCCTCTAAACGCTGACGCTCCAACTCAATCTCCTCTCGTTCCAAGCGCTGCGCCACTTCCTCATCAATATCTGACTGCCGCTGCAACGCAATCTCCTGCTCCAACTGTGCTTGAGCCAGATTCAACCGTTCCAAACTCACCAACTGCACAAAAGTTTGTTCTGTTTGCTCCCG
Organism: Okeania sp. SIO2B3; assembly: GCF_010672525.1. GTDB lineage: Bacteria > Cyanobacteriota > Cyanobacteriia > Cyanobacteriales > Microcoleaceae > Okeania. Next base: position 304,462 of record NZ_JAAHGH010000005.1, on the reverse strand, counting down.
TATCCGAGAAATACCATCTAAACGAGCCTGAGCAACAGCCAACTCCTGCTCCTTGGCTTCCTGTTGTTCCTGGGTTTCATTAATCTGGTCGTTAACCTCTTGCAACGTCTGGGCAGCAGCTTCCTGTTGCTGTTGCAATACCTCTAATTGTGCTTCAGCAGTTTGGCGAATCTCTCCGAAATGGTCTGCTTGCTCTTGAGCTAGTCGCTGCAACTGGCGATGGTTTTGCATCTCCTGATAATACTTATCCGCTAATATCCGGTCTTCAGCTGTTCCCACCCCTCCGGCAGAACTACTGCGCTTATCACCAGCTAAGTCGGTGTAATCCCGGTAATAGATTTCTGCCGCCGTTGCCATATCGTTTTGAGTGGCTACATCTAATAAATGTTGGGCTTCTTCGTTACCCGCAATAGTGGCTGACTGCAACCGTTGCAATATTTGGAATTCTAAATCGTTCACTTCTTGCTGTTTCTGGGCAGCTTCCAAAGTGTAGTTGGCATTCAGTTCTGTTGCCTCCAACAAATCCTTGAGTATCTGCTGTCGTGCCTTAGCAGCTTGCAAATGTTCGTCGTTTTGTGCCAGGAGGTCTGCTTGGAGTTCCTGTAACGGAGCGGTTAATGCCTGACTGCTGGCTTCCGCTTGTTCTGCTAAACGTTGGGCTTCCGCTAAGGCAGCACGAGCATCTGCTAGCTGTTGCTGCAATGCCTCAAAGTTGCTCTCCGGAGTTGTCAGGTAGGCATCTAATAGTCGTTGTTCTGCCAGAATTACTTCGTTTTCTGCGGTCAGCAAGGTGCGTTTTTGGCTGAAAGCTGTTTGCTGTTGTCGCAATACCACTGCTTTATTTTCAATGAGTCCCAAAGCTTCCTGGAGTTGTGCTTGTTTTGTCTGCAACTCCGTTAATTCGCTACCCGTTGCCACGGCAATTTTTTCTGCCAACGCCTCCCCATCAGCTATCAACTGTTGACGCAAATTATCGACTTGCTCGGTTTCGGTATCCAAGGCGACGGTTTGTTGTTCCACCCATTTTTCCGTATCGGCAAGTTTATTTTGCAATTCCTGGGATTGTTTATTGAGGTCGCCACGACGTTCTAATATATCTTCAATGGTATTGATATATTCCGTCGCGTTTTCGTCATGTTCTTGCCACTCAGCTAATACTTTGGCATTGTATTCGTCAGCTTCTTTCTGAGCTTCTGCCAACATTTCTTTTATATCTGGCAACAGTTCCTCTAGTTCTTGCAATTGTTCTTCTGCCACCGGAATTTGTTCCCTGGTAGCTGCGAGTGAGTCCGCTAAATTACGGCTGCTATCGATAGGAGTTTCCGCAGCACTAGCAGCGTTACGAGCATTTGCCCACTGTTCTGCTAGAGGTTGTAAGCGCTCCTGTTGTTGGGATTGGTTGTCGGTCTCTATTAACTGACTTACCGCTTGTTGTCGCAGTTGTTCAGCATATTTGGTGTAGGTATCCCAGACTATCCAGTGATGATCGACGTGGGTGATAGTTACCCAATGCTTTTTCTTCTTACCATACCACTTACGTTTCCAAGTTACGCGAGTCTCAGTCCAAGTCGGACCATTTTTACGACTGCGTTCCCAGTGTTCTGCTGCTCGTTGTTCGTACCAGTCAGCTTGAGCTATAGCAGCAGAAGCTTGAGCGTTGTTTTGTGCTTCTTCTGCCTTCACTTGTGCTAGTAGGGAGCTGTATTCGTTACTTTTCTCTTCGGTTTCAGCTTGCAATAGTTCGATAGCTGTACCATTGTTGGTAGCATTATTGACAAATTCCTCGCGGTATGCTAGAGCTGTGGGTAATTTCAAAGCAGCATCACGGTTTTGAGCTGCTTCTTCGGCGGCGCCTAGTTCATTATTATAGTTGGCCTCAGCAGTAGGATTATGAATCCACCCGTAAACTGGTACAGTCTTCCGGTTCTGACGCCGATGCCCTACCACACCCCAGGTCTGAATCTGAGATTGCCAATGGTTGGCATTATTCTGATGTTGCTGTCGCTGTTGTTCGTACTGTTGCGCTGTTGCCTCATCCTGTTGTTTTTTAGCTTCATACTGCTGCTGATATTCTGCCAATTCTTGAGACTCAACCCCAAAACGTTGGGCAATGGGAGCAATTTCCTCCCACAACTTGGCATCGTTTTCTATCAACTGTTTCAGCTTCTCAATCTCTTGCTTCAGGTGAGTTTCCCCTACTGCAAACTCATCCCGACGGGGCGCAACAACACCCAAGGTCGTAATGGCATCTCGCAAATCTGCCAAATTCCGGTCGCGCTCCCCATCAACATCAGCCAAATTATCCTCTATATACTCAATCAACTCATCAACAGACTGAGACAAATTTTGCTGACCTTCCCCAATTTCCTTAGTTTGCTGATGCCCTTCTTGCAATTGACTCACCCACTGAGTCGCACTTGCCGTCAAATCTGCCCGCACTTGGTCATTGAGTTGAGCATAAGCTAACACCGTATCCTCATTAACCGCTTTTTCTGCTGCCGTCTCAGTTTCCAATTGACGGTTAAGCGCCTCTAACCGTTCATCATTACTATTGAGTTGTTCCCGAATTTCCAACTCCTGCTGTTGTCGGAGATTTTCTAGAGATGCTGTAGCTGCCGTCAGGCGATCGCTCAATGCCGTTACTATTTCCTGATTTTCCTGTTGACGTTGCAATAGATGATTCTGTTGGCCAATAGTTTTGGTAATCAAATCGGTTAACGCTTGACGACTGACTGTATCTGTGGTATTATCTAACTCGCTTTGCCAGTCTGCTATCAAATTTCCTAGAGTATCAGCTTGGGAGCCTAAGTCATTACTGCGGTTTTGCAACTGTTGAATAAATTCATTAACTTTTGCCTCCACTTGAGTAGGGAAGAAATCGACATCAGATTCGGTACCTAAAACGCCAAAGCTAATCAGATGATTCAAGGCGGTTGCCTGCTCTTTGGTGGTTTGAGCTAATTCTACGGATGCGGTTTCTGTTTGCTCAACAGCATTTTGGAAGTCTGCTAATTTGGCGTTTTCTGCCTGTTGCAGAGGTTCTAGAGCAGCAACTAGAGGGGGGATTTGAATTTCGATTTCTGCTGCCTTGGCAGTTAAGTTAGCCACCTCTGGAGTGACTTCTGCCAACTCCTGTTGCTTACTAGCAATATTTGCTGTTTGAGTAGCGATCGCCTCGTTCAGCTCCTCAATTCTATTCTCCGTTTCCTCTATCTGTGGCCAGAGGTCGTTGCGCTGCTGTGCCATCCGCGCTGCTTGCTCCATGTTAGCGCGATATGCTGCTGCTTGTTCGGCATTATACACAAACTGGCTACCATTGGAATACCAAATCTGCTGCCGATGTTGTTGAGCTTGGTTGTAGTAATAAGCTTCGGCGCTGCGCAATGGTTGGTCTTGACTTTGTAAGCTTTGTAACTGTATTTGCTGGTTGCCTAGTTGCAGTTGAGTAAACTGTAAGTCTTCTTGGGCGGTTTCTACCTCGGTTGTGAGTTGCGCTTGTTGCTGTTGAGCTGTGGCAAGTTGAGTTTGAGTATCTGCTAGCTGAGATTGCAACGATAGTAATTGTTCCCGTTGGTTTTCTCCTGCTGTGCGAGTTGCCAACAATTCTTCGGTAGATGCTATTTGGTTATCTAAGGCATTTTGCCAGTTATCTTGTTGGTTTTGATATTCAGTTTCGAGAGCATCTGCTCGGTTAATTAAGTCGAGGCGGTTTTCTAGGCGATCGACTTCGGCGTTAACATGGCGGGCGTATTTTTCCGTCAGTTGAATTTCTTCATATTTGTCTGAGATTTCTAACTCTTTATCCACAATACGTTGGTCTATTTCTGCTAAAGTCTCTTGGAGATATATTTTATCTGAGTTTTCTTTCAGTAGTTGGGCATCTAGCTGTTCTACTTTTTGCTCATTGGCAGTAATATCAGACTCAATGTTGCCGATGTTTTGCTCAATTCCTGCTAGTTGAGATTGCAGATTTTGTAAACCTTTGGGGCTAGCAAAACATTCCACAGAAAAGCTCTTAACTAGAAAAACAGCTAATAACTAAAATTACTAATTACTTAATAACTAAACATAACATAGGTCAGAAAAAAAGTTGTCGAAAATCGACAATATTGATTGAATTAAAAAAAAAATTACTGCTGAAAGTCATATATTGCAAACTATTTCAGTTAGACCAGATTAAATTCGACAGATAAATTTTTGAGGTTTTGTCGAAAATCGACAACAAGCACAAAAAACTATGCCATAATAGACAAAAAATTTTATATCTATCTATGAACAACCTCTAAACTCTAATAGATTGACACAATTAAAATGGGGTGTTAGGACGGATTTTTAAATATCTTTTACAGCTAAAATCTAAGCTGTATAAAGCACCCTACTGGAATTGATTGTTGTTGGGTTACTTTCCTCAACCAAACCTACGCTTGTTCACTAATTAATTGTTCACAAATACATCAGTATCTTCACGGTTTTTTACTGTACAAAACTGCTGAAGAGCAAGTATTTTCTCGATTTAATAAATTTATTTATGCAACTAAAATCAGAGGTGCATTGGATTCAACATCCAGATGGTTATTGGATATTACGCAATCCTGAATATCCGACTTTTCTCCAAGTAGATAATATTGATAAAAATGTCATTTATCTTTTAGGAAAAAGACCAATACCTGCCATTGCTAATAAATACGATTTAACTATCCAAGATATTCAACAACTATTGCAAAAATTGGCAGCAACAGGTATGTTGTCAGGTACGGAACCACCGCCGAAAAATTTCTCTTTGGCGCAAATATTATTTTTCAAAATACCTCTGTTCAAGCCTGATGAATGGTTAACAGAAAATATAGAAAAACTTCGTTGGATTTGGACTAGAGCTTTTGGTTTTTTCCTCTGTTTTTTCCTCGGTCAAACAGTTTTTTTGTGGTTAGCTTATGCCACAGATATTGTTTCTGCTCATCAACAAGTTTGGGGAGATTTTACTACAGCTCCTACTAATTTATTAAAGTTAGGCTTTGCCACTATGTTAGTAATTTTTCTCCATGAATTAGGTCATGCTTTTACTCTGAAACATTTCGGGGGTGTTGTACCGGAAATTGGTTTATTATTTATGTGTTTTATGCCGGGAATGTACACCAATACTTCCGACCAATATTCTTTGGTTAAACGGAAACAAAGAGTTTTAGTTGTAGCTGCGGGGGTAATAGTTCAAATAGTTATTTGGGCGTTAGCTTTGTGGTTATTATTAGCTTCTCCTCCCCAGAGTTTGATGCAGCAAAATAGTTATTTATTGATGAGTGCTGCTCTGGTAACAGTGGTATTAAATCTCAATCCATTAAATGCTTTTGATGGTTATTACTTGTTGGTAGCCATGACAGGAATTAATAATTTGAGGAGGCGATCGCTTGAATTTTATTTCGATTTATTGCGCCGTCAACCTTCGCCTGAAAAAACATCTGACCAAGCCATTTTAGCTATTTATGCTCCTCTTAGTATTATTTATACTGTGTTGGTTTTGGGTTATATGTTGTGGTTAGTTAGCAATTGGATTTGGGAATTTTTACCAGCAATTTCATCTTTTTCTTACTTTTGACTTTGAGGGCAAATGGCATTCGCCCCTACGATTTTTGACTTTCTTTGGAGTATCAATAAATGAAAATTAATCAATTTTTACAAGTAGTTGTGGTTAGCTTAATTATGAGTTTAGGATTTTCTTCCAAGCTTCCTGTAGAAGCTTTTGTCATAAATTATGACGATAATAATCGTAATTTAGCTACCAATAGTAATTCTTCTGGGAGTTCTAGTTTATCGCAATTTTTAACTCAAACATCTGAAGATTCTCAAAATTCTACTATCGACTGTAACCTCATAGATAAAGTTAAAGATTATGCAGGAACACCAGAACCTGCTGTAATTAGCGGGTTATTTTTTGTGTTAGGATTAGGTCTGTGGAGTAAAAGTAGGGGATTCAACAATTAATAATTAATAATTAATAATTAATAATTAACAATTACCTCTCCTTGAAAACGGATAGGATTAACGTGGTAGGGAAAATTTTTTCTTCTCTTGGTCGATTGGATATAGTTAGGTTTCCTCAGCATCCCACCCTTCGGGAAGCTGCGAAGATCGACCGCTTGTTTCTCCTTTAAAGGAGAGGATTGTTATCTTAATTATTCGGTAAGGGAGTAGGGGAGTAGGGGAGTGGAAAAAACTGTCATGTCTGGATAATTAGTGATGAAAAAAAACCAGAACTGTCAGTTGCATCGCTAATATTTTTGTAAGCATTTCCTGCGGACTGCTGCGCAAACAGCTATTAGCTGTCAGCTATCAGCTCAATTCTACTTTAACTATTTTTTTTACGTTTACCCAAAAGTTGAGCTGCTAATATCCCACCCAGAAAACCAAATAAGTGTGCTTCCCAAGAGACATTAGGATCGGAAGGCAAAATACCCCAGATTAAACCACTGTAAAGAAAACCAGCAGTTAAGGCGAATATTACTGATAAAACACTGAAGTCAAATAAACTTCGGAGTAGCAAAAACCCAAAATAACCAAAAATTAATCCACTTGCACCAATATGAATAGAATTAGGGGCACCGAAATACCAAATACCTAAACCACTAACTATTATAGTAACGATACTCACAAAGAAAAAATCACGAACTCCCCGTAACATGATTAACCAACCGAGAATAATTAATGGGGGAATATTAGCTGCTAAGTGACCATAACTGCCATGCAAAAATGGAGCAAAAAAAATACTCGTAAGTCCTGTAGAACTTTGAGGATGAATTCCACCATAATAGTTCAATGTTCCTGCTAAAAGTTCATAATTAATAATTTGTACAATCCAAAGGATAGCAATAAGACTTCCTAAAATCGTTACTTGGGTATTTATTTTTTCAAATAATTTATTCATTGATTTATGATGATAGTTGACTTATTCTTGACTATTTTACAGCAGTTATTAAGTTGATGAGGTACAAAGTTTTATTGCTCTAGGGAACACCGGATCTGGGAACAGGGAACATAAGAATAAATAGTCTGATAACTGGACCTCACGCTTCCTCAAAAGTGATGTAAACTATATAGCAATTCCCAAGAAGCGTGAGGTACGCGCATTCGTTTGTTTTAGGGAATAGAGAATAGGGAAGAGGGAGTAAGAAGTAGTAATTCGGGAAACAGCAAATAGAAAAGAAGAAAAAAACTGTACCTCAAGAACTTGAGAAACACTATAGAACATCTCGCGTTGGTGACTTGAGGTATGATACCAATTTGAAAAAAGAATTTTACGAATAATATCATGTCCGGTAGCATCGGTATTGTAAGCGTGAAGGTAAGGAAGACCGAAGTTGGAAGAAGGAAGAAGCTTTAAGAGAAGGAAAAACCATTAATGGCGCTAGATATTTCCCCAACTTTATACACGCTCCGATACCAACGGACATGATATAATAAGTGCAATAAAAAGATTTTGCAGGAAATGTCCCTTTGACAAAAAAGAGAATTTACGACCTAAAAACTGTTATTAAATCTATTCATTCTGACTCCTGACTCCTAAGAAGTACCCTACCTATATTGTAGCAAACATTTATAAAATTGTTATGATATCATCTCCGGAAAGAGTATGAACAAAAAACTTTCTCTTTTACTACTCTTTCTTCTTATTTCTGCCCTCCTGACTCCACTCCTGGGAGCGGTTAGGGGTGGGTTGACTCCTAAAGAATTAAGATTAAATTCAACAACACCTAGAACATCTTCAATCAATAGCTGATTTATTCCTGATTTAGTTGTTTTTTTCTTTCTCGTTTCCTAGTAGCATAAGCAGATTTTAATATTTTTAAGCGATAAGGGTCAACATTAGTTTGCCAATAAACACGATGACCTTTTATTTCTGTACAATTTTCTTCTAAACATTTGAGCCAACCAATTCGGTTTTGAATATTTTTAAAATTATTTAATAGTCCTCTATCTTCTTCTTGCTGTGTTAGTTTGGCAAATTTTTCATAGTCTGGATAATCTGGTGTTACTAAAGCATCTTTTCTGTGTAAAATTGGCGGATTATATTCATTTGTATAGCTCTGATAACTGACACTTAAATCTCGTAAATCAATGTGCATACTTTTATGCAACATTGGGTGAGCTTCTGTATCAAAGTCGGGATAAAACAAATAGGATATTATCGGTAATTTTGTATGAAATTTAATGATAGTTGCCTCATTTAATCTACCAATTGTACGGTTAGCACAACCTTCATAAAGCCGTAATAACGGATCGAGTTTTGCTACAGCAGAAACATGAACTAACAGAGAGTTAGAAAATTTATAACCAATAGAACTATTTTTACAACATTTACTAATAAGTTCAGAATTGCCCAAACTAAATAACATTAAATCCGCTAATGTACAGCCTTGAGTGTAACTACCAAATAAAGCTTTAATATCATTTCTGACTACTTCTGCTAATTGGGAAAACTTAGGACGATTTCCAAATTTAGTTAAAGCTAAATATACTAACAAATCTTGGCGACGTTTATCAGTTATCTGGTCCCATTCTACAGAATCTGTAGCTTGCAAAATTACTCGAAATGCACGACGAAAACTACCAAATTCTGCAATTAAATCTGCCTCTTCAGCAATTTCTCCTCTGACCGGAAGACGACCGCGATCGCTCATAAAGTTCATCAAAGGAATAAGTTGTTCTTCATAATCTACAAATTTCTGATTTTTGCAGTTAATTCTAGGTGTAGATAAACGAGTTTTTAATCGAGATGCTCGGAAGTTTTGCCCCTGTTTTTCATCTTTAAATACCAAGAAAATACCCAAATCTATAGGGATAGAATCTACATTTAAAACTTGGTCAATATAAGATTTTAATTCTTCTTGTTCATAATATTTCTGAAAAGTATTACGAGATGTAATTATGCCATCTCCATAAGCAAGTTTATTCTTGGTTTTCTGGTCATTAATTAATACCATAGCGGAAACAATTAAAACCTGTTTAGTCAATCCCCAAGCTTTAATCAAAGCTTCCCTACGTTCTGCTAAAGATTCAATTACATTAATTACATAACCAAGATTGACAACATCAGCAGCAATACAACTATTATTGGGCGAATAATAGGGGTCCCATCCTGCACTTTGATAACCTTTTTGAGCAATATGTTGAATATCCCCACCGTGACCACAACCATAATCAAAAAAGGTTGTACCTTCTGTAAAGAGATTTGCTTCTAAACCCAAACGTACTGGTTTAGAAATTTTTTTACGAACCATCGCTGCTTTGTGGCGTTCTATTTTGGGAATTGGTATTTCAATAGTATGTTGAATTACATGATGGTCTTTAATTTCAATTCCATGATTTTTTAGGTGTGTGAACCATCCTTGGCGAGTGCCAATTAAACGAGTATTATCTAACAGTCCTAATTTCACTTCAGCACTGGTCAGTTTAGCAAATTTTTTGTAGTGGGGATAGTCAGTATTCACAAAGGTTTCTTTGCGATGCAGCACAGGGGGGTTTTTACTATTTTGGTAGTTTCTATACTCAACTTTTCCACTATTCATGTTGATGGAAATGCTAGTTTTTAAAGCTGGATGAGGGTCGGTGTCGAAGTCTGGATAGTGGAGATAAGAAATTGTGGGTTTATCAAAGTTAAACTTAATTAATGTGGTCGTTTTTGCATCAGCTTTCTGCTGAGAAGTTGCTTTGAAATATAAACGATGAGCTAAATTTTCGTAGAGTTGTAGTAAAGGATGAAGTTGTGCTAAAGCAGAGATATGAATATAAAAAGCGGTTGGTAATTTTTTGCCTATTTTGCTTTGTTTACAGTATTTTTTTATTGCACCAGATTGGTAAATTTCTAGGAATATCTGGTTAGCATATTCACAGGCAGATTGATAAGTAAAAAAATACTTTCTTATCCCATCTATAATTGTCTGAGGCAGGTCTGTTTCTAATTTGATTTTGGGTAATATTTGGAAGTCTTCTATATTTAAAGCCAGATATAGTAAAAGTTCTGAGCAACGTTTTTCTTGAAAATTTTGTTCATTTTCCATTGCTAAAATATCTCTAATGGTAAGCATTCAGCCGTCAGCTATAAGCCAGCCTCCTAGGTCGGAACTGCGAACTTCAGCTATTGCTTTTAATTTTAGATCAAAGCTTTACTAATTTAGTCAGAATTTATACTTGCTATAAAAGCTGACTGAAACAGTCTATATTCATTAAAACCCTCTCATAAGAGCTGAGAACTCAGAGTTCATAGCTGTTTGCGCAGCATTCCGCAGGAAATGCTTACCTCTAATGTCATAAGTGTTAAGTTTTAGGTGCTAGGTGTTATACCAATTTTATGTGAGGTGGCACAGAATTATTTTTTCCTTCTTCCTTCTTCAATAACTTATCTATCTCGATCTACAGTCAACCTCGATATATTTTTCTATGCAACTTCTGATGAATTTGGTATTAAACTACAAAATATTTGTTTTCTGCTCCCTGTTACCTTTTGCCTTTGTCTAATTAATAATTAATTAGATATCTGGTAGAAAATAAACAAGAATTTTATTTAACCAATTGATAGTAAATAAATAGAGTTTTAAAACTCACAAAATAAATCATTTTTCGTATCTTTATTTCTCAAAGTATCTTGCCTATTCCCTGTTCCCTACCCCAGAAAAAAATTTATACCTTTTTCCAGCCTATGTCTATTATTAATTGTTGAAAAAATTACTTTAATATTAACTCCACATTCCTACATTCTGTGGCTGTTCATCAGAAGTTAATATGGGGTAAGCTGAGGGTTGAGAAGTAGGAACGACAGCTTCAGATAACTCTTTTTCAGTTTCTGTGAAAAATTCTAAACGAAATTTTACTTTTCCTTTTCTCCAATAATCACCAGGTCTTAATAATTGACATTCTAGCCCTTCTTCAAATAAATTTTCCGACTCCAACCTAGCTAAAATCATCGTTATATATTCACTGACTTGAAATGTACATTGAAACATTAAAAGACTAGCACTTGTAGACAAAACATCATCATTATTTAGTAAAGTCACTTCAGTTTCCATATTTAATTACCGAATAATTAAGGTTTAAAGCCTCTCCTTTAAAGGAGAAATAGCGGTCGTTTGCGGAGCATTCCGTAGGATGGGATGGCGAAGAAACCTCGCCAGATCCAATCGACCAAGAGAAGAAAAAATTTTCCTTTGAGTCTTACCTCTTCTTTTCAAGGAGAGGTAATTATGAATTATGAATTATTAATTATTAATTGTTGAACCTAGATTTATCCCCATTACCACTCAGATTTTTTGTTTGCTAATCTTACCTTGATAATTAATATAATTAACCCACAACAAGAATTAATTTCTATGCTTAACTAGCTTTTAGCTTTTAGCATTTCCTGACGGAATGCTCCGCAAACAGCTAGTCTCCTTCGGAGGAAATGCGTTAACAGCTTTTAGTAGCTCTGGTTTAAACCCCCGGTTTATATAAACCGGAAGGTGCGCGGAGGGGTAAAAGTCCCCTTCTAAACGTTTACTGCTGACTGCTGACCGCTTTTTTAAAATTCATGTTGTACGCCATTAAAACTTAACTAAAAAAACCATCCATAGGAGTGTAAACCTTTACCCAAAAGATTGACCCCTAAATAACATACCCAGACTACAAAAAATCCAGTAGCAGCCAAAATAGCAGGTCGTCGTCCTTGCCATCCTTTAGTAATACGGGCGTGGAGATAGGCAGCAAATACCAACCAAGTAATTAAGGCCCAAGTTTCCTTCGGGTCCCAACTCCAATAGGAACCCCAAGCTTCATTAGCCCAAACTGCTCCAGCAATAATCCCAATAGTCAGCAAAGGAAATCCTAAGCCAATAATACGATAACTAATGTTATCTAAAGTTTGAGCAATACTCAAACGTTGAGGAGAAAGAGTTACTTCTGTCTCCACTGCTTGAGTAGGTCTGGCCATTTCTAAGACGGCAGTTTGACTGTGGCCATTTGTTATAGATAGAGGAGAAGATTGATAGTTTTCCTCAATTTCGTTCAGACTAGCTCCCTCTGTTTGAAGTTGCAAATTTTTTGAGAGCTTCACAGAATAATTATTTCTTCCAGAACGAGTGCCAAAGGAACTGCCACTAAGTTCTACTTTTTGGCCACTGGTAACAATAAGAAAAGCGATCGCCAGTAAAGACCCCACCATCAAAGTTGCATAACTTAACATCATGACACTGACGTGCATCATCAACCAATTAGATTTTAGAGCAGGCACAAGAGGTTCTGATAACTGCATACCCGAGGGCAAAGTTAAGGCAGCAAAAGCAGTAATACCCATTGCCAAGGGAGATGTAAAAACTCCCACCAGGCGACTTCCACTCATATTTTCAGCTATGAGGTGAATAGTAGTAAGTCCCCAAGCCAGGAAAAATAGAGATTCATACAAGTTGCTAATGGGGAAATAGCCAGCTTCTAGCCAACGTGCCCCCAATAGCGTTGCAATGCAAAGATTAGAGACCGCCATTCCGGTAGAACCCAAGACCGAGAGATAGGGGATACTAGGAAAAGTGGCACCAACCCAATAAATTAGCATTGTGGCAAACAAGATGGCAAACGAGATATTGTCCAATGAATTTTGGAGTTTGACTAGATCCATTTATTTTTCTCCAATGATGTATTTCTGTTAACATTCTCGATCCTAACGACTATTGGCAAGGTTAAGAAAATATCAAATATTTTAGTATAGCTATCTGTAGATCGATATTGAATATTAATCCAAAATAATAATCACCCAATAGGATGAACCAGCTGAAGGATGTGGTTTTTCAGGAGTTAGGAGATGATGAAATTGTAGACCATTAGGGGTATTGAATTATGCATCATCTCAACTTCAGCCAAATCAATACTAGAAACAAAGAAGTTTATTGTCAGCTGTCAGAAGCAATTTATTTATTAGATATAGCAAAGCAAGCATCAGAAGATGCCACAGCTCTTCATTCTATTCAAACAACTATTGAACAATTAATTAATTTACGAAATCGTATTGGTGCAGGAGAGCTTTGAGTCTATAAAATAGCTCTAAAATGTATTTGAGGACAGCAATTAGTTATTTAATTTTGGTAGACTAAGGCAGAGATTTATGTGATTGTATAACAAGCTTAAAATCATTCCTGCCTTCCTCATTTTTATCTTTTATCTTACTTTTACTTAATAAATTTATTCTAGATATTTATTATTGGTAACTGCTGAAAAATTATAGCATAAGTTAAGCGTCTCGAAATATATCCTGAAAAAGAGTTGATCAAATTCATTTTAGACAGCTATATTGATCATTTGTATTTCTTTTTCAATATTTTTTCCTTCTTCCCTCTTCCTTCCTCCCTCCTCCCTCTTCCTTCTTCCTTCTTCCTTCTTCCTTATTTCTATCAATATCAACTTATACATTTACTTTTTTACAGATTCAATGTACAATTTTATGTTATTTTAGTTAATCAAAAAAATAATATCGATCGCTGATGATGAAATCTCAAATTTTAACTAATAAAAAAAAAGGCACAACAATTCAAAATCTTCAAGTTACAAAAGTAGTTGATGGTGACACAATCAAAGTTTTATTAAATGATAAACGAGAATTTATCAGAATGGATTATGTTGATGCTGAAGAAAGCTATTCTGAATATTCCAAACCAGTTACAGACATGGGTAAAGCTGCATCAGAAATGGCAATAAAATATTTCATATTACCTGACGGTGAACTTGCCCAAGTCGATCTTGAATTTGATACAGACGACCCTGTAGAAAATTGTTTAGAAAAATATCGCGACCATCAAGGTCGCTTAATAGCTTATGTAAAAAAAAATGGAGAAAATTTTAATATTAAACTAATTAGAGAAGGCTGGAGTCCTTATTTTATTAAATATGGAAATTCTAGACTTTATCATCAAGAAATGATAGCTGCAGAAATAGAAGCTCAAGCTAATAATCTTGGTGTTTGGAACCCTCAAGTAAATCGAGGTAAACGTAAAAGAAATTATAATTTGCTAGTACCTTGGTGGTCATTAAGAGCTTCTATTGTAGATAATTATCGTACCTATGGAATAGCTTCTGGAGTTCTAGAAGTGAGATTAGATTTTCCCAAGATTTTAGCAGCAGCAAGAGCGGAAGAATATGTAACAGTTTTCTATGATTTACAAGGAGGAGTTTCTAAGTGGTTAGATAATGGTGCTTTAATTTATGATGGAACTAAAGACCACCGTTTAAAATTATGGATTCCAAATACTAATACTGAAGAAATGAAGCCTTTATTACAACTATTAAAAAATCGTTACTTTGGTTTAGGTAGAGGATATGTTTATATTACTGGGCAACTACATATGTATAGAGATAAACCAGAAATTATTCTTTCTGAAATAAACCAATTATCAGATTTTCCACCTACAGTATGAGGGCGATGAAAACTATTATTTTAAGCATTCAGCCATTAGTTTATGGTCATTTCAGTTATCAGTTAATAGTTAACAGTACCTCCGACTGTTTGCGCAGCATGACCTAGGAAAGCAGGAGGCTTGAAATACTTAATTTTCTTTTCTCTTGGTCAAGTAAGATGCTTGAATATTATCTTTTACTTACTCACATTTAAGCGCTTTTAAAATTTTAGGATTACTAATTTACTTGACTGGGTATAGAAGTTTAAGAAATAAGCACATTCATTAAAAAAATTAGCAAAATTGACCGCTAATAGCTGTTTGCGCAGCAGTCCGCAGGAAACGCCTAAAATATTCTTCAACTGTTATTAACCGTTCAGAAAAATTTTTATCTCATAGACATCTCCAGAAAATAAACTTGCTCTTTATTTAAGATAAGCTAGAGTTGTAAAAGTCACTGAAAAATTATTTTTCGTAATCTTTGGCCGTGAAAATCTATTCCTTGTTCCCTTTTCCCTGTTCCCTAATGTGTGCAAAAAGTCTATGTCTTTTTAACCAGAGGTCTAATACCAATTTGATAAATGTTTGCTACAAATAGTTAGGCTATTTCTTAGGAGTCAGTCCTCAGTCCTCAGAAGTCGTATGGGAATAGTTTCAATACCAATTTTGAGCTAATAAATTCTATTTTTTGTCAAAGGGAGACCTCCTACATTTGTCTTTTTCTCATACTTATTATGCGTAACATTTTTTTTTCAAAATGGTATAATAATTCTTATTTACCGAATAATTAAGGTTTAAAGCCTCTCACTCGCTGTGGAGAAACAAGAAAAAATTTTCATAATTAGTCAATCCTCTTCATTTTCAAGGAGAGGTAATAATTAATTATTAATTATTAATTATTAATTATTAATTATTAATTGTTGAACTTAGCCTTCATATTGAGTTAATATTTCTACCCCTGTTTCAGTAACAGCAACAGTATGCTCAAATTGTGCAGATAATTTACCATCCTTAGTAATAGCAGTCCAACCATCCTTAAGTACCTTTGCTTCCCAGGTACCTTCATTAATCATAGGTTCAATAGTAAATACCATTCCAGTCCGCAACTTTGTCCCTTTTCCTCTAGTACCATAATGAGGAATTTGTGGTGCAGTGTGGAAAATATTACTCACACCATGACCAACAAAATCTCTAACTACAGAAAAACCTTCTGCTTCAGCATATTCTTGAATAGCAGCTCCAATATCCCCAATTTTATTTCCAGGTTTAACTTCAGCAATGCCTAAATACATAGATTTTTCTGTAACTTCAACTAATTTTTTAGCCAATGGAGAAGGTTCACCTACGAAAAAAGTTTTAGAAGTATCCCCATGATAACCATCAAGAATTGGAGTCACATCAATGTTAATAATATCTCCCTCTTTTAAAATTTGTTTTTTGTTAGGAATACCGTGACAAACTACCTCATTAATACTTGTACAGATAGACTTAGGAAAACCATGATAACCAAGGGGAGCGCTACGAGCGCCATGAGCTTGCGTCCAACGTTCTGCTTCTTCATCTAATTCCAGAGTGCTTACCCCAGGCTTGACAAAAGGTTCAAGATGATGTAGTAGTTCTGCTGCCAAGCGTCCTGCCCGACGCATTTTTTCTATTTCTCTTTTTGATAATAAAACGATAGTTTCAGTTGCCATTGGTTGTTTGATTAATCCTGCAAGCTATACGGTTGATAGACATAGCTTACTTTAGCATATAAATAGCGACGGAGTCCTCAGGAGTCAGGAGTTCAGAATATAAAAGGATTTTTATGAGAAAGAGAGAGTAGTTCAATAATGAATAATGAATAATGAATAATTAATAATTAATAATTACCTCTTCTTGAAAAGAAGAGGATTGACTAATCATGAAAATTTTTATTTACAGCGCTTTTCAGATTGATAAACCACATCGCTACAACCAAAACCCTGTAAGGGCGCCATTCGGAGCTTTGCGTTAGCAAATGCCATTCGCCCCTACTGTGGTTTACCCAAATGAAAACTGCTGTATTATCCCCTTAAAAGGGGAGGCTTTAAACCACAATTTTTCGGTAATAGGGAGTAGGGAAAGATTTGCCCTGTATAGACAGGATAGTTTTTTTGCACGCTATTCAACCGGATTCTATATAACTCAATATTTGCTCACCATACTAGCGCGTCCAGATTAAAATTGCAGGTAAAAAAAAGAGAAATGATCGAAATTTTTAAAGTAGATAATATGGAGTATACTCCTTTTATTCGGCAAGTTGAAAAATTTGCTGGCGATGAAATTGTGTTTAGCGATCAAGCAGAAGATTGTGATGTATTTGTAGCTAGATTTTTTCAAAAATTAAAACCTTTGATTCTTCAGTATGGTTCGTCTAAAAAATACCTAGTTTGGACTCACGAACCAAGGTTTGATACTCATTTTAATCACAAAGTATCCTGGAAAGGAGTAGATGTACATATAATGAACATTTACACGGGGGATATTTATTTGAATAATTATTACTTTTTTTGGCGAGAAAATATATGTAAAATACCAGATTATCAAGTTGAAAAGTTTGGTAGGGAAAAACATAAAAAGATTGCAGCTTTAATCAAAAATTGTAATTGGAATACATCCTTGATTTGTAATGGACGGGAATTAGATTTATATGAGTTAAGAAAAAAAATTGCTTTACAGGGTTATCAGTTAGATAAAATTGATATTTATGGCAAAGGATGGCAAGAAAATATTGTTATAGAAAATTCTCGTTCAGGAAGATGGCAAGAAAGAAAAATAGAGATATTGCAAAAATATCATTTTAATCTCTGTTTTGAAAATACTATTGCTGACTACTACTGTACAGAAAAAATCTGGGATGCTATCATCAGTGGCTGTCTTCCTATTTATTATGGGGGAAAAAATAGCACGATTTATGAAGATTTTGAAAAAAATAGTTTTTTAGACTATACCGAGTTTAGAGATAGCAATGAATTATTTGAATATGTAGAAAAAATGAGTATAGATGAATTTAATCAACGGTTGAATCTCTGTATTCAAACATTCAATAAAACTTATGAAAAAGTCAAACAAATGAATCGAAAGAAACAAGTAGTTAAAAATATAGTACAAAAACTTAAAGAAATTATTTAGGGTTTACAGATCAAATCTCAAAGCATTTACAGATAAAGGCAAGTGCCTTTAAAGAGTAGAAAAATGCCTGGTCTCACGTTGAAAACGTTCAAAAAATCAGCATAAAAGGCAGAATTATAGCATAACAATTCCTCTGAAAATTGTTCCGACTATCTCCTAATTAATTCCTCGTTTCTCCTAATGCCAATTTGAAAAAAGAATGCTATACTTCAGTTGTAATTAAATTATTAAGTAATACCAATTTTATAAATTTTTGCTACAAAAATTTAGACTATTTATAGTAGTCAATAATCAATAGTCAGTAGTCAGTATAAGTAGCTTTTATTATCATTTTTTGCCATGAAAAAATCTATTAAGCGTAAATTTGTATCTGACTTAAACTACTTTAGTTGACTAAACTATTCGTAATATCATGTCCGGTAGCATCGGTATTGTATAGCAAGGATAGAGAACATCGGAGCTGGGAACAGGGAACAGTCAGGAATACTTAAGAGCAAGAAAAAAACTTAAATTTCCTGTAGATATTCACCTTTGGGTTTACACAAACGATACCAGCGGACATGATATAAAATTCTTTTTTCAAATTGCTATAATTAACAGAGACTGAATAACTTTTTTGATAATTAGCACGCTAGTTATTGTTAATTATTCTGATCTTTACTTCTCCCCTACTCCCCTACTCCCCTACTCCTTAAAAAGACTTTTTCAGCAAACCCTATTTAGAGGGCAGGTTTTTAGGACTACATAGGGCTTGCTGATTAAATCTAAAAGCATTGATCTATAAAGACAAGTGCCTTTTTGGGGCCTTTAAAAAGTGCATGGTATCACGTCTAAAACGCTCAAAAAGTTAGTATTTTAGGCGCATAGTTGGGCAGAAAAATCATTCTTACAATTCTTACCGAAAAATTGTGGTTTAAAGCCTCCCCTTTTAAGGGGATAATAAGCGGTCGTTTGCGGAGCAGTCCGTTAGGATGGGATGGCGAGGTCTCGGAGCCATATCCAATCGACCAAGAGAAGAAAATTTTTCATTATTAGTCAATCCTCTTCTTTTCAAGGAGAGGTAATTATTCATTATTCATTATTCATTATTCATTGTTGAATTTTACCTCCTCGCTCATTCCCATTTATTCTGTATCCTGTCTCCTAGAAAGAGCAAAAAGACTTTCCATACCCAAACCCTACATAGGAAATATCAAGGTTTTCGGCTAAACCCGTGCCTACAATTGTGCTATTCATCAGAATTATTTTGTGCTAAATCAATTGCTCTAGCATCTGGATCGGTTTCCCGTTGACTATTCTCTTTCATCTGAGAATTAGTGCTAAGATTACTTTCAATTTCATCGTCATAAAAGCGATAAAACAAAGGCTCATCTTTAAAATTATGTTCGTCTAAAACATGATGAATTATGCCCTTTTCTAACATTAATTGACCCATTAAAATAGCTTCTTCCCGAGTAGCTCGTTCGTGAATCATTAACCACTCTACCGCATCCGACCCAAAAAAGACATTTTGAAATTTCTTAAATTGAAATTTGCGGTCTTTGATAGAAACTCCGTTAGCTCCACGCATGGCAGTGGCGATCGCCTCCCAGTCGTACTCTTCTTTGATAGCAGGTGGTTCGATGAGTGGAGTTTCTTGAGTTTGAAGTCGATATTCTACAGGAGTTTGTGACCGC
Source organism: Okeania sp. SIO2B3 (assembly GCF_010672525.1). Classification (GTDB taxonomy): domain Bacteria; phylum Cyanobacteriota; class Cyanobacteriia; order Cyanobacteriales; family Microcoleaceae; genus Okeania. The sequence continues at coordinate 285,231 of NZ_JAAHGH010000005.1, read as the reverse complement.
ACCCAAGCGTAAATTTCTGGATCGAGGTCTGTCAGATGTAAGTCTTGTTGAGGGCGAGGTACTTCTACCCCATACTTTCGCAAATATCTTTCTATCTGGTTATAGAGGTGGGTTCTCACCTTCGGTTGCTTGAGAGGATCGCGGATAAAAGCCACTACCCGAAACTGTAACCCATCCTCTGCATATTCCCGAAATTTCACTTTGGGAGGTGGATGACGGAGAATATCTGGATGTTCTACTTGAGCTGAAGCAAGCAAAACTTTGTAGACAAAATCAATATCTGTTCCATAAGGAACTTTCACATAAGCTTTCACCCTAGTTATACCACTACGGTTCCAGTTGAGGACTTCCCCTTCAATAAACCGAGAGTTGGGAATGGTAATAATGTAGCGTTCGATATTAGAAATGTCAGTAGTTCTGGCACCGATGCGTTGGACTAAGCCTTGAAATTCTCCTACTTGAACTAATTCTCCAACTTTGACCGGACGAGCAACAATTAAAATTAACCCACAGATAAAGTCTTTGACAATATTTTGTAATCCAAAACCAATTCCTACTCCGAGCGCTCCAAGCAAAATAGCTAGAGACTGAAAGTCTACCCCTCCAGCATTGAGAATTAAGACCGCTCCGATAGAAAGCAGTCCGTATTGGACAAAAAATGCAATTGTGTCTTGGTGACTGCGTTCAGCTTCTGTGAGGGGTAGGAAGCGAGATTTGAGGATACTCACAAACCAACTTACCACTACCCAAAGTGCGACTATGGTTAGAGCGATCGCTAATATTTGGCTAAGGGAAATGCTTTCTTCTCCCAGTTTAAACATTCTAGAATTAAATGTAGTGTCTAGAAGTTTGACAGCTTCATAAAACCAAGCTCTAGTTATGGGAAATAGTTGAATACCATACTTGATAAATGTTGCCCATACTCCCACTTGTAATAATCTTAAACCTAATAGTTGTAAGGAGTGCCAGCGTCTGTGAGGATTTTGTAGTTTCTGGCGTTGAATGTAACGAAATAGTAATACGAGTCCCCCCTGAAGTAATAGAGTAATCAGAAAGGCAATTATCAGCTTTTTGACTGCCCAACGGGTATAAGCAGGGGTGCGTTCCTGCCAACTTTGATTTAAACCCTGCTGGAGTTTTTCCTGCCACATTTGCACTTGAATTTCTGAGTACATGAAGTTGAGGACATCCGCTTCTGTCACCTGCACTAAGGGGCGACTATCGATGTTTAATACCACTTCTTGATTAGAGCGAACTACTTTTATCTGTGGTGGTGTTCCTCGTTGAATACTCTCAGCTAAGGCTGATTTTAGAGTTGATGTGATTAATGCGGCTCTCTCTTGGGCAGTCACTTTTTCCAAAGGGCCAACTTCTATAAGCTCTCGACCATCTAATACTACCGGAGCTTTTACGTTTGTTGCATCTTCTGCTAGGACGGGAGAAAATAGAAATATTGATAGTAAACAGATGCACAGTGCCAGAATTAATCTAAACCCATATTTCTGAAGTTTTGATACATAGTTGAAGGAAGAAGGAAGAGGGAAGAAGGAAGAAGGTTGATTATTGACATTCCGTTGTTTTAGATATTCCATAAGTCAAATAAGGAAGAAGCAAGAAGGAGGAAGAAGGTTTTAATTATCTAGGATAGAAGATTCATTATTAATATTCCCAGGACTTACACAAGTTGACCTGTAGGGGCGAATGGCATTCGCACTATATGTAGAGTCTCTGCGTAAGTTATGATTCCGTTGTTTGAGCTATTCCATAAATCAAATATAGTAATGGCTACTGCTATATCTTATAGCAGAAGGAAGAAAGAAAAAGGGAAAAGTGGATGGAGATAGTCTTCGACAAGTGACTTGTCTAGATGCTGGTGCATTGTCATGGTGGTCTATTGTAATTATTTTGGTCAAGGACAAAAACAGTGGGAGCATCTTGCTTCCTTACTCGTATTTTGCTCCTATAAAGTGGCGTTGTTCATCCCCATCTAGTGCAGGATGGCAGAAATAACTAACCAGTTACAAAATCCTAAAAGCCTTACCAGTCAATACTTTTGAATTTTGAATTTTGACTTCCGCGTAGTGGCACTAGCATTTAGCATTACGCGAGCAGGACTACCCGTGTCTACAAATGCCAACCAATTTTATAGGACTTATATCATGTCCGTTGGTATTGGAGCGTGTATAAAGTTGGGGAAATATCTAGCGCCATACATATAAGGTTTTTCCTTCTCTTAAAGCTTCTTCCTTCTTCCAACTTCGGTCTTCCTTACCTTCACGCTTACAATACCGATGCTACCGGACATGATATTACGCAGTACAAGGTATTTCCGTCATTGCGACCCATAGGGAAGCAATCTCAAACGCTACTTTTTCGTGCTTCGTGCGTAAGTCCGGATATGTAGATTAACAACGGCGCTCCATGGGAGCAAGATGCTCCCACTACCGTGTCTGGTAACAAAAATTATTACAATCTACCAGATTTATGTTTCAATTAATCTAGCAGAACTAAAGCTAAAATAGTTAGATAATTTATGTTTTAACTGAGATAAAGTAAGCCAATCAAAATTAATCATGTACTGCTAATTAAGCCTATTAAATCAAAACAGCAAATCTGAATTTTTTACCAATCTATGCCCAAAAAATTATATGAAAAAATCAATACTATATTTGACGGTTATAATCGTCTGTGGATGCAGTGACTTATCTACTACTGAAAATCAATTAAACTTGCCTACCACATCACCCACTCCTACCTTTGTAGAATGCCCACAAAAACCAATAATTCGTCTGGATAAAACAGACACTAAATCTTTATCTTTAACTGAAAATATTATCGCTATATCCGATACTGTTAACTCTGAAAAACAGCTTGGCTATAAATTTTATGCCCGAACAGGTAAAGATTTTAACTATAGAATTACCAGTAATGTTTGTATTTGGATATTTGCCCCAGATACTAAACTATTACAGCGTCGAGAATTAATCATCGCTGAACAGAGGGATTCACCAATTTCTGGAGAACAAATGTCTATCGATCTACCTCTAACAGGAGAATATATTGTGCAAGTTTCAAGTCCTAGTAAATCTACAGAATTCAAGCTAGAAATGAGTTTAGGAGATTTAGCGACACCAGAACCTTCTACAGTTAATATAGACGAAACTTCATCAACGCCAAAATCAGAAACGACACCTCAAGAATCTACTTCTAAAACCTCTAGTGAAGCAGCAGTAAAAAATTATTATTCTAATCTTAATCAAGGTAAATATGAGCAAGCTTGGAATCAACTATCAACAAGTTTTCAAGATAATCAACAACTACATCCAGATGGTTATAATTCCTATTATGATTGGTGGACAGGAATTAGTAATATTGCTATTCAAGATATTAAGCAGGTCAGCACAAGTACAGACACTGCTACAGTAAATGCTCTGGTAAAATATACAAAAAAATCGGGAGAAAGTATTGCTCAATCTCTGGAGTTATTTTTAGTTTGGAATTCTACAGATAAAAAATGGAATATAGATACAGTTAGTCTAAATTAGTGTAAGCATTCAGCTATAAGCATTCCGTAGGAAATGCTTACGAATTAGTTAGAATTATTATGGTAGAATATTCTTTGACTCTCACAAACAAAAATACTAATCAAATATCTAGATATATTCTAGACTTAGAAGAATATTATGAAAATCAGCCTGCCAGTTTTTTTACCCCAATAGTCTGCAATAAAATTAGAAATGAACTACAAAGTCAAGGTAGCTGTCATATTAATGATATGTACTTACAAATAATTATCAAAACATGGATTCAAGATATCAAAGAAGGATATAGAGATAGTAATGTTGTTCTAGATTTACCTCAAATTAATCATCGGAATATTAACAGTCTCAAAGAATCAGGAAATCAAGAAATTCCCCAACTTATTTATCCAGATTTATCTGATGTAGAACCACAAATAGGTGCCTTACCTCCCCTAGATTTTTCTTAAAGTAAGAAAGAAGGAAGGATCAAGAAGGAAGAAGGAAGAAGGTAGATTAAGTAGGGTGTTTCAGCAATGAACAATGAACAATGAATAATTAATAATTACCCCTTCTTGAAAGAAGGTGATTGACTAAAAGGAAAATTTTTGATTTTATCCCCTTAAAAGGGGAGGCTTCAAACCAGAATTTTCTAATTATTAATTATTAACTATTAATTATTAATTATGAGGTGACAATACCCTTACCACTTCTGGAGTAATCCTCGATTTTACTGTCACGCACCGCTTGCTGTGGGATGGTGTTACACGAGCTAATATTTATTTGACAAGCACTCTCTAAAGTAATATCAAGTCTCATTAATTAGCCATAATAAAAATGTTCTTCTTTTGAGAGAGAATATTTTTTCGGTGCGGAATGCGGAGCAAACGAATTTCCCCTGCTTCCCTACTCCCTACTCCCTAAATTTTTCCGAAGTGGTTATTCAAAGAGACATGATATAAGAAATAATGAAGAAGCAAAAAGGAAGAAGGTAGTTAGTTCAAGATTGTTACTCTAAAAAAACATCAAGTTAAAAATTATGTTGCAGAAAAAAAGTTAAAACAGAGGATTATGACTATTAATTGTAATGTATGTTTCTACGATAGAAATTCAGACAAAAATCAATTTTGTGAAGTTTGTGGCTCAGAAATACAACCATCAATTACTTTGTTTGAGGCTGCAGAAAAAGGTATTCAAGAGGGAGAAACACAAACTGTTTTACAAACAGATGAACAACCAGTAAATTTTCATCAAAGTATTAATCAAAATATTAATCAAAATATTAACAATAATCCTGTAACTGCACCAGTTCATACAAATATTCAAACTAGCTCACCTCCAACTCTAGAAACTGGTGAAAAAGCAAATATTTTACCTACAAATTCTGCTAATCCTACTCTGATTACTGGAACAATTGCTAAACTTATTCCGAAACAAGTAGGTTCGCCCGTACCAGAATTTATTATCGATAGTAACAATGCTCTGATTGGTAAATTTGACACTAATATTGGTCCTGTAGAAATTGATTTAGATGGATTTTATGGAGATGAAACAGTTTCTTCTACCCATGCAGAAATCTATTTTGAAAATAATCAATGGCAGATTAAAGACATGGGTTCTACTCATGGTATTTATATTAAACCTACAGGTAAAACTAGGTTTGGATACAGGATGAATAAACCAGAAATTTTAAACTCAGGAGATGAAATTGCTATAGGTAAAATTCGGTTATTATTTCTGATTATTTAATTTAATTTAGAAATCAGGAATCAGTAGGGGCGAATGGCCATATCCAAGCCCCCGCGCATCCCCCATTTAACAAAAAGCGAAGCAACATCTGGCTTCCCCCTTAGAAAGGGGGACGGGAGGGGGATTAATAAAGGCGGACTAGAGCAAGCAAATTGACTCTTGTTCCCCCCAAATTTGGCTTGCTCGGGGGGCAAAATTCAGTATCAAAAAACTTTTCCCTTTTGCGTCAATCCTATCAACTTTCAACAATAATTAATAATTAATTATTAATTGTTAAAACCTTCCTTACTTCAGTAAAATCAAAGATAAAAAAATGTCTATAAACTGCCCAGTTTGTGGCGCAGAAAATTCTGATACTGCCATTACCTGTCGCGCTTGTGGTTCCCCTTTAACGAATATAAATTCCGTAGGATATCAACTTCCTAGTGGCACTTTACTCCAGCAAGGTAAATATAGAATAGAAAAAACATTAGGTGAGGGTGGTTTTGGCATTACTTACAAAGCAACTGATTTAGAAAATCTTACCGATGTTGCTATTAAAGAACTCTGCCCAGATAAATTTCTGAGACATGGCATAAATATTATTTGGCCTCCCTCTATTACTGCCAAAATTAAGCAGGAACAAATCCAAAAATTTAAGATAGAAGCAGAATATTTACAAAAATGTATCCATCCCAATATTGTCAGAGTCATTAATTGGTTTGAAGCTCACAATACAGCTTATTTAGTAATGGAGTTTGTCAGAGGTAAACCCCTGTCTAAAATTTTGCAAGAAAAAGGTAAACTGCCAGAAAATATTGTCAAAAAATATTTTATTCAAATAACCGAAGCTTTACAATTGGTTCATGCCAATAACTTCCTACATCGCGATATTAAACCAGATAATATTATTATTAACTCCCTAGATAAAGCTATCCTCATTGATTTTGGTTCCGCCAGAGAATTTTTGGCAGGTCTCACTAATAAAATGACCTCCATGCTGACGCCTGGATATGCACCAATAGAACAATATACTAACTTCAGTAAACCCAATCCTAGTACAGATTTATATGCTGTTTGTGCTTCAATTTATCATGCTTTAACAGGGAAAGTTCCAGTAGCATCACCTGGTAGATTAAGTTCAGAAACTTTGATTTATCCACGCCAAACAGAACCATCAATTCCTCCTCAAATAGAACAAATTATCTTAACAGGAATGAAGATGGAAATAGAGGAACGTTTTCAAAGTGCTGAGGAATTAATTGATGCACTTAAAGGTAAGTTTATTTCTCAACAATTAAGACAAGCTAGACAGATTTTAAAACAAGGAAATTTGCCAGAAGCAGTCACAGCTTATCAACAATGTTTGTTACAAGAACCCGATAATGGTATTGCTGCTGTAGAACTGGCAATGCTATTAGTTTATATTGACGACCGCCAAGCTATTTTGGCTGCTAATCAAGCTATTAAAATTAATCCCAATGATGGTAGAGGTTATGGAGTTTTGGGATTAATTAGTTGTCGTCAAGAAAATTGGCTGCAGGCACTTCAACAGTTAGAAAAAGCTGTAAATTTATCTCCGGAAGAATCTTGGATACAGGCTAACTATGCTTGGAGTTTAGCAAAATTATCTAGATGGAAAGAAGCATTAATAGTATGCAATTGTGCCTTGAAAATAGATAGTAATTCTGCTTTTGCATTAGGATTAAAAGGTTGGATTTTAGTCAATCAAAAACAGTGGATAGAAGCAATCGGTACTATTCGTCCAGCAATAAAAAATTCCCAAAAATATAATAGTAGAGATCGCCAAAAATTGCTTTCTTGGTTATACCCTTCTTTGATTTTTGCTATAGACCAAGAATTACTAGGTGAAACTACTCCAGATATAGATAAATGTATTGAAGAATGTATTGAAGAATTTATTACTAAATTGCCTAACAGTAGTTTTGTCTGGGGATGCAAAGGTTGGAAATTAGGCTGCAAAAATCAATGGCAAGAGGCTATTATTTCTCTAGAAAAAGCTACCAATTTAACTGATGTTAAATCTTGGATATTTTTAAATTTAGGCATCGCTTATGAACATCAGGGAAACTATCAAGCTGCCATTCAAATATATAAAAATTTCAGTCATAATCATCAAAATGAAATTGCTCTATATCGTTTAGGCACTTTCCTTGGTCGTCAACAACAATGGTTACTCGCTCAATCCTTCCTAGAAAAAGCAATTAAAATAAATCCAAATTATGCAGAAGCTTATCATAATTTAGGGTGGGTGTTGTTAAATATTAAAAATCATCATGGAGAGATTCAAAACTTACAGGCAATGGAGTCAGCTTATGGTCAAGCTATTGAACTTTATGAACAACAAAATAAATTAAATTTAGCTAACAGTATTAAACAAGCATTTCAAGTATAACTGGCCACTACAAGTACGAGGCATTTTTAACCAACTTGCCCATAAATAATAGTTGGGCAGAGAAATGTCGAGTATGAAAAATCAACTCCTTACACCTCTAATATCAAATCTGGTTGAACACTTATTATATAGTTGGGGGGAGTAGGGGAGTAGGGGAGATTGAAGACTTGAAGTATAGTTATAAATATATACTATATAACCGGATTCTATATAAATAATAATAGAGAATATACCCATAAATAGTTAAGACTTGCTGATTAACTAGGGCTTGCTAATTAAATCTAAAAGTCTTTACAGATAAAGGTTTTAGCCTTTTTGTGGTCTAATTGCAGTACATGGTTTTCAGCTCTTCATGCTCAAAAAGTTAATATTTTAGGCGCATAGTTGGGTAGAAAAATCATTCTTACAATTCTTACTCCTACCTCCTCGCTCCCAAGCCATTTCTCCTGTCTTTCCCTCCAGGGAGGGGCGAGGGGTGGGTTGTCTCCTGCCTCCTGTCTCCTACCCCTACTAAAAGACTTTTGAGCACAAACCCTAGATATTTTGTTTCTCTGCCCATTGTTTCAACTCTTCTAAAAAAGAAAGTGTTGTTTTCCCAAAATCAGTAATTTCGTAGGTTACAGCAAAAGGTCTTGTACTAATTACCTCACGCTTAACCAAACCATCATTCTCCATCTCTCTTAGCCTTTGAGTTACCATCTTTTTGCTTGCTCCGCCCAGTTGACGAGCTAAATCTCCAAAACGCACTGGTTTATCCTTGAGATGCCAAAGAATAGATCCTTTCCATTTTCCACCTATAAGCCTCATTCCGCGTTCAATTGGACAAGGTTCAAGACAAGGTTCAATTGCCCGCTTGCGACCTAGATCGTCGGTTTCAATTTCAATTTTAGAACTCATTTCCCACCTGGTTACTAAAAGTATACTGGTTGACTATAGTAACTTAATTTTGTATCTTTCAATTATGGCAGTGACAAAGATCAAATCAATCAAGACAACTAATGAACACTCTGCTTTTAATTTTAGGCAAAGAAACTAACGAATTTGCTAAAGGTAGCTACAATCAAAGTCTTTTTGAGACTGCAGTAGAAACTTTAAGCAATGGTTATAAAATTTTGACTACTATTGTTGAAGATGGCTACAAAATTCCAGAAGAAATCGCTAAATTCAAACAAGCTGACGCAGTAATCTTTCAATACCCAGTTTACTGGTTCATGATGCCATCAACCTTAAAACGATACCTAGATAATGTTTATGCTTATGGTGAGTTTTTTGCCTTTAGTGGTGGTGAATATGGTTCGGGTGGACTTATGAAAGGTAAAAAGTTTATGCTCTCTACTACCTGGAATGCACCTGTTGAAGTCTTCAATAATAAGAATCCAAATAGTTTTTTTGAAGGGCGATCGGCAGAAGAAATATTGCTACCAATGCGTAAATCTCAGGAATATTGTGGTTTAGAGGAGTTACCACATTTTTCTTGCCACAACATTGTTAAAAATCCTCAATTTGAGTCCGATAAAGAGCGGTACATTCTTCATTTAACTAAAGTTTTTCTCGATTTTAATCCTTTTAGAAACGCAGACGCTCAACAAGTAGCATCTATAGTCAGTAATGCTGGCTAATGTTTGATTTATCCTCGAAAAACACTATTGCAGGATGGCGGAAATAACGAAGTTAGAAGTCAGAAGTCAGAAGTCAGAAGTTATCAGGACTTACACAAAGACACTGTGTATAGAGTCCAGTAACTATTGGACAATAGTTATGAGTACTATATATAGCGTATCTGCGTAAGTCCTAGTTATTTTTGTAACGGGGGTTTGAGCTCTGCTCCAAAAATATTTTGCCTTAAAAGGCGTGGTTTTATACCCATCAGGACTTACGCAAAGGCACTATTTATAGAGTCTAGTAACTATTGGACAACAGTTTTGAGCGCTATATATGGCGTATCTGCGTACGTCCTACCCATATTATTTTGATAACTGACCAGTTACAAAATCCTAAAACAATTACAAATCAATACTTTTGAATTTTGAATTTTGACTTCCACGTAGCAGCACTATTAATTTAGAATAACCGAGAAAATATTGTGACCAAACAACCAGATATTCATCTTTATACAGCTTCTACTATGAACGGATGGAAGCCAGTAATTTTTCTTGAAGAAGCCGAAGTTGAGTATGACATGACCTATATTGACTTTTCTAAAAAGGAACAAAAGTCAGATTGGTACATGAAGCTCAACCCAAACGGACGTATTCCAACGATCGTAGACCGGAGTAATGACGATTTTGCTGTTTTTGAGTCGGGTGCAATTCTCTGGTATTTGGCGGAAAAATATCAAAAGTTTCTCCCTCAGAATGAAAAAGCTCGCTCTCAAACACTCCAATGGTTAATGTTTCAAATGGGTGGTATCGGACCAATGATGGGACAGGCGATGTACTTTCAAAGAATTGCCGAACCTCAGGGACATCGAGATGAGTTTGCGATCGAGCGATATGTAAAGGAGTCGCGCAGGTTACTGGAAGTATTGGATAAACAGCTTGAGGGTAAAACCTTCTTGGTGGGAGATGAATTTACGATCGCCGATATTGCGACCTATCCTTGGGCGAGATCCTACTACTGGGCAAAGGTTTCTGTAGACGGACTGAACAATCTTCAAGCTTGGTTTGACCGTATTGACGAACGACCTGCTACCCAAAGAGCTTTGGAAAAACCCAAACCCGTACCTGCGTTTTTTGGTCGGGGTGATGTTGACACTGCTCAAGCTGCCAATGCAGCCAGATTTAAATAGGACTTACGCAGATACGCTATATATAGCGCTCACAACTATTGTCCAATAGTTATTATAATCTATAAATAGTTCCTTTGCGTAAGTCCTGTTAAAGATAACTGATACATCAACTTCAATGATAGTGACCAATAGAAAATTAGAGACAAAAAATAAAGACCATGAGCGAAAAACTATACACTGTTGCCGTATTGAAAGCTCAAAAGGGAAAGTTTGACGAGCTAGTTGCGGTTCTAGAAGAACTAGCAAGAGAGACTCGTCAGGAAGCAGGAGCGTTGCAATATGGATTTTATCGCGACCAAAAAGACCCTAACACCATACTATCTTTTGAAGAATGGCAAGATACGGATGTTGAATCTGCACATTGGAAAACATCCCATCTTACTTCAGCGGTTGAAAAATTCAAGGACATTTTGGATGGCGAACCGATCGTCTATAAAAGCCATCAAATCATCTAAGTTTGTTTCATAAATCAAAGTATTTTTTCCAAAAAAGGAGATTTTTTATGAGTAAGACAATTTTAATGACAGGTGCAGGTTCGGGATTCGGTAAAGGTACGGTGCTGGGGTTAGCAAAAAAAGGTCATAAGGTAATTGCTACCTGTGAAAATTGGCCTCAAGTTACTGAACTCAAGGCAGCAGCAGAGCAAGAAGGTGTGGAAATTGAAGTCGCTAAGATGGATCTGCTGAATAAAGAGGAACGCGAATTTGTGTTTGAGAAATATGGCGACGAGATTGACATTTTAGCTCCCAACGCAGCTACTGGTGAAACGGGTCCCATCGCTGAAATTCCTGTCGATCGAGTACGTCGTGTATTTGAGGTGAATGTCTTCTGCACCCTAGAATTTATCCAGCCGTTCGCCCGTCATTTTGTCAAAAAAGGCAAGGGAAAGATTATCTTTACTTCTTCAATTGCGGGGTTTTCCACCTTCCCGTTTCTCGCACCCTATTGCGCGTCCAAACACGCCCTCGAAGCCATTGTGCAGTTGATGCGTGAGGAAATGGAAGGTACTGGAGTACAGATTGCAACTATTAACCCGGGCCCATTCCGTACAGGCTTTAACGATCGTATGTACGACACCCTCGACCAGTGGTACGACCCCGACCGAAACTTCACTCCAGAGAAGCCAGTTCGCGATACACAGCAACTATTTGCAGGAGAAGATTTGCAACTCGACCCTCAAGGAATGATTGACTTTATGATCGAGACTATTCCTCAAGACCATCATAAATTTCGCAATGTCTATCCTCAGCGTTTTATTGAGGATGTTAAGAAGTATCAGGAAAGCTTGTGGGATATTCAGGTTTAATATCATGTCTGGTTAAACAGTTATAAATAAATGATGGAGGAGTCAGGAGTCAACCCACCCCTAACCCCTCCCAGGAGGGGAAGTCAGGAGTTAGGAGGGAAGAAAGAATAAAGAGGAGGAAAAGGAGAAAGTTTTTTTATCACTAATTATCCGGACATGATATTACTACTTTAGTTAACTTTTATTGTCGAAAAATTTGTGTTTTCAACCTTTATTCTCAGTTTAATTTATTGCTTAAAGTGGTTCCCGGAATTTATATTGAACTTCCTCATTTCCTAAAAGGCAAGCAGATACACTAAGATAAACATCACCCCTTCTACCTAGTGAACCATCTGCTTCTAACCAATTTGCTGTTTCTCTTCTGAGACTAATATCGCTAAAATTTTGCTCGGTATAGTCATACATACATTCTCCTTCAACTATCAATATAGAATTCTGTCTTTCATTTTCTTTTATACTTTGAAAATCTGAGAAATGATACTTTAACTCAAACTCTATAGCTAGTTTATTTCTAGCCTCTGTAATAAATGCTGAAAATGAAGATAAATATTGAGATAATTCTACTATTTCAAAACCTATCTCAGAAACGAAATCTCGATCCAAACGAGAAATAATTTCTGCATCTATTCCCAGGATAATACTTGTTTTATCCAATTCTGGCACGTCAGACTTAAGCATCTCTAAGCATGATTTTAAATCTTTATATGTAAACAACTCTTGACCTAAATTTTTGCATTCTTGGCAGAGATTTTTAGCCAGGCGATTACAATTTTTGTCCTCAAAAAAACCTTGATCTTGAGTTACAAAATGAACTTCGTAATTTTATTTTAGTAGAGAAAGAATTGCTTCCCAAATAGCAGAATCTTTAAATTGTTGATTTTTTTCTCCATTAAGTGGTGTTCCTTCATCTACGCGCTGAAGTGCTGACTTAGCGTGTTCAAAAGTAAACGGTACTCTTTTAATCCACGGCTCAATTTCTTTCATTCTGCTTTCTATAGCATCTTTAATTTGATTTTCGTCTGGTACTTGGTAATTAGAGCGTTTTCCCATGATAATTTCAATTTTTTTAAAGTTAGAGTTAATTTTTTCAACAGCTTCACATCCATATTTAATTGTATGTTTTAAGACTTCATTTTCTATAACTTCTGGTAATCCAAGATAGCCATTATTTTGTTTTATACAATAAAGTAATGCTCCTCCTAAAGGCGTTTTTAGTAAAATATTAGAATCTTGTATCCATGTATTAGTATCAATTACCACACAGAGTTTTTTTGAATTCTCTTCCATTCTTATAAAATGTGTAATTAACTTGTGATTTGTACTGATTTATATGACTATGCTTGATGCTTTTGAAGATATTCTCCCCAGAGCTTATTATCACTGTCAATTTTTAGCGATCGCCTAATAATCTGTAATGATTAAGAACTTTTAGTTAACTCTTTCAATGAAGTATTTTAACTATTTAAATTCATTTAAATTCTCTTTTTTATGGGATAATATAAAAATTAAAACGGGATTTCTTCATCTAAATCAGACTCATTTTCCTGTTCTTGAGATTCAGCAAAAATTGCCTCTGCTTGTTTAATTTTTTCAAAAATTGTAGCTCTAGAATAAGGTCGTTTTTTCATCAGTCGATCAATTTTGTATTTAGCTTTAATTGCCTCTCGATATTCTTGAGAAATCGGTTCTTCCGGCCAATTCATATCGCTAGCTTTGATAATTGGTAGTCGAGAACCTAATTTTTCTATTGGCATTTCTGGTAATCGTAGGAGAAAATATTCTCGCCTACGTCTGATATTTTCAGCTCGATTTTCAATTTCTGCTAATACACCTAATAACTGACTAGGATGATGTTCAGAAATAGCGACTATAACCTCAACATCATCTAAGGGAATACCTAAACTTTTTGCTTTGGCTAAAAATTCATCTGGAATATGATTTATTATCGGAGGATTAATCGCAGCAGAGATTTCTGCCATAGCTTTTTTGATAGTTTCTTGAGCAAATTCAACTGTTTGATGATTAGCTTGATTTGTCGATTTTTCACTGACAATATCTTCTAATTTTTGGGTGGCATTTGTTAATAATTGAATTGCTTTTTTGAGATGTTCATAATCCATTTTTATCGAATAATTAAGTTTGAAAGCCTCTCTTTTATAAGTCAAAAGTCAAAAGTCAAAAGTAAGAAGTAAGAAGTAAGAAGTAATATGAAATACAAAAATTGTGCTACTTACCAAATAATTAAGGTTGAAACCCTCTCCTTTATAATTCAAAAGTCAAAAGTCAAAAGTAAGAAGTAATACGAATTTCAAGGAGAGGTAATTATTAATTATTCAATGGCTTCTAATTCTTGTGTGGATTGCCATCCAGGTTTCCAAAGAGAACGGTCTTTTAGTTGTTTAGCATTTAACCAAAATCTCACACTAGAGTCACAGGAAGCTACCATTTCAGCAAATACCCATTGACCTTGATTTTTACGATTTACTACTTGGAAATGTCGCCATCCCCAAGTTTTTTGATTGGCCGTCCATTTTGAACCAACAAGATGAGGAAACTTTTGTTTTTTTGACATTTTAAAGAAGGAAGAAGGAAGAGGGAAGAAGGAAGAAGGAAAAGAAAGGTTTAAAGGGAGAAGGTTTTTTATGGTTAATTATCCGAACATGGTATTAGAGGATATCTGAAAAGTTTTTTGATACTGAATTTTGCCCCCCGAGCCCCCCAACTTTGGGGGGAATAAGAGCCAATTTGCTTCTAAAAGTCCCCCAAAATTGGGGGACCAACGGGGGCTTAGATGTAGTAAATGGGACTTATCAGACAACCTCTTAAAGCCACAAAATAAAAGATCGGGAAGAAGAAAAAATTATTCTAAGACAAGTCTAACCGCATTTCATTACTTTTATCAAAGCCAAGATGAGAATATAGAGGTTTGCCTTGAGGCGAAGCATGAAGAATAGCCTTAGTACAACTAAGAGATTTAAGGTAAGCGATCGCTTCTTCCATCAACTTTTTAGCAATTCCTTGACGGCGATAATTTGCTTCAACATAAACACCCCAAATATAACCATATTTTCGATATTCTGCCTTGAGAATATTTGGATATAAACCAGAAAATATTTGACAGCTAACTGAACCAACTATTTTATTATCTACTTCAGCAATAAAACCTTGATAAAATAGTTTTTCTCTAGCATTATCAATATATTCTTTTGTAATTTCTAACCAGTTAGATTCAATAGAATCAATAGGTACGCCAAGAGCTTGCCACATTTTGTACAGATGCTCGGCAATTATATGATATTCTGATAGGTTTGCTGTTCTGATATTAAGATTTTCTGGCATTGAAATTAAGGAAGTTATAAATCAAAAGTCAAAGAAAGTTATAATTCAAAAGTCAAAAGTAGGAAGTAATATGAAAATTGTGCTACTTATCAAATAATTTTGGGATTCTCACCCCAAACAATTTTCTCTTCTTCCTTCTTCCTTCTTCCTTCTTCCTTCTTCCTTCTTCAATCAATTCTGAGATTAAAAGGCAAACGAGTATAAATTCCATAAGGATCGTTCATCGCTCTCAAACTAGCTAACTCCTGCTGCAACTTTTGAAATTCTGCTGTCAGTGGGTCTATCGGAGAAGTAGATATTTCAGCTTCCACACCAGAAAGACTGCGGAAAATTCTTTGCTCCAAACTACGAGACTGAGGATATTCTTCAACTTTCCAACTATCTCCCAATTCCGCTGTTTCTGCAGCAAACTTAATCGCACCCTCTATTCCAGTAATCTCATCTACCAAACCTAATTTTTGAGCATTAACACCAGACCAAACTCTACCTTGAGCAATTTCAGCTACTTTCTCCTTTGGTAAATTACGAGCAGTTGCTACATCTGTAATAAAACGCTCATAAATTGAATCCACCATATTTTGAATTAAGGCTAACTCCTCCTCAGTTTTAGGACGAGAATTATTATTGAGATCGGCAAATTGACCAATTTTCACTGTATCCCAAGTAATGCCATTTTCATTGCCCAGCTCTTGAATATTGAACAAAACACCAAAAACTCCAATGGAACCTGTAATAGTAGTAGGTTCAGCAAATATTTTGTCCGCATTCATGGAAATCCAATATCCACCAGAAGCAGCTATATTGCCCATAGACACAATTATAGGTTTTTGCTCGCCTATCAGCTTCACTTCTCGCCCAATAACTTCCGATGCTGAAGCACTTCCACCAGGACTATTAACTCGCAAAACTACAGCCTTAACTTTGTCATCAAATCGTAGTCGTCGCAATTCTTTAGCTAGGCGATCGCCTCCTATTTGTCTGGGAGTACCCGTACCATTAACTATTTCTCCCTCAGCGTAAACTACAGCAATTTTATTTTTACTATTAACATCTCCACTGGCAACTTCTGCAACTTCTGGCACTCTTGTATAGTTATTGAGACTAATTTGTGTGAAAGTTTTGTCATCTTCTTCTTTGCCCGTTAACTCTTTGAGTTCACTTAGCACTTCATCATAATAATCAACTCGGTCTACTAATTTACTATCTACCGCAGCATCCGCCATCAAAATACCCTGCTCATTAGCGATCGCCTGTAACTGCTGTATTGTTAACCCCCGACTCGGAGCAATTGTTTGCAGGTATTTACCCCAAATGTCCCCTAACAATTGGAGATTTTGCTCCCTGTTTTCCGGACTCATTGTTTCTCGGATAAAAGGTTCAACTGCGGACTTATATTTACCAACTCTCGTTACTTGGACTCCAATACCAAATTTATCAAACGCTCCACTTAAGAACATAGTCTGTAAACTTAAGCCATTGAATTCTATGACACCAAGAGGGTTAATCACAATTTCATCTGCTACGGAACCTAGATAATATTCTCGCTCTGTCCAGTTAACATCGTAGGCAATGATTTTTTTGCCTGTTTCTCCGAACCGTTGAAGTGCCTGACGTATTTCTTGTAGGTTTGCCAGTCCTGTTCTTCCTGGTGTATTGCTTCCTTTAATGTAAAGACCGATAATTTTTTCATCTTGGGCAGCAGTATCAAGAGCATTAATTGCTTTTCGGAGAGTAATAGTTGCAGGTTGGTCCCCAGATAGAGCTTCTTGGAGTGCTTCCCCGGTAGTGGAGATGGGTCTGGTGTCTGTAATATTCGTAGCGAGGTCGAAAACTAGGATCGATTTATCTTTAACTTGTGGGCCGATGTCTTTGGCCTTACTCGCGATGGAGCCAACAAGAAATATTAGTCCGCCAAATCCTAAGCCGACAATTAGAGCAATTCCCAGTAAACTGCCAATCAGGCTGGCAAAAGTATATTTGAAGAAGTCTTTCATGTTTCCAGTGGGAGTAGTTTATAGAGGAAATAAATTTTTGGAGAAGGAGTCAGGACTCAGGAGTCAGGAGGCAGAATAATTAGTAGAGCATTGCTGAACCGCCACTAATCAAAAACCACCAAAAATCAGATTTTATGAGAGCTTTAAACCCTTTTATTCATAAACCAATAGTACTAAATTCTATTCTCAATTCCTCAGAATGAGGACTAAATTCTTTTTTGGTAATTATAGCGTTTTCATCTAATAAAAAATCAAACAGAACTTACGCATTTTTCCGACAAAAACGCCATATATACCATAGTGCTATAGTTTTTATCTACTATATGTAGTGCCTTTGCGTAAGTCCTGTCATTTCAGTTAGCCTCCTGTGGTCGGAGCTACGCTATCAGTTAGCCTCCTATGGTCGGAACTGCGCCCTTCAGTTAGCCTCCTCCGGAGGAACTGCGCCCTTCAGTTATCAGTACCGACCACTAAAGTGGGAGGCTTGAAAATACTGAATTGAATATTTTTTCATCCCCTTAAAAGGGAAGGCTTTGGACTTCATTTTTTGGTAAAACTAATTATCATACATAAATCATTAATTTTTTCCGCCTACTCCCTACTCCCTACTCCCTACTCCCTCTTTTCTAGACTGCCAGATTTTTTCAGTTCAGATAAATTAGCATTACCCGTGCAAAAGAGGACTGTTGTAATTTCCGCTATTAAAATATCTACTAATGTATTTAGAGATTCTTCTGATTCAGCCGCAGCTTGAAGGAATGGCCAAGCTAGCCCACTGAGGTCTGCACCCAGAGCGATCGCTTTTGCCACATCTACACCATTCCGCAAACCTCCAGAAGCAATTAGCGGAATGTCTGAGTTGAAGGCCCGGATGTCAGTAATACATTTTGCTGTTGGTATACCCCAGTTGCCAAAAGTTTCTCCTAACCTACGCTGACGTATATCTGTTGCTCGTTCCCCTTCAATTTTTGCCCAAGAAGTCCCCCCAGCTCCAGCTACGTCAATTGCTGCTACTCCACCATCTATTAATTTTTGAGCCATTGTTCCGGAAATGCCATTACCTACCTCTTTGGCAATTACTGGCACTGGTAATGAGTAGCATAATTTTGAGATTTTGTCAAATAATCCGCGAAAATTTGTATCGCCTTCAGTTTGAATACACTCTTGCAAAGGATTAAGATGAAGAATCAGAGCATCTGCTTGTAAGATGTCGATCGCTTGTTGGCACTGCTCTATGCCATAGTCATAATTTAGTTGAACTGCCCCTAAATTAGCAAATAGGAGAATATCCGGAGCGAGCGAGCGCACAGCAAAAGTATCCGCCACTTGGGAATTTTCTACCGCCACTCGTTGTGAACCTACTCCCATTGCTATTTTATATTTTTGAGCAACTTTGGCTAACCGATAATTAATCATTTTTGCTTGTTCAGTGCCACCTGTCATCGAAGATATCAACAATGGCGCACCTAATTGTTTTCCCAGAAATGTAGTGTTTGTAGTTATTTCGTTGCGATTTAGTTCTGGTAAACAACAATGGGTAAAATAGTAACGGTCTAAACCATTAGTAATGTTGTTAAATTGGACATCTGATTCCAGACAAATTCTGAGATGGTCTGCTTTGCGGGTTTGAGTTTGAGAATTTAAGTTCATCAGTTATTTAGTAAGCATTTCCTACGGACTGCTGCGCAAACAGCCGTCAGCTAGCCTCCTATTGGAGGAACTGCGCCCTTCAGCTAGCCTCCTCCGGAGGAACTGCGTTAACAGCTATTACTTTATAGTTTACAATAAAAGCTTTATTAATTATCTTACTAGAAAAGTTGGCTCCCTTGCCCTTAAAGTCTATTTAAATTTAAACACTGTCCTTAAGGAGAGAGTCTTGTTGTGCCCGATCTGACATCTCATAGCTATTTGGGCAGCATTCCGCAGGAAATGCTTACGCTATTTATTATTTCGGCGTTGGTAATTTGAGGTATGATATCATGTCCTGATCAGAGCGCGATAGAACTCTATGACCTTTACACTCCCCGAAAAACTTTCTCCTTCTATTCCTCTTTATTCTTCTTTATTCCCTCCTGACTCCTGACTCCTAATTCAACAATTAATAATTAATTATTAATTATTAATTATTACCTCTCCTTGAAAACGGATAGGATTGACTAATTATGAAAATTTTTATTTATTATCCCCTTAAAAGGGGGAGGCTTTAAACCACAATTTTTCGGTAATTAAAATTAATATCATACACGCGCTTCACCAACACCATTATTTCAAATGTTTATCAAAAAAAACCATTGCCATATCTATTAAAGCAGGGTCAAAAGCTTCACCTCTACCATGATAATGTCCCCAATCAGGTTTTTTTTCTAACTGAACTTCTACACCTTTTTCTGATAGAGCATCTGCTAATAAAACACTTTGACTCATTGGTACAACATTATCTTTTTCTCCGTGCATAATTAGAAAAGGTGGATCTTGAGCATCAATATAATTAATGGGGTTAGTAAGTGCTGCTAATTCTAATTTTTGCGAGACAGGTCCTCCCAATAACTTATTAGTTACTAAAGTATAACCATACCATTCTTTATCTTTATACTTTTCTTCAACAGCAGGAGTAATAGGTTCTTCAAAAGCGGGAGGTACTTTCGTAAAATCTGTAAGTGGATACCATGCACAAACTGCTTGTACGGCACTAGATATTTCTGGATTATTTGTTCCTTCCAATTCTTTTACTCCTGCTGATGTTCCTAATAAAGCACTTAAATGTCCCCCAGCAGAAGGTCCCCAAGCACCAACATTATCAGGGTTTATATCGTACTTATCTGCATTTTTTCGTAGCCAACGAACTGCTTTTTTGACATCATGAATTTGGGCAGGAAATAGTGCTTCATTACTAAATCTATAGCTAATACAAGCCATGGCATAATTTCTCTGTACCACAATTTTTCCGGGGCAATATTCTTTAGTTCCTTGTAACCAACCACCACCATGAATGTAGATTAACAGAGGTAAAGGTTTCTCTGGTTTTGTTTCCGGTAAATATAAATCTAAAAGTAGTGCTTTTTCCTGATTTTGATAATTATAATTTCCATAAACAATATTTTGTAAAACTTTAACTTCCGTAGGTTTTTGCTGACAACTTGTAATTAATAATATCAGCAACAGTAATAAAAATCTGAGGGGATGAGTCAACCTCCGAAAAGCAATAAGCATCTGTTGTATTTCCTTACCAGAAAGAATATAAAAATACACCTTGAATTCAATAGTATTTTCTCTAACATAGCAATCTGTCTAGAGTTTGTCAAAAAACCAGAATAATATCAAATCCCCGTTTAAAAAAATCACTTCTGATTTCTGATTTCTGACTTCTGACTTCTGACTTCGTTAAGCTGTTGGAGTCCAAAGTAACTCAAATACTAATAAATAATCAGGGGTAACTTTGCCTAACTCTTTCAAAGTTTGCTTGAAACTTTCTCTATCATTAACTTCACTAAATAAAGGATAATCATCCTCCGTTCCCAACAATAAAGTCACAAGAATATGACTATCGACTTCCACATTATCATCAACAGTATTAACTTCAAACTTACACCTCTCAGCAAAAGAAAACTGCTCAAAAATTCTTTCAGCTTCCTGTCTACTCTCCACGGTTTCCGAATTAGCAACAACATCAGTCCAATATTCCTCCGTTTGCAGCAGGACGATCGCCGACATCAATAATAACTCTACTCGACCTTCTGGAGTATCAAGATCAATCTCCTCACTCATTCTCGCTAAGTCAGATTGAATATTATTTGCTGGTGCAACCATTGCCACTTGTAACTTACTCACAGTGACGATATCATTAACCAAATCTTCTGGTACAGTTGCCACTGGCACTATTTCTTCAATAACTTCCACATATCCTGGTGACTCCTCAATAACTTCTATATATTCATCTTCCTCAGCTACCAATACTTCTCGACGACCGCCAAAAGCAGGAGCGATCGCCATAATTAAAGCATAAAAAATACATACCAGTAAAATTCCAATTAAAAGTAT
Source organism: Okeania sp. SIO2B3 (assembly GCF_010672525.1). Lineage (GTDB taxonomy): Bacteria > Cyanobacteriota > Cyanobacteriia > Cyanobacteriales > Microcoleaceae > Okeania. The sequence continues at coordinate 264,104 of NZ_JAAHGH010000005.1, read as the reverse complement.
AGTGAGATACATTGTTAAAACTGTTCCGGGTCCATCGTAGTAGCTGTAAACAACTCGTTCGCGGACAGTAGGTTGGTAGTAGTAGCGCACCCTCGTAGTTGGATGCACATAATAAAATCGATTTGTACCAGGTTGCTCGTAATAATATCGTCTAGTGCTACTATCAATAAAATAACGTTCCCCATTATCAACATTCATGTAGTAACGTTGTTGGGTTGCTGGTTCTACATAATAAAATCTCCCTGTACCTGCTTCCTGATAATAACGTTCTTGAGTTCCTGGACGGGTATAATAACGTCGTCCGGTAGCAGGTTCCACAGAGTAACGTTTTTTTGTAGTTGGAGCAAATGAACCACTGCGAGTCCGTCCACCAGTGTTGATGTTATTGGTAGTGGGGCGAGTATTATTGTTTGGTTTGGTATTGTTGCTAGGTTGAGAAAATGAACCACTGCGCTGAGAGTTACTACCGGAAGTGGGGACTGGTTTTGTCGTGGGGCGAGTGTTATTGGTCGGTGAGACTATATTATTTATGGTAGGTTTGGGTTTTGAGTTACGAGGTTGAGACTGAGAACGGACTGGTTTACTGCGACTGGGGGAACTACTTCTGCTTCTACTCGAACTTCCAGAGCTACTTCTACTTCTACTTCTTCGTCCTCCTCCTCCTCTTCTTCCTGCGTAAGCAATGGAGGTCTCTGTATTAATTAATGTGCTGATGTCATTACTATGAGGATTAATACTAACTTCATTAACCAAAAATAATGAGACAATTGTTGCTAAGATTAATTTAGATTTACGCATTTCCTGATTTTTCCTAATTTATCTTTTTATTTTGGGTTTAATACCTCACCGTCTACACGATGTTGACAATTGGTTAGGGTTTGTAGACACGAAGTGGCTTGTCGAAGACTATCCCCATCCATTTTTTCTTCCTTCTTTCTTCTTCCTTCTTCAACAAAGTAATTGAGTCTGAAATTCTTCCTTTTAGGGTGAAATATTTTGATAACGGGGATTTTTAACAACTCTCCAAAAATAACTTCTAACTTCTGAATTCTGACTTCTGACTTCGTTAATAGTTAGCCTTTTTCTTAGCAATTTCTCGATTATTTCGATATAAATCAATTCTGTTTTGGGCAACCTCATATTGAGTATGAGATTCAGGAACTTCTTTCATTAAAACTAAAGCGTTATGCCAAGTCATTGCTACTTCATTCCACTGTGTTTGAGTATTAGCTGTTTGGGCAAGTTCGGCTGCTTTTGTTGCTGCATTTATTCCTTCTCTAAATGGGTCAGAAATAACTTCGGTTGTTTCTATCTTTGTTGAAGTATTTTCGGAGTTAGTAGTAATAGTTGGATTTTCGGGAATATTGGCAGAATTAACCACAAAATTATTAGTTATATGATTTCCTAATGTTCCAGTCCCTACAAGAGAAAAAATCAAACCAATTATCATCAAGATAAAATTTTTTCTGATTTTTCTCTGACTCCAATTTGTTAGATAAAAAATGACAAAAGCAAAAGGAATAAATAAATAAGAAACACCCCATAATGTGCCTTCACTAAAAGCTTGAACTAAGCCCCATATTCCACTTACTATTGCTAATATTAGACCTAGAATTAAGAATCCAATTCCTAGAAAAAACATTTTCCTTAAGTATCCTTACGCAATGTATATTTATATGAGATTTATTTTTTTGTCTGTAATTCTATTTTAGGCTATAGAAAAAAAATATTCTAGATTAAAAAAGTGGTTAGCACTCAGCAGTTAGCACTCAGCAGTCAGCAAGATTATTTTTCTAAAGTTTAAAAGGGGATTTTAATCCAAGCTCAAAAAGCTGATAGCTAGTTAAATATACTGAAATTTACGAAATGGACTAAGTTGTTTAAATACATAGCAGGAAATAGCGGTGCAACCCCTCGTCGGCAACAGACGTAAGAGAATGGGTACTCTTGTGAATAAATAGTGGGAAAAACATTTCCTCGTATTTGATTTATCATCACTCTATGTCAAATAACAACTCGTTTTTGCTATTAATTAAATTGATAATATTCAGTTCAACAAGACCTGAAATTAACATTTTTTAGCGGTGTTAATATAATGTATTTCTCAGTGATATTTAAGATATGCAGATGAGAATAAATCACCAATATCAGGTCCACTTGATTAGCGGTCGTAAAGTTATATTAAATCCCCCTGAAATTAACATCTTTTAGCGGTGTTAATATAATGTATTTCTCAGTGATATTTAAGATATGCAGATGAGAATAAATCACCAATATTAGGTCCACTTGATTAGCGGTCGTAAAGTTATATCAAATTAACTGGGTCTAAAAAAATGTTCCATCACAAGCACCACTGTCAAAATTTTCTCGATTTTGATCAGAGGTAATTATCTATTAGAGTTGTCGCTAAATAGATAGAAAAAAATCGCTCAAATTAAGACACAGTAATAATTCCAGACGTTTTTATATGAGACTGGCTAAAATCCTTACATGATAAGGGTTTACCAGTTTTTTATAGTTATAAAGCGACAAGTCTATTATTCATTATTAATTATTCATTATTTACTGCACCCTTTGCCACAACTTTTGAATTTCTCCCAAAACTGATGGTTGTGGTGCTGGTAAAGTGGAAATTTGCGGGTTAACTTGAGCACCAGGAATATTCTGATTCCAAGGACTATTGGCAACAGATAGCAGATCGATATTGCCGTGGGTGGGACGGAAACCATACTGCACAAATACTTTTTGTTGTTCTGGTTGCGTCAAGAAATCTATAAATTTACCAGCAGCATTAGCAGTTGCCCCATTTACATCCCGACGCACGACCGCTGCTGTCGCTACAGTTTCTACGGTGGGGTTGAGATAATAAACTTGATAAGGTTTATTTTGAGCTGCACCTGACTGTTGCCAACGATAGAGGGCGATGCTTTCGTAAACTGTTGCTACATCCGCATCATTAGGTCCGCGAGCAATAAATTCTTGTAACAAGATATCGGTGGAACGGGGAGGCAAATAAACTGACCGTTTGACTGTACTAAATAATGATTCAACGGCGGGTGTATTCAAGTTGTTGTTGCCTTTTGACTTTGCCCACAAATTCATGGTTATTTGCCCACTATTGGAACGAGTGGGGTCGGTGGTGACGAAATCAAAACTACCCCATTGTTGTTGACCGCCTATTTTTTGCCAGCTACCTGCTGCCATTGCTTTTTCTAATTGTTGCCAGGAAAATTTGCCATTGGGAAATAAGATTTTTCCACGTTCAGGCCAAGCAATTCCTACTAGGAAAGTTTTGGCGATCGCTGTTGGTTGTTGATAGAATGCTTGGGTATTATTTTGACTTTGCCAGCGTTGGTTTAATTCATCTAATAGTGCTGCATTTGTTGGGATTAAAACTGTAGGATTAAAGTCGTTTTTTTGGTCTATGTAATTGTTGATAATATCCTGGGAACCTTGAAATTTTAATTCTAAGTTTATGTGGGGATATTTTTGCTCAAATTGAGTTTCTATTTGTTGGAGTGGTTCGGCAAATTCTGTGCCACTAACTACTATGATTTTTTGATTTAATCCTGGAATTGGTGCATAAGCTAAAGCTACAGCTATGCAAGTAAGTATTCCAGATAAAATGCGATTATTTTTGATAGATTTTTGATTTGTAATTGTCATGGTTGAATCTTCTCCTAGTGTCAATTCAGTTAATAGTTAAGTCTAATTAAACGTTAAAATTTTGTAGGTGCGGGTTTAACCAAAAGCTTTGAAGTCAGGGCGATGATTTATCAAAATAACATGGGTCTAAAACCCTGCCTTTTAAGGCACAATATTTTTGGAGAGAAGCTCAAATCCTTGGGTGCATCTCAATTTTGAATAAAGCCAAAAATTTATTGCTTTTAGGCAACAGGCAACAGGCAACAGGCAACAGGGAATATATAGGAAAAAAGTATTTTTGCTATGAGATGCACCCAAATCCTTTACTTCCCCTCCTGGGAGGGGGAGGGGCGAGGGGTGGGTTAACTTCTGACTTCTGACTTCGTTAACAAAACCCGCTCTCTAATATTGCTGTTTTTTTACTGTCAAAATACTATTGTTTTTAGCAAATTTTATTCTCTGGGATTTTATTGGTGGGTCAAGTACATATTGTTAGAAAATTCATCATATTTTATTTGCTACTTATGGCATCGTTAACTCCTAGTTGTCATCTATATATGGCAATTCTTGACTTATGAAATATCTAAAACAACGGAATATCAATCATCAACCTTTTATCCTAGATAACTAAAGACTTATTTCTCCTTTTTCTTTCTTTCTCCTTCTTCTTTCTTCCTTCTTACTTCTTACTTCTGCTGATTAACTTTAACGACTGCCAGCATCTTTATCTGGAACAGGTGGTTGTTCATCCTCTTGATGATTTTTTTGTTGTTGAATAATAGCTATTTCAGCTTGAGAAAAACTATCGTTTAACTTATTTATTAGTATTTTCTCCTCTCGTAAAAAAGTCATAGTTGTTGTGAAAAGTACTACCAACAAAAGAGAATCAAGTTTATTTTTCATAATTTTCTTTCTGGTACTTATAAAAATATCAGAAAGAATTTAACTATTTATGCAAACTTAATTCTTTTTAGGGACACAATCAAATCAATGTACTTAGGGTTTGCTGAAAAAGTCTTTTTTAAGGAGCGGGGGAGTAGGGGAGTAGGGAAAATAGAAAGATTTACTGTTTAAGCAAGAGAATAAGTTTTTTGATCGCTAATTATCCGGACATGGTATAATCTTCTATCCTAGATCAATAAAGGTCTTCTTCCTTCTTCCTTCTTCCTTCTTCCTTCTTCTTTCTTCCTTCTTCCTTCTTATCAAAGGAATATTTTCATATTATTTTGATAGCTATTTAACTCATCACTTAAACTGCGTAATTCTTGAATTTCTGCCAAATCATTTAAGTTAGCATTCCGCAATTTATTCTCTAGTTCTTGCAATAATCCTGCCGAATCTTGAACCATGGTATGTAGACTAAGAATTTTTGCTTGTCGAGTATCTTTTCCAGCTTTTGCTAACTGAATATTTCGCTCTAAACTCGCAGCTAATTGTTTTAAATGCTGTTGAGTAATATCAGAATTAGACCTTTGCTTACTCTTAACTTCTAATAATTGTCTTTCCAAATCCTCCACAGATAATAATGCCTCATTCTTCGGTAAATTTTGAGACATTTCTGTAATTTTATGTGGTAGTTCAATAGCGCGATCGCAAACTGATTGAACTGTTACTAATAATTCCATTTGAAAGGCTTCACCACCTAACAATTGATTAGCTTCTTGTCGCAAAACTTCAGCTTTTTCTGCCAAATTTTTTGCCAGTCCAGAAATAACTTCTAATTCTTGTTCTAACTGTTTTTTTGCCAACTTTTCAGCATCGGGTTCTTGAGATTTCAACACTGTAGCACTTGCCACAGAAACAACTGCCGTAGCAGGTAAAATTACAAAATTTGGCAACTTCACAAACCGGACACCAGTTATTAACAAAAATCCACCTATTAATATAGATATAGGATAATCAAACGGATTCACTAATTTCATATTTACCTCTAGATAAAAATTAAAACCCACATTCCGCACTTCAATTTTTATGATTAAAATTAGTATAAAAAAATCGTAGCTTGGCAGGCATTTGTACTATGAAAATCATCTGCATTACTTTTTTCGCTCATCAAATTCCGAGTAAAGAATGAAGCATAAATACTTGCTCGAACGCTTACTCAATTACCGAAAAATTTTGGTGGAAAGGCTCCCCTTTGAAGGAAATAATAAAGAAAAATTTTCCTTTGAATCAATCCTATTCTTGAAAAGAAGAGGTCATAATTAATTATTAATTATTAATTATTAATTGTTGAAGGTAGCTATGATTTTCTTCTAAAATTCTGTCTCCTGTCTCCTGTCTCCTGACTCCTTCTTCGGTTTCTACATTTTGTGGTGCCGAATGTGAGTTAAAATTCTGTTTGTAGATCGGACATTAAATTAACAATACTTTCTGGGTCTCCCTGACGATAATAACCACCATTTAAACTAGCAATTTGTTTCAAGACTCCAGCATCAAATTCTCCCTTTTTCCCATAACCAATAGTAAAAAAAGCAATCCTTTTGTCAGAATCAAATCCACTGTTTTTCAGATTATTGCTCAGTTGTTTGAGAGAAGTTTGAGAACCAGAGTCTTCCCCATCAGTTAAAAGAACTACAGCATTAATAGCATCAGAACTGAGATTTTTTTGTAATAAATTTCTGGCATTCAAAGCAGCATCATAAAGTTTTGTACCACCATCCGCTTTCAAACTACTAATAAACTGCATACCGCGAGCGCGACCTTCAGTAGTACCATCAACCCAAACCGGAGCTTTAATTTCAGTGTCAAAATCAATCAGAGCAATTTTTTCTTTTGGTCCTAAACCCTCAAGATAGTAGCGCAAAGTATTCTGAACAGCAGGTAACTTTTCACCGCTCATAGACCCAGAAGAGTCAACTACCAAAACCACCTGAGATGGTTTCTTCGCAAATTCTTGCCAAGATTTAATCATGGCATTCACTACTTCTGGTTGGGGAGTCCGCAGAGAATCATATTTAGCATTGGGGTCTACTCCGTATTGGGAAGAAAATTTTGCTCCCAAAGACACTCCCGGTATCCCTGGTCTGAGACCTAACTCTGTAAGAATTTGTTGGGCGACTGGCGATCGCAAATATTCAATGACTTTTTCTGCTGCCTCTTGTTCATCCTCGCTCACCCAGGGTGCAGTTGGTAAAATTGCCCTCATATTAGAAGTAAAAGTAGAACTGGGATAAATTGCCTCATAGCGAGTTTGAGTATTAGCAGTATTTGCCTCAATTACGGAAGACTCATAAACAGAAGCGATGGATGCCCAAAACGGACCATTTTTCACCATATCTTCAGCTAGAGAACTGGTGGAAACCCCGTAGCGAGTGACTTTGCTCTGAATTTTTTGGACTTGGGGTTGATATTGTTGTACGTCAGCAGCAGTGAGTTGTTCGGGGCGTTTATTGGCAACAGAGGCAAACTGAGCTACCAAGGTTTGCAGACCAGAATTGGAACGAGTGGGAGCAGTGTGAACATAATGTATTGGCAGTTGGGGACTATTAGGGTCTAGGTCTTGGTGAGTTTTAGCACTGACCAGGGAGCGATATATATCTGGTTGTTTTCGTAGTCCTGCTGCTATTTCTTGTGATGCCATGAATACCATGGGACTATTTGCCAACAAAGGTGCGTCAGTGATTTGAGGAATATAATTTTGTCCGGGATAAATTTGATTAATTTGGTACAAGAGTTGGGAATGATAAATTTCTCCATCTACGGAAATTAGGGTGGGAAATTTTGGGGAGTCTGGTTGGATGGTTCCATTTTTGAGTTTTTGGGATAAAGAAACAATATCTTTGACTACATCTCCACTACCTTTCGCTTCGCATTTTAGGTAAAAAGATTTACCATTATCGAGTTTTGGTTGTTGTTGGTTTAGTTCAGTTGCAGCTTGGTTACAGAATTTTTCTAAAGCACTGCCAACTAAAAATTTGACTTCCAACCCTGAAGTATTTGAGGAATTATTAGCTGGAGTACAAGCTCCCAAAAACAGAAGTCCTAAGCTGGGAATTAGACTGATTTTTTGCCAGTTGATTTTCATTTTTCTGTGATAGTAATTGAACTATATTTATTAATCAGTCTTTTTCTCCCTTTTTATGCAAAAAAAATAGGCATCCTGTAGAATGCCTTTATGAATAATCTGTTTTTGCCTCTATAAAAAAAGGGACTCTACATATAGCAAGGGCGAATGCCATTCGCCCCTACAGGTCAATTTGCGTAAGTCCTGTAAATGCTTTCTTCCTTCTTCCTCCTTCCTTCTTACTTTTGACTGATAACTTCCTTCTTACTTTTGACTTTTGACTTTTAACTTTTGACTTATAAGTTCCTTCTTCCTTCTTCCTTCTTCCTTCTTCCTTAATCAATTATCCAATAACCATTTTCTCGCCAATATTGTTCTCTTAAAGCTGCTTCTAAATCATCTTCTCTAATCCAACCTTGAAATAATAAAAGCTCACCAATTTTTTGATGACATGAAGTCTGAATATCTATTACTTGATTTAATTGAACTTCAGAAATTAATTGTCTGCGGATTAGAATTTCGCCTATTTTCATCATCATATTTCACCTATTTGAGATTGATATAATTTTCGATAGGCACTCTAATAATTGACGTCATATATTAAGTGTCTATTTTTCTTTATACTTATTAATCAGCTAGTTTCTGGAAAATTATGCAAAATTCGATCTAGCTAGGAATAAATAGTAAGAACTCAAAGCGTCTTACTCTATTATTCATCAACAAAACATGGCAATTTTACAGATATTATCGACATTGTTTACAAAACTTAATATTTTAAATGTATAGACATTTCTATTCTACTCAACTCACCCAAAGCATTCAAAAAAAATGATTATTCATTTGACAAGTCTTGATAGGGTATCTCGATAAAATCAGATAATATTGTGGCTGCTTTTTTACTTCTTTCAATGTCATAATATTTTCTTAAAGGGACTTTTAACTGATTATTTTGATTTTCTGCAGGTAATACTAACTCTAAGCTATAGAATTTATCTCCATCGCTATTTGTGTCACTGTCTAGAATTAATTCTTTGATTTGGGCAAAAGAATAGTGTTTGGTTTTAGTATACAATCCCAATAAAGAAGAGATTTTGTAGGTTAATTGTCCTTCACTTTTGTTAAGTGTAATGATTTTTAGATAATAAGGTTTACCTAGAAGTAAAACTGCTATTCCAATAAAGGTAATGTTGAGAGCTAAAGACATCAGGTTTTTCCATTTCCAACGTATATCGTACTGAATAAGCAGAGATGGTTCAGTTGAATTCTTGATAAATGTGTTAATTTTTTCCACCATTTCATTCATTTCTTGAGGGTAACCCTTAACACCATTGGTATATGAATTACCCTGCCAACTGACAACTTCTTTTCCTGTTTGAGTTACCAATGTCACAAAATAATTACTGCCATAACTATCATTTTGGGAATTAAATTTGGCTTCTGTTACCCGAGTCAAGGAATTAGAAGAACCTTGGATTAAACCTAAATACTTTGAGCTATTGACCTGACAATTAACTTGAGTTGGTTCGACCCGTTGACACGAAACCTTAATTACTCCCATCTCCGATAAAATTAATAAACTCAAACCCAACGATCTTAGTACAAAGGGAAAAACTAAGAACAAAAAGACACAACCAAAAGATGATCTATCTTGAAAAATAATTTCTTTTTCAGTCTCCTGAACTACTTCCATATAATTTCTCCTGTGATACCTGAATTGGGCAACCATATATCTACAGATAGAGAAGGTCTCCAAATGAAGATTTACTAATTTATCAGGCACATAGGAGAAATTTATGCAAAATTCGATCTAGCTAGGAATAAATTGTCAGAAATCAAAGCGCCTTACTGTATTATTCATCAACAAAACATGGCAATTTTACAGATATTACCAGTATGGTTTACAAAACTTAAAATTTTAAATGTATAGACATTTCCATTCTACTAAACTAACCCAAAGCATTCAAAAAAAATGATTACTTATTTGACAAATATTGATAGGGCTTATCGATAAAATTAGCAACAACATTAGCTAATTTTTTAACTTTTTCAATGTCAGAATCATATAATATTAAAGGAATTTTAAACTGATGATTTTGATTTTCTGCTGGTAATACTAACTCTAAGCTACAGGATTTATCTCCATCGCTATCTGTATAACTGTCTAGAATTAACTCTTTGATTTGGGCAAAGGAATAATGTTTGGTTTTGATACCCAATAAAGAATAGATTTTGTAGGTTAATAGTCGTTCACTTTTGTTAAGTGTAATGACTTTTAGATACAAAAGTGTATACAGAAGTAAAACTCCTATTCCAAGAAAAGTAATGCCGATAGCTAAAGGTATCAGGTTTTCCTTTTTCCAACGTAGATCGTACTGAATAAGCAGAGATGGCTCAGTTGAATTATTGATAAATGTGTTAATTTTTGTCGCCATATCAATCATTTCTTGAGGGTAACCCCTAACATCATTGACAGATGAAATACTCTGCCAACTGACAACTTCTTTTCCTGTTTTAGTTACTAAGGTCACAAAATGATTAAAAGAAGTGTAACCATCACTAGCCTGACTCTTCCGCGAATTCAATTTGGCTTCTGTTACCCGAGTCAAGGAAGTAGAAGAATATGGGATTAAACCTAAATACTCTGAGTTATTGACCTGACAATTAACTTGAGTTGGTTCGACTCGTTGACACGAAACTTTAATTACTTCCATATCTGATAATTTTACTAAACTGAAAAGCAACGATATTCCTACCCAGGGAAAAGCGAATAAAAAGGCACAACCATAAGATAATCGATTTTGAAAAACCAGTTCTTTTTCAGTCTGCTTAACTATTTCCATCTAATTTCTCCTGCGATACCTGAATTGGGCAACCATATATCTATAGATAGAGAAGGTTCCCAAATGAAGATTTACTAATTTATCAGGCACAACCGAAAAATTTATGCAAAATTCTAGGAATTAAATTTATTACCATGTCCGTTGAGCTATTGGTAGGGTGTGTTAGCGCTAGCGTAACGCACCGCACCTGATGGGTTAAGAATGGTTTGGTTTCTTTTTGTCCATAGATGGTGCGTTACATTTCATTAACGCACCCTACTGGACTATCTGCTTTTTCCTTCTTCCTTCTTCCTTCTTTAAAACATTAACGAATTGGACTATATCCAGCTTCTTCAATTAATTTTTGCCCTTCATCTGTCAACAGTAAATTTCCATAAGCTTCTCCAGCTTTTTCATCAAAAGAACCATCTTTTTTCACAATCACAAATAACCGTCTCGAAATCGGATATGTTCCATTTTCAAATGTTTCTAAATTTGGTTGGTTACGCTGTTCAGGACAATTTTCTGGTGGCACAAATTCACCTTTATAAGGAGGAACAAAAGTACCTCCCGATCGATAGGCAATTGATAAAGGTTTCACGCCACACTGAGGAATAATTTCTGAAGCTGTGGCAAAATAAATTCCTCCTTTATTTGCAGTTACCTCTCGTAAAGCTTGAGTAGTAGTGGGAACCAAAGCTACATTTTCACTAAATTCTTTGTTACCTAAAATGTTTTCTTGAAAGAAAGGAGTTGTACCACTATTCAAAGGACGAGTATAGAGAATAATTTCAATATTAGGTCCTCCTACTTCGCTCCAGTTTTTAATCTTACCAGTATAGATTTCTTGGAGTTGTTTTAAGGTTAAACCTTCAATATCAAGTTCGGGATGAACTACTATAGCAATGCCATCCATAGCAACAGGAATTTGCTTTAGTTGAAAACCTCTATTTCTGGCGATTTGCAATTCAGTATCTGTCAAAGGTCGTGAAGATTCAGCAAAAGAAATTTGACCTTCTAATAGCATTTTAATTCCAGTTCCTGAACCAGGAGGTAAACTCGGATGTTGTCTGTAATTTAACTGAAATTCTGGAAAGATTGCTTGAATTTTTGGATTAATTTTACTGCGAATTGGCGCCCAAGTTGTACTAGATCCATGTAGCCATTTACCATCAGGAACATCAGGAATATAAGCAAAACATCTGACAGATTTGATTTGATTTTCTGTGGGGGGTTTATTTTGGATGGGTTGTTGCGGACAGGGAGAATTTACGAAATCTTGTTCAGGTGTTTTTTCTCCACTAATCAGCGAGAAAATTACCCCACCAATAATCAATAAACTTATAGTTCCTAATAATAAGAAAATTCTTTTATTCCGTAATGAAGTTTGGGGAGTCTCGATTAAGTTGCCAGTAATTTGTTGCCAAGTTAAAGGTTTATCTAATGCTGACTCTCGAATACATATTGTTGGTAACCACATTGCCCCTGGATAATCAGATTCAAAATATTCGAGACGTTCTCTAGCAGTATGAACAGAACTAAATAAGGATTTATTTTTAGTAAATTCCTCAAAGAAATATTCTAAAAATTTGACTGCTACTTCATCAGATATGGGTTCTCGCATGACAATACTACGAGGCAAACTTAACTGAGCTAATTGACTAGCTAATCCTAAACCATCACAGGAATTAAATATTGCTAATTGTAATCCTTTATCTATTACATATCTGAGAGAATTCTTGAATTCGTCAATACTTAATTCGTCACTGTCGTTGAGAGAAATCCAGCCAATTGTACCATCTTCTTCACTGCGACTATGACCAGAAAAAATAAAGATATGATAACCTGATTCTTCTCTGAGAGTATTGGCAAATTTTTCTCTACTGGGCTGTTTTAAGCAGATAATTTCTGCTCCTTTTTCTTGTAGTTTTTGCACTATTTCTACATCTAAATCAGTATTAATCCCGGCACTTTTTCCTACGACTAAAAGCACTCTGAGTTTGCCATGATTAGGAGCAGGTTTTAATGCACCTTTTCCTCTGACTCTCATAGCAATTTCTGCTTGAGGAAACCGAGATGCTAATAAACCCCATTCTTGCCAAGGTAGTCGTCGTAGTTTAGGATTTTTTGCATCTAGAAATACACGAATTTCTGACTCAGAATTTTGCAATGAACTAAATACAGAAATTAATTCTTCTCGGATTGGTCGCCATCGACTATCGTCAGAATCTAGCCATTTATTAATCTGAGTTTTTACCAGTTTTCTTTGTTCTGAACTGGAGAAAGAAATAGTTTTTTTGGGACTAATTCTAGTAGAAATTTTACGAACTTTTTCTAATTGGTGATAAGCTAACTGCCAATTACTCAATGATGATTCTAATTCTGGTGGTAAAGCTGGTAAAAAACCATCAATAGAATCAAATTTACCATCGTTGGCAGTGAGAGTTACATGAAATCCAGGGGCTTCAGTTTCAAGAAGTTTAATCTTTATAATACTCATAGTTGCATCCTATTTTAATTAATTTATAAGTAAGAAGTAAGAGGGAAGAAGGAAGAAGGAAGAGGGAAGGAAGTTATAAGTCAAGAGTTATAAGTCAAAAGTCAAAAGTTAAAAGTAAGAATTGAGAAGGAAGGAAGTTATAAGTCAAGAGTCAAAAGTTAAAAGTAAGAATTGAGAAGGAAGGAAGTTATAAGTCAAGAGTCAAAAGTTAAAAGTAAGAATTGAGAAGGAAGGAAGTTATAAGTTAAGAGTCAAAAGTTAAAAGTAAGAATTGAGAAGAAAGAAGTAATATGAAAGACAAAAATTGTGCTACTTACGAATCTCCCCATCTCCCCATCTCCCCATCTCCCCATCCCTCTACTCTCCTCCTCCAAGATAATAAATTCATATTTCCCAGATTTAGCATTAGGTTTTACTTGAACTAATACTGATTTACCTATATCGAGAAACTGGCGATCGCCTAACTCCCCAAATCTAATTTTTCCTGTTACTCCTTCTACATCAAAATCACCACTAGATAAAATTCTTTGTAATTTTTTACGGGAATAATTACCATTACTTTTATCGAGAGCTTTAATAATAGTTTTTGCTGCATCATAAGAAGTAGCAGTACGCCAATTAATTTCAGCATTCCAAAACTTTTGAGCTGTTTGATTAAATTGAGAGTTAGGGTGACGATGCCAAGGAATAGCAACTGTCAAATTATTCTGATTTGCTTCTTCTCCAGCATCATTTACAACTCGATAATTATAAACAGAATCTCCCCCTAGTAATTTTAATCCTTTAGCATTATCAATTACTCCAATGGCATTAGTCAGAGTTTTAGTTGTCGGAACTAATAACATTACTTCAGCGCCTTGATTTTTTGCCTGTTCAATACAATCTTGAGTGCTAAAATTTCCATCATTCAAGTAACATTGATGCACAAATTTTTTCGGTAGTAGGAATGTCTCAAATTCTTGCTTCAGAGATTCACTATATTCATTATTTTTTACATAAGCTACTGCTACTTTTTGAGATTTTCCAAGTTCCTCGAAATACTCAAATAAAGCTTGAGCGGCTAGTTTATCGCTAGGAGAAATCTTAAATACAAACTTACTAAAATTCGATAAGATAGTTGAGGTGCTAGTAGGAGAAATTGCGACTAATTTATTTTTGTTATAAATTTCTCCCGCACTGAGAGTCATTGGACTAGAGTAGTGACCAATAATGGCGATAATATCTTTTTGTTTGACTAAATATTTAGCAACTTTTTTAGCAGTTTCTGGCTCATTTTTATCGTCAACAATTGTGACTTGTAAAAATTTACCATTGAGACTACCTTGGCAATTTAATTGATGTTGAGTATCTTTGATAGCTAGGGAAATTTCAGCTAAACCACAATTAAATTCACTTTGAGCTTGAGCAACTCCCCGTAAAATTTCTGCTGCAACATTAGCTTCTCCATGAGCAGGAATACTAACTGCTATTTCTAATATTTTTCTGTTTTGATTGACTTTTTTTGCTTGAGCGATGGAATTATTCAAAAAAATTACTGTCTCTGGGTCATTTTTTTTGAAATTAAGAGATTTGCGGAAATAGGAAATAGCACTGTTAAATCTTTTCTCTTTTATCTCTCTCATTCCTAATTCTTTTTCTGCGGATATTTCCCCAGAAGGAAACATGGTTTTTTCTCCAATACTATTATTAATTTTTGGAACATCTTGAGTTAGAAAGGGAATTATTAAGTCTCCTACATCCTGGAATAGGAGAATAGCTGCAATGAATAATCCTGCCAATTCTAAGGGTAGCTTGGCTCGGTGAATAAATTTATGCCAAATATTTTGTTGAGTCATTTTATCGGGTAAATATCTATTTTAAATAAAGCCAAAAAAATTATCGGTTTTAAGGAATAGGGAATAGGGAGTAGAGAATAAAGTTTTTTTACAGATACAAGATACACCTATTTTATCCTAAGCAAATAAATTACTATTTTAATTCATTGCCCCAGAATTACAAATTCATATTTTCCAGATTTAGCATTAGATTTTACTTGAACTAACAGTGGTTTATCCTTCTCGAAAAACTGCCAATCGCCTGACTCCCTAAATCTAATTTTTCCAGTTACTCCTTCTAGGGAAAAATTGGGATTAGATAAGATTCTTTGTAACTGTTTACGAGAATAATTCCCCATCATTTCATCTACAGCTTTAATAATAGTTTTAGTCGCATCATAAGATGTAGCAGTACGCCAATTAATTTCCGCTTTAGGTATGGAGGGAATAGGGAACAGGGAATAGGAAAAAAGTATTTTTACCGAGAAATTGTGGGTATGCGGCTCCCCTGTTAAGGGGATCAAAAAAAGAGAATATTCGCCCAGGTCAAGTCTCCTGATTGCATAGGTACTAATAACTGATATGAAATATACAAGATACACTCATTTTATCCTAAGTAAATAGATTACTATTTTAATTCATTGCCCCA
>NZ_JAAHGH010000005.1:208671-248571 GCF_010672525.1 Okeania sp. SIO2B3 | reverse complement strand
AAAAAAAGAGAATATTCGCCCAGGTCAAGTCTCCTGATTGCATAGGTACTAATAACTGATATGAAATATACAAGATACACTCATTTTATCCTAAGTAAATAGATTACTATTTTAATTCATTGCCCCAGAATTACAAATTCATATTTTCCAGATTTAGCATTAGATTTTACTTGAACTAACAGTGGTTTATCCTTCTCAAGAAACTGCCGATCGCCTGACTCCCTAAATCTAATTTTTCCAGTTACTCCTTCTAGGTAAAAATTGGGATTAGATAAGATTCTTTGTAACTGTTTACGAGAATAATTCCCCATCATTTCATCTACAGCTTTAATAATAGTTTTAGTCGCATCATAAGATTTAGCAGTACGCCAATTAATTTCCGCTTTAGGTATGGAGGGAATAGGGAACAGGGAATAGGAAAAAAGTATTTTTACCGAGAAATTGTGGGTATGTGGCTCCCCTGTTAAGGGGATAAAAAAAAGAGAATATTCGCCCAGGTCAAGTCTCCTGATTGCATAGGTACTAATAACTGATATGAAATATACAAGATACACTCATTTTATCCTAAGTAAATAGATTACTATTTTAATTCATTGCCCCAGAATTACAAATTCATATTTTCCAGATTTAGCATTAGATTTTACTTGAACTAACAGTGGTTTATCCTTCTCAAGAAACTGCCGATCGCCTGACTCCCTAAATCTAATTTTTCCAGTTACTCCTTCTAGGTAAAAATTGGGATTAGATAAGATTCTTTGTAACTGTTTACGAGAATAATTCCCCATCATTTCATCTACAGCTTTAATAATAGTTTTAGTCGCATCATAAGATTTAGCAGTACGCCAATTAATTTCCGCATTCCAAAACTTTTGAGCTGTTTGACTAAATTGGGAGTTAGGGTGACGATGCCAAGGAATAGCAAGGGTTAAATTTCCTCGGTCTGCTTGTTTACCAGCATCTTTTAATACCCTGGGATTATAAACAGAATCTCCACCCAATAATTTCAATCCTTTAGCATTATTAATTATACCTATGACATTACTCAAAGTTCTGTCTGTGGCCGGGACTAAAAACATTATTTCTGCCCCTTGATTTTGTGCTTCTTCTACACAGTCACTGGCACTAAAATTCCCGGACAAAATATTGCACTTATATACGAATTTTTCTGGCAGTAATTTATTAAGTTCTTTAGCTAAAGACTGACTATAACTATTACCAGGTATATAGGCAACTGCTATTTTTTTATCTGCCCAATTTTGTCGCTCTAAATAATTGAATAGAGTTTGAGCTGCTAGACTGTCATTTGGTGCAACTCTCAACACAAATTTACTGAAATTTTTCAAAAGAATAGAAGTGCTGGTAGGAGAAATTACTACTAATTCTGCTTTGTTATAAATCTCTCCTGCTTGTAAAGTCATATCACTAGAATAATGACCAATAACGGCAATAATTTCTGCCTTTGCTACTAAAGCTTGAGCAATTTTTTCTGCAGTTTCTGGCAGATATTCATCATCAGCAATAGTAACTTTTAAAAATTTACCATTGAAACTACCAGGGCAATTTAGTTGATTTTCTGGATTTTTAATCGCCAGAGAAATTTCCGGTAAACCACAGTTAAATTCGCTTTGAGCTTGAGCAATTCCTCGCAAAATTTCCTGGGAAATATCTGACTCCTGACTAATAGGAACACTAACTGCTATTTCTATCTTTTTCCCAATATTTGTAGCAGATTTTTGTTGAGCAATTGCATTATTCAAATAAATTAAAGTTTCCGGGTCATTTTTCTTGACTTGGAGAGACTGGCGAAATTGAGCGATCGCCTGAGCAAAGTTACCATTATAAAATTGTTCAATTCCTTCTTCTTTTGCCGGATTTTTCTCGGAAGAAATTAACAATTTTTCCCCCTGACTAATATTTTGTAAAATTTCTGGTTGTATCCCGGTCGTTTTAGTTTCAGTGAATTTATTTTTAACTAAATTTATCGCCAAAATTATCAATAAAATTCCTGCTGTTAATCCTAAAGATAGCTTAGATTTACTGATAACTTTCTGCCATAAATTGGGATAAATTAACTGCTGCCAACTCAAAGGATGAGACAAAGCTGTTTCTTGAATACAAAGAGTAGGTAACCACATCGCCCCTGGATATTCAGACTCAAAATGTTCTAATCTTCCTCGAGCTATTCTCATAGATTTAAATAGAGATTTATTATTTGCAAATTCTGCAAAAAAGTACTCTAAAAATTTAACTGCCACCAGGTCAGGAACAGGTTCTCGCATGACAATAATTCGTGATAAACCAAGCTTCGCCAACTGATTTGCTAAACCCAAACCATCACAAGAATTAAATATTGCTAACTGCAACCCATTATCTATTGCATATCTCAAAGAATTTTTAAACTCTTTAATACTTAATTTATCCCGCTCGTTCAAATATATCCAACCAATTGAACCATCTTCTTTACTACAACTATGCCCGGCAAAAATCAATATATGATAACCAGGTTCCTCCCGCAAAGTATCAGATAAAATCTCCTGTGTTGGTTGATTTAAAAATCTTACTTCTGCACCCTTTTCTTTTAACTTTTGAATTACTTCTAAATCCAATTGTGTATTAATACCATCACTCTTACCAACTATGACAATAATTCTTACTTTTGAGGATTTACGAGGCCGTCTAAACTTTCCTTTACCTCTAACTCGGATAGCAATTTCTGTTTGCGGAAAACGAGACTGAAATAAATTCCATTCTTGCCAAGGGATGCGACATAAATTAGGATTTTGAATATCCAAAAATAAGCGAATTTCTGAATCATAACTTCCTAGAGAACTTAACACAGAAATTAATTCATCCCGTACAGGTTGCCAACTAATATCGCCACCATCCAACCATTGATTAAGAGTTATTTTTACTTGCTCTTTTTCTTCATAACTAGAATAATTAACTACTGATTGTGGACTAATACGAGTTGCTACTTTTCTCACATCTTCTAACTGAGAATAAGCTGACTGCCATTGATTAAAAGAACTTTCTAATTCAGCAGGTAGACATGGTAAAAAACCATCAATAGGCTCAAAATTAGCACCTATTGAATTTAAAATCACATGAAACCCATTTTCACCACTATCTATAAGTTTAATCTTAATAATTTTAATAGCTTCCATATTTATCTGCGATAATCTTAAATGTAAGCATTCAGCCGTCAGCATTCAGCCATCAGCTATTACTTTTTTTTTAGTTTTATACCAAATTCAAAAAAGGCAGTTACATCTGAAAATTTAAGCATTCAGCCGTCAGCATTCAGCCATCAGCTATTACTTTTTTTTTAGTTTTATACCAAATTCAAAAAAGGCAGTTACATCTGAAAATTTAAGTATTCAGCCGTCAGCTATCAGCCATCAGCTATTACTTTTTTTTTAGTTTTATACCAAATTCAAAAAAGGCAGTTACATCTGAAAATTTAAGTATTCAGCCGTCAGCTATCAGCCATCAGCTATTACTTTTTTTTTAGTTTTATACCAAATTCAAAAAAGGCAGTTACATCTTAATTTGTGATTTATTCCTAAAAGAAAAAAATATAAATTCGATAAATTATAAAATTGCCACCTTTTTTCCTCTTTAATATTTATGTTTTTCTTTCACTGGTCACAGTTCAGGTGTTCCCTGTTCCCTGTGTCCTCACGCTTTGCAATATTTTATGAAATTGGTATTAGATAAAAGCTTTACTAATTGAATCAGAATTAAATTCTACTATCAAAGCTTGCTTTAAAGTCTATATTAATTAAAATCTTATCATAAGAGCTGACAGCTAACAGCTATTTGCGCAGCATGACCCAGGAAATACTTACTCTTAAACTACAAAATTTTCCCTAATTATTTGCTCATTTAAACTCATTTCTACAGTAAATTGTTCTTGAGGTTTACAACCAAATTCTAATTGTATCCAATCATCCGCTTCCCTAGCTTCAGCTTCCATACAAGAATTACCAAATTCATCCAATATTTGTACTCGTAAACCAGCAGGTAAATATGGAATTTTATTCGTAGTAGAAAGTCGCACACAAATATCTATTTCCTCCTCAAAATTATCCGTCAATTTTACCGCTAATTCTGTAGATTTTTCATTTACTCCACTACCCCAATTAATAATTTTCCCACAACTAATACTTAAATCATCCGTTGGAGATTGAGAAATACTATCCCTTGAAACTCTTAAACTTCTTGTAGATGTAGATGTAGACAGTAACTGTAAACTTTGCCATTCTGCCGGAAAAAAACCTTCAAACCACCGACGTAAATTAACCCATTTTTTACACCAATCAATTTCGTCAATTAAGGCATCCAAAGATTCTATTTGTGCGAGGGGAATAGAATCTTGAAACCCATCAATATTTCTCGCAGAAACAAATCCTAATATTTGTACTTGGTTTAAATCTTCCCCAAATTGAACCGCTATATAACCGATGCGGTTATCAATAACTTCTGGAGCCAAAAACAATTCTTTTTCACCAGGAAATACCGGACGACATTCCACCTTGCCAATATTTGGTAAAACTAAATCAGCCACATTAAATATTGCTCTTGAACCAGAATGCCAACAATCACCTTGATGAATCGCGGTCTGAATACCTAAACACTTTAAATAACTTTGAACTGCCACAACAGCAAGAGTATTTAGATAAACTTGTTTTCCTTTTTCAGGAGTTGCTTGTTCTGCTGCAAATTGCTCTGCATAACGATGAGCTTCTGCGGTCACAAAAACTTTTAATGCTTGTGAAACAGTCATATTCATAATTCTTCTCCAAATTGATTAGCGATTTCTCTTAATAATGGAATACATCTGCGCTTCCAGTGGGAATAAACAGTTTGGTTACTAATATTTATTTCTTTGCAAATATCAGATATTTTCTTTGGTGGTTCTGTAAAATTTAACTGAATAGCTAATACTTGACAATTACATTCAGGATGTTTTTTAGGATGAGATGAACTGAGCTTTTCTTCTGGGTCTTTCTCAATATATTGCCTCACATATTCACCTTTTCTTTGACGTTTTGCTTTTTGCAATTCAGCAATTTTCTGTTCTAGTAAACTTAGACTATTAGCTGGTAAAATTTCTCCTAAAGTTGTTAGTTTTTCTCCTTCATCACTAATAGGTTTATCCAAACTTTCATATCTGTTATCTGGGGTATATAAGTCTTGGATACGCCATTTCAGATAACCATTAATCCAGACAACAAAGCTTCTTTCCCAAGAAGGAGGCCGAGATTCAAAATTTTGAATATTTTTGCAGACCCATTCTAATGTCCGATTAAAAGCCTCCAGATAATCCTGGTGGGACGAACTATATAGTCCAGGGAGTTGTTGAATTAATATCAATAGACGATTAATAGCTTTCTGGCGTGCTGGACTCGGATTTTGATATTGCTTTATTTGGGTAATTAGATTTTGTAATTGGTCCTCCACAGCGATCGCTCTCCTATCACAACAGTTGAAGGTTATGAGTTGAGCTTATCAAAGTTCTAACTATTTTGGCTTAGACCTAATCTTTGTCCCCATATATATATCTGCACTAGAAAGGATTTTTATGCAAATTTTTCAAAAATTATTGAAGAAGGAAGAAGGAAGAAGGAATACCGTTTCACAGAAGTCAAAAGTAGGGGCGAATGCCATTCGCCCCTACAAAAGTCATGCATTAAGATTTTATCAGCTCAAAACAACTTTGATGCTACAGTAATTTACGGAAGTTATTTAACATTTAAAGGAGCAAAACTATTTGTGACATATTTAAAATGAATTGGTATAAGAAAGAAGGAAGAAGGGGTTATTTAAATTATCAGTTGTAAATGTTGTAAATTTTGAAAAAAAGGGAAATGTCAAGGGGGTTTCATGTCTGCTATAAAGACGGACTACTAATTTTTGGAAATAAGTTTAGGGGTCTTAAACCCAATATTAAAAATATAGATAAATGTCACTATTAATGTAAGCATTTCCTGCGGAATGCTGCGCAAACAGCCGTCAGCCATCAGCTAGCCTCCTATGGTCGGAACTGCGAACTTCAGCTATTGCTTTTAGTTGACGATAAAAGCTTTATTAATTATCTTACTAAATTTGTCTTCTATTCCCTATTCCCTATTCCCTATTCCCTGTTGCCTGTTGCCTGTTGCCTACTATACGTTATACTAATAAAATAAGTGTTTCGTAATGGTTTTTTCAGATGGTAGTAGGTACAACAGAAGCAGCTTTTCTCCTAAATATCTCAACTGCTAGGGTGCGGGTATTGCTGAAAGAAGGTAGAATTAAGGGAGCTAATAAAAAAGGACGATCTTGGCTAATTCCTCTGAATAGTCAAGGGATACCAGAAATTATTCCAGGTAGGCGTGGTCCTGATGGTACTTGGAATAAAGGACAACGTACAAGCAAAACAGTTATTCAGATATTGCCTACCGTTATCAATGCTAATCATCAAAACGGCACTTGTTTACCAGCAATTAATATTCAGCAGGGCGATCGCCATCATTTATGCCATGAAGCTGATATTCTCGGACCTTGCAAAATTATCTATCAACCCTCTCAACATAATTCTCATCATACTGAGGAAACAAATTTATGGATTGAAATTAACCCAGAAGTACAAATTACTCATAGGGTATTCTCTGAAGTAGATGAAAATTCACAGAAAGGGAGTAGGGAGTAGGGAGTAGGGAGTAGGAAACAAGGGGAAATTTGTTTGCTCAGTATGACAAAGCGGTGCGAGCCCGCGACGACGAGAGTTCGCTTGCGGAACGCGCACCAAGAGACGGAAAAAATATTCCTTCTTTAAGAAAAGAACATTTTTATTATGGCTAATTAATGAGACTTGATATCAGAACTATACTTGCTCCTACCTCTAGTAAAAATTTCGGTCTATGGGTAGAAGCAATTCCTATCAGACATCTCCAAAAATCAAAAATAAATCAATTATTATCCATAAATTATCAATTATTTTTCCCTACTCTGTAGGGACGTTGCATGCAACGTCCCTACTACCCCCTACTCCCTCTTCTCCGGAGATGTCTATTGTATAAATCTCAGTTCCTACTGTTCACCAACCCAAATAAATTTTCATGTTTGAACAATTTACCTACCACAAAATACCCACTTCCAATGCCACCATTAATTTAGCCAAAGGCGGAAAAGGTTATCCACTACTACTATTACATGGCTATCCTCAAACTCACATTATGTGGCACAAAGTCGCTCCCGCTCTTGCCCAACACTTCACCGTCATCTGTACAGACCTACGCGGTTATGGCGATAGTGACAAACCACCCTCCGATCCTCAACATCTCACCTATTCCAAACGAGTTACTGCCCAAGACCAAATAGAAGTCATGGCAGCTCTAGGTTACTCCAAATTCTTGGCAGCAGGTCACGACCGTGGAGGTAGAGTTCTCCATCGCCTTTTACTCGACCACCCTCATTGTGTGGAAAAAGCAGCAGTTCTCGACATCGTACCAACCAGGAAAATTTTTCAAACTGTCAACCAACAACTAGCTACTGCTTACTCTCACTGGTTTTTTCTGCTCGAACCCAACAATATTCCCGAACGCATGATCGGTTCTGACCCGGCATTTTATCTTGTCAACAAACTAAAACAGTGGAGTTATGACCAAGCTGCTTTTACTGAGAATGCTATTGCAGAATACATTCGTTGTTTTAGTGACCCTGCCAGTATTCATGGAACTTGTGAAGACTATCGTGCTGCAGCTACTATTGACTTGGAACATGATGCAGAAGATATTAACAGTAGAATAGAATGTCCGTTACTTGTGTTGTGGGGAGAGCGCGGGGTGATGGAAAAATGTTATGATGTACTGGAAACTTGGCGAGAAAGAGCAATAGATGTGCGAGGTCAAGCTTTCCCCTGTGGTCACTTTTTGCCAGAGGAAGCTCCAGAGGAAACAACTCAGGCGTTGCTTAATTTTTTTCAGGAGTCAGGAGTCAGGAGTTAGGAGTAGGGGCGTTAACGATAGTTATCCGAAGCAAACGGCCGTTCGCCTGTACAGGAGGGAAGAAGAAGGGGGTTGTCATTTCAGTTATCAGTACCTATCGCTGTTTGCGCAGCATTCCTTGGTAGGAATTTCCCCCTAAACTTCCTTCAAAAATTATTTTACTGATAACTGATAACTGATAACTGATAACTGAAATTTGCCCCCCTAGCCCCCCAACTTTGGGGGGGACAAGAGTCAATTTGCTTGCTCTAGTCCCCCAAAATTGGGGGATGCGCGGGGGCTTGAATTTAGCAAAGCAGACTCCCCCACTCTCCTATTAATACATATAGACAATGGTACGATTAAAACTTTGGCAATTAGTAATTTTAGCTCTTCCCCTTGCTAGTGTTGTAGCTTTCCTGATGATATCTGCTGGAATGCAAATCAACCAGTGGGGAATAAACTGGATATGGGGCATATTTATCCTCCTTTTTGTGGGATGGCGTTGGTTGCTAGTCAAATGGACGCGACCAGCAGTTGAACAAATGAAAAAGGTAATAGCAGAAGTTAACAAACAAATCGAATTTACTGATGACACCACAACTCTACCCACAAAAAGTGATGCAACTCTCCAGGTAGAAACCGCTCTGCAAGAAATTCTGAAATTATCCCGCAACGACCTTCCTTTGTGGGAAGACTGGCAAACATTTTGGCAACGTTGTCAAGCAGTAATAGTTGCTGTTGCTAATACTTACCATCCGGAGGGCAAATATCCTCTGCTCAATATCTACATTCCCCAAGCTTACGGTCTAATTCGAGGTACCGTTGATGATATGGACCGATGGATGCAAAAATTATCTCCAACTTTGAATCAAATAACTGTCGGTCAAGCGTATCAGGGATATGAAATATATCGTAAATTAGAACCCTCTGCACGGAAACTTTTCCGAGTTTGGGGTTGGGCACAATGGTTTCTTAACCCAGTAACAGCAGCAGCTAAACTAGCAAGTCGGCGTTACAGTGACCAGGCAAACCAACAGTTATTGATGAATTTCAGTCAGATATTACGGGAAGTGGCATTGCGAAATCTATGTCAGCAAGCGATCGCTCTCTACGGGGGCAACAACTTAGAATTTTCTGAGTCTGTTATTCCTGCTCCTACTCTCCCAAAAGCAGAAACTCAAACCCTCGAACAAATTCTTGAACAAGCTCAACCTGCTGAAACTGTAGAGCAAAAACCTGTGAATATTTTGTTGGTGGGGCGCACGGGAGCGGGAAAGAGTAGTTTGATTAATACTCTGTTTCAAGCTGACCGTGCCGAAGTGGATGTATTACCTAGTACGGATAAAATTCAAAATTATCAATGGCAGCAAACTGGAGAGACTCTCAATTTGTGGGATACACCAGGTTACGAACAAGCAAACCGCCCAGACTTGCGGGAACTTGTACTCGACTATGCTGAAACTGCCGATCTATTGTTGCTGGTTACTCCTGCTCTCGACCCTGCACTACAAATGGATGTAGACTTTCTCCAAGAATTGAAACAGGAAATTGCAGATTTGCCAGCTATTGTTATTGTTACCCAAGTTGACCGTTTGCGACCTATCCGAGAATGGCAACCTCCTTATGATTTTGTTTGGGGTAAAGGCGCAAAGGAAAAGTCTATTCGGGAGGCGACTCAATATCGTGCGGAAATATTTGGGGATTTTTGTAATCAAGTTTTGCCTGTGGTTACGGGGGATATTAAAAGTGATAGAGGTGCTTGGAATGTTGATGCTATTTCTATGTCTTTGCTAGAAGCTATTGCTCCTGCTAAACAACTACGTCTGGCTCGGTTTTTGCGCGATCGCGAAGTTCGTACTGTTGCAGCAGCTAAAATTATAGATCGTTACACTTTCCAAATGGCGACTACTCAGGGGTTAACTGCTTTGTTAAAAAGTCCAGTGTTACAGTTCGTTTCTACTTTGACAACTGGTTCGCCAACTTTAGCTTATTTGCTGGCGGAAAAAATTCCGGTTGAAGAGTTGCCTGTGGTTATTGGTAAGTTACAAATGGCTTACGACTTATTTTCCCTCTTAAGTGGGGATGCAAATTTAGGTAGTTTTGACTTACTGGCACTTTGGCCTTTGTTATTAGAAAATCCTTCTTCACCAGACCGGAATGCTTGGGCTTTTGGTCATGCTTTGGTAGAGTATTGGATGCAGAATTTGACGGTTGAACAATTACGGGAAAGGTTTGATAATTATCTTCAGCAAGGGTAATAATTAGGGTTTGCTGATTAAATATCAAAGCATTTACAGATAAAGGTTTTAGCCTTTTTATGGTCGAATTGCAGTGCGCCTGTTTAAGTCTAAAAACTCAAAAAGGAGCGTATTTTAGGTGCATAGTTGGGCAGAAAAATCATTCTTACAATTCTTACTTCTACCTCCTCGCTCCCGAGCCATTTCTCCTGTCTCCCCCTCCCCTCCTGGGAGGGGCTAGGGGTGGGTTGGGAGGGGCTAGGGGTGGGTTGTCTCCTGTCTCCTACCCCCCCCAGCAAAAAGACTTTTTCAGCAAACCCTAATTATAGTGATAATTAATTCAATTGTTGTAAAAATTTTAGCGAATCAAATTAATTACTTGATTTTGCTTAGGTCTTTATAACAGCTCTATAATTACAGCGATCGCCTTTATTAGCCACAGAATTATGAAATTTGTATATAGAAAATTTAGTAAAAATAAGTCTCTATTTATGAAGATTTAATGAAGTTGGCCTAAAACACTTGCAACTGAAATTTTACTGATGTAAAGTTGAAACACTAAGATATCTGAATAAACAACAGACTCAATCTGCATCTATCATCAAATAGTGTAAATGAAAAACTTCAACTTATCTTTTCAGGGTCTCCTAGTTGCTACAGTTACAAGTGCTGTTTCTTTGTTCGCTTTAACTAACTCTGCTATGGCTTTCTTACCCTTAGTTGATACTGAAGATACTCTTCATGTCAGGGGCATTATCGACCAGAATTTTAATGGTGTATTGTATAATTTATCTGTAGATCCTAATTCTTTCAATGATGTGTTTGGTAATTCTGGAGGCTTAACTATTACAGAGGAAAAAACACCTACACTTTCGGAATATTCTACTGTGTATGCCGATACTACAGTCTCCAAATTAATGACTTTTAAGGACAAAACTTCTACAGAGACTAATTTACTTATCACAAACTTGACTGTGCCTTTCGATCCATTAAGACCATTTAATGAGGGGTTGGGTGATTTTGAGGCTAAATTGAATCCATTGACACTAGGACCTCTGCTGTGGTGGTGGTTTGCTTCTAGTCTTGTACTAGGTTGCATCACACTAGGGGGTTTAATTATAGAAGACACGGGAAAAACGAAAGGCTAAAAGGCAAACTGATGAGAGGAGAAAAATGGATTTTTCTCGATCTAGATATTTTCTGATGAGATAATAATTTCTCTTAATTACTCCTAATAATATTTTCGGTGTTGCTGAGGGTCAAACCTATTTTTCTGGGTTTTTCGCTCTTCTCTTATTACTATATATGAGCACACCTTTTCCATTATATTTATAATATCTTGTCAAGTATTCTATGTCAAGGTAGAGCTTCCATTTTTTGAGATTTTTCACTCAGAGACAGAGTAAATTTTGACTTGTTTTTCCCGTCTATTCAATCTAATTTATCCATTGATTATTTTTGAGGCGATCGCGCGCCAGAGCATCTACAACTTCTCTATTACTTATCATCTGGAAAGTTGTGGTAAAAATTGTCGATGTACCAGGAGATTATAAATCAGTATTCTTTGTGGGATATTCCTGGATTTAAGAATTTTTCGTACAGATATTTAATTACATATTTTGGCTTTGATAGTCAATTTATATGTCTGACCTAAATCTCCTGAATCTTTACGATTTGATGATCCAATACTTATTCCGGAAATTTATTAGTGGTTAAATTTTCGTAGGCTGAGGGTAAAGCTGATTTTTCGGGGTTTATTGCCCTTTGATTCTTACTATATATGAGCGCACCTTTTCCATTATATTTATAATATCTTGTCAAGTATTCTATGTCAAGTTATATCTTCCATTTTTTGAGATTTTTTTGATGAAATTTTTCAATCAGAGACAGAATAAATTTTGAGTTGTTTTCTCGTCTATTCAATCTATTTATCCATTGATTATTTTTGAGCTGATCGCCACCAGAGCATCTACAACTTCTCTATTAATTCTACTGTGAAAAGTCTGGCTCAAAATTGTCGATGTACCAGGAGATTATAAATCAGTATTCTTTGTGGAATATTCCTGGATTTAAGAATTTTTCGTACAGATGTTTGACTAGATATTTTGGCTTTGATAGTCAATTTATATATCTCACTACCATCTCCTTTTTCTTGAGATTTGATAATGCAATACTTATTCTGGGAATTTCTTAGTGGTTAAATTTTCGTAGGCTGAGGGTAAAGCTGATTTTTCGGGTTTTTTACCCTTTAATTATTACTATATATGAGCACACCTTTTCCATTGTACTTATAATATCTTGTCAAGTATTCTATGTCAAGGTAGAGCTTCCATTTTTTGAGATTTTTCACTCAGAGACAGAGTAAATTTTGACTTGTTTTTCCCTTCTATTTAATCTAATTTATCCATTGATGATTTGTGAGGCGATCGCGCGCCAGAGCATCTACAAATTCTCTATTACTTCTACTGTGAAAAGTCTGGCTCAAAATTGTCGATGTACCTGGAGATTATAAATCAGTATTCTTTGTGGGATATTTCTTGATTTAAGAATTTTTCGTACAGATATTTAATTACATATTTTGGCTTTGATAGTCAATTTATATGTCTGACCTAAATCTCCTGAATCTTTACTATTTGATCATGCAATACTTATTCCGGAAATTTATTAGTGGTTAAATTTTCGTAGGCTGAGGGTAAAGCTGATTTTTCGGGGTTTTTCGCTCTTCTCTTATTACTATATATGAGCGCACCTTTTCCATTATATTTATAATATCTTGTCAAGTATTCTATGTCAAGTTATATCTTCCATTTTTTGAGATTTTTTTGATGAGATTTTGGAGCAACGTGCCCATAATAAAAATCAAAAGTCGAAAGTAATTGCTACTAGCTCATATAGTCCCAGAAAATCGGTTAAGCTCCTAATATTTATTAGTTAAAACTAGGACAAAAAGATTCAATATAACAAGAAGATAAAAAACAGTATTATTATTATTTTCTTCATTCCGTCTAATATGTATTAAAAATCCCTGCCGTTGGTTCTTTCTTTCTGCCAACATACTATTGACATTCTGGAAGATAATATTTAAAATGCAAAAGATTCAAAACTTGTATATTTGTAAGCATTCAGCAGTCAGCTATCAGCAGTCAGCTATCAGTTATCAACTTATTATCTTAGAAGGAGAATTCAAAATTATGTTTGGGGAGCATTCCGCAGAAAAAAAAGGTAACAAGCTAACCTTAGTCAGTTATTAACGTTCAAAAGCTATTTGCGTAACATGACCTAGGAAATGCTAATAGCTGTTTGCGCAACATTCCGCAGGAAATGCTGACATATATTTACTAATTATCTGCTAATTCTGACTCTATCTAAATTAAAATTAATTATAAATTATGAGAATATATCTATATATTCTATCAGGAATTACATCAGCATTAATCGGCTGGAGTATAGGGCAATTTATCCTCAGTGATTTAGGCTGGTTACAAAAATTTCCTGAATTAGTATTATTTCCTTGTGCAGCAATTTCTCTAGCAGTTGGTATAGTTGCCACAGATATATTTTTAAGTAATCCCACTCGATTTAAACGCAACTTCAACAGAGGTATAATACCCCTAAGTATTGCTGCGGGATTAGGATTATTAATCGGTATTGCCTCTGGAGGATTAGTACAAATATTACTCAATCCACAATTAAGAGATAAAGTTATAACTGTACCTGATGAATTTGTGAGAATAGTAGGGTGGATTTTAATTGGTGGAGCAGTGGGTTTAGCTGAAGGTTTTACTTGGCGCTGGCGTAGTATAGAAGCAGGAGATAAACGGCGTTTTTTGCAGCGACTTACCATTAGTTTGACTACCAGTATTTTGACTGCTTTAATTGCAGCAATTATCTTTGAATGGATACGACAACAAATGGATGGAATTCCCACAGCTTTACAAGTTTGGGAAGACACAATAGGTTTTTCTTTATTAGGCGGTTTATTGGGTTTAGTCTTGAGTTTTTCTACCTCTCCTAGTCATCTAGTTGCCCTCAGAGCTGGAGCTGGTTTTGAATATACGGAAAATGTAAATTTTAATCAGTCTGAAACATCTAGTAATTATCCTCATATTCAGAAAGAATTATCACCCAGAATTAAATTTGTTAGTAATGATTTAGCGGATAAAATTGAGGAAGGATTATCAATTCAATTACCTGCAAGAGGTAAAGTTAAAATAGGTTCAGCTCAGTTAAAAATTATGGGCAGTCAACAATTTGGTGTGGATATTTGTATCCCTGGTTTGCCACTGCATATTGCTGACTTAGACTTAGCATCTAGCCAAACAATTTTAGTACCTAATCTCAAGTTTTTTAATAAAATAGAATATCAAGGCGATCGCTTGAAGGAAAGTACGCCAATCAAACTAAAACATAACGATTTAATTGCATTTTATGCCGAAAATGAGGGCTATAATGGTAAAAAATTATTCAGATTTGTCTACTATAATCGCTTCTTGGACCCACAAGGTTAGTTTTTCTTTGTTAATAGTAATTTCCTGCATTAATCCTAGCTTTGCTCAAGTGAAAAATGTGGAAATTATTGAAGCTATTCCTGAACGTAATGAAGGTAAAGTTACCCTACGAATCAAAGTTTATGACCAAAAAAATAAACCAGTAAGAGAACTGGAAAAAGAGAACTTTAATTTAACAGTTTGTCCGCCCAAAACAGAGCCTAAAACTGGAAAATGTAAAACTTTAAATCCCATTGATATTAATTGGAAAATTCCCCTGCCCGCAGAATTACCCCCTGCTTGGGTAATTGTTTTATTAGATTTTAGTGGCAGTATGAAACAATTAGATAGTAGTGGGGAAAAAACCAAATTAGAAGGAGCGATCGCTGCAATGAGAAAATTCAATCAAGATTTAGCTGAAAAGGGAGAAAATACCAAAATTTCTATTGTACCTTTTGGCAAAGGAGGTAAAAATTGTCCGGGAAATAAAGTGACTAAAAAAGAACTAGATAATTTTGTTTTAGCAGGTAATAGAAAGGTTGAACAATCTCTCAAAAAACTAGAAAGTCAACTGGATAATCTTTGTGCAGCTACAGATATTTATGAACCTTTGCGTCAGGCAGTACAATTTTTTGGTAATTCCGAAGATACTCGTTTTAACCCACGCCCAAATTCTAATTTATCTCAACCAAGACGTTCGATAATTTTACTTTCTGATGGCTATCATAGTATTTATGGAAATAGAGAAAATGAACCAGAATTAGAAGCACAAGACTTTGAAAAACTTGTGTTTATGTTGAAGAGTTATCCTAATATTACTGTGCATACTTTGGGTTATGGTTTGACTCCCCAACAGTTGCAGCAAAAATATGATTTAGAGGAACTTCCTACTATTAGAGATATTAGTGTGAGAGGAGGAAAAAAAAGTAATAATTCTGAAGAATTAACCGAACTTGCTGCTGAAGAATTTGTCGATCAACAACGACTACAACAAATTGCGGGTGTAACTAATGGTATTGCTGAATTTTCTGGTAATGCTGAGGATATTTCTGCAAGTTTGACCGAATTTTTAGAGGCTTTATTTGATGAGTATCAAATTAACTATATTCAGCCAATAAATGCCGACCGTGGTTCGTTACATAATGTGCAAGTTAGTCTCAATTTACCCGATAATTCAGTAGATTCAGAACAACAACCTTATGTATTTCCTTGGGTGTCGCGCTCCCTACCTTTTTTGACTAGACTCATCATTTTCTTATTTACTTTAGCAGTATTATTAGGAGGTGGTGTAATACCATTTTTATTGTGGGCAAAATCAATTAAGCGAGAGTATCAGTAAGCAAGGAAGAAGGAAGAAGGAAGAAGGAAGAAGGAAGAGAAGTTATAAGTCAAAAGTCAAAAGTTAAAAGTTAAAAGTTAAAAGTTAAAAGTTAGATTGTATCAGCTCAAAACTTTGATGCTACACTAATTTACCGAAATTATTTAACATTTAAAGTTTGAAAGTATTTGTGACATTTTTCAAGTGAATTGGTATGAGAAGGAAGAAGGAAGAAAAGAGTTGCAATATAACAGGAAATTAATCATATAGCTAAAAAATAATTGCTTAGGACTTATGCGGATGATGAATCTTAGACTAGGAAATGTTTTTCCAACTATTCCCTATTACCTATTCCCTATCAATAACAAAGATAGACCTCTGGCAAAAGTGTTAATTAGGGTTTGTTGAATAAAGTCTTTTTGCTCTTTGTAGGAGACAGGAGACAACCCACCCCTCGCCCCTCCCCCTCCCAGGAGAGGAGAAATGGCTCGGGAGCGAGGAGGTAGGAGTTAAGAATTGTCTCTCAATTTTTCTGCCATAATCATCCCAAAATACTAGCTTTATGCAGCTATTGCCACCGAAAAACTGGTACTTTTTTCAACTCTAAAACGCTAAAAATTTTATCTGTCAATACTTTTATAATTAATCAGCAAGCCCTAATTAAATCAATTCAAGATATGAAATAAAAAATTTTATCTTCCTATTCCCTATTCCCTATTCTCTATCAATAATTTGAGGCTAATTTAAGATGATACAAAATCAAGCTTTACCTAAATTAATGACCTTTAATGAATTTCTTGACTGTAAAGCAGAAAATGGGCATTATGAATTATATAAGGGAATGATTGTAGAAATGCAGCCAAAAGGAAAATATGAATAAATTTCAGGATTTTTAGCAGTTGAATTGGCTGTTTTTTTTAGACAGAGTAAACTATCATATTTTTTACCCAAACAAGCATTAGTAAAAGTACCCAATGAAAATAGTGGTTATTTACCTGATGCATTAGTTGTAGATAGAAATGCTCTTAAAGACGAACCTTTGTGGGAAAAATATTCAACCCTAACAAAAGGAGAATCAATTCCCTTAGTAATAGAAATTGTGAGTAGTAATTGGCGAGATGATTATTTAACTAAATTAAGGGATTACTTTCGCGTAGCGTCTCGAAGAGAGGAAATTGGCATTAATGAATATTGGATTGTCGATTATCTAGGAATAGGTGGTTATCGTTATCTTGGTAATCCAAAACAACCAACTATTTCTATTTATCAGCTTATTGATGATGAATATCAAGTCCAATGTTTTAGAGGTAATGAATTAATTAAACCCACTACTTTTCCTGGATTAGATTTAACCGCTAACCAAATATTTCAAGGTTGAAGAAGGAAGAAGTAAGGTAGATGGCGGGGTATTAGAGGATATCTGAAAAGTTTTTTAATACTGAATTTTGCCCCCTAGCCCCCCCAACTTTGGGGGGAATAAGAGTCAATTTGCTTGCTCTAGTCTCCCAAAATTTGGGGATGCGCGGGGTCACTGAATTTTGCCCCCCCAGCCCCCCAACTTTGGGGGGAACAAGAGTCAATTTGCTTGCTCTAGTCTCCCAAAATTTGGGGATGCGCGGGGTCACTGAATTTTGCCCCCCTAGCCCCCCCCAACTTTGGGGGGAACAAGAGTCAATTTGCTTGCTCTAGTCCCCCCAAATTGGGGGAATGTAGGGGGCTTGGATGTAGCAAATGGGGCTTCTCAGACAACCTCTTAAACCATCAGAATATTCTGGCAAAACTTATGAAAAATATATCAATTACATTACCCGATAGTTGCAATTTTTCAGATTATTTCAAGTTGAATTATTACCCGGAAGATATATTAAATTATTTTGGTTATCAATTAATAACAGAAGAATTGGTTTTGCCAAAGTCTCAACAGCAAGTTGATGGGGTAGAAAATCTCAAGCAAAGATTTAGGAAAAGTCTTCCCTATATTACTTTAGATAGTGAGATGGCAAGGCGAGAATTTTTAATTGCTCCAGTTTTAATAGAATTAGTCGATTATTGTCAGGCAAAACTAAAAGTTTCCTATCCTTTGGAAATTTCATCTCAACTCAAAGGTTCTCTAGATTATTTTTTACAAGCAGGAAATAATTTATTAGTTATTGAGGCAAAGGATGAAAACTTAGAAAGAGGTTTTAAGCAATTTGTGACTGAGCTAATTGCTCTCGATAAAGGAATCGAAGCAGAACAAAATTTATTATATGGAGCTGTTTCTATCGGAAATATTTGGCAAATTTCTCTGTTGAAACGACAAGAAAAACAAGTTAAACAAGACCTAAATTTAGATCGAGCACCTAATGATTTAGAAGAATTAATGGCAATTTTAGTAGCAATTATCACTGGATTTGAAGAAGAGAATAAGGAATAGAAAAATGAAACAACAACCACATCACTCTTAATAAATAGTGCCACGCTTCATCCTCCTCTGGCAGTAACCAATCTTCAACAATTAATAATTAACAATTACCACTCTTGAAAACTGATAAGATTTATATCATGTCCGGATAATTAGTAGACATCTCCAGAAAATAGGGAATAGGCAATGGGCAATAGGGAGAAGTAATTGATAATCTATGGATAAGAATTGATTTTACTTTTGATTTTTGGAGAGGTCTAGCGATCAAAAACTTTCTTATCTTCTTCTTCCCTCCTGATACCATTTCTCCATGAAGTTGCACTTAATATAAAGATGAGAATAGTCAGTTTAATGAGGTTTGAGCAATAATGATTAAGCGCATTTTTACAGAGAAATGGTATGACTCCTCGCTAAGTTATTTATAAGTATTCAACCGGCCATGATAAAATTTATGAATAGACGATTTTTTCTCCAGTTAATATCGACCACATCAAGCTATATTTTTCTCAAGAGTTTAGTCAGCTCTGCCACAACTAATCCTCAATTATTAAATCAAACATCAATTTCTATGTCATCAAATACCTCGTTTTATATGCCAGATGAAGGCGAACCTCATTTGTGTACTTGGATGGCATTTAGTGCAAGTAAAGATATTTGGGGACGTAAATACTATTCTGGAGTACAAGATAATCTAGCAAACATTGCCAGAGCGATCGCTGAATATGAACCTGTAAAAATGTTAGTTCGTGAGGCAGACTATGATGTAGCCGCAGCCAAATGTGGCTCTAGTGTGGAGTTGATTATTTGTCCTATAGATGACCTTTGGATGAGGGATACAGGGCCAGTTTTTGTTGTGAATGAGAAAGGTCAAAAAGCGGCCATTGATTTTAATTTTAATGGTTGGGGAAATAAGCAATATCACGACCGCGATGCTGAAGTAGCTAAGTTTGTAGCAAAAAAATCAGGAGTACCGCTAATCAATACAGAACTTGTATTTGAAGGAGGTGGTATTGAAGTTGATGGTAATGGTACAGCGATCGTAACTGAAAGTTGTATTATCAATAATAATCGCAATCCTGGTTGGAGCAAAATTGATTGCGAAACAGAATTAAAGTCTTTATTGGGGTTGCGTAAAATTATCTGGTTGCCGGGTATCAGAGGTTACGATATTACCGATGGACATACAGATTTTTATGCCCGTTTTGTTCGTCCCGGTGTTGTTGTTGCTGGATACGATCCAGACCCTGAATCTTTTGACCATGCTGTTACCAAAAAACATTTAGAAATTTTGCGGTCGTCAACAGATGCGGATGGGAAAAAATTAGAAGTTGTTGTGCTTCCAGCACCGAAAAGAATACGACCGGGATACGAAAGCGATGACTTTGCCGCCGGATATATTAATTTTTATGTGATTAACGGTGCTCTTATTGCACCAAAATTTGGCGATCGCCAGTCGGACAGACGCGCCAAAGAAACTCTAGCAGAACTTTTCCCCAGTCGAGATATTGTGCAAATTAATATTGATGAAATTGCTTCCGGAGGCGGAGGAATACATTGCACGACTCAGCAAGAACCATTAGTTTAGTTAGGGGGTGGAAGGAATAAAGAGGAGAAATTTCACTCTTGTGTTACATCATGTCCGAATAATTAGTGATGAAAAAACTTTCTCCTGTTCTTCCCTCTTTTTCCCTCCTGACTCCTGACTCCTGACTCCTGAGGACTCCGTCATTTATTTATAAGTAGGGCTTGCTGATTAAATCTAAAAGTATTTACAGATAAAGGTTTTAGCCTTTTTGGTATCGAAAAAAGTGCCTGGTTTTCAGCTCTTCATGCTCAAAAAGTTATTATTTTAGGCTCATAGTTGGGCAGAAAAATCAAAGGACAAAACGCCCGCTCCTACCTCCTCGCTCATTCCCTTTTCTCCTGTCTCCTGTCTTCCCCTCCACCGGAGGGGTTAGGGGTGGGTTGTCTCCTGTCTCCTACCCTAACCCATAAGACTTTTGAGCGCAAACCCTAAGTATTCAACTGGAGATAATATTAGCCCCTAAACTTCCCAACTATAAACTAACAAATACATTATAAAAGTATCGCCTGTATAAGTCACAACTAGGCATAACTAAATTACCTTCTAATTGTACAACCAAACCCATACTTTTTAACTTAAATGCCAATACCTGCTCTAACTCTACAGGAGTTATAGCTCGCAATACTTGTTCAAAAGCTGTTTTAAGTTCTGGATATTGTTGCAGATTTTGTAAATGTTGATGTAAATGGTTACTATAAATACCTGTGTCTGTAGCTGATGTTTTGATTAAGCTTTCTAAACTGGCATTATGACATTTAATATAATAAAAAGTAGTATTAACTAGATAGGGATGACCACCCAGTAATCGCATTAATTGATTTTTTTCTTGTGGTAATAGCTCTATTTGATAACGTTGTGCTAATTCCTGGGTTTGTTCGAGATTAAATGGGGATAAATCTATAGCTATCCCCATATTAAAAGGTGATTTATTAATATTCATTGCCATATAAACTTCTGTAGATTTTACTAATACTATCCGCAGTTTTTGCCAGAGCTTAACTTCTTTTGCTTCCCCATACCAAGAATGCAACATTGACAGAAAATCATTAGCTATTTCTGGAGATTGAAAAATATAATCTACTTCATCTATTGCTAAAACAATGGGATTATCTGTGATAGAAAGCAAATAGTCTTGAAAATATACAGTGCAGCTTTCTATACTACCAATATCTTCGTCCCAATATTCATTCAACTTTGATTCTAGCTGTAATTTTCTGGTTACGCTAGCACAAAACCATCTTAAAAATTTATTGATATCTTTGATAACTGTACTATCAACCCTTCGTAAACTTAATCGTACTGTCTGATATTGTTGTTTAATAGCATAATTAATAACTCTCATTAATAGAGAAGTTTTTCCCATTTGTCTGGGTGCTTTAATACGCAGAAACGATCCTGGTTTATTAATTTCTGAATAACAGATTAATTGTTCCGCACGTTCTATATAATATGGAGAACCCATAGGAATTCTACCATCTAGTAATTTACAATCATTAATTTCGGAAATTTCTGAAGATTGGATTGTATTTGTATTAATTAAGCTGGTCTGTATAGGTTGTTTTTTACTTGCTTGATCGATCAATAGTTGTCTTTCTAATACAGAAAGGCAGTTAGTTTTACTAATTTTTTCTTTGAGAATATTACTGAGCAACTTCCATAATTTAGGAGCCACATTTTGGCTAATATAATCTCTAGAATAGTCTGATTTAGAGGCTATTTGACTATAGGTTTTTCCAGACAAGGATAGTCGTAGAACTTCTCTTTCAATGTCTGACAGAGATTTACCTGTTTTAGCTCTTACTAACTGTTCAGTAAATAATGATATTGATTCGATGGCTGTCATGCTAACTCTGACCCCCTACTTGACGAGGGTATAGAGTGATTTTCCTAAAAATCATTAGAATTCATTTATGATGAGTATTATAACATACTATTTTTTTTCTCACACTTTTTAATTTATACTTTTGTAGGTATGTAAAAGTATAATTAGGGCTTGCTGATTAACTATCAAAGTATTGACATATAAAGGTTTCAGTCTTATCATATTAGGTTGAAAAAAAGTGCCAGCTTTTTGGTCTAGAAAGCTTATGGATGTTAGCATTTTGTGCAGACAAGGACAGAAAAATTAAGGGACAATTCTTCCAACTACATCCTCTGTAATTCCCATTTCTCCTGACTCGCTCCTTCCCCTCCTGGGAGGGGTTATATCATGTCCGGTTGAATACTTATTATTAAGATAGTAGGGGAGCGGGGGAGTAGGGGAGTAGGGGAGTAGAGAACCCACCCCTAACCCCTCCGGTGGAGGGGAAAATAGAAAGATTTATTGTTTAAGCACTCATGATAAATTTTTTCATCACTAATTATCCGGACATGATATTAGGGGTAGTTTAACTCCTACCCTTAACCATAATACTTTTTCAGCAAACCCTAATTATAGCAGTCAAAAATAAGTTATGAGATAGGTATTGTCTCTCCTACTCGGTTATCATCCTCATCGGTGTCATCAATTATTCGGCGATCGCTATAGATATTTTGAAAATAGTTTTGATATTTTGTATATACAGCAACTGCCATTACTACTTTTGACTTTATAGAAGATCTAAAACAACGGAATATCAATAATTAACTTTCCTGCTTCTTCTTTCTTCCTTCTTCCTTCTGCTATATCAACATTCTGACTGGGCAAAATAAGATTTTTATATAATGATTAATCTATTGAAAAATAAAATTATACAAATATTTGTCTTTACATAATTAATTTATTGGTAAGTGTTTGATTTTTTTAAGCTGCTTAATTTGATGATATTTTGTTAATGGCAATCAATATTTAGTTCCTGAAAAACAAATTTAATAAAAAAAATTTCCAAAATTTTTATTTTTGGAAACCCTTATACTGATTAATATTTGTACGATCGCCATTTTTTTTCAAGCAAGCGGATCGATATAGATATTATCTTTACAGAGCGCTAGAAACTACCCAAACTTTTGAAGCAAAAGATTTTGATGTCGATGGTTCTTTCACCATATTTGCTACTGTAGCTACAACTTTTACTTCCTGTATATTCCGGAAATATCCTTTTCTTTTAGTTTTAACTATCTGCTTTTTCCAAATACCTTCTTGATTATTTTTAGATAAGTTATTCATATTTTTTATTGAATATAGAGTGTCTTTTATTTCCAGAGAAAACATTGATGCTTTTCTTATTCAATTATGCCAATTACTGCTCAGGATGAAAATATATAAAAGTTGATATCTTCGATTTTTGAAGACACTCTATACCTTCATTAAATCTTTAAAAACAATCTCTATAATTTTACGGACCCTTTAAATAGCATGGTTGTTTTGATTCGTAAAATTACTGAACTTTTTTTAAATTCACAAAAATGTTGATTTGTCAATACATAAAAATTGACAATATTTAATACTTTGATCTCTATTATATCTGGATTAAAGCCTTAGTACATAAAATTGTTAATTTGTCAATATATAAAAGTTTATTTATATTGATACTTGTCACTAATCCGATAGTATTCTTCTGGTATAACAAAGAAAGAGTTGGTCAGGAAATAGACTGTAATGAAATTTAAAAAGGGAGATTTTTCCCACTGTTGCCTTCTGGAGATGTTTTCTGCGATGGAAGATATTTTGACGATCGCGTAGAACACTGATAGTGGTATCTCAGTTCTACCTATCAATTAAGGGTTATAGTAGTTTTTACTTAAGTAGACTCTGGTAGGAAGGTTTCATAGAAGGTCTATACAAGGGTTTTTATTTTTAGGAGTGTGTTCTATCTTTCTGAAAATAGCTACATAGAAGAAGAAGGAAGGAAGAAGGAAAAATATTGCAGAGAGTGTGGGGAGATGAGGAGATGGGGACTGTGGAAAAAAATTAAAAAATATGGTAATAGTGCATTGTAATGGTATAACCAGTGGGAGTATCTTGCTCCCGTTCTAATTATTTTTGTAATGGTATAGACAATGGGAGCATCTTGTTCCCTTTCTAATACCAAATTCAAAAAAGGTCGTTACAGTATTAATCTCTAAATTCCGACCAGCACAGAAAACCACTGTAGCAATATTTTATGAAATTGGTATAAGTTTTCCCTATCTCCACTTACCATTACGCGAGCAGGACTAGCAAAAATATATATCTTCACCATTACGCGAGCAGGACTACTGGGAAAAGAATTGATAATTTATGTGCGATAATTGATTTGATTTTTTATTATTGGAGATGTCTAAAGCAAAAAAACTCCAACATTTATATTTAAACTATAAACATACTTTTAAGGTAAAAGAAATAATTAATCTGGCAATATTGGTAATAGTTCCAGGTTTTTGATCTATAGAGATTTTTTGTACTCGAAAATACTAATTGTTAGAGAAACGCTATATATTTAAGAGACTGTTTGTCAAATAAATATTAGATCGCGTAGTTTACGAAACGTATTATATAATGCGCACCTCCCAAAACACGTCGTGCATGAGGTATCAAACCGACCATTATTCCAGAAATGATACCATCACACACCCTACTTAATCTTTTGTTGATAAACAAATAGTCATCAATTAATTAATATGTGGCAAACTAATAAAAAACAATCAACATCAACCATTGAAACTCGGAAATTAACCAATTTACTAATTCTGTTATTTCCAGCAACTATCTGGATATTAATTTTCTTCATCATCCCTTTAATAATTGTACTTATTTATAGCTTTTTAGAAAGAGGCACTTACGGTGGTGTTGTTTGGGAATTTACCCTAGATAATTATCAACAACTAGCTCAAGGAATATATTGGGGAATATTTGGGCGGTCTTTATTTTTGGCTTTCATTACAACTATTATTTGTTTACTAATTGGTTATCCTTTAGCATATTTTATTGCTACCCGTAGACCACCTTGGCGTAATGTCTTACTAATGCTAATAATTATCCCCTTTTGGACAAATTTTTTAGTTCGTACTTATGCTTGGATTGTATTACTTCGTACCGAAGGAGTATTTAATATTGCCCTACAAAGTTTACAGTTAATCGATGAACCTTTGACTATAATTTTTACTCCATTTGCTGTGATTATTGGTTTGGTTTATGGTTATTTACCATTTATGATATTACCCTTATATGCCACAATTGAACGCTTTAATTTTTCTTTGTTAGAAGCTGCTCAAGATTTGGGTGCCAATGATTTACGAACTTTTTTTCGTGTAGTTTTACCATTAACAATCAAAGGAATAGTTGCTGGTTCATTACTCGTTTTTATTCCAGCATTTGGTGCTTTTATTACTCCTGATATTTTAGGCGGTGCCAAAACTATGATGGTGGGAAATCTCATTCAAAATCAGTTTATTAAAGCGAGAAATTGGCCGTTTGGTTCAGCATTATCAATTTTATTAATGATAATTGTATTAATCCCAGTTATTATATATTTCCGGATTTCAGAAGACAAAAAAATCTCACTTTAAAAGCCAGAATGAAACAATTAGATTTACTCATTCGTTCTCTTGGTAAATTTGGGTTATGGCTAAATGCTGCTCTAGGTTTTGCCTTTCTCTATTTACCGATTTTTATATTAGTAATTTATTCTTTTAATGATTCTCGTTTTAATGCTATTTGGCGAGGCTTCACTTTAGATTGGTATAGGAATTTATTACAAGGAGCAACTAATAATACTATTACTGATGTGATGATTTGGGAAGCTTTGAAAAACAGTCTTTTGGTAGCAGTACTTTCGACAATCATCGCCACAATTTTTGGTACTATGATTGCCTTAGCATTGGAACGTTTTCGTTTTCCCGGACGGACTATATTAGAGGCAATACTTTTTCTACCAATAATTATTCCAGAAATTACTATAGGACTTTCTTTATTAGTTTTCTTCTCTCTAAGTTTTCAACTAATAGAAAATTTTTTAGGCATTCGTCTAGTGCTAGGTTTACCGACAGTAATTATTGGTCATATAGCATTTTGTATCTCTTTTGTTGTAGTAACTGTGAGAGCGCGGGTAGCTGAACTTGACCCAGCTTTAGAGGAAGCTGCTTTAGACTTAGGTGCTAATGAATGGAGAACCTTTTTTCGTATTACTTTACCTTTGATTTGGCCGGGAATTTTTAGCGCTGCTTTATTAGCTTTTACTTTGTCACTAGATGATTTTGTGATAACTTTTTTTACTGCGGGAGTAGGTTCGACGACATTACCATTATTCGTTTATGGTATGATTAAATTTTCAGTAACACCAGCAATTAATGCTATATCTACTTTAATGTTAATAGCTTCTTTGATGTTGGTAATATCTGCCCTTTTTCTTGAGCAATTAGGGAATCAAAAAAACACCTAAAATTACGTAAGCAAACAGCCGTCAGCTATTAACTTAATTGCCCTTTTTTTGAGTAATCAGAGTTAAAAGATTTAACAGAATTAAAAGTCTGAAATAAATTAGCTACTTGCTTACGACTCAATATTACTCAAATCCCCAAACTACTAATTCTTGAAAGCTGACAGCTAATGACTGTTTGCGCAGCATTCCGTAGGAAATTCTTACAAAATGACTAAGAGGATATCTGAAAAGTTGTTTAGGGAATAGCAGAAAATAAATTATCCCAATTTTTGTACTTAGTATCGTTAACTAGCTACTCTCTACTTCCTTACTTTTTCAATTTCTTCCCTACTGCCTTACTTTCATAGCTGAATGGGATAATTTTTTATTTTGAAGTCCCTTAATACTGAATTTTGCCCCCCGAGCAAGCCAATTCTGGGGGGAAAAAGAATCCATTAGCTGGTAAAAGCCCCCCAATTTTGTGGGATTTAGGGGGCTTTGATATAGCAAATGAGACTTCTTAGACAACCTCTAAATAAATATCTGTAAATATGAAAAAACTGATTACTTTTTTGTTGCTATTTACTATGGCTGTAATTTTACCAATTGGTTGTAGTAATAATAGCCCTAATACTTCAGAGGTTAGCAATAATAACGTCCTGAGTATTTATAATTGGTCAACATATATTGCTCCTGAAGTAATTACTGAATTTGAAAATAAATTTAATGTCAAAATTCAATACGATACCTATGAAAGTAATGAAGACCTCTATGCCAAAATCAAGCCAGGAAATCCTGGTTATGATGTAGCTTTTCCGGGTGATTATATGGTGGAAATAATGGTTTATGAAGGATTGTTAGAAGAACTGAATCAGGAAAATATTCCTAATATGAAAAATCTCAATGAAAAATTTATTAACCCTCCTTACGACCCTGGAAATAAATATAGTATGGCTTACCAATGGGGCACAATGGGAATAGGCTATAATATCAAAGCAACTGAAGGTGAAATTAATAGTTGGTCAACTATGTTTGACCCTAAATTCAAAGGCAGAGTTGCTCTATTAGATGATATGCGAAGTAGCTTTTCAATTGCCTTAATTTCCCTTGGTTATGACCCCAATACAACTAACCCTAAAGAAATTAATGAAGCTAGAGATTTTCTAATTAAAAATAAAGAGGCGATCGCTGCTTTTGCGCCCGACACAGGTCAAAATTTATTAGACCAAGGAGAAGTAGATTTAACCTGTGAATGGAGTGGAGATATTTTCCAGATTATGAAAGAAAATCCCAACCTTCGTTACGCTATTCCTAAAGAAGGAAGTATTCTCTTAACTGATAATATGGTTATTCTTAAAGGAAGTAATAATAAAGAACTTGCAGAAAAATTTATCAACTTCATTCTCGAACCAGAAATAGGAGCAAAAATTTCCAATTTCATTAAGTACGCAACCCCAAATCAAACAGCAAAAGATTTAGGTTTAATCGAAGCTGCCGATTTAAATAATCCTGCCATTTATCCCCCACCAGAATTATTTGCAAAACTTGATTATATTCAAGATGTTGGTCAAGCAACAACTCTATATGATGAAGCTTGGACAGAAGTTAAATTAGGAGTTGGTAATTAATGAATAATGAATAATGAATAATGAATAATGAATAATTACTTAATAATTAATTATTAAATAATTCTGGTTTAAAGTCTCCCCTTTTAAGGGGAAAAAAGCGGTCGTTAGCGGAGCTTCCCGGAGGGTGGGATGGCGTTTTGCTCCGCAACATATAAAGCGGAGCGGGTCTGCAAGAACGGGTCTCCTCGCCATATCCAATCGACCAAGAGAAGAAATAATATTTCCTTATATTCAATTCCATAACTGTTTTAACCAGAGGTAATTATCCATTATCAATTATCCATTATCAATTAATGAACTTTTCTTTAAAAGAAGAAGATTGACTAAAAGGAAAATCTTCCTTTTTATCCCCTTAAAAGTACAACCCCTATTACTTCTGACTTCTAACTTTTGACTTGCTAAGGCGCATTTTAAATGCGTTTTAGCCTACTCCCTAAAAATCACGAATTTTGTACCTCACAAATGTGGGAATTGCTATAACAATGATATAATTCAGTAGTTAAATAATTAAGGCTTGCTGATTAAATATAAAAGCATTGACATATAAAGAATTTAGCATTTTTGGAGTCGAAAAAAGTGCGCCTGTTTCAGTCTAAAACACTCAAAAAGTTAGTATTTTAGGCGCATAGTTGGACATAAAA
Source organism: Okeania sp. SIO2B3 (assembly GCF_010672525.1). Classification (GTDB taxonomy): domain Bacteria; phylum Cyanobacteriota; class Cyanobacteriia; order Cyanobacteriales; family Microcoleaceae; genus Okeania. The sequence continues at coordinate 219,981 of NZ_JAAHGH010000005.1, read as the reverse complement.
ATCAAGGGACAATTCTTACTTCTACCTCCTCGCTCATTCCCATTTCTCCCCTCCTGGGAGGGGTTAGGGGTGGGTTGTCTCCTGTCTCCTGTCTTCCCCTCCTGGGAGGGGCGAGGGGTGGGTTGTCTCCTACCCCTACTAAAAGACTTTTTCAGCAAACCCTAATTATATTTATAAAGGCAAAACTATAATGACTTTCAAAATTCTTAGTTTAGATGGCGGTGGAATTCGTGGAGTAATTGCAGCACGAATTCTGATAGAAATTGAAAAAAAAATTAAAGAACAAAAAGGTAAGTCTTTACATGAATACTTTGACTTAATAGCTGGTACTTCCACTGGCTCAATTATTGCAGCGCTAATTGCTACAGGAACAGAAAGCACTAATATTCTCAAGCTATATCAGGAAGAAGGAATCAATATTTTTCCATACCAAAGTCGCTTGTCGCCCAAAAGATTACCCTTAATTTTGAAATATGGAATTTCTGCTCCTAAGTTTTCCAGTGAAGGCTTAATTAAAGTCTTGAAAAAATACCTTTTACGACAAGATAGAACGGCAATTATACTTCAATAAATTAGTGAAATAAACTTATTAATTGTGTCTTACAATATGTTTTTGGAATCTCCGACTATTTTTGTAAATTATCATCCATAAATACCTAAACAAACCATTTGGTATGACAATCTCCCTCTGTGGGAAATTTGTGCTAGTTCTTCATCAGCTCCTACTTATTTTCCAGCTTATGAATTAAAAAATGGAGACTTGAGTCTACCACATATAGATGGAGGAATAGCAGCAAATAATCCCACATTAGCAGCAATAAGCTATGCAATTAAACTAGGTCATAAACTAGAAGATATTTCAATAATTTCTATTGGCACAGGTGAAACTAGCCAGCCATATAGTTATAAGCAAATAGTACAATGGGGACTAGCTGAATGGGCAATCAAACTAATTAATATATTGATGAATTCTCAGTCTTCAGCTAATAACCTTGTAGCAGAACAAATTATGTCTACAAAGAATCCTGAAGGTTACTTACGTTTATAGTTTGAATTAAATAATATTTTTCAGCAAGGAACAAATGATAAAAAAGTAATTAACTCTTATATAAATGAAAAAGTAAGTGAAGCAATAGATGATGCTAGAGAACCTCAGATTAATCAAATAATCAGAGTTACAGAAGCATTTATTGAGCAAGGTAAAGTTGCTTATTTAGACTTATAAAATCAAATAAATTATCTCTTAGTTAAAGAAGCGATCGCCCGTTTTATTCATCTTAATTAGTAAATGATACATCTGTAGATATTTGGCATAGATAAAACTAACTTATACAGGCAGCTCGAACAAAAAAAAAGTCATACATTAGCATTTGAAATGCTTTAAAAATACCGGACTTTATGAAAATATTAATTTGCATTTATTTGCTGAAAAAATAGGGGTACTTCCTTCTATATTTCAAGGGTCAATCATAAAAATATGGGCGTTGGTGAAAAGAGGTATGATATCATATCTGGATAAGAGCGCGAACAAAAAACTTTCTTTTTATATTCCTCTTTATTCTTCTTTCTTCCCCTCCACCGGAGGGGCTAGGGGTGGGTTGACTCCTGACTCCTGACTTCCCCTCCACCGGAGGGGTTAGGGGTGGGTTGACTCCTCAATAATTAAGATTAATATCATACACTAATTCACCAACGCCAAAATATGCTATCTCAGACCGTCGAACTCATTAACATATCCAAAGTATTCAAAAGTCAAAATCAAAAAAAATTTATTGCTGTAAATAATATAAATCTGCAAATAAAAAAATCGGAATTCTTTTCCATATTAGGTCCTTCTGGGTGTGGCAAAACAACCACATTAAGAATGATAGCTGGTTTTGAAATGCCCACATCCGGAGAAATTTATATTCAAGGTCAACTAATAGGAAATAGTCCGCCATTTCATCGCCCAGTCAATACAGTTTTTCAGAATTATGCTTTATTTCCCCATCTCACAGTGGCAGAAAATATTGCCTTTGGATTAGAAATGGAAAATCTTTCACGCCCAGAAATAAATCGTCGGGTAACTGATACTTTAGCTCAAGTAAAATTAACAGATATGGAAAAACGTTATCCCCGACAATTATCTGGTGGGCAACAACAAAGAGTCGCCTTAGCAAGAGCATTAATTAAACAACCAGCAGTATTATTATTTGATGAACCTTTAGGTGCTTTAGACTTGAAATTACGCAAAGAAATGCAGTTGGAATTAAAACAAATGCAGCAAAGGTTAGGTATTACTTTTATATATGTTACTCACGACCAAGAAGAAGCTTTAACTATGTCTGACCGGATAGCAGTTATGTACCAAGGAGAAGTTTTACAAGTGGGAACTCCGGTAGAAATTTATGAACAACCAAAAACTCGTTTTGTGGCTGAATTTATTGGGGAAAGTAACTTTTTAACAGGGCGAATAACTGCACATCAAGAGGATAAAAGTTTAGTGTTAATAGATGGAAATTTACCATTATTAATATCCGCAGTTCATCATCTGCCAATAGATACAATTATTACCTTAGTTGTCAGACCGGAAAAAATAGAAATTTACCCATCAACTTCTACAGAAAAATCTGATTTTTCAGGGATAATAGAAAATATTGTTTATATTGGTACAGACACTCGTTATGTAGTGCGTTTAACTGACAAAACTAAGATAGTTATCCGTAGACAAAATATTAATCCTTTTCATCTGAATCAATATGCTATAGGTGAGAAAATTAAAGTTAATATTCCTGTGGAAAATATTAGTGTTTTAGAGGAAAATTTGTCAGAAAAAGAAAGGTTGAAATTGGGAAAAAATTAGCAATTATATTCTATAAAATTTTATTTTGTTTGGCCAGAAAATTAAGTCCCAAACATCCCCTTTCAAGGGAATAAAAAAAGAAAATTCGGTATTTCCAGATCCAATGAGGGCGAATGCCATTCGCCCCTACATATATAGCTACAACTGTTCTGGATCGACACCAAGGGAACGCAACATTTGTTCAAGTTGTTCAGCTCGTTGTCGTTGCTGAAGTGCTTCCTCTTCTGGAGTCATAAACCTATTCCCTTCAGAGTCATACCAATACAACCACTCTTGTTCGCAACGGTAATGGTTACCAACTTCAGTTCCTATCCCCAGACCAATTTCTGGCATCCACACGGGATTTCCTTCTAAACGTTGGTATGCTCCATCTACCAAACGATACACCTCAAAACGCTCATGTTGGTCTCGCTTGGAATAATCTGGGTTATAGATAACATAATACAAGACCCCCAACTGAGCGTAATCAATCATTTTTTCATCGTATTCACCCCCATAAGTTTTAGAAACAATTTCCAATACCAATATCGGAACAACATAATTTTCCTCCCAAAGAACATAGGAGGATCGCAATTTATTATTTTTGAGTCGTGGAACCCCCAGACTGAGCAAAGCATCAGGAACTATAGCAACTCTAGGACTTGACCCAGTGGTGTGGAAAATTCCCATATTTACGCCAAAAAACCAATCATAGCGATCGCCCCATAACTGATTTAAAATTAACATTAGCAGGTTAGGAATTAGGATTTGTATTTCGTGATCTACGGGTTTGTCGTCTGAATCAGGTAATTCGTCACTTGATGGTAGGTTGAGTAATTGGTTGTTGTTTACCATAATAATTTGATTGTGACATTTGAGTTGTTTAATTTTAGCAAATAAATGTAGCATTTTTTTGCAGAAAGGGAAGTCGGGAGCGATAGAACTCCGTTCCGCTGACGCGTTGGCGGAGCCTAGCGGCAGCTATATCGCTCTTCTGTTTTGGTCTCCAAACCCTAACTCTTTGACAATGGAAATCTACGAATTTTTACTCTGGTTGAGAAAAACGACCAGTTACTCGCTCGTATTCATCCTCAAGCAACCACATTTGTGCTTCTTCGTAGGTGTCACCTGTAAAGATTGTTCTGTAGCTTTCCACTGGACTTTGTATGGAAAATTTGCCCGACTGTTCTTTAATTAGCATTAAAATATATGGTGGAGAAAGATAAGGATCGACCCAAATTTCTGCAAACTCCCATTCTGTGGATAATTGAGATTTTTGGGTTAGTTCATCTGGTTGTGCGCGGTCTTGTGCGAGGTATGACATGGTATTTATCGGTGGTCTTTTTGATTTTTATTTCCCCATAATAGAGAGGAATTTGAGTTCCATCTGATTTTAGTATATAACCTATTGGTTCGGCAAAAAATAATCCATAGCGTTCGTATTTGTCTCCTATATCATCTACTCCCGTGCGTTCTCCTCTTTTAAAGATTTCAGATGCGACTCTTTCCATTGTTTCGCGATCGCTGAACAGATAGACTATTCCCTCGGTTTCTAATTCTCTTTGGGATTTTTCCGTACTAGGGAGATGCTTATCAATTAAACTGGTTCTAGTTTCCAGATAGATTTCGCGGTCGATACCACTCATATTATTTTTTTGTTAACGGATAATCCAAGTGTATCAAAAAGCGATCGCTCTTCTGTGCAGATGACTCCTTTTTGGAGAATAAGATTTTACGATCAATAAAACTCACTAGGGAATTGCTCTCTTCAGCATATCTGCTAATTTTTCAGAAAATTGCCAAACTCTTTTAATAATAAGACCACAATAAGCTAGAGCCAAATTCCCTATAGAGGTAACTGTTACATATTGGTTTTTCATCTCTCTAGAAATCTGCAAACTCTGCTTGCTGTTTTCAATAGACTTACCATACTCTCCTATAAATAGGTAAGCAAAACCCAATCCTGCGAGGTTACGAAGTTCTTCATGACGCTCTTCAGTCTCCCTAGCAATCTGCAAACTCTCCTGGTAATAGTTAATAGCTTTGTCATAATTCCCTAGGAAGTTGTAAGCAAAACCCAAATTTCCCAAGGCACGAACCTCTCCATTACGGCTGCCAGTCTCTCTAGAAATCTCTAAACTCTTCTGGTGATAGTCGATAGCTTTGTGATATTCTCTTAGGCTTCTGTAAGCAAGACCTAAACCACCTAGAGCACGACTCTCTAAATTACGGCTACCAATCTCCCTAGCAATCTGCAAACTCTCCTGGAAACAGTCAATAGCTATGTGATACTTTCCTAGAGTACGGTTAGAACTACCTAAATTCATCAAGGCATAAGCCTCTCCAGAGCGATCGCCAATCTCCCTAGCAATCTGCAAATGCTGCTGGTGATAGTCAATAGCTTTTTGATAGTCTCCTAAAGATTCGTAAGTAACACCTAAATTCCCTAGAGCAGTAGCTTCTCCAGAGCGATTGCCAATCTCTCTAGAAATCTCTAAATGCTGGTGGTGATAGTAGAGCGCTTTGCGATACTCTCCTAAAGATTCGTAAGCAGCACCCAAATTCCCTAGAGCAGTAGCTTCTCCATTGGTATCTTCAATCTCCTTCGCAATCTGCAAACCTTGGTCAAAATAGTAAATAGCTGTGTGATACTCTCCCATATAATAGTAAGGATTACCCAAATTCCTTAGAGCAATACCTTCTCTATGGCGATTGCCAATTTCTTTAGAAATCTGCAAACTTTGATCTAAACATTCAATACCTTTTCCATACTTTCCTAGTAAACTATGATTATTGCCCAATCCATCTAAACAAACACTATTCCAATACCCATCTAGCTTGTCTAATAGGTTACTGTAAATTTTAATAGATTCTTCATAGTAACCCCATATCCTAAGCTGATTGTGTAACTCTTCGTTAGTTGGCGGTAATTCAATTAAAACAATTTTACTTGCCCTTTCCCAGTCTTCTACTTCTCCAAGATGATAAAATGACTCTAGATAGCCTTTCACTATCTCTAAATTATCATTTGCTTCTTGAGGACATTTGTAGTCAGTCAACCACATAACAACAGCCTGATATTGAATACGTTTAGAAAGTGGCTTAATCGACATAAGATCATCTGGGTCAAGTTTCAACAATTCCAAAATAGACTCAGCAGTAGGCAGAATAGCTTCACCTTGGGTATTATTTTCAGTATTAACCATCTTCCTCATCCAATTTCTTTAAGTGCTTAAGTGACATACTACGGATTAAATTATTTTGTCTGAGCAGAAATTCACTGCTTCTGGCAAAGATAGACAGATTAATCATTCCACTCCTACATCTAGCCCAACTTCTCCCGCAATTCCTGACATCCTTTCAATTCTGGCACCCCTAATTCTGTGAAAATAGCCAACGCCTCATCACAATACTGTCGTGCTGCATCTAAATTTCCTAGGTGTTGATGGGTTTCTGCTATATTCTTGAGGGCTTCAGCTTTACCATGAGGTTCTCCTATTTTAGTAAAAATGGCTAGTGCTTCTTGCAAATACTCTAAAGCCTCTGAGTAACGCTTCAGCTCAATTAAAGTGCCTGCTATATTTCCTTTGACTCTTGCTACTTGAGCAATATCATCTATTTCTTTGGCAATCACTAAAGCCTGTTGTTGATAATCACTAGATTTTTGATAATTCCCTAGGGACTTATAGACAAGACCCAAATCGGACATTGCTCTAGCTTGTACAGCTTTATCGCCTGTTTTTTCAGAAATTTCTAAAGTTTGTTGATAGTATTCAAGAGATTCTTGATACTTTCCTAGTGAATAATAGGCATTTCCTAAATTTCCCAGAACATTACCTAAACTTGCAAGATTACCAAGTTCTTTAACAATCTCTAAACTTTGCTGATGGTATTCAATGGATTTTTGATAGTTTCCTAACGAATGGTAAACATTACCCAAATTTCCTAAAGCCATACTAATACCTGAAACATCCCCTATCTCTCGTGCAATAACTAGCCACTGCTCACAATATTCGGCTGCATGAGGATAATCTGCTATAAAGTAGTAGATAATACCTAAGTTTCCTAGTGCATTTCCTATATTAGCACGAACTCCTATTTCTCTGGCCAAATTTAAACTCTGCTTATAGCATTCAATTGCATTGCTATAATCTGCGATACAACGGTAGGCAATTCCTAGGTTGGCCAATGCTCCAATTTCAACAAAGCGATAATTAATCTGCTTCGCAATTTTCACAGACTGCTGACAACAGTCAATTGCGGACTGATACTCCCCCAAAAAATTGTATGTATTGCCAAGATTGTTGAGAGCTCTTGCTTCACTAGCAAGCTCCCTATTTACTCGTGTTATTTCTAAATGCTGCTTGCGATAGTTAATAGCTTGGTGGTAGTCTCCTTGAGAATGGTAAACGCTACCAATATTTGCTAATAACTTTTCTATTCCAGAACTATCTCCGATTTCTCGTGCAATAGTCAAACCATCTTGATAACAATTCATGGCTTTTTGGTAGTTTCCTAGGGAGTGATGGACAGTACCCTGATTGCTTAGAGCTGTTTCAATGTCCATATGGTGACCTGCGTTTTTTGCCATAACTAAAAGCTGCTCGCAGAAATTCATTGATTGTTGATAGTTTCCAAGAGAATTATGGGATTGGCTTAAATTTTTCAGGCAAGTAGAATCCCAAGTATAATTAATTTTTCCCAAGAGTTTCCTACACAAATCAATTTGCTCTGGATAATATCCCCAAGTGTTTAATTTTTCTAATAAGTCTTCTTGGGTGAGACTATCAAACTCAAGGGCAATAATTTTGCTTGCTCGTTCCCAGTCTTCTACTTCTCCAAGATGATAAAATGCCTCTAGATATCCTTTCACTATCTCCAAATTATTGTTGACTTCTTGCGGACACTTGTAGTCAGTCAACCAGATAACAACAGCCTGATATTGAAGACGTTTGGAAAGTGGCTTAATCGACATAAGACTATCTGGGTCAAGCTCTAACAATTCCAAAACAGACTCAGCAGAAGGTAGAACAACTCCACCTTCGGTATTATTATTTTCAGTATCAACCATCTTCCTCATCCAATTTCTTTAAATGTTCAAGTGATACACTACGGATTAAATTATGTTGCCTCAGCAGAAATTCACCAGTTTCATAAACTCCCACTACCTCAACCAAAAAGCGATCGCGCAAAGTCTGCAAGGCCACCTCTTGCTTTTCTTCATCGCACGGCCAATTTTTCAAAAGCTTCAGCCAAAAACTTTCTTGCACTTCACACCTATATATTGCACCAACACAAATCAACCGATAAGCATTAATTGCTTCTTTCTGCAACCGTGAAAAAGTCTTATCTAGTCGCCTTCGGACTCTTTTCCGCAACTGACGGGTATATCTGTCTAGCTGAAATTTATCATCAGCACCAGCAGTTATCCCCTTAGTCTTAGCTTCCTCAATTGCCTTTTCCACTTCTTCAATTTCATTACCATACTTTTTCCAATAAGCTACGACATTACCATTAAAAGGTTGACTGCCAACTTCTCCCGCAATTACTCGCAATGCCAAAGGATGACCCTCATAAGCATTACCAATACGTTGTAAATAGCGTAGGTTAGGTGAATTTTCCTCAACCTCCAACCCAGTTTTCCCAAATAACTGCAACTGCTCCGACTCCCTCAAACCACTCAAAGCTTGAGACACCCAGAAATTCTGATAACGTTCCGGAATTTGCCCAGGAAAATCTTGGGAAGTCAAGATAATGCGACTTTGACATTCTGGAGAAGCCAAAAATTGCTCAAAAAATCTCACCCACAACTCATCCTGAAAATCACTCCATCCCTCATCCTCATTTCCCACCAAAATATTTTCCAGAGAATCAATAATTATCAGATACCGATGTTGTCGCAGGCGATTAAGTAATTTATAAAGTAACCTTTCCACATTTTTATAATCATCTTGAGTGAGAGACTCTCCCCACTTTTGCAACCAGCGGATAGCAACACTACGAAAATCTCTACTTTCTCCATCATTATCAAAATTTTCCTGGCGAAACTTGCTCCAGTCTCCCTGCAAAAATTCTTGGTGTAGCTCCACTGCTAATTTTTCTGCCAAAGCAGTCTTACCAATACCACTAATACCAACAAGAATAAGCAAGCGACAAGACTCTTTAACTTTTGTAGTCAATTCAGCTATGAGGTCTTCTCTACCCACCCAAGCATCATCATAAGCAAAAAATTCTACTGTGGAATTTTGGGATGAGGTAGTAGTTTCATCCACAACTTCTTCCCAGTTAATCCCAACATTCTCACAAATACCAATAAAAGCATCTCGTTCAATGGGATGACTGCCCCAAAAACGTTTTAAAGTTGCTCGTGAAGTTATTGCTAGTCCGCACCAAGCACGCTCTGTTTTTGTCCAACCTTTCTTTTTTCTAGCTATATCAACCTTTTGCAACCCTTCTTTAGAAGCTTTGAGAGTAACCGCCATATTATACCTCCAAAATAAATTTTTTTCGGCTCAGTTATAGCTCACTTTTTTTCAACTAGAAACGGTGAGCTAAAACTCTGCTTTAAGTACAAAAATTTGATGTTCAGATAGAAATGTCAGCATAATTATCAAGGAAAAAATAGAATGTTTCCAAAACAAAATACGGTTTGCACCAGTCAACCTAGCACAAATATTTTACCTATCGATCCAACTCCATTATTAGAGCATGGAAATAGTCCAACCGCTATTATTATAGCAGTCGCCTTTTTGCTGTGGGTATTACGTCCAGTTTTGCTAGTCATGCTAAAAAATCGAAAGAAGAAATAATATCAAATCCAATAGCAACGCTATAATTTAGTCAAAAATACATAGAGGGCAAACGGTTGTTTGCCCCTACAAAAGATATAACGATAAAAGGAGAAAAAATTATGCCATCTCCAATTTCCTGGTATGAACCCATTAGAACATCCCGATTTATGACCGGGATTACATTACTTTTTCAGCAAACCCTAACTATAGATTTACAAGGACTATTAACGACTATTTATGATGTTGGTCGTTACGATTTAAAAATAGATTACACTCAAAATGCTTGATTATTGATCTTTGAGCTTTTCCACATAGCCCCACAAACTATAATCACGAGCTAACCAACCATGAAAAAAAGCCATTTGACTCGAATCTTTTTGGACTCTTTTATAACGATAAATAATTCTTTCATTAATCATTTGAAGAGCTGTATTTCGATTATTACCTTCTGCTAATGCTGACTTAGTAGCAGCATCAAATATACCTGTTTGTGGTAATCCCAAAGCCTGCTGAAGAAAAGTTACTGAGTTATTAATACCAAAATTAACTGCCGTATCAAACATAACTACAGCTAGAGCAGGATGCATTGTAGCTGACTTACTATTATCCCAATAACTTTGATAAATTTCCATCAGTTCAGTATCAGACATTTGTGTAACATCTAAGGTTGGTAAACCACGTCTTCGTCTATAGGCATTATATTCAGTTTGCAAAATTCCTTTATAAGTTCGACCACCTTTATCTGCTGGATGATTACTAAATCCACCTTCAAAATATAGAGTAAAAGCTAGAGCTGTTTCAAATAATTTTTCTTCGTATTTTTGTTCTGTTTGTGCTTGAGCAGGAATTTTATTATCGATAAAAATCGGGATTCCTACTGTCAAAATTAATGAAATAATTCCCCAAATTATTTGAGGTTTAAATTTAATTTTTGGTTGAAGTTGACGCAATTTTTTTCCAATCATTTAAATCTTCCTGATTTAATATTAAATACAAAAAATAATACTACATTTATTATCAGCTTTGGTGCTGAAAGTTGAGGAAAATAGTAACAGAGCAAGTTGATATGAAATACAAGTAATTCTGCTATTTAAGACTTTCCAGATATCCCCATCTCTCTATCTCTTGATCGATTATCTATTTCATATTAGTTATAGCACTACCCATTCAGATTAGGAAACCTAAGAAATTTCAAAACATTATAGTTAAAAGTTTTGTCTATAGCTGAATGCTGAATGCTGATAGCTATATCAAAATTAATGAAATAATTCTGGGAATTATTTGAGGTTTAAATTTAATTTTTGGTTGAAGTTGACGCAATTTTTTTTCCAATCATTGAAATCTTCCTGATTTAATATTAAATACAAAAAATAATACTACATTTATTATCAGCTTTGGTGCTGAAAGTTGAGGAAAATAGTAACAGAGCAAGTTGATATGAAATACAAGTAATTCTGCTATTTAAGACTTTCCAGATATCCCCATCTCTCTATCTCTTGATCGATTATCTATTTCATATTAGTTATAGCACTACCCATTCAGATTAGGAAACCTAAGAAATTTCAAAACATTATAGTTAAAAGTTTTGTCTATAGCTGAATGCTGAATGCTGATAGCTATATCAAAATTAATGAAATAATTCTGGGAATTATTTGAGGTTTAAATTTAATTTTTGGTTGAAGTTGACGCAATTTTTTT
>NZ_JAAHGH010000005.1:202201-208571 GCF_010672525.1 Okeania sp. SIO2B3 | reverse complement strand
TATAGTTAAAAGTTTTGTCTATAGCTGAATGCTGAATGCTGATAGCTATATCAAAATTAATGAAATAATTCTGGGAATTATTTGAGGTTTAAATTTAATTTTTGGTTGAAGTTGACGCAATTTTTTTCCAATCATTGAAATCTTCCTGATTTAATATTAAATACAAAAAATAATACTACATTTATTATCAGCTTTAGGGCTGAAAGTTGAGGAAAATAGTAACAGAGCAAGTTGATATGAAATACAAGTAATTCTGCTATTTAAGACTTTCCAGATATCCCCATCTCTCTATCTATTGATGAATTATCTGGTAAGCATTCCGCAGGAAATGCTTACATTATCTGTAGTAAAGATTAAGCTATTTCATATTAGTTATAGTACTACGCATTAAAATTAGGAAAGCTAAGAAACTTCAAAATATTACAGTTAAAAGTTTTGAGCCTAGCTGAATGCTGAATGCTGAATGGTTATAGCTATATCAAAATTAATGAAACAATTCCCAGAATTATTTGAGATTTAAATTTAATTTTTGGTTGAAGTTGATGCAATTTTTTTCCAATCATTGAAATATTCCTTGTTTAATATTAAATACCAAAATTAATACGATATTTATTATCAGCTTTGGGGCTGAAATTTGAGCGAAATAGTAAAATAGCAAGTTTATATAAAATACAAGTAATTATGCTATTTATGACTTTCCCTATCTTCCTATCTATCTATCTCTTGATAAATTATCTGTAGCAAAAATTAACCTATTTCATATTAGTTATAGCACTACGCATTAAGATTAGGAAAGCTAAGAAACTTCAAAACATTACAGTTAAAAGTTTTGATTCTATCTGATAACGCAGTTTCTCCGATAGGAGGCTAGTTGATAGCTGTTTGCGGAGCATTCCGTAGGAAATGCTTATCGCTATATCAAACATTTTTACCCAAAACTAAACATAGGATAACTCAAATATTGCGCCTTAGAGGAAAGACCTATATTCTCTCGTCCTACTCAGGTACAAAATATGATAAATTTTAACCTTTAATTAGATAGCATAGACTTTTTTTCCAATGAATATTTCTTCCAGTTCTCCCCATTCACAAACCCCAAATTTTCAGGCATTAACAGCACAAGCTGAACTTTATTATGCCCAGGGACAATTATCAGAGGCGATCGCTTGTTGTCGTCAGTCTTTAAATCTACAACCGAATTGGGCCTCGACTTATGTGACCCTAGCAAATATTATCCAGGCCCAAGGTAAAATTTCGGAAGCAATTAATCTATATTATCGGGCAATAGAACTTAATCCTGAGTTATGCCAGGCTCATGTTAATTTGGGCAGTATGTTTTATCGTCAGGGAAAGCTGGATGAGGCGATCGCTTGTTACAGAAAGGCGATTCAACTACGACCAGATATGGCCCCTGCTTATTGGAATTTGGCCAAAGTTTGGCAGCAACTGGGCAAGTTAGATGAAGCGATCGCCTCACAAGAAAAGGCATTAAAATTAAATCCTAATTTGGGTGGGGTTGAGGTTAATTTAAACCAGGGATATAAGTTAGCTGAAGAGGGAAAGTTAGATGAAGCTATTGATAGTTGGCAAAGGGCAATTACAGTTAACCCAAATTTAGCAGAAGCTTATAGTCAAATTGGCATTATTTTGAGGAGTCAAGGTAAGTTTTCTGAGGCTATTAAATATCTGAAAAAAGCGATTGAAATTCAGGATAATTATGCTACAGCACATCAACATTTATGTGGCATTTTTCGGGATGGTAATAATTATGTAGTTGCCAGAGAAGCAGTTACTAACTATTATCAGCAATGTGGGGAAATAGATCCGATTATGACTGGGATATATTTGATTAGTATTTATCAAGTATCAGGCTTAAATGAAATTGCTAAAGATAGATTTTTTGACCTTGAAGCTAAATTGAAAGAGGATATGACTATTGTCAAAAAAGTAGTCGATATAAAGGCTTTATATGGAAATTTTCTTTTCAGTGTTCCTTACTTAAGAGATGATATTCAAGCCAACTCTGACCTCTACAGATCGGTATCGAAAATTTATAGACAATTTGTCTTCAAGCCTCAAAATAATAATTTTGTTACTCCTGTTAATTTTGACAATAAACATCCATTAAAAATTGGCTTCATATCTAACCATTTCAATAGACATTCCGTCGGTTGGTGTAGCCTTGATATTATTCGAGAGTTAGGAAAATTAAATACAGAAATATATTTATATTCAACGGAACGTCTTAAAGCAGATGACCAAACTCAAAAATTTAGCCAAGCTGTTACTAAATTATATGTACCGAAAAAATATCCTCAAGGAAGCGTCGATGTCCGGGAAATTATTACCGAAATTCAGCAAGATAAAATAGATGTATTGATAGATTTAGATTCTTTGAGCTTACCAATTAATACACAGATTTTATATTATAAACCTGCACCTGTTTGTATGTCTTGGTTAGGATTTGATGCTCCTTACATATCTGAGAATAATTATTTTCTGTGCGATTTACATACTCATCCCCAAGACCGAGATAAATACTATATGGAAAAATTAGTTAGGATGCCAAATTCATTTGTAGCAACTTCTGGTTTTCAAAGAATAGAAACAAATAGAGCTAATTTAAGAAAGTCTCAAAGGATAGGTTTAGACCAAATTGTTTATCTTTGTTTAGCACCAGGGAGAAAATTTAACCGAGATTTAGTCAAAGCACAAATTGCTATCTTGAAGCAAGTTCCTAATAGTATATTAATTCATAAAGCATTAGGAGATATAGAAGTATTTCAAGCAGCTTATCATCAAGCTTGTAAAGCTGAAGGTGTAAGTATTCATAGGATTAAATTTATAGAAAGATTTCCCACAGAAGAAGAACATAGAAACATCTATTCTTTAGCAGATATTATCCTTGATTCTTATCCTTATAATGGTGGTACTCACACTTTAGAAGCTTTATGGTTTAATTTACCAGTTGTCACCCTTGCCGGAGAACAATTTTTATCTAGAATGGGTTATTCTTTTTTACAAAATTTAGATATTAAATTAGGCGTAGCATGGTCATGGAATGAATATATTGATTGGGGTGTAAAATTAGGTCAAAATCCTCATTTACGTCAGGAATTTGTTGATAAATTAGTTAAATCTAAAGAACCAGAAAATTTAGCGCCATTATGGAACCCGAAAAAATTTGCTCAAGATATGTATAATACAATCGAAAAATTATGATACTTATTCCATTTGTTGGATATAAAAAAAGTAAATGAAAATAGTTGAAGAAGGAAGAAGGAAGAAGGAAGAAGCAAAAAGTGGATAGGGACTCAAACCCCAACCAATTTTCAACACCGTGTAGACCGTGGGGTATTAAACCCAAAATAAATAGATAAAAATTTATTTTATTCTAGCTAGTTAAAATACCCAGCAACATGAAAATTGGGTGGCTGTTCAAGAATTAAGAATTAAGAATGTAGAATTACCTCTTCTTATAAATAAGAGGATTGGATCAAAGGATTTTTTTTCTTATCAAAGAGCATATTCCTTATTTCAAGCCTCCTTATTGCAGAGGTACTGTTAGCGTAGCTCCTCCGGAGGAGGCTAACTGTTAACTGATAACTGATAACTGAAATTACCTGTCCCCTGCTATAATTACTCAAGAAAAATAAAGTGAAAATTCCCACACTTCATCCCGATAGTAAATTTATTAGATTCTGGCAAGTATTAATTGTATCCATTACTATTTATAATGCTTTCATAATCCCATTTAGAATTGCTTTTAAAAATAGATTTGATGGTATCTGGATTATATTAGACATTATAGGAGATGTAATTTTAATTATGGATATATTTATTCGATTTCATATTGGCTACTTTGAGTACGGAGAATATATTCAAGACAAAAAAAAGATTGCTCAACGTTATCGAATTCGACTCTTTTCAAGACATTTAGTAGCTAGCATTCCCGGAGATTTAATTGCCAGAATAATTGCACCCAACTCACTATTTATTATTGCTTTATTGAGATTCCCTCGTTTATTACGACTACCCCAATTTTATCGAATTTTTAACAGGTGGGAAACTAACATAAATATTAATTCTACCTTGATTAGAATGTGTAAATTAGTCATACTAATTATTTTAATTACTCATTGGGTAGCTTGTATCTGGTTTATGATTGGCAGTTGGAAATCTAATGCTGAAAATTCTTGGTTGATTAGTAATTCTCTACAATCAGCAAGTAGAAGAACTCAATATATTAATTCTCTTTATTGGGCAATTACAACTCTGACTACTGTCGGATATGGAGATATTACTCCCGCCACTGAAATTGAAATAATATTTACTTTGGTAGTCATGTTTTTAGGGATATCTATGTATGCTTATATTATTGGTAATGTATCTTCATTAATATCTAACTTAGATGCTGCAAAAGCCAGATATAGAGAAAAATTAGGGCAAATTCAAACCTATATGCGGGAAAATAAAATTCCCCCTGAGTTACAACAAAAAATCAGAGATTACTATCAATATAGGTGGATTGAAAATCGGGATATTAGGGATTATCATATACTCGAAGAATTGCCTTATTCTCTCAAAATGAAACTAGCACTACAATTACACAAAGAAGTAATTGAAAAAGTGCCTATTTTCCAAGGAGCAACTAGACATTTTTTTGAAGAAATAGTCATGGCTTTAAAACCTGAAATATTACCACCTAATGAATATATAATTCGGGAAGGAAATTGGGGTCATGAAATGTACTTTATTAAACGTGGTTTAGTACAAGCCTTCTCAGAAAAAACTGGTATTATATACAGGAATATGGGTGCAGGTACATTTTTTGGAGAAATTGCTCTAGTATATGAACAACGACGTACTGCATCAATCATCACATTGACTTACTGTGAATTATTTATTTTAGAAAAAGATGACTTGAAAAAAGTGTTAGAAAATTATCCAGACTTTGCAGCTAATGTAAAAAAAACAGCAAAAGAACGTTATGAAAATGAACACAAGGAATAAATATGCAACTAACAAAAACACCAACCATTAAATATATTAAACAACCAACTTCACAAGCTTGGATAGAACAAGCGATCGCCAATTTAGACACTATATTATTAGACCATTCTCACTGCGAAAGAAAAGCAGCAGGAGTAGCTTTAAATTTAATGTTTCGCTATCCTTCAAGTACGAAACTTATCAAAAAATTAACAGCTATTGCCAAAGAAGAATTAGAACACTTTGAACAAGTAAACCAATGGTTAGAACGTCGTAATATTCCATTAGCTCCTCTAAATTCTCCTCCTTATGGAGCAGCTTTAAATAGTAAAGTTCGGCGAAATGAACCAGAAAGAATGTTAGATTTATTATTAGTTTACTGTTTAATTGAAGCTCGAAGTCACGAACGTTTAGGCTTACTCGCAGATTACTGCCCAGAACCAGAGCTAGCAAAATTTTATCGTAGTTTAATGGCATCTGAAGCCAGACATTATGGAATATATTGGATTTTAGCTACAACTTATTTTGAACAAGAAAAAGTAGAGGAAAGATTAGAGGAATTAGCCATATTTGAAAGTGAAATTCTCAGCAATTTACATCCAGAACCACGCATCCATAGTTAATTAGGGTTTGCAGCAAAAAGTCTTTTTTTAGGAGTAGGGGAATAGGGGAATGGGGGAGTGGAGAGTAGTTAGGAGGAAGGGATAATAGAATTTAATTAGGAGCTAGTCAGATATATTTATCGATCGTGATTTTTCTGCAATTATTCTGCCTTTTATGCTAACTTTTTGAGGATTTTGGGCTGAAAATCTGGCACTTTTTTCAACCAAAAAAGGCTTTGGCTAATATCAGTCAATGCTTTGAGATTTAATTGGTAGAGCAATAGTATCATGTCCGGTTGAACAGTTATAAATAAATAGCGACGGAGTCCTCAGGAGTCAGGAGGGAAGGAAGAAGGAAGAAGAAGGACTGGAGTTGAAGGAAAAAGTTTTTTTATCACTAATTATCCGGACATGATATAACTAGCTATCCTATCAAATCCGGTTGAGTACTACTTATTATATAGTTTGGGTAGTAGGGGAATGGGGGGAGTAGGGGAGATTGAAGGCTTGAAGCCTAGATAGAATTATGAACAGATTCTATATCACCAGATTCTATATCATCCAAAAATTTCCATAACTATAACGTTGCAGTTTCGGTTCTAACTCCTGCTCATAACTACAACGTTGCAGTTTAGGGTCTGACCCCTCATTTTGTCTCGATCACCAGATTCTATATCATCCAAAAATTTCCATAACTATAACGTTGCAGTTTCGGTTCTAACTCCTGCTCATAACTACAACGTTGCAGTTCAGGGTCTGACCCCTCATTTTGTCTC
>NZ_JAAHGH010000005.1:146228-202191 GCF_010672525.1 Okeania sp. SIO2B3 | reverse complement strand
TTTTGTCTCGATCACCAGATTCTATATCATCCAAAAATTTCCATAACTATAACGTTGCAGTTTCGGTTCTAACTCCTGCTCATAACTACAACGTTGCAGTTCAGGGTCTGACCCCTCATTTTGTCTCGATCACCAGATTCTATATCATCCAAAAATTTCCATAACTATAACGTTGCAGTTTCGGTTCTAACTCCTGCTCATAACTACAACGTTGCAGTTCAGGGTCTGACCCCTCATTTTGTCTCCAAACCCTCATATAAAATTAGGCTAAACACTTAATTGTATATTTGAGGGGGATGGGAAGATAGGGAGATGGGGAGATTTGAAGCTTGAAGTCTAGATAAAATTATGAACATATATATAACCGGATTCTATATCAGCTATAAGTTATCAGATTTTATAGCTCTGGGTAAACAAATGGTTGAGGAGTTCAACAATTAATAATTAATAATTACCCCTCCTTGAAAAGAAGAGGATTGACTAAAAGGAAAAATTTTTCTTCTCTTGGTCGATGGTCGGACAGCGAGGAGACCTCGCCATCCCACCCTACGGGAAGCTGCGAAGAGAGAACTCCGTTCCGCTGTCGCGTTTCGCGTCAGCGTTGCGAAGCAAACGACCGCTTTTTTCTCCTTAAAAGGAGAGGCTTTCAACCTTAATTATTCGGTAAAAGTTTCAGAGTCTATATATATCCTTTGATTTTTTACAAATTATTTGGGATTTCTATATAGCAATTCTAAATCATTTGTGATAATTTGCTTCGGTGTTCCCTGTTCCCTAAAATCTACAATATCTCACAACTCAAATAAGATTGCTACATAACCTTTTTCTGATAAAGATAAAAGCTTTAATCTATCACCTAAAACCTGCTCAAATTATGAAAAAATATTATCGTGATTTTGTAATTAGAAATTGGCAACCAGATGACCGTCAAATAGTAGCAAATATTATCGGTTCTGTTCTGACAGAATATGGTTTAAACTGGGAACCCGAAGATGCAGATCGAGATGTCTTGCAAGTAGAAAAATTTTATCAAAATGTAGGAGGAGAATTTTGGGTAGTAGAAAAACAAGAAAAAATATTAGGCACTGCCGCATATTATCCAATTTCACGAGGTAATAAAGCAGTCGAAATTAGAAAGATGTACTTATTACCAGAAGTCAGAAATCAAGGTTTAGGAAAATTTCTATTAAAAGAATTAGAAAACAGAATTATAGAATGTAAATTTCAAGAAATTTGGATAGAAACAGCAACAGTATTACAAGAAGCTGTTAAATTATATGAAAATAACGGTTATCACTTAACAACTGGAGTAGAGACAAAACGCTGCGATCGCATTTATCAAAAAATTCTATAGCAGGCAACAGGCAACAGTGGGAAAAAAGTTTTCCTGTCTAAGGTTTATTATCAGCATAAATCCTAACTAACCTATTCTTTACTATAGACACAAACAGTAAATTAATTAAGATTGTAGCCTTAGATGAGAAAAATTTACCTACAACCTAACACCTATCACCTAACACCTAAGACCTATACCTAATAATATGGATTTACGTTATCTCATTCCCTTTTTCGACCCCAAAGTCCAAACATGGGCTATAGAAGCTAGACTATTACGATGGTTAACATTTCTCTGGCTATTTATCGGTTTAGTAGTATTGTTTTCCGCTTCCTATCCCAGTGGTGCAACAGAATATGGAGACGGTCTATACTTTTTTAAACGACAGTTAATATGGGCCTTAGCAGGAATGGTGGGATTTAATGTGGTTGTTTATACCCGCTTATCCACTATGCTGCAAACTGCCAAAATAGGCTTAATTCTCATACTCACTCTCCTACTTCTCACTCTGATACCAGGAATAGGAACTACAATTAATGGTGCAACTCGCTGGATATCTTTAGGCCCAGTAGTTATTCAACCATCTGAACTAATGAAACCTTTTTTGGTGCTACAAGCAGCTCATTTGTATAGCAGATGGAGTCGCTTGACTTGGTTAGTGAGGATAATTTGGTTATGTACTTTTTCTTTGATCCTAGCATCTATCTTACTACAACCAAACTTAAGTACCACTGCCTTATGTGGTATGATTCTATGGTTTATTGCCTTTGCCGCAGGACTACCTTACTTTTATCTGGGAGGTATTGCTTTAGCTGGATTTCTTTTAGCTACCATTAGCGTCAGCATTAATGATTATCAGAGGAGGCGAGTTCTTTCTTTTACAAATCCTTGGGCAGATTCAATGGGGGACGGTTATCAGTTAATTCAAAGTTTACTAGCAGTAGCTTCTGGAGATATTTGGGGTAGTGGTTTCGGGTTATCTCAGCAAAAGCTACATTTTCTTCCTATTCCATATAGTGACTTTATATTTTCTGTTTATGCTGAAGAGTTTGGTTTTGTGGGAGCCTTATTACTGTTACTGTTATTAGCTACATACAGTATTATTGCTTTGAGAGTTGCCTTCAAAGCTACTAGAATGGAACATCAACTTGTAGCCATTGGAGTAATGATAGCTTTAGTAGGTCAGTCTTTCTTGAACATAGGTGTTGCGACTGGGATACTGCCAACTACAGGTTTACCATTGCCAATGTTTAGTTATGGCGGTAGTTCAATGATTGGTAGTTTGTTGCTAGCTGGATTATTAGTTAGAGTAGCCAGAGAAGAAAATCAGGCAGATGTTTTAATATTGAAAGAACGTCGCTTACGAAGGCAACGCTATGGGCAATAGACATTTCCGGAAAAGAGGTGAGTAGAGAGTAGGAAGTAAGGGGAAAAAATTGATAAATAGGGCTTGCTGATTAAATGCCAAAGCATTGACTGATATTGGTTTTAGGCTTTTTATGTCTGAAAAAAGTATGAGCTTAGAAGAAGCTTAAGTTAAAAAAGTGAGCATTTTTGGGAAGCAGCCAGCCGAAAAATCACTCTGACTATTCTTTAGGCCACTGACTCTGTAATTCCCATTTATTCTACGTCCTAATACCAGTTTGAAAAAAGAATGTTACGAATAATAAGCGTCAACTAAAATCTTTCATCTAAATGTACAAGGTATTACAATTGATAATTTAAGTAAGCATTCAGCTATTAACTGTCAGCTCTCAGCAATAATATCTAATATCTTAAGGAAGGGTTTTTAATAAATATAGCCTTTAAAAGTCAGCTTTTATAGTAAAATTCAATTTACTTCATTAATCAAGGCTTTCTTTAAAATTCAAATAAATAGCTGATGGCTGATGGCTGAATGCTGAATGCTTACTAATTTAATGGTAAAAAATGATGATAATAGCAGCTTCTACTGACTAATGACTACTATAAGCAGTCCAAATATTTGTAACAAACATTTATCAAATTGGTATAACTACTCCCTACCCCAGCAAAAAGACTTTCCATAAGCAAACCCTAAATAAGAGTGCAATAATTGATTTGATTTTTTATTATTGGTGATTTCTAATAGACATCTCTAGAAGAGAGGGAAAACCGGATTTAGGAAACAAGGAGAAATAGAAAAATAATTGATAATGTATGGATAGGAATAGATTGAATTTTTTGGTTTGTGGAGACGTTTAATAATTTTTCTTATCTTTATCTTTTGCAGGTTTAATACCCCACCGTCAACAGCAGGTCGAAGACTATCCAGAAGCAATTTTTCCTTCTGCCTTCTTCAAATTCATACCAAAAATTTATTTGAGTAAGTTTAGTAATTATTGTTACTGACAAATCCAAAC
The DNA here is from genome assembly GCF_010672525.1 of Okeania sp. SIO2B3. Lineage (GTDB taxonomy): Bacteria > Cyanobacteriota > Cyanobacteriia > Cyanobacteriales > Microcoleaceae > Okeania. The sequence continues at coordinate 198,474 of NZ_JAAHGH010000005.1, read as the reverse complement.
AAATCTGATAAGCCTGCGAAAGCTTCATTTTTTAATATCAGATGACGGTCTTTATCTCTATCGATCCATCCTTGCTGTTGTAATTTTCCTAGAATTCTCGTGACGGTTACTCGTGTTGTACAAATTGCACCAGCAATATCTTGATGAGTCAAGCGAATACTTAACCGAGTACCATCAGTCACAGGCTGGCCAAATTCTTGCTTCAATAATAGTAATAATTGATGGAGACGGTCTTCTACTCGTCGTTGTCCGGCGATCGCTAACAAAGCTTCTGTTTGTCGAAATCGTCTTCCTAATTGGGGTAAAATTTCTTGGGCTAATTTTGGGGAAGCCTCTATCTCAATCATCGTGTACCACATTAAACAAACATCTGACAAAGCATTTGCCCGATAAGTCTGCAAGTGGGAAAAACAACTGCCAAAGCACATAGAAGGTCCACCCCATCCAAGTAGACCTTCTTCCCCTACTGGATAAAGAGTACTGAGTCGCACTAAACCCTGACAAATTTGCCAAAGACCTTGCGGCATTAAAGGTATTGTTTCTCCTTTATTAAAAAAGTGTAGATGACGTTCAGAACTTTTATTATACTGATTATTCTCTATAATTGCTCTAGAAGTTTGAGCCATATTTATAAATTCAAGTTTACATATACTGGTTTTATATACATAAAATTTACCCTATCCTAACAAGGTAAAGATTAGGTAATTAAAAGATTAGTAATAGGTTAAACTTTTTTTACTATCATTCTACCCAACTCACAAAGGCAATAGACACAAAAATATTTTTTTTGATGAGGTAAATTTTATATAGAAATTCCCAAGAAGCGTTTCTGTACAAAATTCCTTTGTTGCGCAGGAGTAGGGAGTAGGGACGTTGCATACAACGTCCGTAGGTCATAGAAAACAAGAAAAACAACTGTACTTCAGTAACTGGAGAAACCCTATATATATATTTTCTGCTTTTTACTCAATCTTTACCTACTACCAATTTTGGATAAATAAACTTCTTGCAAAAGTAAAAATAAAATATTCACTTATTCATTTTTGTTTTGTTTTTTCGTTGACCTCTACAAGAAGTCTAATCTACCAGAATTTAGACCGCAGGTCGCAATAATTCAGAGCGGAAATTTTGTCGAACTTGAATATTAAGATATCGTCTTTGCAAAATCTGCCATTTTCGCCATGCTTGATGCCAATTTTGTTGTAGTTGCTTCTCTAAGGTAGGAAGAACCTTATCAATTTTAGATTGCAAAACATTTTCCAGAAATTCTCTTAACACAGCAGAATCTTGAATATCGCCGAGATATTCCTGAATTTCTTTCATATCTTTTAAATAAGCTTCATAAGTCGGACCATAAAATTCTGTAAATAAACTCATTTGGTAACGAACCCGCTTTACTTCCTTACGCAGACTATGTAGATTTTCCTCATCTAGATCGCTAATGTTTATAGAAGAAACATCATTATTAATTTTGACTACTTGATGCTTAGAATTAGTTTTTTTGAGTAAAAAATCCTGATTATCACTTGTTTCTAAATCCTCTGTTTCAATACCAACCAACCAGCCAGGATGAAGAAGTAATTTACTAACTTCAGGTAATAATAAATCTGGTAATACCTCTTGAATAGGTAGGCAAGAAATATTTGTATAAATTGGGTTATCTAACCATTCCTGCAATTTCTGCTTCAACACTAGATAACTCTTATTTCCAAGTATTCCTCGTACTTTTTTAAAAGCTTGACGACGTTGTTTTCGTAACCGCTGCATAACCTTTTCTAACTCTGCTTGTTCTTGAGGAGGTAAATTTGGTTGATAGCGATTTTGAAGCGCTTCTAAAAGAACATCTAAATCTCTTAAACCTCCTAAACAACGAGCAATTTTACCAATCTTTTGGTCTTGAGCTGCTTTCGGCAAAGTGACAACTGGCCTAAAACCTTGAGCAGCAGAGCGCAAGCGACGCATACCCACACGCATTTGATGTAGTTCCTCTGGGTCTTGATCTTTGAGTACCTCTGGTTCATGTCTGAGGGTTTTCTGAAAATGCTTTTCAAAAGCTAAGGATGCCCAGTCTCCAAGACTATTTACTTTCGGCAATACTTGTGTTGTCATAGTTAATTAAAACCCTAACTCAACTTTTGCAGTTACGTCTACGATATTCTGAAAAACTTTTATAATAACACTTCTTGTTGCTTTTAAACAAATTTCCTTGTCTATTTACTGCTGCCTCACCTCTTTTACAGCAGTTTTCCACTTACTACATTAAGTAGAAGGAAGTTGAGTTTCAAACCTTTTCCTGCCTTGACAACGTCTCTATAATATTCGGAGAAGCAAGCTTGATAATGGTTATTCAATCCGACTTGATATGAGCCAGACTTTAAGCGATTAAAAAAATGTTTAATATATCATAAAAAAAACTTTTTATCAATTAAAATCTTTATATTTAAAATATTTTAGACTAATTTAACAAAAATTTGTCTAATCATCAATTGTCAGCTATCATTTTTACTAACGAAGCAGCCAATTTCAAAAAAATTAGGCACTGATGGATCAAGTAGATATAAGCAATAAATGCAGTATAAGAACATCAGATACTCAAGGTTCAGCTTCAGACGAACCTGGTAGCTTAATTATTGTGCAGCTTAATCACAACCTGCAATCTAGTTGTCCCACGAACTATCAGGGGGGTGACACTAGCTGAACAGACCCGCAGCCACACAAGGGTCTCTAGACTGCAAGGATGCCAGCACATAACTCCTGTAATTAGATCAATACAACAAATAGTAATTAGTCATGGAGTAAAGTTCTATTATCCAAGACTGATGAACCTATTCAAACCAGTAGTCTGTCAAAGCAATTCTGTCCATAGCTTTTTTCTAACTTCCCTATTTTTAAGGTTAGTTTAGTTAGGGGGGGTCAAACCCGTCAATAATATTTTGACAGACCACTAGGACATCCCAGATCGCGGCTGCGCCGACAAACTTTGTTTAGCATTAACAAAAAATAATTTCTGTTGAAAGTTTAACCAAATATAGAATCTTTTAAACTTAATTTTTGGCAATTCAAGAGGAAATCAAACAAATCAACACAAATCTAGATAAATTAACAGATTTATTTTATGAATGTCAGCGAGCTTTTAAGCGCAAATGAACTATTAATTAGACACTCCAAAGGAGAAAGAAATTTTCAAGGGGCTAACCTAGTTGCAGTGAATTTAGGTGCAGCTAACCTTAATCGCAGTAATTTAAGTAATGCTAGTTTCAAAGATTCTTACCTAGCTAAAACTAAACTAATTGGAGCTAATCTTATTGGTGCAGATTTTAGTAATGCTAATCTCTCTGAAGCTAAGTTAATTGAAGCTAATTTGAGCGCTACGAGCTTTACTCAAACTACTCTTATTGAAGCCGACTTAACTGGAGTAATTTTGAGTGGGGCTATTTTTTCAGAAGCAGATTTAACAGAAGCTATTCTAATTGGCACCAGCATGGTCGGAACTTGTTTGCTGAATGGCTCAAAACTGACTCAAGCCAACCTCACAGGAGCTACTCTCAGCCGTGCTATTCTCAGTGGCGCAGACTTAACTAAGGCCACTTTGAATCGGGCAATTATGAGTGAGGTAGACCTAAGTGGCACTTTATTAAATCAGGCAAGTCTAATTCGAGCTTATCTACAACGAGGAAATCTCAGTGGTGCAAAATTAATTAAGGCAGATTTAACAGAAGCAACTTTGGCAGAGGCCAACCTTTGCGCTGCTGACTTAACTGAGGCAGATTTACAGGGAGCAAACCTGAGCAATGCTAATCTAAGTGGAGCAAATTTGACTGGAGTTAATTTACAAGGAGCAAATCTTAGAAATACTAATCTTAATGGTGTTAATCTTCAACAAGCAGACCTGCGAGCTGTGGACTTGAGCAAAGCTAACTTAAGAGGTTCTAACTTGAAAGCTGCCAATCTCTCAGGGGCAAATCTATTGGAAGCTGATTTGCGAGGTGCTAACTTACAGAAAGCTAATCTTTATGGTGCTGGTTTATTGCTAGTATCTCTTAAAGGTGCTGATTTAAAAAAAGCTTGCCTGTGTCGTGCTAACTTGATTGGGTCTAGTTTAAATCTTTCTGCTCTTGAGGATGTTTGCTTAACAGAAGCAATTATGCCCAATGGTTCAACTCACAGATAGAGTTAAAATAGATTTATGGAGCAAATCTAACTCTTGACTTAAATTCTCCAAAAGTGGTTACATTGATTACTCAGAATTCAAAAATTTTGTGATAAACTAATATATTGGAGACCTTAATCGGGTGGAGGTATAACCGCGTAGAATGAAACAATTGGGAACCCATCTAGTCGTTGATGCCTGGCAGTCCCCTGCAGGGCTGCTCAACGATCCTGAACGTATCCGTCGCTCTTTAATTGATGCAATTACAGCAGGAGGAGCAACTCTCATAGACTTATGTGTTCATCAGTTTAGCCCTCATGGAGTAACTGCGACGGCAACACTGGCAGAGTCTCATATTGCCATCCATACATGGCCTGAGTTAGGTTACTTTGCTGCTGACTTATTCTTTTGTGGTCATGGAAACCCCCATAAAGCTGTAGAGATTCTAGAAACCGCTCTCCAAGCTAAACAAATAAAGTTGACTGAGATAAAGCGCGGTTTTGACCCTGAGATGGGAGTCCAAGATACTTCTACAAAAGATCATGTTAACAGTTTTACCGAAAAACAGGGCTTAAAGCCTTGCCGTTCCAGGGCGAGTTTGTGTTAAGATCGGACTGGTTGCAATACCTAATCCTCTACTTCGTCGGCTAGATAAATCATCGGCGTTGCTCAATAGCCTGTATGATATTAATCTTAATTACTTAGGAGTCAACCCACCCCTAACCCCTCCCAGGAGGGTAACTCAGGAGGAACGAGTCAGAAGGGAAGAAAGAAGAAGTAAACAGGAGTAGAATGAGAAAGTTTTTTGCTCGCCCTCTGATGCGGATATGATATAATACCTCAAATCAGCAACGCCAAATCATCTAGAGGTAAAGAGTCCAAGAGGGTTAAAACTAATAACCTGTTGTGGTAAAGGTACAGTCAAAACAGCTAGAGAAACCTAAAAAAATAACGGGAGGAAGTACGCAGCGCCCGTTTTAACGGCTGGTTGAATAACGACACGCGGGTTTTAACCCGTAGTAAAAATCTGCTATACTCTATACTTAGGAATAGTAAGTAAGAACAAGGTTTGTCGCCATGACATGACCGCGCTTTGCGGTGAAACTCCGGTGGACAGGAGACGGGGAAAATGCTTCCTACGACGGCTGTTAGCTCCGCATTCGGCATCGAAAAGCAAGCAGGCAGCTAGAGCAGCGAGAAGATTGCTCCAACATTTTGAGTAAAACCACTCGTGAAAGCTATTCAAAAAAAAAGTAAGCTCACAGCTAGATTTTGTTCTATGTCGAGGAGTATAGGAGTTTGTTGATAGACTTGAAGCAATTGTGGATTTATGAGGGGCTGCGTGCGGAAGTAAATTCCGCACTTAAAACGCCCCGTCCCATTTGCGGTGGACTAACCACAGAATCAAGGGTGTTTCAACCCCTGGAGATGTCAATAACAAAGTACCAACCATTTAATCAAACTGTATTTCTAGTAAAACAGTATGGTCGGACATCCCAAAACTCAGGCTAACCACCTGAACAACTGAGGAGAGTCCTGTATTTGGATAACTACTGCGCGAGTAGAAACAGTTAAGGGGTCTAATAGTCCAGCTAATCCCTGGCGAGTCTGGGAGAACCAACCTGCTTCAGGGACTGGAGTATGTCAAACAAACGAGTTTAGCAAGAGGACGAACAGTCAATCTAAATTAATTTTAACTAAAGTACATATATGCCTGGTTTGAGTTAATAATATCATGTCCGCTTGAATAGTTACACTTAGGAGGAAGGAAGGCAGCTATGCTGAAGGGAAACAAAGGTTTAAAGGGAGAAAGTTTTTTTTGTCACTAATTATCCGGACATGATATAACCCCACGGTTTTAGTCGTGGGATTATAGGTTATAATAATGTATTTGATTCTGTAATTTCTTGGATGATAATTGGTTATTGCGGTCGCGAGGTGGAGCATTATCGCTGATTTAAAATTGGGCGCACAACCCAATATCCAGCACCAAATGCAGCAATTACAATCAAACAAATAGCAACTACTAACCAAATTCCATTCAGGTCAGATACTTGTGTGGAATTAGAAGTTTTGCTGTAGCGACTTATATCTGGTTCTTCTGTAAATAGATACTCTGGAAAATCTGGATCTGCTTTTTTAGACTCGGTAAATGGTAGAGAAGGTGAGGCAGATGATGTTTCAGGAGCATCCACCTCAAAATCAGAATTATCAGAATTAAAAGAGTTATCTCTAAAAGTATCTACCCTAGGTCCAGAGCTGGGAAAAGAAGGTACTTGAGGTTGAGTTACTTGAGTTACTAGCAGGGAAGAATTCAGAGTTTCTTGTAACTGTGTCGCAGACTGAATAACTTTTTCAAATTCTCTTCTGAGTTTTTGATTTTGCTGAATTAACTGCTCATTATGAACTTTGAGTGATTCTAGCTTGATTTGAGTTGCTTGTAGTTCAGCAGTAGCTTCTCTATATACAGAAATAGGTATAGATGGAGAGTAGTTATTTTCGGAATTATGTCCCATCTGACTAGATGCGCTAGTATTTTGCATTATGTTACCATTATGATATTTTTCAATAATTATGGCGGATAATTAGTGAAATTAGAGCAATAAAACAGAAATTCGTCAAGTTACAATCAAAGAAAAATATTTACTTATATAAACTTGAATCTCCAAATTATTGATTATTTAATTAATATCTATGAATTATTCTGAAACTAACCATGAACTTTCTCAAGAGTTTAGTACACAAGAACCATTATATGGAGAACGAAATATATCAGAAGGAGAGTTAATTACTTTTCCTAATCCTCGTGTTGGACGACGTTATGAGATTAATATTACTTTGCCAGAATTTACTTGTAAATGCCCTTTTTCTGGTTATCCAGATTTTGCCACAATTGACCTAAAATATGTTCCAAATGAACGAGTAGTAGAATTGAAAGCACTGAAATTGTATATTAATAGTTATCGCGAGCGCTATATTTCCCATGAAGAATCAGTGAATCAAATTTTAGATGATTTTGTAGCAGCTTGCGATCCTTTAGAAGTAAAAATTAAAACTAATTTTTCTCCACGAGGAAATGTTCATACTACTATTGAAGTTGAACATTATAAATAAATATACGTTGCTGAAATGTAATGGTAATATCAAGTAACATTAATTCACTGCAATTTAGGGAAGTTGCATGCAACTTCCCTAGAAGGTTGGGGAAAGATTGTTTATTACAGTTATTTAATGAGACATGATATAAGTAGCTGAAGGTAAAATTGAAAAACTTACTGTTTTGCATTGATACTTAGTCTAAAAATCATTACCATTCAGCAACGCCAATAAATAAAATCTAGATAAGTAATCACAGCACTATAACTTGCAGAAAAAAGTAACTAAAGAACAAAAATGGGGATAAATATCAAATTTATCCTCCTCCTATAACAAGAAAAATTGCTCAAATAAAGCTTTTAGTTCATATCTTGAGGGTCAATTTCAGACTGAAAAACTGAGTTATCTATTAGTTCATCTGATGGAGTTTGATTAATTTTTTCTTCTTCTTCATGTTCTAAAAAAGCATTAACAATTTGCTCATTTTCTAACTCTTCCAATTGAGTAATCTTAATTTGATCTAGACGTGGACCTTCAGCAGAAATAACAGTAAATTCAAGATTTTCGTACCATAATTTTTCTCCTGCAGTAGGTATTTTTTGTAACTGATAAATCAAAAATCCTCCCAAAGTTTGATAATCCTCAGTTAGAGGTAAATCTAAATTCAATAGTTCATTAACTTCTTCTACACTTAACTGTGCCTGCACAATGAAAGTTTGATCGTCCAACATTTGTAGAGTAAATTCTTCAGTACCAGTTACTTGATAACTATTACCACCGATAATTTCAGCAATCAAATCCTCTCGCGTAATTAATCCAGCAGTGCCACCAAATTCATCTACTACTATGACCATTTCTGGGTGCTGACGACTATTTGGAATTTGACGCATTCTTTGCATCAATGATAATAACTCACTTAAATACATTTGTTCGGATACAAACCTTGCAGGGCGAATCCAAGATATAATTAAGGTTTGTGGAGATAATAAACCTTGTGCTAAAGGTTGGGCCAATTCTTTAAAGTCTATAATACCCTGAATGTCATCTATGGACTCACCAATTACAGGATAACGAGAATGACCAGATATCTTAATTTCATCTAACAAATTTTTAAAACTAGCTGTACTAGAAATAGCATCTATATTGGTGCGTGGAACCATGACTTCTAAAGCTGATACTTCCCCAAATTCAAAGACATTACTAAGTAACTGTCTTTCTTCTGCTTCTAAACCAGTTGATTCAGTAGAAGTAGAGATAATTAATTGTAATTCTTCAGGGGTAACTGGTGTTTTCCAGACATTATCAGTGTATTTAATTCCTATCAGTCGTAATAACCAACGAGTAGATTGATTTAAGACCCAAATAAATGGATTAAAGAAGCGAGAGATAGCTAGACTCAAAGGACCAAATAATCTCGATAACTTTTCTGAATACAATAGTGCTACTGACTTTGGGCATAATTCTCCTAGTACAATTTGCAGGTAAGCCAAAATAAAAAAAGTGACAATTGGGATAGCTAGGGAGTGAGCGATCGCTTGACTAACATGAATAGGTAGCGGTAGTTCAACTATTGCAGTTCTAACAATAACTGCCATAGTTCCTTCACCAATCCAACCCAAAGCTAAACTAGATAAAGTAATACCGAACTGAGTTGTTGAGAGTAGTCTGTCTATATTTTTTTGAAGTTTTTGAACAATTTTGGCTTGAACATCTCCTGCATCTACTAATTGATTAATGCGGGATCTACGCACAGAAACTATAGAAAATTCTGCTACCACAAAAAAGGCATTGATGGTAATTAGCAGAAAGACTGACAAAAGTCGCGATATTATCTCTGCCGATGTCAGGATTTCTAAGCTTGGCATCTCTCCCAAACTTACTGCCATTGATTCTGCCTCAGACCTCTGAACATTTTCATGTTTAATACTTACAATTTATACATACCATTAAATCTTGGGCAACTTAATTAGAAATCTCCTCCAAAAGAGGGAATAGGGAATAGGGAGTAGGAATTAGGGGGAAATAATTGATGATTTATGTGCAATCATTGATTTGATTGTTATTATTGAAGATGTCTATTAGATTTCTTTGCTCTTCAAAGTTAAAATTTAAATTTTGCTTTCTCTTGCCATCTAATCTATAAATGATAAATGAATTAACTTATTTATTTCATAGACCGCTGTTTCATCTAATTAACAATCCACTCAAAACATCCCTAATTCACCTAATCTATTTTGATTTTAGACATCTTTAAATCTAACTTTTGATCGGGATAATCTGTCAGTTCCAAGGAAAGTTGTTTAGCATTATCTAATAAGGCAATTGGAATCGTAATAATACCATAATATCTTCTACCATTTGGTGGTAATTCTCCTGGTAAATCTTCTGTACTTGCGCTGAGAGACCTTCCCTGGTCATCTGTAACATTCAAAAAACTGTACAAAAATCTTACAGATCTGTCTCCATCATTTTTTAAATTGACATCTAAAACTAGAGAATTACCCCATCTACGAACATCATTAACTTCTAGAGCTACTCCAGCATCACTACTCACAATTGGAAAACTTTGTTGGGATTGATTTTCTTCAGCAGATTCTACCTTGGCTTGTTTTTTCTGGGAGTCTTTTTTAGTAGTTTTATCCTCAACTACTCCACCATTTCTGATAATATTTTTCACACTGGCAATAACCTTTTCCTCTTCTAAAAAGACCAATCCTTCTTGGCGACTTGAATTGTCTCTAGCACCTGCTAAATTATTAGTAGGACGAGTATCTGGTTGAGTAATTCCTTTTAAAGCTTCCCTGCCTAGTCTAAATCCCCAAGAGGCACTACTCAAACCTGCACCAAACATTAAGGTGAGTAAGCTTAGAGTTAGCACAATACTAGAATTCATAGTTTTTTTATTTCTTAGGCATAATATTGTTTTCTGTTATGATATACTATATCTTAGTATAAATTTATGGATATTTACGTCCAAAATTTTTACTTAATTCAAGAAACTATGTTATAATAGATTCACTTATCTCAGAAAACCTCAACCTAGCTTGATGTTACTATATAGAGGTAAAGTTAGAAATAAGCGCCTTTGGCCGATTGGGGAGGCAGCGAGCTCATAATTCGCTTTCAGGCTGGTTCGATTCCAGCAGGGCGCATACAACTAAATCAAATTAATTCCTGGAAATAGAATAAAATATTTGCTCCTTAAAGGGTTTTAGTATTTTCTATTTTCGATAAAATTTGCTGTTTTTTTACAAAGCTAGATTTAGGGAACTAGCTTTAATGTTTAACTTATCCCGTTTTCTTGACATCCTCACCCGTTAAATACCTCAATGATAACGCTATCCCCGAGCAGGAACTCCTGAAAACTTTGTGGGGAGAAGGGGAGAAGGGAGCAGGGGAGAAGGGAGAAATAGTCAATAAAACTTGGCAAAACTACTTAACTTATCCAAATTAATATGCTTTTCAATACATTTTTTCTCAGGAAAAACCCTTTTGAAGACTTATACATAATTTGTCTATAATGTCTACATTTTATGTTAATTAAAGATGTTTATAAAGCATAGGATTATAACGGGAGATTCCCAAACCTCGCATCGGCGCGGTTTACTACTTGAGTGGCACTTATCTAGGTTGAAAACAACCCCCGACAGTACGCCAACGAGCGTCAATTTCTTCTACGATCTGCAAAGGTCGCAGTGACACCTCAGTGTGAGCAGTTTTATATTATAACATAATTCTATCTGAGTGTGATGTGATGATATACATTTCGTGTTTCAAAATGAAGCATAAATGATCGGGGGTCGGAATTCAGGAGTCAGGAAAAAATCCAGATACAAATATCAGCATTATTTATAATTGCTATCATTTTGACTTATTTAAACTTGTCTATGTCTTGGATAAGTAGGTATAAATACTAACATAATTAAAATTTATCAAAAATAAAATTAAACATTAGTTATTTAAAATAAAATTAGCAAAATTAGTTCAACATCCCTTTTTAGGGTGCAATTTAGGGCGAAAAAAGATGCGATAGCACCTCTATTTCCTACCCCTCTAGAAAAAGCTGAAAATCTTGATAGATAAATAATACAGCCTTGATTGCTCAAAAGTAAAATTTAGTGTATTTTGGAATTAAGAATTTGGCTTTGCCTAGAAGCTTAATAAAATGAATTGACAGCAATGTGGTTTCTGTTTTGCCGATCTACTTCCATTCAATGCAGAGATAATATCAAATTCGGTAGCATTGGTGTAATTAGGGTTTGCTGAAAAAGTATGCATGGCAGGGGTAGGAGTCAGAACTCAGAACTCAGAATTCAGGAGGAACGGGGAATGAGCGAGGAGGTAGTCGGATATATTTGTCCCTTGATTTTTTGGCAATTATTCGCCTTTTATCCGAACTTTTTGATAGCTCAAGCTGAAAAAGTTGCACTTTTTTTCGCTCCTTACAGCGCTTTTCAAATTGATGAACCACATCTTCACATTTCAAACCTTGTAGGGACGTTCCATGGAACGTCCCTACTGTGGTCTACCGTGCAGGAAAACCGCTGTAAAGGCTAAAATCTTTATTTGTAAATGGGTTTAGATTTAATCAGCAAGCCCTAATTAGATCAGGAGTCATTTCAGTTATCAGGAGGACTTACGCAGTGCCATTAATATGTAGCGGTACTGTATAACCCGATTCTATATAATCGGGTTATACAGTGTATGTTCATAATTCTATAATTACTTCAAGCCTTCAATCTCCCCAGCTCCCCATTTCCCCATCTCCCCACACTCCCCCTATATTTTTAAATAGATCTTAAATAGATCCCAAATAGCTTCTATAATCCCTGAGCAAAAACTTAGTTTCCACGTCTATGTCTATCGATCGTGCTCTTCTTTCATACTATCAATAGTGTTGATGATCTTTTCATATTCTTGTCGCTTTCCTTGTTGTTGATAAATTTCTGCTGCTTTGTGTAAATCATCAACAGCAGCTTGAAAGTTGCCTAATTTCATATATCCTTGACTACGAAAAGAATAAGCGTGACCGAGATTAGGATTAATATCTAAAGCACTGGTTTGGTCTTTAACTGCTTGAGCATAGTCTTCTAACTTCATATAAATTAGCCCTCGGTTAATATAAGCGTCTATTTTTCTCGGATACAATTTTAATACTTCATTATAGTTTATTATAGCTTGCTGCAAATCTCCCATTTCACAGTGAATTAAACCCAAATTATAGTAGGCTAAACCATAGTTGGGGTTGATTTTTAGTGCTGTTTGACAATCAGCGATCGCCTCAGAAAAGCCTCCTAGTTTCAAACGAGCTAAACCTCGGTTATTATAGGCAGGAACATAGTTGGGATGAATGCGTAGAGTCTCGCCAAAGTCATCAATAGCTCCCTGAAAATCTCCTGTTTGAAAGCGAGCATTTCCGAGATTATTATGTGCTTCGGCATAGTTAGGATTAATTTGTAGAGCTGTTTCAAAGTCTTTGATTGCTCCTTGTATATCTCCTAATTTAAACTTGGTAAAGCCTCGGTTATTATGTGCTTCGGCATAGTTAGGATTAATTTGTATAGCTGCTTCAAAGTCTTTGATTGCCCCTTTTATATCTCCCATTCTCAGACGTACAATGCCAAGGTCGTTATAAGCTTGATGATATTGGGAGTTGAGATGTATGGCGGTCTGAAAGTCAGCGACCGCTCCGGGAAAATTTCCCAGACTTCGCTTAGTGTTACCTCGATGATAAAAAGCTTCTGCATTTTTGGGTTGAAGCTGGACTGCACGGTTTAGGTCTTCTAGAGCACCGCGATGCTCTCCAAGATCGAAACGAACTATACCTCGTTTGATATAAGCATCCACATAGTTAGGATTAATTTGTATAACCTGGTTAAAATCTTCTAGGGAGCCATTGTTATCTCGCATCAAACGACGGACTATAGCTCGGTTGTAAATGGCTTCAAGATGTTTAGGATTAAGTTTAATTGCTTGGTTGAAGTCGGCCATTGCTCCTTTTATATCTTTCATGTCAAACTTAACAGTACCTCGTTGGGTATAAGCATCTACAACTTGAGGATTGAGTTGTAATAATGTGGTGAAATCATCAATTGCACCTTGTCGGTCTCCAAGGAAGCGACGGGCAATACCTCGATTATAGTAAGCTTCGATTTTTGTGGGATTAAATTTTATTGCTTGATTGTAATCTGCGATAGCTGCTTGTGGGTCTCCTGCTTTAAAACGAACTACTCCTAAGTTATGGTAAATTTGAGAGTCTTGAGGATTAAATTTCAGAGCTTGAGAAAAAAGATTTATGGCTTGATTTAATTTGCCTAATTCTGCATAAGTTGCCCCTAAGTTATGATAACTTTGGAGGTCTTTTGGTTCAAGTTTTAATGCTTTGTGAAAATTTGCTATTGCTGCCTTTAAGTTTCCCAGTTGAGCCATTGCAATACCTTTGTTTTTGTAAAATTGATGATTATTTGGGTCTAGTATTATTGCTCGGTTATAGTTTTCTATAGCGCCAGTATTATCTCTTTTTTGTAGTTTTATCAATCCTTGTTTATGGAGTTCATCTGCTCCTTTCTGGCGACATTTTTTTGCTTTTTCTTTCATTCCTGCTATTTGATATTGAGTAATAGCTTTTTCCCATTGTTTTTTCTTTTCAAATTCTTTGGCTCTACACAATGCTGCTTTCTGAGGTATTTTGGCTAAGTCATATTCATAAGCAGCTTTAAGCCATTGTTTTTTCTTTTCAAATTCAATAGCTTGGTATTCTGCTTTTTTTTCGGGAATATTCATCTTGCAACGTTTAGCATTAGCAAAATTTTCTAGTTCTTGCCATTTTTTTGCTGCTGCTAACCATTCTAAGTTTGCTTCTAAGTTGTAAGTTTCACAAATTTTTTGCCTCTGTTTTTCTCCAATTTTTCCCCAACATTTTGCTGCTTCTTGCCATTTTTTTAATTTCTCAAATAGTAGTGCTGCTTCTTGCCATTCTCTTAACTCAAGCAAAATTTTTGCTGCTTCATCATAAGCTTGTTTTTGAATTAATAATTTGGCTTGAGCTTGTTTTTCTAAAGTTATATCTCCGGATTTAGTAAAGCATTCTTTTGCTTGTTGATAGAATCCTGATTTTAAATAATATTCCCCTTGTTTACGCCATGTTTCTGAACTAGGATTTACTCGATCGCTTCTTACTAACTCGGGAATTATTGACTGAAATAAGCCTTGAAATTCTGGTTCTTGCCAGAGGGAACTAAGCTGTGATTGCCAAATATTTAATATTCTACTAGCACGGGTAATTGCTACATAAAGTAAGTTTAATTCTAGTTGAAATGCTGGTTTTTCTTTTTCTTTTAGTAAGCCACCTCGTATAACTTTAGACCAAAGTTTTTTTGTGGGTTGAAAAAATTCAACGAGAAAAACTGTATCAAATTCTAATCCTTTGATTTCTTCAATTGTAAAAACAAAACTAGAATTTAGTTCGGCTCTAATTTTTTCTTTTTCTGATTCTTGTCTGACTAAAATAGCATCGCCAGGATATAAAGATGTTTCTTTTAATGTTTTGATTAATGTTTGATCGTCTGCTGAAATTATCCTAGCTAATTGACCCTTACTACTGTTTGTAGTAGAGTAACTTTCTGTTGGTTCTGCCAAGTATCGAGAACGTAATTTTAGTAGTTGATTGGCTAAATTTACCAAGCTTCCTACACTACGAAAATTAAACTTTAAGGTTTGTCTCTCTACTTTTCTGTGAGGATAAAATTTATCTTTTAGTTTTTCCCACTGAAAACCACTAGGACTAATCATCTGATAAGAGTCTCCAGCAAAAAATAAATTTCCATTGGAATTAACTAACTTAAATAATAACTCTAATTGTATTTCTGTCAAATCTTGCACTTCATCACAAACAATCAGATCGTATTTTTCACTATAATTATTTTCAATCAATTTCAACACTTGTCTGACTAAATCTATTTCATCATATAATTTTTCTTTTTGAAGTTTTTTTTGATACCATCTTGCAATTTTATATATTTCTCTACGATGTCTTTCATCCAGAAAATTCAGACTGTTTTTACTAATTTCTTCGTAAGCTTTTTCAGACAAAATATCTTCTGTTATAGATAGTTGTTTTCCTTTAATAGCACTTCTAATTTCTTCCCAGACTAAAGACGTTGGATATTGTTTTTTTCGAGGATGTGCCTTGTACATTTCC
Organism: Okeania sp. SIO2B3; assembly: GCF_010672525.1. GTDB lineage: Bacteria > Cyanobacteriota > Cyanobacteriia > Cyanobacteriales > Microcoleaceae > Okeania. Next base: position 183,028 of record NZ_JAAHGH010000005.1, on the reverse strand, counting down.
GAAAAAACTTGATAGTTTACTTCATTTTGATGATGATATTCATGATGATGAGTACTCAGAACTTCCAAACATAGTTTATGGAGATTTTTAAATTCAAAAATTGTTTGATTTATTTGATTACTTTCTGCTTTTTCTAATTCACTATCTGTAACTATTTTATAAAATTGTTCTTCTGCATTATTAACTAGCAAAGAATTATAAGCAACATATAAACGTTTCCCTGATTTTTTATACTGTCTTTTTTGCAGCATTCTATATAATGCTACCGTGGTTTTACCTGTACCAGCACTACCATTTAATAAAAGATTTCCTGAAAGTTTAGCAAGTTCATACTCTTCTGCTGTCAACTTCAAAGGTAAATCTGTATTTTGCTCAATAATTGCCTTTTGCCATTCCGTTTCTGACTCCAATACTCGCCACTGAATATTTCCTAACAATTCATCATCTGTCAAATCTGAATTAAGTTCTAACTCTAGAGCTTCTACTATTTCAATATTTGTTTTTTCTACTGCTGAGTATTGATTATTTCCATCTGCGTAATTCTCTAGATTTTTAAAGTCGCTAGTTTCTAAAACCACTTCTATTTCTTCTGTTTCTAACCATTCCGAATCAGTACTTTTCTTTCTAGCTTTAGCACGTCGTGATACATCATCATGGTCAACACAAATATCTTGAATTGCCAGATAAACTTGCATTTTTCCTGTTTCTGGTTCTGATGATTTATTGTAAGTAAAAATTAAGCGACTAGCACTATTAATTCTAGCTTCCCATACTCTTTTATTTATTCCCTTCAGCTTTTTAACTCGCAACCCACTATCAAATTTTTGCTGCTTCAGTTTTTTAATACATTCCCATACTTTTCTTTGTAAATTACTTTCCGCATCTTTTCGGAGAAATTCAACTATATCAGGATGTAAAACAGCAGGCAGTAACATACATTGACTTTATTACTCTTTGATTTTCATAATAATAAATAGTTTAACACAATACTGTTTTTCATGTAATCTACGAAAGTAGAAGAAGAAAGAAGGAAGAAGGAAGAAGGAAGAAGGAAGAAGGAAGAAGCAAAAAGTGGATGGGGACTCAAACCCCAACCAATTGTCAACACCCTCAGACGGTGGGGTATTAACCCCAAAAGAAAAAGATAAATTACTATCTCTATTTGTTCATTTTCTACTGAGCACAGAAGAGTAAAATTCTAATCTTATAGCGATCAACTCAATAGACCTCTTTGGAAAAAAGGGAGTAGGGAGTAGAGAGTAGGGAGTAGGGGGAAAGAATTGGTAATTTCTACGGGATAATTGATTTGATTTTTTATTATTGGAGATGTTTAATAATCTCACAAATAATTGAACAATAAACAAAAAAATAATCTGAAGTTCTTATCAGCTCAAGTTTTCAGACAATAAATATTACTTTTGACTATCAGATAAATGTATTACATAGTACAGTAATATATATTTTTCTATGTTAAAAGCTGAAGAATTAAAAAAATGGTAAATAGCTAATTAGTCAAAGTATTGGAATTCAATGAGCAAAGATCAGGAATTCAACTCAAAAATATCTTTAACCGGCAATGTTAAAATTATCAACTATAGCAATTCTAAATAAGTTGCGGGTAATCAAAAAGTAGATAAAAAAAACTGAAACTCCCATCTGTCCCCTCTCTTGGTCAGCATTCCGCAAGCGAGCTGACGGCAACGCGGGGTCTGACCGCTGTTCCCTAAAAGCGGTAAGATTTTTATACACACAGGACTTACGCAAATTAACGTTGAAAACGCCATGTGTAGGGGCAAATGGCATTCGCCCTCACTAGATTTAGTTTCTGTGCGTAAGTCCTGACACAAATAAAATAGAATTGCTATAGCTAAACTCAAATTCTGAAAAAGTATGACCTTTATTCTCACTAATGATGATGGAATTAATGCTCCTGGTATCAAAGCACTTTTGACAGCCCTCAATAATGTCAATTTACCTTTAGCATCTCCTAAAAAAAGTATTATTGTCGCTCCTCAAGGACAATTATCTGGTTGTGGACATCAAGTTACGACTCAAGAACCAATTAATATTCAAACTCTGTCTGAAGTTGAGTATGCGATCGCAGGTACACCAGCAGATTGTACTAGAATTGCAATAACACACATCGACAAGAATGTCAAATGGGTACTTTCAGGTATTAACTCAGGGGGTAACATGGGTGTAGATGTCTACATATCTGGTACAGTAGCAGCAGTAAGAGAGGCAGCATTTCATAGAATTCCCGGAATAGCCCTTTCTCAATATCGTCAAGCAAAAAAACCTGTGAATTGGGAAAGAGTAACTCGTTTAGCAGAAATAGTATTAGCAGATTTACTCAACCGTCCCCTGGAACCAGGAGCTTTTTGGAATGTAAACTTCCCTTATTTAGAACCCGAAGCACCAGATCCAAAAATGGTATTTTGCACACCATCAACCCAACCATTACCAGTAGCTTATCGAATGGAAGGAGAAAATTTTTATTATACCGGAAAATATGGAGAACGCGATCGCACTCCTGGCACAGATGTAGATGTTTGCTTTGCTGGTAATATTGCGATTACAAAGATTCAACTTTAACCTAGGGAGTGGGGAGCTTACAAAAGTCAAAAGTCAGAAGTTGTTTTTGTCACAAAGACTTGAGCAAGCCTCCAAAAACATTTCGCTTTAAAAGGTAGAGTGCTATACCATGTCTCAAAAACTTTTCTACATTTTGTTGAGCAGGGGAGTAGAGAAATGGTTAGGGATGTTCCATGCAACGTCCGTACAAGGAGAAGCAAACAGAAGCAAACATAAGAATAATTAACATTAATGCAAGCTAAAATCAGCAAAAAAGTGATTTGGCTTGTACCGATCAGCTGACAACTGAAGTATTGCCCAAGCATAGCACTAATGCATGAGAATTGGTATAATTTGGGCTTGCTAATTAGGGCTTGCTGATTAAATCTAAAAGCATTGACAGATAAAGACTTTAGCCTTTTTAGGTCTGAAATACCTTGGTTTTCAGCTCTTGAGGCTCATGCATGGAGCGTATTTTAGGCGCATAGTTGGGCAGAAAAATTAAGGGACAAAACTTAGCTCCTACCTGCTCGCTCATTCCCATGTCTCCTGTTTCCTGTCTCCTGTCTCCTGTCTCCTGTCTCCTGTCTCCTACCCCTACTAAAAGACTAGTGAAGCGCAAACCCTAATTAAATATCAAAGCATTGACTGACATTGGTATTACCCTTTTTTGGTCGAAAATTCGTGCCAGCTTTTCGGTCTAAAGAGCTGCATAAAGCTAGTATTTTGAGGTGATTATGAAAGAACAATCTTTGGACAAATATACCCGACTACCTCCTCTATAATTTCCATTTCTCCTGTCTCCTGTCTCCTGTCTCCTGACTCCTCCCACTACAAAAAGACTAGTGAAGCGCAAACCCTAATAATTAATAATTAATAATTAATAATTAATAATTAATTATTAATTGTTACCAGACCTGACATCAGAAGGAGGAATTTGCTCAATATCAATCAAAGACTTAATGACCGACTTAACAATAGGAGCTGCCACCCTTCCCCCACTACCCTTAATAGGTTCATCAATAACCGCCAAAACCACATAACGGGGAGACTCCATTGGTAAAATACCAACAAAACTTGTAATTTTAGCCTTCTTAGAATAACCTCCTGTTTCAGAAGCTTTTTGAGCCGTACCAGTTTTACCCGCAATTCGATACCCACGCATTCTAGCTCTTCTACCAGTACCACTTTCAACCACCCTTTCCATCATTGCCAATACTTTTGTCGTAGTATCAGAAGAAAACACCTGTCTAGGACTTGGCAAAGACAACTGCCAATATGGTTGTCCTTGACTATCAAACAAACCACGCATCACATGAGGTGTTACCAATTTACCCCCATTTGCCAAAGCTGCATTAAGCTGTGCTAGTTGTAGAGGAGTAAGAGAAAATCCTTGGCCAAAAGCAGTAGTAGCAGCTTCCACTGGTACCATTAAAAACTGGTTGCGGCCCTTTAAAATACTCGGTGCTTCAAAGGGAAGGTCTGTACCAGTAGTATCTCCTAATCCTAAGCGTTTAAGGCCATCATAGAAAACAGCTCGGGGCATTTGTTCAACAATTTTCACCATACCTACATTACTGGAATGTTGAATAATTTCAGTCACAGTGCGTGCCCCACCGCTACCATCAGAGTTAAATATAGGCCAATTTCCGATAACTATTCTACCTGCGTCGTAAAATACACTATCTTTCTCAATTGCTCCTACTTCTAAAGCTAAGGCCACATTGATTGGTTTAAAAGTAGAACCTGGCTCATAAACATCTGTTACAGCCCAATTTTTGAATAGTGTTACGTCATAGTTATAGTATTGATTTGGGTCATAAGAAGGTTCTGATACTAGAGATAGAATAGAACCATCATTAGCATCCATCACTATGACAGTACCTCGCTTGGCCTCATAAGTTTCTAATTGTTCTTGGAGGATAGTTCGTGTTGCCCGTTGCAAGCTAGAGTCAATAGTTAGATGCAAAGAAAGGTCATCTAACTGTAGAAAACCTGTAGTTAGTTTGTCTGGTACCAAAGCACCTTTGATTAAGCGCCGAAATTGGATTTTTGGTACAGAGCGCTCTAAGAGATTTTGTTGGCTATATTCAATCCCCGCTTGGCCTATACTTTCTCCATCTACATATCCTACTATTTCAGCAGCTAATTCTTTTTGGGGATAAACACGTTGTGGATGTTGAATTAACTCTAAACCATCAACAAATAAATTAGTAATTTTATCTCTAGCTTCTTGAGGTATGAAGTCGGCAACTTTTACACCTGTCTCTCTTTCATTAAACATTTGGAGTAAGTCATTTGAAGTTAGGGTTTTCTCCAAATTTGCTCCTTCTAAAATAGTTGATAATTGATAAGCAACTTCTTGTTTTGAACGATTAAAAATTTTGGGGTGAGCATAGAGGGTATATGCTATTTTATCAATTGCTAAAGTATTGCCATTTCTATCAACTATTGGGCGTCTGGGAACGAAAGGACTTGATTCTTCGGTTTGCTGGTATTTTGCTTGTTGTTGTAATGCTTTGCCTCGCAATACTTGTAAATAGAATAGGTTAATTATTAATCCTAATAAGCCACACATTAAAAGTATCCAGACTAGGTAAAGTCTAGATGTTTGACATTTTTCTGTTTTTTGATTAGAGGGCGTTGATAATAATTCTCCATTGGTATTTTTAACAGAATATGTTTCGCTTTCTGGCTTGTGAGTTTTGAGTCTAGAATTAGATTGTTCTGTTTGTTTGTTTTTGAAATACTGACGACGAAGTTGAGTATTTGAAGTATATTTAGAAGCAGGCATTTAAGTTATTTATTAATAATAATAATAAGTAAGCAGAAACAAAGAAGTATTAATTTGTGGTTAAATCTCTAATTTAATGTAAGCTACTTTAAGAAGTGGGAGATTTAAATCCTTGCTTTCTTTAATTTCCTTCCTCTGAGTTAAATATTAGTTGATTTTAGGGATTAGGGAGTAGGAAATAGAGGAATGTCTGCGCCCTATTTGCGTAGCGCTATAAATGATGATGATTTATAGACTATAAATAGGGCTTGCTGATTAAATCTAAAAGTATTTACAGATAAAGGTTTTAGCCTTTTTGGGTTCAAAAAAAGTGCCTGGTTTTCAGCTATTGATGCTCATGCATGGAGCGTATTTTAGGTGCATAGTTGGGCAGAAAAATCATTCTTACAATTCTTACTCCTACCTCCTCGCTCGTACCCATTTCTCTCGTCTTCCCATCCCCTCCTGGGAGGGGCCCGCGGGTGGGTTGTCTCCTGTCTCCTGTCTCCTACCCTCACCCATAAGACTAGTGAAGCGCAAACCCTAAATACTTCGCCACCCACTGATATTTGTGTTACTTTTGATGTGATAAATTGACGTGCGGAATCTGAGATAAATTAAGTGAGTAGGTAGCAGGGAAAATAGAAAGATTTGCCCTGAATAGTGAGAAGATCGGTTTTTTCTAAATCCCTACTCCCTACTCCTTGCTAATATTTAATATCCCACTGGTGTGTTGAGGAGATATTTATGACCAGAAGTAGATTCTAGATAAGGTTTAGGAGGATTAGGAGCAGGACGTGGAGGTGCTGGGTCTAAAAATATCCGCTTAACAGAATTTGGTGAAACTAAACCAATATCAGAAGTTGAAGCTTGTTCCGCTATTTGATTTTTCAATAACTCATTAGCTACACTTATCTGTTGTTCTTTTTGTCTAAGTTTTTGTAATTGTTGATATTCTGTCGTCCATTTCGACTGACCATAAATTGTCCAGCCATAAATTGCCACACTGGTACTTGCTAATAATACTGTGACCATGGATGAAGTTAGTTGTGTCGCCATCAAGGATTTTAACCAGAGTGGTTTAGACTTAGGTAAGGATATGACTTGAGCCAAATTCTGTTCTTGAATTGTTTGTGAATCCCTAGTATTTTCTGAAGTATAGTTATCATCAGATAAATTTTTTTCAAATGTTAGTTTTTGTCGGCGAGCTGATTTTTTTGAGACGACGGACAAATTCGTTTTTGGGGATTGATTTTTTGGGGCCAAAAATGTACTTCTAACTGCAACCATATAATTTACCTATACTGACATCTAATTTTATAAGACTCAAAATACAACAGTATCTAATCTTGAGTATATGTTTTAATTTCCCATTCAAATTTTAATTGAAATTTTTTATATCTATCAACTTCTAACTATTTGATTGATAGTTTTAGTTGTATTTCCTACCTTGACAATTGTTGTAAAAAATTACATATTATATCAGATAACTTGAATTATATATAAAAAATTTTGAAGCTAAAACTCTTAAATAGCTATGTTAATATAACAGTTTAGTTCTTGTTTAAGAGAGCGTAATTTATTTTGGATTGACATACAACATTTAGTAGTACAAATTAATATTAATCTTAGTTAAGATTTTCCCAATTGTAATTAAACTGCAAAATATCTATGCTGATTTAGATACAATTTCCCATCAAATTTAAATTTTTAATATCCGATCGCATTTGTCATAAAATCCTTTTAAATGTGCCAATATTTACGGATTAAATGGACAAAAATTTTCTTTAAAGGAAGAATATATAGATAAATTAAAGACAAAACACATAGAAGTATGATGTATATATAAAATAGAATTATATAAACTCCTTTTAGGCATTATTTTCTCCTGAGTTTCGAGAGAAAAACTTCACCATTAGGTAAGTTTTGCTGACACTAAAGCTACCCCTTTGGAAATGCTGGCTCTTAGATGAAATCTCACACATTTATGCTACATCTTCTTGAGAGTAATAGGGACGTTGCATAAAAAGTCAGTACTGATTAAGTAAATAACGAATTTGTATTCATAATTTGTATACTTAATATTAATTGTGTAAAACAAAAAATCCTTTTATAACTATTGAGCGTGTCAGAAGCACTTGTCATGGTAAAAAGGTGAAAGTTGAATTATTGTTTAACCCTTAGACATTAGTTGTGTACGCCCAATATTTGGAAAATCTCTGCTAATTAATGCTTGATTAGCATATCCCCATCCTGGAACACTCCTAATTAATTGTTAACAAAATTATATTGACAAACATGACAATTTCTGTAGACCAAGTCAACCAAATAGTTTGGAACCATCACCAGGACCCCTTCCAAGTTCTCGGTGCTCATCAGATAGAACAAGATGGCAAAACTGTAACAGTAATCCGAGCCTACCAACCAAGTGCTGAAGCTGTCTCAGTCATCTCACCGATAGACCGCCAAGAATACCCAATGCAGTCTGTCCATAATCCACATTTCTTTGAATGTGTCATAGACGCTCCGGAACTAGCCAACTATCAACTTAAAATCAAAGAAGGAGAACATGAACGAGTCATCTATGACCCCTACGCTTTCCGCTCTCCAAAACTCACAGACTTCGACCTCCAACTATTTGGAGAAGGAAACCATCACCGCGTCTATGAAAAATTAGGGGCGCATATCGCCGAAATTAACGGAGTCAAAGGAGTCTACTTTGCTGTTTGGGCACCCAATGCTCGTAATGTCTCAATTTTAGGAGACTTCAACTATTGGGATGGTCGTAAACACCAAATGCGGAAAGGACACACAGGTATCTGGGAACTATTCATTCCTGATATTGGCCCTGGAGAACACTACAAATATGAGGTCAAAAACTGGGAAGGACACATCTACGAAAAAAGTGACCCTTATGGATATCAACAGGAAGTAAGGCCCAAAACAGCTTCCATTGTTGTTGACCTAGACTCATATACCTGGAACGACCAAGAGTGGATGGAGAAACGTCGCCATAGCGATCCTCTCACTCAACCTATTTCTGTCTATGAATGCCACCTGGGTTCTTGGATTCATGCTGCTTCTGCGGAACCTGCTAAACTACCAAATGGGGAAACTGAGCCTGTAGTTCAAGTCTCAGAACTCAGAACTGATGCTCGTTTTCTTACCTATCGAGAATTAGCAGATCGTCTGGTTTCCTATGTTAAAGATTTAGGCTATACCCATATTGAAATGTTACCTGTAGCAGAACATCCTTTTGATGGTTCTTGGGGTTATCAGGTTACAGGATTTTTTGCCCCTACCTCTCGCTACGGTAATGCTGAAGATTTCATGTACTTTGTGGATAAATGCCATGAAAATGATATTGGCGTAATTGTAGACTGGGTACCGGGACATTTTCCCAAAGATGGACATGGTTTGGCTTTCTTTGATGGTACTCATCTCTATGAACATCCAGACCCCCGCAAAGGCGAACACAAGCAATGGGGTACTTTAGTATTTGACTATGGTCGTAATGAAGTCCGTAACTTCCTAGTTTCAAATGCCCTTTTCTGGTTTGAAAAGTATCACATTGATGGTTTTAGGGTAGATGCGGTTGCTTCTATGGTCTACCACAACTATATGAGACCTGATGGTGAATGGGTTGCTAACCAATACGGAGGTGTAGAATATATCGAAGCTGCTGATTTCCTCCGTCAGGTTAATCATTTGATTTTTGGTTACTATCCTGGTACTCTCTGCATTGCAGAGGAATCTACTGCCTGGCCAATGGTTACTTGGCCTACTTATGTTGGTGGTTTGGGCTTCAACCTCAAGTGGAACATGGGTTGGATGCACGATATGCTGGACTATTTTGAAATGGACCCTTGGTTCCGACAGTTCCACCAGAATAATGTTACTTTCAGTATTTGGTATCACCACAGTGAGAACTATATGTTGGCTTTGTCTCACGATGAGGTGGTACATTGTAAGAGTAATATGTTGGGTAAGATGCCTGGGGATGATTGGCAGAAGTTTGCTAATGTTCGGGCGTTGTTTGCTTATATGTTTACCCACCCTGGTAAGAAAACTATGTTTATGGGGATGGAGTTTCCTCAATGGGGTGAATGGGATGTTTGGGGCGATTTAGAATGGCATTTGCTCCAATTTGATGCTCACCAAGGAATGAAGCGATTTTTCCGGGATGTGAATCACCTCTATCGTTCTCAACCTGCTTTGTATGAACAAGATTGTACAGAGGAGGGTTTCCAGTGGATAGATTGTAGTGATAATAATCATAGTGTGGTGTCGTTTATTCGTCGCGCTAAAGATGGGAAAGAATTTGTAGTAGCGGTTTGCAATTTTACTCCTCAACCTCATAGTCACTATCGCATCGGTGTACCTGAACCAGGGTTCTATACTGAAATATTTAATAGTGATGCTGGTAATTATGGTGGCAGCAATATGGGTAATTTGGGTGGTAAGTGGACTGATGATTGGTACTTCCATAATTATCAACAGTCTTTAGATTTATGTTTGCCTCCTTTGGGTATTTTGGTGTTGAAGTTAGACAAGGAGAAAACGTTAGCAGTAATGGAGCAGTCTCAGGAGGTGGAAGCTGAAACTGAAACTGTTTCTGAAGGTTAATGACTAAGAGCAAGTAATATTAATTAACCACAATGTAGGGACGTTGCATGCAACGTCTCTACAAGGTTTGGTAAAGATTGAAAAGGTTGGTGGTTAGAATTTTGATCAAACTACCAACCTTTGTTGATATAGGTGTCAGGACTTACGCAAATCAACCTTTTAAACGCCATATGTAGGGGCGAATGCCATTCGCCCTAACTATATTTAGTTTCCATGCGTAAGTCCTGGGTGTGTCATATAGTATCCGGATAATTAGTTATTGTACGATGAGAGGAGTCAGAACTCAGGAGTCAGTAAAAGGAAAGGATGAGAGTTGGAATTATCTGTGGATATTCCGGTATATGTCTGCATTGAATGGAAGTAGAAAGTGCGATAACTTTATAACCGGATTTTATATCAGAGAAGAAGATGATTGAGAGAATGATGAGGTCTCTATTCGCACTATTTTTCTATAGCTTATAATATTACTAAACTTCCCCTAACTAAAAATAATATGACAGAAGAGAATATGCTTGGTTTATCACCAGTATTTAAGTGTGAAAATTCTCATCCCAGAGGTGATATTGTTTTTGTTCATGGTTTAGCTGGCCATCTCTGGAGTACATGGCATCCTCAAAGTAAAAAGGATAATCAAGATTTGGACTTTTGGCCGTTTTGGTTGGGGGAAGAATTACAAGCAAATGTCTGGACATTTGGATATGATGCGCCTCGCTTTGGATATGTTGGTCAGGGAATGCCACGTTTTGACCTAGCAAGTAATCTGCTGGAATATCTGGCAGTTAATGATATAGGCGATCGCCCCCTAATATTTGTAACTCATAATATTGGTGGTCTGGTTGTTAAAGAGGTAATTCGTACAGCTCAAAATTTTGACGATAAAAAAGCTATTATCGAACAGACTCAAGGGATTGTATTTTTGTCTACTCCCCATCAAGGCTCACACTTGGCTAATTTAATTGATAATTTTAATATTTTGACGAGAGCTACGGTAAATGTTCAGGAATTAAAAGCGCATTCACCTCAGTTACGCCAACTTAATGAGTGGTATCGACAAAACGTTGATAATTTAGGAATTAAAACTCAGGTCTTCTATGAAACTCAACCCATGAGAGGAGTTTTGGTTGTGGATGAGGATAGCGCTAACCCAGGAATTAAGGATGTCAAACCTGTTGCTATTCCAGCAGACCACAATTCTATAGCTAAACTTGGAAAAAATGATTTGGTTTATCTTTCTGTAAAAAAATTTGTGAAAAAATGTTTTCCAACTCTAGTTACAACAGAACAGTTAGAATTGACTTATTCCAAGCACCACCTCTACCAAGATACTATGTAGACCGCCCCGAATACAGCGACAATTTAAAGGCTAACCTACTGAAAAATTCATCAGATACGCCAGCTATTGTGGTTACTGCTATCCACGGTTTGGGTGCTGTGGGTAAATCTACTATGGCCACGGCTTTAGCTTATGATGAGGAGGTACAATCTCGTTTTTCTGATGGTATTCTCTGGGTAACTTTGGGTCAAGAGCCTAATATTCTGCCGATGCTGAGTGGCTGGGTGCAAGCATTGGGTGACTATAATTTCCAACCTACAACTGTGGAGGCCACTGCTAATCATTTGCGGACTTTGCTTTATGATAAAGCTGTGTTATTGGTGGTGGATGATGCTTGGAGTCCAGACCATGCTAAAATTTTTAATCTGGGAGGTCCCCGCTGTCAGGTTTTGGTGACTACTAGGGAAAAGGCGATCGCTAATATCTTAGAAGCTGAAACTTACAGTTTGGATGTGATGAGTTTATCCCAGTCAATGGAACTTCTCACTCAAAGGTTAGGGCGTGAAATTACGGCAGAGGAAGCAAAACAGGCAGAGAGTTTGGTTAAGGAACTGGGATATTTGCCTCTAGCTTTGGAGTTGGCAGCGGCTCAAGTTGCGGATGGTATGTCTTGGGGAGTGCTGTTAGCGGATATTCAAGGAGAAATTGTACATCTTAAAACTTTGGATAGAGAAGGTGCAGGAAATGTTACTGATGAAGCGAGTTTAAAACGCTTGAGTTTGACTGCTTCCTTGAATTTGAGTATTAAACAACTGCAACAGGAAACCAGGGATAATTTTATTTGGTTGGGAATATTGCCGGATGATGTTCAGATTACTTCAGGAATGACGGCTGTACTTTGGGAACTGGATGAACAGGATGCGAGGGATAAATTGGCGTATTTGCGGAGTAAGTCTTTGTTGTTAGATGGTGTAGTTTTAGCTGATGGCCAGCCTACTTATCGTTTACATGACTTATTTCACGATCTAGCACGTTATTTGTTGAGTGCGCCGTTACATCCAACAGAAGAAGGTAATTTGCCGGGGTTGGGTATTGGTCTGGTTGAAGCTCACAGAATATTGTTGGAGAAATACAGTCGGTTAACAGATAATAATCTTTGGCATACTTTACCCAATGATGGTTATATTCATCAGCATCTAGTCTGGCATTTTGAAAAGGCGGGGAAAATAGAGGAGATTCATGGTTTATTGGCAGAGGAGTCGAAAAGTGGGTTTAATGGTTGGTATGAAACGTGCGAACGTTTTGGGAAAACAGAGATTTTTATTACTGATGTAGCTCGTGCTTGGGAGTTAGCGGAGGTTGAATGGGATGAAGATAGGTTGGCTGAAGTTATTGGTAGGCAGTGTCGTTATGCTTTGATAACTTCTTCTATTAATAGTTTGCCAACAAATTTACCAGTAGGTTTGTTGGTGACTTTGGTTAAAAACAATGTCTGGACTCCAGAGAAGGGATTAGCTTACACATTACAAAAGCCTGCAAGGGATCAAGTAGACTCTCTGGCAAAATTAGTTGATTATTTGCCAGACAACTTAAAAAAACTAGCCCTTTCAGAAGCACTGGCTGCTGCTCGACAGATTTGGGATGAGAAATATCGCGCCGAAGTTCTCATTGCTTGGGCTGAGAAATTCCCAGAAATATTACCAGAAGCACTGGCTGCTGCTCTAAAGATTCAGTCTGAGTTTTTGCGCGCCCAAGTTCTCAGTGCTTTAGCTGAGAAATTACCAAAATTATTACCAGAAGCTCTGGCTGCTGCTCGACAGATTCAGTATGAGGGATATCGCGCCCAAGTTCTCAGAGCTTTAGCTGATAAATTCCCAGAAATATTACCAGAAGCACTGGCTGCTGCTCGACAGATTTGTTCTGAGGAATCTCGCGCCCAAGTTCTCAGTGCTTTAGCTGAGAAATTGACACCAGAATTATTACCAGAAGCACTGGCTGCTGCTCGACAGATTCAGAATAAGTGTCATCGCGCTCAAGTTCTAATTGCCTTGGCCGATAAATTGACACCAGCAATATTACCAGAAGTACTCGCTGCTGCTCGACAGATTTGGTCTGAGGAATCTCGCGCCCAAGTTCTCAGTGCTTTAGCTGAGAAATTGACACCAGAATTATTACCAGAAGCTCTGGCTGCTGCTCGACAGATTTGGTCTGAGGAATCTCGCGCCCAAGTTCTCAGTGCTTTGGCCGATAAATTGACACCAGCAATATTACCAGAAGCACTGGCTGCTGTTCGACAGATTCAGTATGAGAAATATCGCGCCGAAGTTCTCAGTGCTTGGGCTGATAAATTCCCAGAAATATTACCAGAAGTTCTGGCTGCTGCTCGACAGATTCAGTCTGAGAAATATCGGGCCGAAGTTCTAATTGCCTTGGCTGAGAAATTACCAGAAATATTACCAGAAGTTCTGGCTACAGCTCGAGAGATTCGGTCTGACAGAGATCGCGCCAAAGTTCTCAGTGCTTTGGCTGAGAAATTACCAGAAATATTACCAGAAGCAGTGGCTGCTGCTCGACAGATTCAGTCTGAGGGATCTCGCGCCAGAGTTCTCAGAGCTTTAGCTGATAAATTCCCAGAAATATTACCAGAAGCTCTGGCTGCTGCTCGACAGATTCGGGATGAGTTTTTGCGCGCCGAAGCTCTGAGAGCTTTGGCTGAGAAATTGACACCAGAAATATTACCAGAAGCTCTGGCTGCTGCTCCACAGATTCAGTATGAGGGATATCGCGCCGAAGTTCTCAGTGCTTTAGCTGAGAAATTGACACCAGAATTATTACCAGAAGCTCTGGCTGCTGCTCCACAGATTCGGGATCAGAGATATCACGCCCAAGTTCTGAGTGCTTTAGCTGAGAAATTGACACCAGAAATATTACCAGAAGCTCTGGCTGCTGCTCGACAGATTAAGTCTGAGGGATATCGAGCCGAAGTTCTCAGTGCTTTAGCTAATAAATTCCCAGAAATATTACCAGAAGCACTGGCTGCTGCTCGACAGATTCAGTCTGAGAAATATCGCGCCGAAGTTCTCAGTGCTTTAGCTGATAAATTCCCAGAAATATTACCAGAAGCACTGGCTGCTGCTCCACAGATTCAGTATGAGGGATATCGCGCCGAAGTTCTCAGTGCTTGGGCTGAGAAATTGACACCAGAAATATTACCAGAAGCAATGGCTGCTGCTCAACAGATTCGGGATGAGTTTTTGCGCGCCCAAGTTCTCAGTGCTTTGGCTGAGAAATTGACACCAGAAATATTACCAGAAGCACTGGCTGCTGCTCGACAGATTCGAGATGAGTTTTTGCGCGCCAAAGTTCTCAGAGCTTTAGCTGATAAATTCCCAGAAATATTACCAGAAGCACTGGCTGCTGCTCGACAGATTCGGGATGAGTTTTTGCACGCCCAAGTTCTCAGGGCTTTAGCTGAGAAATTCCCAGAAATATTACCAGAAGTACTGGCTGCTGCTCGACAGATTCAGTCTGAGAAATATCGCGCCGAAGTTCTCAGTGCTTTAGCTGATAAATCACCAGAAATATTACCAGAAGCACTGGCTGTTGCTCGACAGATTCAGTCTGAGAAAGATCGCGCCCAAGTTCTCAGAGCTTTAGCTGAGAAATCACCAGAAATATTACCAGAAGCACTGGCTGCTGCTCGACAGATTCAGTCTGAGAAAGATCGCGCCCAAGTTCTCAGAGCTTTAGCTGAGAAATTTCCCGAATTATTACCAGAAGCACTGGCTACAGCTCGACAGATTCAGGATGATCTATATCGCGTCAGAGTTCTCAGTGCTTTAGCTGATAAATTACCAGAATTTTTACCACAAGTACTGGCTGCTGCTCAACAGATTCTGGGTGAGGGATATCGCGCCCAAGTTCTCAGAGCTTGGGCTGATAAATTCCCAGAAATATTACCAGAAGTACTGGCTGCTGCTCGACAGATTCGGGATGAGAAATATCGCGCCATAGTTCTCAGTGCTTTAGCTGATAAATTCCCAGAAATATTACCAGAAGTACTGGCTACAGCTCGACAGATTCAGGATAAGTGGTATCGCGCCCCAGTTCTCAGAGCTTTAGCTAATAAATTCCCAGAAATATTACCAGAAGCTCTGGCTGCTGCTCGACAGATTCAGGATAAGTGGTATCGCGCCGAAGTTCTCAGAGCTTTAGCTGATAAATTCCCAGAAATATTGCCAGAAGCACTGGCTGCTGCTCGACAGATTCAGTCTGAGGGAGAGCGCGCCAGAGTTCTCAGAGCTTTAGCTGATAAATTCCCAGAAATATTACCAGAAGCTCTGGCTGCTGCTCGACAGATTCAGTCTGATAGAGAACGTACTCAAGCTCTCTGTGCTTTGATTGATAAATTGACACCGGAATTATTACTAGAAACACTGGTTGCTTCCCGACAGATTCAGTCTAAAGAAGATCGCGCCCAAGTTCTCGTAGCTTTGGCTGAGAAATTGACACCAGAATTATTACCAGAAACTCTGGCTGTAGCTCTACAGATTCAGGATAAGTGGCATCGCGCCCCAGTTCTTAGTTCTTTGGCTGATAAACTCTCACAAATGCCAAAAACTCAACTTTACCCCCTCTGGCAAGATACCCTTCACACCTTATCCCTTCGCACTCGCCCCGACTTACTCTCAGACATAAAAATATTAACTCCCGTCATCTTTGCTTTAGGAGGTCAAGAAGCAATCAAAAAAATAGTCATTGCTATTCAAGACGTTTCCCGGTGGTGGCGGTGATTTCAGTTATCAGTTATCAGTTATCAGTTATCAGTTGTTAGTGGCTTTGTTGTCAGAAGGGAAAAGAGTTAGGTTGAATAGTTATAATTAAGCTTGTAATTAGGCTTTAGCCCAACAATTACCTTTGTTCATAACATATCACCTTTTTCCATAATGTTTGTTAACAGAATAGTATCGGTTTATTTACGCTTGTTTTTTCTAGGTTTTGCTGTTTGGATGCTAGCTTTCTATTTTTTGATTTCAAATCCTCATGTAGAGGTTAATGCTCAAGATTTACCTACTCTAAAAACTTACCCCTTACCACCAACTTTGGCACAATGGAACGACACCAATAATAGCGGTGATTATTTCGATCGCATTGAAGTTCAGGATGTAGGTTATTTAATTTGGTCGCAGTTTCCTATTAAAGTTTATGTCGAATCTTCTCAAAAGAATGAGGAATCAGAAAATAACCTACTTTCTAGCTCAGTTAAATCAACTCCTGACTCCTTGCAAAAGGTATCTCGCTCTCGTCAATGGGCTAATATTGTAATAGATGCTATCTGGGAATGGAATACTTATTTACCCTTACAAATAGTAGACAACCCAGAAATTGCCGATATCAAAATTTTTAACAAACGACCTCCTTTAACCCCCGGAAAATTAAGAGCGCGTTCTGCGGAGACTAGCTATCAGCTACATAAAGATGAGAACGGAACTTTATCTCAGAGTTTTGTGATTTTGTTGAGTCCAATGCAAGTAGGTAAATATATCCCTGCTGCTGCTCGTCACGAATTCGGTCATGCTTTAGGTATTTGGGGTCATAGTCCTGAAAAAACTGATGTTATGTATTATTCTCAGGTGGCAGAACCTCCTCCTATTTCCGCTAGGGATATTAATACTCTGAAACGGATTTATTTACAAGCAACGAGATTAGGACTTCAATAATTAATAATTAATAATTAATAGTTAGGGTTTATTGAAGTTATTTATTCTGACTCCTTACTCCTTACTCCTTACTCCTAAAAACGACTAATCTATAGCTGTTTAACTAGATTTGATCTCAAAACGTAAGGATTTTCTGCGGAATGCTGCGCAAACAGCTATTAGCTGTCAGCTCTCACCAATAAAACTCTCTCCTGAAAGAAGTGTTTAAATTAATATAGGCTTTAACGTCAAATAAACCTGCTTTTTTTGTAATATTAATTATCACTATTATCACTGGATTATGGCTTAATAATACCCATTAATATAGGGTTTAATAAAGCTAAAAAGCAATAGCTGATTGCTGATTGCTGACAGCTGAATGCTTACATTAAAACTTTCCTCGACCGGAAAATACTACTATTAAAAATGTCACTAACTGTACTAAAACAATACTAGGACCAGAAGGTAAATTGAAACTACCAGATACTATCATTCCTAACACCCCACTCATAGCACCAATTGTCGCAGAAATTCCTAAAAAAGGTACAAATTGATGACAAATTAACTTAGCTGTTGCTGCTGGAATTACCAAAAAAGCATTCACCAATAAAATACCAACTGCTCTCATAGTCAGAGCGATTGCCAGGGATAAAATAATTATAAATATGTATTTATATCTTTCTACTGGTATCCCCTGAATTTGTGCCAAATCAGAATTTAAAGTTAATAATATTTGTTGTTGTAAAGTCAGCCCTAACCAAACCAATGTTACGATTAACAAAATAATTAAAAAAAGTAAATCTAGATTACTAATTGCTAAAATATCACCAAATAATATAGATAATAAATTTCCTCGATATCCAGGCACAAAATTAAACCCAATAGTACCCAATGCAACCGAACTAGCAATTACAATACTTAAAATTGTATCTCCACCTAAATTAGTCTTTTCAATTAAATAATTTATTCCTAATCCAAAGCATACCAAAAAAATAATCAAAGCGATCGTAAGTGGTAACTGTAATAAAGCAGCTAATACTACAGCTAAAAAAGCTGTATGACCCAAGGACTCTCCAAATAAAGATAATTGGCGCAAAATCACGAAACCACCAATAATTCCTCCTAAAATTCCTAATAGAATACCCCCTATAATTGCTCGCTGCATAAATGGTAGACTAAATAAATTAATCCATTCTGAAAAATCCATATTTATTAATTTTGAATAAAGCCAAAAATTTATCGTTTTTAGGCAACAGGCAACAGGGAATATATAAGAAAAAAGTATTTTTGCAAATACAAATATGAGATGCACCCTCTTTTTTAGCCAAGTAAGTTTATTTATAGAGAAGCTAAGGTTAATAATTATAAATACACAATAACATCTATAAATTTAACCAGTCTTCATCTGAAGTCCGGTTATACCATGTCCGGATAATCAGCGAACAAAAACTTTATCCCTTCTAATCTTTTCTTCCCTTCTGCCTTCTGCCTTCTGCCTTCTGCCTTCTATTTAACGCTGATGAACATATCTAGTTAAATTATCCCCATAAACTTTACTCAAGTTATTTTTATCCAAAGCAAGACTAGGTTTACCCTGACAACATAAACGACGATTAATACAAATAACTTGGTCACAATAACGACTCACCATATCTAAATCATGGGAAACTTGCAGAATAGAAAAACCCTCTTCTTGATGTAAATTTGCTAGTAATTCAGCAAATTGTATTTCTCCAGTTGGGTCTATACCAGCCATGACTTCATCTAAGATTAATAATTGTCTATTTTGCACCAAACAATATCCTAATAAAACCCGTTTTAACTCCCCACCACTTAAACTTCCTATTCGCTGTTTTGCCTGATTTTCTAACTTAACTTGTACCAAAGCTTTTTCTATTGCCATAAGCTTTTCCCGCGACTTCATCAAACCTTGCTCAGGGTAACCTAAACTGATTAATTCAGCCACACTTAAAGGAAAACTCCGGTCAAAAGGTAATTTTTGAGGAATATAAGCAATTTTTTGCCAATGTTTTCCTAAATCTTTTATTTGTTTACCTAGAACTTCTATATAACCTGATTCATAAGGAATTAAACCTAATATTGCCTGAATTAATGTACTTTTTCCTGCACCATTCGGACCAATAATTGCAGTATTACTACCAGGAAATATTTGAAATGATACAGATTCTACTGCTTGATATTTTCCTCTAATTACTGTTAAATTTTGTACTTCTACTACTGGCAGATTTTTTTCAATTTCTACTAATTTCACTGACAAACTTCCTCTAAAGTTTTTATATTATTTCTCATGGCAGTAAAATAATATTCTGGGTCTAACGAACCGCTAATTACTGGGTCTAATTTTTTGACTGGTAATTTAATATCTTTAGCAATCTGTTGCATCCGATTATCATTAAATCCAGTTTCAGCAAGTAAACCTTTAACTTGATATTCTTGGGCTGCTTTTATTACTCTTTGAACATCTCTAGGCGTAATATTATCTTCTGGCAATTCCACCACTGCCATTTGTTGTAAATTGTACCGTTCAGCCAAGTAAGGATAAGCATCGTGAAAAGCAATAAATTTACATCCTTGAAAAGGTGATAAACGAGTTTTAAATTCTTGGTGAAGTTCCTGTAATTTACTGAGATAAATATCAGCATTTGCTCTATAACTAGCTTCATTATTAGAGTCAGCTTTAATTAAACCATCGCGAATATTCTTAACTTGTTGTTGCGCTAAAACAGGGTCTAACCAAACATGAGGGTTTCCTTCTTCATGGTGATGACCGTGGTCGTGGTCGTGGTCATGGTCATGGTCGTCGTGGTCGTCGTGATCGTCGTGGTCCTTATCTTCTTCTTCTAGGGGTTCTATATTTTGACTAGCATCAATTTCTTGAAGTTGAGAATTACCTGTAGCATCAACTAATTTCTCCAAAAATTCTTCCAACCCCAACCCATTTTTCACTAATACATCTGCCTCTGCAATACTCCGTGCATTCTCAGGTGTTGCCTGATAATCATGGGGGTCTGCTCCCGCAGGAATTAAGAGTTCTACTTTTCCACTTTCTCCAGTAACTCCTTTGGTAAACATATATATAGGTAAGAAAGTTGCGACTATTTTCGTTTCATTTTGATTCTGGGCCACACTACTAGCACTTCCGAGAGAAACAGCTGTGGCCAGTGCTGCTGTTCCTAATAATAAACAGTGAATTCGTCTAATTCTCTTGAGCATTAGTTTACAGGTTATTTTTGGGAATGATTATCATTTTCAAATTTACTATACCACAATGGGTAAAAATAACAAACTTAATAGTAAAAAATTATACCAATTAAAAAAATACTTTGACCGTCGAAAAGTTATAAAACTATTACAGCCATTTTCTAGTTGATAATGTACAAAGTTTTATTCTTTATGGGGAACAGGAAACAGAGAGTAAGAAATAAGGAATTATATAAAATACGGTTGAATACTTATTACCCATATTCCACACGTCAATTTGTAATATTAAAAGTAGTATGAAAAAACCGTTCTTGGTAAATATTTATACGGTATAAATTACTTCTCAAAAGTTAAATTCTCAGGAAAATATTAAGCATAAATACTTACTGAATTATTAATTTCTATTGACCACTATAATTTTTTTCTTAATGCATGACTGTCAGATATGCGTCTTACATTCTGAGGAAACCTCGCCAATTAGCACTCGCTTTTGACTTATACTTGCATATTACATTTTGCAATACAAAATGTAGATTATACCAATTTGATAAATGTTTGCTACAAATAGCTAAGCTATTTCTTAGGAGTCAGGAGTCAGGAGTCGTATGGGAATAGCTTAAATACCAGTTTTGAGGTAGGACATTTTCTTTTTCTCTTGGTGCGCATTCCCTCTCTTGGTCGGCGTTCCCTTGCGACTGGCGTCGTCGCGGGTTCCGACCGCTTGCGACTAGCGTCGTCGCGGGGTCGCACCGCTTTGTTAAAGGGACACTTCCTGAACTTGTCTTTTAATCACACTTAATTAGGGTTTGCTGATTAAATCTAAAAGCACTGAAATATAAAGGTTTTAGCATTTTTTAGTTAAAAAAAGGTCCAAGCTTTTAGGTCATAATGGTTCAAAAAATTAGCATTTTAGGCTCATAGTTGCGCAGAATAATCAAGGGATTATTCTTCCTCTTGCTTCCTGTCTTCCCCTCCTGGGAGGGATTACAACGCTTTTGCTGATTGATGAATCACATTGTCATAACCAAAACCCTGTAAGGGCGAATGGCCATTTGCTAACGCAAAGCTCCGCAATATATAAAGCGGAGCAAAACGCCCCTACTGTAGTCTATTGAAATGAAAACCCCTGTAAAAGCTGAAATTACTGTAGAGTAAAGTTTTTAAGTACTTAAAATATCACTTCTGACTTTTGACTTCTAACTTCTAACTTACCTTAAGTCTGCAATAGCCATTTGTGCCCTAGCACTAACCGCTAAAGTTGTATCTGTATCAATAATCTCCTCAAACCTGGTCAAAATATCCTCAAGCCATTTTGGAGCGCTAACTTCTACAGCTTTGGCCAAACCATGCAAACCGACTACAGCAGCATAACGCACTACCCATTCTGGGTCTTGAGATACTTGCAGCAGAGTTAGAAAAACACGCTGTTGAGCATCGAAGACTTCTGCTTCTGATAACTTTTCCCAATCAATAAAACCTAAACCTCTAGCTGCACCTCGTCGTACACTAAAAGAAAAGTCATTTACTGCACTATCTAATAATAAATCTAACCCACGCGGATCGCCAATACCTGCCAATGCTCTAATTGCCCAAGCTCTAGCACCATAGTTATAACCGTCAAGTTTTTCTAGTAGTGGAAGTACTGCCGTTTCTCCAAGTAAAACTAACCCATCAACTGCTGCTACTGCTGCGCCAGGATTGTTGTATCCTAAAACTGTAATTAACATCGGGATAGCATCTTCTATTTGAGCTGCTGCTAAATCTTTAACTGTATCAATTAAGCCTTGAGAAGAGTCTGCTTTTTCCACTGCTTGGATGAGTTGATTATTTATTGTTGAGGGTTGATTATTCATTTTTAGAGAGTAGGGAAGTAGGAGAATATTAATATTTTTCAGGAATTACGCAAATTAACCTTTAAAACACCATCTGTAGGGGCGAATGCCATTTGCTAACGCAAAGCTCCGCTTTATATGTTGCGGAGCAAAACGCCCTCACTCGATTTAGTGTCCGTGTGTAAGTCCTGATTTTATAAAAGTGAGTCCATTAGAGTCATTACCTCAATAGCCTCATCTGATAATAATAATTGAGATTCTACCTTTGACTTTTGAGTGTTAACTTTTGAATTTATTGTGAGGTGATGTTCCAAAAGTCCTTTGAGGGCAATTAATTTCATACTATTTTCGGCTAAGGTTTCTGATATTGCCTTAGCTGCAGGTAAATAGCCGATCGCTCCTAAATCCATGAGTGCGGAACGTCGTAATTGTAGATTATCACCATCTAATGCTTGAGTCAAATATTCTCCATAAACTGCTTCTCCGGTTAGTTGATATAGAGCGCGAGCAGCAGCATATTGTACTTTTTCTACAGGATGTTCGATAAAAGGTTTAATTAAAGGAATTGCTGATTGAGCTTGAAGTTTTCCTAAAGCTTCAATAATGTCCTCGTAGGGTTGAACAAGATGAGGCTTACCTGGAACTAATACTGCAACTTCGACCCCTCCATCTAAAAGTTTGATTAATGCGGAAATGCAGCTAGGGTCTCCTAGCATTTCTAATGCTTCTGCTGCTGCTTCTCGTACGTAGTAGTCTGAACTTTCCAAGCATTTAATCAAAGCTGGTACAGCTTTTTTGTCTTCTAATTTACCCAAAGACCTTGCTGCATTGCGTCTGAGAGGATACCCACCGTCTTCTGTTCGGTCAGAGTCATCTTCTAGTGCTGAAATTAAGCCTTCTACCGCAGCAGGTATATTTACTCGAAATCTTCCTAACCACCAAGCAGCATAATATCGTTTACCTAATTCTTCATGCCGTAGATTGGCGATCGCCTCTTCCACAGTAAGAGACTCACCATTTTCTGATACTTCTTCTGATGGTAATTCCAAATACTGCTGCTCCATTTTTAAATATACAAGCTTTCCGATACTATGAGTGCTAACATTTGTTAACAATGCACAGCAAGATCAACCTGCTGAGGGGGTATCTCCCAATGCGGTAGAAAATTTTTCTACCACGATGCATGATCAAAATTCCACGCGGGACCTTTAAGTCGCGATCAAGGCGAAAACCATCGTTACCAGTAACAACTTTTTTACCACCTAAATTATTCAGGATTTCACCAGTCCAGCTAAAGGTTTTGCTAGTATAAGCTTCACTTACATCTTAGACGATTTTGTTATATTCAGCAGCTTTATGTTTCAAGAAAAGTTCAAATCTGTAATGTGCCCAATTGCTGCATTTGTCTGACCGACTTACTTCTGAGTTTTCTGCTTGATTTGGTTGTCATCTGAGAAACTTCATGCATTTGGCAGTAAAATCACATCAAAGTGTTGAAAGCGTTTGCGCAGCATTCCGATAGGAAAGCTCCTCTGTTTGCGTAGCATTCCGCAGGAAAAGAGACACTAGAAATAGAGCTGTTTTATGGTGCAATTCATCTATAAGATTTCTAATTTTTAATCTCATTCGACTAGCTGCTTTTTTCATGCGTTGCTTGGTTTTAGATTTAGCCAGAGTTAATAAGCGAGATTAAATCATCTAAGTGATAGCAAAGTCTTTGAATTTTTCCTATATCACCATTACCTTCTTTTTTCTTCCCAAAAAATACTGATAACTGATAACTGAAATAACGATGCCCGGAAAGATTAACAAATACTAACCACAGGCTAGCACCAATATACCTGTCCGGGCTACGTTTAATATTAGCTCAGGGTAGTTAATTCAGTGAATATTAATTTAACATCCACCACCTACTTACTGTGACAACTACTAGCTAAGAGCGTTAATAGCGTAATCAATATAGTTGTTAGCTTCAGTTGCAGGTTGACCAGTAATACCATGGTTAGCTTTGATATACTTTAGAGCTTCAATATACCAGCTAGGAGATAACTCGAAGGTTTTATTAATTTCATCAATTCCTGCAATGAGTATCTCATCCATAGGACCTGTACCACCTGCAATCAGGCAGTATGTTACCATCCGGAGATAGTAGCCAATGTCACGAGAACACTTTGCTTTTCCTGCTGGAGTAGAAGCAAAATTAGGTCCCTGGGTTGTAGTAGTATAGGGGTACTTATTGTATACTGCTTGGGCAGCTCCATCAATTAAAGTTTGAGATTTGCTAGTAAGAGCTTTAGCAGCTTCTAAGCAAGCAGCAGCACGTCCGAAACGACCAAAGGCTGCATTGATTTCTGTGTTAGTTAGAAAGCGGCCTTGAGAATCAGCAGCAGTTACTGCTTCAGTTAGAGGAGTTTTCATGTTTGAGGTACTTCCCTTATTATTGCGAGTACAATTTTTGGTACGATTTTAAAAGCTGTAGAGATGCTCAAGTGCATCCTTACAAAAAAAGTTTTTTACAGTTTTTTTAGCCAACTGCTGCTGCAGCGCGGTCGAAGTAGCCACCAATCTCAGCAATTAGAGAGGTGCAATCTCCAGGAGTAATACCATTTGGATCGTTAGCAATAGCAATAGCTGCATCTTTCATTTTTTGCACGCCTACTGCTACAGAAGCACCAGGAGTTCCTAGAGCTAAGTAGGTTTCACGCAATCCATTGAGGCAACGGTCATCTAGCACACTTGCATCACCAGAGAAAATAGCATAAGTTACATAACGTAGGATAATTTCCATGTCACGTAAACAAGCTGCCATACGACGGCTTGTATAAGCATTTCCACCAGGAGCAATTAACTGAGGTTGCTCTGCGAATAAAGAACGAGCTGCATTAGCAACGATAGTAGAAGCGTTGCTAGTAATGCGGTTAACTGCGTCTAAACGCTTGTTGCTATCTGCTACCATTGCGCTTAGAGCGTCAATTGTGCTAGCTGGAACAAAATCACCCCTGGCATCTGCCTGGGAAACTACTTTTGTAAAAGCATCAAACATCGATTAATTCTCCTAATTTGATTTTTTTTTAGTTGCTTTTCGATGCTATGGGTATTTTTTTAGTTTTTTCAGGCTAGCTGCCCATGCCTGGAAAAGTAAAACTAGGACTGTTTGAGAATCCTGAGAAAATCTTACACCGTTTATGAGAAGCTTTTCAACCTCATCAATCAATGTTTTTGTTGATCTTCGTTTATCTTTATAACCCTTCAGATATTCTTTATACAATGCTGTTGTGTTTTTATTTATTACAAATTATTAACAAAATTTTCTACATATGGAAAGTTAAACAGGATTCAAGGCCAACTGTCTTTCTAGATCGAATAGAAAGCCATGAATATATTCTTCTGTCCATTCAGGGCCATAAAATCTGGTAAACATTCCTCTAGCTGGATCTTTCTCGGCGCGATATCTCAGATAACGTAGTTGTGCCTCCTTGATTTCTGCTAATTTCTCTACATCAGTAATAGGTTGTGCTTGCTTTACAAAAATTAAATAAGCTTGCAAGTAGTCTTTGAAGGCTTCAAATACTTTTGTCTTGACTAATTCAGTTTTTTGAGGACGAGTCCAAAGAAAGGCTGGAGAAAAGAAGGGAATTGCTTCTTCAGGAAAATCTCCTCCCCACGGCAAATGCTGCTGATGTGTTTGGAAGGTATCCCATATTGGCTGAGTATACTTTTCTTGATACTGAGGGTCATCCCGAAATAAGGGCTGCATATCTAGGGCAATTAGATGTCCACCTGGTAGGGTAACTAGGTCTGCTCCAAAAAATGGCAAATCGTAATTAAGGTGGGGAAATATTACAAAATTTAACACTTGGAGGANCTTAATATTTACTTGATAAATCAGCTCTAAAATGTTGTGTAAGTCCCCTAGCGATCGCGGGAGACGTAAAATTATTGATTTACAAGCATTATAGTCTAATTTTACCAGTTAAGTTGTGTAAGTCCCACTAAGCTATGCTTCGACGAATATAATTATTACTGAGTTACAGGGCAACTACGGTTAGATTGCCCCTAAATTTTTATTCCTTAATTATGGAATCGCGATACTCTAATTATCAATGTCGCTTCTAGTGCAGGACTTCCTTTTGACATCCTCCCGACGTTGCGCTTACGCAACAACGCGGGATTCCTAAACCTCGCGGCTCAGGACTTTCTGCTTCCTCTTGACAGAGGAGCTGCGCTAACGTAGCACCTGCCTCCAAGGCCAAACCTCTTTCTGGTCTTACGGTCGCTCCACAGACTGACACTGCTAGCCCAGCAGCCTAGTTATATTAGGATAGCATACTATGTGTAAGAACCGCTCTTATTGATTGGTTTTCCCATCCCTCCGCTCCCCTTCGGGAGAGCGCGGGTCTTCAACCAACGTTGAGATAAGCGGGCAAATAAACCACTACTACCAAACTCACTATTACTGCCTTTTTGGTTGTTAAACAAATTGCCTTTGGTCTAATTGTAAACAATTGAGCCAGGAATTTTAGTTGAATAAAAAGTCATGCGTATAGAAGAACAAGCCAATTTAAGTCTGATGATATCAGAATTTTTGTGAGGATGCAACAGAAATTCCTTTGAGCCGCGTTTTTTCGGAGCTTCATACAATGAAAATGTTGGTGGCATTGCTCCTGGGAAAAAGATCCTGAATAGTTCATCGCCTCTGAGTCAGGAATTTTAGTTGAATAAAAAGTCATGCGTATAGACGAACAAGCCCATTTAAGTCTAAGGAAATTAATAATTATCTAGCTCAAAAAAATCCACAAGTGGCAAGAAAGTTACAGGCAAAAATTAGAGAAAAGTGCAGGCAGTTAGCAGATTTTCCTGGAATGGGACGTAATCGTGAAGAGTTGGCTTCAGGATTAAGAAGTTTTCCCGTAGATGATTATCTGATCTTTTATTTTCAGGCTCAAAAAAGAATTGAAATTGTAAGAGTTGTGAGTGGATATCGAGATTTAGATGCACTTTTTGAGGATGGGGATAATAGTTAATTTACTATTTTGATATCTCCAGGGGTTGAAACACCGTGGATTCTGACGAATTAATCCTCCTGCTGTAGCGATCGCTCCAACCAATTAGAGTATGACGAAGTAATCAGAAAATTATCATTACCTTCTGTTCTACTTTCTTCAAGGGAGCGCAAAATTAATTTCAAAAACAAAACTAAATTGCGATCCTTATGTATAAGTTATACTAATTAAATTGATTTTTAATATTATTTATCTTAATCAAGATAGCCTCATTTTTCGCTAATTATTACAAAATATTTCACGAACTTGCGTTATTTCAGCGATTTGTATCATACTCTGTACATTAAGATATGATGCTAATTTTATATTTAAATTCAAAAAAAGACCTTTTCAAGAAAGCTATAACCTTGTATTTACGTTAATTGCATCTCAAATATGCTAATTTTCAGCAGAGTTAGATAATTTCAAAAAAACAAATTTTGAACAAGTATAAATGCCTAAGTAATTCTAGCTATTGACAAATAGTAGATAAAGTAAGAGGTAAATTCCAGACAGTCAATATGGGTAGTCCTGCAACCGTAATGGTATTGATTTAACTTAGGACAAATTACCTAATGATGTCAGCTATGATCGCCTCAACTGCAACTTTGATGTCAGCAAGGAGTGCCCCATTATACAAATGTTAACGGGAGGGGAATTGCCGACCAACAAATAAACCGCGTAGCGTCCACTTATTTCTTGCATTATATGCTTTTTTGTGTTATTGGTGATTCAATCAGGAGTAGCGGTAGTACGCACCTGAAAGAACCATGAAAACAACTAGCGAGTATGGGGTTCAATTAGTTAAGTTCGCCCTCAACCTGTGAAAAGGTAAAACTCTTGAGGGAACTTTCTGGATTACAGAACTGTTTAGTACAAAAAGGCGGTGGGTCTCCGAGTCTCTGTCTGCGGAGGGTTAAGTGGTTACACTCCCTGTGTTTCGCTCCGCGACATGTAACGCGCAGCGTTGCGCCAGCAAAGCAGAAAACCCTATCCGTGAGGTTGGGAAGCCTACATTATAATCTTTGATTTGATGTAGAAGAACGTCACAGTAGCCATAAACTCACAATTTAAATAAGGAGAAAAATTTCAGATTATGGAAGTCGAAAGAAAGGTGAGGGTATATCAAAAGCTTAAAACTCAGACAACGCCAGATTTTTCCTTCTTCCTTCTTCCTTCTGCTATAACCCTATATTAAAGCCGCCATCTTCACATCATTAGTAGCCAACAACTCCTGTAACTCATCAGAGTCTACAGTCTCCTTGTCAACCAACATCTCGGCCAACTTATCCAAAATATGACGGTTAGTTACCAATACTTCCTTTGCCCGACGATAAGCTTGCTCTACCAAATTGCGAACCTCATCATCAATAGCAGCAGCGGTTTCCTCAGAAAAATCACGCTCCGCCATAATATCCCTACCTAAGAACATATTACCGTTCTGACGACCAAGAGCAACTGGACCAAGACGATCGCTCATCCCAAACCGAGTCACCATTTGCCTTGCTACACGAGCAACCTGCTGTAAATCGTTAGAAGCACCAGTAGTCACCTCTTCATCACCAAAAATAATCTCCTCAGCAAGACGACCGCCCAAAGCTACAGCCATCTGATTTTGTAGATAAGCACGAGAGTACAAACCAGAGTCCATCCGGTCTTCGCTAGGAGTAAACCAAGTCAAACCACCAGCACGACCGCGAGGAATAATACTAATTTTCTGCACTGGGTCATAATCAGGCATCAACGCTCCGACTAGAGCATGACCAGCTTCGTGATACGCTACAAGTTCCTTGCGCTTCTCGCTCATTACTCGGTCTTTCTTTTCTGGACCTGCTAATACCCGGTCAATAGCATCATTAACTTCGTCCATAGAGATTTCAGTTAAGTTGCGACGAGCTGCCAGAATAGCTGCCTCATTTAATAGGTTAGACAAATCTGCTCCAGTAAATCCAGGAGTTCGACGAGCAATTTTTTCTAAGTCTACATCTTTAGAAAGACTCTTACCACGAGCATGAACATTGAGAATTTCTAGACGACCTGCATAGTCAGGGCGGTCTACTACTACTTGACGGTCAAAACGACCTGGTCGGAGTAGGGCAGCATCTAGAACATCCGGGCGGTTAGTAGCTGCAATAATAATGATACCTGTATTGCCTTCAAAACCGTCCATTTCGGTAAGTAGCTGGTTGAGGGTTTGTTCTCTTTCATCGTTACCACCACCTAAACCAGCACCCCGTTGACGTCCCACCGCATCAATTTCGTCTATAAATACGATACAGGGAGCATTAGATTTTGCTTGTTCAAATAGGTCGCGGACCCGGGAAGCACCTACACCCACAAACATTTCTACAAATTCTGAACCGGAGATGGAGAAGAATGGTACTCCTGCTTCACCAGCTACTGCTTTTGCTAATAGGGTTTTACCTGTTCCCGGAGGACCTACTAACAATACTCCTTTGGGAATTTTTGCGCCTACCGCTGTGAAGCGATCAGCATTTTTGAGGAAGTCTACTACTTCTGTTAGTTCTAGTTTGGCTTGTTCGATACCTGCTACATCGCTGAATGTAACTTGGGTTTGGGGTTCCATTTGGACTCTAGCCTTAGATTTACCAAAGTTCATAGCTTGGCTACCTGGTCCACTTTGGGCACGACGTAGTAGGAAAAACAGTCCCACCAATAATAGGACAGGGAAGAATAAACTACTTAATGCTCTAACCCAGAAACCTTCTTCACTTTGGGGCAGTACGGAAATGTCTACGTTGTTTTTGGTGAGGATGTTAATTAGGTCGGGGTCGTTGGGTAGATTAACGCGGACTATACTACCGTCGGCGACTTTGACTCGTGCTGCTGTACGGTCGGCGCTGATGCTGACTCTGTCTACGTTGTTGGTTTCTACCTGCTGAATAAATTGACTATATTTCCAGGTTTCGTTGGTTTGGGGTTGTTGATCGAAGAATGCTGTTGCTAAGGCGATGACTACTATTGCTAATAAGGCATATAGGCCAGCATTTCTCCACCTTTTATTATTCACTAGGGTTGCTCCTTCTAATCTTTTTATACTATTGGGACTATTTTTTAATCCAGCTATATTAACTTATGTTAACTGATTTCTAATATAATATCACAGTGGTTGGAGTAACAGGATATGAGTTGTGCTAGTGCTGCTACGCGGAAGTTAAAAGCGAGTGCTAATTGGCGAGGTTTCCTACGGCGCTTTTAAGGTGCGGAAATAGTTCCGTACATAGCCCCTCCAGAATGTAAGACGCACATCTGACAGTCAATCATTTTTGATTTGCAATTGTTTGAGGATTTTGTAACTGGTCAGTTATTTCCGCCATCCTGCACTAGCTAAATAAAATATTGATATACCAGTCCTTTTTTGGTTGTCAGATATTGTAGATTTGGAAGGAATAGGGAAGAGCAAAATTAATTATTACTAATCATAGACATCTCCTCCAAAAGAGGGATTAGGGAGCAGGGAGTAGGGAGAAAGAATTGATGAATCACAGTGGGATAATTGATTTGATTTTTTATTATTGGAGATGTCTAATGATTAGATTTTTTAGGCGATCGGGTTTTGGGAGGTGGAGAAGTACTCAGAGCTATATTTCATAGCTCTTCTATTGTTTATTTGTTTATTGTGAAAGTAATTAGGACTTGTTGATTAAATCTCAAAGTATTTACAGATAAAGGTTTTAACATTTAAGGAGCGAAAAAAAGTACAACTTTTTAAGCTTGAGCGACCAAAAAGTTAAGATTTTGGGCTAACTATGGCAAAAAATTCAAGGGATAAATATATCCGACTACCTGCTCTAAATTCCCCTTTCCTTTTGACTATTACCCCTGCCATGCAACTTTTTCAGCAAACTCTAATTAATAACTTGATTGTAGATATTTTCAAAAGTTTGAGATAATTAATATATACTGTATGAAATTATTCATCACTTAGGTAAAGAGACTATGTATATCAATATCATAACTATAGGGAAGAAAAACTATAACGTTAGAGATATTTAGTGTTGATAATTCATGGATTATTTAAGTCCTGATTATTTTTGATTTTTCTGAATAAGGAGGCTTATTTGTAGTGGATAGTTAAGGAGGGAAGGTTGATGATTAATTTTGGCGATACTATTGCTTTAAATAAAAAAGCACAATTTTATTACAATCAAGGAAAATTCAAGGAAGCGATCGCCTGGTGCTATGAAGTTATTAAAGGTCAACCAAATTTTGTGGAAGTATATGAAATTATGGGAATTTTTTTGCAGTTAAATGGGGATATAAATGCTGCTGTTCGTGCTTATATTAAAGCAACAGAAGTTTTGCTTGATAATGGTTCAGTTTATAGTAATTTAGACCGCTGTTTATTTGATGAGTATGGTAGTCAAATTTTTCAGTTAGTTAATGATAATCCTGGTCAAATGTCTTTTCAAGAATATGCTTATATTACTAATGTGATTGGGGGGAAAGTACCTGGTAATTTTCTAATCTTTGGAGTTGGTCAGGATAGTTTACTTTGGTTGGGGGTAAATAGAGGTGGAAAAACTGTATTTTTGGAGGATGATAAAGATTGGTTGAATCAAGTAAAAGTTGGTTGTGAAAATTCTATTGAGGCTTATTTGGTTGAGTATGGTACGAGAGTTTATTTATGGAAAAGTTTACTGGAAGAATATAGTCAAGGAAATGATTGTTTATGGATGGTATTACCTGAGAAAGTTTTATTTACAAAATGGGATTTTATTTTGGTAGATGCACCAGCAGGATATTCTGAGGAGAAACCAGGGAGAATGAAGAGTATTTATATGGCAGCTAAACTAGCTATGAAAAGTGGTAATACTGATATATTTATTCATGATTGTGACCGTGAAGTGGAAGATATTTATAGTGATTATTTTTTTGACAAAGGGTATTTAATTAATCAAGTTCATAAGCTCAAGCACTATTCTTTGAAAAGGTATTAGGTGTTAGGTGGTAGGTATTAGGTATTAGGTATTAGGTTTTAGGTATTAGGTTTTAGGTGGTAGGTATTAGGTATTAGGTGTTAGGTATTAGGTATTAGGTTTTAGGTATGAGAAATAAAAAGTGAATATTTTTCAATTCCATTCAGCAGAAGGTGTTACTGTAACAATCTTGATTGAATTTGGTATTAATTATTCTCAGGTATTAGGTATTAGGTATTAGGGATTAGGTGTTAGGTATGAGAAATAAAAAGTGAATATTTTTCAATTTTGCTATAACAATCTTGATTAAATTTGGTGTTAATTATTCTCAGGTATTAGGTATTAGGTATTAGGTGGTAGGTGGTAGGTGTTAGGTGTTAGGTATTAGGGATTAGGTGTTAGGTATGAGAAATAAAAAGTGAATATTTTTCAATTCCATTCAGCAGAAGGTGTTACTGTAACAATCTTGATTGAATTTGGTATTAATTATTCTCAGGTATTAGGTATTAGGTATTAGGTGGTAGGTGGTAGGTATTAGGTGTTAGGTATGAGAAATAAAAAGTGAATATTTTTCAATTCCATTCAGTATCTATATTTTGCTGTAACAATCTTGATTGAATTTTGTATGAATTATTCTCAGGTATTAGGTATTAGGTATTAGGTGGTAGGTGTGAGGTGGTAGGTATTAGGTGGTAGGTGTGAGGTGGTAGGTGGTAGGTATTAGGTATTAGGTGTTAGGTATGAGAAATAAAAAGTGAATATTTTTCAATTCCATTCAGCAGAAGGTGTTACTGTAACAATCTTGATTGAATTTGGTATTATTATTCTTCTGTTTACTTCTCCCTGTAGGGACGTTACATACAACGTCCTTACTCCCCTACTCAAAAAAATGTAGAAAAGTTTTTGATAAATGGTATAATTATTCCCTGTTTTAGAGGATTAATTTACTTAAGCTTTAGCTGGAAAAAAATGCTAAAAATTCTGCATATTATTCAACAACTTTCCCGTGGTGGTGCTGGTCGCTCAATGGTGGCAACTGCTAAATATTCGTCTCGAATGGGTGTAGTGCAACAACATCGAGTTCTGAGTTTATTACCAGCAGAAACAGAGGCCGTTTCACTAGGAAATAATGAAGGGATGTATGTAATAAATCAACCTAATCAAGAAATTATTTGGAGTGAAATAGAGGCGGCTGATATTGTACATATTCATTTTTGGAATAATCCAGAAATCTATGAATTATTATGCTCTGAACTTCCGGCAATGCGGTTGGTATTTTGGTTTAAAATAATTGGCGATCGAGCGCCTCATATTATTACAAAGGAGTTACTGGAATATGCTGATTTTTCTATAGTAACAAGTCCTTATACTCTGGAATTACCTGTATTTGAAAGTGTATCTTCAACGAAGAAAAATTTAAGCACTTCTGTGGTTTATGGGATTGCAGATTTTGATAGACTTGATGATTTTCAGCCACAATTTCACGAGACATTTAATGTTGGCTATATTGGTACAGTTGATTTTGCGAAAATGTACTCTAATTATGTGGGAATGAGTGCCAAAGTTAATATCCCAAATGTGAAATTTATTGTCTGTGGTGGTATCAATAATTATTTACGAAAAGAAGCGGAAAAGTTAGGTGCAGTAGAGCGTTTTGAGTTTAGGAGTTACGTTGAAAATATTAAGTCGGTATTAGAAGTTTTAGATGTTTTTGGTTATCCATTGTGTGAAGATACTTATGCTACTTCAGAGAAGAGTTTGCAAGAGGCAATGTGGGTTGGAGTACCACCTGTGGTTTTCCCTTTTGGCGGAATTAAAAGATTAGTTATTCATAATCAAACGGGTTTAGTTGTTAATAATGAAACGGAATATAAAAATGCTATAGAATATCTCTATTTTCACCCAGAGGAAAGGATGAGATTAGGTCGCAATGCTCAAGAATATGCGCGACAAAATTTTAGTCCTGAAAGTTCTACAAACAAGATTAATGAAATTTACGACTACCTCCTCAAACAACCAAAAATTAAACATCAATGGGATAGAAATAAATTATCTGGCGCGGAATTATTTATTCAATCTTTAGGGGAGACGGCAGAAAATTTTTCTGTGAGTATGAAGTCTGAAAATATTTCAGAATTATTATTTGCGGAGAATCAGATTTCTCATTCTTCTCCTGTACTTTGTAATAGGTATGGAGGTGGAATTTTTCATTATCGAGATTATTATTTAAAAGATGGTTATTTGAGGTTATGGTCGGGATTAGTTTTACAAAAACAGAGTCAGCATCATCAAGCTATTTCTGAGTTTACAGCAGCTATAAATTTGGGTTGTAATAACTGGAGAGTAGGGTATTATTTGGCAATTTCGGCAGAGAAAGTTAATGATTTTGACTTGGCAGAAAAAGTTTTGCGTCAAGTATTACAAAAAGCACCTAGTTTTACTCCTGCTACAGAAATATTGCAGAAAATATTAGGGAGAAAAGAAGTATTACCTCTTTCCAGGGATGGTATTAAGTCTAAAGGCAAAACTGAAAATTTTGTAGAAAGGAAAAATAATATTTCCCCTGCTTTATCTGAACCGATAAATACAGCACAACTTTCCTTTCAACGTCAGTTTTGGAATGTTAATTCTTTAGAGGAGGCGATGTTTGAACGAGTTTTTACTGATGAAAAAATTAATGGGATGTCTCCTTCAGAAAAAAATCTGGCGTGGCAAAATTCAATCTTAAGTTCTACGGAAAAAATTATTCAAGGTATACCAATAAAATCAGAGTGGAAAGTTTTAGAAATAGGTTGTGGTGTAGGTCGTTTAATTCAACCTTTACGGAAAATATTTGCACAGGTAGATGGTGTAGATATTTCGGAAAATATGATTCAGTTTGCCCGGCAATATTTGGCAGATGGTAAACAAAATGGAGAGGTATATGTTAATAATGGTTGTGATTTACAAGCACTAAGTTCTGAAAGTTACGACTTTGTTTATTCCACAATAGTTTTTCAGCACATCCGTTCTATTTCCATTGTCAAAAGTTATTTTCGAGAAATATTTCGGGTATTAAAACCAGGGGGATATTTTAGAATTCAAGTACATGACCACAGTGCTAAAAGTTTGGGAAATTTTGACGAGGAAGGGTCGAAAGATCAACAATATTATTTTTCTGGTAATGCTTATACTGAAGAACAACTAAAAGATTTGCTCCTGGAAGCTGGTTTTAATTTAGTTTCTCTAAAATCTGCTAAACCTTGGATTTGGGCAACAGTCAAACGCCCAGAAAAAATAGAAGTATTTAGAGAAGAAGCTAGTCAAAGTAAATTAGAATCCCAGTTAATTTCAATAGCTAATTCAACAGTTGAAAATCTCGTTCAAAATCCAAGTAAAATTGCACCAATAAACGATAAGCAACTGGAATTGCAGCGCCAATTTTGGAATGTTAATTCTATAGATGAAGCTATGTTTGGGCGGGTATTAGCTTATGAAGGAATAGAAACACTTTCTCCAGAAGAAAAAAAGCAAGTTTGGGAAAAGTCAATACAAACTTGGATACCAAAAATCATGGGAGATATCCCCGTAAAACCAGAGTGGAAAGTATTAGAAATTGGTTGTGGTGTAGGTCGTCTGATTAAGTATTTACGAGAAACATTTGCACGGGTAGATGGTGTCGATATTTCGGAAAATATGATTCAGTTTGCCCGGCAATATTTGGCAGATGGTAAACAAAATGGAGAGGTATATGTTAATAATGGCTATGATTTACAACAGTTGCCTGATGAATATTATGACTTTGTTTATTCCACAATAGTTTTTCAGCACATCCGTTCTATTTCCATTGTCAAAAGTTATTTTAGTGAAATATTTCGGGTATTAAAACCAGGGGGATATTTTAGAATTCAAGTACATGACCACAGTGCTAAAAGTTTGGGAAATTTTGACGAGGAAGGGGCGAAAGATCAACAATATTATTTTTCTGGTAATGCTTATACTGAAGAACAACTAAAAGATTTGCTCCTGGAAGTTGGTTTTAATTTAGTTTCCCTAAAATCTGTTAAACCTTGGATTTGGGCAACAGTCAAACGCCCAGAAAAAATAGAAGTATTTAGAGAAGAAGCTAGTCAAAGTAAATTAGAATCCCAGTTAATTTCAATGGCTAATTCAACAGTTGAAAATCTCGTTCAAAATCCAAGTAAAATTGCACCAATAAACGATAAGCAACTGGAATTGCAGCGCCAATTTTGGAATGTTAATTCTATAGATGAAGCTATGTTTGGGCGGGTATTAGCTTATGAAGGAATAGAAACACTTTCTCCAGAAGAAAAAAAGCAAGTTTGGGAAAAGTCAATACAAACTTGGATACCAAAAATCATGGGAGATATCCCCGTAAAACCAGAGTGGAAAGTATTAGAAATTGGTTGTGGTGTAGGTCGTCTGATTAAGTATTTACGAGAAACATTTGCACGGGTAGATGGTGTCGATATTTCGGAAAATATGATTCAGTTTGCCCGGCAATATTTGGCAGATGGTAAACAAAATGGAGAGGTATATGTTAATAATGGCTATGATTTACAACAGTTGCCTGATGAATATTATGACTTTGTTTATTCCACAATAGTTTTTCAGCACATCCGTTCTATTTCCATTGTCAAAAGTTATTTTAGTGAAATATTTCGGGTATTAAAACCAGGGGGATATTTTAGAATTCAAGTACATGACCACAGTGCTAAAAGTTTGGGAAATTTTGACGAGGAAGGGGCGAAAGATCAACAATATTATTTTTCTGGTAATGCTTATACTGAAGAACAACTAAAAGATTTGCTCCTGGAAG
>NZ_JAAHGH010000005.1:0-146128 GCF_010672525.1 Okeania sp. SIO2B3 | reverse complement strand
ATTCAAGTACATGACCACAGTGCTAAAAGTTTGGGAAATTTTGACGAGGAAGGGGCGAAAGATCAACAATATTATTTTTCTGGTAATGCTTATACTGAAGAACAACTAAAAGATTTGCTCCTGGAAGCTGGTTTTAATTTAGTTTCCCTAAAATCTGTTAAACCTTGGATTTGGGCAACTGTTCAACGCAAAGCAAAACCAACAACTTTACCTCAAGTATCAGCGATTATTTCTACATATAATTCTGAAAAATTTCTGCGCGGTTGTCTGGAAGATTTAGTTAATCAAACCCTCTATAAAAAAGGTAAGTTAGAAATCATCATTATTGACAGCGCATCCGAAGAGAAAGAAGGAGCGATCGCTCAAGAATGGCAAACAAAATATCCCCAGATAATTTATCAAAGAACTCCAGAAAGGGAGACTATTTATGCTGCTTGGAATCGTGGGATAAAAATTGCTAAGGGGAATTATATTACTAATGCTAATACAGATGACCGACACCGACCAGATGCTTTGGAGTTTATGGCAAATTATTTGGATAATAATCCTCAGACATCTTTAGTATATGGAGACCAATTAGTTACTACTGTTCCTAATGATTCTTGGGTAACAACTCAAGCAGATAAATGTTGGAATTGGCCGGAGTTTGACTATCAAGAATTAGAGCGACGTTGTATTATTGGTCCTCAACCAATGTGGAGAAAATCTCTACATGAAAGGTATGGATATTTTCGTTCTGAATTTAGGGTTGCGGGTGATTATGAATTTTGGCTAAGGATTGGTAAAAATGAAAAATTTGTTCGTTTGCCAGAAATTTTAGGGTTGTATTTTGAGAATGAACAAGGTTTAGAAAAAAGCTCTTCAATAGCTCATATCGAAACACAAGAAATTTGGAAAACATACGGCATTATAGCCCGTAAAGTGAAACCAAAAATATCTATACCTGTACCAATAAATACTTTAGAAATTAATAATTCACCGTCTATCAAAACTATACTAAGTACAGAAAAAAAATTCCATATATTGTTATACACAGATGAGCCAGGTATTTATGGGGTAGGGCAGTGTAATCACTCAATTTTATGTGAATTAATAAAATCTGGTTATATAGTTAGTTGCGTGCAAAGTAGGGCTTCTAATTATTTAACCGAACAGCAAAAAAAATTAGGTATTCAACATTTTTGGTTAGAGTATGACACGGTAAAAAATTTTTCCCAAACCTTAACTAATTTAGCTGAAGCTAAACAACTTTTAAGCACAATTCAACCAGATACAATTATTTTTAGTGACTGTTGTCCTTTTTCAAATCTGGCAGCTAAACAAGTAGCAATTCAACTAGAAATACCTTTTGTTGTGCTGGTAAATTTTGCAGCACCCTATTTAGCTGAACGTTTCCATTCTTACCTAGGAAAATTATCAGAAATATATGCTTATTCGCGACAGACAATTGCAGTTTCTCAGGAAAACTTACATCAATTATGGGAACTTTTTCAATTACCAAAACAATCTGGTAAAGTCATCTATAATGGTCGTCCTAGTAAGTATTTTACTCCAATAAATGCTGAGGTGCGTAGTCGTCTTCGCCAACAATTAGGTATTCCAGAAAACGCAGTTGTCTGTTTTACTTCAGCTCGTTTAGAAGCTATTAAAGGATATCAGTATCAGTTAGAAACTATTAAATTTTTAAAGGAAAGTAATGTTTGGTCTCAAATTTATTTTGTTTGGGTTGGTAGTGGTAGTTTAGAAAGTCAATTAAAGACAGAAATTTCACAGCTTGGAGTAACTGATAAAGTTAAAGTTTTGGGAGAGCGCGACGATATTCCAGAATTACTTGATACTGCAGATATATTTGTTTTTCCTTCTCAGTTTGAAGGAATGCCTTTAGCTATTATAGAAGCAATGGCAAAAGGATTACCAGTAGTTGCTTCAGCAGTTAGTGGTATTCCAGAAGAGTTGGGAGAAACAGGTAAACTTTTACCAGATCCAAAAATTGATTCTCAGGCTACAGTAAAAGAGTTAGTAGAAACAATTCAAGAGTGGACTCTTAATCCTAATTTACGACACTCCATTGCTCAAGCTTGCCAACAAAGAGCAGAAAAAATGTTTACTGAAGAAAGAATGTTGACAGAAACTTTAGAAGTCATAAAAAGTACATTACCAAAACAAAAACCACTGGTTTCTGTGATAATTCCATGCTATCAACAAGCCCATTTTTTATCAGAAGCTGTAGCTAGTGTTGTTTCCCAAACTTACAATAATTGGGAAATTATAATTGTTAATGATGGTAGTCCAGATAATACGAGTGAAGTTGCGCGACAAATAATTCAACTTTTTCCTCATCATAAAATTAGTTTAGTTGAAAAAGAAAGAGGTGGTTGCGCGAGTGCTAGAAATGTAGGCATAAATCATGGGAATGGAGAGTATATTTTGCCTCTGGATGCTGATGATAAATTAAGTTCTCACGCTATTAGTTGTTTAATGGATATTGCTATTAGTAAATCTCATGCTTGTGTAGTATTCGGGTCTTATGAAATTTTTGGCACGGAAGAAAGGAAAATTATTACAGTAGATGAGTATTCTGTAGAGAATATCAAAAAATATAATATGTTGGTATGCACTTCTTTATATGCTAAAAGTATTTATAATTTAACCAATGGCTATAAGGAAGAAATTAAAGAATCAGGTTATGAAGATTGGGAATTTTGGCTCAATTGTCATCGACATAATATTCCTTTTTATGGTATTCGAGAAACTATTCTATACTATCGGCGACATCCCGAATCTAGAGTAGTTAAATCATTTTCCAATCGTAATTATTATTGGTCACAAGTTATTAGCTACTATCCAGATTTGTTTGATGCTGAAACTATTAAGAAAGCTGGGAAAATTTTCACAAGTAATAAAACTCCAGAGGAGACAGGGTATAACCTGGAAAAGATTGCTGTTGATGTTCAAGAATACAAGCAAAATCCACAAAATATAATTACATTAACGAATCTGCAAACATGGCGTAAACAAGTTGCTAATTCCTGGCTCGTTTTAGCAACAGAAAATCTGGAAACTGCTTATGGAAATTCTATAGGTAAAGCACATAAAATACTGATAACTTGTGGTATTCAAAATGAAATATTAACTGAAGAAGAGCAAAATTTTGTCGATGAAATTAAGACCTATTTAATACAAGGTTTAAACCAACCAAAAGCTCTTCAGTATCTATTAGCAGGAATGTTATATGGTCGTGCCGATCGACTACAACTAAAATTTGAGAAAGCTCCTATTCCTAAATGGTTTGCCAATGATTATCTGAAATATATGTTTTCTGCTCCTTCTCTTTTCCTAGAAATTGGAGAAGCAGATAATTACGCTTGTTATATGGAAAAATGGCTAGAGTACATAGATAATAATATTACTAATAATCCCGGCTCAAAACTCTGGCAAGAAATTGCACTACTCTTCACACAAAATGCTAACTTTATTCCTATATATTTTGCTAGTTTAAATTTGAAAAAAGTCTATAGTTTACGGGCGAAAATTATGGAATTTGTCCTGAAAAATCAAGGCAATCAAATTGATTATGAATTTCCCACTAGAAGCCCAAATAGAAATAAAATTCGTCTGGGAATTATTAAAGAACATTTTCAACCTCAGTCTGAAACCTACTCGATTTTACCAGTATTTGAACACTTAAATCGCGAAAAATTTGAACTTATCTTGTACACAAATAACCAGACAAATCATCCTCTAGAACAATATTGCTGTAGTTGTGTAGACCGAGTTGTAAAACTAGAAAATGATACTCAAAAACAAGTACAAACTATTCGCGGTGATGACTTAGATATTTTGATTGTAGGAACTAACATAACCGCCATTACCAGACCAATAACTTTATTAATGTTCCATCGTTTAGCACGCATCCAAGCAACTCTATTCTCTTCTCCTGTCACAACCGGAATCAGAAATATTGACTACTATATTTCAGGAAAATTATCAGAAACAATTACATTCGCAAATCAACATTACACAGAAAAATTAGCTCTTTTAGAAAATGCAGGTTTTTGCTTCAATTACTATCCAATTTCGTCAACTCCTGCACAAGTTTATCCTACTCGCCAAAGTTGGAAAGCGACAGATGAAACAGTTATTTTTATATCTGGTGCAAACTTCTATAAAATTATTCCTGAATTAGCAGAAACTTGGGCAAAAGTTTTAGCAGAAATACCCAATTCTATTCTAGTTTTATATCCATTTGCGCCTAGTTGGAGTTCTACATATCCAGCTATAGCCTTTCTAAATAGAATGCACAAACAATTAGCAAAATATAAAATTGAGAGAAAACGTCTAGTTTTGATTAAAGCTCTTCCTACTCGTACAGATGTTAAAGAATGTTTAAAACAAGCAGATATATATTTAGATTCTTATCCTTATTCGGGGTCTAACTCCCTTGTCGATCCCTTAGAAGTAGGAATACCAACTGTTGTTATGGATGGTGAATTTTTAAGACAAAAACAGGGAGCAGCATTGTTAAGAACCATGCCTATCCTAGACCTGATAGCGAACAGTGAATCAGAATATATTAACCTCGCTGTTAAGCTTGCCAATAACTCAGAATTTCGCCAGCAAAAAAGCCAAGAAATTCTGGAAAAAATGCAGCAAAGTCCTTCATTTTTAGACAGTCTTAGTTACTCTACACATATAGGTGAATTATTCCAAGGATTATTCCAAGAATGGCAAAATATTCACGCGCCAAAAACTATAGAATCTACAAATAAAAATTCTTTAACTTCTGAATTTATCAATCGTTTAATTGGTTGTGTGAATCTCTATGAAATCGATCCTACTGACCAATCTTTAATAGAAGAATTACGTCAAATTCGTAAACAAATAGCTGATTTTTGGTTAACTGTAGCTCCCAAAGAATTAGAAACTACTTATCAAGGCAAAATTAGACAAGCATATCAAACTTTATTAAAAAGTGGAATTCAAAACGAACCCCAGACTGAAGACGAACAAAAATTTCTCAAAGAATTAGCTGAGACAAGTATGGGTTTAACTAATCCAAAAGCGATTAATACACTTTTAGGGGCAATGTTATATTTTCCTCCAAGCAAAATGTTAGTCAGAGATGCTAAAAATCGTTTACCCAAGTGGTTGATAGATGATTATCAGCAGATATTTGAAAGTCGAGAAGTTGCAGAGAAGTTAGAAAAAGCTTTTAAATCTAGAACGCCTCATTTATCAGAATATTCTCCAGTCAAAAATGCTGAAGTTAAACCAGAAAAAAATGTAGCTTTAACAGCAAATCAAGCAGATGATTTAGACATTCCACAGCAAAAATTTATCAATCAATTATTGGGCAGTGTGAATCTTTACTATATTGATCCATCTGATGAATCTGTAGTTCAAGATTTGCGTAAAATCAGAAAACAAATGGCTGATTTTTGGATAAATCTAGAACCTCAAAAACTAGAAACTTTTTACTCAGGAAAAATGGGTAAAGCTTATCAAGCATTACTCAGTAGCGGGATGCAAAATCAAGCATTAACTAATAACGAACAAGCATTTTTACAACAGTTAGCTGTTCAACTTGCCAAAGGAATAGAAGCACCAAAAACTATAAATTATTTATTAGCAGCAATGTTATATTGTCGTCAAGGACAATTGCAAATTCAGGATATGAGTAAATTACCACATTGGTTGCTTGAAGATTATCAAAAATTTGTAGCAAATAGTTGAAGAAGGAAGAAGGAAGGTAGGAGAGTGGGGGAGAAGTAAATATAAGAGAATAATTAATATTAGACATCTCCAGAAAATAGGGATTAGGGAGTAGAGGAAAAGAATTGAGAATTTATGTGCGATGATTAATTTTATTTTTGATTATTGGAGATTTCTATTAACTGGCTAATAATTATCAAAAATTTCATTGCGCCTGTATTAA
The DNA here is from genome assembly GCF_010672525.1 of Okeania sp. SIO2B3. Taxonomy (GTDB): domain Bacteria; phylum Cyanobacteriota; class Cyanobacteriia; order Cyanobacteriales; family Microcoleaceae; genus Okeania. The sequence continues at coordinate 140,193 of NZ_JAAHGH010000005.1, read as the reverse complement.
TTACTTAATACTTGAAGTTTCACCTTACAAAAGCATTTTTTTATACCGAAAAAATGTGACCTAAAGCCTCGCATTTTAAGGGGATAAAAAACAGAATTCCGTATTTTCGTAACCTCCTTAATTGCAGAGGTACTGATAACTGATAACTGAAATGACCCTTGGTATAATACCAATTTAATAAATGTTTGCTACAAATAGTTAGGCTATTTCTTAGGAGTCAGAAGTCAGGAGTCGTATGGGAATAGTTTCAAGACCAATTTTGAGCTAATAAATTCTATATTTTTGTCAAAGGGAGACCTCCTGTAAAGTCTTTTTATCATACTTATTATTCGTAACATTCTTTTTTCAAAATGCTATAACTCCCTAGTCGAGCAAAAATTCAATATCAGAAGGAACTCCAACAATTTAAAATCCAGACATTCAAAATTCCTAAATCATTTCGTAAATATGCAATGCCAGAAAAAAAATTGAGACTACTGTAATTCAAAAAAACCTAATTTTACTAATCATGGTTTTTCACTCAAATTATGATAGTATGGTCACTTAAAAGTAATTTAGTTATCTAAAGAACCCAATTTATTTCTTCAGGAAAATTAACCATGAGTGAATATACTGGCATTACTGATTATTACGATCTTTTAATGACCCAAGGTTATTATGACTATGAAGGAATGGCTATTGCAGTCAATTCTTTCATCAAAGATGGCCGCAAAAAAATACTTGAATTGGGTGTAGGAACAGGATTATTAGCCGAAAAATTAAAAGCACTTGCTCCTGAAGCTGAATTTACAGGAGTAGATATTACCTCATCAATGCTCGATATTGCCAGAAAAAGATTGGGGGAATGGGGAAAATTAATAGAAGCAGATGTCTATAATATGGACCTCGAAGAAACCTTTGATATTGCTGTTTCCAGTGGTGGAGTTTGGGTAATAAATCAACGAGGCGATCGGACTGACCTAGGAAATCATACAAATGAGATTCCTCAAGATATTAAGGGACTAACTAATGTTGCTAAACACCTGTGTCAAGAAGGGTTATTACTGTTGAGTATTCAGGGAGAACATAAAAATTATCAAAAAAATCTCCCGACAGGAATTGTGTATTCTCAGGAGATAGAAAAAATTGGGGAAAACGATGAAATTGAATCCATTGAGAAAAGTTATTTCTTTAAGAAAGACGGAGAAACATTAGCTCAACAAACACTTAATTTGAATTACATTAAGCAATGGAAAAAAGAAGAAATTATGGAACAAGCTGGATTTACTTTTGTTAGTATCCATGAAAGCCAAAAGTTTCATGTTTATAAGAAGCAGTAAAACTGATAATCAAATAGTTTTATCCAAATTCAGTATTCCAGCTTTGTCAGAAATTAATATTAAAATAGGTGATGCAGTTGGAGTACTATCTGAGTTTAGAGTCATCTCTTGTCTGAGAAAACAGAATATCCCAATAAAATCTTTCTTCGCGACCTTGAACCATCTGCATCTGAATTAAGTAAAAATCCTATTAGTGTTAATAATTAGAGTTATATAAGTATAGTAAAAATATCTAAAACCAATCTTCTTGTTCGTTATTTTTTCCTTTATACGCCTCACCTTTACTATGAATTGCGCGGGTTTTTTCATACAATTGTTCTTCTGTTAATTCCCATTTTTGCAGAACTTTTTCTAAGTCTCTCTGAATATCTCTTGCACCAGGAAAACCTCGATAACGAATTTTTAATCTTGCCAATTCTGCTAAGTTGTAAGAAGTATCTTTTTCTGTTAACAGGATGTTAACTATTTCGCGGTCTTTATGATATTGAGGATGCTGTTGTTCTTCTGATTTCATAAAAGTAAGGAATAAGGGTGTTGCTGAAGCGCGTGTATGATTTTAATTTTAATTATTTTAGGAGTCAAACCCACCCCCGCCCCTCCCAGGAGGGGAGTCAGGAGTCAGGAGAAATCAAAGTGCTTTTCGGTCAATTAAGTAAAGATAACATCTAATTTTGCCATTCAAGGAATGACTCTTATTATAACAATTACTTTTTTACAAAAAACAAGTAAAAAGGAAAAATAGCTAGAGTGATTTGAAAAAATTAATAGCTGGCCTCTAGACAAAAAACAGATAATAAATGTCTATAAATGTCTAATACCAAAATTATTTGAGACTGTACAGAATTAGGTGTTAGGTATTGGGTTTTATACCAATTTTATGTGAGATGGCACAGAATTATTAAATTTATTAACTTGTCTATGAGGTAATTATTAATTATTAATTGTTGAACTACCTTTGCCAAAAACTTTTTCAGGATACCCGATTTAATTCTATTGACTATGCCACTTTTTAAACAAACTATCTTGATTATTTTTTTGATAATTATTAACTAAATCTGGCTGAATTTCTAAAGCTTTTTCTTGAAAAAAAAATGCCTCGTAAAATCTACCTTCTTGCTCTAAAATTTTACCTAAATTCCAATAAGCTGCTGCCATATTAGGTTCTAGATTAATTGCTTTTCTATAGGTAATCATTGCTTCATCAATTTGCCCTTTTTTATAAAACATACTACCCAAATTTACAATAGCTTCAACAAATTTTGGATTAATCTTTATCGCTAATGAATAAGCACGAATAGCAGCATTTACTTTATTTTGTGCTTGTAGTATGTTGCCTAAAGTTTTATAAGCTGGAGCAAAATTTGGTTGATTTCTTAAAACTCTATGACAGACGGCGATCGCTTCTATAAAATTTCCTTGATTATAATAATTTTCTGCTAATTTATTAATGGCATTAACATCATTTTCTTCAAATTTCCATAACTCAGAGTAATAGTTTTTTACTTGACTTGATTGAGTATAATTTGGGGATTTATTACCCTGTTGAAAAGTTTTTTTATCTTGTAAATTTAGGTTCATCTTTCTTCAGATATTTATCTTCAGCAATTTGATTTTTTACTTTATAGCAGAAGGAAGAAGGAAGAAGAAAGAAGGAAAAATATTCCATTGTCTGAAATTTAAGCTTTTGATATGTTCTCATCTTTCCTTCCACTGCTTGATTCCTGATTCCCTCTTCATTCCTAATAATAATAATTAAGTATGATTTTGAGATTTATTATCCTGTTGAAAAAATTTTATCTTGTAAATTTAGATTCATCTTACTTCAAATACCTATCTCCATTCATTAATGGATAATGGATAATTACTTTTCCCTAAAATGGAGAAGATTGACCAATAGGGAAAAAATTTATTTTTTCCCCTTTCAAGGGGAGGTTTTTAACCTTAATTGTTTAATTGTTTAATTATTTAATTATTTAATTATTAATTATTCGGTAATTGTTCTCCTTTACTTCTTCTTCCTTCTTCCTGATTCCCTCTTCCTTCCCTTAAATCAGGAATATTAATCTCCATTTTAATTATTCTCCTAATCACAATACTCTAAAAAATTTTCTGGAACTATTTTCAATTCTCCAGACTTAAATCTATCTATTGAAACCCAAAGTGCCGTTTTTTTTCGTTCCTTCTCCCAAAAGGTTAACTCTTCTGTTTCATAAAACTTTTTATCGGCAAAATCACATTTATATAATTGAATTAATTCATGTCTTTCCTCCCCATTAAATATGAAAATGTTTTCCATACAACCCAAATATTTAATATTAGTCAACTCAGCTTTAATCTCTTCCTGAAACTCTCTTTGTAAAGCATCATAACTATATTCTCCAAAATCAACACCTCCACCCATAACCCGATAAAAAGTTTCCTGTTTTACAGAGTCGTAACCTTGAGAAATAAACAAGCGATCGCCATCTCTAATTAAACCCAAAACTAAGACCCTAATTTTATGCTTCTTACTCATATAATTTTCTCAGATAAATATCAAGGTTCATTTCAGTTATCAGTCATCAGTTAGCCTCCTGTCGGAGGAACTGCGTTAACAGTTATCAGTAGCTTCTATTTCTGTAGAAAGCTGAAAATAATGAATTTTCTTTCTCTTGGTTGATTGGATATGGCAGACCGCTTTTTATTCCCTGAAAATGGGAAGCTTGAAACCTAATTTTATGGTCAGTAAAAAGCTTGATTAGGTTTAATTTTTACAATATAGAAACATAGAAAATTACTATCAATTATCATCAGAAAAACCCATTTCATCGTTATTTTCTGGCACAGGCCAATCCTCATTTTTTCCCCCAATAATAAGCTTTTCTATTTTGACAAACTCCTCATCTAATCGTTGAAAACTATTAGTCAAAATATCTATTGCTAAAGCATCGCTAGTTCCCAAATCAAACCAACAACGACCCCAAAACCCTTGATATTCTACTTCTCCCATATTGTGCATAACAGCCATCATACTTTGACCTGCAACATCCTGACTATATTCCATATAACTAACTTCTATTCCTGCATCTTGAACCTGTAGATTTTCTGCATTAAAGCCACCCAGTTTTCCTAATAAAAACCAGGAATCAAATAGTTCCTCTATGTAATGCTTTTCTGCTGTTGAAGGAACAGTACTAAACTCTAACCAAATCCACACATCAAAAGGATTAAATTCGCGAAATTGTATTTCCATAAATATTTTTTATGCCTAATTTTGTTTAGAGTAACTCTAACGATTTATCAATATAGTAATCTGGGTATAAATTATCAAAAATTCCTAGGATAAATAAACACTATAAATCCTTATTTCTGTTCTCTCATTCCCAGATATTTTATCCACAACTACCCCCAATAGTTGTTATAGAAAAAAATCAAGTTTAGTTGAAAATTTATACTTTTGAATTAGCAATTTAACTAGCTTTTAGCGTTTCCGTACCGGAATGCTCCGCTACTACTGAGTGCTGATTGCTGATTGCTAACCGCTACTTTAAAGCAGTGGTAATTCTGTTGGTCCCCATGTACCTGAACCATCCCTAATAGCATCTCGCATTGGGTCACAAGGTCGTTTACCATCATCTATATTATTAATATTTTTACACTGTTCAAAAAATACTTGTGCGACCAAACGTCTTGGCATTTTATCTGACTTTTCCAAAGCCATATCAAAGTTTTCCCTAGCTTTTTTTCTCATTGATAAATCATTATCTCTATCTCGAGCTTGAGCAACTATAATTTGTGCTTTTAAGTAATGTACTTCAGGATTATCTGGAACTTCTAACAAAACTTTATCCACATATTCTAAAGCTTTTTCAAGTTTGTCTAAATCTCGATAAGCTACTGCCACTCCTCGATAAGCTAAATGATGAGGATAAGCTTTTTCTTGCAATGTTTTTATTGCCTTTTCCGGGTCAGAAAATGGTAAATTAACAGCCAACATTAAATCCATATATCCTTTGAGCAAATTTAACTCTGGATCTGATGAATTTATTCTCTCTGCTGTTTCAAAATGACTCAAAGCTTTCCGAAGTTTCTCCAGAGCTTTTGGAGCACCTTTTAATGTACCTTCAGTAGATATAATATAAGCACCTTCTAAAAATTGACCAGTTGCAGCATAAATATTACCGCGAACTGGATTAATTGTAATTAAATTTTCTGCTACTTCAGTAGTTTTCTCGGCATACAATTTTAACGATTCCCAATTTTCATCTAAGTAATGTAAGGAAGCTATCATTGCATAAACAAGTGGCTCACTTATCTCTTCTGATTCAGCTATTTTCAGATAATCTTTTGCTTGTTTATAATCTCCTTCCTCAAACATTGCTTTAAAAGCTGCTTCAGTTTTTTCTCCTATTTCAATAGGATTTTTTTTGCGAAATGGGTCTCCAATTGCTGGATTTACTAATAGATTTAAACTGATGAAAGTAGCGCTAGAAAGAACTGATATTTGTTTCAATACTGATTTTTTTTGACACCAATTAAATAAGATTTTTAGCATAATTTATTTTGAGACTAATTGGATTTTTAGGCTGGTTAGGTTGTTAATAGAGAAATTTACTACTAGAGTAGATTGTGTGATGTTCTATAGTAAGCATTTCCTGCGGAATGCTGCGCAAACAGCCGTCAGCTATCAGCTATCAGCTATTGCTTTTAGTTAGTGATAAAAGCTTTCTTAATTGAGAAACGAAAAATCTTACTACAAAAGTCAGCTCCAAAGTCTATATTCATGTAAACCCCTTTCTTAAGCACAGGATATTATTGCTGATAGCTAATAGCTAAATGCTTACGTTCTATGTTATTATCTAAGCTAGATTATATATAAATTTTTAGACAATTTTCATCTAAATCCAGAAAATGTTTTAACCCAAACTCAGAAAAATTTATGAGTAGAAACAATAAATAAAGATGTTTAAAATAACAAGGCTATTACAGAAAATTAAATTCTCCCTTCTTCCTTCTTCTTTCTTCCTTCTTCCTTCTTAAAATGCTATACCTCAAAAACCTACATTATCATCCAGCAGCTAGTACCACCCCTATTCTCAAAAATATAAACCTGGAATTAGCACCTCAACAAATGGGACTAATTATCGGTCGTAGCGGTTCCGGCAAAACTACATTATTAGAAATATTAGCTGGTTTAGCTGAATGTTCCAAAGGAGAAATTTGCTGGCGAGACCAAAAATTAACCTCCGAACATCTACAACAACTCGGTGGTTTAGTATTTCAATTTCCAGAGAGACATTTTTGTGGTGCTACTATTCTCGAAGAATTACGATTAGGCCATCCAGAAATACGGCCAGAACAAATATCTTCTGCTCTGGAAGAAGTAGGACTTCAGGACCTATCATTAAGTACATCACCTCATGCTTTAAGTGGAGGTCAGCAACGTCGCCTCGCTTTAGCAGTACAACTAATTAGACAACCTCATCTATTAATGTTAGACGAACCAACTGCAGGATTAGATTGGTCAATGCGAAAACAACTTGTAAATTTATTGGCTAAATTGAAAAATCATTGGAGTTTATTGGTTGTCACCCATGATGCTAGTGACCTTTTACCTATAGCAGATAAATGTTGGACTTTAAATAAAGGAAACTTGGAATGTAGAATGTAGAATTCAGAATTTAGAATTGGGAATTTAGAATTTATAAGTTAATTGAGCTGGTTTTTTATTATATAGATGTCTCCTGAAATTTAGATAAAAGCAATAAAGAGGCGATCGCTACAAGAATTTAGAATGTAGAATTAAGAATTTAGAATTCAGTGGACAAATGTTTGGGATAGTATCAAGAAATAATTGAAAGGTAGTTATGAAGATTAGGTGTGAGAAAATTTGGCAGGTACTACCAGCACAACGTTTTAACCAGGGGAACATCGGGAGATAGCTGTTAAGGTGATCGACGACCGAAGGAATGAGTTGTTGGTTGTTAAGAAGTTGGATTAATTGGGGGTAATTATTGTGAGTAGTGATAGTTTGGATGAATTATTAGACCAATTGATAGAGCTTGCACGAAATTATGAGCAAGATTTTGTTGAATTACTTGGAAATGATGATTTTCTTGAAAGGTTGTATTTATACCTTATCTTTAGGATTAAGAGAGAATATCAACGGCTGATTAGTTTAATAGAGTCAAATTTAATTAGTAAAAAAACAACTAGCATTGTTTCTATACTTGAGGCAGTCAATCAAAAAGTAATTGAGTTAATTGAGTTAAATTCAACTGAAGAAAACACATCTATTGTATCTAAAGTTGAGCTGGTACATAAAAAGTTAATTGAATTAGCTAAATTGTTAATTGAGCAAGATATAGATGCACAGAATGAGGTAAATGTTGTCCTGAGAATTGAGGAACAGTACCTACAGTTAGTGGAGTTAGTAAAATCAAATTTAGCTGAGAGTAATAAGATAAGTGTTATCTTTGTAATTAAGGTAACATATGGAACAATAATTGAGGATATTTACCGCCCTCTACAAGATAATAGTAAGTCTAATTTTGCTGCCACAATAAAGACTCAATATCAAAGCTTAATTGAGTTAATGGAGTTAAATTTAATTGAAAAGAACAGTAAAGTTTTTGTCTCTATAATTGAGGAAAAGTATTACCAGGTTTTAGATGAAAACTGTCCACCGCCGACGAGTGCGGGTCCTACCCCTACAACCAAAACTCTACATGAAGACATCATAATTACCGATAAAAATATCAAGAATGACTCACATAGTATAGTCAAAGGAATTTTCCTCTATACAGATGGAGACTCCAAAATAGTAGACTACATGATGAAAAATTTTGAAGATTTTGATGAGCTAACTGGTGAGTGGTGCTATATATATGTATTAGAAAAAAAGGGAATTAACTGGAAGTTGTTGATAAAGTATTGGAAGTATCTGCTTTTATCAAAACTACATGAAATATTTAAACCAATCAAGCTGTTTACTAAAAAGCCATTTGATAGAAATGAATCTTACAAAATAGCACGAGATTTAGGTATTCCTTCTGACCAACTTCCCTGCATAGTGTTCTTACCACCTCTAACAGAAATATCTGGTGAAGAAAAGCTCATTATTCCCATTAAAGAGGTATCTACAAAATATTTTAGGAAAATCTTTTCAACTCTGGAAGATATAGTTAATCAAGCCAAGGAGCAGAATAAATATGAAGCAATAAAAGTTAAGTTTGACTACATTATCCAATATCTGGAGAACAATTCAGAAAAGGTTGTTCAACAGACAACTACTGAGTATCAAATTAATGGTACTAACATTTTTGTCAATAGTGAAATAAGGAGATTAAAAATGATCAACGAAAATAACCCCAGTATTAAGATTGATAGAATTGATCATTCTAATTTAGGTAGCGTTACTGGCAAAGGAAAAGCAACTCAAAATCAATATAATTACTCCCCAGAGCAAAAGCAAAATTTAGCTGGGGCAGCAAAAGAAATTCAACAATTATTACAACAATTGTCTAAACCGGACTATTCTGCAACTCCTACGGAAAATGCAATAATTGTAGGTGAAGTAATGCAAGAAATTGAGAAAAACCCCTCTCTGAAATCTCGAATAATTGAAGCTTTAAAACAGGGAGGAAAGGAAGCTTTTAAGGAGTTGATTGACCATCCAGCAGTTAATATTTTGATGGCTTCGATTGATGGCTGGAATAATGCAGAGTAGGAAATAATACTGCTTATTAATGCTGTGTCGAGTATCCCTCAACTTGTTAAAAAATAGGAGAAACACAATCACGACTTACGCAGAGACACTATGTATAGCGTTGAAAAACTATAACGTTATAGATAAATAGTGTTTGAGACTCAAAAATGCCTAAGTCCTGAATATGATATATAGCGTTGAAAAACTATAACGTTATAGATAAATAGTGTTTGAGACTCAAAAATGCCTAAGTCCTGAATATAATATATAGCGTTGAAAAACTATAACGTTATAGATAATAGTGTTTAAGACCCAAAAATGCCTAAGTCCTGACTATAATATATAGCATTCAAAAACTATAACGTTATAGATAATAGTGTTTAAGACCCAAAAATGCCTAAGTCCTGAATATAATATATAGCGTTGAAAAACTATAACGTTATAGATAAATAGTGTTTGAGACCCAAAAATTCCTAACTCCTGAATATAATATATAGCGTTGAAAAACTATAACGTTATAGATAAATAGTGTTTGAGACCCAAAAATTCCTAACTCCTGAATATAATATATAGCGTTGAAAAACTATAACGTTATAGATAAATAGTGTTTGAGACCCAAAAATTCCTAACTCCTGACTATGAGTATGGGGTTCAATTCAGAAGTTAAGCGTCAACCCGTGAAAAGGTAAAACTCTTGAGGAAACTATTAGTAGCGTATTCTACAATCATTCGAGCTGGGCGATCGCTCCGACTCCAAATTACTGCCCTTCCTCCACCAGAAATATCTCCACTAGCAACTCCTTGACTACTCCCCGGACTCAAGTCACGGGGAAACAAGCGCAGATACTACGCAACACGGATTTATCGGTGTTGCTCCGTTTCTTCTTAGCTGACCAAAGATATACTCTTTGGGGACAAGTCAAAGTGCCCCTACACAGTTGGCTTAAGTTTAAACTTAGCTTTGCGGCTTACTTTTGTGATGATATTTGCAGCCCCATTACAATCTGCATTCACGAAACAATTATTACCAGTTCTATACAAACCACGCTTGATTCTTTTTCCTGACGGTTTCCAATCATTGGGTTTCTCACCATAATTAGGCAGATAGTCACCATCTAAAAATGAAGCGACACTTGTATAACTCTCTTCTGTTTCTATAAATTTTATTCCATATTCATAGCATAATTGAGCTATTCTTTCTTTGAGTCTAGCTGTAGGAATTGGTACAAATTCAGAATTACTTTTCTTTCCTAATTCTATTTGATTTTTCTGACCTTTATTCCAACCAAAAACTATTGTACCAATAGAATTTTTTAAACAATGATTAATTACTATTATGGCTGCTTTATTAATACCGTCACGGATTTGGCGGTTACGCTTTTCTGTAATGGCAGCTAGCCTATTTGACCAAAATCCAGTCGGTTGATTTTCTTTAATAGTTGATATCTGTTTGTTGTACCAACCCACCCCTTTAGTTCCCCTCCCGGGAGGGGATAGGGGTGGGTGTTTACCATCTATAATTAAGCTTGTACCTACATTAGATACACAGGTCAACCAATTATTGACACCATGGTCAATTCCTAATACATTTTCTTGATTTAATTGAGGCTTAACTACTGCTTCTTTTTCATAGACAAATTCTTGGGTAAAGCATCTATTTCTCGGTAATATTCTCAGCTCTTTGAGAGTAGAAAATGCGAGATTACTAGGCATTGGAATTAAAAAGCTATCTACTCCAAACCAGCGTTTACAGGTATTCCCTAGTGGTACTCTAAGAAGATTATCTTTAAGTTTTAATGCTTGAGAAGGGTAACTAACTGTAGCCATTCCCCCTTTTTTTCTGTAGTTAGGAATCCTTGGTCTGTCTGATATTTTTCCTGAACTATAGGCTTTTATTAGACCATAATAAGAGCGAAATGATTCAGCTACAGTTCTCAATATTTGTTGTGCTGAAGAGCGAATGCAGAACTTTATAGTGATTGTTCTTTTTGTATACCTTTTCTAAGTCATACTTGCCAATGCCTTTTTGAGACTTAAAATATAGTTGCCTGGCATAATATATTCCCATGTTAGTGAGCTTGTGAGACTCTTCACACAAGAATGTTAAAATAGCAATTAATTCTGAATTTTGAGCAACTAAAACTTGCTGACAAGAGTACATTGGAAACAGGCGGACCGAAAAGTTATTGTTGATCATAGTAACAGAGGGCAACTCAAGTTGTCCAGTCCAAACGACTCCCTTATTTGCATTTCCCCACTTCAAACACGGGGGCCTTCAACGTGGCTTTTCGGTCAAATAAAATACATCGGATTAAAATCCGACGAGTTGCCTTTCATCCATCGCTTAAAAGACGATGGCTTTCATGCTCCCGTGTTATTTAGGTAAAGTATAGATTTGCAGTCGTGGAGATTTCTGGAAAATTTTGCCCTTCCAGAGTATTATTAATTGCTAATATTTTCATTATTTTGAATCTTTATATTAATTAACTATTTCAGGCAGGGGAATAATTTAATATGGAATGGCACATCACAGATGCCCAAAGCTTAGGAATTATTGACCGAGAAATAGGCCCTCACGCCTTCTCTCCTGCGGAGTACGAAATTGTGAGGCGGGTAATATATGCTACGGCAGATTTTGAATATAAGTCTCTAATTAGTTTCTCTGACCATGCTTTACAGTCTGGAGCTGCTGCTTTAGCCGCTCGTACAACTATTGTCGTAGATGTGCCAATGGTTCAGGTGGGTATTACACCAGTAATTCAAAGTACCTTTGTTAATCCTGTTTATTGTTCAATGGATGCTATAACTAGACCCCAGAAGGAAAAAACTACGGCAGCTTGGGGAATTGAAACTTTAGCTAGACGTTATCCAGAAGGTATTTTCGTTATAGGTGAAGCTCAAACTGCCCTCTGTGCAATTGTTGACTTAATTGAAGCTGAGGAAATTAGACCTGCTTTGGTTATTGGTACTCCTTCTGGTTTTGTGGGGGTGGATGTAGCTAAGTCTCGTTTATACGATTCGATGATTCCTCATATTAGAATTGATGGTCGTAAGGGTAGTGCTGTGGTAGCAGTGGCTATTATTAATGGTTTAGTGGACTTAGCTTGGCAAGCTTATGGTCAACAAGGTCAAGGTAATTAGGGTTTGCTGAAAAAGTATTTTTTAAGGAGTAGGGGGGTAGGGGAGTAGGGGAGGTAGTCGAAATATATTGGTCAGAGTGATTTTTCTGTAATTATTGCTCTGCTGATTAATTCTAAAAGTCTTTACATATAAAAGTTTTAGCCTTTTTAAGTATCAAAAAGTGCGAGGTTTTAGGTGGTAATGGTTCAAAAATTTAGGGTTTTGGTCAAGAGTTGGACAGAAAAATCAAGGAACGATTCTTCCTACTATCTCCTCTATAATTCCCATTTATCCTGACTCCTGAGGACTGACTCCTGAGGACTGACTCCTCCCCTGATTGCTACTTCAAAATTCTACATTACTTGGTTGAGGCTGTTTACTTTTTCTACGAGATGAGCGTACCTGATTAATTACTTCAATAAAAGCATCTCTTCTGAGATATGGATAATCACTAACCCAGAGATTTACAGTAGGAAGATAAACATCTGAACTTTTCACGATTTTTCCTAAATCTTCTTGATAAGACATTACTAACATTACAGCTACCTGACCTCTAGAAACACCTTGATGGTGGCGACGCAGAGGTGCCTGAATTTCAGTTACAAATCCTGTTTTATCACCTACTTCTAAATTGATTCGTTGCTCTAAATTTTCTACTATCATTAGTTCCCCTTTCTTATTAACTGTTTCTTCTTCACCAACAACTTCTTCTGTAATATATATATCTAAAACTCGTCCTTGCCATAGACCACTATATGGGTATCGCCTACATTCCATATTGCGAAGACTAGCTAATAAAACAGGCCCCCAAAACCAATAAAGACCTGCTGTAATACCAATTAGTAAAAATAAAGGGTCTCCATCGTTATGAGCAAATACGTTAATTAAAACAATGATAAAAACTGCAACGGCAGAAATTAAAGCTCGTTTCAAAACATCAGAGAATTTTCCCCAATAATATTTATATTGGTCGCTCGTAGCTACAGTTGGAATTAGTTGTTCAAATGTTTTACGAGTTAGAGGAACTAGCATTTATAAATTTTAAAGTTTAGATAATTGATTTAATTTTAGACTACGGTACATCAATGAATTAAATATAATTTAGCTGAGTAATATTATTACACTTAATCTGGAAAATTTTTTATACTATTTAGTTACGATTAGTTTCCTTTATCTTTTCTCTTATGGGTTTAATACCCACGCAAGTCAACTTTGGTATCTACAAGCTTTTTGGGGATCGATCGAGCAGCGACATTTTATACCAAGTCTCAAAAAGTTTGCTATGTATCTTTGTCATGGGAAGATGGAGAGATAGAAAGATGGGGAGATGGGGAGATAGTAATTAAACATAGCATTACTATTCAGAAATGGTATAATAAGCATTCAACACAAATATAGTCTTATGTAGTCAAACAATGTCAAATATCTTCGTGAATTTGTACAAAAGAGCTACTAAATATTTAACAAAATTTAACAAAATTTAATAATTATTGACCTGATGTTTAATGGTATAATAAAGCGGACTAATAATTCAAGGCTGAATCACCATCAAAGGATTAATCAATGAGGTGCGTGAACTGCTCTGTGAACATCATAAAAAAAATGGTCCCAAATTTCTTTGACTATGGGATAGAGGAGCCAGTGCGCCCTTGCTGGTCCCCCGACTTAAAGCAACTGGCGTGGTGTTGTAGTGCCTCCTCCGGAGGAGCTGCGCTAACACGAGCGTCAGGGTAACACCTACAAAATGAGGATATGTCTTATATGACTATATTTCTATGAACTATTAGTATCCCCATCCACCTTTCAAGTCCTTTAGTTTTTTCGGTGGTGGTCTATTGTAATTATTTTGGTCAAGTACAAAAACAGTGGTAGCAAGATACGAACCAGGGAGCATCTTGCTACCATAAAGCGCCGTTGTTCATCCCCATCAACATTACGTGAGCAGGACTACAGTTTTTTTTCTTCCTTCTTCCTTCTTCCTTCTTCCTTCTTCAATTTGTAATTCATGGTAAGGTGATAATTAGTTATTTTGTGTCCTCAGCTAATTTAATGCAAAAATTCATTTCGCCAATTCTCTGTAGTATAGTTCTGGCATTGTGGGTGAGTGGTATTGCAATCTTCTCAGTCCAGAATTCTGCCCCAATATCTTTGAAATTTATTGTTTTCCGGTCTATCGAGATACCTATCGGAGTCATTTTGGCTTTTAGTGTGAGTGTAGGAGTTATTATTAGTTCCATTCTCCTACCACCTCTGTTTGGTATTGGACAAACGAAAGAGCGTCAAGAAGATTTTTGATTTAATCCTGGAAAATAACTTATGCCTATTCTTCATTTTAATTAAAGAATTTAGTCAAGAACTTCCTGACCTCAGTAGTTACTATAACTTGTATATTTGACCATCAATCAGTAGTCGAGTAATACCTTTAGCTTGTAAATATACTGAAGTTTTTTGCAACATTCTACCATCAGGCACTTTTAGCACTCTTTGGTTGCGGGTAGAAAATCTATGAGCTACTCGGTGATTGTCAAAAACTGGCAAAGTCCTCTCTTGAGAATCTTCTATAGGTATTTGTCCTAGCTCACCAAAGGCTATCAAAGGTTTAGTAACTAACTCTGTAAATTTATCTACTACTAGATAACAAGTTTTTGGCAGAACAGATTCTGTAAGAGGATAGATTCTAATTTCAGAATAACTAGAATTCTGAATAGATAGGTTATAGGGGGTTTCTACATCCTCTTCTTCGTCAAGCTTATCTTCATAGTCAAATTCTTGAGAAAAATCTTCTAAATCATCATCCTCAAAATCATCTAAGTTTTGGGTTTGCTCTAGTAAGTCTGCTGCTAAAATCTCTTCTATTTCTTCTTTTGGCATATCGTAATTATTCTCAAGGCAATCGCTTGATTTTTGCTTTTCTTGAGAAGTTAAAGATAATTTAGGAGCTTCTGTTTGCTGATTAATCTCAGGATTATTAGATGAAGAAGACCGTCGTCTTCTTTTTTTGACTACTCCACCTGATTCATCTTCCCCATCATCTAATACTTCTCGATCTAGATAATCATGGACTTTTAACTCATCCAAGTCGTCTGTATTCTGATCGATATTTTTGGGGGAACGAGATGGACGTTTTTGTTTCTGGTGAACTAGCTGTTTATATTCATCTTCTGGTATGCTACTTTGCAATATACGTCTAATCGTAGAACTACTTACTCCATAGCGGTCTGCTAGAGTAATAGTATTATCTTCTGTAGTTTGATACAGCTCAACAATTTCTAATTTTTCTGAATCTGACAGTTTTGTAGGTGTCATACCACCTTCCCCAAAAAATACTTAGTTTATTGATTGTGCCATACCATTGAAGCTATTTGAGAAGATTGATATCCTCCCTCGTTAAATCGCTCGGTTATAACAAGGGATTCCCAAACCTCACGATTTAGGTTTACTGCTTGAGTTGCGCTTATCTAGGCTGTTTCCCACCTGCGACAGTACGCCTAAAAAGTCAATTTGCTCCACGATCTGCAAATACCGCAGTTACACCTCAATGACAAAATTATAACATAATTCTATCTGAGTGTGATGTTAAGTTAGACTCTTGCAAATCAAGGTCAGTATCTGTTTTTATTTTGGTCGCGATTTATCGGGAGATGAATCGGAGATTATACGGGGAGTCCTCAAAGATCCATTTTAGATAGCTATTATGTATAACTACTTAAAATACTAGAGCTTTAATAACATAACTATCTAGGACTCTAAGCTTTTTTCATATGGTTCTAACCATAACTATAATATCATTAAAAAAAGCAAAACCTACTTATGATCGTACTATATGTTTATTAAAAATAACTATAAATTCTTTCCCAAGCCCGTGACGAGGATTGAACTCGTGACCTCACCCTTACCAAGGGTGTGCTCTACCACTGAGCCACACGGGCATTTTTCTTTCAATCCTTCATATTTGTGAGTGGGCCGAGCTGGATTTGAACCAGCGTAGGCATAGCCAGCGGATTTACAGTCCGCCCCCATTAACCACTCGGGCATCGACCCTTACTACTCACATTTATATATACTAACACAAAAAAAATTAATTGCAATAGTTTTTGGGAAAAAATTTATTAGACATCTCTAGAAAAGAGGCAACAGGCAACAGGCAACAGGCAACAGGCAACAGGGAGAAATAGTAGTTGTACCAATTCAAAAAAATAATGTTACAAATAATAAGTGTGATAGTGCATACTTTCAGGAGATGTGCCTTTGACAAAAAAGAGAATTTACAACTTAAAAACTGCTATTGAAGCCATTTCTTCTGACTCCCGATCTCTGAGTCCTAACTTCGAGTAAAAGGCTCACTCATTTGTAGCAAATATTTATCAAATTGATATTAGTGGGACTAAAGAAGGAGTCAGGAGACAGGAGACAGAATTTTAGAAGAAAATCATAGCTGCTGTAATTGAGTAATCACAAGAGCAAGTATTTATGCGTAAATTTTTTACTCGGAATTTGATGAACGAAAAAAGTATTGAGATGATTTGCATAGTATAAATATCTACCAAGCTACAGATTCATATACTACTTTTAATGATACGCTCTTGAAGTGCGGAATGTGGGTTTTATCGTAAACTAAAAGCAATAGCTGATGGCTGATAGCTGACGGCTGAATGCTTACAAAATAATTGATGATTTATGTACGATAATTGATTTTATTTTTGATTATTGGAGATGTCTATTAGTAGAGGTGCGAAGGATGGAAAGATTGTTTGTCAGACAAAGCAAAAATGTTATACGTCTAACATTATTTATACTATTTAGCATGAGTTATTTTTTCCTCTTTTCTCGTTTCCTCCTGCCAAACTTAAGCTATTAATTCTCCAGTCTCTTGTAATGAATGTAGTCGGCGATAAATACCTTTTTGAGCTAATAATTCCTCGTGACTACCAACTTCGACAATTTTACCTTGGTCAAGAACTACGATTTTATCCGCCTCCCTAACTGTACTTAATCTATGGGCAATAATAATTGTAGTGCGAGTACCAAAAATATTACGCATTGCTAACTGAATTGATCGCTCACTTTCATAGTCCAAACTTGAAGTTGCCTCATCAAAAATTAGCACATCTGGGTCTACTAATAATGCCCTAGCAATTCCTATACGTTGTCGTTGACCACCGGATAATCGCATTCCTCTTTCGCCAACAACTGTATAGTAACCTTGAGGCATTTGTTCAATAAATTCATCAGCTTTAGCAATTTTACAAGCATCTTTAACTTGGGCAAAAGTTGCTTGAGGATTACCGTAAGTCAAGTTACTGAATAGAGTGCCATTGAATATATCTACTTCTTGATGAACAATTGCTAATCTACGTCGATAACCTGTAATTTCCAGAGTATTAATATCTTCTCCATCAATTAAAATTTTGCCTTGATTTGGTTGAAAATATCTGAATATTAATTTGACTAAAGTAGATTTTCCTGAGCCAGATTTTCCTACTAAAGCGACTGTTTGGCAAGGTGTAATTAAGAGATTTATATCCTGTAAAACAGGTTGGTTTTGATTGTAGCCAAAGCTTAAATTAGATAACTCAACTTTTCCTGTAAATTTATAGGAATTAATCTGTGATGAACTGGCAATTTCTCCTGATAAATCAGCAGCATCAGAACCTATAGGTAATTGCATAAATTCATGGAAACGAATCATTGAAGCATAGCGACGGACAAATTCTTCAGTTAGCTGACTGATGGGAGTTATTTCTGCATAAGCCATACTTGCTAGGGTATATATAGTCACGAAATATCCTAGAGAAATTTCGCCAGACAATGTTGCTGATAATGTTAAACCCAGAATGAAGAAAAGGCAAAATTGAACAACTGTTGTCTGATACATAGATAGCCAAACATAGCCTCTATGAATTCGATAGATAATAAATTTTAGAGCGCGGTTAATTCGGGTAGTTTGTTTGTGGAATTCTTGAGTTTCTGTAGCAAATGCTTTGACTGTTTTAATATTGGTAATAATTTCTGAATTATGACTTTCTGTGTTTTCTTCATACTTATCAAAAGTTACTTCCATTTTGACAAGATGTTGAAGGGTTTTGGTAGTAAAGCTGAGAATAAAGATAAAAGAAATTAAGAATAGAATAGCAATCTCCCATTCTATTAAACAGATGACGATAAAAATACCTAGTACGCGCACTAATTTGGGTATTAATATTCCAGCAATTTCAGGATAAGTCCAGGTGTGGTTTAAGACTCCTTTAGAAATGCGGTTGGCTATCCGTCCTGGGTTATTTTCATCATAAAATTCTATAGGTAGGGTGAGGATTTTTTTGACGGCGTTTTGGAAATGGTCTCGACGTGCTTTTAGAGGAACTACCCAGTGATACCAGTGTCCTAACCAAGCCATAGTTGGACCTTTGGTGATGCTGACCAAAAATATTAGTCCTAATGTCACTGATAGGGATAATGATTGATTATTTGGTAGTCCAGTTAAATTGGAGACTGTTCCAATCAAGTTTTCCATTGGCCAGTCTGTAGGACGGTCTGAAAGTATATTCAAAGTCTGACCGATGGCATAAGGAACTATTAAATCAATTAGTTCGAGGGTGCTAGATGCTCCGATACCTAAGATGGAAAGTGGTAGGTATGCCTGGTAGTATTTAATGATGTCCCGAAAAGTTGCCATAATTCTACTATCAAATATTTTAGAGGCACAGCTATGGCGCTACGCAAGTTATAAGTCAAAAGCCAAAAATCAAAAGTCAGGAAGTTAGAATTCAAAAGTCATAAAGTTAAAGGTTATCCCTGACTAACTTTGAGTATTTATAAATGTCCTAACCTATTTGCGTAGTGCTATATTAATTATATTACATTTATAATACTTTATGTAATATAAGCCAATAATTTACTCTTTTTAGATTTTAGATAATAAAACTAGATCGTAATAGTAAAGCAGTTGCGATCGCGATAGTAAGTTTATAGTAGAAGGTAGTCAAGAAAAGGTTAATTATCTAAGTTGAAATTTTTGTAATATCTAGTTTTTTTATAAGGAAGAAGGAAGAAGTAGAAGAAGTAAGAAAAGAGCAATTAAGATAGAGCAATTATCATCACAATTTTCTATTATTTGTAGGCAAAATTTATTGCTTCTTCTGGTATTACCGAATAATTAAGGTAAAAATCCTCTCGTGAGCAAGGAGAAACAAGAAAAATTTTTCATAATTAGTCAATCAATTCCGTTTTCAAGGAGAGGTAATTATTAATTATTAATTGTTGAAAGAACCTTTAGATATCTTTGCAAAGATAAGGGTTTTTGGCAAAGGAGTCAGGAGTTAGGAGTTCGGGAAATAGAATAGGGGAAAAAGGTAGAAAATTGCCCCCATATTCACCGAAAAATTTTGGTTTTAAGCCTCCTCTCAACGACAAATATCTCCGATACTTCCTTATTTATAAGTCAAGTCAATACAGTTGTAAGAATTCAGCATTAAGAATTTAGCTATCAGCTATCAGCTTTAAAGGAGAAAAAAGCAATTTTATCAAAGCTTCATAGCAAGAATATCTGGTTGAGAATGTAGTATAAATTAAACGAATACTTGCTTCATTCATTAAAAAGCTTATGGCTGACCGCTAATAGTTTAATGCTTACATAGAGTTCAGTTAAGGATTTTTTGAAGAAGGAAGAAGGAAAGTAGATAAGTCTATGGATCAATACACTTCAGTTAAGGATTTTTTTTGGCAGTTCTGTAATCTGAAGAGCTACTCTAATGGTTCCATACTTTATGAGTTTTAGTCTTATCTGTTTGCGCAGCATTCCGTAGGAAACCGTATTAATTGATAAGTACCAGGCATGATATAAATCTTATACCATTTCTCCATGAAGTTGTACTTAATATAAAGATGAGAATAGTCAGTGTAATAAGGTTTGAGCAACAATTATTAAACGCATTTTAATTTGGCTTGTACCTCAGTTAAATTATGATAATTTATAGTGTGTAAATACCGAGCAACCCACTGATGTTTGTGGTACTTTTTATGTAACAAATTGACGTGAGGAATCTGAATTTAAACTTTAATGAATAATTCTTCATTATTTGGTAACCTTTTTCCCTCTCTAATACTTTCAATCTGTAACACAGTGTAATTAATTTCTAATTTTTAAGAATATACATTTCTGGTTTTCTGTTACCTCTTAAGTCGATAAAACTTGAGTCAAAATTTTCTTGTGTTCTTCAACAATATTTTCAGGAATATAATCGAAAATTGAAATTTTTTCTCCTTCTTGATTTTCGGTCGGGAGCGGAGAATTAGGAGTACATAAAAATACTAATCCTACTGACCAACCAAAACCACGTTGTTTTTCTTCACTCGGATATTCTAGATATCCTAATAACTGTTGTTTTGTAACTGTAATATTCAACTCTTCTATGGCAATTCTTTGAATAGCATCTTCAACATATTCTTGATAAAAAACTGTACCTCCAGGAATATGCCACAGATTATTCCAAGCAGCATCTTTTCTAAGAGTTAATGCCACACCTACATCAGTTTTCACAACTACTTCTACAACTAATCTAGGAACTTGAGAATATAGGAGTTTAAACTCTTCTGGAGAAAAAGGTTTCTTGCGACTCATTTGATTTTATAGCGCTACGCGCTAGGGAATAGGGAATAGGGAATAGCAAACTTTAAAAGGGTTTTAAAAAGGGTTTTCGGGTTGAAAAAATCCTAACCAATTATAGTAGTGCTATATTCCTCTTAATTATAGTAGTTGAAGGAAAGGTTAGCACAGATCAAAAGCTTAAAATTCAAACAAGGTAATATTTTTCCTTCTTCCTTTTTCCTTCTTTAATGAGTATTTTTCATTTCAGTTAATAGCAGTTTATCAAAATAATTGGGTCGTATACCAAGCGTGATAAATGTTTGTTACAAATGGTAGGGACGTTGCATAGTCCGTACGAAAGAAGGAAGAGGAAAGAAGGAAGAAGGGATAAATATTGAAAAATAGGGAAAAACAATATAAATAACTATCTAAAATGAACTGGGTTAGCTATTTTTAAGCATATTCTATCAAAGTCTACCTTTTTGTAGCATTATTTTTTCAAATTGGTAGCACAACCCCACCTTTTAAGGAGAAATATTTTTGGAGACTTGCTCAAATCTCCTACTTCCCCTCCCCTCCTGGGAGGGGTTAGGGGTGGGTTCGGAGGGGTTAGGGGTGGGTTAACTTCTGACTTCTGACTTCTGACTTCTGACTTCGTTAACGACTCCCACTAATTTGAGTTAAGATTATTTCAAGTTGGTTTTGTATTTGTTTAAGTTGCTGTTGCTTAGTGGATATAAATGCTTTTTCAACTTGTAGTTGTGACTGAGTTTCTTTATGAGCTTTATCTTGTTGCTCTAGGAGATTTTCGTAAAGCAAAATTGCCTGTTCAATTACCGTACTTACAGATTTAAACTGAGTATAGAAAACTTCAGCAATATTGTCACAAACCTTATCAAGTATTTCTTCAGAAGACTCCTGAAACTTTTGAAAACCCACATTATAAACTTGTTGTTTGATCTTCATATCTGCCTTTTCTTCATCACCACCAATACCAAAAAATGAGCTAATCAAAGCCACAGCTCTCCCAGTTATAATAATAGGCAAAATTCCCAATCCTGTAAACATAAATAATGCACCTGCCGTGAGACCACCTAATTGTAATCCTTCCCATAAAGTACCTCCATTATCATCATACTCTTCTAACTTAATTACAGAATTTATATCTAATCCATCTGCTTTAATATTTTCAATTGCCAAATTAAATTGCTCATTCAAATTAGAATTTATTTGCTCATCAACCTCTTGTAAATTCCTTCTAACAACCTCTAAATTTTGGCAAACTTCTTTACTTAAAATCTGTAAATTATTCACCACAATTTTTTTTACCTCTGTATTCCCCCAGTTTTCTAATTCTGTAGAAAGAGAACTTGTAAATCCTTCAGCATAATCTTTGACAACTTTTTCCTTATCCCAAAGGGGTGAATGTTCTGAATCCCATTCATTAATTTTTTCAGATAAGCGATCGTTCAATTCTTCTGTCCATTTATCCCATGCTTCAGCCGCTTTTTTAATACTCTTATCTTTCAGTTTTTCAGTAGTTGATAAAATTTTCACATCCCCTTCACTAGCTTCCCCTATTTTTTCCAATATTTTCTGTTTTGCCTCTTCCGGCAAATATACCTTACCATCTAAAACTTTTTCTGCTTGCTCTAATGCTTTTATTGCCTCAGAAATTAAACTATTAATCTTGGTCACAAATTGCTGAATTGCCACAACACCTCGCTCAACAGTAAGAAAATTTTCTATGGATTTTGTGAAATTATAAAAATAGGTCAAATATTCATTTTCTTTATTCTCTAAAGCTGCATCCAAAGCAGCTTGAGCAGAAATAAAATGTAAACGATTTTCACTTGCAATAATCGATTTTTCACCAAAGACAAAATTTTCTAAACTCCTTCTAATTTGCTGACGCTCTTTTTCACTCCTGACCAAATCTAGAAAATTCACCAATACAAATAAATTATCTGCAGGTAAATCAATTTGATTCCCATTTAACTGCAATTTCAAACTTTGAAGTAACTCTCGTTCCCCTGGAGTTAATGAACGAGAAGCATTAGTTAAAAAAATCACAGCATCTGTATCTTTGATTAATTTTTGAGTAATAATTTTACGGTCTGGATGTTCATTTAAACCAGGAGAATCAACAATTTCTACCCCACTTTTACATAACTCTAAATCTGGATGTTCAAAAAATATTGATTCTATCTCCGAGTGCGCTAATTCTTGACTCATATCTCCTAAAACTGCTGATTCTGAAATAGTAGCTTTTTCCTGATATTCTGCTAAAGAAATTTCTGTCTCATAACCATTTTTATAACGACAAATAACCCGCTTTTGTTCGCCATATTTTAAAACTGTAACTGTGCCACTGCAAGGAATTTCTCTGACTGGTTGAATTTCTTCTCCTAACAAAGCATTTAATAAGGTTGATTTACCTTGACTAAATTCTCCAACCACTGCAACTCTGAATTTTTGGGATTGTATTTTTTCGGAGACTTTACCTACTTCAGATATTAAAGTATTTGGCAGTAAATCTCTCTCAGTTGATAATGCAACTATTTGATAAATTTCGGAGCAAAGATTATGCAGTTGTTGTTTATGTTTTTGAAACTCTTTTAACTTTTGATAAACTACAGTTTTTTGAGGCTGATTTTTTTTGTTTTGATTTTGATTGTAGTTAGGTAAGAGTGAATTTAGCATTTCACTAGCAGCTTTGACAAAAATATTATCTAACTGATGGAAACGTGCTGGGTTGAGTAAATATGCCACTTCCTCCATCGCCTTATGGGCGAAATTTTCTTGATGAGTAAACCCTGCTTCTAATACCTGCAAATGTTTGGTTTTAATGCCTAACTTACGACTAATAACTTCCAAATATTTTTTTTCTCGTACATCAATATTTCCATCAGCAGCAGACATCTCATAACCAAAGCAAATTAATAACAATTTTTCTGGAGGAGACAGAGGATAAGTTAGTGTCAAAATCGCCTCAATTTTTTTGTAAATATGTTGCTTTGATACTCCTTGAATCATTAATTTAGTTAATTGCAAGATATTTCCTTTTGGCGGGATAAATTTATGGAGGGTAATTTTTAATCTCGCTCTTTCTTCCTCTGCTACTTTCCCATCTGCATAAATAACACCTATCAGTATGATGACCAAATTTGCCAGAAACAATACTGGTGGATTAATATCTTTTTTACTCAATTTATTTCCAGTAATAATAGATAGTAACTGGACTGATTCGGTGCTAATTTTTGCAGTATCCATAGGTATATATATTTAATATTTTATCTTTTCTTTTACGGGTTTAATACCCTACCGTCTAAACGGTGTTTAAAATTTGGGGTTTGTAGACAGGAAGTGGCGTGTCGAAGACTATCTATAAGCAATTTTCCCTTCTGCCTTCTGCCTTCTTCAATGAGATATTATTATTATACCTGCATCAAAGTTATTACTGAGTAAAGATATTTGACAAAAAGCTATCATTATAAATTTAGATGTCTGTATATAAACAATCAGAATAATGAATTGACTTAATATAGGAATCAATCCAATTGAAATGATTCACAGTAGTCTGCCTAATCAAATCAAAGAACTAGGTTGCCTTAAGGTAATTTAAAGTAATATTACGCCGAATAAATTGCATAGTTGTATGAATTTTGTAAAATCTTCTAATCTGTTTTGATTATTTTGTTTCTATAGCCTTTTTATTGGAGAAATTTTTGAGAAATTTTTGAGTTGAGAAGTCCCTATATACAAAAGCTTTAAATTTTTTTCTATGTTAGACTAGGCTATTAAATAAAAAGGTAAGTATTTCCTGCGGAATGCTGCGCAAACAGCTATTAGTATTTCCTACAGAATGCTGCGCAAATAGCTTTTGAAAGAATCAAGCAACGACTAAGGTTCGCTGATGACTAATTTCACTAATAACTTTTCATTCTTCTTCGAGACTAATTAATTCCTGCCAAAATAATGAGTTAATAACTCATAGCTGATAGCTGAATGCTTACATAAGAAAACTCAAGGCAAACCCATTTTTAAACACAGTTTATGGTTACTGATATATCCTCGAAAATTAAAAGCATCATTGAAAAACGTCAACCTCTAGCTAAGAGAGTTGAAAAAGTAGAGACTCATTTGACTTTCCTACAGCAACATATTCAACAACTAATTAAGCAAAGAAATAATTTTCTCCCTGAGCTTAATGATGCTCAAACATCAGCAAAATTACAAGAAATTAATTTGGAGAAAATAGAGGCAGATATCAGAACTAATTTAACGACAATTAGTAAACTTAAAGCACGCTTTTCTCGCCATACTCTAAATATTGGTGTAGTTGGTAGACCAAGACAAGGAAAAAGTAAATTTTTACAGACTTTAACAGCATTAACTCCCAATGAAATTCCTGATGGTAGCGGACAACATTGCACGGGAGTTATGAGTATTATTTATCATCAACCAGAAGTGGAAAAAACTAAAGGAAAAGTCTACCCTCACTCTCCACAAAGTTTACTAGAAGAAGTTATTAAGCTTTACTATGAAGACTTATCATTAGGAACAGTAGCACAAGATTTTGAGGATTTTATTAACAGAGGTTTACCTGCATTACCCAGCAATATTACTAACAAAGTAGACCAAGCAAAATATGAATATTTGAAGCGGTATAAAGAACATTATCCTAAATACAAAGATTTGTTAAATAAGAAGCCAATTGTTCCCATTACCCAGGAAAAAATCAGAGAATATGTTGCCCAAGATGATGTTGATGGCAAACAAGTTTATTACAATTATTTAGCTGTCAAAAAAGTAGAAATTGAATCTAAGTTTCCCCACTCAGATATGGGTCAAATAGCAGTAGTAGATTTGCCTGGTTTAGGTGACACAGGGGTAGGAGATGTAGAGCGAATGATTAAAGTTTTAAGTGAAGATGTAGACTTTGCTTTATTTATGCGGAAACCTACCGCTGGAGGAGATTCTTGGCATCCAGATGCTGATATAGATCTGTACGATAAAGCGCAAAAAGGAATACCTACAATTCCTTTATCAAGATGGTCATTTTTAATTCTTAATAAGACTGCTCCTAACTCGAAGCAAGGAGATAATTCCAACAATTGTCAGGACCTTTTAAATGCACTTCCCAATACAACGATGGAGTTTGCTAACTGCATAATTGCTGACTGTGCTAATAAGGAAGAAACGGCAAATGTGTTAGAAAAAATCTTGCAGTATTTGACGGAAAATATTACTGAGTTAGACCATAAATATGCCCTAACTTTTGAAAATAAGTTGATTCAGTTAAGTAAAAATCTGCAAGCTGAGTTAGAAAAAGCTAGTTCTGTTCTACAACAATATGCTTATGTCTCCTACGATAGAGCAAATAAAAAATTGGTGGGAAAAACATTTACCTGGTCTTTTAAATTCAGATGATATACCCGACGAACAAAAATTCAAGTCACAACTTTTACTTCTGAAAATGGAGCAGGAAGTTTCTAGCAATAATGCTGAAAAATCCGAAAAAGTGTTGATGAAAATTCAGAAAAATCATCAACTGGTAATTAATTTATGTAAGTCAGATTTAGACAAGTTATTATCTGAACCTAAA
Organism: Okeania sp. SIO2B3; assembly: GCF_010672525.1. Lineage (GTDB taxonomy): Bacteria > Cyanobacteriota > Cyanobacteriia > Cyanobacteriales > Microcoleaceae > Okeania. The sequence continues at coordinate 113,875 of NZ_JAAHGH010000005.1, read as the reverse complement.
CAGTTAGCTTATGCAATGGTAGCTGAGTTTGTAGATCGGATATCCTATGCTGAGGATATTAAAGATGATTGGGAGATTTTTTTAAATGATGAACAAGTGCGACAGAAAGTTTGGCCGGAATTTAAGACTATGGCAAATCGGATGAAAATTCAAAAAGATTGGCAAAGTTTAGTAGAGCAAATTATGGATATTAATCAGTTAGAAAATATGAGATTTTTATAGGGAAGTTGGTATTTTTTTTGAGGAGCAATCATTCGTGCTTTTTAGTAAGGAATTAAAATACTGTAGGTTGGGTTAAGCCGTAGCGAAACCAAACAAAAATTTCTCTAGCAGTACATTTTTTAGTAAGGGCAATATAATTTTATTTCCAAGGTAATACAGAGATTTTATAGTCTTAATAGGTAGCTATGTATTTTGAGTTTCATACCTAAATTGATTGGTAGCTGTAGGTTGGGTTAAGCTGTTCTAGAAAATGGTTTAACTTTTAACAAAGGGCGTGGTTTTTATGAATTTACAAAGACCGAAACTATTCAAGGCAAAAAAGAAATTATTTTAATGGATCGAGCAACGGGAGATTTATTTGAGGGAATTTTTTAACCGGAACTACCTAAAAGCTAGCACTTTTTGATACCTAAAAATCTTCAAACCTTTATGTGTAAAAACTTTGAGATTTAATCAGCAATCCCTAATTATTCATTATTCATTATTCATTATTAAAAGGCAGTTTTAGTATCGTGGCAATGTCGGTGCAACAGTTGTTTATTCTTATATGTGTTGTCACCACCTTCAGACCTTGGAATTATATGATCAACTTCAATTAGGTCATTTGGTCTAAAGGTTAGTCCACAAGATGCGCATTTATTTTTTTGCCGTTTTAACAGCGTTGTGACTTCTTTCCTTACGCCTGGGTATTTGCCGATTCTGCTGCTCCAATAAGTCCAGTCATTATCATAGGGTGATTTATTACCTTTAACTTTGATGTGCCTTGCGATGGGAACATCTGAGTGTTGGTTTAGTATATATTCGCCATCGTTAAGAATCCAATCTCTGCTGTCCTTTACACTGGGGAAATACTTTTTCTTAACCCATACAGCTGACTTATTTGGATGCCTTCTATTTGCCCATCGACCTAGTCTTTTCCATAAAAGGTGATCCATCTGAGTGAATACTTCTTTACTGACTACTGTTGAGAAATAGTTAGCCCATCCTCTAATTACCGGGTTTAATTTAGCTATTAAAGCCTCTGTTGGAGCGGTTTTGTGTGAGTTACATATATCCCCCAATTTCCGATAGTGAGTTTTTATACTCTTGGAGGATGGTTGAATCAGCGTTTTAGACCCTTGGTTGGTTGTCTTATGTTTCCATTGCCTCACCGTAAACCCTAAGAAGTCAAATCCAGGTTGATTTCCTTCATATTCTTCTAAGGTGTGGACAATTCTAGTCAATTCTAGTTTTAGTTCTAATCCTACCTGGTTTAACCATTCCTGTATTACGACTTTTGCTTGTAACACTACTTTGATGTCTTTGTGCAGGATTACAAAATCATCAGCGTAGCGTACTAAAGATAATGCCTTAATATTGTCCCGCTTGTTCCCTGGTAAGGTCTTAGCGAAATTGTGTAGACATTCTTCCATACCGTGTAAGGCGATATTTGCTAGTAAGGGACTAATTACCCCTCCCTGTGGTGTACCCACCCCCATCCCCTCCCGGGAGGGGAGCCAGAGGGGTGGGTGGAATTGATTATTGTCAAATACTCCAGACTTCAACCATTGCTTGATTAACCGTCTGTAGGGAGATTGACCTATCTTTCCTAGAAGTGCATCGTGGTTAATTCGGTCAAAGCATTTGGATATGTCCGCATCTAACACATACTTGGGTTTGCGTTTGATACTTTCAAAGATGGCCTCAATAGCATCATGTGTTGACCACCGGAAAAGACCATAGCTGTTTGGTTCAAAACGTGCCTCCCACTCTGGTTCCATACCTAACTTGACCAGAGCTTGTAATGCACGGTCGTACATTGTGGGGATTCCAAGAGGTCTCTTTTCATCCTTTCCTGGTTTTGGTATATAGACTCTGCGGGTGAGACTTGCTTTGAGGTGGCGTGATGCGAGTAAGTTCACCAAGTTAAATCTTTGTATGGGTGTCAGGTTCTTGATTCCATCTACCCCGGAAGTTTTCTTTCCCTGGTTATCCTGTGTCACGCGCCGGAAAGCTAGCAACCTTGCGTAGTAACTTTTTAAAAGAAGTTTTTGGTATCTGTGCATCTTGCGGAGTTCGCCACTCATGGATGCTTTGTAAATCAATTTTTGTAATTGGAACACAGATTTTTCTACCTTCTTCCAATTAATATCCTTCCATTTAAGGTTAGGATTGATTGAATTTTGTGAAGGCATATCGCCTGTATACCTTGCTACGCTTAAAAATGGTTTAGGATTTCCTAAACGTCTTTTTAGTGTCTGAGCTTTATTCATTACTACTCATTGCCTTACATTACGTCTAACAGTGGATAAGTCTGCAAATAAAGCTTTTTACCCAATCCTACTCTCCCTTTGACCTGCAACATTAGTACAGATTAACCTTGAATGGCTTCCTAAGTTCTCGACCTATATTCTTAGGCGTCAAAGAGAGGTTTCCTCGTTCCCTTATGCCTTTATTACGGCTGATTTAGTGGGGTAAAATCTCCCGGAGGGTTCGATATGATTGTTGATACAGACACGAAGATATCTATATCCAGTGACCCTCTGACTTTCGTCCTACATCCCCTAGCTACCTTCGAGATGGTTCCCTTTCACGAGAGTTTTATTACCTTTCTGTTCGTCCACTTGTCAGTCTCTGCTAGAAGTCTCACTTATTTGGTAGTTAAAGCTTTGACCCCATTTAAACCAGCTTCGGAGATTGATGTTCAGTCTCTACTCCGTGGTCTATGCTGTCAACCCAACAACAAGGCGGATGGAATTTCACCACCAAGGACATAAGAGTTATTCACAAGTCGAGGTTGTCCTCATGTATTGACTTGGAACGGCCATTTATACCCAGTTTTGCTGGTTTAGTGGCCAACGAGTCGCACCTTCATGGAAAGGGCATAATCCTACATAATCTTTACCTCGCTTTTTTAATACAATATGCTCTGAGATAACATCATAAATGTCAGCTCTTTCTTTCACTTCTGTAATGGTATCTTGATGAAAACGAAAATTATTCATAGAACTTATTGCAGCAGTTTTTATTTTAATAGGCTAGAAAATTATTTGAGGTTAGAAAATAGGGCATAGGATAATGCTTTTACCACTGTAGTCTATCTATTTTAAAACTGCTATAAATTGTGGCGAAATACTATTTTTTGCGTTGAATAAAAAGTCATGTGTAGGTGCGAGCAAAACCCAATGATTAGATACTATCGTAATTTATTTAGGAATGCAAGAGGAAAAACCTTGCCGATTTTTTTGAGCTTCACAGAATGATAATTTTTGTTTGTGAATATAGCGTTGGCGGAGCAAGTGCGGTAGCTACATCGCTTCTACATGAGTAATATTGATTTGTTGATGGTTTTGGTGTCTGAGTATCTCTTCTACATATATTCAGTGGCGAAATACTATTTTTTGCGTTGAATAAAAAATCATGTGTAGGTACGAGCAAAACCCAATGGTTAGATACTATCGTAATTTATTTAGGAATGCAAGAGGAAAAACCTTGCCGATTTTTTTGAGCTTCACAGAATGATAATTTTTGTTTGTGAATATAGCGTTGGCGGAGCAAGTGCGGTAGCTACATCGCTTCTACATGAGTAATATTGATTTGTTGATGGGGTGAAAAATTTTCCTGTAATCACTTGTTTTGGGAGTGCTGTGCAGGATGATACTTTTCTCTGTTTTGGTGTCTGAGTATCTCTTCTATGTACATAAATATAGTCTGATGTAGTCAAACAATGTCAAATCTCTTCGTGAATTTGTACAAAAGAGCTACTAAATATTTGACAAAATTTAACAACTCTCGACCTGACATTTAATGTTACAATTAAATAGGCTATGAATTCCAGACTAAATAATAATAAAAAATCCTAAATTATCGAATCCTAATATAATTTTAACTCCTGGATTTATGAGATTAGTTGAGAGACATATTATTCAAGAAAATCATCGGTTTTATGCTGAAATTGACCGACTGTGTTTTTTGTCGAAAAATCTCTATAATTTACACTGAAGGTGAGAAAAATAACGTCACCTTTTCAGGAAAAAGAGTAATAAAGAGGTTTGTATTGCACCGCCAGCAAAAGATTAATTAATGAGTTACGTGAACGGTTCTCTAAACATTATGAGAAAAGTAGTCCCAAATGTCTTTGATCATGGGATAGAGAAGCCAGTGCGCCCTTGCGGGTCCCCCGACAGTCACGCAACTGGCGTGGTGTTGTAGTGCCTCCTCCGGAGGAGCTGCGCTAACACGAGCGTCAGGGTAACACCTGCGCAATAAGGATATGTCTTATGTGACTATATTTTTATGAACTATTCAGAATAAAAACGATAAATATTAAATTAAAAAAAATTGGTTTCAAGCTAGATATTTTCTTAATCTAGCAATTTACGAGGAAATGGGTAAACAGTGTTCCAACGCATAAGGCAGGATTTAAAAAACGACCTAATTGCCGGTCTACTGGTAGTTATACCACTAGCTACAACAATTTGGTTGACCATAACTATTGCTCGGTGGGTAATAGATTTTTTGACCAAGATTCCTAAGCAAATCAATCCCTTCGATGGTTTACACCCAGCTTTAGTGGGTCTACTAAATTTCTTAGTAGGACTAGCAGTACCATTGCTAAGTATTCTAGTGATCGGGTTAATGGCTAGAAATATTGCTGGCAGATGGTTATTAGATGTAGGTGAGCGAATACTACAAGCTATTCCATTTGCAGGGTCAGTCTATGGTACTCTCAAGCAAATCTTAGAAACTCTACTCAAGGATTCTAACGAGAAATTTCGCCGTGTGGTACTTGTAGAATATCCACGTCAGGGAGTTTGGACTATAGCTTTTGTCACTGGTACGATTAGCGATCAAATTAAATCTCATTTAGGAGACTCCATGCTAAGTCTTTTTATTCCAACTACTCCTAACCCTACATCTGGTTGGTATGCCATAGTGCCAGAGAAAGATGTGATTAACGTTTCAATGTCAGTGGAAGATGCGTTTAAAGTTCTCATATCAGGTGGAATAGTAACTGCAAATCAATCAGTACGTCCAGAAAAAAAATCAAATGATCGACTCAAACCTCTACTTTTAGAAAGAGAGGACTATCAAAAATTTTCCACTGAAGAGGATTGAACGACTTTTGACATTCCCCCCACCTTAGGGCTCAGTAGTAATCCCTGCGCCTTTTAAGCCGGGGAGGATGTCAAAGACAGAGACTTTTTGACAACTTCTCCATAGTTCGAGCAATTCTGGCTTGTATGGTGAGGAGGTACTGCTACTGTTACTTTTCCATACTTTGTACCAAAATACTCTAACCAACTACGGAAAATTGACCATGCAACATCACTAATTTTCCTGTTGGTTTAGTTTCAACTTTTAAATCTATTTGAATAGCAAATTGGACATAATATCCGTCAGCGTGTTTTACTATCCTGACCCTTTTTATTTGGTTTAGCTGATAGTAATTCAAATTATAAGTACCTTTTAATTTTAAAGTACCTATGTTATTTGTATCTGAGAAAGTTATAGCTTTCCTAGCTTCTGTTTGCGTAGCATTCCGTAGGAAAAGTTTCCACCCAGAGGTTTTATACTCTACAGACCGACTATGTTTTTTAAACTTAGGAAAACCTTCTTTACCTTTGACTTTTTTCTTACAGTTATCGTAAAATCTAGATATTGCAGACCAAACTCTCTCCGCAGCTAATTGTCGAGCCATTGAATTAAGTTTAGAAGCAAAACTAAAACTAAGTGCCAATATTTTGCAATATTTATTCACATCATATTTACTTACTTTTTTATTATCCATCCAATATCGTAAACACTTGTTTTGAATGAACTGAGAAGTTCTGATAGCTTCATCTATTGCTTTGTATTGTGCTGCTTTAACTTGAAATTCGTAAATTATCATTTTGGCTCGACCTAGCATATTTATTTATGCTAATGAACATAGGATAATAATATGAAATGTGTAGTAAAAGTAATTGTAAAAATGTCGTACATTGAATAGGACATTTTTAGTTTGGGGAGTCCATGTATCCCCGCTCTAAAGCACCGGGTTTTATAGCAGACTAAACCCCACTTTCGATAATAAAAGGCTATCAAAAATTATGAACAAAGCTCCTCGCTCCACAGCTCGCGAACTAGCTCTACTTGGACTAAGTCAATTACCAACAAATTCAGGGAGTTTAGAAAAAAAGCAACTTCAAGAAGTCATACTCGCAGCAGTTAGGACTCTCAGAGCTGAAGTCCAAGATATTTTAGAAACTGCAGCAGCAGAATTACAGAGAGGGAGCGATCGCCTCCTTAATAGTCAAATTAGTGCTAGTGATGTCCAAAGTGCAAGTTCGATGGTCCACGAAGCAGTGGAGTTAGGCCAAACGGCAATTAATCGTATTGGCACTGCTGTGGAGTTACCAGAACTAATTCAACTTACTAATCAATTAGAAGTGCGCAAATATGCTTTAGAAATTCTGATAAAGGTGAATGATAATAAAGAAGAAATTGATAATTTATTGAGAGAATCAATAGTAGATTGGCAAATAGAACGTTTGCCTAGAATAGATATAGATATTCTCAGAATTGCAGTGGCAGAAATGATGTTTATTGGCATTCAAGAACAAGTGGCAATTAATGAGGCTGTAAAGTTAGCCAAGCGTTACAGTAGTGAAGATGGGTATAGGTTTATTAATGGGGTATTGCGAAGAGTGCTAAATAAAATTAATTTAGTTTGAAGGGTTATATAGTCAAAGTCAAAAGTAAAATTAAGGTCTTTGCTTTTACAGAAATTATTTCAACAATTAATTAATGATTAATCATTAACAATTACCTCTCCTGGAAAAGAAGAGGATTGACAAAGAGATGAAAATTTTTTCTTCTCTTGGTCGATTGGATATGGCGAGGTCTCCTCGCCATGGGAATGCTGACCAAGAGAGGGAATGCACACTCCTGTGAGGCAACAGGGAATAGGGAATAGGGAATATATAGGAAAAAAGTATTTTTGCAAATATGAGATGCACCTGAAATACCCTAGCTTTTTGTAGCAAATACTTATCAATTTTAAAATGTAGTCGGAACAATTTTACCTACATTTTTCTGCGGTTATCTGCTGAAAATGCTCTCATTTCCAGCTTAAGGGAAAAGTATTGCACTTTTATATATTAGTACTTTAAGATTTAATCAGCAAGCTTTAATCATCTAGTTTTACAAAGTATTTATGCTTAATTTTTCAATTTTTATTGGCTTTTGTATAAGCTAAATTATGATGATTTACAGACTATAAATACTTAGTTATATTCTGATTAATTAGTCATAGTAAAAATGTTTTCTATGATAAATTTATATCTATTACCAGAACCAGTGTCTCCTATTCCCTAAAATTGTTATTCTGGGTATTTTAAAAGTAAGCATTCAGCTATTAGCATTCACCCATCAGATGCATGAACTTATGCAAGCAATAACTGAGGTGAGGTTATAGCCAATTTCATTAATGAATTAAAATTGCTCCTTGGTAGATAATTCCCCTCTAGCATGATAATGAGTTAATAACAAATAGCTGAAGTCCGTAGTTCTTCCGCAGGAGGCTAGCTGATGGCTGACTGCTGAATGCTTACGCTTCCACAAAGCAGGTTATTGAGTTTGAATATTCACAAATATCTGACAGTGGTTTTCCAATGGATAAACTATAGTTTGCAAAATTACCCCAAAATAAATATTTTTTGGTTTACTCAAACAATAAAATGCTGCAATTATGTGATGGTTGAACACAATTCAGTATAAGATAGATCATTTAAAATAGTAATATCTAAAATAAGTATGGTTTTTAATTGGTTCCGTCGTCAATATAATGACAGCTCAGACAAAACTTCAAAAGAGACATCTAAACCTGAAGTTGAAAAAGAACAGAAAGAACAGGTAGAAGATCAAGTTGAATCACAAGCAAAATCAACAGAAGAGTCAGGACAGACGACAGAAGATTATTTGAGTTGGGCTAAAGCAGCCTACAAAAATCTTCAAGAAAAGAAAAAAAATGATTCACAAGAATCTCAAATCCCTACAGATACCACTGATGTAGAGGAAAAGCTAGAAACTCAGATACCCTCAACAGAGACAAAAAACGAGCCAATCATATCAAATACTCTTCCAATAATAGAGCATATTGCAGCAGAAAAAACAGAACCCACAGAAACAGATACCCTGGTTAAACCAGTCCCAATAGTAGAGGAAACCCCCTCTAGCCAAACAAAACCGACCGAAGAAGAAACTCAACTAAAGCCAGATTCAACTGTTGAAGAAACTCAAACATTAGAACAACTACCTTTCTGGGCTAAGGCTCAAGCAGAAAGACAAGCAAGGGTAGAACGTCTCAAAGAAACCGCTATAGAAGAACCAGAACCAGAAACTCTTGAGAAAACAACCATAGAAACTGAACTAGAAGAAATAGACCCCCTAATACTTGATGAAGCATTTCTCTGGTCAGCAGAAATTTTAGCAGCTCAAGGACGTCGCCCAGATCAAGTTTCTGTGGAAGAAATTTCTTGGCTCACGAAATTACGAAAAGGTTTAGACAGAACCCGACGCAACTTACTTAATCAATTACGGGCAATTGTTGGCCAAGGACCGCTAAATCAAGATGCAGTCATGGAAATAGAGTCAATGTTACTACAAGCTGATGTGGGAGTAGAAGCAACAGACTTAGTTATAGAAACCCTACAAAATAAATTGCGTGAAGAAATTTTACCACCAGAAGAAGCGATCGCCTATCTGAAAAGCATTTTAAGAGATATTCTAGATCAGCCATTCCAAGATTCTGAAACAATTAGTCCTGCCTACAACTTAACTTTTGTCCCAGAAAAGGATACCTTAAATATTTGGCTGGTTAATGGTGTAAATGGGGCAGGTAAAACCACAACTATCGGTAAAATTGCTCATTTAGCTAGCAAGTCAAACTACAGATGTTTAATTGCAGCAGCAGATACATTTCGAGCAGCAGCAGTAGAACAGTTGAAAATTTGGGGACAACGAAGTGAAGTAGAAGTAATTGCTAATGCAGGAAAGAATACCGATCCAGCAGCTGTAGTGTTTGATGCTATAGTAGCTGCTCAAGTCAGAAATACAGAATTACTACTGGTGGACACTGCCGGAAGACTACAAAACAAGAAAAATTTGATGGACGAACTTAGTAAAATTCACCGCATAGTAGAGAAAAAAGCACCAGATGCAGTGGTGGAATCTCTACTGGTGTTAGATGCTACACTTGGTCAAAATGGTTTACGGCAAGCAGAAGTATTTGCAAAAGCTGCTAAACTTAGCGGAGTAGTCTTGACAAAACTTGATGGAACTGCTAAGGGTGGTGTTGCACTAGCTGTTGTCAAGCAACTAGGTCTACCGATTCGTTTTATTGGTGTGGGAGAAAGTCTAGAAGACCTCCGTCCATTTTCTAGTTATGAGTTTGTTGAAGCTCTTTTAAGTGGTTAGAGATTCATCACTTTTACTTTTGATGAGTAAGGGTATGGCACTAGCAGTAGTGAAAAAACGGATGTATTTTTCGGTAGAAGTGTAGAAGTAATTAAGGTGGGAGTATCAGACTATATAATTTTGATTTTCCTATATAAGTTAATGTATTGAGGATATTTTTTAAATTAAGAATCATCCTTGGAATTGACTCTAAACTACAGGAAAAAAAATAAACAAGCTAAATATTGATCTTGTTTTCAGTATCTAGTAATAATTAGTATGAAAAATAACTACAAATTTAGCTGTAAAAAAAATCAATTTAACAGCAATATTATTCATGCTTTAAAGTTAAGTAGAAGCAATATAGATAAATTTGTGGTTTGGTAAATGAACCTTAATTATTGTTTGCTCTTCATCTAAAAAATAATATTTAGGTATAAATTAAGCCTAGAAAAAAATAAAATATTGAATATTAATTAAAATTATAGTAGTGATACTTAATATCATTATATATTTATAGGTCACAAAATTATACTTGCTTTTGTAATATTATTTGCTAATTATTGGATTTTTTTAGTTCCAATAATTAGCAATAAAAATTTAGCATAAATCTTACAAAAAAATCAAGCAAAAATCAATAATTTAAAATGTAATCTATGAAAAAAATACTCTTAAAGATACATAATTAGATTAAAAAGCATACATAAATTAATAATTTGTCTTGAGCTGATAACTTGATAACTATGGTGTAAAAAAATCAAATACTGAAACTACAAAATTGAGTTTGCTGAGGAATTTATCCTGAAAATGTGGTGGATAAGTTCATAGACTAAATTTCGTAAATTGAGGGAATAAATTTTTGGCTAAAAAAAATCAAACTCAAAAAAAGCATAGCACCGAAGCAAATAGCTCCCATCAAAACTCTTAGCAAAACAAGACAGAGACAAGATAACAGCAATCTAGAGAAACCCAGACTTGCCAAAAATTGAGTTAAAAATGTATCACTAACCCTCAAGCATCAACAGACTTTAAATAAATCAAATCTATATATCAAACAAATGACTATAGTGCCAGTACATCGAAACTACCCTGAACCAACAGACCAAACTACCAGTGAGACATCTTCAACAATAAAATCAGTATATGCTCTCAAAGAAATGGTGGCCCGTTTACACAAAGAACAACAAAATGTTAATGATTTATTAAGTTCTCTTGGCTTTGCCTTGCGTAGCTTCAATAATCTAAATCAGTTTCTAGAATTGATTCCTCTAATTGGTTGTCGAGTAACCGATGCTGATGGAGGGGCACTGGTATTATTTAAACCAAATGGTCAAGTGAGGTTCCAACAACTACACTGCCAAGAAGGTCGCCAGTGTCAAGATATTCGCCAAGCATTAGAAGTAGCAACTCGTCAATTTATTACAGAAACAACCTTACCCGCAGAACTACAAGAAATCTCAATTCAAACCGCTAGTTTGGACTATCAAGTTAGCAACTACCTAGGCAATGATGTTCAATTATTTGGGGCATCAATTTTGGTGAATAACTCAGAACGAGGTCGTCTATATGTATTTAGTCACGACCCAGAATATGTATGGACACCAGCTAGACAAAAATTAATTCGTCTAGTAACAGATCAGACTGCAGTAGCGATCACTAATGATGAATTAGCTACTTCCTTACGAGAAAAGGAACGTTTGGACAGAGAACTAGAAATAGGAGCAGAAATTCAACTGCAACTATTACCTCCAGAATGTCCAGAAATTCCTGGTATTACTCTTGCAGCTTGTTGTCAAACAGCAAACCGAGTCGGAGGAGACTATTATGATTTTATCCCCTCCAACTACGACCAGTTGAATTCCAAAAACAAAAAACAGCAACCCTGTCGCTGGAGTATTGTAATTGGAGATGTAATGGGCAAAGGTGTACCTGCTGGTTTAATTATGACCATGACTAGAGGAATGTTGAGAGCTGAAGTATTAAACCGCCACTCACCAGCACGAGTCCTACAGCATTTGAACCAAGTAATGTATGCTGACCTGGAAAGTTCCCATAGATTTGTGACTTTGTTTTATTCAGAGTACGATCCAGAAACCCAGATGTTGTCCTATAGCAATGCTGCCCATCATCCTCCCATGTTGTGGCAAGCTGCTAGTAATTCTATCGTGCAGTTAGATACTGTGGGAATGTTAGTTGGTTTAGAAGTAGACCCTGAATACCATGAAGCACAAGTGAAACTTAATCCAGGAGATACTATTATTTATTACACAGATGGGTTTACAGATGCAGCTAATCAAAATGGCGATCGTTACGATGATATTAAATTGAGTGAAGCTTTCAAGTTTGCGTGTCAAAATCATCAAGAACCACAAGAAATATTAAATTACCTATTTGCTCAAGTAAAACAATTTGTTGGAGAAGGAAACCAAAATCCAGATGATATGACTCTAGTGGTGATGAGAGTAAAATCTTCTACAGGAGATTAACGAAGTCAGAAGTCAGAAATCAGAAGTTAACCCCTCCCAGGAGGGGAAGTAGGGGATAAGTGAGCAACCCTCCAAAAACATTTCGCCATTTCCCGGTGGAGTTGCGCGACCCAATTAATTTGGTAAAGATATGATTATTAATATAATTTCCACAACTACATCAGGTTTTACCCCGATGATTTATGAGACTAATATTATAGATTTGTTAGGACCAAAAATATTGTATAGCTGGCAACTTTTGGCTCAACAAGTTGATGTAAACTTATGGTCTGATGTGCAAAAAGCTTGGAGCAATTTTATAGAATGTGGTCAAGTATGGGCACTATTGGTTGGTTTATTTATTGGTTGGATGGTTAAGAGCATTTTGCCTTAATTACTAACTGTTATAGCAGAAGGAAGAAGAAAGAAAAAGCTTGTGATGTCTGAGTTTTGAGCTTTTGATATGTCCTAATCTTTCCTTAGACTGCTATAAAACCTCACATCTGAATAGAGTTAAATAGAAAAAAATCTGCAAAATGACGCAAGATAAACAAACTTGGAGCAAAAGATTTGAAAAGGCGTTGCATCCTACTATAGCTAAATTTAATGCCAGTATTAGTTTTGACATTGAATTGATTGAGTACGATATTACTGGTTCGGTAGCTCATACAAAAATGTTGGCTAAAACAGGTATTATTTCCGCAGAAGAAGGTGAAAAGTTAGTTAAGGGTTTAGAACAAATTCGTCAAGAGTATCGAGAGGGAAAATTTTGCCCGGATGTAGATGCGGAAGATGTTCACTTTGCTGTGGAAAAAAGACTTACAGAAATTACTGGAGATATTGGTAAAAAGTTACATACAGCTAGGTCGAGAAATGACCAAGTAGGAACTGATACGAGGCTTTATTTACGAGAAGAAATTCAGCAAGTTAGGGTTTTATTAAGAAATTTTCAATCATCTTTATTGGGGTTAGCTGAATCTAATATAGAAACTTTAATTCCTGGTTATACTCATCTACAAAGGGCGCAACCTTTGAGTTTAGCTCATCATCTTTTGGCTTATTTTCACAAAGCTGAAAGGGACTGGGAAAGACTAGGAGATGTTTATCGCCGAGTGAATGTTTCTCCTCTTGGTTGTGGTGCTTTGGCAGGTACAACTTTTCCTATAGATAGACACTATACTGCTGAATTATTAAAGTTTGAAAAGCCTTATGCTAATAGTTTGGATGGAGTAAGTGACCGAGATTTTGCTATTGAATTTCTCTGTGCAGCTAGTATAATTATGGTGCATTTAAGTCGTTTGGCAGAGGAAATAATTTTATGGTCATCTGAAGAGTTTAGGTTTGTGACTTTAACTGATAGTTGTGCTACTGGTTCTAGTATTATGCCTCAAAAGAAAAATCCTGATGTGCCAGAGTTAGTTAGGGGAAAAACAGGCCGAGTTTTTGGTCATTTACAAGGTATGTTAGTGGTGATGAAGGGACTGCCACTAGCGTATAATAAAGATTTACAAGAAGATAAAGAAGGTTTATTTGACACGATAAAAACAGTTAAAAGTTGTCTAGAAGCAATGACAATTTTACTTACTGAAGGTTTAGAGTTTAATAGCGATCGTTTAACAGAAGCAGTTTCAGAAGATTTTTCTAATGCCACAGATGTGGCAGATTATTTGGCAGCTCGTGGTGTACCGTTTCGAGAAGCTTATAATTTAGTAGGTAAAGTTGTGAAAACTTGTATTTCTACTGATAAATTGTTGAAAGATTTAACACTAGGAGAATGGCAAAAATTACATCCAAAATTTTCAGCAGATATTTATCAAGCGATCGCTCCTGAACAAGTAGTATCTGCACGGAATAGTTATGGTGGTACAGGTTTTGAACAAGTAAAAAAAGAGATTGCTACAGCCAAAAATAAATTTGTAATTTAATTTTATTTAATTTTAATTGTCAGATTCTAGATTTGAGTTGCTAAGTCTCAAATCTAGATTTGACATTTTACATATCAAAATTTATCGCTTGGAACCTTAAACAGTCAAATGTACTATTGATCTACAGCAGCAGTTTCTTCTGAATTTTGCTCGTTACTACCATTTTCATTATTGTTAGATGAAAACTTAGACGAATATCGCTTAGAAAAAAAACCTGTACCTTTTTTCTTACGAAACTTACGTGCGTAAGCCAGATTACGTTGTGCTTTCTCTTTTTTTGGATTACGGCGTTTAGCCATTATTACCTCACTAATTGACATCCTCCCGGCTTTGTCGTTCAAGGACAAAGTGGGATTCCTAAACCTCGCAATTTAGGTTTCTGCTTCTATGCACCTGCCTCCAAGGCTAAACCTTTTTTTGGTCTTACGGTCGCTCCACAGACTGAAACTGCTAGCCCAGCAGCCTCACTAATTATAACACACCGTTGGGAAAACCAATTAATCTTAAGGTTTTCCCGTGCCTCCTTTTATCTTCCCTTTTCAAATAGGGGCTATAGGGGATGAAGAGCGCGGGTCTTCAACCAACATTGAGATAAAGAACAAAGGTGCTTATTTTTAGACAGTTTTTTTATTATAGCAAAGACTTGAATATTTGCCTATTAAAAATAAATCTAAAAAGTCAGCAATAAATATTTTATCTGAAATTACTAATATATCAAAGTATATAGGGATTTTATCTGAATCATGGGATATTGGCAATACAGAAGAAAGAAAAAACTGTATCTATATGAATATGAGAACCACTATCTTCTAGACTTTTAGGGAATAGTAAAATTCTCACATCTGATTCGAGACCGCTACATAATCAAAATCATCAAAGTCACGATAAATATTATATAAAACTTCAATTAGATGGTAATGAGAATTATTGAACAGATCCTATGGAAAAATATTTAATTAATTGATAATTGATAATGGATAATTGATAATTACCTCGGGTTTTAACCGTTACGGAATTGAATATAAGGAAATATTATTTCTTCTCTTGGTCGATTGGATATGGCGAGGAAACCCACTCTTGACAGAGCCGCTCCGCTTTATATGTTCGGAGCAAAACGCCATCCCATCCTAACGGACTGCTCCGCAAACGACCGCTTTTTTCCCCTTAAAAGGGTCGGCTTTAAACCAGAATTATTTAATTATTAATTATTCGGTAAGAGTTTAATATTTTTTGCCCTTTTTCCCAATCTGTTTATTACTTCTGACTTATGACTTCTTCCTTGCTGATACTATTTGTAACAAAAACTTATCAAGTTAGTATTACACATTCTTGAAAATTGCTATAGCGTTTCTCAAGTTACTGAGGTACAGTGTAAGCATTCAGCTATCAGCAGTCAGCTATCAGCAATTAATAATGAATAATTACTTGTCAGATTGAGTCCGGAGACTTTGACAGTAACTTTTTATTCAAACTCAATTTCAAAGGTTGCTTTTACCTTTCCCAACATTAATAGCTGTTAACGCAGTTCCTCCGATAGGAGGCTAGCTAATAACTGACGGCTGTTTGCGCAGCATTCCGGAGGAAATGCTTACCGAATAATTAATAATTAATAATTAAATAATTCTGATTTAAAGCCTCCCTTTTTAAGGGGAAAAAAGCAGTCGTTTGCTTCGCAACGCTGACGCGAAACGCGACAGCGGAACGGAGTTCTTTCTTCGCAGCTTTCCCGTAGGGTGGGATGGCTCCGAAACCTGCGCCATATCCAATCGACCAAGAAAAAAAAAGATTCCTTATATTCAATTCTGTAGCGGTTAAAACCCGAGGTAATTATCAATTATCCATTATCAATTAATGAAGGTACAGTTGTTTTTCTACTTCCTACTTCCTACTCCCTAAAAAAAAGGAATTTTGTACTTCATGCTTCTTGTGAATTACTATAGTAAAGAAAAATAAAATAAATCAGAAAAAAATGCCAAATAATCCCTATAATTGGATAGATAAATCCCTATCAATAATACATAAAGCTAACTGGTATCGTTCAGTCAAAACTATCGAAAGTATTCCTGGCGCAACTATCAAACTAGAAGGAAAAAAACTCATCAATTTTGCCAGTAATGATTATTTAGGATTAGCAGGAGATCCACGTTTAATTGAAGCAGCTATTCAAGCAACAAAAGAATTTGGTACGGGTAGTACAGGTTCTCGTTTATTAACAGGTCATCGAGAAATACATCAGGAATTAGAACTTGAAATAGCAAAATTAAAACAAACAGAAACAGCCTTAGTTTTTAGTTCAGGATATTTAGCAAATATAGGTGTAATCTCTTCAGTAGTCAGTAAACGTGACCTAATTTTATCAGATAAATATAATCATTCTAGTCTAAAAAATGGAGCCATTCTTAGTGGTGCAGAAATTCTTGAATATAGCCACAATAATATTGAAGATTTAACAAATAAACTAGAACAATATCGAGAACAATATCGTCGCAGTTTAATAATTACAGATAGTGTTTTTAGTATGGATGGCGATTTATGTAAACTGCCATTATTATTAGATTTAGCAGAAAAATATAACAGTATGTTATTAGTAGATGAAGCTCATGCCACAGGAGTATTTGGCATTAATGGAGGAGGTTGTGTCGAACATTTTAACTGTACAGGAAAAGAATTAATTCAAATTGGTACTCTCAGCAAAGCATTAGGAAGTTTAGGAGGCTATGTTGCTGGGTCAAAAAAATTAATTGAATTTCTCAGAAATAGAACACCCAGTTGGATATATACAACAGGTTTAACTCCCGCAGATACTGCTGCTGCTTTAACAGCTATAAAAATTATCAAAAAAGAACCAGAACGTCGTCTCAAATTATGGCAAAATCTAGAGACTTTATTGAATTTATTAGAAACAGAAAATCAACAGTTAGGTAAAAGGGAAAAAAACTTGAATGAGCGATCGCCAATTATCTGCTTTCCCCTCAAAAATGCAGCCGAAGCATTAATAATGGGAGAAAAATTAAAACAAGCAGGAATGTTTGCTCCGGCCATTCGCCCACCTACAGTTAATACCAGTCGGATTCGCATTTCATTAATGGCCACCCATGACACAAATCATATCCAGCAATTAGTAGCAGCATTAGGAGAAGTCAGAAGTCAGAAGTTAGATTTGATCGACTAAAAACCTTAATAATACCATAGTTTCGGGCAATTATTTGACATTTAAAATTGGAAACTATTTGTGACATCCCTAAAGTGAATTGGTATTATCATTTCTGGAATTAACAATAGAACTCCGTTCCGCTTTGCGATAATTATCCAATCAATACTTTTGACTCTCAGATGTGCGTCTTACATTCTGAGGAAACCTCGCCAATTAGCACTCGCTTTTGTACGGGCGAATGGCCATTCGCCCCTACCGACTTTTAACTTCCGCGTAGCGACACTAGCTATTTGTAGCAAACATCTATCAATTTAGTATTACACACACGCACCTTATTATATACTAAAAATTATCTCCATCACTCAGAAAATCCGTAATTTTTTCTACTACTATATCCGGCATTTGTTCCGGTAAATTATCTTCACCAGAATTAATTAAATGAAGTTTTGCTATCGGCAATAAATCCGCATAAAACTTACTCATAGATAAAGCAATATCCGTATCTTTATAGCCTTGTAAAATCAACGTTTTTACTTTCAGAAAAGCCAAATCTTCTGTCAATAACTCAGCTTTAATTTCTGCCCATCTACGTCGGAATAAAATTTTAGTTCCGGTTGAAGAATGCAATAATTTTTGTCTAAATTGTAGAATTTCCTTAATTTTTGTGTGAGCGCCTAGTAACCTAACAAAAGGATATATTAATTGTAAAACCCAACACAAAAAAGAATACTTTTGAGTCAAGTATCCAAACAACCTCCAACGTGCTTTAACAGCAGCAAGATTAATTCCTTCAGGAGATATAAGTATCACGCCCAATATTTGTTCAGAATATTTGAGAGCATAACTAGCAGCTATCCAACCCCCTAAAGAATGACCAACTAAATATATCTTCTCCAATTTCAAAGTAGCTATATATTCAGCCAAAGATTCTACTATTTGATTAATTGAATAATGAGTAGAAGAAAATTCTGACTCACTAAATCCTGGTAAGTCTGGTGCAAAACAATGATAATGTAGACTCAATCGCTCCATAACTGGCAACCACTGACTACTGTCATACCAAGATCCATGTAGAAAAACTACATTGTTTGAACTACCACCAATTTCACGCCAAAACAATAGTCCACCAGACAACTTGACACGAGAATTACGCCATAAACATTGCATAACTATGGAAAGATAAAATTTAACATATCTCTCACCCAAATTTATATATTCAAGTGAAAATACCTTCAAATAATCTTTTTCTATTGTGAGATTATAGAATCACTAAATTAAGCTAAAATTGTCAAACCACTAAAATAATCCTTTAATTGTCGGTCGTAGTCATAGCTGAGATTATCAGGCAAAGATGTAACTTCAAAAGCTTGAGCATCACTAATTTCCAAAATATCTTGAACATTCATCTCTCCCCGAACATCAGCCTCAACCAAAATATTAATAGAATGTACCCTGGGGTCTCGATCTGGCGCAGAATATACTCCCACTAACCTCCGAATTTTAACTAACTCTAATCCTGTTTCTTCAAATAACTCTCTTTTCACAGTATTTGTAACATCTTCACCCCATTCCACCATACCTCCTGGTAGAGCATATTTATTATTGTCACGGCGACGAACTAAAACTATCCGGCCATCTGGCAAAATGGGGACTACACTAACACCTGTCAGAGGATGGCGGAAAATTAAGCCAAGTACAGTTTGTCCAAATTGCCATAATTGACGTATGGGTTGAGGAATCAAAACTAAAATATAAAGCACTTTCAATAATTATTTTTGTAGTTTTTTTAATTTAGGTTAGGAGCAAACAAAAAGTTAATTTACAAGCTGATATTGCAGTTTTTTTTTACCTAATAAGGTATAATACTCGCCAATTTTTACTAAACACCTTAACTAGCTATCAGCATTTTCCGGACCGAAACGCTTTTTAACTGGGAATGTAGGAGCAAGTATTAAGAATAAAAAAATTATTATTACAATCCCTCAGTAATATTTCTGGAAAACTATCCTCTCGCTTCCTAATTAAAAGCTTAGTAAAATATAGGACATATTGTAATATCCTATTAATTAATTTGCGTTTAAATCAATTTTTCAGAGACTGTTTGTAAACAAAAGATTAAGTAGTAGACTGACACATCTAAAACCCACATTCCGCACGACAAAATGTAGTATACAAAGAGGGTAAAACTTGAGTAAGTATTTAGACTTATAGTATGGGGTAAGAAGCGATGTAGCAGCCGCACTTGCTCCGCCAACGCAAATCAATAGAATGGTATAAGTTGGGAGAACTCACCAATAGACCAATTCAAAAATTGCCAAAGTTCCTCTATCACGCTTAGCGATCGCACTAATTTCCAAGCGGTTTATTCTACGACTATTCAATCATTGATTATTTTGGCTTTCTACCTCAAGTTTCTCAATTGAGCAGATAGTATCTTTGACAACTTGGAGGAAAAAACTTTAATAATTCGCTCACGTTCTGGAGTTAAATTAGATATGCTCTTAACTCCAGAATTAATCAATAAATGAATCGACTGAAAACATTGAAATATCCAACGTAATGTCGGTCTATTAGTAGGACGACCTAATTGATTTTTTACAGTAGATTTAGTTTGGTTTAAAGTTTGACGCAGTTGACGCTGGCCTAAACTATAAACCAATAAACATAAGCCCATAATTAGCCCCAAAGCTTCGATTCTATGGGGTGATTTCAGGAAGACACTATCAGTTAAAAATAGGGGATCTTTGAGAAACCTAAAACCCCTCTCAACAGATTGTTGTCCCTTATATTTAGACAACATTTCTTCTGTAGTTAGTTCCATCTTATCCAGAACATTTGTCGCTAATATAAATCGGCCTGCTCGTTTTGTTTCTAGTTCTATTTTTGACTCTCTTAAGCCCACTTCAACTTGGACTTCATAAGGAAAATCTGTATCAGATTTCGACTCTACGAATTGAACATTAATTTGTTTCACTTCGTGATATAAAAACTTTTTTAACAGCTTTCTTGTTGCTGTTTCTGCATCTGGTTGACAAGCAAACTTTTCAGATTTTAAGGTGCGCAGTTTTTTGTCAACTTCAGCTCGTTCTTTCTGGATTTTTTTCTCTAGGTTTTTCAAATCCGATTCTCGGCGTAGTTGACTTTCAACGATTAACCATCTCTGTGGAATCCCCCCATAAGTTTTTGAGAGTTCTTGATAGCTATATCCTTTAATATGACTAGGATTCAAATGCAACCCATCTATTTCTTGAACTAACTTGTGAGCTGCTTTTATACGAACTGGGACTCGGCTTAACCATCTAATATTTGTATTTTACTGGAGATTTTATTGGGTATATAAAGCACTATCTGCTACCATTAAACTGTCAAAATTCAACTGATTTTTGAAACCTTTCATGGCTTGCACAAATTGTTTTTGATCGGATTCATTTCCCGACCCAATTCTGATCCACAATGGTACATCTCCATCATTTGTACAAATTAAATCCATCATAAATTGTTTTAGATCGGGTCGTTTATCTCTTGAATATCCATAAGTAATTTTGATAGGTTTTGGCTCCAAATTTTCTATGGATTCATCCTCTTCTGTATGGTAATCTCCATGAACATGAAACGAAGTAGAATCTAGGTGGACTGTGCTTGTTTCTAGCTCATAAATTTTCACTGCTTCTAACACCACGGACATAAAAATCTCATTTAATCCTTTGTGATCAAGTTGGTCTAATACCCGACCTAATTTATCATCATTAAAATACTCTGTTTTCACGCCTGTTCCAATTAAGTGTTCTATAGCTTTTCCCTCAAAAAATCGACTAAATAAGTATAATGGAGATGACACTAATCCTAACCCATTTAAAACCATTCCTTTCACTACTTGACCCCCTGTTATTTTTTCTGGTAATTGTTCTCCAAGTAGTTGATTAATTTTTTGTTCTATACCAATCTCATCAATGATTCCTGCTACCAACCCTAAGTGGTCTATATTAGTCACTTCTATTGACATTTTCTCATCTTTTTTGATGTTCACCTTCAGCTCTAGAATTACACTTTGAGGTTTTTTTTTCAGATGTCTAAATACTTACTCAAATTTTCCCCTCTTTATATACTACATTTTGTCGTGCGGAATGTGGGCTAAAATGCTGCAATAAGTGTAGGTTGGGTTTCGTCCCTCAACCCAACAGCAATCTTTCTCCCCTACTCCCCTCTTCCCCTCCACGGTCGGGGTTAGGGGTGGGTCTCTACTCCCCTACTCCCTAATGCACCACTTAAGGTGTGTCTGTCCAGTAGTAGACTGACACATCTAAAACTGTGCAATATAGCGCTGTGCGCAGGCAACAGGCAACAGCTCCGAAAGGCAACAGAGGGAATAAAAAACCGTTTGCGCAGCATCTCCGTTGGAATAGTATAAAACTTTTAGCTATTGGACAGTTCTTGTAATTTGTAAATATGCCAGCGCACATTGCTATAGATTTTTGTTTCTAGGTGTCTTGATCTCCCCATCTCCCCATCTCCCCATTCCCCCATCTAATGCACCACTTAAGGTATGTCTGTCCAGTAGGGTGTGTGACGGCACACTAACCATTTCTGGAATAATAATCAATATATAGTCGGTTTTACACCTCACCCACTCCATACTATGGGATGATGCCTTACGTGACACTAACGCACCCTACGTGATTTAATATTCATTTTACAAACACTCTCTCAATTCCCATCAAAGGAAAATATTAATAAATGCTCAACGGTCTGCTCTTAGTACCATTAATAGGTGCGGCTATCATTAGTTTTTGGCCAAGCACTCTCTCACCAAAATTAGCCAGGCAACTAGCTCTAGTTGTGGCCATAATTAGTTTAGTATGGTCCTTAGTCCTACTGACTGAATTCAACCCACAAGATCCAAATCTACAATTCGTCGTCTTATTTCCTTGGATAGACTCCCTTGGTTTAAGCTACTCCCTAGGCATGGACGGTTTATCTCTGCCATTAGTAGTATTAAATAGTCTGTTAACCGCTATTGCTATTTACGCCACAGACAAATCAATCAAAAGACCCCGTTTTTATTACTCCCTAATATTATTGTTAGCAGTCAGCGTATTTGGAGCTTTTCTCGCTCAAGACCTACTACTATTTTTCCTCTTCTATGAACTAGAGCTAATTCCTCTATACCTATTAATAGCAATTTGGGGAGGACCAAGACGGGGTTATGCATCCACAAAATTTCTGATTTACACAGCAATTTCAGGAATTTTAATCCTAGCTGGGTTCCTGGGAGTAGTGTGGTTAAGTGGCTCATCTAATTTCGCTTACGACCAAGCAGTTGCTCATACTCTACCTTTAGGAACTCAACTATTATTATTAGGAACAATAGTCATCGGGTTTGGCATTAAAATTCCTCTAGTTCCCTTCCATACATGGCTACCCGATGCTCATGTTGAAGCTTCCACACCTATCTCCGTACTTTTAGCAGGAGTGTTGTTGAAACTAGGGACTTATGGTTTACTGAGATTTGGATTAAATATGTTCTCAGAAGCTTGGGTATATATTTCTCCATGGTTAGCAATATGGGCAGTAGTCAGTGTACTTTATGGTTCATTTAATGCGATCGCCCAAAAAGACATGAAAAAAATGGTAGCTTATAGTTCCGTTGGTCACATGGGCTATATTTTGTTAGCAAGTGCAGCAGCAACTCCCCTTAGTATTTTGGGAACAGTATTTCAAATGGTTAGCCATGGTCTAATTTCAGCCCTACTATTTTTATTAGTGGGAGTAGTTTACAAAAAAGCTGGTACCCGCGATATAGATATATTGCGTGGTTTGTTAAACCCAGAACAAGGTTTACCATTGATTGGTAGTTTGATGATTTTAGGAGTAATGGCAAGTGCTGGTATTCCAGGAATGGTTGGATTTATTTCCGAATTTTTAGTGTTTAGAGGCAGTTTCAATGTGTTTACAGTTCCTACTCTTCTATGTATGATCGGAACAGGGTTAACATCAGCCTATTTTTTACTATTAGCGAACCGAGTATTTTTTGGTAGGTTATCTGAAACAGTTGTGAATTTGCCTCCTGTAGAATGGTCAGATAGAATACCAGCCATTATCTTGATGATTTTGATAGTCATTCTGGGAATACAACCAAACTGGATGTTACGTTGGACTGAAACTGAAGCAAATACAATGAGCGTAAGTCAACCTATGTTGTCACAGGTAGTTAAAAAGTCAGCGATCGCTCCTTTACCTGTACTCATTAACTATTCTGAATAAGAATAATTTGCAGAAGAATTCTCTACTCAGAGTTATTTGTATTTTGCAATTATATCATGTCCGGATAATAGCACGATCAAAAACTTTTCCTGACTCTTTCCTCCTGACTATTCTCTCCTTTTTTATAACTATTCAACCGGACAGAATATTATGAAGTTGTTCAGAATTAAAACTATAACAATCCCAAATTAGGTTGTGATTATTTTTATAATAGTTAATTTGAACTGAAAACCTTTAAAATTATGACTCCTGACTCCTGTACAGGCATTAGCGGAGCTTTGCGTTAGCATAAGGCCATTAGCCCCTACCACTAAAATATTACAACTTAAATAGGATTGCTATATATCATTCAATTTTTGTGAAATGGAACAGGGATACAAATAGTATAAAATATCAATACTTATTAAGATAAACTCCTAAAAATAATGCTATATTTCTTGAACACTTCAGTTGTCAAGTAATAAGTAAGATTCAGCAATATTTTGAGCAATTATAGGTATGAAGTAAAGAACTATTATTTATTATATCCCTGCTCTCAAGAAAATGTAGCAAAAATGCGAGAAATTTAGTATTAGCAGCTCTAACAAATCAAAAAAATCAAACTTAGGAAAAACAATTATGACAAACACCATTTTAAAATTTAATACTCATCCACTTTCAGTCTATATTAATCGTTTAAAATCTGGTCAAGCTCTATTAAAAGATACACCAGAAAACGTCTTAGAAGTAGTCGGTATTTTGAAAAGTTATGGCATTGTATTAGATGCTTATTCCAAGAATCTGATTTATATTGCCGACCATCAATTTTTAGAATTGTTTCCCTTTTTTAAATACTTCAACGGCAAAATTTCATTAGGTAAATTACTCAAGTTTTGGTGGCACGACCGAATTAATTATGAGTATGCAGAATATTGTATGAGAGGAATGTTATGGCATGGTGGTGGAGGTCTCGATAAATACTCAGATTCACCAGAATTTCAACAACTAGCAAAAACAGTAATAGATGCCAAAATTACAGGAAATTTGATGTTAATACCACTCAATCAATTATTTCCAGAATTTTTACCAGATTTAGTTCGTCAACAAGCTTATTATAGCGCTTTAGGTCAATTTTGGCGGGTAATGAGTGACATATTTATGACCCTATCTGATAAGTATGACCAAGGGAAAATGACATCTATTCCTCAAGTAGTAGAGCATATTTTATCCGGGTTAGTAGCAGCAGCAAATTTACCAATTACCTATGCTGTAAATGTCAAAGGTAAGCGTTATGAAATAATTCCTGAATCAGTAGGTTTAACTTTTTTAGCCGATACAGCAGTTCCCTATGTAGAAGCAATTTTCTTCCGAGGTACACCATTTTTAGGAACAGTTTCATACAACGCTCAAGCTCAACAAATAGACCCCGAACAAAGTCGATTTACTTATGGTGCTTTATATGCAGATCCATTACCTATTGGAGGAGCAGGAATTCCACCCACATTACTAATGCAAGATATGCGACATTTTTTACCTAATTATCTTCTAGAAGTTTACCAAAAAACTAACCGAGGTACAGATAATTTACGAGTCAAAATTTGTCAGACTTTTCAAAAGTCAATGTTTTGTGTAACAACAGCGGCACTATTAGGATTAGCACCTCATCCTTTAGATACAGAAAATCCAGAAGAACAAGCAGCAAATCAAGCCTATTTAGAAGCTTGGATGGATCGATTTTTAACCTCACAAATACAAGTTGTTAATAGTTAGCGATCGCCTCTATCTGTACTCTAATTTTTATGATTAATGGTTCATTATTTGAGATGGAAAAACAATGAACAAATTTTACTTGAAGGTTTGAGTAATTAGGGTTTGCTGAATAAAGTATGAGTGGTAGGTGTAGGAGACAGGAGAAATGGAAATTATAGAGGAGGTAGTCGGGTATATTTGTCCCAAGATTGTTCTGCCATAATCATCCCAAAATACTAGCATGCATGAGCTTGAGCGACCGAAAACAGGCGCACTTTGTTAAAGGCCTAAAAAGGCTGAAACCAATATCTGTCAGTGCTTTGAGATTTAATCAGCAAACCCTCATTAATATTAAACAGGACTTACGCAAATTGACTTTTAAAGCACCATTTGTAGGGGCAAATGGTATTTGCCCTCGCTATATGTAGAGTCTCTGCGTAAGTCCTGATTAAATATAGATAGCAATTCCCCAGAAGCGTGAGGTACAAAATTCGTTTATTGTGCAGGAACGAACGGCCGTTAGCTTCGCAAAACTATTGTTAATGATCGTACAGGACGCTCCATGCAACGTCCGTATCTCCTAGGTCTTAGGGAGTAGTAATTCGGGAAACAGGGAAACCGGATTTGGTATTAGAAGTCAGTAGGACCGAGTCAGGAGTCGTATGGGAATAGCTTCAATACCAGTTTTTAGCTCATAAATTATCGTTTTTGTTCAAGGGACATTTCCTGTAAAATCTTTTTATCATACCTATTATTCATAACATTCTTTTTTCAAAATGGTATGACTTTTAGGAAACATCAAAAACTTAAAACTCAGACAACGAAAATTTTTCGGCGTTGCTAAATTGAAGTATAAATGCACGATTGTTTGGTTCTGGTCAAGCCCCCGCTGGTCCCCCAATTTTGGGGGACTTTTAGAGTTTTATTCCCCCCAATTTTGGGTGGCTAGGGGGGCTTGCATCATACCCATAATCAGCAACACCAATTTTTCTTTATCCCTTCTTCCTTCTTCCTTCTTTCTTCTTCCTTCTGCTGTATTATACCAAGTGAAATTGAATAATCTTAAAAATCACTCTAGCTGATTTTTAGATTGGATTTAGCTCTCTGTTTGATATCTAGATTAACTCTCAAGTTTTTCACATTTAAACACTCAATTACTCCGCTTTCCAATACAAAAAAATATAAATAATATCAATAACCAATAAAATTGGGTTACACAGATTTTTTTTAAAAAAGTGCTATATTTGGCTTATAATTTTTTATAAAAAATCCTGATGAAGAAAAAAATACCTCAATCTATATCATCTACGATCAGCCGTAAAATTATTAATCAAATATTTAGCTTATTGAAATTACCTACTATTGATAATGTAGAGACTCAACTGCACGATAAAACTGAGCAACTAGAGCAAATATATGCACAACAAAAAGCAATATACCGAGTTATCAGCAAGATTAGAGCATCTCTCGACCTAGAAACAATCTTTCGCACAACCACAAAAGAAACTTGTAGACTTTTAGGTGTCGAACGAGTCTCAGTATATCGTTTTAACGAAGACTGGGGGGGCGAATTTGTTGGTGACTTTGAATTTGCTGAAGTTGGTTGGGATGAACTTGAGTTTACAGACAAAAACACTGTCTGGAATGATTGTTATCTTCAGAAGCATCAAGGTGGTCGGTATCGCAATAATGAAACACTCATAGTAAAAGACATTTATAAAGCAGAGTTATCCCAATGTCATATTGAAATATTAGAACAATTTCACATTCGAGCATATGCCACTGCTCCTATTTTTATTAAACAAAAGCTATGGGGTATTCTGGCTGCCTATCAACATTCTAAACCCCATGAATGGGAAACTTCTGCAGTAAATTTTTTGACTCAAATTGCTGTTCAACTAGGCTTTGCAGTACAGCAAGCAGAACAACTAGCTGAAGTCGAACAACAAGCTAAAGATTTGCAAGCAGCTAGCCAACAACAAATGATTTTATTCAACTTAATCTCAGAAATTCGTGAATCTCTCGACCTTCATACTTTATTTAAAACTACTGCCAAAGAAGTCAGAAAAGCTCTAGAGAGCGATCGCGTAGGAATATTCTGCTTTAACCCAGAGAGTAACTACTGCTATGGGGAATTTGTTTCTGAAAGCGTTTTACCAGTGTATGATTCGGCCCTTTCGATTAAAGTCAACGATTATTGTTTTGGCGAACAGTATGCCATCTATTATCAACAGGGGCGTATGCAAGTGCTCACCGATATTTACAATGCTGGTTTAAAAGATTGTCATATTGAAGTATTAGAGCAATTTCAGATTAAGGCACAAATTATTATGCCTTTAATCATGGGTTCAAAACTGTGGGGACTGCTTTGTATTCATCAGTGTGAAAACAGCCGTGAATGGACTCCTGCTGAAATTAGATTTGTCAAACAATTAGCAGCTCAGTTCAGTGTCGCTTTAGAACATTCCCATCTACTCGCTCAAACTCGCTTACAAGCAGATGAGTTAGGCAACACCCTGGATGCACTTCAAGAAGCCAATCTCAAGTTAGAACGTCTAGCTCGACTTGATGGTTTAACTCAAATTCCTAACCGTCGTTACTTCGATGAATTTTTAGACCAAGAATGGCGACGAATGGCAAGACAAAAGCAATTTTTATCTCTAATTATGCTTGATGTGGATTATTTCAAACTATATAATGATCTTTACGGTCATCAAGAAGGAGACACATGCTTGATTAAAATAGCTCATACAGCTCAAGAAGTTTTGAAATGTCCGGCAGACTTGCTAGCTCGCTATGGGGGCGAAGAGTTTGCTGTAATTTTATCAAATACTGACCAAAGTAGGGCTTGTGAAGTAGCAGCACAGATTCAATCAGCCATTAAGGCTTTAGGTATTCCTCATCCTAGTGGGAAAGGGCAAATAGTTACCATCAGCCTTGGTGTTACGACTCAGATCCCTTCATTGACTCGAACACTCCATACATTTATAGGCCAAGCTGATAAAGCTTTATATCAAGCTAAACAACAAGGACGAGATTGCTGTATACATTTTAGTATGATTTCTCAAGATGTAAAGAGCTTTTAAAGTTACTGCAAATTTTCAAGTTATGATGCGATCGCAGAAATACATTTCAATAATTTACTGCAGAAAATTGCTCTTCAGATTGAATATATTATTTA
This sequence comes from Okeania sp. SIO2B3, assembly GCF_010672525.1. Lineage (GTDB taxonomy): Bacteria > Cyanobacteriota > Cyanobacteriia > Cyanobacteriales > Microcoleaceae > Okeania. The sequence continues at coordinate 85,522 of NZ_JAAHGH010000005.1, read as the reverse complement.
AGGAACCACTACTGTTATACTGATAATTTTAGATGTTATTAACCTGACTTTAACATTACAGCGCTTTTCATTTAAGTAAACTACAAAATTCTTTTGGTGCGCGGGAGTAGGAGAATGCTTTGGCCACTGTAGTCTATCTATTTGAAAACCGCTATAATTGGTTTTTTGCTAACTATTGTACCTCTACTCAATTTACTCTCTAGAAAATCTCTGACTAAACTAACTTGTTGCTCATAAATATCATCAATATCATCTAAATTAGTACCCACTTAAACATTAATCTACAGTTTAAGTAATAGTGTATTTGAGCTATTTTTTAACTTAATGATCGTCAAACTTCTTCATTTATGTTACATGACAGAAAATCGCTATAATACCCGCAAATATCGACAAGGAATAAAATATATTGTCCAAATCGGTAAATTTATCTGGAATAACTGACAACTATTTAGAAAGTTATATGATAGTATATTCCTCTAGTTATGCTGAAAGTTGTTATTGAAGCGTGAATTCGGTGTATGAGTAAATTTTACAGGTTAATAATTATTCTATTCACCAAAAATTATCAGGGGTATATCAATACATCTACTATCTAGAGGAGTTCATAAAGTATTAAACTTGATATGAAAAATATATATCCAGGAAATCGTGTGATATTTCTCAAAAGTACCCAGATGGGAAAAAATCTAATGGTACGCTATTTACTCCCAAGTATACTCAGTGTTTTTGTACTTGGAAGTCCTACTGAAGCTGCTACCTTAGAATCTTGGCAGTTTCAAGCAAATCAGAATCGACTATCTTTTACTACTGAAGGAGGTGTTCAGCCAAAAGCACAACTAATAACTAACCCAACTCGCTTAGTTATAGACCTACCTGGAACAACTTTAGGAGGCATTAGGACTTCTCAAGTTGTCGGCGGGGCAATAAAAGCAGTGAGAGTAGGACAATTTAATTCTCAAACAGCTCGGATTGTAGTAGAATTAAATAATGGGTATACTCTTGACCCAAAACAGGTACAATTTAGAGGTATCTCTCCTAGCGAATGGACTGTACAAATACCCACACCTCAAAAGATTGCCTCTACTTCAGATATTAACCTTAAACCCCAGTCTCCACCGCCACTACCTCAAAGTCCTCAGTCTCCACCACCGCTACCTCAAAGTTCCCAGTCTCCACCCCCACCACCTAAAACTTCCCAGTCTCCACCCCCACCTCCTCAAAGATCGCCTTTACCTCCTCGCAGAATAGAGAGACCGAGTAATCAAAACATACTAAGACGAAGAAACCCTGCTGTTGTTAATCAAGTTGCTACTACTGGTACACCAACTCTAGTAGAAGATGTCCAAGTAAAGCAAGAGGGAGTAGTTCTACAAACGAGCGGTCAACTACCAGAAATAGAACTCAAGCAGAGTGTTGACCGTACTTGGATGACCATTGATATTCTGAATGCTACTCTCACAGCAAAAGATGTCAAGGCAAATCAAAGATTTAACAAATCTGGATTAACAATTACTCAACTCACTCAGCTTTCAACAACACCTGCAGTAGTTCGTTTGACGGTGAGTCTTCCAAATACTAAAACTCAATGGCAAGCTCGTGCTTATGCAGGTGGAGTAGCAATATGGCCTCAAGGAGAAACACCACCAACAATTAATCAAGCTACTGGTTTTGCTGTTGTTAAGTCAGTAGTATTGAAAAATGGTACTGATTTAGTAATTACAGGGGATCGAGCTCTAAACTATACGAATGGTTGGGATTCCGAAGAGGATGCTTATGGAATTACTATATATAATGCTAAGGTAGATGACCGATTAAAGTTACCTAGTCGAAGGGTGGGCAGTCCTTTAATTTGGGCAAAGATACGTCAAGAAGATCCAGAAACAGTAACAATTCTGGTTAAGCCTGCTACTAATGTCAAAATTGCCCAGGTAACTCAGCTAACCCCACAAAAGTTATCTTTACCCATGGGGTGGGGCAATATTGGTACTACTCCTCCTGGTTGGCGGCCAGATCCTAGACAGCAATCTTCTAGTTCCAGACCTTCAATCTTATCACGGGGAAACAGTTCATTACCCCAAAATTCATCTCCTCAGAATAGATTACCTCAAAATTCTCCAGGGAATTTACTTCCAAGACGGTGGCCTTTCCCCTGGCCTCGTCGCAACGGTCGTCCTTCTAATACTAATAATGGTAATCGTCGTTTTCCTTTGCCGAATAGATTACCCCAGCGTGATGGACGGTTAATGATAGTTATAGATCCTGGGCACGGAGGACCTACAGATTTAGGTGGAGTCGGTTTTGGTCTGCGCGAGAAGGATATTGTGTTGCCCATGTCATTGGAGGTAGCTCAAATCCTGGAGCAGAATAATATACAAGTGGTGATGACTCGTAAGACAGACCGGGATTTAGATTTACCACCACGGGCAGAATTGGCCAATCGGGTAGGTGCCGATCTATTTGTGAGTATTCATGCTAATGCTATTAGTATGAGCCGTCCTGATGTGAATGGTTTAGAGACTTTTTATTATCAAAGTGGCCAGGCTTTAGCGCAGTATATTCAGAATAGTATGTTGGAAAGTTTCCCCACAATGAATAATCGTGGCGTGAAGCGCGCTCGTTTTTATGTGCTAAGAAAGACTAAGATGCCTGCTGTATTGGTAGAGGTGGGTTTTGTCACTGGTAATTATGATTCTAGGATTCTTGCGGACCCTGGTCAACGTAGTCGTATGGCACAGGCGATCGCTCGTGGGATACTTAGATATGTTCAAGCTTATTCTCGGTAGTAAGAGGGAGTAGGGAGTAGGGGATCAGGGAGTAGGGGAGAAAGGAGAAAGAATCATAGTAGACAGGAAAAACTACTTAAGTTATCGAAAAGAATGTACTTTTTAATACACTTTTTCTCTGACAAAAACCTTTGAAAGACTTATACATAACCTATCTATTTTGTCAAGTTTTATGTTAAGAAAGATGTTGATAAAGCATAGCTTTGAAAGGGGGGAGAAGGCAGAAGGAAATTCTGACTCCTGACTCCTTCTTCAATAACTAATCCCCTATTTTTCCTACTTTTTGCAATGCTGCTCTGAGATTACCTTGGTATTCAGATAAAATCCTGTCGCCTTCTTCTTTTTCTAAACCACTCCAATACATAAAAAGTGCCAACTTAACTGAATCGTTACTTTTATTTAATAACTTTGTGGCCTCATCCCTACTCAACTCAGTTAAATCCTCAATAATGCGTAGGGCGCGATCGCGTAACTTAGTATTTTTCACTGCTACGTCAACCATACGATTACCATAAACCTTTCCCAGTCCGACCATTACTCCCGTTGATAAAATATTCAAAGCCATTTTGGTAACAGTTCCCGCCTTTAAGCGCGTGGAACCTGCCAATAATTCTGGGCCAACTACTAACCGAATATCCACATCTACTTCCAGACTAAATTGCTCTACAGGCACACAAGTAATAAATATTGTTTTTGCCCCCCTTTGTTTTGCTGCTTCTAAAGCACCATGGACATAAGGAGTTGTACCACCAGCAGTAATACCGACTACCACATCCAAATTCGTAATATGGCGCGAAGCGATCGCCTGACTACCATCTTCAAAGCGGTCCTCCAAATCTTCGGAACTACGGACTAAAGCACCTGCACCACCAGCAATAATTCCTTGTACCAAATCTGAAGGCGTACAAAATGTGGGAGGACATTCAGCCGCATCCAATACCCCCAAACGACCACTTGTACCAGCGCCCACATAAAAAAGTTTGCCACCTTGGCGTAAAGCTTCAGTAGTAATGTCCACTGCCTGAGCCAATTGTAAACGGGATGCAGCGATCGCCTCTAAAGTTCGCCGATCCTCTTGATTAAATAAGTCCACCAACTCTAAAGAGCTTAACCGGTCTAAATTCTGACTATTAGGGTTAACCTGCTCCGTTAACAAATGACCTCGTGCCTGTAAATTGTCCATTTTTAGCCTATTACTGATTAAAAAATTCTTTTTTTAGGGAGTAGGGAGTAGGGAGTAGGGACGTTGCATGCAAAATTCCTACAGAGTAGAAAAATGCTTTTGCTACTGTAGTCTATCTATGTGAAAACCGCTATATGCTGATGATCGATCCAATACGGTCTGATTTTTTCCCACTGTTCCCTGTTGCCTGTTCCCTGTTCTCTGCTATATCTTATAGTTTGACAAAAAAATCAATTAGATATATCTAAGGGTCTTACTCATGGAGAATAAAAAATACTTTTAATTTTTAAATTTTAACTTGATTTTGTACAAAACAACTATAGAACCCTTATGGTATCTTTGCACGCGGTATGTGCTTTTGGCATAGAAGTCAATCCTGGCGAATTCAGGAGATTAAGTTAGAGAATATGGCAAAAAGGTATAAAAATGCTTCCATCTCCCCTACTCCTCTACTCCTCTACTCCCCCACTCCCCATCTTTAATAAATAGCTATCAAATGGGTTCTATAAAAGACCCTCAAGTTGGCGTCTAATTCTATCTAAGTCAAATTCGGCGTTTTCAGGCTTTTCAGAAATTTGGTCTGCGTCTAGTTGCCAATCAGTATTTTCTACATTATTCTCTGGGGGTATCTCCAAAGCACCTGCTGGTATAACTTTCCACTCATAATCTACACTCCTACAGAATTCCATAATTTCTTCTTGGTCAAATTCTTCCACTGCCGGAGAAGGAAAATCTTGAGCTTCTAGCAACACACCAAAGCGAGTGGCATCATCCTCTGATTCAAACATCAAGACCTGATTACGATCGCCCACCTGAATAGTATGAATTCCTTCATTTTCAGTTCTAGCATTGAACAGTAAAACAAATACTCGCATAACTTTTCCTAATGTGAATAGACAATTGTTTTGTCTATATTAGTAGAGACAAAACAATAATGTGTCTAAATTATAGTCAAGGCAAAAAGATTTAATTTTTTGTTTTGATAACAAATTATGGAAAGTTATTTTACCAGACCTCCAAAAAAAGGAATGGTATTATTAGAAGTCTATACAACACTCAATCTAAGTCCAAAAATATTCTAGTCAGATACTATCTTAATTTTAAATAGACATCTGGTGATCATAAAAAATCAAATCAATTCTCCCCACAGAAATTATAAATTATTCCCCTCCTGGGAGGGGTTAGGGGTGGGTTCCCTACTCCCCACTCCCTCTTTTGGTGGATACATCTAATACAAAACTCTTCAGAAATTATCTAAACTCCAGCTCGATCGTCAAGTTTAAAACTCTGAGACCTGTTCCCTTTTGCTAGGAGATTTTTGACAGAATTTAAATCAGACTATTTGACTGTTTCATCTAAAATGGTGCATTAGCAGTAGGTTGGGTTGAGGAACGTTAGCGCCAGCTTATCCGTTAGGATAAACCCAACGTTATACCATTTCTCCATGAAGTTGCGCTTAATAAAAGATAACAGCTATTAGTAAAATTCAGGTTTTGGTAAGAATTATTTACGCGTATTGTTACAGAGAACATGGTATTAGCAAGCTTTTGTTGGGTTTCCCTTCGGGCACTGCCGTACCGCTACTTGGTGTGCAAGCTACAACCCAGCCTACATTTTTAGGCGTGTCAGTCTACTACTATCAGGACTTACGCAAAGGCACTATTTATAGAGTTTAAGTACTATTGGACAATAGTTTTGAGCGCTATATATAGCGTATCTACGTAAGTCCTAACTATGTTGAAATAGTGAAATAATAATACTTTTGATTTAATGATTGGAGAAGCATAAGTAACTTAAATTTACCTACAATCTTGATACACAGAGACAAAAATATAATATCTATAGCGTTTCTCAAGTTACTGAGGTACAGTTGTTTTTCTTCTTTTCTAATACCGAGTCCGCTACTAGGTATATCTGTTGCCGACACGAGGTCGCATAGCTATTCCCGCATTTCTCCAATTACTACTCTCTCAAACAAAGGAATTTTTTACCTCACTCCTGATGGAAATTGTTATACCAGTTATATCAGGACTTACGCATAACCACTACATATAGTAGGAATGACGGCTCTTGACCCCTACAATTGGTGTATTATTTCACCTTGTGCGTAAGTCCTGTATATTTTAAGCAAATATAAAACTTTTAAATTTTAACTTTTGATTTACTTATGACAAATACTCCAGATAATTCTAATCAGCAAACTGATACCTCCAAGTCTAGAAACTGGCGCAGAATAGTAATTATTAGTGGTCTGGGTTTAGGGACAGTCTCTGTAGCAGGGGGGGCAGTAGGAACTTGGTGGTTTCAAGAAAAATTAGCCCCAATGGTGAGTGAGGATCTAACCAAACTTACCCAAAGGCCAGTTCAAGTGGGCGAACTGAAAAAATTTAGAATTGGTTATCTAGAATTTGGCCCTTCATCTTTACCTCCAACTTCAACAGACTCGATCGCTGCTTCTACGGAGGTAGTTAAGGTTAGGTATGCTCTTGGACCTTTGTTATTCAAAACCCTGAAGCTTGATATTACATTTGGAAAATCTGAAGCTAATTTACAACAACAAGCTGATGGTTCGTTTAAAGTTCCAGAGTTGGCAGACCTACCACCTCCACCTATTGATGTTGACATTACAGCTCTACGTTTCCCAGAAGTGGATGTTACTATTATACCGTCAGAAACAGGAAAGTCTTCTGAACCGATATTGTTAGATTTAAGTAATATTGAGGTTCTTTCTAAAGACAAAATGCAACGTTGGTTGATAGACCTCAATGGCAAAGTTATTGATGGTGGTGGTAATTTTCAGGTTGATGCTGATGTTAATCTCAAAAATTCGGAAATTAAAGCTGATGTTGTAGCGCAAAAATTGCAATTACCAATATTTGTTCCTTTAGCATTAGCGTTTGAAAATATTCCTGATGTAAGTCTGCAAAATGGGGAGTTAAATGCAGACCTCCGGACTCAGGTTAAACTAACTGATAAAGTTGCTGACCTTGTACAAAATATCCAGGGAAAAGTTAGTTTGCGGGAGTTGAATGCTAACAGCAGTCTCCTGAGCAACACTGTTAACTTGAATACGGTTGCTAATGTTGCTTGGCCAAAAGTTACGGTGGAAAATTTAAACGCCAACTACGGTAATATTGGATTAAAACTCCACGGTACGGCGCAAACAACGGCGGACTTAGACTTTCAAAATCTTAATCTGAATTTGAATGCGGAGGTTTTGCCTGTCAGTTTTGAAACTTTGTTTAATACTGTTACTACGGAAATTGATTTACTTTCGGGCAAAATTGAAACGGCAGAAACTAAACAGCAACTTCAGCAAATTCGAAGTCAAATTCAGGATATTAGACCTTTATTGGATGGGGGTGTGAAAACTAATTTCAGTATTGTTGGTAGTTTGCTGCAACCAGTGGTATCAGGAAAAGTTCAAACGACTGAAGTTACTAGGGTTGATAGATTAAGATTTCAGGATATTGCGACAAATTTTACTATTAGTCCGCAGTTAAACCAAGAATTTCAACCACTCAATTTAACTGCTGGTTTTTCTGACTTACAAATTACTCCAGTAGTGGGAGGGAAAATTACGGGGAAAGGCGAAGTTAGAAGTCAAAAGGAAGAAGTCAAAATTCAAAAGTTAGTAGGGGCGAATGGCATTCGCCCTCACTTCAAAAGTCAAAAGTTAGGAGTTGGCAGTCAGTCAGTTCCACAAACTCAAAAATTAGAAGTGGGGAGTCGCAAGTCAGTTCCACAAAGTCAAAATTCAGTAGGGGCGAATGGCATTCGCCCTCACTTCAAAAGCCAAAAGTTAGGAGTTGGCAGTCAGTCAGTTCCACAAACTCAAAAATTAGAAGTGGGGAGTCGCAAGTCAGTTCCACAAAGTCAAAATTCAGTAGGGGCGAATGGCATTCGCCCTCACTTCAAAAGTCAAAAGTTAGGAGTTGGCAGTCAGTCAGTTCCACAAACTCAAAAATTAGAAGTGGGGAGTCGCAAGTCAGTTCCACAAAGTCAAAATTTCCTAGGTCATGCTTCCCTGCGGGATGCTACGCAAACGCAAACAAAAGTCAAAATTCAAAAGTTAGAAGTCGCGAGTCGGGAGTCAGTTCCACAAAGTCAAAAGTTAGTAGGGGCGAATGGCATTCGCCCTCACTTCAAAAGTCAAAACTTAGGAGTTGGGAGTCAGTCAGTTCCACAAAAGTTAGAAGTCGCGAGTCGGGAGTCAGTCAGTAAGGAGCAGGAAAGCAATTTTAATCCTGTAGTTGACTTAAACCTGAAGGTAGAAAATGTACCACTAGAACCGATCGCTCAACAATATGGTATTACTTCACCTCTTCCTCTCGGTGACTTTTCTACGGAAGTGGCGATCGCTGGTGCTTTGGAAAGTCTGAAGGGACAGGTTCTATGGCAGTTACCGAATGCTGTTTATCCGGTGAGTGGTACTGTTGACATTATTAATAGTCAGGCGAATATTAAAAATACTGTTGTTGAAGTTGGTGGGGGAAAGGTTAATATTGATGGTACTGCTAATTTGGATAACTGGCAGCTTAATGTTACTGTCAATCAAATTAATTTAGATAATTTAGAACCTTTAAAACCATTGGGTTTACCATCTGGGTTGGAGGGTATTGTTAATGCTGAAGCTAGTTCTTCTGGTCTCACGAGGAATTTTTCAATTAATACTATTGATGGGAATGGGAGTGGGGTAATAAATATTGCTGGCGGTCAGGTTAATTTTAATGCTCGGGCAAATAATGGTAATTTGCAGGGTAAGGGAAATGCTGTTCAATTGAGTTTGAGTGCTTTGGAAAGAATTGGGAGAAATGCAAGTTTTTTGACTACTGCTAATCCCATTTTATCTAGTAAAACTGATGGAAAGGTTAATGGTGAAGCTACTTTTTCGGCTAATCTAAATGATTTAAGTTTGCCTGGGATAACGAGTGGTTTTCAGGGGAATGTTAATCTGGCTAATGGTACGGTTAATGTTAATGGGAAGGTTAATAATGGCAGGTTTCAAGCATTGGTTGATTCTGAGGATTTACTACTTAATCCTTTGTTAGATTTGGGGTTATCGGCAGTAAATTCTGGAATTATTACTGACCAGGAACAGTTAAATAATATTAGAGCTAATATTCCCAGGCTAAAAACTTTGAATGGTAGACTCAATGGTCAGGTTAATTTATCAGGAAATCTGGTAAACCCTTCACCAGAAAATATAGCAGGAGATTTAGTTGGAAATCTCAAAATTGAGGAAGGTACAATTAATGCTACAGGTAGTTTAAAATCTGGTGATTTTCAAACGACTGTTAAAACTAATCAAATATCTCTTACTGCGGTGGAAAAGTTATTAACAGAAGCACAAATTGTTTCTCTGAAAAATAATGTTTTACCAACAGATACTGAGGGAGAAGTTCAAGGGGAAGCGACTGTATCTGGAAATATTAATAATTTAACTCCTGCAGGAATTGCTATTGATGGGGATGGGAAAGTAATTATTGCTGGAGGAACTGTTAACGCTACGGGTAAATTAAATAATGGCAATTTTCAAGCTTCAGTTAATAGCAGTAAATTGGCAGTAAATCCTCTTTTAGATTTAGGGGAAGCGGTTTTAACATCGGGATTAATACCAGTAGAAGCTAATCAAGTTCAAATTTTACAAGCTCAAATTCCTGCTATTAAAACTTTAAATAGTCAAGTGAATGTTAATGCTAATTTGTCTGGTAGTTTAAATAATTTATCTCCAGAAGCAATTACCGCAGATACTAATACTAAGTTATTTATTGATAAAAATACTGTTGATATTGATGGAAGGCTCGAACGAGGAAACTTTTTTGCAAATGTAGAAACAGAAAATATTGCTTTACGTTATTTGGAAGAAACGGTCAGAAAAACTGGTTTAATTGCTATGGTCTGTCAGGGTGAATGCCATTCGCCCCTACCGCCAGGAATTGAAGGAGAAATATTTGGTAATCTGAGCGTATTTGGCAACTTAAATAATCTGAATCCTCAAGCAATAGCTGCCGATGGAACCGGAAAGTTAATTATTGGAAATAATACAATTAATGCCACAGGAAAATTAGATAATGGTAATTTTACAGCCTCAGCGATCGCCGAACCTATTCCATTGAGTTTTGTCAAAAAAATAGCTCAAGAAATTGGAGTAGTTCCTCCAGAAGCTTTACCTTATTTAGAAACAATAAATGGGAATATTCTCGGTAGTGCTAAAGTCGCCGGAAATTTAGAAAATTTAAACCCAGAAGCTATAGCTGCTGAAACGGAAGGAAAAGTAATTTTAACAAATGGTGGAGCAGTTAATATTACTGGAGAATTAGTAGGTAAAAAATGGCAAACTGCTGTAGTAGGAGAGCAAATTCCTTTAGAGCAATTTTCAGCAGCATTGGAAAAACAAGAACAAACAAAACCAGCCGTTGCAGGTATCAGGCAAGTACAAAAATTATTAGGGCAAGCTGAAAATTTACCATTAATTGGTGGCTTTTTAAATACAAATATTGACCTATCTGGAACCCTAGCAAATTTATCTCCAGAAGCAATAGCAGCTCAAGCAAAATTAACACTTTCAGAATTACCAGTTATTCAACAACCTCTTAATTCTCTGTTTGACTGGAAAGGTAAACAAGTAGAAATAGAAAAAGTTTCTATCCCGCCAAACGTTAATGCTAATGGAGTAGTAGGGGTAGATTTTCCACAGCAAAAACCACCGACAATTTCGGGAATTAATATTAATGTCAACTTATCAGATTTTGACTTAGAATCTCTGCCAATAGAAAAATTAGCACAAGCACAAAATTTACCCATAGAAAAAAAAGGAGAATTATTAACAGGTAGAGTCAACTTTGATGGTAAAGTCATCGGTCAATCTATCGAAGATTTAAGTTTAGTTGGTGATGTAGTCTTGCGAAACTTAACCGTAAATTCAGTAGATTTTGATTCCGTTTTATCAGGAAAATTAAATGCAGGAATAACTGATGGAGTAACATTTAAAATTGCAGGCGAACAAGACCGTCTAGAATTAGTATTAGATCGATTTGAGCAAACCTATTTTCCCACTGCTTTCTTAATTCAACGCGACGAAGCAAAACTCGCAGGAGTCACAGAAGGAGAAAACCTCCTAGTAACATTAGAGCAATTTCCTGTCGAATTATTAGATATAGCGCCAGCAGCACAATTTGATATCGGTCCAGTTTCCGGGGAAGCATCCGCCAAAATAGCAATATCTGGTCTGAGAACATTTGACCTGAACTCCATCACCGCAAACGGAAATCTTGCAGTTGCCAAACCTAGCATTGGTTATATAGATGCAGAAAGTTTCACCGCAGATATAAATTTTGCCAAAGGTGTAGGAACTCTCAATGACGGTACATTATTATTAGGTGACAGTCGATATATCCTACAAGCAATGGTCGATATTAATTCTCCCGCTGCCAATTTCGACCCCAAATTTGCTGGCAACCTAAAAATTGAAAAAGGTGAAGCTCAAGATATTTTAACCGCCCTCCAATGGTTTAACTTAGAAGATATTGCGCGAGGTATAGCAACTCCAAATTATGCCAACGCTGAAGATGTACAACCAGTCGCAGTAGGTTTTCCAGAAAATACACCAGTAATTTCCCAACTGCGTCGGTTTGCCGAAATTCAAGCCTTGCTAAAACAACAACAAGAAAGTCAACAACCAAATATTCCCATACAAATACCACCCCTTGCAGACCTAGATATTACTTTTTCAGCAGAAGTAGCAGCAGAAGGAACTTGGCAGTCTGGTATTGACGGCAAATTTGACATCAATGGTAGCGACTGGAGTTGGGGACCCTACAAAATCGATAAATTTCTACTAGAAGGTCAGTATGAAAACGAAGTGCTGACAGTCAAACCACTAGAAGTACAAGTAGGAGAAACATTATTAGCATTTAATGGAGATTTGAGTCCAGAAAATCAGACTGGGAAATTACAACTAGAAAATATAGATTTAGCAGAAATACAGAAATTTGCCCAAAATTATATACCACCAAACATCAATGTTAATATTACAGGAATTTTGAATGCCGAAACAGAAATAGGAGGAAATTTTGAAGACCCCAGAGCTGTAGGTGAAATCAATATAGTAGACGGCACCTTAAACGAAAAACCCATTGAAAAAGCACAAACAGAATTTAGTTACAACACCGGACGCCTGCGTTTTGGTGGAGGTATTTCTATAATTGGAGACCCAATTTTGTATAGAGGTGATATACCCATAGACTTACCATTTGCTCAAGTTTCCGCAGGTAGCGATCTAATTAACGTCAGCGTCAATATTAAAAATGATGCGTTACAGATAGTTAATATCTTGACCGACCAAGTAACATTAAACTCCGGTCAAGGAGATATATTATTGCAGGTCAAAGGAACATTACAACAACCAGAACCAGAAGGATATGCTAAATTTGCAAACATGAGTATCACAGCAGCAGCATTTCCCCAACCCCTCACAGACCTAACAGGTACAGTTTTATTTCAGGGCGATCGTATCGAAGTCAAAGAACTTCAAGGAATTCTTAGTGATGGTAAAGTTGAAGTCATTGGGGTTTTACCAATTTTTCAACCCTTTGGCAGTCAAGAACCAGATATAAATAACCCCCTGACAATTACATTAGACCAACTTAATATAAACTTTCAACGAGTTTTTCAAGGTGGTATTGATGGAAAAGTCGTGATTACAGGTGCAGCTTTGCAACCAGAAATAGGCGGTAACGTTGAAGTCTCCCAAGGTAGAATATTTTTGAATCAGGCAGCAGGTTTCGCAGCAGCAGCAGGAAATGGAGAAAATGCACCTGATTTTGGCATAGAAATTGGTCTAAATAATTTTCAGGTGATTCTAAGCGATCGCCTACTGATGATTAGTCCAGGACTAGCTAACTTTGAAGTTGCAGGTGGTTTACTGATAAACGGCACCCTCAACAATATTAGTCCAAGCGGTAAGATCGACCTTGTAGCAGGGGTAATTAATCTATTTACTACAGAATTGCGTTTAGACCCCAATTATAAAAACACAGCTACCTTTACCCCAATTAATGGACTAGACCCCATTGTAGATGTACAGCTATTAGCATCAGCTTTTGAGACCAACCGCTCATCATCCCCATCATCACCATTATCATCCGAGACAATAGACGCTCCATCACCAGGCACCTTGAATAGCAGTCAGAAAGTTAGAATTATGGCAACAGCAAAAGGACCTCTATCAGAATTAGAAAATAACCTAGAGTTGACCAGTGCTCCAAAGCGATCGGAAGTACAAATAGTTAGTTTGTTGGGCGGTAATATCATTAATACCCTTAGTGAAGATAGGAATTTAGCATTAGCTAATGTAGCAAGTACCACCATTCTTGCTAACTTACAACAGGATATTATTGCCGCGACTGGGTTAAGTGAATTTCGGATATTTCCTGCAAGTATTCCTAAACGTGGAGCGCGACGTGCTTCCTCTTTGGGTTGGGGTTTGGAGGTAGGTGTTGATGTGACGAATCAATTAGGAGTATCCATGACTAGACTTTTTGGCGCCAATGAACCAACGGAATTTTCTCTGCGTTATCAAGTTAATGATGAAGTACGCGTTCGAGGAGGGAGTAATTTTAATGATAATGCAGTATTATCAGTGGAATATGAAGTACAATTTTGATTTTGTTAGGAGTCATTTCAGTTATCAGTTATCAGTTATCAGTTATCAGCTATTGGTAGTAGACTGACACGCCTAAATAGGAATTGTGATTTTAAGTTGAATTCTAAATTTTCAAACTTATTTTTTATCTCACTTAGATAACCTACAGATTCTTCAATTTTTCCTCGAAGTATCCTAATTTCTAGATTGTTATTATCTACCTGTTCAACTAAAGTATTAGTCAAGCGATCGCCTAAATTATCTAAACTTATAATAGATTCCTGAAATTTTTCTAATACTGCCTGAATTTGCTGGTTATTAATATCTACTTTTTGGGCTACTTTATCAATTAGCTTGTTACCAAAATTCTGAATCTCTGTATTACCTTCTTGGGAATTTTTTTTCAATGTTTCTACAATATTAGCTAGTTCTGATTGTATATTTACCAGACTTTCTTCTCTAACCTGAATCTGATTCTGTAGGTCTTGAATTATTTGGGATGCTGACTTAAAATTATTTGCTCCTTCGTTAAGTTGAGGAATAATTTCTTGGAGAGATTGTTGATTAGTTTGATGTAATTTTAGTACCTCATGATAGTTTTGATTAAGGTTGATAATTTCCTCTGTTAAACTTCCTAGAGTCTCGCTGTTGTTATTCAAGGTATCAGCTCCACCATAAATTTTGGCAACTAATTCTAGCCCTGTTTTTTGCCAAGATTGGAGATTTTGCCCTGGACTAACTATGGAACAATTCACTATAAATAAAGATTTAAGAAATGAGTATAAGGTTATTAATGCTGGAATGAATTAAATTATAGCCTATCATAACAAATCCGCTTCAGGGTAAGCTCATCTAATTCTAATTTGGTATAATAATGTACTTGATAAAAAAAAAGTATATATATGTCCGCGCCCTTTACTTCTACTGCTAGAATATCAATTAAAAGGATCGGCACTTATATCATGTTCGGTTGAACAGTTGTAAACAAACTACTCATAATTCGTAAGCATTCAGCTATTAGCAGTCAGCAGTCAGCAACAAGACTCCCTCCTAGAGAAAAGTGTTTAAATTAATGTAGACTTTAAAGGCAAGAGAGCTAACTTTTTTAGTAAGAGAATTAACAAAGCTTTTATCATCAACTAAAAGCAATAGCTGATAGCTGATAGCTGATGGCTGACTGCTGAATGCTTACCATAATTCAGAATTTATAATTTAGAATTCAGGAGGGAAGTAAAGAAGAAAAGAAGGAGAAAGTTTTTTTATCACTAATTATCCGGACATGATATTACAATGTAAAAATACTATCTCAAATGTTGCAAGTAAAGCCAGTAGAAGTACGGTACTTTGATTTGGTTTTGGGCTTAACATCACTTCGATCCCAGTTGCTACTCAAACACCCAAATTTATTAGGAGTAAATCATGAAATTGAAATACATTTACATAATAATGCTCGTCTTGTTTTTGATTGGATGTAGTGATAATAACAGTTCAGAAAGAGGTCAGAATAACACTAGCAATGCGATTGATATTACAGACGTGATTTTGAATAAAAGAACAGCTAATTGTGCAGACTATGTAAACAACTACAGGTCTTCTGTACAAGATATCAATAGGCAAAAGCCGTTCCAAGGAAATTTCTCGGTTTCAGTTAGTGGCGATCGATGTATATTTACTACCAATGCTATACCTAACCATAACTTCAACGATGGTGATATCCCATTTGTGAACAAGGTGTCTGAACAAACTGTCACTTATGAAGTTACAACGAATCCACAACAAGCATCAGAAAAGACAGAACTATCGCTTACTAAAGACAATGCAATTTTTCTTAATGGTGTCAAATTAGACTTACTGGCAGCTGGCTGTTATGGCGTGGGTAACGGAAAAATTGGCTGTCATGATATGGAGCAACCGTGGCGCTTTGACCCAATGTCTAGCTTGAGTGACTTTAAGACCGATAGCCACAACGCACACGCACAGCCAGATGGCACCTATCATTATCATGGTTCACCTGTTGCTTTATTCGATTCGGAGAATGCTATCGTCTCGCCAGTAATTGGTTTTGCAGCCGATGGATTTCCTATTTTTGGTTCATATTTTGACGATAATGGCACGGTTAGAAAAGCTAAATCAAGCTATAAGCTAAAAGAAGGGGATCGGCAAGAGGTCAACGGTATAAATCCTGGTGGAATATACGATGGAACATACAGAGATGATTACGAATATGTCGCAGAATTAGGAGATTTAGATGAATGTAATGGTATGACAATCAATGGGATATACGGTTACTTTGTCACAGACTCATATCCTTGGGTAATGGGGTGTTTCAAAGGCACTCCCGACAGTTCATTTAACAAGCAAAAGCCGAAGAATTAATCGAAATCACTGCACAGGTGGCGATCGCTCTGTTCTAACTGTTGATTGGTTTGTAGATAATCTTTTACCCAATCACAGGCATAAGCTAGTTTGTCAAGCTGAAGAATCCGATCCAAATTCCACAGAATGATTGTGCGATCGCTACTAGCAGAAGCGAGCATCTGGCCATCAGGACTAAAAGCAACTCCTCTAACCCCACCAGAGTGTGCGGTTAGAGTTTTTAATAAAGTACCGTCAATGTTCCAGATTTTGACTGTTTTGTCCAAAGAACCAGAGGCAATAATTTTGCCGTCGGGACTAAAGTCTACTCCCCAAATAGAAGCATCATGTCCAAAAAAGCTTCTTAATAAGGTCCCATCGCGTTGCCAGAGTTTAACCATATTATCTGCCCCAGCAGAGGCAATAATCTCACCATCGGGACTAAAAACTACACCTCTAACTGTCGATTTATGTCCAGTAAGAGTTCTCAATAACTTTCCGTCCGCTTGCCAGAGTTTAACCGTATTATCAACAGAAGTCGAGGCAATTATCTTGCCGTTAGGACTCCAAGTAACATCTTTAACCTCAGCAGTATGTCCTGTCAGAGTGAGTAACAATTTGCCATTTGTTTGCCAGAGGTTAACTGTATTGTTTCCCAAAGCGGAGACTATTTTGTCCCCGTCGGGACTAAAGGCAACCCCCCAAAAAACAACATTTTTCTCAAGGGTTTGCAGCAACTTGCCATTTGTTTGCCAGAGTTTAATGCTACGGTCTGCTGATGCTGATGCGAGAGTTCTATTATTAGGGCTAAAATCCACATCAAAAACAATAGCCTGATGTCCTTCCAGACTTCTGAGTAACTTACCATTTGTTTGCCAGAGTTTAACGGTGGTATCTGCTGATACAGATGCAAGTAAACTTCCGTCAAAACTCCAGGCGACTGCCCCTACCCAATCCTCATGGCCAGTAAGGGTTTTATACAAACTGTTGTCAAGTTTCCAGAATTTTACAGTCTTATCTTCACTCGCAGAGACGATCGTCTTTCCATCAGGACTAAAAGCAATATCTCTAACAACAGCACTATGTCCTCTCAAAGTTCTATACAGTCTCCCATCTCGATGCCAGATTTTCACTGTAGTGTCTATCGAAGCAGAAGCAAGCATTTGTCCGTCAGAACTCCAGGCCAGACGATAAATCATACCATCATTATCGGTTAGAGTATTTAACAACTTGCCGCTTTTGTTCCAAAGTTTGACTGTTCGATCTTTACTAGCAGCAGCTATGATATCGCCGTCGGGACTAATTGCTACTGATCTGACTCCAACACCAGTTAGAGTATTTAACAACTTGCCGTTTTTGTTCCAGAGTTTGACGGTTCGATCTGTACTAGCAGAAGCTATAATCTCCCCGTCGGAACTAATTGCCACATCAGCAACTTTCATGCTATGTCCTTTTAATGTTCTCAATAACTTGCCACTTTTGTTCCAGAGTTTAACTGTTTTATCCTCACTAGCAGAGGCTATAATCTCGCCGTCGGAACTAAAAGTAACTCTTGAAACCGCTCCACTGTGTCCTTTCAATGTTCTCAACAACTTGCCATTTTTATACCAAAGCAAGATATTCCCCTGTTCATCACTAGAGGCAATTATTTCTCCGTCTGGGCTAAAAGTAACTCCCAAAACCCCCGAATTGTGACTCGTGAAAGTTGTCAGTAACTTGCCGTTTTTATTCCAGAGTTTGACGGTTCGATCTGCACTAGCAGAGGCAATGAACTCGCCGTCGGGACTAACCGCAACTCCCCAAAGACCCGCACTGTGACCGATTAGGCGATTGTACTCGTCTACCCCATACAAGGCTTTCGTAAGTACTAATTCAACTTGGTTTTTGAGCTTTGAGTCTACTTCTCCTAATGTTTGTACTTGACTGTAAGCTTTAATTGCAGACAAAAGTGCATCTAATCTTTGATGTGAGTTGTAGTTTCCAGTAGAAGAAGAAACTAATGCTTTGATTTCGCTAATTATTGCTTCCTTTTCACGAGTTTCTGCTCGTTGATATTGTATAAAAGTTATTATTCCCAAGCCAGAAACTATTAATAATGCCAAACTGACTGCAGCCAGAAATACCCTTTGTAGTTTAGCAGTTTTTTGCTCTTGCAGTAATCTTTTTTGTTCCTCTGCCAGTTGTGCCTCAATTGCTTTAGTCTTTTGTGCTTCTAATGCTTTTTGGATTTCCAACTTGTCGAATTCTACCGACGCAGCTAAAAATTCATAATCTATATCGCTTAAACTTTTCCCCTGAGACCACTTTTGAGCATCTTTTAATGCCAGTCCCCGCAACAAACGAGAAGGGTCAGTTTTGTTTGATGTTATCCAAGCTTCTAATACCTGAGAATAAGGACGTAGGACATTTAATTGCTTTTCTACCCATTCTGTGTTAAAGACTTCCGCATAAATCCGGTTTTTCACCTTCAATAAACCATCCTTTTTCACTACCAAACCAGACAATATTAGTTCCATTTGTTCTCGAGAGTCATCTATTTTTATTTCTTTTCTTTGTAAAATAGCTTGATAGATTCCTAATAACTTTGCGACACGTTTTTCATTTCGTTGAATCCTATCTCTAATTGTTCTTAAATGCTCTGGTTCGTCTTGTGATTCCCACTTGTGCAGTATCTTCGTTCTCACTATGCTTTCCACCCAAAATTCTTCGTTTCCTGGGGGAATGGTGAGAATTTCACTGACTGAATCTTGAGTAGCTTCAACCACTAATTTACATAACTTTTGGCTGAGAAATGGTTGCCCATTTGTCCAATATAATATCTGTTTTATAACTTCAAAACTATCTCCTGTTCCAATTTTTAATCCTGCTGCTAAAGGTTGAACTTGCTCTAATGTAAAACCATCTAGTTCAATGGCGCGACCAATATTAAAAGGAGTTCTGGTTTTATCTTTAATTAAATCTGATGGCGTGGCAACCCCAAAAATGCCAAAAGTTATGCGTTTATATTCTGGATCTACTGCTCGTTGATTATAACAGAATCTGATCAGGGCAAAAAAGTCATCTACAGAAAAATCTAGACTGAGAATACTATCAATTTCATCTACAAAAATGACAATATTGTTTTCGGGAAATTGTTTGAGCAGAATATCACAAATAAAACGACTCAATCTTTGCAGTAAAGAAATATCTTCTTCTTCTTTCCACCATTTTTTCAAATTAACTTTGCCTAACAGTTGAAAACCCCGCCATAACTCGCCAGCTACTCCCTTATACCACTGTGTAGGAGTAATATGTTTACTGCCAATATTAGTTAGATCGACAGTGCTACATTTGATACCTTCTTTTTGTAATTTATGTCTGGTTCTAACTAATAGGGAAGATTTGCCCATTTGACGAGAATTAAGCACGTAGCAAAACTCCCCTCGTTTTAAGGCTTCATATAGTTGAGTGTCAGCAAGTCTTTCGACATAGCTGGGCGAATCATCTTGCAGGCTACCACCAATTTGATACGTCATAATAGTATCCGGATAATTAGTTCAGGACTTACGCAAAGGTACTATCTATAGAGTCAAATAACTATTGGACAATAGTTTTGAGATCTATATATAGCTTATCTGCGTAAGTCCTATAGTTATTGTATGATCAGAGGAGTCATTTCAGTTATCAGTTATCAGTTATCAGTTATCAGTTATTAGTACCTCCAAATTCTGAGTAAAAAGTTTACGCATAAATACTTGCTTGATTGATTACTCAATCACGGCAGTTATGATTTTCTTCTAAAATTCTGTCTCCTGAGTTCCCCTCCTGGGAGGGGCGGGGGTGGGTTGTCTCCTGACTCCTTCTTCGGTTGCTACATTTTGTGGCACAGAATGTGGGTTATATCATTTATTAGTTAGCTGAATTAAACCGTATTTTCTTCTTGTTGGTATTGACCAGCAAAATAAAGACGATACATTTGACAGGAGGGGTAAGCGCGATCGCCGTCTAATTTGATAAGTCCCATACTTTCTAGTTTATAAGTCACAATTGGGTCCAACTTGACGCTCTCGCTCGTCATTACCACCTGATGAAGTGCTGCTGATAGTGTTGGTTTTTTTTGTATGATTTCCCAGTGATGGCGTAAGATACCACCATAAATTCCTCCTTGAGTAGGAGCTTGTTGTAACAATGTTTCTAATGTTATTTGTGCTTGGGCCAAATGGTAGAGAGCAATGCGCACTAAATAAGGATGTCCTCCCACCATTGCCATCAACTGCTTAACTCTATCTCCTTCTGTCCAGTTTAGTCCATGTCTGGTTACTAAATCTTGAATTTGCTTGAAATTAAATTCAGGCAGCTTTATCGGCAATCCTATATTAAATGGAGATTGATTAATATCTAGGGATATATACACTTCTGTAGAGTGAACTACAACTAAACGCAGTTTTTGAAATAGCGTACTTTGCCTTGCTTGTTCGTGCCAAAATCGTAGCAGGGGTAAAAATTCTTCAGCGATGTCCGGATGTTCAAAAACGAAATTAATTTCGTTTAAGACCAAAACTATGGGGGTGTCTACTTGCCCTAACAAATACCCTTCAAAATAAATCCCGCAACTTACTTTACTACCCATCTCCTCGTCCCAATATTCGTCTAGAATAGGTTGTAGTTGTAGCTGGCGAGCTATATTCGCACAAAACCAGCGTAAGAATTTATTTAAGTGAGCATAAACGGCCTTATCTGCTTCCTGAAAGTCTATTTTTACTATTTTGTAGCTCTGTTGTTGAGCAAAAGCTAAAATTCTGAGCAACAGGGAACTTTTTCCCATTTTCCGAGGTGCTTGAATGCGAGTAACACTTCCGGGTTTAAGAATTTCATTGCAGCTCAGTTGTTCCATCGGGGGACGGTCGATATAAAAATGAGAATCTAGGGGGACTGGGCCGTTGGGGTAGGGAGGCGACTTGTCCGGGTTGACATCGCTGAACTTAGGGGTTTCAGGATTAAAATTGCTTGTCTGGGATGGCACATCAAAATCTAAATCAGCGATTTCTCTCCACGAAAACATCAATTTACTGCAAAGTTCTTCAAAAGTCGTAAAGTCAACAGGTTTACCCGTGAGGAAATTACTGACTGTGGCCAAAGCCAAGCCGACATCCTCAGCCAAAGCTCGCTGGCTGGGAAAGCCATTACGCCTGACTGCTAGTTTAACTTTTTCAATGCAACCTTGACGAACTTTAAGTGACCTTGGCATGGCTCCTAAATCTAACTACTACATATACTTTACCATTGATTAACTAAAAGTCAGTCACAAGTCAGATCTTCTCAGGCGATAAGTCAGTATGCAGTGAAATTTAATGAATATATGAGGTTCAAAGAAGTCGAGCTTGATGTTCAACAAAACTGAACTCTGTTGTTTGTAATGAAGCAATAAGGAATTTTATCAAATGGCTGTATCAAAAATGCCTGAAGGAACAATGGCTGTATCAACAATGCCTGAAGGAACAATGCCTGTATCAACAATGCCTGTATCAACTTTACCTACTTTAAAAGAGGGTGATAGCGGAGATGCTGTTCGCTTTCTTGAACAGTTACTATCCTCAATCTATTGGTTTGGTCTCCAACAAGGTAGACCATCTCTGATTACAAGTAACGTGAGATTTGATGCCAACTACGATAGTCAATGCCAACAAATAGTAACTGAGTTTCAGGAAAATTATAACGCTACTTTTCCTTTTCCATCACCTGACATCAAAGTAGATGGAGTGGTAGGTCCTGAAACATGGAAAGCATTAGGTGATGCTATCTTCAAATACACCTATTAAAACTTAAACACTCTTGTTGCTACATCTCTAGATATTTAGCAACAAGAATGTACAAACTCTTGGACTTTAGTCCTGGGGTTCCTGACCAAATCGATCTAATTTCTCATACTCATCTATCCTAATACAGGAGAATTAACAATGACTTCAAGTGTTTCAAGTTCTTTATCTTTACCAGTTTTACGCAACGGAAGCAACGGTTATAATGTGACTCTGATACAACGCCTTCTCAATAATGCTGGCTATGGTTCTTTAGTGGAAGATGGTATCTTTGGTGTTCGCACTGATAGTACAGTTAAGCAGTTCCAAAAAGACCGAAATTTAATAGTGGATGGTATAGTTGGTTCTCAAACTTGGGAAGCTTTACTGCCTCCTACTATTGCTCGGGGTAGCAGCGGTGATGATGTTAAACGTCTGCAAAGTATCCTGAATGAAATGGGCTATTCTCTAGTTAGAGATAGTATTTTTGGTTCCAACACTGAAGCAGCTGTCAAGGGATACCAAAAAAATACGACCTTAGAAGTTGATGGCATTGTCGGTCCTTTAACTTGGTATGCTCTGATGAGCACTATGATTCAAGACTAACGATTTTTAGAAAGTACTGGCTTAACCGACGCTCCCGTGTTTAACTTTCCGGTTCGTTCTTCATGGAACTGGCGTTCGCATTCCCAAGAATGTTATTGAGAGCGAGAGCGTGGCAGTCAGAACTTTAACCCTGACCGATAATGTAGACAAAGAATATTTTAAGCTGGTCAGGTGTTGGCTTCTTTCCTTGAAGCGATCGCAACAAGAATGTACAAACTCTTGGACTTTAGTCCTGGGGTTCCTGACCAAATCAATATAATTTCTCATACTCATCTATCCTAATACAGGAGAATTAACAATGACTTTAAGTGTTTCAAGTTCTTTTTCTTTACCAGTTTTACGCAACGGAAGCAACGGTTATAATGTGACTCTGATACAAAGCCTTCTCAATGATGCTGGCTATGGTTCTTTAGTGGCAGATGGTATCTTTGGTGTTCGCACTGATAGTACAGTTAAGCAGTTCCAAAAAGACCGAAATTTAACAGTGGATGGTATAGTTGGTTCTCAAACTTGGGGAGCTTTAGTGCCTCCTACTATCAGTCGGGGTAGCAGCGGTGATGATGTTAAACGTCTGCAAATGATCCTGAATGAAATGGGCTATTCTCTAGTTGTAGATGGTATTTTTGGTTCCAACACTGAAGCAGCTGTCAAGGAATTCCAAAAAAATACGACCTTAGAAGTTGATGGCATTGTCGGTCCTTTAACTTGGTATGCTCTGATGAGCACTATGATTCAAGACTAACGATTTTTAGGTTGTATTATCCAAGTGTGGGAGTTTACTGCTCCCACTTCTGACTTCAGTTATTCAGACAGTGAGATTTGAGGAGAATACTCCCATGCAAGTTAGATGGAAAATTTTATTGGTCAAAATAACACTCTGGTTAAGTTTAGAGATTTGGCTAAATTTAGTAGGACTTGATTACTTAGCTGATTACAGTGAGTTTATTTTTGAGCAGAATAATGGCTTTGTTGGGCTTTGTTGTGTGAATCTGGGCTAATGCTAGAGAATTAATACTTTATGTGTTCTGTGTGTTTCTTTACCACTATAGAGTTAGGGGGTACTCTTGAGGTCTGCCAAGCAAAGTGGTTTCAGATTAATGTGACATATATTACTCTGTTTAAACTTAGCAGTCACAATATAACAACCGGGTTATCACGGAGTTTCAGGATTTTTCTCACAGCTAAAACCTAAAATCTTAGAGATGATTGAATCGTAATATAAACTTTGGTTACTTTTGTCTGCTTATCAAAATAACATGGGTCTAAAATCCCGCCTTTTAAGGCGCAATATTTTTGGAGCGTTGCTCTAATCCCCGTTACAAAAATAACTTCTGACTCTCTTGGTGCGCGTTCCCTCTCTTGGTCGGCGTTCCCTTGCGACTGGCGTCGTCGCGGGTTCCGACCGCTTGCGACTGGCGTCGTCGCGGGGTCGCACCGCTTCTGACTTCTGACTTCTGACTTCGTTAAGGCTCTCATTTCAAACATTTAATGAAGGATGTTAAATTAGTTATGACTCAAAATCTAACAGGTCGCAAAGTAAATTTATCACAAAGTTTAGATAATTCACTAGATAATGTAGAAAAGATATTAGAAAAACCTGAATTCAACAATAAAGTTTTGGGATTCTTTGAAAAATTCTATCAAAAAAAGCAAACAAATTCATTTCTTTTTAGATACGAATTATGTAAGTTATCAAAAGAAATAGATATACCAGCAGAAGATTTATCTAATCTTTTTAAGGCTTATTGTTATGACAAGTATTTACAAGATTTAAGAAAATCTACAAAATTTCAAAATAGTAATTTTCTGCAAAAAACAATACTAGAGTTTTATCAAGGCTGGAAGTATAATTTTATTGATACTTGGAATTTTCTTCAGACTCCTATTTTTCTTAATTTTAAAAATTTTGAAAGTCATATAGGATTTTTTTCTATCATGGTGGGAATGATAGTTCCTATGTGGGGATTAAAATTTGCTTATGATGAAGGAAAGGAGGAAAGAGAACAATATAAACAACAATTAGAAATGCAGAATAAACAGTTAGAAATGCAGAACAATCAGTTAGAAATGGATGTGATCGACAAAGGATGGAATATTATTATTAAACATGAAGGAAAAAGACAAAATTTGGGAAGAATAAAGGCAATTGAAAATCTGAATAAGTTAAACACTTCATTGAATCAAGTGAATCTAAGTAATGCAGATTTAACTGGATTGGATTTAAAAACAGGAACAGAACATTCAGCTAAACTGGCTAAAGCTACATTCAATGAAGCTGTATTGTATCATGCTAACTTGAGTGGAGCTGACCTCATTGCTTCTGAATTTAAAGGAGCAAAATTAGGTAGTGCGAATCTAACAGGAGCAAATTTAACTGGTGCTATATTTGGTGATGCTAATTGCACAGAAACAGAAAAATTTAACGACCAGAAAAATCTAAAATGTGCTAACTTAAATAAAACTGACCTAAGAAATGTTGAAGGCTTAACCCCTGAACAAGTCAAGAGAGCCTATAACTGGAAAGCAGCTATATACAGTGAGAATTTTTGTAAGAAGTTCTCTGAAGAAGACCGAAAGCTTACTAAAAGCTGTAATCAATATTTTAATTCAGACAATGAGGAGTAATATCAAATTCAGTTATTTAGGTAGTGCATTACAGAATGGCAACCTAAATGGGGTAAAGATGATTAAATCTCAAAAAAAAGAAAAGCATCAACTAGCTTCTATTTTTATTTATTGTATGTGTTTGTGTGTGTTTTGTTGCGTTGCCCCTATATACTTAGGGGCTATTTTTTTTGTTCGCGTTCGCTGCAATAAAGCTTGACATTATGTCCTATTTTCTACATATCTTGTCTATGCCTCATTAGCAGCAAGACCTACAGCAGTTAAAGTACCTTCAAAACTCAAGAATTAAACTACCACCACTTTCACGTCAATATTACCAGCAATCGCTTTTGAGTACGGACAGAGTTGATGGGCTTGAGCAACGACCTGCTCGGATGTTTCACGCTCTGAGTTGGGCATTTCCACTTTTAACTCAGCAGCAAGCTTATATCCACCATCTGCTGGATCTCTGCCAAGAGTGACGGCACATGTCACCGTTGTCTTAGACGCATCGACCCGCATCTTTCTGGCAACCAAAGCCAGTGCCCCATGAAAACAGGCAGCGTATCCAGCAGCAAACAGTTGTTCTGGATTAGTTCCTTGACCCCGACCACCAAGCTCTTGAGGCATCGCCAGTTCTAAGGCTAATAATCCATCCTCACTTTCCGCATGACCTGAAATCCGGGCGTGTTCTTCTTGTCCCGGTGTTACAGTGACCACAGCCGTATACAAAGACTTCATTTCAGCCCCTTCGTATGGCTGTTCTAATTGCTGCATCAGTTTCTCTGTATCAGGGTTCATAATTCCTCGCTTTTCCAAACAATGCTTCAAGTAGCATAATACTACGAGTCGGGGCACGGGTTCGTGTAAAATCAGGCTACATCTCCTGAAAGCTTTGTTATAATTCAGTAATCAGCAGAATGATTAATATTCGGTTTTTTTAGTCAAAGTATAAACCAATTTTTTGCAGTATCATTCCAGAATGTGCAATCCCATTGTTTTGATTATGAATAACAAATTTTTGCTCGCTATTATTCCCTTATATTTTGGCCTTAGTTGTACCTATCCAGCAATGGCCTTAAATAATTTGACTAACATCAAAACTGAACAAAAAAGCTTAGAGGAAAATCAAATTATATTAGCCGATCGCAAAGATAAATATCGCATTCGAGCGCGTCAAAAGGAAGATGAGTACCGACAAAGAAAAAGGCATGAATTCCATGAAAGAATCGATCAGAGGATTAAACATGAGATGGATAAACCTCATAACCGAAGTCTTCCTAAAGCAGAAAAAGAAAGAATTATTAAAGAAGCTCACGACGATCTAGACCGCAGACTTGACCGCAAATGGAATACTTTAGAAAATTATCGAGAACGAAAAAGAGGCGACAGATATGACCGAGATTATGATTATCGGCGAAGACGCGACAGATACGACCGGGACTATGATTATGGTCGAAGACGTGGCAGATACGACCGGGACTATGATTATGGGCGAAAACGTGACAGATACGACCGGGACTATGATTATGGGCGAAGACGTGACAGGTATGACCGGGATTATGATTCTTATAACAGAAATTGTGACTATTATGGCAATTGTCACTACTTTGAAAATCGGCCTAGAAATATTAGAAGAAACATTAGATTTAAATACTATCCCAACCGTAATTAAAAGTCTAAAAAAATTGAATTATTGGCAAATTAATAATGGCTAATGTATAGCAGAAGGAGCAAGGAAAAATCTGGCGTTGTCTGAGTTTTCAGCTTTTGATATGTCCGCGCCCTTTGCTTCTACTGCTAGAATATCAATTAAAAGGATCGGCACTTAACTGATAATACAACTGACAAAACTTGCCGATCTTGTGAAAAAGTGATATCATACCCACTTGATTGGGCATAAAAAAATATCCAATCGTCATAACTACTAAATCTAAAGTGATTCCCTCTCCTCCTGACTCATGATTCCTAAAGACTACCGATCTATAACTGTTTAAACGGATTTGATATCACATAATCCCTATTAAAATTGCTTTAAGATGAATTCAAAAGTTCCCAAAATTAATGCTTCCGGTGTTGGGTAGTAAAGTAGACCCTTCTGTTGTATTGCCCATTTCAAACGAAAGACAAACTCTTGCCAAGATACATAACCGTTACCGTCAACATTTAACAAATTTCTAATCATCTCCCTTTGTTTTTCTGTGACATAAACACCTGTGAAAATATCATCAAGAAAATGATTGATGGGTATCTCTTCCATAGTTTCAGGAATCTCTGGATTTTGCCAAAATATACTATCAGGACTTACGCAGTACTGCTACATATAGTGCATGATTTGGTCATAATTGCTGATATGACCAATATAATTAGTGCCGTTGCGTAAGTCCTGAATAATATATATTTAGTTCCTACACCGTTTCCACAAACTGACCAAAGTAACCACATATTGGAACTTACGAGCGTGTTCCCGAATTAGGAAGGGCATATCCTGTGTTTCGAGCAATTCAAAATCTCCCTTTAGTTCTGCTTGCAATACAGTAAAGGAATCCTCGCCATCATGGCCACCCAACCAAGCATCCCGTGGTGTGAAACGCTCATCCCAAGTAAACGGTGTTGCTAGCACCAGTAATCCACCCGGTCGTACTAGCCCACGCGCACCGCACAACCGACCAAGAAATGCTCTAGGACTGGGTAGACGGCAAATAAGATTAGCAGCCAATACCACATCAAACCCAACCAGTTCAGGGGGCAAGGCACAAGCATCCCCACGGCGGAAGGTCACCCGACTACGATCCGGGTCTTCTGGCAAGCAAACTTCCGCTTGGCTCGTGTTTTCCCCTTCATCGGGGCGACTATAAGCTAGTCTGCCTTCGCGATGTAGGGTCTTGGCAGCATCAATAAAGGTAGCACTGAGGTCGATTCCTAACACTGACTGGAATCCCCTGGCTAGCTCGAAGGTTGAGCCGCCAACGGAGCAGCCAACATCTATTGCTCGATCCTTCTTTATTCCCAGGTGATCGGCTGTCTCCAAGGTTAATTTGGCAATGCTTTGAGGAAATCCCACGGCATCCTTGGGGCCGAAGTTGTAGGGCATTGCTTCATCAGCCGACTCATAATGCAGCATCAGGTTTTCTGCCAGAATTTTCTCACCTTCATAAGCTTTAACCCAATTGCTTTTGTGACGAATTAGTACTGCATCGCAGGTTGGGTCGCCATCATCGGCTCGAACTAGCCTGAATCCTGCGTGCTGGAAGAAGTGAGGTCGAAAGTGAAACCTTGCCCACTGGGTCGCTTCATCACCAGTACTTATGAAAGAACCGCCGAGAATCATCTTATGTTCACCGTCGAAGCAAGGGGTACTAAAGTCATCATAGAGCCGATGGACGCGGAACCCTTCCAAGGGATTGAAATCATCCTCACACCACTGCCAAACATTGCCGAAGACATCGTAAAATCCAGTTTTGTTAGGCGCTAAAGCATTCACTGGGATTTCCGAACCCCAAGTTAAATTCAAATTAACTGGCTGGTTGCCCCCGCGCAAGCAATGATGTTCGGCTTCGGTTATGAGTCTGTAAGGGACGGGGCTATTATCCTGCTCGGTCTTCCAGGCACAGTAGGCTTTCGCCTCATACCAGTTGACAGCGGCAGGCCAAGACCAAGGCATCTCTACCACCTCAAATATCGTCCGCAGTTGATACTGATGCAGTCCTGCTGGTCCATCAGCCACCCAGAAAGTCGGCCATTTAGTATTGCGATTTTGCTTCCAAGTCCAACCTTCTTCTGTCCAATATTTCGGTTCCTGGTATCCGCCTGCAACAACAAACTCGTAAAATTCACGATTTGTGACTAAGTGTTGACTGGCTTGAAAACTCCGAACCCTTATCTGCCGTGAACCATA
Organism: Okeania sp. SIO2B3; assembly: GCF_010672525.1. Classification (GTDB taxonomy): domain Bacteria; phylum Cyanobacteriota; class Cyanobacteriia; order Cyanobacteriales; family Microcoleaceae; genus Okeania. The sequence continues at coordinate 56,673 of NZ_JAAHGH010000005.1, read as the reverse complement.
CTCGTTGTCCCAACCAAAGCAGGGTTCTTCCCAAGGCTTACCCAAGGTGACAGTCTTGCTGGAAACGGCGATTAACTCGTTCTCAACGGTCTGACTCTCTGCAAATGCGGAAGGGTGCAGATTTTGCCATGCTTCAGGCTGACGCAAAACCGACAGGGGTAACTCTCGCAACAGGACACTGGAGGTTTCGATGTGTATGCGTTCGTGTTCAAATCCTAAGAATAGTGCCCATGTGGGATTATCCATCGTGATCGGTGGATGACCGTCTTCCAAGGCAGGTAGGGTTTCAATCAATTCTCGGACAATCTTGTAGGTGCTGCGTCTGTAATCGACGACTTCACGGACTGACGGCCAATCCATTTCATTCTTGGATATATCGTCCCAGGACATCTCGTCAACGCCAGTTTCAAACAATTGCTCGAAGTATGGATTAATTGACTCATCGATAAGTCCAGCTAGCCGGAGCTTATTGATGTAGAGTACTGCAGGATGGCATAGATAGAAGATGAGAGGATGACGAAGTTGGTGGTAGGGTGGGTCGAGGAATGCCTGTTCTCCCTGTAGCGCTGACAACAAAACTTCGGTCATCAGCCAACCGTTATCGAAGTAGTCGAGAACCTCACGGCGCGTGCAGGTGGCTAGATTTGGAATTGGCATTGCATACAGGACTTCTGTAGGTCGCAGCCCAGTCCACCACCAATCTGGACGCTGCCCAATCAGGGGATCTACGGGGTTTTTCTCCTCTTTCTGGTCGAGTGATAAGAGTGTTGTTAGATCTAAATTTGGATTACGTGTTAATGTCAATTGGCTTTTATCCTTTTGTCCTAATTTCGGTAAAGTTGACCTGTTTTTTGGCTCAAATTAATCGGTCATACAAATTATAACTTTGCCAAAAATGTATATTTTCAGAAACAGTGGAAGAAACATTCCCAATTTATACTTTTATCAAGTGTTCCCTCTTGAATTTACATTTACAATAAGACTTACCGAATTATTAATTATTAATAATTAAATAATTCTGGTTTAAAGCCTCCCCTTTTAAGGGTAAAAAAGCGGTCGAGGGATGGATGGGTTTCCTAACCATATCCAATCGACCAAGAGAAGAAATAATATTTCTTTATATTTAATCCTCTCGGTTTTAACCAGAGGTAATTATCAATTATCCATTATCAATTATCAATTAATGAACATCTACTACCTAAGAACTTGATTAAGCGGATAGGATATTACCTATTACCTAGAGAATTTCCCGATCGCCCTTCAGCTTTACCAAACAATATAAAATGTTCAAACCCACTGTTAAAAACACCATTTTCTACTGCTAAAGCTACAACAGGATTAGATGCTAAATAAAATCGTTCATCAAATGCAGTTGTATTTTCATCACGTCCTTCAAAAAAACCAACATTAATAAAATGATCGAATCCACTATTAAACACATTATTATCTACTGCTTCTGCCACTCCTGGATTTTCAATTAAATAAGTAGTTTCATCAAATAAAAGACTGGGGTTGCGCCCTTGAAATTGACCTTGATTAATAAAGTGGTCTAAACCGTTTGTAAACAAACCATTTTGCACAAACCTAGCTACATCAACGTTATTTTCTAAATAAAATTCTTCATCAAAATATATCTCTATTGGATTAATTTGTTGTTCCGTCAAATACTGAATAAAATTCTGGAAAATTTCAGGTGGCGTAACATCTGAAATAATCTTAGCCACAAAAGCATTAGATTCTAAACCAAAATTATTTAAAGCATCAATAACCGGAAAATTTATAGAATCAGAAAAACCAACTACATAAGTATTCTGAGCAGGGTCTATAGCAATACCATTTCCAGATTCATTTCCCACACCACCAATAGTTGCAGAAAAATCTAAAAATAATCCACTACTAGCAACTTTACTAACAAAAACATCATCCGGTAATCCCAAACCAACCCCTTCTTGAAACTCATTAATAATTGGAAAATTCACAGAAGCAGTGTTACCTGTTACATAAGCATTACCCAAATTATCTACAGCAATATCATTAGCAAATTCACTACTATTTCCACCTAAAAAACTCGCATATCCTAAACTATTATCCCGATTAATTTTCATAACAATAGCATCACTACTACCACCTCCAAAGAAATTTTGAAATCCACTCAAAGCAGGAAAGTCTCCCACAGGAGAAGTAGCAATATCTCCCTCAAGAATACGAGTTCCTGTTGTACCAGAAACATAAATATTTTCAGCTAAATCTATGGCAATACCACTACCAGAATCACCATCACCCCGACCATAAAAAGTTGAGAAAAGTAAGTCGCTACCTTCGGGATTTAATTTAGTAATAAAAATATCGCTATCTCCCCCATAAAAATTTTGCAGTGGGTTCTCAAGGGGGAAGTCAAAAGACCTAGTTGAACCTGTTATATAAGCATTACTATTATTATCAACTTCAATATCAATTGCTGAATCAAAATCTATGCCACCTAATAAAGTAGAATATTCTAATGTTTTGCCATTTCTGGATAATTTAGTTACAAAAGCATCGCGATTCAAATTATTAGTAGTTTCGGTTTGAAAGGCATCTTCTGTAGTAGGAAAGTCGGCAAAACCAGGAATTGGTTCTGCGGGAAATGGGGAAAAACCACCTGTACTTCCTGTTACAAAAGCATTGCCATTATTATCTACGGCAATACCTCTACTAATATCTTCGTCTCGACCGCCAAGGTAAGTAGAATATTGTACGCTATTGCCTAAACTAGAAAGTTTTGTCACAAAAGCATCGCCGTTAAAACTTCCTCCACCATAAGTAGTTTGGAAGGCATTAACTGTTAGGAAATCTAGAGAATTAGTATTGCCTGTAACGTAAACTCCGCCAGCAATATCTACGGCAATATCTGTACCAAATTCATCATTACTTCCTCCAAAATAAGTAGACCAAAGAACAGTTCCATTTTGGTCGAGTTTAGTCACAAAAGCATCATTATTAAAGACTACTCCCCCACCATTAAAGTCTGATTGAATTGCATTTATTGTGGGAAAATCAATGGAAGTAGTATCTCCTGTTATATAAACATTTCCAGCAACATCTACAGCAATACCATTGCCACGGTCAAAACCATTTCCTCCTATTAATGTGGAATATTCTACGGTGGGGTCGATAATTAATTCATAGTTTGGATTATATTCTCCAATGTCGAATCCTACTTGATTATTTTCGAGGAGTTCATAGGCGACTTCGACTTCAATTTGCTGACCATTTATTTCTTGATAAGCAATTGGGGGTGCTTCAGTTAATTCTCCTAATTTAGTATCTATAGATAAAGTACCGTCAGCAAGAATATTAATTTCTTCTATTCCACTATAGTTAAGAATAATTTGAGAAGTGTCGATGTTGGGAGAAATAATAAAATCACTTTTTAGGTTGCCGTCGATACTACTATATATTAGGTCAATACCAGGATATAAATTTTCATATTCAATCGCGGCATAAGTCGGAATATTTGTATATGAATTATAAGAATTATCAGAGTTATTACCTTGGAAAAAGTTGGCAACTCCTGGCAGTTGATTTAGGGGATTTATATTGGGGTTAGGGTTAGCATTTTGGAAATTTAATTTCACTACATCAGAGGTAGTTTTACCTTCTATATTTTGAGCGGCAGCAAAGATAATTTCATCTGGGGCAAATAATAAATCATAGTTATTTGCTTTTGCTAAATACTCAACCTCAGTATTATTAACTTGTCCTGCATTTTCGATAAAACTAATGTTTGTTAGGGGGTCATTATTTATGGATAAATCAGTTGGCGGAGTTTCAAGTTTTTGTACTTCTAATTCTGGGGGTAAAATTTCTGAACTAGAAGCAATATTTTGATTATTATTTATGTCAAATTCAGGCAGATTAGTTAAAGGGAAATCCACTAATTGATTGTCTGATAGATTTATCATTAATTTTCTCTAATAAAATCAAGAAGAGCAGTAACTTGTAATTTTTCCAAGTTTGTAAAAAGTAAATTTAGACTAAAACTTATTAAACAGCTATTTTTTTATGTGATTTTAGCGTTTATTTATTGTAGAACTAAATGCTTTCTACTACCATTTTTCTATGGTCGGCATATATAACCAATGATTTAATTTTTCTGCTGCTACATAACCTTTTAATTCTGGGTCTGGCCAAATATGAAGCTTATCTAAACATCCAATACTTTTAGCTGCTTCTTCCATCTCTTCCCACTGCTTAATAAAATTTTCTGCCCACGATTTTTTAGTCATAATTGAACGAGCAAATTCTAAACCTGCCGCTATCATACGTTTACCATTACTTCCACGAGCATTAATAGGTTCCCAAAATATTACTTCTGGCTCAATTTTCATAATTTGTTCTAAATTTATTTTAAAATCATCTAATGTCATTATAGGAGGAGTGGGAGCCATAGCTACATACAATCTACATCCTACTTGATGACCTTTTTGTAGAGCTTCATAACGTTTAGAAGGCGGGGGTGCTTGTGGTTCAATTTTGAGACTAAGTTCATCATTTAAAAATGGTAAACTCATACCAACTGTAATATTAGGTTTATTAAGAATATCTAAATCATTTATCCATAAAGGACTACGAGTTAAAATTCTTACTCTTTTCTCATTTTTAGATAATATTTCGACAGTTTGACGAGTAATTTTTGCTGTTTGATAATTTTGATATGGGTCGGTTCCAGAACATAATAAAACGACTCCTTTACCTTCTGGTGTTTCGCGCCATTTTTTCTTACGATTTAATTTTTCTTCTAATTGCTGAGGTATATTTTCTCGAACTAATAAATATTTTCCCCAATCCATCTGAGGATTACTAATACCCTTTTCTTGTAATTCCTTTTGCTTTGTTCTAATTGCTGGAGTAGAAGGTACATAACAGTTATGGGTAGCTAGTCCGTTAGCGAAAAATGTATGGGTTGAAGTTTGGATATCTATAACATCAACTATACCAAGAGGAATTTTGTCGATAACTTTGGCAGATTTCATACCTTTTAAAGCTCCTCCGATTATTTTATCTGATTTTCTGATTATCGCTGGACAAAAAATCGAAAAAAATCTAATCACCTCTGTAAAACCGCCAATGAGTCGAAGATTAAAACAGCTATTTTTGTATTTTTCTATCTTGAATGTAAAGCCAAAAGACTCAGCATATTTTTGCACTTGGTGGAGTACAGGTAGTGTTTTTTGAGAAAATCGAAGGGAACCATTAAAGGAACCTTCCGCATCAAAAAAACCTGCTACAAAACCTCTGTGATACTCAGTAGTATCCAAGAGTTTATTTATTAAAAAAAACAACTTTCTGCATTGACTTTGAGAGCGAGTTTCTACTTTTTGAACGACTCGATGTTTCTCATTACCTTGGTAATAAGGGCGAATATCAACAGATATCTCAAACTCTAAAAGGTATTCAACTAATCTTTCTAGGGGTTCAATATCGCAAAGAGCAACTCTCCAGTATGGAGTGTAATCTCCTTTGTAAAGCTCAGATGGATTGAATCTCAAGGTTCCATCTCCTTCTGTCATCCCTACAATATAGCCAAGTTTATAATCAGTTGAAGGTAAAAAATAATTAGCAAGTCCAATACTTTTGAGTGTAGAAAACCCATCTTTTCTGTTTTCTGAAGAGCTTGTTAATTCAGATGTAGGCAACCACTTGCCACGATAATTTAGCCACCCATGATTTGCTGTGGAAATTACTTCTCCGACTTCAGTCACAATTTTGTATGCTGGTTTTTTACTCCATTGAATTGCTTCTATAGTAGTTTTGCGGAAAAAGCGATAAACATGACTAGTCACATTTTCATCAAACCCTAGAAGTTCGTCTCCTACCCTGGCGTTTTCTAGTTTTCGCCAGACAAGATCCGAATAAAGAATCAGGGTTTCTGGGGCAAGGCAAAAGGTGCATCCATGAAAACAACCAGATGCTATATTAATTACATAATCACATAAACCTTTCTTTTTGAGGGCACTTTCTTGAAGGGGATTAACAATTTTTTCTGAGCCTTTAATAATAGACATTATAGATATCTTGATTTTTGATAAAAAGTATTATTTTTTTTAGGATTTTTATGGGGAAATAATATAATAAATATAGCATATTTATTAGTATGTTGATTTGAATTTCAAAGATAATATTTTGATAAGTAATTATTAATAAAGGATACAAATAATGGCAAAGCAAGTATTTGGCGGAAATTGGACAGAAGATAAGTTAAATCGAGTACGGAAATATTTAGGTGCTTATGCTACGATTATGAATAAATATAATTTTTACTATGCCTATATAGATGCTTTTGCTGGTACAGGATATCGAGAGATTAAAGAAACAGAAGATAAAGATACATTACTGTTTCCAGAATTTTCAGACATAGCAGTACAAAAATTTTTAGATGGTTCTGCACGAATAGCACTACAAGTAAAACCAAGGTTTAATAAGTATATTTTTATTGAAAAAAATGAAAGTAAAGCTTCTGAGCTAAATCAACTCAGAATAGATTTCCCAGAATTTAATAATGACATTGTTATTGTTAATGAAGAAGCCAATAAATATTTGAAAGATTTATGTTTGAAAGATTGGAAGTACCATAGAGCGGTACTTTTTTTAGACCCTTTTGGCATGGATGTTAAATGGAATACTGTTGAATTAATTGCCCAAACTAAAGCAATTGATTTGTGGTATTTGTTTCCTATTATGGGAGTTAATAGATTACTTAAAAAGGATGGAAATATAGAAGAAGTAAATCGGAATAAACTAAATGAAATATTTGGAACAACAGATTGGTATGAGACTTTTTACCAAGTAAGAGGAGAGCAAAATTTATTTGGATTCTATTCTTTTACAGAAAAAACAGTAGATGGCAAATCAATTGGGCAATACTTCATTGACAGACTAAAAACTATTTTTGAAGGTGTGACAGAAAATCCTCTTTTACTATACAACTCATGCAACAGTCCTCTATTCTTACTTTGCTTTGCAGCAGCAAATAAGAAAGGAGCAAAAACAGCAATTAAGATTGCACAAGATATACTGGGCAAATAAGTTAGAACCTATGAAAATAATAGAATTATAAAAAAATAGGTTATTCAAGTCAGGAAGATTTGAAATTTGAAAATATCTAAAATTGGCATAATGTTCAACTTTAAACCCTTAATAAGGGCAATATAAATCACATAACTCCCTTCTAATAAAAAATGAAAATTGCTACTCTAATCACTCCATAACAGGCGCAAAAACTTGCCTTTATCCAGGAAAAAACTAAACAAAGCACAGATGAAATTTTACTATCTGCTCTAGAGTATTACTATCAACAACTCTTGAATACTTCTGAAAACCATCTGGAAAAATTTAGTCAACTTGACTTTATTGGTTGTATTGAAGCTGAACCAAATCTTGCTGAAAACTGTGAATCAATTTTGATAAAAAGTAATAGCTAATCAAGAATAATTATTTAAAAAATCTATTATTAATTTTCTCTAATAAAATCAAGAATATAATTAGCAGTAACTTGAGATTTTTCCAAGTGAGGAACATGACCACAATTAGGAATCCAAATAAGTTGAGAATTAGCGATCGCTCCCTCCAATTTACCAGCATCACCAGTACCTAAAATCCGGTCATTTTCTCCCCACAAGATTAATGTTTGTTGTTGCAAAGAAGGCAATTTTTGTTTGAAATTACCATAGCCTCCACTTTTAGTAAAGGAAATTAAAGCTTGATTCCAACCAGGCATTTCTAGATGTAATCTGGCACAAATATTAGCATCTAAAGTTGCAAAACTTTTATCAAAATAAGCACTACGACTAATACTTGCTCGTACCTGGGGGCGACGCAAAAATTCTGTGGCGAAATAGTCAAGTGGGGGAAAAATAAACTTACTAATAATCGGATTATTTTGCATTCCAGCACTATCAATTAGTACCAATTTTTTCACAACTTCTGGATAAGTAAGAGTAAAATCAATAGCAGCAGCACCACCCATAGAAGCACCTATTAAAATAACAGGTTGATTAATCCAACTTTTCCAAAAATAATAAAGATGAGTAGCGATCGCTTTTGGATTAATTTTTAAATTCGGCAATCTATCTGTAAAACCAAACCCCAATAAATCAACAGCAAAAGTTTGATTTTGAGCAGCAAGTAATGGTAAAAGGCGACGAAATTCAAAAATAGAACTATCAAAACCATGCAGTAATAAAATCGGGGTATTATCTTTGCCTTGAGAGACAAAACTTGTATTAATTGCTTGAGAAATTAGAGGAGTATAAATTGACTGATACTGAATATTTTGAGCAAAAGAAATAGATGTAGATTCCGTTAGACTTTCAGTTAATTTTGGTAAAAAATCAGGATACATTGGCATTGAATAATTAATAATTAATAATTACCTCTTCTTTTAAAGGAGAGGATTAACTAAAAGGAAAATTTTTATTTTTATCCCCTTAAAGGAGGTTAAATATTAGCAAACACAAGGATAAGGATATAGTGTATATGAGCTAAAGATATTAACAATTAAATCAGGACTTACACAAATTGACTTTGAAAACGCCATATGTAGGGGCGTTTGCGGAGCATTCCGTTAGGAAATGGCATTCGCCCTTATATAATGAGGAAAATACATTAAAGGCAATTAATTAATAGAGCTGATAGCTGACCGCTGACCGCTGTTTGCGCAGCAGTCCGTAGGAAATGCTTATCTAATTACTCAACTCAACATTTACCTCATTAACCATTCTACGTTTAAGTTCAACAGACTCAGAGCGAGGTAATAAATCAAAAACTTCTCGAAAAGCATCATCTACTTTTTCAAATGCAACTTGACCTTTAGCATTTAAAACAACTTTTCCTTCTTGGTCAATTAAAACAGTTTGAGGTACAAATCCTTCATAATAATAAGCTGATTTTGTAGAATCATCAGTAACAGGAGTAATAATAGCATCCACATTAACAGGAATAAAACTAGCAGCACGACCATAGAATGCTTGAAGTTGAGAAACTACAGTAGAAAATTGTTTACAATCTTTACTATCATCTAGAAAAAAGACTAATAGAGCAGGTTTAGAACTTTTGAGAGATTCGTTTAATGTTACTCTAGCAGGAACAAGAGAACCATTACCCGCATAAAGGGCAAAAATATTACCATCAAATCTATCATCATTTAGACTTGCTAAAGCAGTGGGAGTAGCTATTAGTAGTAATAAGAATATTGCTAATAAAAAACTCAATAAAGTAGAGAGAATTTTTTGCCATGAAAACTGTTGTATTGGATTTAGCATAATTTAAAAAGGTTGTAGATTTTAAGTTCAATTAATCAAGACTTACGCACTGACAATATATATAGAATTTCGCTCAGTTACACTACCGCTAGAACACCCTACTGGACTGACACACCTAAAAATGTAAGTTGGGTTGTAGCTTGCACACCAAGTAGCGGTACGGCAGTGTTAGCGTAGCTTATCCGTAGGATAAACCCAACAAAACCTTACTGTTGGGTTTCGGTTCCTCAACCCAACCTACGCCTATCATCTGTAGGGGCGAATGGTATTCGCCCTCCCCAATAAGTAGAGTCTGTGCGTAAGTTCTGTTTAATTAATTAATAATGTGGTGAGTAATAGGTCATATTGTATAGCAGTCGAAGGAAAGGTTAGGATAGATTAAAAGCTTAAAATTCAGACAACACAATATTTTTCTTCTTCCTTCTTCCTTCTTCCTTCTTCCCTCCTAATTACATATCGCAAATTTCTAAATCTTCCTTCACCTTGGGATGAGTAATAAAATAATCTTGAAGCCAATCACAAGAACCTTTCAACAAATCATTTAATCCTTTCACGCGCCACAACTGTAAATTATTATCCACCAAAGTTGCCACATATTTACCATCCAAACTTAAAGCCTTAGCATTTTCAAATTGAGCTAATTGACGTCCAGTAATATCCCAAATTCTTACCATTCCATCTTTGCCCATACTAGCCACCTGCTCCCCATCAGCACTAAAAGTCAAATTATTCACACTACTTATGTTGCCCTTCAGATCCGCAATTTGATTGCCCGAAAAATCCCAAATTTTGACTACCCCATTGCTATCTCCCGTCACTATATACTTTCCAGATGGACTAAAAGCCATACTCTCGACCCAACTCGAAAGAATTTTCAATTCTGACACAAGCTGAAAAGAACTATCCCAGATTTTGGCAATACCATCCTCTCCAGCAGTACCAATATATTGTCCGTCTGGACTAAAAACCACATCCAACACACGACCATTATGCCCTTTTAACTCAGCCAACTGTTGACCAGAATTATTCCAGATACGGGCAACACCATCTTCTCCCACCGTGGCTAAACGTTGTCCATCTGGACTAAAACCAATTTGCTTTGCTCTCCCCTTTTTACCTTTTAGCTCTATCAACTCTTCTCCTGAAATCTTCCAAATTCTCCCCTGACCACTATCTCCCGCAGTAGCTAGACGTTGACCATCTGGACTAAAACTCATATCGCCAAACATTCCCAGATATCCATTGAATTTAGCTAAAGGTTTTCCCGAAATATCCCAAATACGGGCAGTACCATCAACTGCCGCTGTTGCCAATTTCTGACTATTAGAACTAAAACTTACTGACCCAAAAATATCGGAGTTTCCCTTGAGTGTTGCCTCGTGATTATCTTCTAGTTCCCAAGTTCTACCCGTGCCATCTTCTCCTAAAGTTAATAGTCGTTGTCCATCAGCGCTAAAGTTAACTTCCCAAACCCTGCCTTGATGTCCTCTGAGATTGGTTAACAAATTACCATTATTGTTCCAAATTTTCACACTACCGTCACTACCCGCTGTAGCTAAACGTTCGCCATCTGGACTAAAACTAACACTGGTGACAATTCCTTGATGTCCAGGAAGTTTTGATAATACTTGACCTGAAGTATCCCATATCAAGGCTGTTCCATCCTCTCCTGCTGTAGCCAAACTTTTGCCATCCGGACTAAAGCTAACATTCCAGACCCCGCCTTCACCTCCCTTAAGTTTGGTTAGCAGTTTACCGGAGCTACCTCGCCAGACCCTAATTGTGCCATCCCATCCAGCAGTGGCTAAACGTTGACCATCTGGACTAAATATTACTTTTTCGACGCTACCTTGATGTCCTCTGAGTCTAGCCAACTGTCTCCCGGCTCGATTCCAAATTCTCGCAGTCCCATCCCATCCAGCAGTAGCTATATATCTACCATCAGGGCTAAATGTGATATCTAAAATTCGACCTTGATGTTTTTTGAGAGTAGCTATTTTTTTGCCTGATATATCCCAAATTCTTGCAGTGCCATCTTCTCCAGCAGTAGCTATATATTTACCATCAGGACTGAAAGTAATTTGCCAAATTTGACCTTCATGGCCTTTTAGTTCTACTTGTTGCTTACCCAGAAAATCCCAGATTCTAACTGTACTATCATCTCCTGCTGTAGCTAAAATATTTCCTTCTGGTGAAAATTTAATGTGAGAAACTTTGCCCTGATGTCCTCTTAATTGAGCTACAGACTGACCTGAGAATTTGAGGATTTTGGCTGTACCATCATTGTTAACTGTGGCGAGTAGTTGGCCATCAGGACTCATGGTAATTTTTTTGATGTTGGGAATTTGATTTTTCTCGTGAATATTATTGAGGATTTGTTGCAGGGCAAATATGGGACTTGTAGCTGGATAATATTGAAGTGGGCGATCGCCTCGAACTAATTCTTTTAGTTCTTTTCCAGCTTGCATTGCTGATAGTAATGCTTCTATTTCTGCAATTTCAAATTTTCTTAAAGCACTAATTCCTTTGTGTTCTAGTTTTGTACCTTCTTGTGCTTCTTGAAGTTCATACTGTGCTTTTTCTAGCTGATATTCTGTTCTTTGAAGTTGATTTTGTGTATCTTGAAAAAGTTTAGTTGCCCAAGCAACTACTGTCATTGCTGTTATTGATACTATAACTAAACCCGCCACTCCTAATTTCAGTTTATTCTGCTGATTTGAAGATTTTTTGACTTTTTTCCGAACTACCTGTTTTTTCTGAACTTTATTCTGATTTTTTTGTACTGGTATCTCCTGTTGTTTCTGTTGTAATTGAAGCGGAATATTATTGAGATTATTCTGATTTTTCTGTGCTGGTATCTCCTGTTGTTTCTGTTGTAATTGAAGCGGAATATTATTGAGATTATTCTGATTTTTCTGTGCTGGTATCTCTTGTTGTTTCTGTTGTAACTGAAGTGGAATATTATTGGGATTATTCTGATTTTTCTGTGCTGTTATTTCCCCTAATTCATGTTGTTGCTGAACCTGAATTTCATTGGAATTATTATTTTTATTATCTTTTTCTTTTGGGTTTAATACCCCGCCGTCTATAGGGTGTTGATAATTAGATAGGGACTCAAACCCCAACAACTTTTTCTTCCTTCCTTCTTCCTTCTTCCTTCTTCCTTCCTCAATGTGATTCTGATTTTTTTGTACTGGTATCTCCTTTTGTTTCTGTTGTGGCTTAATCAAACCATTACTATTTATTGGATTAGTTTCTGTGACTTCAGTATTAGAGAAATCAGATACCATTAGAGATATTTTTTCCTGGTCATTTAATTCTAATATTTGAGGATTAGTTTGAGGAGCAAAATTAGTTACTGTTGGTAAATATTGTTGTACCCATTCTTGATTAAAAATTTCTGCATATATCGGACTGTATACCTCTAAAAAACCATTATTTATTTTCGCTACACCAGACCTCAATAACTCTTTAATTTCCCATTTATTATTAGCGATCGCATCATTTTTAAATTTTTGATTATCTTGACCAGGCGGTCTTAATCTACCATGTTTTAATAGTTGTTGATATATTTCTAAATGACTTGTAGATTTCTGTATATTCTTCAGCAAAAGATTTTGTATTTTATTTAAATGAATTGGATAGTCTTGTGAATCCCAGTTTTCTATAACACAAATTCCAACTAAATCTTCAACTAAAGCTATATCATTATAATCTTCTTCTCCTTTTCTTTCTCCCAAATAATCAATCGCTATTTGACACAGTTTTTGCGTTAAAAATGGTTGTCCGCCTGACCAATATAAGATTTTTTCTATAACTTGTAGTGGCTGTTTGATTATGCCTTTAAATGGCTGTGCTAAATGAGCTACTTCTTTTTTTTCAAAACTATTAAGTTCAATAAATCTACACCTATCTACTAAATTATCAGGTATAGTTGTTCCTAATAAAGCAAAAGTTAAGCGTTTAAATTTTGGATTATTTGTTCTTTCCTCAAGACAATAATCAATTAATACCCCTAAACTACTAAAGCCCGAATTAACAACACTATCATCATTAACTTCATCTATAAAAATTACTATTTTCTCATTTTGAGTATTAACTAGCAACACCTCTTCAATAAAAATAAATAATCTTTCATCCGCAGGTAAATCTGCCATTTCCTCCCACCATAATTCCGGGAAATGCCGAGGAAATAAAAAAGTCTTCTCTAAAGTCAAAATTATTTGCTCATACCATTCTTCTAGAGTCAAAAGTTTATTATTAACTCTAGTCATATCTAAAGCAATACAGATAATATTTTCTGCTTGCAACAGTTGTATTGTTCTAATTTGTAAACTTGATTTTCCCGTTTGTGGAGAACTTAATACATAACAATATTCACCTTTCTTCAAAGCATTAAATAGCTCTTTATCTGCCAAGCGCCTAACATAAGTGGGATGATCTAATGCTAAATAGTTACCTACTTGATAGCTATATCCTTGATTCTTCTGTACTTTCATATTTATCTTGACTATCCTCACTCTAGCAACTGTATCAAATATAAGCTTCCAATCCCAATTAACTCAAAGCTACACTTTTTATTTTTTATTTTCTTTTGAAAAATGAATACTTATAGAGATAGACATTTGCAGAATTAATTTTTCTCAGGTTGATCTTTAGTAAATTATGCTTATGATATGTTTTGAAGAAATATTTATACTTTCTTAGCTTTTATCCTGTAGCTCGATCCAAAAAATCTAGTTATGTAGCAGGGAACACGCAACAAGCAAGAGGCAACAGTAGCGATCGCTTAATAGAAAAGTTAGAAGCAAACAGAGACATTTGATACAAATTACTATATCTGGCTGGTTACTAAAAGTATTAATGTTACTGTAAATTAACTAAAAAGTTAATCATTTTCACAATATTCTCAGGATAGAAAAACCAAAAAATGAAAGTATTAATTGTGTATTGGCATCCCGAACCCCAAAGTTTTAACGGTGCGATGTTTCGTCAAGCTTGCGAAGCTCTAGTAGATGCAGGAAATGAAGTAAAAACTTCAGACTTACATGAAATGAATTTCAATCCTGTTTCCAGCAGACAAAATTTCAAAACTGTCAAAGATCCAAATTATCTCAAACTGCAACTTGAAGAAAAATATGCCACAGAAATGAATAGTTTTTCCGAAGATATCAACTTAGAAATAGAGAAAATTGAGTGGTGTGACCTAATGATTTGGCAATTTCCGTTGTGGTGGTTTGGTTTACCCGCAGTTTTCAAAGGGTGGGTTGACCGTGTATTTGCTATGGGGCGGGTCTATGGCGGTGGTCTAATATATGAAACAGGAGCTTTTCGAGGAAAACGAGCATTATTGTCATTGACGACAGGTGGTGCTGAAGATATTTATATTAAGGGTGGTTTCAACGGCGATATTAATGGAATTTTACGGCCTATTCATAGAGGAATGTTGCAGTTTGTTGGTTTTGATGTATTGGCACCGGAAATTGTATATGCACCTGTTCGGATGACTAATGAACAGAGAGTGAAAATATTGGAAAATTATGCTGCGCGTTTGAAAGAAATAAGTAAAGAATCTGCCATTGATATTGGTATTTATTAATATACCGTAGGTAGAATTAAACGGCAGTAAAACTCAACAAAAAAAACTACATTTGTTTAAGTTACGTTCTCTCAATTAAACCTACGGATATAACTCAAATAAATATTTTTAGAGATAGAGATAGGGATAGGTTTTTAGGTATAAAAAAGTTTTGACACTTCCATTATTAGACCTCTTAAGCAAATTTAAAATCAAATAAATGACAACACAAAAATCATAAATTTTTCTTTGCCAGAAGTCTCAAAGTAACTTATAACTACCTATCACCTAACATGGCAAAACCTATCTCTAAAACTAGATTGCTTCTATATTACTTTCCCCAGTCCTAATCCTCACAATTCTATCTACTGGAGTAATGAAAATCTTACCATCACCGATCTCACCAGTACGGGAGGCAGCAATAATTTTGTCAACAACCATATCCACCTGGTCATCTTCAACTACAATTTCAACCTTGAGTTTCTGCAAAAACTCAACCGTATACTCAGAACCACGATACCTTTCAGTTTGACCCTTCTGACGCCCAAATCCTCTGACCTCAGAAACAGTCATACCCACGATACCAGCATTAACGAGAGCAATTTTCACCTGGTCTAGCTTAAAAGGCCGAATAATAGCTTCTACTTTTTTCAAGTTATTCACTCCTTACACTTAATTTTTGAGTTTACTCGTTTATCAGGATGACATCTTTTAAGATCGTCGCCAAGTGGGCCTTATTTGTTAAGAAAAATACATTTACTCAGCAGTTTTTTGAGTAGGCTTCTAAAATCTTAAAAATACCGAAAAAATGACTCTAATAAAGAATCTTAAAGTTTTGTGTAAATTATGTAAAAAAAGACTTTCTATTACATCTCATTTTTGATTAAAATTATACTTTTAACTATACATAATAGTATCTAGAGAGGAATTACCTGTGCAATTACAGACTAAAGTTACCCTAAAACGAGCAACGGGTGCTTTTGCACTAATGGATAGTCTTAAGCGTCATGGAGTCAAACACATATTTGGCTATCCAGGGGGTGCGATATTACCAATCTATGATGAACTTTACCGTTCAGAAGCTGCAGGAGACCTAAAGCACATTTTAGTCAGACATGAACAAGGAGCAGCTCATGCCGCTGATGGATACGCCCGTGCCACTGGTAAAGTAGGTGTATGCTTTGCTACATCAGGTCCCGGAGCTACAAATCTCGTAACAGGCATAGCTACTGCTCAAATGGACTCAATTCCCATGGTAGTAATTACAGGCCAAGTAGGCCGAAAAATGATTGGTACTGATGCCTTCCAAGAAACAGACATTTATGGCATTACTCTACCAATTGTTAAACATTCTTATGTTGTCCGAGACCCAAGGGATATGGCCGGAATTATTGCTGAGGCATTTCATATTGCCAGTACAGGTCGTCCTGGTCCAGTCTTGATTGACATACCCAAAGATGTAGGTTTGGAAGAATTTGACTATGAACCAGTGGAACCTGGTTCCATCAAACTACCTGGATACCGTCCGACGGTCAAAGGCAACCCTCGGCAAATTAACCAAGCTATAAATTTGATGCTAGAGGCACGCCGTCCTTTATTATATATAGGTGGTGGTGCAATTTCCGCAGATGCTCATGCAGAAATTCAAGAATTAGCAGAACATTTTAATATTCCTGCAACTACTACTTTGATGGGTAAAGGTGCTTTTAATGAACATCATCCCCTATCAGTAGGAATGCTGGGAATGCATGGTACTGCTTATGCTAATTTTGCGGTGAGTGAGTGCGACTTATTAATTGCTGTTGGTTCTCGTTTTGATGACCGAGTAACTGGAAAGTTAGACGAATTTGCTTGTCATGCAAAAGTAATTCATATTGATATTGACCCGGCAGAAGTAGGTAAAAACAGAATTCCTGATGTTCCAATTGTTGGAGATGTACGCCAAGTTTTGATTGACTTGCTACGTCATTGCCGAGAGATAGGAGATTTAGTTAATCCTCATCAAACTCAACCTTGGTTAGAAAAGATTAATCGCTGGAAACAAGATTATCCTTTAGTGGCCCCCCAATATTCAGATAGTATTTCACCACAAGAGGTAATTGACGAAATCGGTAAAATTGCTCCAGATGCTTACTATACAACTGATGTTGGTCAGCATCAAATGTGGGCAGCTCAATTTCTGAAAAATGGACCTCGGCAATGGATCTCTAGTGCAGGTTTGGGGACTATGGGTTATGGGATGCCTGCTGCGATGGGGGCAAAGGTGGCACTGCCAAACCGGGAAGTGATTTGTATTGCTGGTGATGCAAGTATTCAAATGAATATTCAGGAGTTGGGGACTCTGGCACAGTATGACATTAATGTTAAAACTGTGATTATTAATAATGGCTGGCAAGGTATGGTGCGTCAATGGCAACAGGCATTTTTTGGCGAGCGCTACTCTTCTTCTAACATGGAGATGGGAATGCCTGATTTTGTGATGTTGGCTCAGGCTTATGGAGTTAAAGGTATGATGATTTCTAGTCGGGACCAGCTCAAAGAGGCGATCGCTCAAATGTTGACTCACGATGGACCTGTGTTGATGGATGTTCGTGTGACTAAGGATGAGAATTGTTATCCGATGGTAGCCCCTGGTAAGAGTAATGCTCAAATGGTTGGTTTACCTATTCGTAAGCAACTTGAACAAGCTGTGGAGTTTATTACTTGTAGTAATTGTGGGGCACAAAATAGTGTTACTCATAATTTCTGTTCTGAATGTGGCACTAAATTGTAATTGAGAAGGAAGAGGGAAGAAGGAAGAGGGAAGAAGGAAGAAGAAAAATATTGCTTTGTCTAACAAGGCTTACGCAGAACTGCCATATCTAGTAGGGGCGTTAACGATAGTTATGCGAAGCAAATGGTATTTGCTAAGGCAAAGCTCCGAATTGCGCCCCCTACAGATGGCTTTGAGCAGATTTTTTTTTGAGATGCTGTGGTTTACCTTTGGGTAGTATCCCTTTCCAAAAGTATTCCGGAACAGAAAAGTCTCCCGAACAATTCTTTCGACTACTTCAGGAAGAAGGAAGAGGGAAGAGGGAAGAGGGAAGAAGGAAAATATTGCTTTGTCTGAGTTTTAAAGAAGCACTCAGCGGTCAGCTTTCAGCTTTTCCTCGGACTGCTGCGCAAACAGCTTTGAGCAGATTTTTTTTGAGATGCTGTGGTTTACCTTTGGGTAGTATCCCTTTCCAAAAGTATTCCGGAACAGAAAAGTCTCCCGAACAATTCTTCCGACTACTTTCTCACTCTTGCCAAATTTTTGAGCAGATTTTTTTTGAGATGCTGTGGTTTACCTTTGGGTAGTATCCCTTTCCAAAAGTATTCCGGAACAGAAAAGTCTCCCGAACAATTCTTCCGACTACTTTCTCACTCTTGCCAAATTTTTGAGCAGATTTTTTTTGAGATGCTGTGGTTTACCTTTGGGTAGTATCCCTTTCCAAAAGTATTCCGGAACAGAAAAGTCTTCCGAACAATTCTTCCGACTACTTTCTCACTCTTGCCAAATTTTTGAGCAGATTTTTTTTGAGATGCTGTGGTTTACCTTTGGGTAGTATCCCTTTCCAAAAGTATTCCGGAACAAAAAAGTCTCCCGAACAATTCTTCCGACTACTTTCTCACTCTTGCCAAATTTTTGAGCAGATTAGGACTTACGCAGATACGCTATATATAGCGCTCAAAACTATTTTCCAACAGTTAATTTACTCTATAAATAGTGCCTTTGCGTAAGTCCTGCAGATTTTTTTTTGAGATGCTCTGGTTTACCTTTGAGTAGCATCTCGTTCCAAAAGTATTCCGGAACAGAAAAGTCTCCCGAACAATTCTTCCGACTACTTTCTCTGTCTTTCCACCCTCCCCACACTTCCCACATTTTGCTTTTTTCAGCAAACTCTAAATATTCTCTGCCAACTCAAATCCTCATTACAAAAATGACTTCCTACTTCTGACTTCTGAATTTTGACTTCTGACTTCCTCACCCTCCATCTCAATAAATTTTTCCCAGACTTACCAATAATTTTACTATCTATTCCTAATGCCTTCCGAGGTGCAATAGTCGCCAAATAAATTCCCGTTTCAATATCACAAATTCCCCACTTCACCAAATTATTAACCCCAACTAATAAAGGTAAAGTTGTTCCTGATAAAGTTCCATCTTTTAATCTTGCCGTACCATTTTTAACTTCTATTTCTCTAGTATCCCAAGGATAAATTCCATTCCCTAATCCCAAGGGTGCTAAAGCATCACTAACTAAAAATATTCCCTGTTGATATTGACTCGCTTTCAACAAAATTTCTATCATTGTTGAACAGACGTGCTGACCATCAGTAATTAAACCACACATAACATCCGAATTTGTAATTGCTGCTCCTAATAAACCAGGTTTTCGATGATGTAAACTCGGCATCGCATTAAAAGCATGAGTCACCATTGAAGCTCCCAATTTAAAAGCTTTTTCTGCTTGATTTGCTGTGGCTTGAGAATGCCCTAAACTAACTGTAATTCCTAGATTTTTTAAGTAGGGAATGACTGTTTCTGTGGAGTCTAATTCTGGAGCTAAAGTAATGATTTTAACTATCTCAGCGTACTCTCCCAAAACTTCTTTGACATTTTTAAATGTTAATGGTAGTAAATATTCTAATGGATGAGCGCCTCGCTTTTCAGGATTGAGAAAAGGACCTTCTAAATGAACACCCCAAATTTTTGCCATTTCTGGGTCTTGAGGTTGTGAGGCCAAATTGTGGAATATTTGGAGCGATCGCTGAATATTATCTATAGAAGTTGTGACAATAGTGGGTAAAAAAGCATCTATTCCTTGGTGCCATAAATACTGACAAATTTCCTGTATTTTAGTAGTAGAATTTGCATCTACTTCAGGAAAAGCTAAACCTAAAGCACCATTAATTTGTAAATCAAACCCACCGAGAGAAACCCAATCTTGTTGAACATCAATAGTGGTAGATGCGGTAGACAAAAATTCCTCTGTTTGAGAGATAATTTGTTTAATATTGCCAGTAGAGTCGATTAAAATCTGCTGTAGGTCTTGATAACCAGGGATTTTAGCGTTAATAATTTTAGTAGTTAAATTCACGGGCTTAAATTTTATTGAAGAAGGTGGTAGGTGTTCAACAATTAATAATTAATAATTAATAATTATTGCTCTGCTGATTAATTCTCAAACCATTGACAACTAAAGGTTTTAGTCTTATTGGATTACCAAAAAGTGCGCTTTTTTTAGTCTAAAACTCTCAAAAAGTTAGCATAAAAGGCAAACCTTCGGACAGAAAAATTGAGGGACAAAACTTAGCTCCTAACTCCTCTAAATTCCCCATTTCTCCTGACTCCTGACTCCTGATTCCTGACTCCTACCCCATACCAAAATACTTATTCAGCAAACCCTAATTAATAATTATCTATCCTTGAAAACGGATAGTATTGACTCAAAGGAAAAAAATTATTGTTTCTACTTTAAAGGAGAGGCTTTAAACCTTAATTATTCGGTAAGTGAATAAAAATTAGAGTTAGGAAAATATGAGAATCGGTGTTAAACTAGGTGGCAATTTAATCAGATATTTTTAATGAAAAGAAGTGTAGAAAAATGCAGATAAATCAACTTAAATTTTGTACTCTAAGCGCTCTACTTCTAAGTGTAACATTTGCTCAAAAAAGTCATGCTGCAACTTTATTTCAAGTGGAACAGGTATCACAATGGTTCACTGGCTTATTTGATAATACTAAACAGGTTGCTGATAATCCTATGATTCCTCAGGTTACAATGTCAAATTGTCCGGTTAAACTTATTGGCAGTGACCTGATGGAAAATACAGAAACTGTTTATTTAGAACAAACAACAGGAGGATTTCCTTTTCGGGTGCGCTTGTATTCTTTTTTTAGTAATAATGACTCTCAAATTACTATTAGTATTAGTCGTTTCCTCAACGAAACTTCTTTATTTGGTTTATGCGATCGCCCTGAATCTGAACAGTTTATTAATGCTACAAATTTAGATGATTTTAACTGTGAAGTAAACCTTTCTTTTGTTTCTAATACCTATGTAGGGACTAACGACCCTGAAGGTTGTTCGACGACTTTTCCTGGGGGTAAAGTTGTTTCTGATATTGTGATTAAGTCTAATAGTATTGACTCTTTAGATCGTATTTTTGATGGTAATGGTAATCTGTTATTTGGCACACCTATAACCTTTAATCGTATTGAATCAGTTCCTGAACCTTCGGTATTATTCGGATTATTTATATTAAGTGGTTTAGGATTAGGAAAAGCCTCTAAACATGATTAAAAAAATCTGGTTTCTGGGAATAACGACGAAGGAGTCAGGAGTCAGGAGGAAAGAAAGAAGAAGGGGAAAAGGAGAAAGTTTTTTGATCACTAATAGGGCTTGCTGATTAATTATAAAAGCATTAACAGATAAAGGTTTTATACCAGTTTTATATGAGGTTGCATAGAATTATGAAACTCATTAAATCGATCTATCTCTATCTACTCCTATCTGCGGTCAATTATGCTTGAAATATTATTCTATGCAGCTTCATTTCAATATGGTATTAGCTTTTTTATGTCGAAAAAAGTACCTATTTTTTGGCTGTTGTCCTCTCAAAATGATCAAATTTTGACCCTAATTATTAGAAAATATGGCCGTGACAAATAGTCTAAACTGTTCCCTGTTCCCTGTTCCCTGTTCCCTATTCCCTATTCCCTATCATCACCATCAGACTTTTTCAGCAAACTCTAACTATCCCGATATGATATTATAAAAATTTTCACAAAGGTAGACTACAAAACTTCTGCCCTCTGCCTTCTGCCTTTAAGTCAAAATCTCTGTATTTTTAATGAAAACTCCTATAGATTATGAATCCAATCATCGGAATTATTATGGGCAGTGACTCAGACTTGCCCACAATGAAAGAAGCGATCGCTATCTGTGAACAATTTGAAGTCCCCTCAGAAGTCGCCATTGTCTCAGCCCACCGCACGCCCCAGAGAATGTTTGAATATGCCCAAACTGCCCATCAAAGAGGATTAAAAGTCATAATTGCCGGAGCGGGTGGTGCAGCACATTTACCAGGTATGGTCGCATCTTTAACGCCACTCCCAGTGATTGGTGTCCCCGTACAAACTCGAACATTACAAGGTATTGACTCCCTATACTCTATAGTGCAAATGCCAAGAGGAATACCAGTAGCCACAGTAGCGATCGGCAATGCCAAAAATGCTGGTTTATTAGCCATTCAGATATTAGCATCCCACCAACCAGAACTATTAGAACGAGTCCAAAAATATCGTCAGACCCTAGCTGAATCAGTAATGGACAAACAAACTAGATTAGAGGAAATGGGATATCAGGAATATTTAACACAAATTTAATTAAATTGCAAACATTTTAGAACAAAAATCTGACAAATAATTGGTATTCTTACAGGCAGAGACTTTAAAAAATCTCAGACACCCGAAAATACTTTCACTTTAAGCTAGCTCATCATTAATATATGACCAAGCTGGAATGATATTTGTGGAATACCTAGACTTGAGAACCTGGGCCAAAGGAATGTTAGTTCATTAATTGATAATAGATAATTACCTCTGGTTAAAACCGTTACGGAATTGAATACAAGGAAATCTGATTTCTTCACAGGAGTCGATTGGATATGGCGTAGGTTTCCTCGCCGTCCCACCCTTCGGGAAGCTCCGCTACGACCGCTTTTTCTCCTGAAAAGGAGAGGCTTTAAACCTAGATTCGATTAATTATCAATTTTCAATTATCAATTATCCATTGGTAAACATACTTTTAGATTCAGGGTTCGGTCAGTTTTTCAATATCTTGGCTTGGGTATGCAGGAAACGAGGGGTTTATTTTGGCCAGGTAGACTACAGATATACCAGTCAAATTTGTCCGAACTGTGGAGCACATACAGGCAAGAAAGATTTGTCTGAGCGTATTCATAAATGCTCTGTGTGAATGTCACTACTAAATCAACCGTGATGTGGCAGTGGCAAAAGTGATTTGTCATAGAGGTGTTGCTGCGGTCGGGCAGATCGTGGTTCAAAAAATTGACTGTGTAGGCGTACTGTCGGGGGTTGGAAACAATCTAGATAAGTGCCACTCAAGCAGTAAACCTAAATCGTGAGGTTTGGGAGTCTCTCATTATAATCTTTGATTTAACGGGAGAGGATGTCAAACAAGAATTGGTGCGCTATTTTGACTTGTAAACTATTAATTAGTTCTCACAATGACATCTAAAGTAAAGTTCAAGAACAATAGAACAAAAAAGAAACAGTCATTATCAGCAAGATATAGCAGTTTCTTAGAACCGACAGCACTAATAAACAGGTTACGTCGGACAAAATGGTTTACCCCGGCGACATTAGCCTGTATACCTCTAGTATTCATAATTATTGCGTTATGGGCAGGAGCTGCAACAGCTCAAGACCAAGAATTAACCCCAGAGTATGTAAAAGGGGTATTAGATTCAATATGGATTTTAGTAGCTTCAATATTTGTGATTTTTATGAATGCTGGTTTCGGAATGTTAGAAACTGGCTTTTGTCGTCATAAAAATGCAGTTAATATTTTGGCAAAAAACCTAATTGTATTTGCCTTAGCTACATTAGTTTATTGGTCTATAGGATTTTCCATAATGTTTGCCGGAGACCATCCCTTCATTGGTGGGGGTGGTTTTTTCCTAACTGGGGAAGCTACTAGCTACGGACTAGACCCATTTCCTTCAGGTTTACCATTGCCTGTATTTTTTCTATTCCAAGCAGCTTTTGCCGCTACTGCAGCCACTATTGTTTCTGGTGCTGTAGCTGAAAGGATTGAATTTAGTGCCTTTTTATTTTTTAGCTTGTTAATCACAGGTATTTCATACCCAATTACCGGACATTGGATATGGGGTGGTGGTTGGCTAGCTGAAATGGGCTTCGGTGATTTTGCTGGCTCAACAGCAGTCCACTCAGTCGGTGGCTGGGCAGCACTGGTCGGAGCATATATTTTAGGGCCAAGGATGGGCAAATATGATGACGATGACCAACCAAGAGCTATTCCTGGTCATAATATGGGTTTTGCTACCTTGGGCTGTTTAATTCTTTGGATCGGCTGGTTTGGCTTTAACCCTGGTTCAGAACTAGCTGCAAACGAAAATGTGGCTTATATTGCCGTAACCACAAATTTAGCAGCAGCAGCAGGGGGGACTACAGCAACTATTACATCTTGGCTCAAAGATACTAAGCCAGACCTCTCAATGATTATTAACGGTGTTTTAGCTGGACTGGTCGGTATTACAGCAGGTTGTAATGGCGTCTCTTATTTTGAGGCAGTAATTATTGGTGCTGTTGCTGGCATCATTGTTGTGTTTTCTGTACCTTTGTTTGACAAGTTGAAAGTTGATGACCCAGTAGGTGCCACATCAGTTCACTTAGTCTGTGGAATCTGGGGTACTTTAGCCGTTGGTATTTTTGTTGAAGATGCTGATATCTTCGTTCAGGCTATAGGTATTATCTCAGTGGGACTATTCACAGTGATTATGAGTGCTATCTTCTGGCTAGCTTTGAAAGCTACTACAGGTATTCGTGTCCATACAGAACAAGAATTTGAAGGCTTGGATATTGCCGAACATGGTATGGAAGCTTATACAGGGTTTATGAAAGAACCTGATGCTCTTGGTACTGGTATGTCAAATAGAATGGATATTGATCAAGGTCTGCAAAAACACTAATGGGAAAATTCTAGGTAAAATAGCCATAGCCATAAATCAGTTACTTCAGTATCGGAGACTAATTTAATTCAGCTACGGTGTTTACTTTATCTAAAAATGTTCCAACTTGGGCTTGGTGTTCCTTAGCTGCTAACGGGCTACTGTTATTAACAGTGGCCACCCTAGTTACGAGTGACTACAAATTGTCACAAGAGCCTCAAGCAAATGCTACAATCAACTATACTACTGATAGGATTAGAACTAATAGACCAAGTCCACTATTTGGGGAAGCTAGGAAAGAGCTTCTGGCTATTGGCAGAAACCATAGATGGACTTATGAACAATGGGTAGAACAGTTACAGCGAGAGGCGATCGCTGCAGCTAAAAATCGTCCTGATCGTCTAACTGTTATGGTGGGAGATTCTTTGAGTCTTTGGTTTCCCTCTCAACTTCTCCCTAGAGATAGAACCTGGTTGAATCAAGGAATTTCTGGAGAAACTTCGTCTGGCCTATTGAAGCGACTTTATTTATTTGATAGTACCAGGCCAGAAACAATTTTTGTGATGATTGGTATTAATGATTTAATTCATGGAGAAAGCGATCGGGTTATTTTAGCAAATCAAAAAAGAATTATTAACCAATTACGATCCATTCATCCTGGGAGTCAAATAGTTATCCAATCTATTTTACCCCACAGTGGAGAGAGGGCTATCTGGGAAGGTCGGGATTATCTTTTACAACTACCTAATAGTCGCATCAGAAGAATAAATCGTAGTCTAAAAGCTGTAGCTGATGCTGAGGGAGCATTCTTTTTAAATCTTCACCCACTATTTACAGATTCTCAAGGTCTTCTGCGAGGCGATCTTAGTACTGATGGTCTGCATCTCAATGAGAATGGTTATCAAATTTGGAGTACGGCGATCCAAATGTATAGCAAAATGAGACTAGAAGAACCTCAGTAGGGGAGTGGGGGAGTAGGAGAAAGGATGCAGGAGACAGGAGACAGGAGTAAGAATCTATCGTGATTTTTCTGCCCAACTATGAGCCTAAAATACGAGCCATGCATGAGCGTTTTAGAGGTGATACCAGGCACTTTTGAAAGGCCCCAAAAAGGCACTTGTCTTTATATGCCAATGCCTTTATCTTTAAATCAGCAAGTGCTAATTATCAAAAATTCTATAAAAGCTATTTCTTCTGACTCCTGAGGACTGACTCCTGACTCATCACTTTGTGAACTGATTAACCAGAATATAAAAAGATGAAAAAGATGGCATATTCCTCAAGAGTAATCTATAAGATAATTTAAGTTGTTAGCCAAGGGTTTTAATCCTTGGTGAACTATTAAGATGAAGGAAATTTAATCATAAGGTTGAAAATAATCTATGGATACAAAAGCTTTTACCAGAGCACTAAAAAAATCTGAGAATTATAACCGCAAAGGATTTGGTCATGCTGAAGAAGTCGCCACAGTTATGCAGTCTGCTTATAAAAGTAACCTAATTCAACAAATTAAAGATAATGATTATACCCTGCAAAAAGGTGATGTTACTATCAAACTCGCAAAAGCTTTTGGTTTTTGTTGGGGTGTTGAAAGGTCAGTAGCTATAGCTTATGAAACTCGTCAACATTTTCCCAACCAACAAATTTGGATTACTTATGAACTAATTCATAATCCTTCTGTTAATCAAGATATGAGGGATATGAAAGTTAAATTTATCCCTGTAATTGATGGTAAAAAAGATTTTTCTGTAGTGGGAGATAATGATGTTGTAATATTACCAGCTTTTGGTGCAAGTATTCAGGAAATGCAGATATTAAAGGAAAAAAATTGTCAAATTGTTGATACTACTTGCCCTTGGGTTTCTAAAGTTTGGAACAGTGTTGAAAAACAGAAAAAGAAAAAATTTACTTCTATTATTCACGGTAAATATAATCATGCAGAAACTATAGCTACTAGCTCTTTTGCTGATAAATATTTGATAGTTCTGAATAAATCCCAGGCAGAATATGTCTGTAATTATATTCTCAATGGTGGCAACCGTGATGAGTTTATGGATAAGTTTAAAAATGCTTATTCTGAAGGTTTTGATCCAGATTTAGATTTAGAACAAATTGGTATTGCTAATCAGACTACTATGCTGAAAAGTGAAACCGAAGAAATAGGAAAGTTGTTGGAAAGAACAATGATGAAAAAGTACGGACCAGATAAATTAAATGAACATTATCAACACTTTAATACTATCTGCGACGCGACTCAAGAAAGGCAAGATGCAATGGCGGGTTTATTCGATGAAAAGTTAGATTTAATGGTAGTAATAGGAGGTTTTAATTCTTCTAATACTACTCATTTACAGGAAATGGCAATAGAAAATAATATCCCTTCCTATCATATTGATGGTGCTAACAGGATTTTATCTGGGAATAGAATTGAGCATAAACCTTTAGGAAATGAAGTGAAAATATCTGAAGGTTGGCTACCTGAAGGTAAGGTGGTTGTGGGTGTGACTTCTGGTGCTTCAACTCCAGATAAAGCTGTTGAAGATACTATGAATAAAATTTTGGAGATGAAGTTAGTTGCTGTGAATTAAATATTACTTTGTTTTGATTGAGAAAATTTAGGGGTGATGCTTAGTTTGATAGCTTCACCACTACTAGAAAAAAATTAGGCGTTGCTGAATTGAGCAATAGAACTTTGCCTAACGTTATAATCTCAGCAGCGGAAAAAATCTCTCCAAAAAAGCCTAACTGTCTTGCCTATCTGCTGCACTAAACTTTAGACAAAAGAGAAGGCGTTTGCCACTCGCCAAATTTGCATCGCCTTCTCGTCGCAAAAAACAGAGATATGATTATTTCTTCGTAATTCCCTGAATACTAGAATAGGGTTGAATCTTAGAGATGAACATTGTACCAACATCTCCATAACATTCAGAGTTAGGCTTGTCAAAGCTATAGACCACACTAATAGCATTGCGAGACCTATTTATGGCTCCCCAGTTTTCAGCAAAAGAATCTTCTGGGTTTTCTACAGGAGCTAATTTAAACTCTATAAAGTTGTTGTATTTACCTGACAAATTACCTTTGAAAACTCGCTCCGGGAAACACTTTGTGTTGCCTATCACCGAGATGCCGTCCACATTGTTTCCTTCATTATTAATGTACATTTCTATTACACCATTATAAGTGGGTGAATTTAGGCTAGTCCATGTTCCTATCCACTCACCACTAATATCCGCAGCATTAGTCTCGGCCGCTCTCACGGGAGAGGAAATTAACAATATTGAAACAAGAAAAATAATTATTGCACGTATCATTTTTTACTCCTTGAGGAATGTTTAAGTTGACTAGGCTTTAACTCAGCCATCTTTTCACTTGAGGGCAAGTTAATGTAGGTTAGAACAAGTGAGGTCCAACTTAGAATTGTCTTGCAGTTGCAGTACAATATTCTGTATGGCGCTACATATACCACAAATTACCGATAAATGTCAATTCCTTTGTACTTTCCATCTGAATCTGCTCCTTATACTTCAGAATTTCCTGTGGTTAAATTATTAGACTATGAGGAAAATTGGGGATTATTGGCAGAAAATAATAATCTCTTTCCTGTTATTATTATGGGTTATTTAAAAAGTCAGGAAACTAGGAAAAATCTTCTCATTATTGCAGAGTTGATGAGTAGCTTAAAACTACAATTTTTATTTTGATATGGAACACCAAACTCAAGGAGAATATGATAGTCCTTGGAAAGAAGCATTAGATGTTTACTTTCCATAATTTATGGCTTTCTTTTTTCCTCATACTTATCAAGAAATTGATTGGGAAAAAGGTTATGAAACTTTGGATAAAGAGTTTCAACAAATTGTTCAAGATGCTAATTTAGGCAAACGTTTAGCTGATAAATTAGTTAAGGTATGGCTAAAAAATAGTCAAGAAACTGTGATTTTGATTCACACAGAAATACAAGGGCAATATGAAAGTAATTTTGCTGAAAGAATGTATGTTTATCATTACCGAATCGTAAGCATTCAGCCGTCAGCTATCGGCTATCAGCTATTGCTTTTAGTTTTAGATAAAAGCTTTACTAATTTAGACAGAATTTATACTTACTACCAAAGTCGGCTGTAAAGTCTATATTCATTTAAACCTCCTCATCAGAGCTGAGAGCTGACAGCTAATAGCTGAATGCTTACACCGCATCTATGATAAATATCGGTTGAAAAATACAGAAGTCTTCAATAATTAATAATTAATCATTAATAATTAATCATTACCTATTCTTAAAAAGAAGAGGATTGCTTAAAAGTAATTTTTTTCTTTTTTTATCCTTGAAAGGAGAGGCTTTCAACCTTTATTTTTTGGTGAGTTTAGCTGTGTTGGGAGATGAAAAGAAAAAATGGCGACCTAGAAAACATAGTTATAGTCGTTGGGGTTGTCAATTAAAATTGAAATTTCCTATGGTTAAATTATTAAACTATGAGAAAAATTGGGAATTATTAGCTGAAAGTAATAATCCTTTTTCTGTGGTTATTATGGCTTACTTAAAAAGCAAGGAAACTCGGAAAGCTCCTCTCATTAGATTGGAAAGTAAATTGACTTTAGTGCGTTTACTATATGAGAGGGATTATAGTAGAGAAATGGTGATTCAGTTGTTCAGATTAATAGACTGGATGATGATTTTACCAGAGGAATTGAAAAGACAATTTCAAACAGAAGTATATAACTATGAGGAGGAAAAAAAGATGCCTTATATTACCAGTATTGAATAAATTGGTATAGAGAAAGGAGAACTCAAATCTACAAGAGAATCAATCATCACAGTGTTAGAAACTAGGTTTGAAAATGTACCTACAAATATTGTGGATGCTGTTAATCAAATTGATAATATTCAGTCACTCAAACAGTTAACTAAAACAGCAGTTTTAATTGATTCTTTGGAAAGTTTTGCCAACCTTTTACCTCATAAATAGATAATCTTAGCGGACAAACCCAGAAACCCGGTTTTTTCCTAGATATCTGTTATCAAAACAACCATTTGTCCTAAAAATCAGGTTTCTTTACCGAAAAATTGGGTTTAAAGCCTCGCCCATAAGCGGGCGACTTTTTATTTGCAAGTAAATTGAATATATGCTATAGTACTAAAAGTTGCCGGGGGCACGCCTCCTCCGGAGGAGCTACGAATTGCGGAAACTCGTGCGCGGACGTGGAGGCAAGCATAAGACTACTGTCAAAGTAGCAGCAGCCTAAGAAGCGTCAACCCGCCGAAGAGCTACGACTCAGTAGGAACCTCCGTGCCTTTAGGCCGGAGAGGATGTCAAATAAGTATAGAATTGAACATAAACCTTTAGGAAGTGAGGTAAAAATATCACAGGGTTGGTTGCCTGAAAGTCAGGTAGTTGTTAGTGTGACTTCTAGTGCTTCGACTCCATATAAAGCCGTTGAAGATACTATTACAGCGGTTTTCATTTGGGTAGACCACAGTAGGGACGTTCCATGGAACGTCCCTACAAGGTTTTGTTTGTGAAGATGTGGTTCATCAACTTGAAAACCGCTGTAATAAAATTTTGGAGATGAAGTTAGTTACTTTGACATACTCTCCGGCCTAAAGGCGCGGAGATTCTCCTGAAACCAGGATTCTTGGTTTGCGCTCCGCAAGGCTACGCCAACAATGAGTCCACTTAAACTAAACACCTTGCAGCATCTAGTCCAGAGATGGTTCTCACGCCTGCGCGTTTGCTCTATTGCCTCTTTCAGAGGAGCTGCGCTATCAAGATCCCGTTCCCGTATGCCCTACGGTACAGTTCAAACCTTAAAAAAAACTTTGGTTCTCTGATACTTGTTGCTTAGAGTTTTTCTATGTACAAGCATTAATGTACAAAACTCCATAACTCTACTTTTCAAGGTGCAAACGCTACAGTTAAGTAGCTATAGGTTTTTAGAGCGGTTGAATACCTTTCCGCTGTTTCCATAATAACATAAAGTCCCCCTTTTAGGGGGAGGCTTTAAACCCAATTTTTCGGTAAATTAAATATTAGTCTGTTTTAATTGAGAAAATTCAGGGAAGGCGTTTGCTACTGGCAAAATTTGAACCGCCTTCTCCTTTCCTTGTTGAAAAAAAGTTTTGTCGCCCTCTTCTTACGAAGAGGAGTGTTTTCCAAGGCATTGCCCCACGGTAATTTGGGCTTCCAATAAAATGCTGTATTGGCATTGTATTTCTCCTTTTATTTTTTTGGTTCCATTAATTAGACGCTTAGAGAAGTAAATTTATGATTTATTTTTTTTGCCCAAAATTTAGAGAAACTTTACCTCTAATATCTTCTTCTGTCAGTTCTGGAAAATCATCAATAATCAAAGGTAATGGACATCGATGATGCCAGCCAGCCCAGAACGTCCTAAAATGGCAAGACAAGCTCATGGGGAAAGAGCGTGGGCCAATAGAAAGGTTTTATCGAATATATAGACTAAAGTGGCTAAATTATTCTCCTACTCCCTACTCCCTCAACCAAAATAAATAAGAACTTTAGTTCATCAAGTTGGAAACTGATGTATGTCTAATCTAGTGAAACTCTTAAATTTTACAGCCCACCCACAGTTAGAAAAGTCATTAGGATATGACTCTAACCATCCCTGGGTAGCTTTTCACTGGGAACCAGAAATTGACCAAGTTATGTATAGTGACGGTAAAAATATCGGTGCTGGTATTAGTGTTGCTTGGCAAATTTTTATTCAGCATCCTCTGGTAAATTCTGAAGTAAAAGATTATCAGTTAAATGAAACTGATAAATATTGGTTAATTTTAGATAGAAAAAATAGAAATCTATATATAGGAACAGCAAAAATTGTTTCTACTATGTTAGAACAACCAGAAAGTTTAAATTTATTAGCTTGTCTAGATGAAAAAGTAGATATAGTTTCTGACTTTAGTCAAAATTTTAATTATTCTCCAAAGACACGACTGAGAATAAATTTATTTGACCAAAATATTAAATCTTTAATTGTTATAACTGCCAGTGTTTTAATAGCTAGTATTACTTTTGGTAGCTGGTTATTAATGAGGTCAAGATTTCAACCGCAAGCTAATCAAAATAAAGTTTCTACAACAGTAGTTAATAGCGTTGCTTGTGGTGTTGGAGGTAGTAATGATTTTTCATCTTTTTTTAATACCTCTAATGGAGAGAAGGAGTTACACCTAGTAGGTGTCTATGAAGCACGCTCAGATCATCGTGGTGGATATCATCCTACAGGCACTATTAATGTCAAAATAGAACGAAAAAATAAACCTGTAATTTTAGTTCTCTCTTCCTACGAACCTGTAAATTGGAATGTTAGTTTGGCTAAAGAAGTTAAATTAGAGAAAGTAATTATTAATGGGTACCATGACCAAGAAATTTCCGGTATTTCTGAGATACCTATAGAAGAGTTTAGTTATCAAGGGACAGGTCGTTATCTTGGTAAATTTGCTTATCAATGGGATAAATTTCACCATCATCCTAGTACTGCTTCATTAGTAACTAAGCTTGAGCAATTTACTAATACTAATTTAACTTCTTTTCAAGGGTGTTATCGAGGAACAAATTTTACAATTAAATAAAAACAATACAGAAGTAGCCAATAAAAACAAAGAAAAAGAAAGGTAAACAAAAAAAAATAAATTCCCAGACTTAGATTAATATCTGGGAAGTTACAAAAATTTTAGATGTAAACATATTACTAAAATTACAAAATATTATCTGATAGTTGTTTGTTTTCCTGCACAACCCCATCTTCAAGATAAACTACTCTATCAGCAGAACTTACTATTCTAGGATCGTGAGTTACCATTAATACTGTACAACCACCTTCTTTAGCAAGACGACGCAGTAACTCAATAACTGTATGACCACTGTGGGAATCTAATGCTGCTGTTGGTTCATCGGCCATAATAACTCTAGGACTGCCACATAGTGCGCGGGCGATCGCCACTCTTTGTTTTTGGCCACCAGACAAATCTCTTGGATGTAACTTGGCCTGGGGCGCTAGTCCTACTTGCTCTAAAAGTACCTGAGCTTCATGTTTTGCGGCCTTACCCTTGATACCCTTCATATTAAGAGCCACTTCTATATTTTCTCTCGCCGTCAATGCAGGGAACAAGTTAAACCCCTGAAAAATAAAGCCGATATTCTTAAGTCTAAACTTGGCTAGTTGGCTTCTGGACATTTTCGTAATTTCTTGTCCCAGTATACAGACTCTACCAGATGTAGGTGTTAACAATCCTGCTAAGATTGACAGTAAAGTAGTTTTACCAGAACCAGATGGTCCCATCAATAACTGGACATCACCTTTGTTTACTGTCAAGTCAATATTCTTCAGTACCTGGTATGACTGTTTTCCAGATTGGTAGGTCATTGTCAACCCACAAGCCATAATTGCTGATGTGTTCAATTTAGCAATCTCTCTATAAGTGCAGACATCAGTGCTTTTAGTTTTGGTTGCGGCAGCCATGTACATATTGAAAGTGGTCATAGTGTGACTTTATAGTAAGCTAGAGTATTTCGGGGGTAGAGGAATATACCTCTGGTAATTTTTGCTTATGCAAGCATTATTATTACGAATGTCTTTAGGTTACCCAATTTTTGGCTTTGGACATAATTATAATTGAATCTCTTTGACACTCTCACCGTTAAATATCGTGATTATAACGGGAGATTCTTGTTTCACAGATTCTTAACTAGATAACAAATCAAATAAACTGAGTTGCACCCCCGTCAGACCATCTCCACAAGCTTTTTCTTTTGCCGTGGGGCACACGGCTATTGATATGATTATAACGCCAAAAATGCGCGCGCGTATTGCTCAATTATTTTTCTATTTGAAATTATAATGGGCTATCTGTCTCGGTTTCCCGCGCAGTTTATACGCCCTGTCTCAACGTTAAATAAGTGCGATTATAATGGGAGTCCTTTTTCAACATTTATGATCGGAAAATTTAAGTTACATCTGAGTGAGTAATTCAAATATCATGGCCTTTCACCTGAAGAGAAACTCTATATAGTGATAGTGTCATAAAATTTTATTTTAGCCTAATAAGCCCTAAAGTAAGAGATAAAATTAAATGAGTAGATAATATTTGCTGAGAATTGAATTAGAATAAACTCTTTAAATAGGTAGAAGCTACATATTTGAGTCTTTGAGTATCTTCTTCATGTTTGCCTGATTCAATTTCGGATTGTTCCGTGTTTGGCTTCAAAAATATGAGTTATGAATATTGATGAGTCAAGTTAAAGTTAGAAGTCTGTCTCTTAAGACACAAAATAGTTCAATCTCTTACCACAGTCGCTGAATAAGTAATGGAAGATCGGAAAGATAAATATTTAGAAAGAAACAAGATTTAATTTTGATTTTTACCAGAGGAATATGCTGGATTAATAAGTTATTTATTATTAGCTTAACTAAACTCAATGTAACATATTTGCGAACTTATAGTAGAATATTAATTATGGTATAAACAATAGCAGATATTAATTAAATTTGATGTGTGATATTTGGTGTTATACCAAGCGTGAAAAAAGAATGCTTAACTTAAGTGACACTTCAATTATTAACTAATTAACACAGACGCATGGTGATAATTAAGCACTCCAGTTAATGTTAATTATTCTTATGTTTACTTCTCTGTACGGGTGTTATATCATGTCCGGATAATTAGTGATAAAAAAACTTTCTCCTTCTTCTCCTCTTCCTTCTTCTTTCTTGTTTCTTTTCTCCTGACTTGGTCGTTCCCCTCCCCTCTTGGGAGGGGCGCGCGGGTGGGTTGACTCCTGAGAACTCAGTCGTGTCGTTATTTATAACTGTTCAACCGGACATGATATTAATGATCGTTATGCGCAAGCAAACAGCCGTTTGCGTTCCGCAAAGCTCCGCTAACTCCCCTACTCCCCTACTCAAGAAAATGTAGAAAAGTTTTTGAGAGATGGTATTAGAGGGGGAAAGCTTTAAACCCAATTTTTAGGTAAACTGTTGTAATTAACTGATAATATCCAAATCTTTCAATATTTTGCTATGCCGACATTTTTATTAGAAATTGGTACAGAAGAATTACCCGCAACTTTTGTCTCTGAAGCTATATCACAGTGGGAAAAACTTATCCCTACCGCTTTGAGTGAGGTATACTTAACAAATGATGGGATTAAAATATATGCCACACCCAGACGTTTAGCTGTTATTATCAACAATTTACCTACTCAACAACCAGACCGAGAAGAAGAAATTAAAGGTCCTCCGGCAAAAGCAGCTTTTAAAGATGGTAAACCTACAAAGGCAGCAGAAGGCTTTGCTAAAAAACAAGAAATAGAACTAAAAGACCTAGAAATACGCCCAACTGAAAAAGGTGATTTTGTCTTCGTCAATAAAAAAATTCAGGGTAAAAAAACAGCAGAAATTATCATCAAATTAGTACCTGAATGGATTAGTAAACTTGAAGGTAAAAGATTCATGCGTTGGGCAGATGGAGATATTAAATTTCCTCGTCCTATTCGATGGTTAGTAACATTATTAGATGGGGAAATATTGCCGATAAATTTAGAAAATGGCTCTGAGATAATTACCTCTGGTCGTATATCATACGGACATCGAGTTTTACATCCTGAATCTATAGAAATTGACCGGGCAAAAGATTATGTAGAAGTCTTGAAAAAAGCTTATATAGAAGTAGATTTTCAACAAAGAAAGAGTCAAATTGAACAACAAATACAAACTGTAGCAAAAAAAGTTAAAGGGACAGCAGAAGTTTCGACCGAATTATTAGCAGAAGTTACAAATTTAGTGGAATGGCCGACAGCAGTAGTTGGTAAAATTGATGAAGAGTTTTTAATTTTGCCCTCGGAAGTAACAACAACGGTTATGGTTACACATCAACGTTACTTTCCTGTTTTGAAGTCAACAAAAACTGCTAAATCCAAAGTTGAATTACTGCCATATTTTATTACTATTTCTAATGGCGACCCGGAAAAGTCAGAGATTATTGCTAAAGGAAACGAACGAGTAATTAGAGCTAGATTAGCTGACGGACAATTTTTCTATAAGGCAGATTTAGCTCAACCATTAGAAAGTTATTTACCTGAATTGGAAGCTGTAACATTCCAAGCTAAATTAGGTTCGGTGCGGAAAAAAGTAGAACGCATTGTTAATATAGCTAAGTTAATAGCTGAACAGTTAAAAGTAAGTCAAGAAGAAAGCAAAAATATAGAAAGAGCAGCCCTACTTTGCAAAGCTGACTTAGTAACTCAAATGGTTTATGAATTTCCTGAACTCCAGGGAATAATGGGAGAAAAATATGCTCGTGCTTGTGGGGAAAATGAAGCTGTAGCAATGGCAATTTTTGAACATTATTTGCCTAGAGGTGCTGGAGATATTTTACCGGAAAGTATTAGCGGTCAAGTTGTGAGTTTGGCAGATAAACTTGATACTTTGGTAAGTATTTTTGGACTAGGAATGTTACCCACAGGTTCCTCCGACCCTTTCGCTTTACGTCGGGCAGCAAATGCGGTGGTTAATATTACTTGGTCAGCAGATTTGTCGATAAATTTACATCAGTTATTAGAAAAAATTGCTGTAGATTTTACGAAATTTTATCCAGAAGCAGAATCAGAGTTATTGCCACAATTATATGACTTCTTTTTGCAGCGAATTAAAACAATTTTACAAGAGGAAAAAAATATTGATTATGATTTGGTAAATGCGGTGTTAGGAAATAATGATTCTGAATATACCGAACGAGCATTAAAAGATTTATTAGATGTACGGAACCGTGCAATTTTCTTGCAAAATATTCGGCAAAATGGTCTGCTTGACCAAATCTATGAAACCGTAAACCGTTCAACTCGTTTAGCTGCTCAAGGTGAGTTGGATAAAATACAACTTGCACCTGAAAAAAATGTGGATTTAAACTTATTTAAAAGTCAATCAGAATTAGCATTTTATAATGCTTTAGTTGACTTAGTTCCCCAAACAAAAATATCTCAAAAAACCAGAAATTATCAACAATTAGTAGATGGTTTGGCAAAAATTGCCCCAACTGTAAGTAATTTCTTTGATGGGCCGGAAAGTGTTTTAGTAATGGACCCAGACCCGAAAATTAAACAGAATCGATTAAATTTATTAGGCTTACTCCGTAATAATGCACGAGTATTGGCAGATTTTGGAGAAATAGTTAAAAGTTAGGGGCGCTACGCGGAAGTCAAAAATCAAAAATCAAAAGTATTGATTAGTAAGGCTTTTAGGATTTTGTAACTGGTTAGTTATTTCTGCCATCCTGCACTAGGGGCGCACGGATAGAATTTTTTGTGACAGTAGGTGAATTATTCCTAGACCTATAGTTCATAATTGTAGAGTGTGCTATTACGGCTAAAATATATGCTATCAAAAGTATTTAACAATCCGTCGCACGACACTATGTTAGATATGTAGGTCTAGTAATATTACTTAAGGAAATACTAATTCGGTGCGTTACATTTCATTAACGCACCCTACTGGACTGTTTCATCTTAAATGTTGCATTAGAAAATGGGGTGATGGGGGGATGGGGTGACGAAAAAAGCTAA
Organism: Okeania sp. SIO2B3; assembly: GCF_010672525.1. Classification (GTDB taxonomy): domain Bacteria; phylum Cyanobacteriota; class Cyanobacteriia; order Cyanobacteriales; family Microcoleaceae; genus Okeania. The sequence continues at coordinate 19,480 of NZ_JAAHGH010000005.1, read as the reverse complement.
TGCACTATTTTAGGTGAAACAATCCACTACTGCTAATTAAGTGATAATTTGGGACAATTATTTTGAGTTTTTTGATCAGGAAATACCTCTATAGTTGCCCCTATAAATAGTGCTTTTGTTGAAGTTCTGAAAGTTAAAATTGTCAGTTTTTAATGCTGAAAAAAGCCATCCCGACAAAAGCTTTTTAGCACACTCTGCTGTAAAATCCAAATGACTATCATTTGGTAATTTGTAAATTTACCAAAATATCTACCAAAAAATATTTATTATGCCAAAAACTCATATTATTGGTCTAGGAAAATCAGGTGTTGCTGCTGCGCGACTGCTAAAGAAAAATGGTTGGGAAGTGGAACTGAGCGATCGCAACACATCCGACTCTCTTGAACAACAGCAACAAAAATTAACTCAAGAAGGTATTACTGTTAAGTTAGGTTATTCATTTGAACCGGAAACATCTTTAGATTTAGTCGTTGTTAGTCCCGGTGTACCTTGGGATATACCCCCACTCCAACGTGCCAGAGAAAGTGGAATTGAAACTATTGGAGAAATGGAATTAGCATGGCGATATCTCAAGTCTTCTCCTTGGGTAGGGATAACTGGTACTAATGGCAAAACTACTACCACTGCTTTAGTTGCTGCAATTTTTCATACCGCAGGATTAAACGCTCCTGCCTGTGGTAACATTGGCTATGCTGCTTGCGAATTAGCTTTATCAGAAACTTCGCCAGATTGGGTAATTGCAGAAATTAGTAGCTATCAAATAGAATCATCTAGTACCCTTGGACCTCAAATTGGTGTTTGGACTACTTTGACCCCCGATCATCTGAGTCGCCACCATACAATCGAAAATTATTTTAATATTAAAGCATCTTTATTAAATCGCTCTCAAATACAAGTTTTCAATAGTGACGACTCGTATATACGTCAAAATGCAATTAACCTTGGACATAATGCTCACTGGACAAGTATCAAAGGTAAAACTAACTTAATGGGAGATACTGCCAAAGGAATTTACATTGAGGATGGGTGGGTAGTAGCGTTAGGGGAAAAAATAGTTTCTGTGGAGTCCCTGCGAATGTTGGGAAATCATAATCAACAAAATTTATTGATGGCAGTGGGAGTAGCAAAATTGGCAGGAATAGAAAAAGAGGCGATCGCTGAAGCAGTGAAAACATTTCCTGGCGTACCTCATCGCTTAGAATATATTTGCACTTGGAATGGAGTAGATTTTGTCAATGATAGTAAAGCAACAAATTATGATGCAGCAGCAGTTGGTTTAAGTGCTGTACCAGGACCTGTGTTATTAATTGCTGGTGGTGAAGCTAAACAGGGTAATGATAACGACTGGTTGCGACGAATTAAGGAAAAAGTTGCTGCTGTTTTATTAATTGGTGATGCCGCTGAGACTTTTGCCAAGAGACTACAAAAAATTAATTTTCATAATTATGAAATAGTAGGAGGAATGGAGCGAGCAGTAATTAGAGGTGCAGCATTGGCAAAAAAATATGATGCAAAAGTTGTATTATTGTCTCCTGCTTGTGCAAGTTTCGACCAATATCCAAATTTTGAACAACGAGGAGAACATTTTCGGGAGTTGTGTTTAAAACTTATTAGTGAAGGAAGAAGAAAGAGATAAGAAAAACGAAAATTGTGGGTGTTAGGTTTAGGGTTTTAAAAATTAATAATTACCTATTCTTAAAAGAAAAGGATTGACTAAAATAATTTGTTAGATTTATTTTTTCTTTAACTCAGAGACTTCCACTTTAATTATTCGGTGAGAGAGGGATATTTTAACATTTAATTAAGCACAAAAAAAGCTGTACCTCCTCGTTTAGCAGAATGTATAGGTTATGCATTGATTCCTTTTTTAAATAAAATTGCCCTAGAAAATCAAAGTAAATAATAGTTAATTATTTTATTTAAACTCAGTTAGTTTTTGATTAAGAGTATTTCGCCAAATCTCAAAATTATACCAACCACATCCAATACACCCAGTCTCAGCATCTTTTCCAACTTGAGGTATATTACGAGGCCAATTTTCATTACCGAGAAATTGTGGGTATGCGCCTCCCCTTTTAAGGGGATAAAAAAAATATAATACCAATTTGATAAATGTTTGCTACAAATAATTTTCTAGGTGGTAGGTGGTAGGTACTAGGTGCTAAGTTTTAGGTTTTAGGTGGATTATTAGTTATTTACTAGCCAGTTTATTTGTAACATTCTTTTTTCAAAATGGTATAATTCCGTATTTTCTTGCCTCCCTATTGCAGAGGTACTGATAACTGATAACTGATAACTTAAATGACCTTGATACCAGAATTTAATGCCTAATGGTGTACCCCTTTTACCAGTTTTGATACAAAATTCACAGCTTCTTGATTTTAAAAGATTATCAAAATCATAAGGGTCGCGCAACCCCGCCTTTTAAGGCGCAATATTTTTGGAGAGTTGCTCACGCATCCCCGTTACAAAAATAACTTCTAACTTCTGACTTCTGACTTCTAACTTCTGACTTCGTTAAGATTACCTCCACTATCTTTTTTAAGCAATTGAAATTTCTGTTTAATCTCAGTTTCACTCATATTTAAGTTATGAGTTTCTTCAACATTTCCCCATCTTTCCATTGGAAAGCGATGGTCAATAATAATTTCATGTCGCGGTCGTTGTCTTTGTTCAATCACATCTACATACGAATAGACAGATAATATTTTTTCGACTAATTCTGAGGGAATATTAGCAGGAGCATTTGCTGCTTTGATTTTTCCTGTCCAACAATCCCATGTTGTTTGTTTTTGACAAGTATTGCAGAACTTTCTTTCCGTGTTAATTTCTAAACCAGGACGAATTTTTGTGCCTCTTTGTAATCCTTGAATACCACCTCCACCTGCATATTGTTCTGATGCTACGTTTTTACCTTCACAACTACGACAATGCCATTCTCTATCTGATAAAAGATTAAATACTTTTAATTGAGTTGAGTTTTTTCTAAATGTAGATTTTAACTTTTCTACTAAGTCTTGATTGCTCACTCTATATTATTAGCTTCTGCCTCTAAATTATCAAGAAGTTCTGATACGCTAATACCCATTCCGCCAGCTAAATTAACAAGAGCAGTTAGAGAAGGATTTCTCACACCACGTTCTAGTCCAGATATATAGGTACGATCTAAGTTAGATCTAAATCCAAGCTCTTCTTGAGAAATTCCCAATTTAATCCGGCGTTGTTTAATCAAACGACCAAGGGCAGTCAGAATCTGACTTTTTGATTTATCCATACCTTAGATTTTGATAATTTGTGGATTATCAGTCTACGGACTATGTGTCACATCAAAAATCTGTTAAGATGTAAAAAAAATCGTTCAATTTAAGAGAAAAATAAACAAATGACTCAAGCAATTAGTTACGAACAAATAATTTTAGAAAACGTGAAAAAATTAACTCCTCAACAACAGCAAGAAGTTTTAGATTTTATTGAATTTTTGCATAGTAAAAACCAAAATATAGAAACTCCTCCCCCTGAAAAAAAACCGATATCTGCTTATGAAGCTGCTAAACAATGGGTTGGTTGTGTTGATAGTGGCATTGGGGATTTATCCTATAATAAAAAGTACCTTGAGAGACCTTCAGCTAAATGAAATTAAACGTAATTTTAGACACAAGTCCATTAGTTGCCTTGATAGATAAAGGCGATCGCTTTCATAATTGGACAACAGAGATGTGGAAAACCATTAGTTTGCCATTGTATACCTGTGAAGCTGTGATTTCTGAAACCTGTTTTTTGCTACAAAATACCTATGGCGGAGAGGACGCGGTAATTTCTTTAGTAAAAGCGGGCGTTATCCAAATTTCATTTGCCTTAACCGAAGAAGTAGAGGCAGTGGGAAACTTGATGAAAAAATACAAATCTGTTCCTATGTCTTTTGCAGATGCTTGTTTAGTACGAATGAGTGAATTAATTCCTGGCAGTAGTTTGTTAACTTTAGATAGTGATTTTCGCATTTACCGGAAAAATCAAACAGAAGTAATTGATGTAATTATTCCTGATGAGTTATAAGTATTTTATTGATTTATAAAAACGTGCTATTAGACCTATTACTATTAACAACTTTAGGATTTCTTGGCAGTTTCGGTCACTGCGTCGGAATGTGCGGACCATTGACTGCAACTTTCTCTCTTTCTACGCGTTCGCGGAGCGGAACGGATGTTCTATCGCAGAACGGAACCGATGTCCGGTCGCGAAGCGGAACGGATGTTCTATCCTCAACTTCTCCTAACAAATGGCATCAATTTAAATTTCATACCCTGCTTAACCTCGGCCGCCTCTGTAGCTACACCTTAACTGGCGCTGGTATTGGTGCATTAGGTTCAGTATTAGTAGCAAGTGGTCATTTAGCTGGCATCGACAGTGACTTGCGACGGTGGTTAGCAATACTCACAGGATTAATGCTAATTTGGTTTGGTCTGGCAAAAGTGCAACCACAACTATTACCCAAACTACCAATATTCCATCCTTTGAAAAAAAATAACCTACATAACCGCCTCAGTACAGTCATGGTTCACCTCTCCATGGAAAACAAATGGTGGACTCCTGCTTTCCTAGGCTTAGTTTGGGGTTTGATGCCATGTGGTTTTCTCTATGCTGCTCAAATTAAAGCGGCAGAAACTAGCAATATCTGGTTAGGTGGAGCAACTATGTTGGCGTTTGGGTTGGGAACATTACCCTCAATGTTAGGCGTAGGAATGTTGACATCTTTTTTGAGTGCAGACAAACGTAGTCAACTATTTCAAATGGCAGGATGGGTGAGTATTTTTACTGGCATCATGGTAGTCATGCGCAATGGTGAGATGGTTGACTACAGTGGTTCTGCTGCAATATTATGTTTAATGTTAGCCTTGGTAGCGCGACCCCTAAGTCGGTTTTGGAGTCAACCTCTACGTTATCGACGAGCAATAGGAATGGGAGCATTTGTTTTGTCAGTGGCGCATACAGGAAAAATGTTAGACCACAGTTTAAATTGGAATATGCAGGCAGTATCGTTTATGTTGCCTCTGCATCAGATAGGAATATGGGCAGGTATTTTTGGTTTGGGGTTAATGTTACCGTTAGCGCTGACGAGTTTTGATGGGGCGGTGAAATATTTAGGTAAGTGGTGGCGAAGGTTGCATTTGTTGAGTGTTCCGGCATTTTTGTTATGTGGAGTTCATGTGGTGGCGGTGGGTTCCCACTATTTGGGTGCGTTGGAATGGAGTTTAGGAAATCAGTTGCGTGCTGTTTTTTTGGGTGTGACAATATTAGTTGTTTTGATTATACGTTCATATCAGTTTTGGTCTTTATTTTCTATAGGCAAATATTATGTACCACCACTGGAACAAGTTAAAATTAAAAAGCAGGTGCATAATTCGTAAGCATTTAGCTATTAGCTATCAACTTATTATCTTAGAAGAATAATTCAAAATTATGTTTGCGCAGGGTTCTGTAGGAAATGCTTACCTAAATATAGCCAATAATACTATTTGATAATAAACTTAGGAGGAGGTAAAAAAATGTTTTTTTTATTAAAAATTAGTCTGAATGTTTCTTTGCTAATTTTGATTTCTTCTTTTGGTGGAGAAACTACCAAACTTAACAATAATTTTTCGTCAGAATTAATTGATAATCATCAAAAAAAAGATGATTTAGAGCCGATATTTTTATCTACAGACAGTCAAAAAATAAATTACTTCCAGTTGGCTTATGTAAAAAATAAAGAGTCTATTCTAGAGTCTCAAAAACTGACCAAACCAGTTCATTCATTTTTCAAATTTCAAGCTCATAATGTCGAAGTTTCTGAAGATGTGGCTTGTACTTTTCACATTACTCCTAATCATAATCCCAAGGTAGGCAAACCTTCTTTAGCTTGGTTTGCTCTTACTCGTAAGGGCGGAAAAAGTCTTCCTTTTAGTGAATGTGATTGTCAATTAAATGTTTATTCTCAACCTCGTAATGCTGAAAGTAAACCGATAATGAATCCAGAATTAAAAGGTATTGATACTGAACAATATCAAGAGATACCAGGGGCAGAAATTACTTTTCCAAAAGCTGGTGTTTATGATTTAGAAATTATTGGGAGTGCCAAAGATGGAAAAAGTTTTCAGCCTTTTAAATTTAATTATTCCGTGACAGTTACTAGTGGGTGATATAGCGCTACGTGCAAGTCATATCATGTCCGGTTGAACAGTTATAAATAAATAACGACGGAGTCCTCAGGAGTCAACCCACCCCTCGCCCCTTCCCCTCCCAACCCACCCCTAACCCCTCCCAGGAGGGGAGGGGAAGTCAGGAGTCAGGAGGAAAGGAAGAAGAAGAACAGGAGAAGAAGGAGAAAGTTTTTTATCACTAATTATCCGGACATGATATCAGAAGTCAGTAGGAGCATTAACGATAGTTATGTGCAAGCTTTCGGCAGTTTGCGTTCCGCAAAGCTCCGCTTTATATGTCGCGGAGCGTTAACGTAGTTGTGCCCTAGCAAAACGCCCGTACAGAAGTAATTCCTGACTGAGTTTGAAGATTTACCAATGTCCTAACATCTTGATTTTGAACATATATAAATGCCTTTGCGTACAAATTAAATCTGAGTCAAAATGTAAAGCAAAGTGAATAAAACAATCCAGATAATATCAACAAAGTGCCAATATATTTCTGCCATTTCAATACCAACGTGTTTGCCTTCATTGTAATGACCAGCACGACGAGAACGCCACAAGACACCCAGGATAAGTAGCACGCCAACAAAAACGTGCAGACCGTGGAAACCAGTCATTACATAAAAACAATTGGAAAACACATTAGTAGTCAGACCATAACCTAGAGTCATGTACTCATAAACCTGACCACCCAAAAAGATAATACCCATGATTGCCGTAACTATATACCATAGACGCATTCCTGAGAGATTGTTCTTTTTAATTGCAGTATCGCCTTTGTGAATCACAAAACTACTAGAAACCAGAATAATAGTGTTTATGGTTGGCAATAACAACTCTACCTCTGTTTCTTCAGGAGGCCAAACCCCGGCATTTGCTCGGTAAATTAAATAAGCAGCAAATAGTCCTCCAAACATTAAAGACTCGGAAGCAAGAAATGTGATTAATCCAAAAACTCGTAAATCCTGATGTTCTTCGTGATGGCCTGCTTCTACTGACCCAGATTGGACAGAAGTATCAACTAAATTATTAGTTGTATCAATTGTTGAACCTTGCATAATTTCCTGTACCTAAAATAAACAAAAATAATTTCTGAAAGTTGATATCTAAAGTAGTTAGCAGTCTATACAACCACTAACTACTCTAACTACTGAATTTCTACATACAGAACAAACTAGATACCATTCTAATTGTTCTCTGGAAAATTAGTTCTGAGAATCATCATCAAAAGATGAAGACTGAGCTTCAGATAAAGGCACGCCTGTTTCCTTCGTCTTGAAACTTCCTTTTGAAATTAGCTTGAAGCGCTCTCGAATACCAAGAGTCTTCTTAGAGCCAAAATCATAAGGACCATAAGTAACTACTGGCAACACTTCCCAGTTTTCAATGATCGGAGGTGAGCTAGTTGTCCACTCCAAGGATAAACCACCCCAAGGATTATCATCAGCTTTTGGTCCATACATCCAACTCCAAACCATGTTGATGAAGAATGGAATTACAGACAAACCTAGAATAATTGACCCATAAGTACAGATATGGTTAATAGCTTCAAACTGAGGGTCATACATAGCAATACGACGTGGCATTCCTTGTAAACCCAATTGGTGCATGGGTAAGAAAGTGAGGTTAGTACCAATTAAAGTCAGAACAAAATGAATCCGACCCCAGGTTTCGTTGTACATCCGACCTGTCATTTTGGGGAACCAGTGATAGATACCTGCATACAGACCAAACACTGAACCACCAAATAAAACGTAATGGAAGTGAGCTACGACATAATAACTGTCATGGACGTGAACGTCGAATGGAGCTGTTCCCATAGTTACGCCACTTAGTCCACCCATAACAAACATTGCTAATAGACCAATGGCAAAAAGCATCCCACTTGTATAACGGATTTTTCCGCCCCAGAGGGTAGCTACCCAACTAAAAATTTTGACTCCGGTGGGAACTGCAACAATTAGAGTAGAGATGGTGAAGAACATCCGCATCCAGGGAGGAGTTCCACTGGTGAACATATGGTGTACCCACACGAACAAACCTACTAGGCAAATAGCAAGACTGGAGTAAGCGATCGCTTTATAACCAAATATCCCTTTGCGAGCATGAACGGGAATGACCTCTGAGAGAATGCCAAAAATTGGCAGAATCATCAGATAAACTGCGGGGTGAGAATAGAACCAGAATAAGTGCTGGTAGATGACCACATCACCGCCCATCTCTGGTTTAAAGAAGCCGGTGCCAAAGTTGATATCAAATAATAACAGTACTAAACCTGCTGCTAAGACAGGAGTTGAGCATAGTGCCAAAACGGAAGTAGCTAAGATTGCCCAGCAGAATAGAGGTAGTTGTTCCCACTTCATACTAGGAACTTTCATTTTGAGGATGGTGACGATAAAGTTTAGCGCACCCATGATGGAGGAAGTTCCCACTAATACAATACAGAGAATCCATAAAGTTTGTCCGATGTTATTAGTAATAAGGCTGAGTGGTGGATAAGCTGTCCACCCGCTTTGTGCTCCACCAAAAGCTAAACTAGCAATTAAGAATGCTCCAGCAACTGGGTTGAGCCAGAAGGCGATCGCATTCAGGTTAGGAAATGCCATGTCTCTAGCTCCCACCATTAGGGGGACCAGATAGTTACCAAAACCTCCAATGGCAGCAGGCACGATCCACAGGAAAATCATAATCGTGCCATGATTTGTCAGGAAAGAGTTGTAAACATTTGGGTCGAGAAAGTCTGCATCTGGCGTGTAGAGTTCTGCACGCATAGCCATGGCCATGAGACCACCGACGAGATAAAAGATGAAGGCAGTAACCAGATATTGAATGCCGATTACCTTGTGGTCTATGTTATAGCCGAAGTAGTGATACCATTTCCATGCCTCCGGATGTGCTTTTTCCGGTTCTGGTTTGGTTTCTAAAGGAATTTGTGTTTGTGTCATCTGTAAATTATTTTGACAATTACGAATTAGTTAGTTGGGGAGGTTGAACTCATTTTTTTTACCTTTGGAGCTGACTCCTCCCCAAATCTTCCCCTGTAAGAATAGGGATTTTTGAATTCTCCTGTGGGGAAGTATGAGCTGCTAGTAGTTCTAGTCTAGTTTGGATGAATTTGATTTAATGTTTCGGAATCGATACCCATTTCATTAGCATAAGGGCTAAGATACTCCGATTCTGATAAATCAGCAGTGTTTACTGCTACAGCTTGATTCAACTGTGGTTGCTCGGCAAAAGTATTTTCTTCTATCCAAGCTTCATACTCTTCTTGAGTTTCAACAATTACTTGTGTTCTCATTGCTCCGTGGTAAGCACCGCAAAGTTCTGCACAATATACTGGATATTCTCCAGTTTTAGTAGCTACGAACCGGAGTTGGGTATCTTTACCAGGAATTGCATCTTGCTTCAAACGGAAAGCAGGTATCCAGAAAGCATGAATAACATCTTGAGCAGAAAGATTGATTTGTATATCCTTGTTGACAGGAATATGGAGTTCCCCTGCTAAAACACCACTTTCGGGATAGGTCATCAGCCATCCATACTGAATTCCTGTAATGTCAACAACTACATCTGCTGGGTTTACTCCTGCTTCAGGAGCTGCTCCAAAGCCATATTTGCTCACTTCTTTTGTAGCTACTTCTTCTGACTCCATTCCTTCAGCATCTGCTATTAGGGGAGCTGCCAGAGCTGTTCCTGGTTGCACTGTTTGCCGATCGGATGAAGAAACATGAGCTACTTTTGTTCCTGCTGGATCGAACCCACCCATCTGTCTATATACATCTACACTGTAGATACCAAGACCAATCACAATTATGGATGGAATTGCCGTCCAAAATATTTCTAATGGTAAATTTTCCCTAAAGGCAGCGCCATCACCATCGTCTCCTTGACGTCTACGAAATTTAATTGCGCAGAAGACGATTGTTCCTTCTACCACTAGAAATAAAGCTGCTGCTATAGTAAACATGATGTCAAAAAAACCGTCCACCAGAGGAGCTTGTACTGATGCTTGCTCTGGTAATAGACCATGATTTTGACCTAACCACACGCTAATTATGGTGACTATTATACCAACTACTAGGGTGATTACTGAGACTGGTATTTTTTCTTTTTCTTCCATATATTACCTCTTTAATTAGTCTTCCTCCCCCTAGCCTAGGTAGAGGAGTCTTTGACTTTTTGTCATACTCAATTACATAGGTTAAACTAAGCATCTACTTATAAACTAGATATAATTGTTACTATTTATCAAAATTATAGATTATCTTAGTTTTTCATAGATTTCTCTCCAGAGAGTTTATATTATTTTAACTATTGCACTCAAAAATTACCCCACAGTTTGTATAAACAAAGTTAAATTAAATATGTACTCTTAAATTGCATACTTTGATTGATTAATTTATTAGAAATTAAAGAAAAAGTTAAAAATATTTTTTTGGGGAAATCAGTAACACATATAACAGTAAACTGTAAAGAAAATTCAAATCAGAAAACTTTCTAAAGCAGAACAAATCTTCAGATAGTATCCCTTATAGTAACAAGAACTTAAACACATTAATAATTGTCAGATGTGATGATTATTTCTGAATTTAAGATTCAGTATGTTGTTAATTTAGCAAGATTTTAGATTACAGCTAATAAAAATCTTATGGCCAATTCTGTTTTAAATAACAATACAATTATTTGCTCTCAGTCTCCAGCACGGGAACGCATTCGTGGTTTGGTTTGGAAACTATGTATAGCTACCCTACTACTGATGGCTATCGGTAGTGCTACCAGAGTTATGAATGCAGGTTTAGCCTGTCCTGACTGGCCGTTGTGTTATGGTAAATTAGTACCAATGGCACAGATGAATCTGCAAGTATTTTTAGAGTGGTTTCACCGATTAGATGCAAGTTTAATCGGCTTTGGCACGATCGCTCTGATGGGTTTATCATGGTGGCATAGACGAGAATTGCCAACCTGGCTACCTTGGGCATCGACTTTTGCTCTGGGACTAATAGTTTTCCAAGGAGTACTGGGTGGATTAACTGTCACAGAATTATTACGCTTTGATATTGTCACCGCTCACCTTGGTACTGCTTTGCTTTACTTTATGACTCTATTAGTTATAAGTTTGTCAATGATGCCATATAAAGGTACGGGCAATGTTGGTAAACTACCTTGGGTAGGATTAACTGCTGCAATTTTTGTTTATTTACAAAGTTTACTGGGTGGGTTAGTTGCTTCTCAGTGGGCGCTGCATCAATGTTTTGGATTGGCGGAACTTTGTAAAATAATGAATAGTCATATTGCTGGGGTTGTTCCTCCGACTTTAGCAACATTAGCATTGGTAGTTATAGCGTGGCGCACCTCTGCCTTACATCCACTGCTGCGAAAATTAGCAAACTGGTCTGGTTTATTAGTATTAACTCAGATTGGTTTGGGGGTTATGACCTTCCGGTTACGCCTGCAAATTGAGTTATTGACCGTATCTCACCAAGCGGTAGGAGCAGCATTATTAGGAACTTTAGTAGCATTTACTGTTATTGCTTTACGCGATCGACAAGTTGCAAAGGCTTAATTGTTAAGATAGATACAGTAATATACCCCTCTTTTGTGAGTTATTAGATTAGAAATAGAAAGGTTAGCTATACTGTAGAGCGATAAAAAAGTTTTTGTTTGTAGCAGGGCTAAAGCCCTATCTATCTTATTGCTCAACCCCTACTACGAAGCTCTAATTATAACTATTCAACCGGACTAAATTTTTCAAACTGGCTAACATCAAAAATTAACTGTCACTAATATCCGTTTTGATATTGCCCGTAAACTTAATAGATTAGATGACGGAAAGAATAACCAGCTTAAACAGAAAATTAACAAATTAGAATCCATGCAAGAAGTTATTTCTCATAGTTTTCCACGACGCCATGATAATATTTTACAAGTAGTCAAAAGCTACTATCAACTAACAAAACCTAGAATTATTCTACTGCTATTAATTACAACTGCAGCCGGAATGTGGTTGGGAGCAAAGGGAGAAGTCTCTCCCCTTCTACTATTCGTGACATTAATAGGTGGTGCATTAGCTTCTGGTGCAGCTAACGCTATTAACTGCATCTACGACAGCGATATTGACTATATTATGGAGCGCACCCGCTGGCGTCCTATTCCTTCTGGGAGAGTAAAACCCCGCGATGCTTTAATTTTTGCATTCATTCTAGCAGCTACATCATTTACTTTGCTCACAGTCTTTGCTAATTTACTGTCAGCATTGTTGGCAATGTCTGGAATAGTTTTTTATGTTGGTATTTACACCCACTGGTTAAAACGTCATAGCGTACAAAATATTGTAATTGGCGGTGCTGCTGGTGCTATTCCCCCATTAGTAGGTTGGGCTGCGGTGACAGGAGAATTGAGTTGGGCAGCTTGGTTACTATTTGCGATTATCTTTATCTGGACTCCTCCTCACTTTTGGGCTTTGGCAATCTATATTCGTGATGAATACAAGGAAGTGGGTGTGCCAATGTTACCTGTAATTGAAGGAAATGAGGAAACAGCTAAACAGATTTGGGTTTATAGTCTAATTTTGATTCCGATGACGTTGTTGTTGGTTTATCCATTGCACGCAAGTGGAGCAGTTTATGCAGTATTAGCAACTTTGCTAGGTGCAGTCTTTCTCCAGAAAGCTTGGCTATTATTAAAAGATCCTTCTAATAGAGATGTAGCGCGGTCGCTGTTTAAGTATTCCATATACTACATGATGTTATTATGTTTAGTTATGGTGATTGACAGTTTACCTTTTACTCGTGGAATTACTACTGCTGTAGCTGATAATTTGCAAACCTTTATTAGCAGCGCGATCGCAATGTTATCTTAGTTGTAATTAAACAATAAAATCTGGTTTGAGGTAGGCATTTTGCCTGCCTTTTAGTTTGACAACTTGTAGTTTGACAAATATCGAGAATTTAGTACCTAATGTAGTAGCTCGTCTAGACTAAAATTGTAGGTAAACACAGGCCGATAATATTGAATTTACTGCCTTCTGTGGCAATTGCTTTATCCACATTCTAAAGCTAGACACGCTACTACCACAGCTAAAATGGTGCAATAACTGTAGGTTTGGTTTCGTCCCTCAACCCAACAGCAATCTTTCTCCCCTACTCCCCTACTCCCTAATGCACCACTTAAGGTGTGTCGGTCCACTAACTCCTGACTCCTTGAAATAGCCTAAGTATCTGTAGCAAAAATTTTAGTATTTCATCCGGACTTACGCAAATTGACTTTCAAAGCAACATTTGTAGGGGTGAGTGGCATTTGCGTACCGCAAAGCTCCGAATGGCGTCCTCACCATAAGTAGAGTCTCTGCGTAAGTCCTGTTTCAGATCACACTATAAAAGATAAGTGTACTAAGGATAAAAATCTAATGACCTCTCGGCCTCTACTTCGACGAGAAATTGGTGTGTTCGGCGCTACCCTCATGGGTTTAGGCTCAATTGTGGGTACGGGAGTATTTGTCAGTATTGGTATTGCTGCTAGTATTACGGGTCTATCGGTAATTATTGCGGTGGCAATAGGTGCTGTTGTTGCTATCTGCAATGGTTTTAATAGCGCTCAGTTAGCAGCAAACCATCCTGTGAGTGGCGGTACTTATGAATATGGTTATAAATATCTGAATCATTGGTTGGGTTTTATTGCGGGGTGGATGTTTCTGTTGGCGAAAAGTGCTTCTGCTGCTACTGCTGCTTTGGGTTTTGCTGGTTATTTGCTGAATGCTTTTGGTGTGAATAATCAAACTTGGTTGGTGTTGACTGCTTTAACTGCTGTGGTTGTATTAACTATAGTTGTGTTAAGTGGAATTCGTCGTTCTAATTTTACTAATATTATTATTGTTTCGATAACGTTATTTTCTCTGGTTGTGTTTATCTTGGCAGGGGTGCCTCAAGTAGTATCGTCTGCTGGGGAAATTTTAACGCCTTTTTTTCCTGGGGATAAACCTATAGCATCTTTACTTCAAGCTACTGCTTTAATGTTTGTTGCTTATACTGGTTACGGTCGTATTGCAACTTTGGGTGAGGAAGTAAAGGAACCACGACGTACTATTCCTAGAGCGATCGCTCTAACGATGCTCGTCACCTGTTTGTTATATATATCGATCGCTTTGGTTACGGTGGTAGTTGGTCAGGAAGTGATTAATAAATTGTCTCAAGCAGATGTTAGTTTAGCTGCTCCTCTAGAAGTTATTGCTAGAGTAGGAGGTTTAGGTGTTCCTGTAATTCCGAAGTTAATTGCTGTTGGTGCTATTACGGCAATGTTGGGAGTGTTGTTAAATTTAATTTTGGGTTTGTCCAGGGTTTTGTTGGCAATGGGGCGTCGGCGAGATGTACCTAAAGTTATTGCTAGATTGAATAGTGAGCAAACTACTCCTTATATAGCTGTGATAGTTGTGGGAGTAGCGATCGCTTTTTTGGTTTTAATTGGGGATGTGAAAACTACTTGGTCTTTTAGTGCTTTTAATGTTCTGATTTATTATGCTATTACTAATTTTGCTGCTCTCCAACTTTCTCCAGAAGAAAGACTTTACCCTAAGTGGTTAGGTTGGGTAGGTTTAGCTGCTTGTTTGTTTTTAGCTTTTTGGGTAGAGCAGCAAATTTGGTTAGTTGGTTTAGGGTTAATTCTTGTTGGTTTAATTTGGCATAGTTTGATTCATAGATTAATAGATTAATTAACTAATAGCTTAAATTTTCCCTCATTAAAATCTGCTTCCAAATTGATAATCTCTTGAAAATTATTAATTTCTTGAATTAATCCTATTTTCGTCTTTTTCCACTCGTTCATAACTCATATCATGTCCGGATAATTAGGGTTTGCTGATTAAATATCAAAGCATTTGCATATAAAGACAAGTGCCTTTTTGGGGCCTTTAAAAAGTACCTTGTATCACGTCTAAAATGCTCAAAAAGTTAGTATTTGAGGCTCATAGTTGGGCAGAAAAATCATTCTTACAATTCTTACTCCTACTTCCTCGCTCCCGAGCCTTTTCTCCCCTCCTGGGAGGGGTTAGGGGTGGGTTGTCTCCTGTCTCCTGTCTCCTGTCTCCTGTCTCCTACCCCAGCAAAAAGACTTTCCATAAGCAAACCCTAATAATTAGTGATCAAAAAAACTTTATCCTTTTCCTCTTCTTTATTCTTCTTTCTTCCCTCCTGACTCCTGACTCCTGACTCCTGACTCCTCCATCGAATTTTTTATTTCCTCTTCCTTCTTCTTTTGAAAATAATAAAGACTTGCAGAATTTGGAATCATAATTTCTCCGCCCTCCAATTTTTGCGAATTGCTGCTCAAATAATCCAGCAGTACTTGTAATTGGGAAGGAGAAAAATATGTTGTATTAACATCAACTATAAAATCTAGTAAATGTTTACCTAACTGAGAATCTTTCTGAAAACATTTTGTAATATTAACTGAAAACTCTATAATTTCTTGACTAAAAGGAATATTTTGCTCGGAAAATAATTGATATAAATCCTCGCTAAAAAATCGTGGCCTTTGATAAAGTCGCTGACTTACATAGTGGTAAGGTTCGTTGAATTTTGTTTTTACAGCTATGGCAATTATTGCCATGCTTTCTTCTCCAACAAGTTTGTAAACTCTCTGAAAAGAGGATTCAATTTCTGAAAAGTAGTCAAATGAATGAATTAACAGGATGATGTCAAAACTTGGAGATGATTCAAATTTCTCCAATGTAACCGGATGAATTTTAAATGTAAATTTCTCTGGTTGAAATTTGCTAAGTTCCTGACACCATTCTTCTGTTTTTATACATTCTACTTTGTTTGGATCTACTCCAACAAAATGAATAGATTTGTTCAACTCAAGCAGCTTTTTAAAAAAAGGTTTCTCAAAAAGTCCACTGCCACAACCTATACTAAGAATAGTGTAACTTTCTTGTGAAGGCTTATGTTTTTCTATAGCCTGAAGCGTAGCTTCAAGTATCATCTCTTGTTAATTTTGCTGACTGCGATCAGCAATTTGTCCTTCCATATATTCTTGCTCATTAAGTTTGACAAGCTTGAGTTTTGGGTCTAAAATCAAGTTAGCGATCGCAGATTTTTCTAAATTATTCATCATCATTTTTTCTCTTTTTTCCTCTGGCTTTGATTATTGAGAAGACTTATATTTTTGTATCGACTCAACTATACGTCAATAATCATCTCTTGTTCATTTAATATTGTTTAGCTGTAGGGACATAGTCTTTTTCAAAATCCTTCACGAAATCAAACTAATAAAATGTTGTCACATAAGTTGAAACTAAATCAAAGTCTAAGCGTTCTCTTTCACTAAGATCATCCCAAATATTGTTGCTTTTATCAGAAATAATTTGAAACTCGGTCTGAGTGCGCTCTAACTCACGAATCAAAGGGACTACGCTGTGTCCAAAACCGATAATACAAACTTCCACTGTCATCACTCCCCCCTAAACTGCAATCAAACATTTAATATTGAGGACAATTCTATCATAAATTAATGATAGAATTCACTTATCACTACATATACAGGACTACCAATAATTTTGTAAGCATTTCCTGCAGAATGCTTACAAAATTTTTTCCTGTTTTTTCTTATTCTTATTCTTAATATTTACAATTTTTCCTTAGTCTTTTCAAATAACCAGCCTGGAATAGCGTGTTCTTTTTCATACACAGAATTATATTTATATTCTATTTTTTCCCAGTCAATTTTAGTATTTGATAAAACTTCTTCAGTAAAGATATCTAATGCTTTACCAGATAAACCTTTTTCCAGACATTTTTTCATCATCAAACGACTTTCATCAATTTCACCAATACATTCAAAGGGAGTATGGGTTGATAAACCTATCATTGCTTGAAAAATTGGCAGTAAATCTTCATCATCAAATAAATTTACCTGAAAAACTTCATCAACAATATCTGTCTGACAAAAAGCCATTAATCCTAACCAAACATAGGCACATTTCGGGCATTTTTTACACCAAGGTTTTTTAATATTACAGGAATGAATTTTCGGAATAACTTCAGGATATTTACTCAAATTTTGAAAAATACGAAGGTCGTAAATAGGTTGGAGGATACTAAAGTATTTAAAGTTAGATAAAAGATTATCCCGAACAAATTGGTCTAAAAGTTGTTCTGCTTCTAGACCTTTTCCCCATTGATGGTTAACTTCTCTGCCTATTTCTTCCCAAAACATATTTCCAGTATTAGCACTTTTTTCGTGAGCCAAACATAAGTAATTGTATCCTTTATCCAACATTAAAAATAATGATTCAAAGACAGACACCGGAGTTTCTGGAGCAGTAATTCCTGAATTTTCTGGGAAATATAATTGAAAAAGAGGAAAGTCAACAAAATCATCAAAAATAGAGATTTTATGACTTTTAACTGGATTCACCTCTGCTACTACTCCAGCAATTAAATTATGTTGTAAATCTGCTTTTCCATAAACACCATGAGAATATTGCATGGAGGCAAAAGGAATATTTGCTTCTTCTAACATTTTCATAGTAACAATACTATCTTTACCACCGCCACAACCTGTCAGAATAGTACGATTATCTCCTAATATTGATACAGGATTAGCCTCTCCTAAATTTTGTGCATAAATAAATTCTGGTTGTTGATAATCTGTGACATTATTTTCATACCAATGCTGACAAAAAACCCCTTGGTATATTTTGACAAAAAGTTCTAAAACTGACTCTTCTAAATGTGCAGCTATTCTAGAAATATCGTAATATTTTGGAAATAACGAACATAATTTCATCCCTTCAAATAAAGCAATATAACTTGCTATTTTTTCGATAAATTCTTGAGAGTATTTTTGTTGTAGGGAAGAAAAAGATATATCGTGATAAAAAATTTTTGTCGAGAATTGAAATTTATCGGCACTATAACTAATATTTAGATGATGTTCGTGAATTGTCACATCATCTACTTTAATTACTTCTATTTTCACGGAATCTATCTCCTTTTAATTAATTGATAATGGATAATTGGTAATGGATGATGAATAATGAAAACTATCTCTAATTAGGGCTTGCTGAAAAAGTCTTTTAGTAGGGGGAAGGAGTCAGGAGTTAACCCACCCGCGGGCCTCTCCGGTGGAGGGGAAGTCATCAGGAATCGGAGTTATAGAGTAGGTAGTCCTCTCTTGGTTTTTTGCCCCTATCTTGCTCAAAATGCGCTCCTAGCATCAACCTGAGATACCCAAAAGTTGGTACTTTATTAGTACCTAAAAAAGCTAAAACCTTTATGTTTCAATGCTTTGAGATTTAATCAGCAAGCTCTAATTAGGGCTTGCTGATTAAATCTCAAAGTTAGGATTTTGAGCAGACAACAGCGGAAAAATGGAGGGACAATTGTTCCGACTAAATCTTCTGTAATTTTAGGCTATTATGATTCCTGACTCCTACCCTCACCCATAATACTTTTTCAGCAAACCCTAATTATCAATTATCAATTATTAATAATTAATAATTAATTATTAATTATTAATTATTTACCACCCTCTCGTGCCTGGTTCGCCTTTAAATGGTCCGACAATATCAGCAGTAATCCATCCCCCATAAAAATCTCCAGCTTGAGGCTTAACTAATTCATCATTAACATAACAAGCATCCATTAAACCAGCCGCAAAACTATAATATGTTTGAATAGTGACAAAATTAGGAGTCGGTTCAATATATCGCCAAGCGCCATATTTTATATACCTATCGCCGATGCGAATATCATAATATTGATATCTGCCTTTCCATTCACACAAAAGTTGTTTGGGTGTTTCGATTAAATGTTCTAATTTAATATCTTCGGGGGGAAAATAATAGGTAGGAGGATGACTTGTTTCTAATACTCTTTTACCTCTATTTGTTTCTGCTAAAACAATATCATTACAAATTATTTTCAAATGTTTATCAGTATCTTGCAAAATAGCTGGACGAGGATAATCCCAAACTGATTCTTGACCGGGTTTTGGAGGAATTGGATTAGGTTTCATAATTAATAATTTACTTTCATTAAAATATTTTATATTATATTCTAGTGAGATTTTTGATTAGCTTTGAGAAATAAGATTTTTCACAATAGCATAACAAAGTCTATGATTATCTGAAACAAAAAATATGAGCATAGAAAATCGACAAAACAAGCTATATAGTTCTCAAAATCATCAAGAATTACTAGAGAACTATAGCACATGGGCTAAAGACTATGACCAAGAATTAGTAAATGATTGTAACTATGTAGCTCCTCAGAAAGTTGCGGCAGTATTATCTAGATTAGTTG
>NZ_JAAHGH010000049.1 GCF_010672525.1 Okeania sp. SIO2B3 | reverse complement strand
AATTAATAGACGAAGGTGGAAAGTCAATTTCATCTTTTGCGCTCAGACAGTTGCCAACACGCAGGTACGTTTTCTTTACAAAACTTTACAACGTTGCACCTGGTGACACGAACCTTCGATCTACGCCGTTCTGTAAGGATTGTAGCTATTGGAATATAAAAATGCTTGGAATTATTGCTCTGTCTAAGTTAGAGTGATTTTTTTCCTTTATTTAGCGACAACTCTATTAGAAATAGTTGATGAAAGGTATAGCACACTTTTCTAGCCAAAGGCTTTTAAGTCTTGCCAGAAAAGGGTTATAAAGTTAGTTGGCACTAAAGTAGCTTCTCTAGTTTTAAGCCTAAAACTAAGGAAGCTTATATGAACTTGCCAACTCGTATTTTAGTCCTTGTAGCGATATAACCTTGCTACCTGACAACACAGGGCAAACGCATCTTATTTTGAAGTTCTGACAGGGCAAGCGTGTTAGGCTTATAATTATTTATACTCATTGCATCTCTAAAGCTTAACAGTAGAAACTTCCAGAATTTAGATGCGTTTTCCCTGCCTGAGAACAGTCCCTATTGAACAATTAATCAAGATTGATTGCCGAGAACCTAATTAGTAATGCTGCGTAAGCCACGATTAATGAGATACTTAAACAAAAATAGGAGAAAAACAATGAATACTCTTTTAAAATTAGGATTAACAAGCATTAGTCTCACTTTTACTATGTTTCTACCTAACTTAAATGAAACATTAGCAGCCACAATTTATTCTGCTAATATTGATTTTGAAGGAGGAGGTAGAGCAACAGGTCAATTCTCCTTCAGTGAGTTAGGATATAAAAATATTTCAATTCTTATTGAAGATACTGGAATTCCTGATTACGATGGACAAATTTTTAGCACTTTATCTCCAGATTTACCCTCTGATGAAAATCAACTTTCAATCGTATCAATAGATGAAAATGATGGAAATGATATAATAAGACTTTTTTTTGAACAATCATTATCAACTAACCCTGAATTTGCAGAACCTATAGGTTTATCTACTTCATCATTTATTGCTAATTGTGATCCTAATACAATGTGTCTGGTTATAACTCCTCCTGAAATACCTGTTATAGATGCAGGACATGCAGGTTTTCCTATTGAACCTGTAAAAACACCAGAGTCAACAGCAGTTTTAGCATTATTAATGTTTGGAGGAGTAGGTCTATTAAAGCCGAGAAAAAATTTTAACTAATTACCCATTTAGGAGCCATGTAAGAATAAGTTGTACAAATTTTATCTAGGATAAATTGTGAAATATAACTTCCATTAAAAAAACTGTTCAAGTTATTTTTACACGACTACTTATGTTTAAACTTATAGTAATGTGCGCTGGCATATTTAGACATTATTTTTTGTACACCTGTTCTAGACTACATTTTGAACTGAACATTGTAAATACCTGAGTGCTCATTCCTATAGAGAAAACATTTTAAAGTTAACTCTGGTTAAAATTGCTTTTTTAATAAAAATCAAGCATAACCACGATCTCATCAACTCCAACTAGGCAAAATTAGCCAAGTGCAACTAAATTTTCAGAAGTTCGCAAAGCCTGCTCTCCTAAAGATTTAGTCTTAGTAGGAGTAAATAAAAAATTCTTACAATGAGTGATAACTACAGGCTGAATATCTTGATTCCTATAGGTTTTAGCCATTATCTCCCCTGTTTTTTTGTGATGATTATTTTACATAGTCATGGAATGAAAGAATAAGGGTTTCAGAGATTTTTATGACTCATTAACACTTCCGTTGCACTAACGTTATATTAATCCTTTGTTTAAATAACCAAAATTAATGCTAGATTTTCATAGTTTATTTAGAGCTAAAAATGTAAACAATATGTTATATAATAAATCCTTTTTTATAGGTTTTGGTCTAATTTTCTATAATTTTATTGCGTCATCTGCGTGTGCATACACACTCAATCACAATACGACTATCTCAGGTACTTTAAATGGATTTAGTTTCTCAGGTACTGATATTGCTACAACTAGCACTGATACTGGTATAGGAGCTAGAACAATAAATTTTGATTCTATAGTTCCGCCTGATATTTCAAATTCAAATTGGACTTCAATTCTTTTCACTAGAAAGAGTAATCAATCTCCTTTTCCTAGGCCTTCTAGGGTACGATTTGATTGTCCACATAATATTTTTGAAATCACTGGTGGTAATTATTCTCATAATAGAGTTTGGAATTTTAATGATACCAACAATTCTATTCTTAATATAGATGTTTTAGCATCTTCTCCTAGTATTCTTTTACAAGAAGGGCATACTATATTTACAGGTAGTGTTCCAACTGGAGCTGAGGCTATTGCTAATATATTGTTTTATGAACAACTTTTAATTCCTAATGGAGATGACAGTATTCTAGAAAAAGGTACTCTTATTTTAGACAATGGAATTTCAGCTACTTTTGAAGGTACATATAATTATGTTGGTTCTGGTATATCTTTTACTTTGTCCAATCAAATTACTGATTTTGAGCAATTCCAATCAAGTGCAAATGTTTTAGAACTGAATTATATTTCTACAAGTTCTAAATTAGTTCCTGAACCATCTACAAATTTTGCAACTTTTATTTTACTAAGTTTAGGATTAATCTCAGCGACAAAGCATCAACTAAAAAAAAAGACCAGTAAACTTTAAAAGCAGTAAAAAGTCGTATCATATCCGGTAGTATCGCTATTATATAGCTAAAGTAGTCAATAGGTAACAGGCTGGAAGACTTAAAAGCAAGAAAAACTTAAATTTCCTGTAGATATCCACGTTAGCTTTTACACAAACGATGCAAACGGACATGATATTACTTATCGTCGTTCTTCTAAAAATACTTTTTGAATGTGGACTAAATAATACAAGATGGAAAATCTATTAACTACAAGTTTTAAGAAAACCAGCATCTTATTATCAACTATAATTATGACTATTATTTACGAATGTGGCATGAGTATTAAGCCAGTTTATAGTTGTATACCCGTACCTGATATTGTTGGATTTAATCCACCTTCAGGAATATGGCTAAAGCCAATCGGAAACAACATTAATGTTACCAATGGATTAATAGCAATTGCTGTAGATTCTCCAGATCCATTACCTCTTCCTGATGTTAGCAGTCAATGTGCTACAGGAATTTCTTTTCCACAAAGTTTTCCTTCTTCATTACAAATTATTAATGCAAGAGTAGGAAGAGGAAATAGCGACAATATTATTAATACTTTTGTTGAGCTGGAAGACAATGGAGAAAAAGTTTTCAATTTTGAAGTAGATAACAACATTAAAGAAAGTTTAGTTAATGGGACTTTAAATCCAGATGGGATGACCAGTCCAATTTCTTCAAATCCTGTTAATTGGTTTACTTTTAGTGATCTAAGTGTGTCTGAGGCTAGTTTTGCTAACTCTCCTTTAACACCAGAACTTCCTAACTATTTTATCATCTATGATTTAGTAGTTAATACTTCTGATTTTTCCAGCTTAGTTGGCCTAGGTATTCAAATAGCATCAGGTACAATAGATGATGTTGTTCATCCAATGAAATATAGTGGATTAGGTATTATTCCAGCAGAATCCATACCTGAATCATCTACAAATTTTGCAACCTTGGTTTTACTAGGTTTGGGATTACATTTTTACTATAACCTAAAAAAACATATTTAGTTATCAAATGATGCCGGGCATTATAAATACAATATGACCTTTCGGACAAATCGCAATTTTTTGGTTCCAATCAATTTGAACATTAGAACTGTCAAATTTCGGATGATTTTTAGCTTGCTAAGACGGGTCATATCAAATCCGGTTAAATACCCTCACAATCAATAGCTTAAAACCCTGATTATTACCTTATTGGATCTATGTGCAATTAGGCGGATTTGATATCACTCCGAACCGGAACAATGATTTCAACTCTATGCTCTTCTTAAGAAGAAAGGGGTTTAAGTAGCAACTGTACAGAAAACCACGCTAAGGCTGAAATACTTACTATAAATGAGTTGGTAGTGCATCAGTTTTTGTTAGGTTTTGTATATGAATGGGTGTACCAGTTAAACTGTAGTTTATTTGGTACAGAAATTTAGAACCATAAATCAAGAATTTCAGACTTCTTTTCTCAGAGAGGTTTAATTGGTGCAGTAATCGCAAATACCTTAACGGGGTTTCAATTGCTACTCAACTCCCAGAAACTAGTAGTTGTGCGGTGATATAACCGAGATCCATAGCTGTTGGGCTAAAACTAGAGAAGCTGCATTTTAGTGCCAACTAATTCTATAATTCTTTTGTGCCAAGACTTTTAAGCTCTTACCTAAAAAAGTATGCTACACCTTTCATTAACTATTTTTAATAAGTAGTGAAGCCTGAAATCGCGTAAATTCGTTATCTAGTTTGTGATTGTAGAGAACTTGGCACTAAATATCAGCTTCCCTAGTTTTACGCCTATTTAAATAAATTTTTCTTTCTTCGTATTTGGTGGAGAAATTGAACCAGACCCATCCTATGATTTTCAAATGGGATAAATAATGTCAGAAACGAAGATAATTCCAGATTTAATTCGCTCTTTAAACCTTAATCAAAGTAGTGAGTGTAAATATTACGCTAACTACTTTTTTTGTCCAAAGTCCAAACCTAAAGAAGACAGCCTTTTTAATAAGTTAGTTTGATTCATAATTTATTTTCTCAATAAAACTACAAGATTCAAACTAATAGTCTCACAGTAATTCCACAGTGATTGTTCATTTTTCTGTTCACTTATCTGTTCACTTTTTTATTAAATTGTTCACTTTCTGTTCATTTTTCTATTCAAAATGTTCAGTTTAGAAAATAGAATATAATTAGTTGCCATCCCAAACACCAACCTTTTGTTCCCTAGCTAAATCCTCAGCCAATTTCAAAGCATCAGCATTAGGACAGGTATAGTAATCTTGGCTAAGTTTAGCTAGACCATTAAACAGTAACAATCCACTGGAAGATTCCTCATCATCTCCCATACCTACCCAAACATCGCCATACCAAACTCCTTCTTTATCCTTACCTGCAAATATCGTAGGGACAGTTTCAGGAGATTGTTCAACTTGCTCCTCTAAATAAGACTTAGCTTCTGAAGTCAAATCAGTTACACCGCATAGTTGAAGAGTACGTTGTCGAAATCCTTTTTTGATAGTTAAGCGATCGCCACTTTGGATAGATTCTATACCCCAATACTCAGTCTCAGGTATCCCACTATCTCGAAAAGCTGTGATAGTTTTACTGCTGCGGTTACATCCTACCAGGCTGAATATCATCATCACTCCAACCGCAGTCGGGACAAGTACAATTTTTTGAGAGAATTTGTTCTGTAAATACATAATTACATCTTGGGCAAACTCCAGTGAATAGGGGATGAGTATCTAATAGATAGAGCTTTTCCTCTTCAGTAAAACGTTGATGAGGCTGACTTATTCTCTCACCATCATAATATGAATCTTCAAATACTAATTCACCATTAACGTAACAAGTTCCTGGTGGAGACCAGTTTTCTTCAGGGTCAGGATGGTAAGGATTATTTATACTGCCATTGATTTCAACAGGCTCTCCAACAGCAAGAAAATCTCTAAAATTTTTCCCTTCTAATTCGGGGTCTGTTTTGAAGTCTGGGCAATTTTTATCATTAGGGCCTTTGGGGTGTAAGGCACAAACTATCAAATCATGCCAGGCATTATAAATACAATATTCACATTCTTTTATATTGACATTCTTCATATTAAGATAGTAGTTTTTCTTCCTAAATATATTAAATGAAACAGCTTAATCTCTTTAACTATAGTTCTGATTCTATCAATAAACAACCTACTCTAGAGATGAGTAAGGATAATTTAAAAAACTGGAAAAATCAAATATTTAAGCATCAACAACAAGTGATTACTGAGCAATCATCACAAGTACAACAACTATCTTTATTTGAAGTAGATATCTCTTCAAATCGTTTCGATGCAGACAAAATTAATCCCTTTTCTCTTAAACTATACAATTGTGAATTTTATGACCAGAAACCTCAACAGCACGATGATTCTAATTGTATATATTTTATAATTGATAACAATCTACCTTTACTACTATATATTGGGGAATCTCAACATTCCCCTAGAAAACGTTGGAAGGGAGTCCATGATTGTAAAAATTACATTTTTAATTATATTGAACTGCACAGAAAATATCAGATGCAAGTTGCTGTTGTATCGGCTTTTTATTTTGATGTTCCTGTTGAGAGAAAATTACGACAACAATTAGAATCTAAATTAATTGAAAAGTGGCGATCGCCTTTCAATAGAGAATCATGGAAATTTTGGGGACAGCCTTTTGGCAAACTATAGGAATTTCAACTTGATAATTAATAGGTCAAAGTTCAGATATTAAACCATATATCCCAACAAAACTGTTGTGATAGCCGAATGCCACCCCTGACTGCTAATCAATGTGCAAGAAAATGCACGTCCATCCACAATAAAAAGTGGCGTTGTGATAACTCATGCACATTTTCCCACTTCCCCAAAAACTAGGAGATGATAAAAATATAGAGTAAAACTTACGCAACTACACTAATTATAGTGGATTTATCAAGATAAATGCCAATTTATACGCTATATATAGCGTTAATGCGTATTCAACTAAACTAAGGAATTTTCTCAAATGACTGTATCAACAATGACTGTATCAACAATGCCAGTATTAAAAGAAGGAGATAGTGGAGATAGTGTTCGGTTTCTTGAACAATTATTATCTTCAATCTATTGGTTTGGTCTGCAACAAGGTAGACCAGCTCTTATTACCGATAATGTAATATTTGATGCCCAATATGATAATCAAACCAAACAAATAGTAACTGAGTTTCAAAAAAATTATAACGCTACTTTTCCTTTTCCATCGCCTGATATTGCAGTAGATGGAGTGGTAGGTCCTGAAACATGGAAAGCATTAGGTGATGCTATCTTCAAATATACTTATTAAAACTATCACTCTGACAGAAGGTATAAGAAGTCCTCATCTAAAAGTGTTTCATTTTAGATGGGGGAGCCTCAACTATAACGAAGTTTAGTTGAGGTACTTCACTCCTTGCTTAGAGCATACTATTCGACCGTGGCAACCAGAGGAGCTGGATAACGCCGAAGTTGCCAGGAGCGAAGCAGGAATAGAACAGATTATCAGCAAGAAAATCATAGATTTATATAGATAATCGTAGGTTTTTAAGAACAATAGATTCAGCTGGAGGGTAAAACCTCATGAACATGAAATGGAAAAAATTAATATTAATCTTGTTTATTTGGCTCGCCACTGAATTCTTTCTGAATTTCACAGGATTGGATGAGGTAGCTAATTACAGTGAATATATTCTACAAATCAATCATCAACATATTGAAGCGCTCGACTCATCAATCATTTGATATCTGCATTTGAACATTTTAGTAACTTTTGGTATTGAGTATGTCAGGCATTTTTCTCAATCTTTTTTGATTAAGCTACTTTTGTTTGTCAGCTTCCATTAGAACTTACAGATTTACAGAAAAACTTATTTAAAGATTTCTGTGAAAAGGCGTAAATGTGAAAAGTATATACGGATTCTTACAGCAGCTCAAGTGGTCTTAGCATACGTTTCCGTAACGAAACTACGGATTGCCCTAGTCAGACTTTTCATATAATTCATTCCAAGGCCCTAGTATTCCTGAGACTTGATTTCCATCCCATATTACCGTAGCAGTAGTATGACCGTCATCAAAGTACGGACAATCTTTACCAACTTTAAGTATTTCTCTATTTTTTGTTGTCTGAAGTGTCCAGGTTCTACCAGCTCGATTTCTCCACTGAAGCGTGGTATCATCAATTCGACTAATAGTTACATAATGCCAATCGTTTTTTCCTCCAGAGTCATACTGATGATTTTCATAGTTGCCCACAATTGAATCAACAATTGAATTTCCTTTTTCATCTCCATCAAATACTTTTTCTATTAATTGGTCTGCTGTTGTTTCCCAGCTAAATTGGACGTTAACTTTGCAGCCTGATAATACTAATAAGGCCAAACTTACATTTAATAAAATCAGACTTTTTATTCTCACGATAGAAAAATTATTCTTCATTTAGATTAGATTGACTATAAATTTACTGTTTGGTAGTTAACCACTCCTCATATTGTTCTTTCGTATCAAAAGAATCTTTTGATATTTGTCGTCCTGGCATGAGTTTAAGTTCTGAATTAATAGGATTATATCTACAATAACAAATCACTATTTGGTCAAATTTTGTGACGGGGATTTCAGGAGTATAAACCTCTACTCTTGTTACTTCCCAATTGCTTTGCCGATAGTGAGTGCTGTGGGCATGAATTTCGGGATTATAATCTTCTTTGACTTGCACATAATCAAGTGGTCTGTATCCTGGCTCTGGAATAGGTTTATCGCTATAATCCCATACTTCTTGCAGCATTCCAGTCAATGCTTGAGTATGTTGCAGCATTCTATCTTCCCAAAAAGGTTCATCTTCATCAGCTTGAAATATAATATATTTAGCCATTATTCCTCCTCTGTATAATGTTTAGGAAATTCAGTCTTACCCTTGAAAACACAGTCAACCTTTAAAATTGAATCATTTTCATTCTTCTCAATACGGTTCAATTCCCACCCATATTTCTTTGCCATTTCAGCACACTTTTTCGGGTGAGTTGCGCTGTGACGAGATACATTCTCATCTTCATCATACCTTGGTTTGTTGGACATATTTTACTTGATTTTAGATGCATTGACGATAGTTAGTCAACTTCAAATTATCGGTAATGATGCGGTCGCGCTTTACAACTACATCATCACCTACTTGGTAAACCCTATAATCATTAGTTTGAGCGATCGACTATGATAATCTCTAATTAGTCCACCTTATTTTCTGTTGGCATTCCCAATAGTAAGTCTCCCTCCTGGAATTGTCCTACTTCTTCATATTCGGGGTGATGTCCGTGTCGATATAAACTGTATTCATTCTGCCAATATTCAGCTTTTGCTTTGCTTTCCTCTAACCTATATTCAGAGATATCTAGACAATTCTGCAATTCTGCAATTTCATCCTTTAGTTTGACTTCACCTTGGGTTAACAATTTCTCAATAATATCAAAAACCCATACTTCAAAGTCAGGATTTAGCTATGCAGCCAGTTTGAGAGCTACCTTGCGGTGTATCCAGGTACCTTGCTCTTTTTGATTGTTACCGCCCTGAATTACCTGAACCAGCTCATCATCTGAATAATTATATTTTCTTTTTAGAGCTGACAAATAATCTTTTGTTTGTTGTGTTCTGAAAAAAATATTCACCCGTTTATTATACTTTTTCCACATAGCTGTAGCATCCCACATTCCATATTTATTTATTACGATTTTTTCGCCTTCAAACAAATTAATTATTTCACTCATTTTGTACTTCTTTAAAAACCCGCTACGCTTTGAAGAGTTACGGTAAAAATATTGATATATATACGTCTCACCGTTACGCTTTTTGGTAATTATGACATATTATCCTTCAATTATATCCCTCTGAATTGTGTTTTTTTTGTCTCATTCTACATGAAAAATAGGAATATTTCGTATTATAAGTTACCCGATTTTTTTTTGATCTTTACTAATAATTGATAGATTTTTATAACTCCATAAATCATTGATTTATATCAAAGCTATATATCAATCTATTTAAGGAACGCTAATTAGCGTTTCATAAATTTATATCAAAATTAGGTTAGAACAAATAGGTAGGTTGAAATTAAAAACTTACCTATTTATCCTAAAATTTTTACTAGAAAATACCCAGTACAAATTACTGAATTACTGAAATAATAGTTGGCATTTAAAAAGCTTGTAAGCTATAAAAACGCGGAACAACGCGAAGAGTCTTCGCGTTAGCGATCGCTTATTAGCCTAGCCTAGTATTGTAATGTCACGGTGCTTGAAAGCTTTCCTGACACAATAATCTTTTACTGCTGCCTCAACTTCTGGATGGTTACTCGGGTACATATTAGCAGGCACTTGTTTTTGAGAAGTTGTGCTGTAGCGGTTATTTTTGCCTATTAAAAGATATTCACATTTCTTTTTTACTGCCGTCCCTAAGCTACCTTCATAGTTGGAAGGAACAGAAAAACCCAGGCGGATTGCCACGTCAACTGCACCCTCATACTGTTCGACTACAGCAGCTTTGGTCGTAGTTGATGCTAGCAACTGTTGTTGCTCTGCTAACACTAGGTTACCAAGCCGTGATTTCAATAGTTGTGCCAATTGTAAATCACCAGAATCAGAAAACATTTGGATTGCTTGACTATGCACTTCTATCGTCCTGTCTGTTACTTCAGGTAGTTTAGGTGAAGCCTGGGCATTTTGCTGATTCTTGTTCGTACTCCATTCTACAAACCATCGGTTTACTTGTATCCGAAATGAAATTGAGACCCACTTAGCAACATCCACAGCTACTTCAGGATGACCCCATGTTGATTGCTCTCCACGGGCGTTAGTATAGACAATTAGCGCCTCACTTCCGTCGGTTGACGATATAGGAATTCCTATATCGCTGGATAGTACTTCTAGATAGGTTTTGACGGATTTCATTTGATTCCAGTTGGCTAATTTTTTACCACCAGCAGCACACAACTTAGTTAGGTTGATATAGCCATTATTTCTCTGTTGAGGTACTATATGGCCATTAAGTTCGTGGTTAATTATTGAAATTTGTATCGGCATAGTTTATAATTTGGATAAGTGGCCATCATTACTGTTACTTTGGCGAGTTCTGTAATGATGGCCGTCGTCATTACTAGAGAAAGCGATCGCAACGCTTCTCTAGTTATTTTTTAATATAGCAGATAAAGAATGCTTCCACAGATTAAAGTAGCTAAAATTTTATCAAATATGACTTTAAGTTACACAGAATCAATTTTTTACACAATAATGCACGGTCAAAAAAAATCTTCTAACCTATTGATTACAGTATATTTGAGTTGATTTGTTCAAAAAAAGATTAGTTTTATTATCTAGAGTTATTGTGTCTTTCCGGTAGCAAATGCTATCGAAAAACTTGATAAACAAAGGATATTGGAAAACAAAAATATAGACATCATCAAGAGTCTAGCGGTTTTTTACTTACACAAGTTTATCAAAAATCCACTGCTGATTTGCCTTTTCAACCTGCTGTTGATGTAAGCTCCTAGACTTTTTCCGATAGCAAATGCTATCGGAAAACTTGACAAACAAAGGATATTAGAAAACAAAAATATAGACACTATCAAGAGTATAGCGGTTCACAAGTTACACAGGTTTAGATTATCAAAATCCACTGCTGAGTTGCCCTTTTTACCTACGGTTGAGGTAAGCTCCTAAATATTTTCCGATAGCATACTCTATCGGAAAATCTCATGGTAAGATTTTTTTATTGATACACATATATGCAACCCAGCTTCCGAGCTGTAAATCCAATAAAGATTTTGATATATAAGAGCTGATTTATAAAGTAAATCTTAAATTAGCTAGTCGCTTGACCATGAGTTGGATTAATGAGCCATAAATCATTGCTTCACTTAGGAGCCGTGTAAAAATAACTTGAACAAATTACTCCCAAAGCTAAATAATAAAATTATCACGTTTATTGTTGGGTAATATGTCTGATAACTCTGTAGTCAAAACTATTCAAGACAAGTATGAATTGTTGTGGCCTTACTTAAACGAAAAAACACGACGTATATGGGCAGCCATTGAAGCTCAAAGCCTGGGTTGGGGAGGTATTACCTTGGTGGCCAAAGCAGCTGGACTATCCCGCACCACAATTCATGGGGGTATGGATAATCTCTGTAAATCAGATGGAACAACAAGATCGGACTACAGCGATCGAATTCGTGAATTTGGTGGTGGCCGTAAACTACTAGAAGAAAAAGACCCAACTCTGTTAACAGATTTGGAATTACTGATTGAACCCGCAACTTTAGGAGACCCAGAATCTCCTCTGAAATGGACCTCAAAAAGTGTAGCTAAATTAAGCAGGATTGAATCAAGAGGGACACAGAATCAGCCCTAAAAGTGTTTATAATTTACTGGAGTCTCTTGGTTACAGCCTACAATCAAATCGCAAGACTCGCGCTCGCAAGTCTCACCCAGATCGGGATGCTCAGTTTTTACATATTACTCAACAAGTTAAATATTTCCAATCTGAAAATCAACCAGTCATTTCGGTTGATACCAAGAAAAAAGAATTAATTGGAGATTTTAAGAACTCTGGTAGTGAATGCTGTGTTAATGGACAACCAGTAGAAGTACGAATGCACGACTTTGCTGACCCAAAATTAGGTAAAGCAATTCCCTATGGAATTTATGACAAAACTATTAATACTGGATGGGTCAATGTTGGTATCGACCATGACACAGCCTGCTTTGCAGTGGAGTCGATTCGCCATTGGTGGTACTCAATGGGTGAAGAACTTTATCCAGATAGTCAAAAGATAATGATTACAGCCGACTGTGGTGGTAGTAATAGTTATCGCTCCCGACTGTGGAAGTTAAAACTACAAGAACTTGCCGACGAGATTAATCGGACTATTCATGTGTCTCATTTTCCTCCCGGTACAAGTAAATGGAACAAAATTGAACATCGCTTGTTTTGCCAGATAACCCAAAACTGGCGTGGCAGACCTTTAACTAGCTTGCAAGTCGTGATTAATCTAATTAACAATACTACTACCACACAAGGATTAAATGTAGTTGCCCACCTAGACAAAAATTTTTACGAAACAGGAATTAAAGTAAGTCGCGAAGAATTTAATGCCATTAGAATTGAACCAGACTCTTTTCATGGTGAATGGAATTATGTGATTAAGCCGAGAACAATAACTTAAATTGTTCAAGTTATTTTTACACGGCTACTTACATCTGAATAGACTTCATAATCCTTACTTAAGCGCCTAAATCTATTTAGCCACCCAAAAGTGCGTTCCACAATCCATCGTTTAGGCAATTGCTCAAAACTCTCTGAGGTTCGTTTGATCACTTCCACTCTGACGCCATCGCCACAAACCTGCCTAACAGCATTGGCAAAGTTTTTACCAGAATAACCCTGATCTACCCAGATTACCTCGCTCTTTCGATAGCTTGTCCTTGGCCTCATTGAGTACAACTACTGCTCCTAAACGTTCTGAGGCATTTGCCTCACTCACCAGAACTCCAATTAATAATCCTTGAGAATCTACGACTATATGGCGCTTACGGCCTTTAACTTTCTTGCCACCATCGAAACCGTAGACAGATCCCTTTTTTCTGTCGTTTTGACTGATTGAGAATCAGCGATCGCAACTGTGGAGTTTTTATCCCTGTCTAGTTGTGTTCTTAATTTTTGGCGAACTTGGTCGTGAAGAAGTTGCCATAAACCACGATGCTGCCATTTCTGGAAGTACCTGTATACAGTTGTGTAGGGTGGTAAGTCATGGGGCATCATTTCCCATTGGCATCCTGTTCTTTGTACATAAAATATACCATTGAGAATTTCTCGGAAATCCACTTGAACAGGATGCCCAAAGCCTTTAGGTTTAGGTAGCAGAGGCTTGAGTATCTCCCATTGTGAATCACTCAGGTCGCTTGGGTATGGTTGACGTTTAGGGTTAGCGATCGCAGGCAGACGACTCATTGGTTATAATATGGCTCAACTATACTCAACAATAACACCTCATTTGACTAGGATAAACTTTCTTTAGATTCTCTTTATGAATCAGCTCTAAAACTTTCACAAATTAATATCTTGTCTCATCTAAAATCTATCTGTAACAACCAAATTTGAACACAATCCAGGCAAAACTTTTAGCGTTAGCGCCCCAACCGCCCCGCCTCACCAACAACTTTTGTTTTCTGCATTAATTTAACTAGGGGCGTGTTGGGGAAAAGTTTTAGCGGAGCGGCCTGGATTGTGTGTTCGCCGACTATAGAGGTTAATCAGAGCGCGTTAATAAATAACCTCTGACTCAATTTACTCAATTTCTGGAGAAGGCTCTACAATTTTTATTTCTTTCCAAAAAGCAGGAGGATAGTTGTATCTCTCGTCTCCACAATCCCAAACATATACATTGTAGTTATCTTTATCTTTGTAGACATAATAGGTGCCTATTTTATAAGTCCACCCTCCTTTTTTTCGATAAGCCAGCAGTAACAAATTACTACTCCTTTTATTATCTCTCCAAGGTCCTGTGGGGATATCATTAATTTCTGATTCGTCGTGCCATCTAGTTTCAATTTTACACATGGTTTCAAAGGATAAATTTATAAATTATGATGAGCTGCAATCGCGCCCATTTGATGGACAGCTAGCACGCTGAGTAGTTCGCGACCGCTTTGAGTTTAGAACAAATAGACTTCAATTAATTTTCTAACAAATCTAGAAAATCTACATATTTTTTGATAAATTTTGTCTGAACAAATGCTTGCTCCTTACTAATTTTGGTTATTTTTATTTTTTGATGATCGATACAAAATTTTACCTCATAACAATAATTATCAGTGTTAAACACATAAGTATGCCCTTTTTCTTCGGAGTAAATATCATCGAGGTAATGTGTGAATTCCCAGTCAAATTCATTCAAATATTGCCTAATTTGATTTTTGATTTTAATGAATTCTAAGTAATCAGTTATTGTGTTCATATTAATCAGCTATTATCATAAAGACTATTCGCGGGACAGCGCGAATAGCTGAAGGCTCTTGACTACCAGACGAAACCCCTAACGGACAGATGGATCTCCTAATCTGTGCATAATTAATTTCAATACTGCGACCTGAGCTGCATCAGGGCTAGCTTCAGGATTATCTTCATCCAAAGCTGTTGCCAAGTCCACAACTTTCGTGGATAAATTAGTATCTTCAATACAGCAGGCTAGATTATCCAGAATTTGATAAGCTGAAACCAACAATTCTTCAAAGTTCATCTGGGGAATCCATTCATCAAGTCGATCGAGTGTTTGTTGGTCTTGGTCTGAAGGCTTTTTACTTACAAAATAATTGACCGATTTCATTCTTCTTGCTCCTATTTGTGTAGAATTTGACATAGGTCAGATTTCTACGACTGCTTCTAACCAGTCGGTTATGTAGGTTTGAAAAATTCGTCTTGGTATGGTGATAATTGCATCGGGTGTCAGTATTGATATCTCATCACCTACCCCCACTGCTGCCTCTATGTACTCCGGGTAAACTATTCTACCTAGTTCCATAGAAGCAGCGATAGACTTCCAGTCCGCTTACGCGATCGCTACCTCTATGCTCGTCATTCCAAGCACCTAGAATTCGTCGAAATCATCGGGTGATGCAGAAGCCTTGAACTCTTCTACTTCCTGCCAGATTTGCTCTGGTGTCTTCACAGGAGTTGACCAGTCATAGCATCCCAAGTCTTCCTCATACTGTGGGAGTTTATATGCAGTTGTTTCTACCTCAGTGCAAATGTTGTAAGGAGCTTGACTATAGTCTGTATACAACCAGGCTTCATCAGTCCCGTCATATAGCCAGTTATCGTTAGTTTGAGATGTTTGTACTGGTGGTGCGACTAGCTTCAGTTGAGGTGGGGCTGGCCTTGTTGTCTGTATTTGTGTTAACATTGTAGTTCTCCTAATAAGGGGGCGGGACATCATTTCAACTTTGGTCGGTTAGGGTGATGTCCCTTTTGAGTTTTTGCAGAGGCTTTTCTTTTCCTCTATACTTAGATTATATCCTAGTTAACCTGGATATACAACTCTCTACAGATGAATATTATTATGGGTTAACTCGGATAACAATAAGCATAACTTATCTATCCTGGTTAACTGGGATATTTTGCCCGTACAATAAGAGAATACGGTATAGAGGAAAATAATCTTTTGTATGCCAAATCGTAATCCTAAACCTAAAGACTCAGCCTTCCATAAAAATAAAAATGTAGCTCAAACCAACAGACCCCTAAAACCTCTTGCAAAAAAGGTAATAGGTATAAAATTAGAGGTAGATATAGATACATATTTGCGATCACTTCCCGTAAAAGAAAGAACAATTCTCATTAGGGAAGCAATAACCAGTGCAGTGGTAGAGGATATGAAGAGAAAAAGGATACCTATTGCTGAGACGGTAAACAATTTACCAGAGGAGATTTAACCTACCTCTACTGCTCTTGGGTCGCTCTTTTTTTTGCACATCAAAGCTAGAACGTCCACATTTAGCTTGAGCGATCGCTCTGGGATGTCAATCCTTGACTTAACATTTCTTGATAAACATTTAGTTGGCCCATTTATAAATACTCGAAGTACTGCTAAGGGGCATTCCTCAATTCTCTCTTCATGTTTTGAACAACTCTAGATAACGATAGGAAGCTTGCCCACTCTAAGACTTAGACACTGGCCATAGTTTCGCGGGTTCTTTGTTTCTGAACATTTTGAATGAAAAAGTGAACAGAAAGTGAGCAGTTTTATAGAAAACTGAACAGAAAAGTGAACAATTGCATCGAAAAATGAGCAGATAGGTGAGCAGAAAAATGAGCGATCGCCGTGGAATTACTGTGAGATTATTTTAAGCACAGGGCTTACGCAAAGAAACCTGATTTCTACAAGAAATCGTTGGTTTGAACAATAGACATCAAAAAAGTTATCAAAAAGCTAAATAAAATGTAGAATAGCAAAATTTGTAAAAAAAAGAGATACAAATTATATGTTTAAATATATACTTTTTATGAAAACATCGATTTTAAAATTAACCACTGCTTCTATATTATCTGCTTATTCTTTAGTATTTTCTTCTATAGCTGAGGCATCTGATATAAATGTAGTAATAGAAAGACTCCCTAATATAGGAATACAAAAAATTACAATTAATAGTAATAAACCAAATCAAAACGTATTTTTTAATGGTCAAGATGCTGGACAAACTGATGGTGCAGGAATGTTTATGTGCCAAGGTTCAGATCCATTTTGTCCACTACCCGCTGATAGTATAAAAGGTTTGATGATAGGTGATGGGCCAAATAAAAAAAGATTTAAAGATTTTAGAAGTAGTGGAAGAATGTTTTCTATGGATAAAGAAGATGCATGGTCTAATTCAAATGGTGAAGGTGATATAGAAGGATCACCAGGTAATGAAACTGGTGGAATTTTTTCATTTAGCTTAGAAAATTTAGACTTTTATAATAAAAGCTTAATACTCAAAAATGATGCAGTGATAAATTTAGAAACAGTAAATTTTTCAGTTTCAGGTGAATTAATACCAATAACATCAGATTTTTTTGAAGTAGCAATAGAAAATTATGAGTTGGATGTAGTTGATTTTAACATACCATCTTTAGGATTATTTAATGTTGATAAGTTTACTCTTGATAAATCAATAGCATCTGTTCCGGGAACTTTTTCTGTAACATCAACTACTGGAGAATTATATACTTCCATAAATGTCAACTGGCTTAATACACAAGGAAAAATAGTAGCTAAAGGATATGAATTATTTGAGATAGGTTTAAATGAGAGTTCTTCGGGTGTAACTGATATAACAATTAGTTCACAAGACGGTTTTATTAAAACCACACCAGAACCTACAGCTATTTTAGGATTATTAGTATTTTCTGGTGTAGGATTGCTAAACTCGAAAAAAAACTAAACAATTTTTTTTTACTCCTGTTTTAAAAAGCCTGAATCAACGAGAAAATCGGCTTTTTCAAGTTAAGAAAGTCGTAAATATTTCAAAGTAGGGCGATCAGTAGTAATAGAACGAATTTGTACGCTAAGGCTGAAACTCTTACTGTAATTGAATTTTAGTCCCCAAAATTTTAGGTAAATTTTAGGTAAATTTTACAATCCATCAACTTCTGAGGTGCAGTGTTTACGAGTTAATCAGGGCTTTAAGGATTCTCACAACAGCTCGAATGGTCTTAGTGTACGTTTTCGTACCGTTACTACCGATCGCGCTATATTAACATAATTGAATGAGCATCGAACCAATTCAATTTTTCGCCGATTCATCGGGTCGCCAAATCTGCATATTATGACGTGAGGCTTATCGGTGATTCAGCTAACTTTACTGAGTCCATAGAAGCAGCGATAGACTTCCAGTCCGCTTACGCGATCGCTACCTCTATGCTCGTCATGGCGAGTACCTAGAATTCGTCGTAATCATCGGGTGATGCAGATGCTTTAAACTTTTCTACCTCTTGCCAGATTTGCTCTGGTGTCTTCGCAGGAGTTGAGTAATCATAACAACCCCAATCCTCCTCATAGTCTGGAAGCTTATATGCAGTAGTTTCTGCCTCAGTGCAAGTACAAATGTTGTAAGGAGCTTGACTATAGTCGGTATATAACCAAGCATCATCTGTACCTGCATAAAGCCAGTTGTTGTTGGGAGAAGCTGAAGGAACTGTAGAAGTAATTGTAGCTGTTGTGGGGATTTGTTGTGCTAACATAATTAATGTCTCCTAGTAGTTTAGGGGTGGGACATCACACAAGCTTTGGACGGTCTGAGTGGTGTCCCTTTTGGTTTTGTAGAGGCTCTTTCCTTTCCTCCACATTTATATAATACTCGGTGTCATACACCGAAGTCAACCCTTTTATGATTAGTGTTCCCTATAGATAGGCTTGCTTCCAACTAAACTTGCTTATACCGTGTATGACACGGTACACTAAATAAATAATGGGTTAAAGAGGAAAGTCTTATGAGCAAAAGGAAAACTGGTTTTGATGTTGTGGACAGAGGAGAAGAAGGGTTGTTTAAAAGTCCGTATTCAGAACCCAGGAATATCCGAGGCTCGTTTAGGCTGAATCAGAGTCTGGATGATTGGATGAAAGCAG
This sequence comes from Okeania sp. SIO2B3, assembly GCF_010672525.1. GTDB lineage: Bacteria > Cyanobacteriota > Cyanobacteriia > Cyanobacteriales > Microcoleaceae > Okeania. The sequence continues at coordinate 29,907 of NZ_JAAHGH010000049.1, read as the reverse complement.
AAACCTGCAGAACAGGGGAGAGCAAAAACGATCTCATTATATTAGCTTTGGAAATGTTGAAGCGATCGCGAACCACTCAGAGTGATTAGCCATGTAGCACTTATTTACTGGGAAGCTTTTTTTGCACATCAAAGCTAGAACGTCCACATTTAGTTTGAGCGATCGCTCTGGGATATCAATCCTTGACTTAACATTTCTCAATAAACATTTAGTTGGCCCATTTATAAATACCAAAAGTACTGCTAAGAGACATTCCTCGGTTCTCTCTTCATGTTTTGAACAACTCTAGATAACGATAGGAAGCTTACCCACTCTAAGATTTAGATGCTGGCCATAGTCTCGTAGATTCTTTGTTTCTGAACGTTCTGAATAAAAAAGTGAACAGAAAGTGAGCAGTTTTATAGAAAAGTGAACAGAAAAATGAACAGTTTAATAGAAAAATGAGCAGATAGGTGAGCAGAAAAATGAGCGATCGCTGTGGAATTACTGTGAGATTATCAACAGGTAGAATTTCAAATTGACTTAAACTGGTTTTTTATGAATATTTTAAAAAGTAAAGTACTTCTGTCTACTATTGCGACTCCTTTAGCATTTTTTTCTGTATTGACATTCACTAACAAAGCACTTGCAGATATTAAACTTACGACTGGCGAGCCTGAAAAAGCAGGCTTGATTAGAGCTAGAGTAACTTTTGGAGATGGTTCAATTACCGAAGTTGAAGTTAATGTTCCTGAAGGGACAACTTCTGTTGGAAAAGCTATTTTATTACAAAATGCTTTTCTAAATCCTCCTAATATTCCGAATCCGAATGGCCCTGGTCAGATAAAACAACGTGGTATTCAAACTCAAAGAATGGGAAATATGTTAACTTTTCCAGGAAATATTGATGTTTTTGAAAAAATTAGAGATACAACTGGTGAAACTACCAGACTTGAAGCTGTCAACAGACAAAAAGCTAAAGAAGGGCAAATTGATGGATCTTTTATAGAAATAGCATCTTCACTGTCGGGTTTAGATTCTAGTGGAAATGAATCTGAGTTTGTAGCTTCATTAGGTTTTGAAACACCTTCAGAAAATGTTTCTGTAAGCTCACAATTTTTATTCAGCGATTTGGGAGGTAATGATATTGATGATTGGTTATCAACTATTTTTATAGATATTCAACAACAGTTACCTACTATTTATCAGTCTGATCTTTCTTTAGACTTAATTAATGATGAAATTTCATTTGTTTTTCCAGAAAATATATTACTAGGATCTGGTTTTATAGCAAACGGAAGTAACGATCTTAATGTCTCTAGTTCTTTAGATATAGAAGTAGAGAAAATCCCCGAACCTACCTTCACTCTCAGCTTCCTTGCCTTGGGTACTCTAGGAGCAGCCTCAACCCTCAAGCGTAAACTGAAGTCATCCAAATCCTCAGAGAAAGAGCTAGAAAAAGTCTCATAAAAAAGTGAACAATTGCATCGAAAAATGAGCAGAAAAATGAGCGATTACCGTGGAATTATTGTGCGATTATTAATTTGAACCTTATTGGGAGGATAAATTATGAATCTAACTTACCCATCTGGACTTTAGAAAAAAATAAGTTAAAAATAAGGTCAAAACCTAATACAGCTTTTTTTGCATTAAATCAGTCGTTTTTTTTCGATTTATCTAGAATTCAGCTATTGTAAACCACCTAAATCCAAATATAAAAGGCTATCAAAAGTTTTCTAAGCCTTTAATAAAACACCACAATACTCCTTACTTCTTCATCAATTGGAGAGATTTGTCATTGCTTTATTTTCATGTTTAAGAATAAAGTTATCAAACACTTAGTATTACACTCCTAAAAGTATTTAATCATGCTAAAAAAGAAAAACTTTTCACTATTCATAATAATATCAAGCCTTAATATTTTTTCTCTTCCATCTTTAGCTCAATCTTGTGACACAGAACTACTTAGTGCTATAGATGGAACTTTTACTGCTACTTGCAAAGTGACTAATAATACAGGAAAAAATATTAATGATGTTCATATAACAGTTCTAGGAACTGGTGGCAATATAACTGATCCTTTTTTATTTGATCCTCCTGGTACTATAAAAAGTGGACAAGAAAATCCTATTCCTCCAGAAGAAAATCCTAATAACTTACCTACTGACATTGTGATAGACCTCAATGAGAATTTAAATAATGGTGGTATGGTTACATTTGAATTTATAGTAAAATCTAACCAAATTAAATTAGATACAACTATATTTACAAAAGATGGAGAACCTATAGAACCTCCACGTAAAAAAAGTGATCCTTTATCTCATTGGAGTGGAGATCAAAGTAATGATGCTCAAATATCATTTGATAATGAAAGTCAAACTTTATCTTTTGGAAACATGACTGTAACTCCAACTCTAAAACTTAATGATGGTTCTGACAGCATAGCTGATCCATTAGAAGGAGCTACAATAACGATTGGTACTTCAACTTTATTGGATGTTGATATAGAACAAGGATGGTTTTTGTCTAACAGTACAATTGAATATTTAGTTGGTGAAGTTCCCGTACTAACAGCAGATTTAGTAAATGGTTTTTTGTTTAGAGAAGGAGGAGAACCACAATTTGATAGTGAGTTTCAGTATGATCTTACTAATATTAGTGTGAATAACTTTATCGACTCCCCTTATCTCGATGGCTTGCAAACTTATACAGAGAACGGAAACTCAAGCTTTCTTTCTTTCAATAGTAATATTCTCGATTTATCTAATAATCTTACTATCTCAGCTATTTCAACAGGTGAAGTATCAGTTGATGGAAAAAAAATTCCTGAACCGACCTCAGTTCTATCTCTCCTAGCTATTGGTACGCTCGGTGCAGCATCAACCCTCAAACGCAAACTGAAGTCCTCCAAATCCGCAGAGAAAGATCTAGAAAAAGTCTCCTAAACTAATTCAGTGCAAAAATATCCCTCTTTTGTCACTCTCCGGTTTTTTCTATTATTTGAACTTTCTAGAAAGAAACTATAACAAGAAATACAAAGTTTGATCGTCTAATTTTGCTATCAACTACTTTAATAAAATTAGACTTGAAGTTCATTATCTAAATAATTTATGAGTTCCTTAAAACTTTACTCTAGTTTTACAGCTTGTTTACTAACACCTTCTTTTATAATTGCTGGTGTTGTTTTGCCTGTATCTGCACAAGATTCTCCTGTTAGTAATGGCTATTTTCTTAACGGCGGGATTTTTGAGACTATTAATTTTCTAGATGCAGATGAAACAATGATAAATGGAATTAACGATTCTGGAGAAATTATTGGACTTTGGGGTAATGATCCAACGTTTTTAGAAAACAGTTTTTTTCGGGATGCTGACGGTAATTTCTCAGAAATAAATTTTCCTACTGCTACAGCTACCAGAGTTGAGGATATTAATAATTTAGGACAAATTGTTGGAAGCTATTTAGATACTACAGGCTTATTTCACGGGTTTTTGTTAGATAACGGAATCTTTACTACAATTGATTTTCCTGGAGCTAGTGGAACTATTCTTACAGGTATAAATGATTTACAAGAGGTTGTTGGAATTTTTCCTGATGCTGATAGAAGTGTTAATAGTTTTTTCCGAAATAGTGCAGGGGACTTTACTAATATTGATTTTCCAGGTTCACAGGACACATTTGCAGGAGGAATTAATAATATAGGTAATATTGTTGGAGATTATTCTGATTCTACTGGACTATTTCATGGCTTTATTCTTGAAGAAGATAACTTTACTTCTATCAATTTTCCAACTATTGGAGAGACATTTATCAATGATATTAATGAGTTTGGCGATATTGTTGGAACTTTTGTTCCAGAGAGACCATCTAGTTTGAGTGCAAAGGGTTTTTTACTAACTGATGATATTTTTACAACGATTGATTTTCCTGGAGCTATATCTACATTTGCTAGAGGAATTAACAATTCAGGTGAGATTGTTGGAGCATATAAAAGAAGTCCTGAGCCGTCGATTATTTTAGGTATCTTGACAACCATAGGATTAGGCGTTTTCTTACTGAAGCCCTCCAAATCCGCAGAGAAAGAGCTAGAAAAAGTCTCATAAAACCAATTCGGGCAGGTCTTGCTGGCGGTGGAATACAAATCCCACCACCATTTTGCGAGTGTAAGTTTTAAAAACTAGAGCAAGTTTCTTGCTGTTCAACTTCAACAACATTAATATATTTGAGGGTGTTTTTTAGAGTTGCATTTATGTGAAACCGCTCTTATTGATTGGTTTTCGCGGACGACGCTCCCCTACGGGAGAACGCGGGTCTCCAACCAACGTTGAGATGAAAATTTAGTAGAGCGACAAAAATATTGTCCATCTTGAAAACCGAATGGATTTTCCTGGCTTTTTAAAGATTATGTAAAGACGAATCCCTCGTGTTTATGAAAATATACAATAAGTAAAACTTATTGCTTAAACGTTGCTACGTTATTACATGGTTGTAAAATATTTAATACTTAATAAAATGCAATATTATTCAGTCAATAATTTTATGACTATTGATAATTAAGATATTAAATTTAAAATCACTAAAAGTGTTATATATCGAGAATTGTGTTTATTTTACACTTAGTAATTTATAGAAAAATTTGTTTTTTTTAATAGAGTATTTATAACTATAAAAATCAATAATATTGTTACAAATATTAACTATGTAAATTTTTAGTAAAGATATTAAATTTACTATTGTTTTATTTTAGGAGTATGACTATTATTTACTCCATGCCATAAGTTTAGTATTATTCTTACTAACTAAGAATTATTGTTTTTGGGGATTTTTTTAAGACTAAAAGGCAGTAAGACGATGCAGCTATAATAATTTAGCTGAAAAATAAATAATAATTAAGTAATTCCAGCTTTTTATTTATAATACCTAAAATTTAATTCCTATTTTTTCCATCACCAGTCCCTAGCTAAAACATCTGCTAATTGACAACTCCAAACAACATTATTGACGAATATGATAGAAGAAAGCTACCCACTATCACCAATGCAAAATGGTATGCTGTTTCATAGTCTATATGAGCATTCATCTGGAGTTTACATTGAGCAAGTCATTTGTAGTTTGGATGAAAATCTTAATGTTTCAAATCTGATACAAAGTTGGCAACTGGTTGTCGAGCGCCACTCTATATTAAGAACTGGTTTTGACTGGGATGATTCACATAATCTTCAGCAGTCGGTATATAAGGAAGTTAAACTGCCAATAGAACAGCAGAATTGGCAAAATCTGTCTCTATCGGAGCAGTCAAGTCAGTTAAACTCTTATCTTCAAGGCGATCGCCAAAAAGGTTTTAAAATTGCAGAAGCTCCACTGATGCGTTTTGCACTTTTTCAGTTGCCTGAGAGAGATTACAAGCTAGTTTGGACGTTCCATCATGCTTTGTTGGATGGTCGTTCTATTGTTATTATTCTCAAAGAAGTTTTTTCTCTTTATGAAGCGTTTTGCCAAAATCAAGAACTTAAATTAGAACTAGCTCATCCTTATGGCAATTATATTAATTGGCTTGGGCAACAGTCATTAATAGAAGCAGAAAAATTCTGGAAGCAACAATTACAGGGTTTTGAATCACCGACTCAGTTGTTAATCGCTACTAAATCAAAAACTGAAAGTATATCATCTTATAACACCCAAAAAATTCGATTATCCCAAGAATGTACCTCAGCTTTGCAGGATTTAGCTCAGAAAAACCAGTTGACTCTCAATACCTTAGTTCAAGCAGCATGGGCTTTATTACTAAATCGTTATAGCGGGCAAGAGGATGTAGTTTTTGGAGCAACTAGAGCCTGTAGACGTTCAGCCCTCAAAGATATGGATTCTATGGTAGGACTTTTTATCAATACCCTACCAGTGCGGGTTCAGGTTGATTTTGATAAACCATTGTTGCAATGGCTGAAGGAATTGCGGGCACAATGGATTGCTCTGCGGGATTATGAACATACTCCTTTAGTAAAGATTCAGGAATGGAGTGAAGTTCCCAAAGGATTGTCTTTGTTTGAAAGCCTTTTAGTTTTTGAGAATTATGAATTGAATACTGCTCTGCGTAGGCATGGAAAAAATTGGGAATCCAGAGAATTTGAGCTTCTCGAACAGCCTAACTATCCTCTGACTCTAGCTGTGTATGCTGAATCAGAGTTAATTCTTAAAATTGATTATGACTCTAGTCAATTTAATGATGAGACGATTGCCCGCATTCTAGGACATTTAGATACTTTACTTAATGGTTTCATCGTTAATTCTCAACAATGTTTGAGTGAATTACCATTTTTAACAGCAGCAGAAAAACATCAGTTTTTAGTAGAGTGGAATGATACTCAGGCAGAATTTCCCAAAAATAAATGTATTCATCAGTTATTTGAGGAACAGGTGAAACGAACTCCCGAACGTGTGGCAGTCGTATTTGAAGGTCAACAGTTGACCTACCAAGAGTTGAATACTAGAGCAAATAAATTAGCACATTACTTGCAGAAATTAGGAGTAGGACCGGAAGTTTTAGTAGGGATTTGTATAGAGCGATCGCCGGAGATGCTAGTAAGTCTCTTAGGTATTCTCAAAGCTAGTGGAGCTTATGTACCGTTAGACCCAAACTATCCCACTGAGCGTCTAGCCCACTTACTGTCTGATTCAGGGATGCCAGTGTTGTTGACTCAGGAGAAGTTGGTAGCTAGGTTGCCTAAACATAAGCCTCGTCCAATCTGTTTAGATGCCGACTGGGAGGCAATTATTCAAGAGAGTAAAGAAAATCCGAAGAGTAACGTAAAAGGCAATAATTTGTCCTATGTTATCTACACTTCAGGTACAACAGGGCAGCCTAAAGGAGTAATGATTGAGCATAGCTCGGTGATTAATCTAGCAATGGCTCTTAATCAAATAATTTATACAGAACATAAAAAAGACCAACTTAAAGTTAGTTTAAATGGTTCTTTAGCTTTTGATACCTCTGTCAAACAAATCATTCAGCTCCTATCGGGTCACACCCTCGAAATTATCCCAGAGGATTTACGTTTTGATGGAACTGCTCTGTTATCTTATTTACAGCGTCGCCAGATAGATGTATTTGACTGCACACCATCTCAACTAGGATTGCTTATTTCCGCAGGTTTATTAGATAGTAATCTTGGCCCTGAGTGCATACTGGTTGGTGGCGAACCTATCAATCCATCAATGTGGTCAAGTTTGAACCAAGCTAAACATATCCAATTTTTCAATGTTTATGGCCCTACAGAATGTACTGTAGATAGTACGATTTGTGACATCAGAACATCTAATATCAAGTCAGTCATCGGACGACCAATTGCCAACATACAAGTTTACATCCTTAACTCTCAACTTCAACCTGTACCCATTGGAGTTGAAGGTGAGTTGCATATTGGGGGTACAGGTTTAGCACGAGGTTATCTAAATTGCCCAGAATTAACGGCTGAGAGATTTATCCCAAATTCGTTTAGCGATGAACAAAATGCCAAACTCTACAAAACAGGCGACTTAGCCCGCTATTTACCGGATGGAAACATAGAGTTTATTGGTCGGATTGACAATCAGGTAAAGATTCGTGGCTTTCGCATTGAACTCGGTGAAATCGAAACTATATTGGCACAACATCCAGCAGTAAGAGAGTGTGTGGTCATTATCAGGGAAGATAATGTTGAGAGTAAAAATTTAGTTGCTTATGTAGTTCTGAATCAAAGACACACCATTGCGATTGATGATTTGCGTCGCTTTCTTAAACAGAAGTTACCAAATTACATGATACCGTCAGGCTTTATGGTGCTAGACACACTGCCGTTAACTACCAATGGGAAAGTAGATCGAAGTGCCTTACCAACAATAAACTGGGCAGAAATTGACGATTCAGAGAATTTTGTTGCTCCTCGTACTCCAGTGGAGGAACTACTGGCAGGTATTTGGGCAGAGGTTTTGGGATTAGGGCAAGTCGGTATTAATGATGATTTCTTCGATATTGGTGGGCATTCCTTAAAAGCAACTCAGGTTATTTCTCGGGTGCGTGATGTGTTCTCCCTTGAACTGCCTATACGCTGTTTGTTTGAATTTTCGACAGTAGCGGATTTTACTAAGCACATAGAAAACATCCGCTCTCAGGAATCAAATATTTCTCCGACAATTACTCTTCAACCTATTCCTAGAAAAGAAAGACTTACTTTATCTTTTGCTCAACAAAGATTGTGGTTTCTCAATCAATTAGAGGAACAAAATACCACTTACAATATTTTATCTGGCTTCTATTTAACCGGAACACTGAATGAAGCTGTTTTACAACAATCAATCAATGAAATCGTGGAACGCCATGAGATTCTACGGACTACTTTTTCTGTGATCGATGGAGTGGCTATTCCAATAATTCATAATCAGGTAAATATTTCTATTTCTTCGGTAAATTTAGAAACTTTGCCTGAAATTGCACAAACAACTGAGATACAACGATTAGTTAGAGATGAGAGTCAAAATAGTTTTGACTTGACTCAGTTTCCTCTACTACGTCTGACGCTGTTGCGGTTGGGAAGGGAGTCTTATTTTCTGCTGTTAACAATCCATCATATTGTCTCTGATGGTTGGTCTATGGGCATTTTATTCCGAGAACTTTCCCTCCTTTATAAAGCTTTTTCATGTGGAGAATCTGCTTCTCTCCCCCATTTACCTATCCAATATGCTGATTTTGCGCACTGGCAGAGGCAGTGGTTACAAGACGAAGTGTTAGAAAGTCAGCTTAATTATTGGCAGCAGCAATTAGCTGATGTTCCTCCTCTGTTAGACTTGCCTACTGACCATCCTCGTCCTCCTGTTCAATCTTTCCGAGGTAGTAGCCAGACATTTCAATTAAATGGGGAGCTAACACAGCAACTTAAAAAACTCGGTCGCCAATCAGGAACAACTCTATTTATGACACTCTTAGCAGTGTTTATGACACTTCTAAGTCGCTACACTCATCAAGAAGATATTGTTGTGGGTACACCCATGGCTAACCGTAATCGTCAAGAAATTGAGTCTTTGATTGGCTTTTTCGTTAATATTTTAGTGTTACGAGTTGACCTTTCTGGTAATCCTAGCTTCCGAGAATTACTCAAACGGACGCAGCAGATTACTTTGGATGCTTATTGCTATCAGGATTTGCCGTTTGAGAAGTTAGTGGAGGAACTACAACCTGAACGAAATCTGAGTTACCATCCTCTGTTTCAGGTGATGTTTGTTTTACAGAATGCTGAGTCTGAAGATTGGGAGTTTCCAGGTTTAACTTTGACTCCTTTAGAGATAGAGAGTGTCACCGCTAAGTTTGATTTAACTTTAGCAATAGAAGAGAAGGAATCAGAGCTGAGAGGGGTCTTAGAATATAACAGCGATTTGTTTGATGAGACGACTATATCTCGGATGGTCGGACATTTTCAAACGCTGTTAGCGGGGATTGTCGCGAACCCAGATATACGAGTTTCTGAATTACCCCTACTGACACAAGCAGAGCTAAATCAATTGTTGGTGGAATGGAATGATACTGCTTTAGATTATCCAAAGCATAAGTGCATTCATCAATTGTTTGAAGAACAGGTGGAGAAAACACCGGATGCAATAGCTCTGGTTTTTGCTGACCAGCGATTGACTTATCGGGAATTGAATAGTAAAGCCAATCAGTTGGCCTATTATTTACAAAAGTTGGGTGTCAAACCAGAGACTTTGGTGGGAATTTGTGTAGAGCGATCGCCTTTAATGGTAATTGGACTTCTGGGAATTCTCAAAACAGGTGGGGCTTATCTGCCTTTAGACCCAAATTATCCCCAAGAGCGTTTGGCTTTTATGCTGGAAGATACTCAGGTATCCTTACTACTTACTCAACAGAAACTTATTGAGGGACTTCCCCAGTATTCCGCACAAGTAGTTGATTTAGACAATTATGACCTTTGGGTAGAAGAAGGTGTTGATAATTTAACAAGTAATATTCAGTTTGACAACTTAGCTTATGTCCTCTACACTTCAGGTTCGACAGGTAAGCCCAAAGGGGTTGCAGTTGGACATCGCAGTGTAGTTGCTCTTTTGAGTTGGGCAACAGAGGTGTTTACCACAGCACAGCTTGCTGGAGTTCTAGCATCAACGTCTTTTTGCTTCGATATTTCGGTTTTTGAGTTATTTGTACCTTTAAGCTGTGGTGGCAAGATTATTCTGGCGGAAAATATCCTGCATCTGCCTACTTTGCCTGCTGTTGAGGATGTGACGTTAATCAATACGGTTCCTTCGGCTATCGCTGAATTAGTAAGAGCTAAGGAAATTCCTGAAAACGTTCGCACAATTAACTTAGCTGGAGAAGCTTTACCTCAACGCCTGGTACAACTTATCTATCAACAGGATAGTATTGAGAAACTGTTTAATCTTTATGGTCCTTCTGAAGACACTGTTTATTCGACTTATGCGTTAGTGGAGCGGGATTGGGAAAAAGCTCCTCCCATTGGTCGTCCAATTCCTAATACACAAGTCTATATATTAGATGCCTATCAGCAACCTGTTCCTATCGGTGTAACAGGTGAGCTACATCTTGGAGGGGCTGGTTTAGCAAGGGGCTATCTAAATCGCTCTGATTTTACAATAGAGAAATTTATCCCCAATCCCTTTAGTGATGAATCAAATACAAAGCTATACAAAACAGGAGATTTGGTTCGTTATTTATCTGACGGCAATATTGAGTTTATTGGTCGGATTGACAATCAGGTTAAGATTCGGGGCTTTCGGATTGAACTAGGTGAAGTTGAAGCGGTTTTATCTCAACACCCGGATGTTCAGAAAACAGTGGTTATTGCCAGAGAGGATAGCCCCAGAGATAAACGTCTTGTTGCCTATATCATTCCCGTTGAACAAACTGTCGAGATTAGTGAGCTACGTTGCTTTCTTAAGCAAAAGTTGCCTGAATACATGATACCTTCAGTTTTTGTTAAGTTGGAAGCTATCCCCCTCACCCCTAATGGAAAAGTAGATAGAAAAGCATTACCAATTCCTGATTCCTCCCACCTCAGTCTCGAAACCAGTTTTGTTCCTCCTCGTACACCAACAGAGGAAGTATTAGCGAGTATTTGGAGCAATCTTCTGGAATTAGAACAAGTTGGCATTTACGATAACTTCTTTGAATTAGGGGGACATTCCCTTTTAGCAACCCAAGTTATCTCACGATTACGGGAGGCATTTTCAGTTGAGTTACCAGTACGTTGCTTATTTGAAGCACCTACCATCGCTGAGTTAGGTGAGTCGATTGAGGCTAGTCACAGTCAAAACCAAAGTCTGCTTACTCCAACGATTGTCCCAGTACCAAGAGAGGGCAAAATACCCCTTTCTTTTGCCCAACAGCGACTGTGGTTTATTGACCAGTTGGAAGGAGCGAGTGGAATTTATAATATTCCCCTAGCCCTACGCCTCATTGGTAAGCTGAATAGAGGGGCTTTAGAGAGAGCTATCCAAGAAATTATCAACCGTCATGAGGTGCTACGCACGACTTTCGACAGAGTTAATGGTTCTCCGGTTCAGGTAATTGGCGCAACCTGGACTGGAAAATTGTCAGTAGTTGACTTGCGAGGATTAGCAGAGGAGGAGCAGACTGGTGAAGTAAGACACTTAGGGAAAGAAGAAGCACTGCGACCGTTCGATTTAGTTAAGGGTCCGTTGCTGCGCGTTACCCTACTACAGTTAGGTGAGCAGTCTCATGTTCTGCTGCTCGCTATGCACCATATTGTCTCTGATGGTTGGTCGCTAGGAATTTTCCTGCAAGAGTTTTCCAGCCTTTATACAGCTTTCTCCCAAGGAGATGCTTCTCCTCTACCAAACCTGTCTATTCAATATGCCGATTTTGCTGATTGGCAGCGACAATGGTTACAAGGAGAGGTGCTGGAAAGTCAACTTAACTACTGGAAGCAACAACTGCAAGGGATTCCACCTTTGTTAGAACTGCCAACTGACCACCCTCGCCCTCCAGTACAGACTTTTCAAGGATGTAGCGAGTCTTTTGAGCTAAGTGCTGAACTAACTCAGCAGTTGAAAACCCTAACTCAGAAGTCAGAAGTAACTCTGTTTATGTCTTTATTAACTGCTTTTGTGGTCTTATTATACCGTTACAATGGGCAAGAAGATATTGTGGTTGGTTCTCCCCTTGCCAATCGCAATCGTCTGGAAACAGAGTCTTTGATTGGATTTTTCGTGAATACTTTAGTATTCCGCGCTAGTCTGGCGGGAGAGCCTACATTTCAAGAGCTGTTAGAACAGGTACGGCAGGTTGCTTTGTCGGCTTATGCTCACCAGGATGTGCCGTTTGAGCAAGTTGTAGAAGTTTTGCAACCGGAACGGTCTCTGAGCCACAGCCCTCTGTTTCAGGTAATGTTTGTACTACAGAATGCACCCAAGGAAAAGTTAGAGTTACCTGATTTGACCCTGATTCCTTTCGAGATAGAGAATACAGTAGCTAAGTTTGATTTAACCCTATTGATGGAAGAAACGGAGCAAGGGCTAAAAGGAGTATGGCAATACAACACAGACTTATTTGATGCAGCAACGATAGGTCGGATGAGTGGGCATTTTCAGACTTTACTGGAGGGGATTGTCACGAACCCTCAACAGCGAGTTTCGGATTTGCCCTTATTGACAGCACAAGAGCGACATCAGTTACTGGTGGAGTGGAATGATACTGAAGCCGAGTTTCCTCAAGATAAGTGTATACATCAGTTATTTGAGGAACAAGTGAAGAAAACTCCTGATGCAGTTGCTGTGGTGTTTGAAGAGCAACAGTTGACCTATAAGGAATTGAATTGTCGCGCTAATCAGTTAGCACACTATTTGCAAAAGCTGGGAGTGGGAGCAGAGGTACTGGTGGGGATTTGTGTGGAGCGATCGCCCTTGATGATTGTAGGCTTGTTAGGGATTCTCAAGGCAGGTGGGGCTTATGTGCCTTTAGATCCAAATTATCCCCAAGAGCGTCTGAAATTTATGCTCGAAGATGCTCAGGTATCGTTACTACTTACTCAACAGAAGCTTGTGGAGACATTGCCCGTACATAAGGCACAATTAGTTCGTTTAGATTCAGATTGGAAGGTTATTTCTCAAGAGAGCAATAACAACTTATGTAGCTGTGTCAAGTTAGAGAATTTAGTCTATGTTATTTATACTTCTGGCTCTACAGGAATGCCCAAGGGAGTGCTGATTCCTCATAGAGGATTATCAAATTTAGTTTTCTGGCATCAGCTTACTTTTGAACTTACTCCATTAGACAGAGCCACTCAAATAGCATCAACAGCATTTGATGCTTCAGTCTGGGAAATTTGGCCTTACTTGGCAAGTGGGGCAAGTCTTTTTATCATTAGCCCTGAAATTATTGGTTTAGCAGAAAAGCTTAAAAACTGGTTAATATCCCAAAAAATCACAATTTGTTTTTTGCCAACGCCTTTAGTAGAGCTTTTGTTATCTCTGGAATGGACTGAAAAGACTGATTTGCGGATTATCTTAACAGGAGGGGATAAGCTTCATGATTACCCATCAATATCTTTACCTTTCAGGTTGATTAATAACTATGGCCCCACGGAAAATACGGTTGTAACAACTTCTGGGGTTGTTGCTAAAACAGAAAATCAACAACATCTTCCTTCTATTGGTCATCCTATTAACAATACCAAAATCTATATTTTAAATTCTCAACTTCAACCTGTACCTATTGGTATTGCTGGTGAGTTGCATATTGGAGGTGCAGGTTTAACCCGAGGCTACCTGAATCGTCCTGAATTAACGACTGATAAATTTATCTCTAATCCCTTTAGCGACGAACCTAATGCAAAATTATACAAGACTGGGGATAAGGTTCGTTATTTACCTGATGGCAACATTGAGTTTCTCGGTCGGATTGATAATCAGGTTAAGATTCGTGGTTTTCGCATTGAACTGGGTGAAGTTGAAGCGGTTTTGTCTCAACACCAGGATGTTCAGAAAACAGTGGTTATTGCTAGAGAAGATAGCCTCGGAAATAAATGTCTTGTCGCCTATATCATTTCCGTTGAACAAGCTATTAATATCAGTAAACTACGTCGCTTTCTCAAGGAAAAATTACCAAATTATATGATGCCTTCAGCTTTTGTCATATTGGAGGCTATGCCCCTTACCCCGAATGGGAAAGTAGATAGAAGAGCATTACCGAGTCCCGATTCCTCGAACTTCAGCTCCGAAGCCATTTTTGTTGCTCCTCGTACACCTACAGAGGAAATATTGGCGACAATTTGGAGCAATCTTTTAGGGGTAGAGCAAGTTGGCATTCACGATAACTTCTTTGAATTGGGAGGGCATTCCCTTTTAGCTACTCAGCTACTGTTTCAAATTAGTGAAGCTTTTCATTATGAACTATCTTTGCGTAGTATCTTAGAAAGACCAACTATTAAGAAACTTGCAGATCATATTGAGAGGTTGGAGCAGGTTTTACAAAACTTCCCTATTTCTAGCCCTACTTTGCGGAGGAATAATTTTTCTCTCTCACTCAGCCAACAACGCCGATGGTCCCGTTGTATATCTAATCCTAACAGATTTGTTATTAATCCTTTTACAGTCATACGTTTAATAGGATCACTCGATGTAGTTGCTTTGGAGCAAGCATTTAACGAAGTGGTGCGTCGGCATGAAGCTTTACGAACTAACTTTACTGCTATAGCAGGACAACCAACTCAGAGTGTTCAATCAGAACTAATTCTATTTATACCAGTTTTTGATATAAGTCATCTTTCAGAAAACGCTCAAGAAGAATACGTCAATAAGCATACTATTAGAGAAATTCATAAGCCATTCGACATATCGCAATTTCCCCTCATGCGACTACAACTTTTTCGCATTCGTAAACAAGAAAATATTCTTCTATTTATAATTGATCACATGATATTTGATGGTTGGTCATTCGATATTTTTCTCAAGGAAATATCAATACTCTATAATGCTTTCTCCGTTCGTCAAACCTCTCCCTTGCCAAAACTTTCTACTCAATACTCAGATTTTGTTCTTTGGGAACAAAAACAGCTAGAAACTGAATATTTTAAGGAGCTTATTTCCAAAAGAAAAAAACATCTTTTAAAAGCCTCACCGCTATTTCAAGCATCTAAGATAAAGACAGAAATTCCTAATAGTAGATATGAAGTATTTACTTTATCTAATTCACTATATAAAGAACTAAAATTTCTTAGTCAGGCTCAAGGAGTTACACTATTTATTCTTTTTATGTCAGTTTTTCAACTCTTATTGTATAAATACACAGATAAAAAAGATATTGTTGTGGCATCTTCTTTTTCAAATCGTGTTAGGAAAGAATTTAGGGGAGTAATAGGTTATTTTTCTAATAGTCAATTAATACGAATCCGGTTCAGTAGCAATTTGACCTTCAAAGAGTTATTAGATAAAGTCTACAAGGCAGTTGTTGAGGCTCATTATTTTCAGTTTTTGCCTGGTTCGATTATGTCTTTACAACCGATCAGTTGGGACAATAACACATACTCTCTATTATCTCAGGTATTTTTTCAGCTTAACTATCAAAGTTCACAACCATTATCGATTACAAATGTAAAATCTAACTATATACCAATTGATGTTCGTTTTACAAACCGTACTTTGGGATTAGTCATTAATTTATGTCAGGGAAATGTATCTGGGTTTTTTAAATATAGAACTGACTTATTTGGTACTAACTTTATAAAGCAAATCACGAAAGATTTTATTCTCTTATTGCAAAGAATTACCCAGAATTATGAAATTAAATATTGATACTCTCTCAGAAAGTGACTAGCTACTGGCTACAACTTATACCATTTCACTTCAAGTATGTCACAGTTTGGACTAACTGTAGCAGTGCATTCTGGCATATTTACACATTATTATTTTTTGTAAACCTGTTCGCTTACTGCACTACCCTGTCACATAGCAACTGGGGTTTAGACTAATTAAGGCAGGCCGGAAACTTGCCGACGGAGAATAGTGAAATAGGCCAATAAGACTGAAACTATTTCGCATTGCAGCATTACAAACACTTTTTAGTCAATTAAGTAGGTCGGTGTTGAAAATTATCGTTATAAAAAGGCAAGAACAGGATAGCAGAAGGCAGAAGGGAAAAGAGTTTTTGGGAATTTACTTTTCGTTACATACTTCTGTTTTTTTCCACCATTCTACTTATCCATAGCCTGTGCTATAGGTTAATCGTGCCCTGGAAAGACTTTTTGAATAGTTTTTGAATAGTTTGAATAATGTCAGGTTCATCCTTGCCTCGCCAAAAAAGAAAAATGATCAACAGCATTGAAAACATCAGCACCCCTTATATTCTCCAAGGGGTCTGAGTTTCAAGTCTTCATTGCTTCTGAGCAAATTATCTGAAGACCCCAAAATTTAGTCTAAACTCCAGTAGCAAGAATAAGGCGATAAAATGAAAAAAAGAGACAAGAATCACCGTTCGATGTTATAATTAAATGTGTAGAGTACTTCGGACAATTTTTCAGCCACACCATCTAGCCCTAATTGCTAACAGTATAATCAGGGTTTCAGGGATAACAAGCGAAAACTGTCCGGACTATTAACTTATATTGTGCATAACGGAGACTTTTATGAAAGATCAAGAAATTATTCAAGAGTGTGTGGGAAAGGTTGAAGCCCCTCAAGAAGTGGCTCAAGAAGTGGCTCAAGAAGTAGCTCAAGAAATGCCTCAAGACAGTTTTGAAGTTGTCAATTTTGATAATTTTCCACCAGAAGTTATTAGTCCCGCAGCATTACAGGAAGATTAGCCTGCTCATTGACATGAGGTGTGTAAACTAATGTACTTAGCCTTGGTTATAGAACTATAGACATCTCAGGAAATCAAAATATAGCAGCCGCCATGACTCTTAGAACATTTTATTATTACCAAATACCCTGTAATAACTTAAGGCATAATTAGAGTGTCCTAAGCAATCTGGCGCTGCTATAAAAACCTCACATTGCCTAGCGGGTTACTTGCAACAACTATAGCCATCTGAAGCAGTCATGATTTTGATGCGTATTGGTAATTCCACAAACAATAAGAGTTCACCTGAGTTCGATATCACAAAACATCTGTAACATAAAACCATTAAGGCTTATAGGCAAAATCTGCTAAGACATTGATTATCAATTAACTCTAGTAGTTGAGAAATCCCTGCGGTGCTTTAAGCACGCAAAGCGAACGCAGACTTTTCAAGTTCTTTATTGATAATAGAGTTGTTGGGAATTAAGTAAAAAAAATGGCTCAAACCTTTATTAATCATAAGAGTTGTTGGGAAATAAAAGTTGAACAATGCTCAAAAGCTTACCATATAAGGCTTTTACGATTTAAGGCATAAAGAATGCTATAAACTTTGACTGATAAGGGTTTTAGCCATTTTTTTAGCTTAATTACCAACAACTCTATAGTTTATAGTGCTTTTTTCTTCCGGATATCCTGAAAAGCTTATTCTATAAGATTTTGAGCATTGTTTAATTTTTATTTCTTAACAACTCTAATATTGTCAATAATCAAAATAATTCGTTCAACTATAAATTTCCCTAAGCAAAGTTAGATAAAGATTTCAACCATTGTAGGGTGTTAATTTTTTCAAGAATGTCTATGGATAAAATTATTAGTAAAGTCCCCTTAGACTGGCAAACGGTCATTCCAAATTCAAAACTTAATTTTGAAATTAACAAGTCAGTAAGAGAAGTTGTTAAAACGAGTGTACTAATGCATCTAGATTGTCTGCAACATACAAATATTGACTGCAGCCACATAACTAGGGTTATTAAAGGGTTAGATGTGGAATTCCGCTGGCATCCTCTTATTTTTCTTGAGGCATATGAACTTCGTGAGGCCATGAAAACAAAAACAGTAACAGTTATCAAAGCTAGATTGGCGACAATGTACCAAAATTTTTCTGGGTTATACTTGCTATATCCTTGTAAATACACTATTACATCCATAGAAACTGAATCATGGGAATATCCTTACATAAAACATTTGCGTTCTTATGACCAAAAGAATATTCGTGGTGAAAGTGCAGATATCCTACCTATTGAGAATAATCAACTCACTGTACATCAAGAAAATATTCGTTCAGCAATTACATTAATTCAAGATGCGGAGCCTGAATTTTTCGCTGAATTCAAGGAGTTTGTTACCCATATTAAACTATTTAGAGGAAAAGTTCTTCGAGGTGATACTTCACCTCGAACCTTTGGAGCTATATGGCTAAGAGTACCCCACGAGCTAGAAGATCAAGTTGGATATTGGATTGAACATATTGTGCATGAGTTTTCACATTTGAGACTTGAAGCTTTGTTCTTTCATGACAAAATAGTCTTAAATCCATCTTCTCAGAAAGAATTTCGTGCCCCAATTCGCGACGATCTAAGACCAATGCGTGGAATATTTCATGCAACTTTTGTATTGAAGCGAATGGTTAGTATTTTTAAGAAGCTTTCTATGATGGGTATGGATATTCGCTTCCGAGATCGCTTGCAACTTTGCAAGCTACAACTAGAAATTGGATTGGATACTGTCTATTCTGAAAAGGCAAAATTAACTACAGTCGGTGAACGTATTAGAGACAGTTTCAATGATCTACTGTAAATATGGAGAAAGATTATTTAATAAAGGGACATTTTGATGGGATTCCAATTATTTCTACTTTCTATTCCCATCCTTTAGATCGGAATACATACTATGTTGATAGTTCAACTGTACTAATAGATCGACAAGGTATTCGTCATTTATTTTTTGGTCACAGTGGAAAAAAATGTTTTGATGAAGCTATATTGATCTCCAGAATTGAAATTCTCGAACGAGTTATGGCTAGTCCATTAGCAAATCTTTCAATGAAACCGCTCTTGTTCAGTAATTATTTAGATCCAACGGTTACACGCATAATGTTAGCAAAAGATTATTTGATACGCAACGGCAATCCATTAATTGGTACTACGGGACTTGGCGCACACTCAAAATCAAATCTAGCCGAACAACATGCTATTCTGGAGATGCTTGAAAGACATATACTTTGTGAAATTTGGTATAAGGACAGAAAGATCAGAAAAATTGGAAGTCGTGAAAATCTTCCTCTTGAATATTTCATAGACTATTATACAACTCTTCAAGCATCACCTTTCATTTTGGCAGTCTTGCAAAATAAAAATTTGCCAATTTTTTTATGTGGTTCTTCACTCAAGGAAAACCAATCTGATGCTCTTATGTCATCCAGAATTGAGGCGCTAATGTTGGCAGGAAACTTCCTGTGCAAAAGTAGCAGTGACACTAGCAACAATATTTTAAGCTTGAAACGAATGAGAAATCTTTGCACTTCTGCTGTTTTGAATAAACTTCGCTACTTTTTAATAAAAGTTTCTAACCTTCCGCCAACCAAAATCAACTATCAAAAATACGATATAATGGAAATTTGTAAAGCAATTCAATTTCCATTTGAAACTATCTATACTTGTCCTATAAAAAAAAGACAATCACTAATTTTATATAGAGCTTACAGCAGTTATGCACTGACCAAAGAAAAAAGCAGAATTCAGTACCCATACTTAGAGGAAGACCCATTTTGCTAAATAAAGATCTAATGTATGACATCATAGTTATTGGAGCTGGAAATGCTGGATTATGTGCAACTATATCTGGTATCCAAAGAGGCGCGAGGGTATTAGTTGTCGAAAAGTCACCCAAATATTTGAGAGGAGGAAACAGTTCTCTGACTATGAATTTCAGATTTCCTCATACATCCATAGAAGATATTCTTTTTTTGATCGACAAGGACGATTCGAGGCGAAGTGAATTACTGAAGGAGTATAAGTCATATAGTCCTGAACAGATGTATCAAGATATTATGCGAATCACTAAAAGACAAGCTTCACACGAAATTCTAACCTGTTTAGTTAGACATGGGTTTGAAACAATTCGGTGGCTTTATAGTTTGGGGCACAGGTGGGAGGTAAAGCCAAATATTTTGTCAGGAAGTCTTCCGATTCGGATAAAAGGTTCAGGCAGTAAGTTACAGGAAATTAACTTTTCTGTGGCAGAACGAATGGGGGCACATTTTCTGTATGATACCGAACTTCAAGATATTGCTTTTAACAAAGAGAAAATTGAGGTGGTTACGAGCAGAGGAGTTTTTTATTCTCGCAATCTTATCCTCGCATGTGGTAGTTTTCAGGCAAATAAGACACTGAGAAAACGGTTTTTGGGAGAGGAATGGAAAGATATTAACTTAAGAGGTGTTCCTTTTAATACGGGAAAAGGCATCGAGCTAGCTCTGAAGCATCAATTTAAACTTAGTGGTGATTATTCATCTTGTCATGCAACACCACAATGTTCAAAATTTAGTGAAATATTGCCTGGAGATAATGAAAAAAGTCAAAACAATTCACGTTATGCCTTCAATTTTGGGATTACAGTAAACAAAAAAGGCTTACGTTTTTTTGATGAGCATGCCGATCTTCCCAATTTTTTATATGCAAAGTTTGGCTCTGCAATTATTAAACAGCCAGATGCTATTGCATTTCAAATATTTGACAGTTGCTCTATACAGAAGGTATCTCATGGGTATTTTTTAACTAATAACCTTTTTAGAGCTGATTCATTGCGAGGTTTAGCTTATGCAGTAAAAATTCCGGTAGAAAATTTAGAGATGACTATCGCACAATTCAACCAAAATTTTAAGAATCACAGGATAAATCTTACACACTTCAAGTCTAAAGAGAAGCCATCTCCTATTGAAGTAAAGCCATTCTATATTGCACCTGTCAGAGCAGGTCTAACTTTCTGCTATGGAGGTATCAAGATTGATTCGAGTGCCAGAATTGTTTCAAAATCCGGCTATGTTTTCCGAAATATTTTTGCAGTAGGTGAGTTGGCTGGTGGACTTTATTATCATAATTATGCTGGTGGAACAGGACTACTATTTGGCTCTCATTTCGGACGAATTGCAGGACAGATGGCTGAATGGTAAAGACATACTCTTCGGCCCAATAATATCATGTCCGGTTGAACAGTTATAAATAAATGATGAAGGAGTCAGGAGTCAGGAGGGAAAAAAGAAGAAGAAAGAGAAAGTTTTTTTTATCACTAATCATCCGGACATGATATAAAATATTGTATGTACGGATTCTCTCGAATTTGTTCCACTGTCTCCCAGTCACTTATTCCCAATTTATATTGAATTATTAGACCTCTTGCATAAGTCAATCTTGGGGAAGAAATGGGAGATTGCTTCGGCTTTAATGCTTTTATCAGGTGAGTTAATGCTAAAATCATCGCCTCGCAATGACAATATTGGATTAAGAGGATAGAAAAATCGCTGATTTTTGTAACTTTTGCAAGAGATATATTAAGGCGACTTCAGATAATCAATTCTGATGATTCGGATACGCCCAGTAGTATAGCAATACCGACGGAGGTTAGGACAATTACAAAGTGCCAATAGCTTGAATTGGCAGAACTTGGACGCTCTTGCTGAAAGCTAACGGCTTACTGCTATAAAAATCAAAAAATGATGCAAAATCGACTTTGGAGTATCTCCAAAAATATCCGCAAGACACTCAACGTTTACTAGGGATTGATCGTGAAAAATTAAATCTTGTAATTTTTCTTTGTTTTCACCCTGCCTATTTTGATTTCCAGCGATAAGTCTGAAATCCAGGTTGAGACAGGTTAGGAAATTTTGGAGAAGTTTGTAAAAAATACTATGTATTATAGTTTGCTATACAATAGACTGTAACGTATGCATAATAAAGATACAAAAATACTTGGTAGCCGAAACAACCTGTGGAATATGGGTTTAAAGTATGTTGTGGAATTAAATTTGGAGAAACAACTTATTTTTATCCAATCAGAGGGAAGTAAAATTGTACAGACCTATTCCCAGATATGGAAACGTGCTCAAAAGATATTGACTGGATTACAAGCTTGTGGTTTACAACCTAGAAACACTATCATCTTTCAAATAGACACTAGCCAGGACTTTGCTCCTGCCCTCTGGAGTTGTATCATGGGTGGTTTTATCCCAGTCCCTGTACTGATTGCCCCCGACTACTCCCAACCAAACCAAGCTTTATTAAAACTACATAATATTTGGCAACAATTAGACTGTCCCACAATACTAACTAACGCAAAACTAGCATCACAAATTCATGCTGGCTTACAGCTATATGGAAAAAAAAATGTCAAGACTGCCATAATTGAAGAAATTGAAACCCATAGTTCAGATACAAGATTACACCTACTCCAGCCCGATGAACTAGCGTTACTGTTACCTAGTTCTGGGACCACGGGAAAGCCAAAATTAGTTGAAATAAGCAGTCAAACTTTTATTTATCGTTTTTTTAAAAAATCGATTAGTCAAAATAATGATTCCCCAATCCAAACCCTTTTGAGTTGGTTTCCCCTTGAAAGCATTAGTGGTCTAGTCACTATACTTCCAAACAGGTTTCAAAAAAATATATATTTGCCAGCAGAACTTATAATTTGCAATCCCTTATTGTGGCTTGATATCTTAAGTAAGTATCGAGTAACCCATGCCCAAACAACTAACTTTATCTTATCACTTATTGTTGAGCAACTAAAAACTAATCCTTCCAAAGATTGGGACTTTTCCTCTGTACAAAAAATAGGCATTGGAGCCGAACCTATTGTTGCTAAAACCGCCCGAAGTTTTTTAGATATATTGAGTAAATATAACCTCAGACCTAATGTTTTACGTCCAGCTTATGGCATGACTGAATGTGGACCAATTGCAGGTAGTCGAGAAGGTTTCTCCTTAACCAAAACACCTGATAACGATCGCTTTGTCGAAATCGGCAAGCCAACAAGAGGACATTCTATAAGGATAGTAGATCAACAGGGCAGTATCCTTGAAGAAGGTCAAATAGGTCGCATTCAGGTTACAGGTCCATCAATGACATCAGGCTATTATAAAGCTCCAGAGCTGACTCGCGAGCTATTTACTGAAGATGGTTGGATGAACACGGGGGATTTAGGCTTTCTGCAAGATGGAAAATTAACAATTACAGGACGTGAAAAAGAAACTATTATCATCAATGCTCGGAATTTTTCTTGCCACGAAATTGAGTTAGTAGCCGAAGAAGTTGAAGGTGTTGAACCTGCTTACACCATTGCCTGTGCTATCCGACAACAAGATAGCGAAACTGACGATTTAGCTATCTTTTTCCACACAATAATTACAGAAGATAGTCAGTTAGCAAAATTAGTTAAACAAATTAGAGGAAAAGTAGCTCAATCCTTGGGGGTAAATCCCACTTACATAATTCCCATTGAGAAGGAAGCAATTCCCAGAACAGCAACGGGCAAAATTCAACGTTTGCAACTTAAACAGCGTTTAGAAGCGGGTGAATTTGATGGTCTCATTAAACAAATTGATGAACTTATTCAGCAAGAAGCAGAACAAACTTTTGTTGCACCCCGTGATGAATTAGAACTCCAACTAGCCCACATTTGGGGAAAAACATTAGACATCCAACCTATTAGCATCGAAGATAATTTCTTTAACTTGGGCGGTCACTCCCTATTAGCCGTGCATTTGTTTAGCCAAATTGAGGAGGAATTGCACAACAAGATTCCACTAGCAACCCTTTTCCAAGCACCAACGATTGAACAACTAGCCAGCGTCATTCGTAAAAAAGGATGGTCAGCACAATGGCGATCGCTAGTGCCAATTCAACCACTTGGTTCTAAAACCCCTTTATTTTGTATCCACGCTCTTGGTGCGAGTGTGTTGTACTACCGAAGATTAGCACTTCAGTTAGGTTTAGAGCGACCATTCTATGGACTGCAAGCACAAGGTTTAGATGGAAAGCAACCCCCTCTAACTAAAATAGAAGATATGGCTGCTCACTACATCAAAGAAATACAAACTATCCAACCCGAAGGACCTTATATTGTGGGAGGCTCTTCCTTTGGAGGTATGGTAGCTTTGGAAGTAGCTCAACTACTAATCGCCCAAGGTCAAACGGTGGCTCTATTAGTTGTATTTGATACTCCAGCACCAGGATGTTTCACTCGAATACCACTAAATCAGCGACTTTCCGAGCATTTTGATAACTTTTGGAAACTTGGAGCAAACTATATCCTCAAGAAAATAACAGGGAGATTCCAGTGGTTCAAGCATAGAATTAAAGAGAGAAATCAAAGAAATTCCTTCAAGCTTTCCCATAAGTATACAAGTTCCTTAGACAATATCCATCCCAACCAAATTGTACAAAGAGCTAATAAACAAGCGGGTAGAAAATATGTTCCCCAAGTTTACCCAGGCAAAGTCGCTTTATTCCGAGCTATTCATAAGTCAACACCTGAAGGATGGCAAGTTGACCCTCAAATGGGTTGGGGTAAACTAGCTAGTGGAGAATTGGAGGTTTATGAAGTTCCTGGTGGTCACACTTCCATGTTTAGAGAACCTCATGTTCGGGCGCTGGCTGAAAAATTAAGAGTTTCCATAAATAATGCTTTGGAAGAAGATTAAGATCATTTTCAAATATTTGATGGTTTGCTTTAAGAATTTGGTCGGCACTCCAACCTTTCACCTCCAAGATTAGTAGTCCAAGTTCGGGACTAAGAATAATAAAATCGGGATAGGAGCCTTTAATATTTGGCTCGTAGTAGATGAAAAAATCATCTGGTAGTTCATCTCTAAGTATCTTGAATAGGCGCTTTTCGCCTCGGCTGGCTGAAGAAATTGTATCAGGAATAGTTAAGGCCATATTTGTCACATCTTTTTATTACTCTGTTTTTTCGATAGCAAATACTATCGAAAAATGTCGTACTTAAGCTCCGTCGCTTACTTGAAAGTTGTATAAAATTAAAAATCAAAATCCCAAATCTTTACGGTCTTATCAGCACTACCACTTATAAGGGTTTTGCCATCTGGAGTAACAGCTAGAGACTTCACTTTGTCGCTGTGATAGCCACTGAAGTTGGTCACAAGGTTTTTACTAGCTAAATCCCAAACTTGAACAGTACCATCAACTCGGCCTGCAAAAATTAGATCGGATATAACCGCTAGTGAATCAACTTTCCTGCTCTCTCCCATCATGGTAATTGGAGTATTGGAATTAAATCCACGCCTGCAACCATTCCATCTGATTACAACCTCACCCCATACATTAGCAATAGCCTTTAGCCATTCATAAGCATATTCAATCATCTCATTTGCTGCCGATCTATCTGGGGCAACTAGCACAATACAAGACTTACCCGGTAAATAATTCCAACCCTGAGTTTCAAGATTTTGCAGCATTACCATTCTCCTTTTTATGTGGGAAATTGCGATCGCATATTTGCTGAAGCTCATCTATATCTTTATCTAGAGATTCAGCTAGTTTATTTAATTCTGGTTCTGTTGGCTTTGCTCCTTTCGCCAAATTTAATAATTTATCCAATTTAATTCCCGAATCTTCTGCCAAGACTACCCAATTATCGTTTATTATTTGGGCAATTGTTAGTCCCGGCTCTGGCTTTGATATTGGTAAACTATCTTTACGATTTTTTACTTCTTTTTCTATTAAGCTCTCTAACCAATCCTGTTGTGACAAGCCATCGACAGCTTTGAGTATGTCGATGGCCTGCTTTAATTCAGGTTCAAGATAGAAACAAACTAATTTGCGTCCTTTAGCTGGCCTTGGCATTATTATCCATTATTTCCTTCATATATAAATTGTATTTAGTATTCGTACTACCCTAACTATATCTTTGCAAAAAATCTATGTACTATTCTTGACAAAAAATATAAAAGGATAGTACAATTTAGATAAATAACTAATGCCTGGGTAGACCTCGACATGGCAACTATATTTATTTGTCAAATATAGACAGGTCGAGATTCGTGCAGTATAAAAATGTCACTCGTTATGGACAAAACTACTCACAAAGAGTCAAACCACAAGACGTGGACGGACACTCATTACAGCCTAACCTCCGACGACGGGCTGTTTTCGACAAAAACGACGTTTAGAGAGGGTGAGGAGGGGGTAGCCTTAAACTGTCCCGGCTATACCCGGGATGGAAAAGGGTTTGTAATTCATTTCAAAGTGGAGCACCTAGAGGCTGTACACACCTTGTTGTCAGAATTACAACTCCTCAAAGCTGAACAAATTCGTTCTAGAAAATAGTTTTCTAAAAACAGCTTTTAGAAAATGAGTTGAGTTTTGTAGCGATCGCCAGATATGAGTCAAAGGTAACTATTGATTACCATAGATATAGATATAGTTCAAATTCACCCTAGACAATGCCTATAACAAAATGCCATGTAGAAAATAATTCATATATTAAAACTGGCATGAGTCCTGAAGAGTATTGTCAAATATGGGTCCCTGTACTTTACAACACTTTACCAGAACAGCGAGGGTACAAAGCTCGCTGTATCGAAGAGCTAGCAAAAGTCACAGGTTTTACCGAGCAATCTA
The DNA here is from genome assembly GCF_010672525.1 of Okeania sp. SIO2B3. Classification (GTDB taxonomy): domain Bacteria; phylum Cyanobacteriota; class Cyanobacteriia; order Cyanobacteriales; family Microcoleaceae; genus Okeania. Next base: position 3,435 of record NZ_JAAHGH010000049.1, on the reverse strand, counting down.
TAAAAAACTGGGGAGCTGATTTCAAAGGGCATCCAGACTATGTCAAGGTCATACTAAAACAGGCCAACATCATCAACGAATTCCGTCAGTTATTCAAAAAACATTTTGTTGATGGTACTTGACTGGATAGTAATACTTAGTTACCATAGAGCTAAATAAAAAGCTACAAGGAAGTTACAAACTTCCCTATAGCCAAAAAAGATCATTAAAAAACTTTTGAATTATGAGTATAGCACTTTTCGAGGAGACAAATCCAGTCTCCCTACTTTTGCAATTCCAGTGGCTATCCCAAGCGCAGCTAGCCGACACCTTGGGAGTCAATCCTTCATCTGTTTCAAAATGGCTATCTAAGGCCACAAGACCAAGCAAAACCATCCAACGGCTAGCCTCTGAGCTTTTACAAATCTACAAGAACTGGCCACTACCATTTCCTCCAAAAATCGAAACAGCAGAATTGGACCCGCTACAACTGCTCAAAAATTTCAATATTTCCAGAGATACATTAGCTGAGGCTCTAGGAGTTTCGGTTAGAGCCATTGGCCACTGGATTAATGGCCAGAACAAACCATCTCGAAAAGTACGCCGATTGGCCCATCAATTGCACAAAAAGTGGGTTGTATTAACCGGATAGGATGTAGCGATCGCTCCCCCGTGTAATCAAGTGCAACCAACTACACTTGAGCCGAGCATCACTCCATCCGTACCTCCGTTGCATCAAAGTGATATTGCATTCATGTTAAAAATCTTGAACTGCGATCGTTCGTTCAAAAAATACCAAACTATACTGTTGTATATAGCTGCAGTTGTGTTATTTTCGATCGCGAATCGTATATACAAGATTTTCAATTAACCCCCGCAACCCACCACGCCCTGATGTACACGGAATTCCCACTGTCTGCAACCAGGAAATTCTGTAAACGATATCAATAAAATTCATTATGATACATCTACAAAGCCAGCAAGAGCTGGTGCGTATTCTTCAAATCCAGCTACAGCAAGAACAAGAACGTCTAGAAGACATGAGTAATGCAGATACGAAAATTTCTGCATTAACAGGAGAATTAGCTCCAATACTCGCAAAGTATCCCGTATATCGATCCGAAGTTGCCGAACAACTCGGATTAATCTTACCAACATTACCGTCACCAACACTGCGAGTAATTGAAATAGTTGATGGCGATTATCGAAAAGACGAACAAAAAAATGTAGTCTCGGACACAAAACTCTCAAAATATGCCGAAAGTAATAATTGTCTAGATGATAATAGTATAGACAACCAAACAGAACGTTCGCGGAGCGGAACAGATTTTCTATCGCGTCAGGGGACTGAAAGTCTATCATCACCCACTGAAAACAATACCGAAAAAGACGTTGTTGTTACTTGGTACAACTCATCCAGTGGTGAAGTCATTATCAAAAACGAACACAGATTTTTTCACATCTTCTTTGACAACAAAAAAGATGAATATTACATCGGACTCAAAAAGTCAGAAACCGCCAAGAGATGGAGTAAAGATGTTAATCCCACCACTCAAAAATTCACTGATGCTGTGTGGAAAAATGCATTTGACAATCCATCAGTAAATGGTGGTATCGAACAAGAACTCCAGAATGCTGCTGCTGAAGTAGGAAGTAAATTCTGTAAATATCCCAGTGACAATTTTACCAGTTTGGGTTTCTTCTATATCGAAGACCAAAAAATTGCCGAAGTAGGTTATCAAAACAATAGCTGGTGGTTCATACGTCCCGGACATAAAAAAGTCTACTGTTCTGGCGACGTTCTTGCCTTTGCTGAAATCTTGAAAGGTTTGAAAGCAGATACATCATCCAGCACATCAGATACATCTGATGACGAGGATAATTTCGACGACGACGATGTAGATAATTCCTACTCTGAACAAAAACAAGAAAACATCCATGCTGTAAACCGTGCGATACAGAAAGTTCCTGTTCTGGAAAAGTTGGTAGACAGTCAAGTTATCGATATAAATAACGTAGTTCAAGTAGACAACATGGCAGGCGAAGAACTGGATATATTTGAAGCCATGCTAACTCAGTACATTAAATCACATCCAATTCCAGAAGATGAATATAAAGAACCTGCTTACCATCACGATCTTAATCACTTTGTCAAGGATTTACTGAAACCTATAGTAGGAAGCAAAAAACCTATTCTCCTTTGGTACGACAAAAATAATGGCGAAATCATCATAGGCCAAGAAAGAAGGTTTTTTCAAATCTTTTGGAACAGCAGAAAAAATGAATACCAAGTCGGACTCAAGAAAACATCATCAGCAAAGAGGTGGAGCAGAGACATTAATCCCATTACTCAACCCTTGATAGATGCAGTATTGCAAGAATTCAACCAAGGTGAACCCGAAGCTGAAGAGGCCAGAGTAGAGGAAACTACCGAAAAGAATACAGTTAAAAATTCCGACTGTTGGTACACACCACCAGAAATTGTTGAATTAGTAGAACTTGTATTAGGAAAAATAGACCTAGACCCCTGTTCCGACGATGGGAAGCACATACCAGCAAAACTACACTATACAGCAATAGAGGACGGACTCAACCAACAATGGCAGGGGAAAGTATTCATCAACCCACCCTATAGCTGTCCTGGTAAATGGATAGAGAAACTGATTTCAGAAGTTAATGACAGTAACGTCACAGAAGCGATCGCCCTCTTACCAGCATCAACAGACACAAAATGGTTCGCTCCACTATGGAATCAACCCATCTGTTTCTGGAAAGGACGCATCAAATTCTTAGATACGAACTACCAACCAAAACTACCCGCACGACAATCCCATTGCCTAGTTTATTGGGGAGAAAACGCAGACAAATTTAATGAAGTTTTTAGCAAATATGGAGAGGTAAAAACTTCAACAAATAGTCAGCACACAGAAGTTGAAACTACTTTACCACTAATCAAAAAAATCGAACCATTAATATCAGAAAATTGGGTATTAGAAGCTATTGATCATAGCCAAGTAATGCTCTATGAAACAGATGATAAAAATAGTAGTGACTGGGTAAAAATCACCGACAGAGATGAAAGTCTTGGTCTATTCTTCATAAGCCATGAAACAGCATTTTCAAACTATGCAAAAACTATAGAAGAAGCTGTAGAGAGAGCAGCATGGTGGTTCGATCAAGACATCATTGATAGTTTAGATGATTTTATTGATATCCTGAACGGGTATAATACCGACTTAATTGCCACCCGAAATAATTCTACTACAGCATATATACACCAAGACAAAGAATTATTTGGCACAGTATTTTTTAAAGATGATGAAAAATTAGAACTACCAGAACGGGAAAAACAACTACTCAGAGATACATATAGTATCGACATTGACAACTTAATAGAAGATATTCAATCTCAAGGAGAAATAAACCCTAATGATTACCTAATGGGTATAGGTAAAT
>NZ_JAAHGH010000048.1 GCF_010672525.1 Okeania sp. SIO2B3 | reverse complement strand
TCAAAATAATATGGGTCGCGCAACCCCGCCTTTTAAGGCGAAATATTTTTGGAGGTTTGGTCAAATCCCCGACTTCCCCTCCTGGCTCCCCTCCTGGGAGGGGTTAGGGGTGGGTTGGTAGGGGTTAGGGGTGGGTTGGGAGGGGTTAGGGGTGGGTTAACTTCTGACTTTTGACTTCGTTAAAGCCTCACTATTAGGTCTTGTCTCCACTGCTCAAACAATTATGGCACAATCGTGTAATATAGAATCCGGTTATACAGTATATGTTTATAATTCTATCCACACTTCAATATTAAATTTCCCTATCCCCCCATCTCCCCATCTCCCTATCTCCCCATCCCCCCATCTCATATAATAAGTATTCAACCGGATTTGATATAATACCCTAAAATTTCTGTATATAATTTCTTACAATGCCAACTATTCCCTCTAAGTTTGATGTCCTAATTATTGGCTCTGGTGCAGCAGGACTTTATGCTGCTTTGTGTTTGCCTAACCACCTCCAAGTGGGCTTAATAACCAAAGATACTCTGAAAACAGGAGCAAGTAGCTGGGCACGAGGCATTGCTGCAGCGATCGATCCTGCTGATGCACCCCTGTCCCATTGGGAAGATACTCTCAAAGCTGGTGCAGGTCTTTGCGAACCAGAAGCAGTTAAACTTTTAACTGATAATGCTCCTGCAGCGATCGAGTCTCTTCTAGAGATGGGAGTAACTTTTGACCGCAATGGTGAGAAACTTGCCCAAGAGCTAGAAGCTGCACACTCACGCCCCCGTGTCCTCCATTCTGGTGAAACTACCGGAAAGGTGTTGATTGATACACTTACGTCTCAAGTTTTGGAACGCGAAAACATCCAGGTGTTTTCCCAGGCGTTTACCTTGAGTTTGTGGTTGAATGAAGTGACAGGGAGTTGTCAGGGGTTAAGTATCCTCAATCAGGGGTGTATACGCTGGATTAGATCTGCTGCAGTGGTCTTAGCTACTGGTGGCTGCGGTCAAGTTTTTTGCCATACCACAAACCCTACAGTCATTACTGGAGATGGTATTGCTCTGGCTTGGCGTGCAGGAGCTTTAATTCGAGACCCGGAGTTTTTCCAATTTCATCCGACAGCGTTAACAGTAAGCGGAATTCCCCGGTTCTTAGTTACTGAGATTGTGCGAGGGGAAGGAGCGCATTTAGTCGATTCCCAAGGAAAGCGTTTTGCTTTTGATTATCATCCTAGTGGAGAATTGGCACCAAGGGATGTAGTCAGTAGGGCTATTTTCAGTCACTTACAGAAAACGAAACCCGATCCTTATTGTGTTTACCTGGATTTGCGACCGATAAAAGCCGAAAGGATGCGAGAGCGTTTTCCTAGTATTATTCAAGCGTGTCAACAGTGGGGGATTGATTTATTTACACAACCTATTCCTATCGCTCCTGTGGCTCATTATTTTATGGGGGGAATTGCTACGAATTTGGAGAGTTGTACCTCGATCGACGGCCTATATGCTATCGGTGAGACTGCGAGTACAGGGGTGCATGGTGCTAATCGTTTAGCAAGTAATTCTCTACTAGAATGTATTGTTTTTGCTGGTCAATTGTCTCAGTTAACGGTTAACTCGAAGATTAATGGTGATGACGATCCTGGATATTCGTCTCTCCCTGTGAAGAGGGAACAACAGGATTGGGATAACGAGATGGAGAAAGTTAACTCTATCAGAGAAAATTTACCCAAACTTATGTGGGAAAGTGCTGGTATTTCTCGCTCTCAAGCAATACTTGGAGATGGAATATCACAACTGAATATTTGGCGTTCTCAACTAACTGATTTGAATATTATGGGATATTTACTCAAGGCGACACCCAACCAAACAGTGCAATTAAATTCCGATCGGGCTGAACAAAACCTGAGGTTGGCTGCGGAAACTCTCAATTTGACTGATGTTGCTTATTTAATCTTGAAAAGTGCTGCTTGGCGCACCGAAAGTAGAGGCGGACATTACCGCAGCGATTATTCTCAAACCTCTGATGATTGGCAATTGCATACTTTGATTCAGGGAGATTATTGGGGTAAGTCCGCTAAGATTTCTAATTATATCATGTCCGGTTAGAATAGTTATAAATAAGTGGGTAGGGAGTAGGGAAAATATGGTTTTTTTCATAACTTTAGACTTTGACCAAAATCAAATCTTCTTCCTTCTTACCAAATAATTAAGCTTTAAAGCCTCTTTTTATTCAATCCTATCTGTTTTCAAGGAGACGTAATTATTAATTATTAATTATTAATTATTAATTGTTTAATACCTCATAAATTCAGGACTACCAAAAATTAATGCTGCCCTCAATTCAGGAGAACTATTTTCAATTACTGTACGAGTTTGAGCAGAAAAGTTATTACCCAAAGTAGCCATTAATTTTTCCGCACTAATAGGTTTACCTCTACCCAATAAACCACCAGATAAAGGTACGGCTAAACTACTACGTCGAATCATTGTATCTGAGCTTAACCATGCTTCTTTTGTATTTTTATAACCGTCGGGAGTAACACAACCATAAAGAGGCATTCCTAACTGGTCTAAAATGCCATTAATAGGTCGAAAATTATCAACTTCATTACCAATAGCTCTCATGGCAGAAGCTACAAAATGATAAGGATTTTTAAACTTACTATTATGTGTTTCTACTTGCCAAAATTCTGAACTGTTGAAGAGAGTTTTTAATACTTCAGAAATATCTCCTTCACTCTCTAAAAAAATCTGAGCTAAATTTTGAACTAAAGATTCTGGCGGTTGGTCTAACACAAAAGTTTGAGCTAATTTATAACTAATATGTTTAGCTGTGGCAGGATGGTTAGCCAAAATATCTAAAGCAATTTCACCTTCAGCCATACCATTTTCTTTAATTGTTTGTCCGAGAAAAAGTTTATCTTCCGGTTCGTGACGTTTTTCATCAAAATAAAATCCATCTAAATCTTCAGCTCTTTTAACATTAGGAGGTAAACCCCAACCAGTAAAAATTTTTGCTAAAGCAATAATATCATCTTGACTATAGCCTCCATCCACACCTAAAGTATGTAATTCTAATAATTCTCTAGCATAATTTTCATTTATTTTTCCCCGATGACTCCGCCAATTATCCAAATAAATTAACATGGCTGGATGATGAGCAGTAGCACCTAATAATTCTCTAAATTTTCCCAAAACATGAGGTCTAATTGCCTGTTGTTCATAGGAGCTGAAATATAAACGATTTAATCCTTGACGACCAAAAATATTAAAGTGATTGTACCAAAAATCTACCATAACTTCTTCTAAGTGACGCGGACTTTCTAGAGTGCGGAGAAAACGTCCTTTACTAGCTTGTAAAAAAATCTTTTGTTCAAAGCGTCTTTTGATTCTATTTAATCCTCTTTGGTCTAATTTTAATTCTTTTCCTGTTTGTTGAAGTTTTTGTAATTCTGTGATTATTTCACCAGGTTTGAAAGGCAATGTATCGAGATATTCTAGTTTTTGAGTTAATACTTTTGGATAGGGAATAGAATTAGGTTTGAGTTGAGATTGAATATAGACCTCAATACTAATATTTTTAATCTGTTCAACTTGTCCTGGAGTCGGTCCGAAACTGAGGCGATTAATTAGGTGTAGAATTTTAGTATCAGTCATTCTAGTTATCAGTTATTAGTCCAGTAGGTCGGGTAGAACGAAGTGTTAGGGTCGCTTATCCTACGGATAAACCCAACAAAACCTTTTGGTGCTGCATTGTCCGGCAATGTTTGTTGCGAGAACAGTGGGAGCATCTTGCTCCCGTGCCAAGCATTCCTTTTTCCTGTATACCATTACTATGCAGAATTACCAACCTTTTTATGGTTGGGTTTCGTTCCTCAACCCAACCTACAGGAAGCTTATTAGAAAAGAACATTACTTAGAACTCAAGCATTTCAACCCTGCATCTTCAGGTTTTGAATACTTATAAGGAATAAATACGAAGCGATCGCTATTCGTCTTCGTTGGACAAGAAACAACTCGAACTAATTCCAAGGGTAGTTTTTGGCGATCGCCAGTTCCTGGTTTAAATTCAATTTTTCCTGTTACCCCCTCAACATGGAAAGTTTTATCTGCTAACGTTTTCTGAATTCCCCAACGAGTAGGTTGTTGCCGAATTCCTTCAAGGAGAACCCGAGCTGCGTCATAGCTCAAAGCTGTACGACCGCTAACAGGACCTCCCCAAAGCTGCTCAGTGGTCTGAGAAAAATCAGATTTTGGATTACTTAGAGGATGCCAATTAATAGTGACAATAAGTTTTTCCATGAGTTGGGGTTGAGCTATCTTCAGGGTTTTCGGACTGTAAATTGAGGAATCACCAACTATCCAGTTTTGACCACCATTTTCTTTGATGATTTCCAGAGCATTAGCAAAAGAATCAGTCACTTGCCCATCTGGGATGAGAACAATAGCTGAATTACCATATTTTCTGACTTTTTGGATAGCATTTTTAGCATTAAAATCAGACCGAGAAATATCAAATGAATCAATGACATATCCTCCTTTTTCCGAGAGTTTTCGTTTAAAATGTTTTTTATAATCACTAGAATAGGCACTAGCAGGGTTATAAAAAATCGTAGCTTTGTTTTGATTAATTTTATTCATCAAGACATCAACCATTGCTTCTGCTCGGAGATTGTTAGTTGCGGTAATTCGGAAGAAAAATGGTCTAAGTTTTTGTGTGAGTTCAGAAGTGGCCGCACCAGGAGAAACTGATACGAATTGATTTTGGTTATATATATCTACAGTTGCCATCGTCATCTCACTGGTCCAAGAAGCAATAACACCTCGAATCTCTGACCGTTTGACTATTGTATTGGCAACCTTATTTGCCTGAGTCTCTAAGTTAGCATCATTAGCAATGATAATTTTTAAACCTTTTCCATTCAAGCTTTTCGAGTCTAGAAAATTTGCACCCGGTAAAGTCAAATTAGAGTATTTATTCTCATTGAATAAACTCAAGTTAACTTCCATTTGCGCTTGAGCTACTCCCCGCAAGAGTTCTTCAGCGACTTCTGCATTACTCACCTGTCCTGTTTCATCCTGTAAAACTGGAACTACAACTGCAATAGTATAGAAATTAGCTTCTGTCGCTTCTAAAAGAGCATTATTGAGATAAATTAAAGTTTCTGGGTCTCTTCGATCTGTCTTCCAACTTTGCTGAAGATTTTGAACTGCCTCTTGATAAATATTTTTGGTGATCAAACAACCCCTCCATTGTTCTCGAATATGACCGTTCCAAATAGGTAGAAAATAATTCCAGGGTTTTTGGCATTGGGCAACTGCATCCACACCCCTTTGTTTGTCTCGTGGTTGAAATAGTTTGACCAGAATTTCCTCACCTTTACTAATGTTATCTCCAAGCATTTCAGGTTGAGGATAAAACCAACGACAAATTCCCAAAACACCAGCGATCGCCAAGAAAAACAGAATTATGTACTTAGGTTTTATTGGAGATTTGCCTGGATGTTTTTTAGGTTGAGGCCAATATAGTTCAGGTGTAGCAGGATTTTGGATGAGTACAGGTAGTCTAGATGCTCTTGGATAAAACAATTCATTGGGAATAGGAATTTCCAGTTGTTTTAAATGCCTCCGTGCTTCTCGAACAGAGGCGTGGAGAGGTCTACCTTGGGTAAATTCTTCCAGGAAATATTGTAAAAAACGCCGTGCTACTAAATCGGGAACAGGTTCTCGCATCACAATTATATGGGGAATATCAAAATCAGCTAAATATTCAGCAAGACCCAGTCCATCACAGGAATTAAAAATTGCCAGCTTGACTTTTGAAGCGGCTTTCCTCAGAGCTTCTTTTAAAAGATTGATTGGTAAATCTTGACCACGATCGACATGAATATTCCGAGCGGAACTATGTCCTGCATAAAAAATAATATCCCAATTTCCCAGCCAAAGAGTATCAAATAGTTCTTGAGGAGTCAGAGAATTTCCTCTCGCTGGAATAGAGGTAATTTTTGCCCCGTGTTGTTGTAAGTTTTCAATGAGTTCCCGATCTTGTTGCAGTTGTAATTCCCCCTCATTGCTACCAAAAATTGCCAGAAGATGAATCGGTTTCTCCAAGGTTTCTGTTGGTCGATTATATTTAGATAAAAGGGCAAATTCTGCTTGGGGTAAAAAATATGATTTCTCAAATAAATCCCAATAATCCCAGGATAACTTACGCAGATAAGGATTTGATGTATCGATGATCACTCGAACTGATTCATTTGGAGTTCCATCTTTGAGTTGTCCTATAATTCGCGCTGTTATAGCTCCAAAGATAGGTTGTCCTAACCAATTTCTTACATTAGATTCTAGGGCGCGAGTGGCATTTTGACAGCCTTCTAAACTGGAGATGTTGGTAGTTTGCCCCTCTTGCATTTCTATCGCTCGGTCTCCCCCCAACTCAGTATAAATGTTTCTCCATTCATCATAAACTATAGGAAAATCTGGGTTAGGGGGCAATTGAGGACACTTGCGTTCTGTGGCAATGATTCTACCATCTTGCCAAAACTCCAGGATAACAGGAAAACCTAATTCAAAACTCCCTTCTTCTATTTTGATAACAACTTGTCTAGCCATTATGATTAATTCATTGCTTTAGTTTTAATATTATATTCGGTTAAATAGATATCTCCAAAAATTTGCTCTTTGTAGGTTGGGTTGAGGACACGTTAGCGCCAGCTTATATCATGTCCGGTTGAATACTTATTATTAAGATAGTAGGGGAGCGGGGGAGTAGGGGAGTAGGGGAGTAGAGAACCCACCTCTAACCCCTCCCCTCCTGGGAGGGGAAGAAAGGAGGAATACATAGAAAATATTGGAGAAAAGTATTGATAATTTCAGTATTTCTTTGGTACTGTCGGTACCCGGAGTCCTGTAAATAATACTGATGCTACCTGATTAAATATAATGCACTTATCAAAAAAAACATTAGTTATAATTCCCACAGTCCAACCCTGCATCTTCAGATTTTGAATACTTCTCAGGAATAAATATGACGCGTTCCTTATCCTGAACCGTTGGACAAGAAACAATCTTAACTAACTCCAGGGGTTGTATTTTGCGATCGCCTTTCCCCTCTTCAAATGTAATTTCTCCTGTTACCCCCTCAACACGGAAATTTTTGTCTGCCAACGTCTTCTTAATTTCCCGACGATGTTTTTCCCCATTTTCCTCAATCCCTTTGATTAGCACCTGAGCAGCATCATAACTCAAAGCTGTGCGACCACTGACAGACCCTTCCCAAAGCTTCTTGGTGGTTTGAGAAAAATAAGAATCTGGATTGCTTAAAGAATGCCAAGGAACAATTACAATCAGTTTTTCTACGAGTTGAAGTTGAGCAATATTCAGGGTTTTAGGGCTATAAACCGACCAATTACCTACCATCAAGTTTTGACCGCGATTTTCTTTAATAATTTCCAGAGCATTACCGAGAGCATCAGTCACTTGACCATCAGGAATTAAAGCAATTACTAATTCTCCATAGTTACTAAGTCTTTTGATAGCATTTTCAGCATTAAAATCAAGCTGATTAATATGAGAAATATCAGGGTCATCAATGATGTTTTTTTGTTTTCCTCCTTTTTTTACAAATTCTTCTTCAAATCGTTTTTTGTAATCACCGGAGTACTCACTATCAGGATTATAAAAAACTGCTACTCTGTTTTGATTAAACTTATCCATCAAGACATCAACCATTTTTTCTGATTGCCGTCTGTTGGTGATGTTAGTTCGGAAGAAAAATTTTCGAGGTTTTTCTGTGAGTATAGAAGTACTTGCACCAGGGGAAACCATTACTAATTCATGTTGGTTATAGATATCTACAGTTGCCGTCGTTGTCTCACTGGTCCAATGACCAACAACCCCAAGAATCTCTGATCGTTTCGCTATTGTATTAGCAACTTTCTTGGCTTGCTCTTTATTGTTAGCATCATTAGCAATAATTACTTTTAAACCTTTTCCATTCAACCTCTTTGGCGTTAGAAAACCTTTACCTGGTAAGGTGAAATTAGATAATTCTTCCGATAAACTCAAGTTAACTTCTGTTTGCGCTTGAGCTACTCCCCGCAACATCTCTTGAGCAATGTCTGCATTACGAGCCAAAACTGGAACCGCAACTGCAATAGTATCGTACCCAACACCCGTCGCTTCTAAAATTGCATTATTGAGATATATTAAAGTTTCTGGATCTCTTCGTTCGTCATTCCAGCTTTTCTGAAAATCTTGAGCTGCTACCAAATAACTTTTGTTCTTGAATTTTTCTACACCATTTTTTTTGTATGTTTGTTGAGATAGTTTTACCAGAATTTCCTCACCTTCACTGATGTTATCTTTTTTACCGATGTTGTCTTTACTTGGTTCAAGTGTAATGGTTGGTTCAGGTGTACTAGGTGGTTTAGGATTGATTGTTTTACCAATTACCAAAAAAACCATCAAACCGATAAGCATACAAGAAAACAGAACTATTATCTGCATTATCCGCCTGCGTCTTCTTCGCAACTGCCGTAGAAGTTCCGCTTCAGGTTGCGGTGGAGGTTCAGCTTCAGGTTGCGCTAGAGGTTCCGCTTCAGGTTCAGGCCAATAGAGTTCAGGTGCAGTAGGGTTTTGAATTAGTACAGGCAGTTTAGATGCTCTTGGATGATACACTCCATCTGAATTAGAAAATTCCAGTTCTTCCAAACATTCCCGTGCTTCTCTAACAGCAGCGTGAAGAGGTTGCCCTTGGGTAAATTCTTTCAGGAAAAATTGTAAAAAACTCCGTGCTACTAGATCGGGAACAGGTTCTCGCATCACAATCATATTGGGAATATCAAAATCAGCTAAATATTCACCAATATCCAGTCCATCACAGGAATTAAAAATTGCCAGCTTTACTGTTGGGGCTGCTTTCCTGAAAGCTCCTCTTAAAGCATCAATTGGTACATTTAAGGTAGGATTAACATTCACAGTCCGATCAGAACTGTGCCCGGCATAAAAAATAGTATCCCAATTTCCTCGTCGAATAGTTTTATATAGTTCTTGATAAGTCAGAGAATCTCCTCTGGCTGGAATAGAGGTAATTTTTGCCCCATCTCTTTCTAAATTTTCAATCAGTTTCCGGTCTTGCTCCAGTTGTAAACCCCCTCGATCGCTCCCAAAAATTGCCAGAATACGAATAGGTTTTTGCCACGTTGTTATTGGTGGATTATGCTGAGATAAGAGGGTAAATTCTGCCTGGGGTAAATATGGTTTCTCAAATAAGTCCCAATAATCCCATGATAACCTATGCAGATAAGGATTTGATGTATCAATGATAACTCGTACCGATTCACTAGGAGTAAGATTCTGAAACTTTCCAACAATGCGCCCTCGAATATCTCCAAATGCAGCTGCTCCCAACCAATTTCTTTCGTTAGATTCTAGGTTTCGAGTAGCATTTTCACACTCTTCTAAACTGGCGACGTTGGTAACTTGGCCTTCGTTTATCTCTATCACCCGTTCTCCCAATCCCAACCTAGTATAAATGCTTCTCCATTCATCATAAATTCTAGGAAAATCTGGGTTACGGGGCAATGGATGACATTTGCGGTTTCTGGCAATGACTCTATCATTTTCCCAAAACTCTAGGGAAACAGGAAAACCTGATTCAAAACTGCCTTCTTCTATTGTGATAACAACTTGTTTAACCATTATTCTTAATTCATTGTTTTAGTTTTAATATTATATTTGTTTTCAATAGTTAATAACCAAAAATTGGCTCTTTGTAGGTTGGGTTGAGGACAGGAAACCCAACACCTAATCTTAGTTCCACAAAAATATCATAATTGTAAAACTTTTAAGATGGTGTTGCTGAATTAAGGAATGAATATAAGTGGGGTGGGTATCCTGCACATCCGAAAATTTAACGAAGTCAGAAGTTATTTTTGTAACGGGAATTTGATATCATGTCCGGTTGAATAATTAGATTTTGGTGGAACGAAAGCAGAAAGTAGGAGGCAGGAGGCAGAAGGTTTTTTCCTATTGTCACCTGAATTTTATACACAAACTATGCTACCGGACATGATATGACAAAAATATTTCGCCTTAATAAGGTGGGGTTTTAGACCCGTATTATTTTGATAAAAAATGGGCAAGATGCCCATTCCACAAAATATCACAAGTAAGCATTCAGCGGTCAGCTATCAGCTATCAGCTATGAGTTATTAGCTCATTATCGCACCGAAGGAGGAATTAGTCTCCAAGGAGTGATATCATGTCTGGTAGCATCGTTTGTGTATAGAATTAGGTGAAAATTGCGGGAAACCCTTCTGCCTCCTGCCTCCTGCCTTACCTCCTCCAAAGTGTAAGTATTCAGCCGGACATGATATGAAATATGTTTGCTTCCGCATTCCGCACTGAAAGAAAAAGGTTTTCCGATCGCCTTAGTAATTTATTACGTTCAAAAGTTGATAGCTGAATGCTAATAGCTGAATGCTTACCATCACTTTTTTATTCAAATCATAAAGTGCTTTGTCACAGTCGCAGAATTAAGGTTAACTTGAAGACTAAAGCGATCGCCTGGATCGGCGGTAAATTTGAACTGAATATAATCATCTCGTTCTCTTGCACGAATTTCAAATAAAGATTGCCCCATTTCATCTAAACCAATGAGTTTTAAATTTGCTGGTAGAAAACGTTGGTCTTGAAGAGGATAAACTCTCGAAAGAACAGCAAATCTTTGGTTTGGTTTGGGTAAAATGGCTATCATTAGTGCCACCGGAACTCCTGCTAGTTGCATTCCTAGATCGATGGCGCGACGTACACCTGCTGCTGGATGACTAGGGTCAATTTCCCACAACAATTCGGCAATTTGCCAGCGTGTTTCTTCGTCTTCTGTTGTTTGTAAAATCTGTACGAGAGCTTTATTTACTTCTGTGTCTGATAGTTCAAATTGAGATAAATCTGCCTGTATTTTTTCTCTTGGTCTTTGAGTGATTTGGAATTGTTGAAGAAAATTTTGAACTACTTTGGGAGATAATTTTTTTGTTGTTTGATCTAAACTGAAAGCCATTTGTATAGTCGGTTTACGATTTCCTAGAAGTTCTTCTACTGGTTGCCAAGCTTCTGTTAAAATACCTTCTAACCAACTTGTTAATTTTTCCCAAGTTTTTGATTCAGCTAAGGTATTTTTTGGAAGTTTAATAGCTGCCGGACTCAAATATTTCAAATTCAAAATTAAGTGGCTGGAGTCATAATTTAGTTGAGTCAAAGAAAGTTGATAATTTCCTATTTCATTTTTTTGTAAAGACCGATTTTTGAATTGATCGTGCCGTATAAATCCAATTAAAATAGCTTCTTCTTCCTCTACTAATACCTGTATTAATACATAAAAATGGGCAGCAAAATCTGGAGAATAAATCATTTTCTCCGGAATTTCAATTCCTTCATTTACTATATTTTCATTTGTCAGTAAGCAAACTGTAAATCCATTGACTTGCAGAGGGCAAATTGGTTCCGAACTGATAATTTGATGAGGTGGCAAAGATTCAATTGGATTATCTAATGTTAAATGGCGATCGCTCAACCATTTTTTTAGTGCTAATAAACCCAATATGTTCACATAAGCTTGCCATTGTTGGGCTTCGTTATTAAAGCGATCGCTCAAAAGAGTTGCTTCCTGAAAATCTTCAGGTTCTAAATCAATAGTTTCTAAGTGCAATTGTCGGTAATACAGTCTGTTTATTTGCTTAGAATCAGAATGAATATTCATATTTATTCTCCAGGTTATTGTTATAATTTAAAATTTGATTTTTGCGATAATTGGGACAATAAATGTAGTTTTTTGACTATTTATTATTCTGTTAAATAGACTGACTATATTTAAGATAATAGCGCATTTTTTCAGCGAATAAACTTGTCATTCTTTGGTATTTCCTTGCTGTAGAAATTTCCTTGGCTGCCTCTATAAAAACGGTTTCATCTAAATAACGGCTTAATAGTTCAATTAAAGAATCAAAAACATTTGGATCTAAAACCCCTTGACTTGAATTTAACTCTGCTTGATTCAACAAAATTTGCAGCATTTTCTCCATTACCTCTTCTCTAATTTGCTTCAGCATTTGCTTAAGTTTTAAGATGCGACTAACTTGACATTGATTATTCATATTTAATTGTTTAGCTACTTCACTTTGAGATTTATTTTCACAATAAATTAGTCGTAAACTAGGCAAAAAATGAGGAGCAAATTCACTATACCAAGCACTTTTTTGTAGTTTCTGCAAACGTTGAGAAAGCACCCCCTCAATAGCATCCATAATAGCTTGATCGCGATGTTCGTCTAGAAATTCAAGTTCCATTGCTGAAGCATTAGAGGGTGGTGAAATCTCAGTTGGATTTAATATTTGTTCCTGTATAAACTGAGCAATAGTTTTCAATTGCTCAAGTAGTTCATCTGAAGAATTATATACAACTCCCCTGGGAAAAAGGCGATCGCGCATTTCCTGAAGTTGAGACTCAGAAGGTTCAGGACATTTGCCCCTTGCACCCTGTTCTCGTCTGTCGCGCCGATATACTCCATGAAACACCTCTACCACATCTTGTTCTTGAGGTGAAAGAGCTTCCATTTGGTAACGCTTAATATCATTTAGTTTTCCCCAAGGAGTAGTTAAAGATAAACCAAATTCCACCCATAACGTTCGAGTTAGTTCTGGGTGGCGACGGGTGAGTAAATTAGTCCAATTCCAGAGTCCAGCTTTATCAGGATTGAACTTTCTTAAAATGTGCGCCCAAAAATAGGGGTAAGAAGACTGAGAGTTTTCCCTAACTTCCTGAAAACTCTTGATTTTACCATCATCAGTGAGTACCAGGTACAACAAGTCTAAGTGAGAAAAACCATAGCGATCGCCAAATTGTTGAGCCAATTTTTGACAAGCATCAACAATGCCATGAGAAATATAGCAGCGCAAAGAAAGTCCTGCTGTTATGCTGCATTCCTTAGAAGAGGCCGAATTTTGAGATAGAAAGTGAGATAGCAAAGTAGCTTGAATTTTTCGGTCATCTTGGGAGGAGAGTTCTTTGAGTTCAGCAATAGACGGAAACCAGATTTGAAATTGTTGCTGAACAGACAATAGTACCTCCTCTCGATATCCTCTGTGAGAACCAGACACATCATAACTAGCTAAATCAATTTTGCATAATGTCCAGTAGTTATTGGTGAGAACCATTTTTCATCCTCCTATATTCCTCACACACTCAGGACTTACGCACGAACACTAAATCCAGTGAGGGCGAATGCCATTCGCCCCTACATATCGCGTTTTCAAGGTTAATTTGCGTAAGTCCTGACACTATTATTCAACCTTATTCAATTAGTATTAATGCTTATCAGCACTCACAATACGTTTTCCTAAAGGTTCTATTTTACTCTAGTCTCTGATGATTTGAACTTATGCACCTTTTAGGAATATTTTACCGAATAATTAAGGTAAAAATCCTTTCCTTTAAAGGAGAAACAATGAATTAATTTTCCTTTTATTCAATCCTATCCGTTTTAGGGAGAGGTAATTATCAATTATCCACTATCAATTATTGAAATAACCTGCATAAGTTCACCTTGATGGAAGCTAGTAGTTAATGAACAGACCACATCAATTAAGGTGAAACACGATGATGAAAATAGGTGAAATTTTAATCCGAAGACAATTAATTTCGCAAGTTCAACTAAACCAAGCAATAGACCTTCATACTTCATTGCATATGAAACTAGGAGAACTTTTAATGTTCCAAGGTTTGATTCAACCACAAAATTTAGAAGAAGCTTTAAAGGAACAATATTGGCGACAAAATGGTTATTGGATAATTGACTAAGCATCAATTTCAGATTAATAATCTCTCTACTTATCAAGAAATAATTCTGATTTTTCCAGACTTATTTATCTCTATAAATATTGTATTTATACAAAGATTGCGGAGATAAATACACTGAATTTTATTTTGTCTTGATTTGCAACCAAAGTTTTCACTTCGACTAAGGAAAAGAAAAAATGAATGAACTACCAGTTTTGATAGAACCATACTCTCAGAAAAAATCCCGATTTAAACTACGGAAAATATTAACTTTTTTAGTAGCAATATTGATTGGTTTATCTCCAGCATTACAAACCATTGCTCAGGGAACTACTCCTTTTTACTGGGATTTTATCAATGTTGAAATAGATGTGCAAAAAAATGGAGATATGCTGGTCAGTGAAACCCATAAATATGTCTTCACCCAACCCCATACAAACCAAAGATATCGATATATTCCACTAGATAAAGTAGATAAAATTACCGATGTTACAGTTTGGGAAAATCAGGAACAGATTCCTAGTCAAACTGGAATCAAAAATAACCAGATATGGATTAAATGGCAACATAAACTCAATGCTCCTGAAGCTCATACTTTTGTCTTAAAATATCGGGTTATTGGTGGTTTACATATTAATGATAGTGGAGAGAAAGTTTACTGGAAAGCAATATTTGCTAACCGGAGTGCTGTTATTAAGAATGCCAAAATAATAGTCCGACTGCCAGAAGTTTTATCAGAAAAAATTCAAACATATAAAAGTTTTGGATTTCCTGCAAAAGCTCGAAAAATTAATTCAACAACTGTGGAATTTGTAGCTAAAAAAGCGATTCCACCACAACAAGAAATAGAAGTTATGGTGCTATTTCCTCATAATATTCTTGATGTTTCAAAACCCAATTGGCAGCGTACTCAAGCAATTAGTTCTATTTTTTCAGGATTAGCATTATTAGGCTCAATACTTAATATGTATAAGGTATATTTTGGGATATTTCTAATAATTTTAATCATCGCTATTTGTTTTCCTAGTAATCGGAGGAGTCGTAGGGGTAGTGGCAGCTACAGTAGGGGTAGTGGTGGCTACGGTGGCGGTGACTATGGTGGCTACGGTGGCGGCTATGGTGGTGGTGGCTACGGTGGCGGTGACGGTGGTGGCTATGGTGGCGGTGACGGTGGTGGCGGTGACGGTGGTGGTGGTGGTGGTGGTGAATAGTATCAGTTTAACCATTAGGACTACTACCCATTAACCTTACTATATAACGAAATGTTGATGCACCTCACAACCTTGAGATTGCTTCCTTCCACTCCATTCCAGTCGCAATGACGTAGTTGTAAGTTTTCCCACCTCGCTACTTAGCTATTCTCAAGATGGCCATAACTACCGCCCCCCACTAATACTAAATCTGCGGCGTTGCACAATCAGGAATGATTTCGGCGCTCCACGGGGACGCGGGGACGCGGGGACATGGAGGCACGGGGATTATGGTTGATCCTCTCTGACAAAATCATCCCGCAATTATGCAATGCCCTTTCCTCAATAATATATGTACAGTTGAAAATCTACTATCATTCTTTAATGTGCAACCCCACTTCTCAAATTTAGTTCGTGTTACGAATGTAGGGGCGAATGGCCATTCGCCCCTACTTCTGACTTCAGCTATAACCACCTTTTTCAGAGACCAAAACACCATTCAGGAAAATATCAGCTAACCCCTCTGCCATTTCCTGCATTGCTTGGGGAGAAGCATCAGGTTCTAATAATGTTTTTTGGCTAAAACCTGCGATCGCAAACATTCCTAAAAATACCCGTGCCACAAGTTTCGGATTCATCTGACGATATACACCCCGCTCCATTGCTGTTGCAAAAAAAGCCTCCGCCACGTCCGTCATTTTTTCAATAACTTCCGATTGAATTTTATCTCTCAATTCTGGATGAAACTGTGCTTCCAAAAAACAGACTTTCATCATATCTGCATTGCGACTCATATTTAACATCCGGCGACGCATCACTTGTGCTACAGCTTTGTAACTAGACATCTCACTCAATTCTGTTAATAAATCTGTGAGAATTTCCACCCAACCCTGCGTAGCTAACTCAATCAAAATCGCTTTTTTATTAGTAAAATGACGAAACAAAGTACCCTCTGCAACTCCTGCCTTTTTCGCCAAATCTCGAATCGTAGTACCATCATATCCAGATTTAGCAAACAATTTTTGAGCTGCTTGTAATATCTTAGTTCGTGTCTGTATTTCCGAAGTTGGCAACTGAGTTAAAACTTTCATAATAGTTAAAACTTTTATGTTATTTTAACCAGTTGTAGCTTAATGATTTGGCAATTTAAGCATTAATTAACAAAGATTTTATGTATATTTAGTTGTTGGGAACAAAGAATAGGTTTAAGAGGTATAGTAGTTTTTATTTGAGATGTAAATCTATAGTGCTACGCCCTAGGAAATAGGGAATAGCGGGTTTTTTCCTGCGGAATCTGTCAGGAAACAGGATTGAAAAATGTCTTAACCATTCTTGTACTTCTATAGATTAAGGTCTTTTTTCAGAAAATGCTGGATTGAGTAGCTGATATCCTTGTCTTTGCTACTATTTAATAAGGATTAAATTTTTATTTCCAAATATTTATGCAAACTTTCTTACCAACTTGGTGTAAAAAAATAATTACTGCCAGCTTTGAATTGGCCCAACTAAAAAAGCGATCGCTCAAATTATGTCTTTGCTTAATTACCATAAGTTTGTTTTGGTTTGGGCTTCCCGCAAATATGGCCTTAGCACGGGAATCTACTCCGGACCAAAAAATATCAATTAAGCCTTACCTAGACCGAGTAATCAAAAAAGTCACAGAATTTCGCCTCGACAATGGCATGAAATTCATCGTATTGGAAAGACATAATGCCCCAGTTATATCTTTTTCTATTTATGCTGATGTTGGTGGGGCAAACGAACCAGACGGTCAAACAGGTGTGGCCCATTACCTAGAACATTTAGCTTTTAAAGGTACAAAAAAAATCGGTACAAAAGATTATCAAGCCGAAAAACAAGCTCTAGAAAAACTAGATAAGATATTTGCAGAAATTCAAACAGCTAGTGCTAATCAAAAAACCGAACAACTCACCCAACTTTTAGCAGAATTTGAAGCAGCTCAAAAGCAAGCATCTCAATATGTAAATCAAAATGAATTCTCCAAAATAGTCCAACAAGCAGGAGGAGTAGGAATGAATGCTGGTACCTCAGCAGACTACACCCAATACTTCTACAGTTTACCTGCCAATAAACTAGAATTATGGATGTCCTTAGAGTCAGAAAGATTTTTGGAACCAGTATTTAGAGAATTTTATAAAGAAAAACAGGTAATTCTAGAAGAAAGGCGATCGCGCACAGAAAATTCACCCGTTGCCCAATTGTTGGAAAAATTTTTAAGTAAAGCTTTCCAAGTTCATCCTTACCGTCGCCCTGTTATTGGTTATCAAGAAGATATCGAAAATTTAACCAGAGAAAATGTGCGCGACTTTTTTGATACTCATTATGTTCCCAGTAACTTAACAGTAGCAATAGTTGGAGATGTCGAACCCAAAGAGGTGAAAAAATTAGCAAAAATTTATTTCGGTCGCTACGAAACTAAAGAAAAACCACCACAAATTAATATTGTCGAACCTCCCCAAACTGAATTAGGGGAAGTAACGATGAAGTTGCAATCTCAACCTTGGTATATAGAAGGTTATCACCGACCTGCAACCAATCATCCCGACAATGCAATTTATCAAATGATGACTAGCATCTTGAGCGATGGTCGTACTTCTCGCCTCTATCAGTCATTAGTTGAGAAACAGCGAATAGCTCTCGTAGCAAGAGGAGCAGGTGGTTATCCAGGAGATAAATATCCACATCTGATGCTATTTTATGCTATGACTGCTCCCAATAGTAATGTAGATGAAGTTGGAGCAGCTTTGCAGACAGAAATTGAAAAATTGAAAACAGAGCCAGTTTCTCAGCAAGAGTTAGAAAGGGTGAAAACTCAAGCACGGGCAGGTTTATTGCGCTCTCTTGACTCTAATACAGGAATGGCTTCTGCTCTCTTGAGCTACGAAGTTAAAACTGGTTCGTGGCAAAATCTGTTTAAAGAATTAGATGCCATTAATGCAGTAACTACAGAAGATATTCTGCGTGTAGCTCAAAAAACTTTCGTTGCCGAAAACCGTACTATTGGCAGACTGCTTCCCCAGTAAAGAGTAGAGAAATTGTATGCAGTCTCTCTACAAATACAGGACTTACGCATAACCGCCATATGTAGGGGCGAATGGCATTCGCCCCCTATTCCCTATTCCCTATTCCCTATTCCCTATTCCCTATTCCCTATTCCCTATTCCCTATTCCCTATTCCCTATTCCCTATTCCCTTTCATACCAAAACAAACAATGCTTTCTAAATACAAAAGAAAAATTACTAGATCCAAAATTTTCATCACAGCATTTTTAGCCGTAGTAATGCTGTTAGCTATTTTAGGGCAAATACCAGCCATAGCTCTAACTCCAGCCAAACATTATACCGAACTGGAATTTCCCCCACTACCAGAATTAGAACTACCAGAGTACACTCGCTTTCAACTTGACAATGGCATCGTTGTCTATCTTATGGAAGACCATGAATTACCCCTAATAGGTGGCAGAGCAATATTCCGAACAGGTTCAAGATTTGAACCCGAAGATAAAGCAGGGTTAGCAGACTTAACTGGGACTGTCATGCGTACAGGTGGAACAACTCAACATTCCCCTGAAAAAATCAATCAAATACTCGAACAAAAAGCAGCAGTAGTAGAAACAGGCATCGGTGGTACTGCTGGTATTGCCAGGTTCAGTTGCCTGACTGAAGACTTGACAGAAGTATTTGGATTATTTACCGAAGTAATTCGCGAACCCGTATTTGCTCCAGCAAAACTAGAGTTTGCCAAACAACAATGGCAAGGTGCAATTGCTCGTCGGAATGACGATCCTGAATCTATTGTTGGTCGTGAGTTCCAAAAATTGATTTATGGGACAGAAAGTCCTTATGCTCGAACTGTTGAATATGAAACCCTCAACAACATTTCCCAGGAAGATTTAATTGATTTCTATGCTAAATATTTCCATCCTGAGAATATGATTTTGGGAGTAGTAGGAGATTTTCAGACCAAACAGATGCGATCGCTCATCAAAGAGCAATTTGGCAACTGGCAACCAAGCATTAAAGCAGTAAAACCTCCTCTACCAAATGTTAGTCAAGCTCAAGTCGGTGATCTGTTTTTTATTGACCAACCTCAGCTAACTCAAAGTTATGTACAAATGGGTCACTTAGGCGGAAAATTAGATAATCCTGATTATACAGCTTTGAGCGTGATGAATGCGGTACTTAATGGTTTGGGGGGACGCTTGTTTAATAATATTCGATCGCGTCAAGGTTTAGCTTATTCAGTTTCTGCTTATTGGAGTCCTAACTATGATTATCCAGGAGTATTCATCGCTGGAGGTGAAACTCGTTCGGATGCGACTGTGCCATTTATCACATCTGTGAATGAAGAAATTGAACGTATTCGTACTCAACCTATTACAAAAGAGGAACTCACCCATGCCAAAGATTCAACTCTCAATTCATTTATTTTCAACTTTCAAGATCCAGCTCAAACTTTATCCCGTTTGATGAGATATGAATATTATGATTATCCCCAAGATTTCATTTTCCGTTATCGTCAGGAAATAGAAAATATTACTGTTGAGGATGTGCAAAGAGTAGCTCAAAAATATTTGCAACCAGATAAAATTGTAACTTTAGTTGTGGGCAACAAAGAAGCAATTCAACCACCTCTGAGTAGTCTCGGAAACGATCTTAAAATTACTTCAATAGATATCACAATTCCAGAACCTAGTTAATTGAAGTAGTAGTCAGTAGGTTGGGTTAAGCGTCCGAGCGCAACCAAGCATCAACCAAGATCATACTTTGATATTTAGAAGGGCGATCGCCCTACCTCAGAAAAACTGACATCATCTTGGGTTTCTCTGCGCTCAACCCAACCTACAAAACTTTATGGAATATCGTCGGGTAAAAACACCAGGAGCAACTTATTTTTTCACAGTAGTCAGTAGGTTTGGTGAAGCGTCCGAGCGCAACCCAACATCAACCAAAATCATACTTTGATATTTAGAATGGCGATCGCCCTACCTCAGAAAAACTGACATCATCTTGGGTTTCTCTGCGCTCAACCCAACCTACAAAACTTTATGGAATATCGTCGGGCAAAAATATCAGGAGCAACTTATTTTTTCACAGTAGTCAGTAGGTTTGGTGAAGCGTCCGAGCGCAACCCAACATCAACCAAAATCATACTTTGATATTTAGAAGGGCGATCGCCCTACCTCAGAAAATTTGTTCACATCCTACAAACCTAGGCAACAGCTAACTTCTCAGAAGTAGAAACAAACGCAGCAAAATCCATTGTCAGTATGTTCATCGCCAACGCTATTGGTAATTTCAGCACCTGCCTTAAGGACTTTCCACTCGGCAACAAAGCAAATAACATGGAAATCGTAATTGCAGGTTATGAAATAGTGCTAAAAGTCTTTACCCGTGAGAGTAACCGGAAAAATTGGGCAAAAACTCAAAACAATCTGGGCATTGTCTACAATAATAGAATTAGAGGCGACCGGGCAGAAAATCTGGAAAATGCTATTGCTACATATCATTTGGCTTTGGAAGTTCATACCAAAAAAGATTTACCGACAGACTGGGAAAAAACTCAAAACAATCTGGGCATTGTCTACAATAATAGAATTAGAGGCGACCGGGCAGAGAATCTGGAAAATTCTATCGCTGCATATCATCTGGCTTTGGAAGTTATCACCAAAAAAGATTTACCGACAGACTGGGCAACGACTCAAAATAATCTAGGTATTGTCTACTTTAACAGAATGGGCAGTGGATGATTTCGCGACAGCACTATTTTGTTTGTTTTATTATCAACATCGGCAAAACCCCGAATACACCCGCCCGCAGGCATTACACAAAGCTCAAACTGATTGGCGCAACTTGACAGGAAAACAACTTAATGATATGTATCGGCAGCAACTAGAGGCGCATTTGCAGAATATTGAGACAGAGGAGAATAAAAAACGGGTTGGGCAAATGAAATTTAACCTGGCGTTGTTATGTGACGAAGAGTATCCCTTTATTAACCCTTATTATTGGGCTGGTTTTGTTTCCGGTGGTTTACAGTAAGCTGTTTGCAGCAAAAAAGGTGGAAATTTGCCTCCAGATTCACTATCTCCCCACATTCCCCTACTGCTCTCAGGAGGGGTGGCTCCCCACATTCCCCTCCTGGGAGGGGGAGGGGCGAGGGGTGGGTCCGCACACTCCCTATTAGGATGATAGTCTTTGAGGGGTATACCCATGCGATCGCAATCCCTGAGTGTAAGAAAATCCATAGGGTACTTGCCCCACAGGTATTTCCTCCTTAGTTGTGTAACTCCATTTTTTCAAGTTTTCGATCCATCTCCAAATCTTAAGTTTTTCTCTGGTTTTGATGTACAACTACTGTTAAAACTTTATTTGCGTAGTCATCATAATTTTTTGTCTTGACAAATATAGGTAATTATGATTTCATATAAATTCATATAGTAGTCATCGCAGGCTTTTGGTTTAGGCAACTATTTACATAAGCCACAATCCAAACTGAATGAAAATAACAAAGCTCTGCCAAAACTAAAAGTCAAGATTTAACTGCTCAACAACAAGCAATTCAAAATCAGTATTTAAGCGCTATGAAAAATTTAAGTAATATCAGGGAAAAATTAAATCCTATCAATAACAACAGTCAGGCGACAAGATTTTCACCTCCTCTCCCAGAACACCAAGAATTTTTGAAGGCTTTAGAAAAGCGTATTGCTGAGTCTACAGAATTTTTCATTGGCTATCCACTCAATCTTAATTTTGATTACACCCCTCTGATACCTTTCTTTCAATATCTAATCAATAATTTAGGCGATCCGTGGGAGTCTGGATACTGGTATATTCAAAACAAAGATATTGAGCAACAATGTATTTCTTGGTTAGCTGAACTTTATCATTTAGAAGCAGAGTGGGGATACGTTACCAGTTGTGGTACGGAAGGAAATATCTATGGTATATTTTTAGGTCGAGAGTTACTCCCGGATGCTATTCTCTACTCTTCTAAAGATACTCATTATTCCATTGCCAAAGCTGCCTGTATGTTGAAAATACCTCATGTAGTTATTAACTCTCAACCTAATGGGGAAATAGATTACGAACATCTCAAACAAGAAATATCAAAACGAACAAATCATAGCGTTATTCTTAATCTTAATTTAGGCACTACCATGAAAGGAGCAGTGGATCGAATAGAGCCAACAGTTGATATTTTAGAAAAGCTAAAAATTCCTTTTTATATTCATTGCGATGGTGCATTAGGAGGAATGTTATTGCCTTTCATAGAAACAGCACCAAAAATTAGTTTTCAGGATTATCCCATTGGTAGTATTGCTGTTAGTGGTCATAAATTTTTTGGTTCTCCTATTCCTTATGGAATTGTTTTAACTCGTAAAATTTATACTGACCAAATTAAACATCAAATTGAATATATTGGCTGTAATGATACAACTATTACAGGTTCTCGTAGTGGACTTGCTTGCTTATTTCTTTGGTATGCTATTATGACCAGAGGTCAACAGTTTGCTGGAGAAGTTTCGACTTGTTTAGAAAATGCTCGGTATTTGTATAAACGTCTAGAAGAGATTGGATACAAACCTTTTTTAAATGATTTTTCAACTACGGTTGTATTTGATAAGCCATCAATCAAGATTTGTCAGAAGTGGCAATTAGCTACTCAGGGTTCTTTAGCTCATATTGTTGTAATGCAACATCTTTCTAAAATAAAAATTGACTTATTTATCGACGATTTGTTAGCTTAATTTATATTATGAAATATACTGTATCAGTTAACTGATTCAATATCTGTATTTATAGCAGTTTTCATATTTCATAGAATACAAAAATTTTGGTTTAAAGGCACTTATGCTGAGGGCATAAGTTTTGTAGTCAATATGAGTGAAAACCGCTATAAGCTGAAATTATCAAAATAATATGGGTCGCGCGACCCCGCCTTTTAAGGCGCAATATTTTTGGAGACTTGCTTAAATACCCTACTTCCCCTCCTGGGAGGGGTTAGGGGTGGGTTAACTTCTGACTTCTGACTTCTGACTTCTGACTTCGTTAAATTAACCTCCACTCAAAGCGCGAGCGATCGCTTCTTCAGACAATTCTTCAATATTACTCAAAACCACCTTTGCTCCTGCCTCCAAAAGTTTTCTACTATAAGTCTCTCGCCTTATCTGACTTTCCTGTACATGGGGAGGCAACACACCCACCCCTGTCCAATTTCTCGACGGCATTGCTAGACGAGCATTCTCCACTGTATACATATCTCCCACTGTATCGCCAGCATAAATCACAGGTAGATTTTCAGCTAAACCATGCTGTTTTTCCAATGTCTCCAATACCGCAAACAACCCCGTGGGGTCAGGTTTTCCCGGTGCATCCTCCATTGCCACAACTACAGGGGAACTCAACCCTAACTTACCCTCCAAAACATAAGCAACTTCAGCCCGCATTGCCCCACTAAAAAATCCCCAAGAAAATCCTGCTGCGGTCAGTCTCTGAAAATAACCAGAACTTACCAACAACGGTTCCGCACAAATATAA
The DNA here is from genome assembly GCF_010672525.1 of Okeania sp. SIO2B3. Taxonomy (GTDB): domain Bacteria; phylum Cyanobacteriota; class Cyanobacteriia; order Cyanobacteriales; family Microcoleaceae; genus Okeania. The sequence goes on along the minus strand of NZ_JAAHGH010000048.1, from coordinate 26,286 downwards.
CCAGTCCAATTATCTTCATTGGGACCCCGATAACGAGACTGAAAAAAAGCCACTAACTTTTGATAATCTAAACCAACATCCTCCCTTTTTTGACCTTGGCCTTCAAAATACCGATAAATTAACTCTTGCGAAGCCTCCCAGTCATTATTCCAAACACCCTCGGATTTGAGTTGGTCAATATCTGTCAAAGTGGGGCAAAAAGCGCCGGATGTAAAATGCTCTACCGTATCCACGATCGCCTGTCGATAAGACCCTCCCACATTCCGAATTACACCATCAATATCAAAAACTAAAATTGCTTTGTCCATCACTTAATTTCCATGGTACGATTAAATATTGTGCAAAGTTTTAAAATTAGCCTAATATTGGCTCTGGAGGTAAATTGTCCAAATTTATACTGAAAGTAGTTTGGTTAGATGATAATGTAGCACTTGCAGTAGATCAAGTGGTAGGAAATGGTACTAGCCCCTTAACTTGTTACTTTTTCTGGCCTCGTAATGATGCTTGGGAAGAATTAAGAAAAGAAATAGAAGGCAAACATTGGATTAATGAATCAGACCGGATCGATCTTCTGAATAAAGCGACTGAGATAATTAACTACTGGCAAGAAGAGGGAAGAAGACGGCCATTTACAGAAGTTCAATCAAAATTTCCAGAAATAGTTCTTGGAGGCACTAATTAATTGGCGTTGCTGAATACTGGAATGATTTCGGCGCTCCACGGGGACACGGGGACACGGGGACACGGGGACACGGGGACACGGAGATTATGGTTTCTGCTCTCTGACAAAATCATCCCGCAATTATGCAATGCCATTAATTTAAGTAGGGAGTAGTGTCGCCACGCGGAAGTTAAAAGTCATAAAGTTAAAAGTCAATCATTTTTGATTTCTAGAAGAATCCCGCGTTGTTGCGTAAGCGCAACGTCGGGAGTATGTCAATACTCTCGATCCTTTATACTTATTACTTTACTTTATACTTATTACTTTAGACTTCTTGCAAAAGTGTTAATTAAATCAATTCAAAACTATGAAATAAAGAATTTCATCTCCCTATTCCCTATTCCCTGACTTCTAATTGTACTAGACTATCAAAAAATTAACTAAAGCAGAATCTGCTGATGAACCAGGAACAGACATTATCCATAAATGACCAACTGCCACTTGTAACTTCTCCAGATATTCTGAAAAAAGCTGTTATATATAAGCTTGATAGCCATATTTCAGGACGTGGTGAGTTGGCATTTCCATGTCTGCCTGGTATGCTTGAACATTACATAAATATTGTAGAAAGCTTGTTTTCTCACCTGGGTAGACCAATGCCCAAGGAAAGACAACTACAATTGCGTCAAATGATAGAAAGGAAGTTGGCAGAGGGGTTTAATGTTTCCACAACTTCAATATTAGTTATTCAGTATGAATTAGTGAAGCCTCCCAAAAAAGGCATGGCTTGCCAAGTAACTGTTCGTAGTCCAACTTTAGAGGAACAGTATGAGTCTTGGGTAGAGAAGAGAAAGCCTCCCTTGTTTGGTTCTTACCCTGATGCTAGAGTATTAGCAACTGTGGCAGAATTTGGTGAAAATATTTCATTAAAAATCTTAGATGTGGGTGGGGGAACGGGTAGGAATGCTTTACCTTTGGCGCGAAAAGGTCATGATGTAGATGTTTTAGAGTTAACGCCTGCTTTTATTGAACAGTTGCAAACGGCGATCGCTACAGAAAATTTATCTATGAATGTGGTTAAGGGAGATATTCTTGACCCACTGACACGAATGCAGCCAGCTTTTTATCAGTTGGCGATCGCTACAGAAGTAGTCTCTCATTTTCGCGATGTAGAGCAACTGCGGTTATTTCTGGCAAAAATGTCTGATTTTATTTGTCCTGGTGGTATGCTTCTGTTCAATATATTTTTAACCGTAGATGGATATGTACCGGATGAGTTAGTCCGAGAGATGGGGCAGTTATCTTGGTCGAGTTTGTTCACTGCTAAGGAGTTTGCCACAGCGATGCAGGGTTTACCCTTGGCGATCGTTTCTAATGAGTTAGTTATAGAATATGAACGTCAACATCTGCCTCAAACAGCTTGGCCTCCTACAAGTTGGTTTGAAAGTTGGGCTACTGGTAGAGATATATTTCCTCTAGCTAATGGTAGACCACCTGTAGAGTTGAGGTGGATATTATGTCGGCGGATGTAGTCAAGATTTAGTAGTTTTGAAGAGGTAGGTGAAACTGTACAAATACTATAATCTTATTGTTTGAAATGAACTGCAATTTCTGTTCTATACTCACTAACAAAATCAGGAAAGAGCGCAGACATATCAAAAGATTAAAATTCAGAAGGGTGCCAGATTTTTCCTTATTTATTCTTCCTTCTTCCTTCTGCGATAGGACTTCATCTCAAAAAGAATTTCAGGGTAAAAAAAAAATAGCCCCCTCTCCTTGAGGAAGCTTAAACTAATTACAACACACAAACCAATAAAATAATAATTAACGAATTCAGTTAATACTTAATTTATTTATATATATACTAACAGCTATTTCAGTATTTTTACATAAAGATACGGTAAAGATACTGAAAAGTTTTATGAAGATTTTGTAAAGACACAGCATATTTATAACTTTTGTCTTGGAAGTAATGCCAAACGCAATAAAGAGTCAAGATTTAAAGGGGATTTGATATAAGGGAAAAGAAACAAAGGAAAACAAAGATAATACTTTAGGACATTCCTCCGTTCCCTGTTACCTTACAACCAAAATTTGTAGTGCTATATTATTTTTTAATTTTCTTTTTGCTAAATTATTTTTGATAATTAGTCTCAGGTTTCCGAGACTTCTTAATTACTATATATTTAAAATTGCAATCTGCAACAGATGAACCTATGTTTCAACAAACAGTCTGGATAGCAAGGCACGGAAACCGCATCGACTTCGTAAACCCCGAATGGTTTAACACTGCTGAAAGACCATACGATCCTCATCTGTCGGATGATGGTGTCATTCAAGCCAAACAACTGGCAAACCGTTTAGTTGGGGAAAATATCACTCAAATTTTTTCCTCTCCCTTTCTGCGAACCGTACAAACTGCCAATGAAGTAGCATCCATTCTTGATTTACCTATTAAATTAGATTGGGGCCTGTGTGAATGGTTAAATCCAGAATGGATGCCTGCTATGCCAGAAACTCTATCCCTAGAAATAATGGCCAAAACTTACAACAGAATCGATCTTTCTTACAATGCAGGGACTCCCCAATATCCTGAAACTTGGGAAGCTTGTATGAAGCGCGCCGGAGAAACTACTCAAAGTATAGTGGCACAGTTTCCCACAGAAAATATTTTATTACTGGGGCATGGAGCTTCAGTTATTGGCATTGCTGCAGGGTTAGTAGGTGAAATTGCTAAGGTGGAAATCAAAGCCTCTCTTTGTTGTTTAGTTAAAATTGTTCGTGAACAACAACAATGGGTTATGGAATTAAGTGGCGATACTTCTCATCTAGAGAATATAGAAACTAATATCAGATTTGTTTAACCTTATAGGTGAGTTTTGAGGAAAGCCTTCAACAATTAATAATTAATAATTAGGGTTTGCTGAAAAAGTCTTTTTGCCCTTGGCAGGGAGTAGGGAGTAGGGAGTAGGGAGTAGTGAATACTCAAGAAGAATCAGGAGTTGTAGAGGACGTACAAAGGAAAAATTATCCCAAAATTGTTCTGCCTATATACTTACGCCAATACTCACTTTTTGAGCTTTATAGGGCAAAAACCTGGTACTTTTTCACTACTCAAAAAGGCCAAAACCAATATAAGTCAATGCTTTGGTATTTAATCAGCAAGCCCTAATTAATAATTAACAATTACCTCTTCTTGAAAACGGATAGAATTGACTCAAAGAAAAAATTTTTCTCTCTTGGTCGATTGGATATGGTTAGGAAACCCATCCATCCCTCGACCGCTTGTTTCTCCTTTAAAGGAGAGGTTTTAAACCTTAATTATTCGGTAAAAAGCGTTAAAATACAATTTAGATAGAAGTTTGATAACTATTTTACCAAAAAATGACGTCTAAAGCCTCCCCTTTTAAGGGGATGAAAAAATATTCAGTTCAGTATTTCAAGCCTCCGGCTTTAGTGGTCGGTACTGATAACTGATAACTGATAACTGAAATGGCCAGGATTTTTCTGTCTGTAAATAGTTATCAACATTATTGATGAGAATGTATTTTTTTGACGCTATTTGATTTTATGGCAGGACACAGTAAATGGGCGAATATTAAACGCCAAAAAGCTAGAGTTGATGCCGTTAAAGGCAAGGTTTTCGCTAAAATTTCTCGTCAGATCATTGTTGCTGCTCGTAGTGGGGCAGATCCGGCGGGTAATTTTCAGTTGCGTACAGCAATAGATAAGGCAAAGGTGGCAGGTATTCCTAATGATAATATCGAGCGGGCGATCGCTAAAGGTTCTGGTCAGTTTAATGATGGTAATGAACTTGAAGAGATTCGTTATGAAGGCTATGGGCCAGGTGGTGTAGCGATTCTGATTGAGGGACTTACAGATAATCGTAACCGTACAGCAGCAGACCTCAGAAGTGCGTTTACGAAAAATGGAGGTAATCTTGGTGAGACTGGTTGCGTCAGTTGGATGTTTGATCACAAGGGTGTGGTAGCTATTACAGGTTCTGTTGATGAGGATGAATTATTGGAAGCATCTGTTGAAGGAGAAGCGGAATATTATGAAATGATTTCTGAAGAAGATTTTCAAGGTGCAGAGGTATTTACTGAAACTACTAATTTGGAAAATCTTAGTCAGATGCTACGAGGTAAAGGCTTTGATGTGAGTGAGGTTGAGTTTCGGTGGATTGCTAGTAATACTGTTGAGGTGACAGATCCAGAACAGGCGCGATCGCTCCTGAAGTTAATGGATGCTCTTGACGATCTTGATGATGTACAGAATGTGACAGCTAATTTTGATATAGCAAATGAACTTATTTCTGCTGCTTTAGTTTAGATTATTTTTTCCCAGATAATTCTGGGAACGATCGAACTATGATTAATATCATGTCCGATTGAATACTAACATTTTGGAGTAAGGAAGGAAAGAAAAGAAGAGAGAAAGTTTTTTTAGAACTGATTATCCAGACGTGAGATAAAAGTTTAAATTTTCATGGGAGGTAAGATGGTTTCTCAACTAGAATCTGAAAATAAATCAACTATTATTTACCCAGAAAGTGATGGTAAACCCATGGCAGATCATACTAAACAATTTCGTTGGATAACTCTTATTCATGGTAATTTAAGCTGGTTATTTGCCAATGATGAAATGGTGTTTGTGGCAGGAGATTTACTTTGGTATCCGGTAGAAGGAAATCCCAAAATTACTCAAGCTCCTGATGTGATGGTGATTTTTGGAGTGCCAAAAGGCGATCGAGGTTCCTATAAACAATGGGAGGAAAATAATATTGCTCCCCAGGTAGTATTTGACATTTTATCTCCTAGCAATACTCAAAAAGACAGGTTCAGTCACAGAAGAGGTGATTGATGGTGTTGCTAGTGAGTTTCCTCGGATCAATGATGGCTTGATTGGTCGAAAAATGCGTTACGTTTATGCTTCACGGGTGGCAGGATACATGAAGCCAAAGCCACTCTTTGATGGGGTCATCAAGCACGATTTAGAAAATGATACCACTCAAACCCATGAACTGGGTAGAGGAAGGTTTTGTGGGGAGACTACCTTTGCATCGCTACCGTAACCTCAAAAAAACACGCACTCAAAAAAGGGCAGACCGAATTGAAGCCTTAGCCAAGCAATTATCTCTTTCCAATTCCAATAACGTCAATGGTATCATCAATTTTCCCAATTCCACAGAGATTCTTGAACTACCAGTGCAGCCATTTGTTGATCCAGACCCCTTTCAGGAGCTGACATTTCCAAATATCATAGCAGCCAAACGAGCTATTGCTGATTTTCTCGGATATCCTCAGAACAGATGGCAGATATAGATGAAATTTTAGCTTAAACTCTTCAGAGAAAAGAAGTCATGGGTAAAATTAGAGAATATTTTCAGACTTCACAGGAGCATCAAAATGCGCAGTGAAGTAATGAACTTCTTTAAATTGAAACAGACATTTGATTATTTGGGTTACTTTGAAACACCAGAAAATACTCAACTGATTGAAAATCTTAAACAAGATTTGAGTCAAGGAGGATTAATTGTAGTATCAGGAATTGTAGGCAGTGGAAAAACAACATTATTACTCCATATTCAAAAAGAATTATAACTTGCAGGTCAAGTAATTGTTTCTCGTTCCTTATCACTGGAGTTTAGACTAACTATAGCAGTGTATTCTGGCAGATTTAGACATTATTTTTTGTAAACCTTTTGGCTTACGGCACTTTGAGCTGGAAGCTGTAAATACCAGAGCGAGCAGCGCTGTACCCCCAAAATCACACCGTACAGTCTAGTATAATCTTATGTGCGATCGCGACATTTACCAGCAAAACAGAACAACAAGCAGTAATTCGCCCTATGTTAAGATTGTTGAAGAAATATCAACGAATTTTAGTAGGAGATAGAGAGTTTTGCGCTCCGCAAAGCTCCGCTAACATAATATTCATTGATCATATTGGTTGAAAAATTATCGTCAAAAACATCTATATTTTGCATTTAGACAAAGAAAAACAACTCAAATCAAGGGTGGTACTAAGTATTATCAAGTACAACAATTAAAAGTAAATGTCGGCTCAAAAAAATTATTATTAAATCAAAAAATAACTCAAATCAAGCAAGTTTGCCTCCGAAATTTATTGATATATAAAAAGCGCCAAAGAAACCAGAAAAATATATTAGAAACCTGGTACATTATTAGTAATTTATCTTCCGATACAGAAAATTAATAAAGTATATAGTCAAAGAATGGGAATTGAGGCCATGTTCAAAGATTGTCAAAGTGGAGGTTACAATCTTGAAGGTGCAAAAGCAAATGAAACTAGATTAAATAATTTAATTTTACTGATAGCTATTTCTTACACAATTAGTTCATTTAAAGGGGGAAAATCAAAAATAAAGGTATTCAAAAATATATATAAAGAAGGAATGAAAGAGGCAGGATAGAGAGAAGAAACAGTAGCTTTTGGCTTGGATTATCTGGCATTCCTTGGACATTATCTGATGATTTCATCCAAGAATGGGTAGAAAACTTAATGAGGTGAAAATCTCATAAATCACCCTATTATCGAAAAGTAATTAAAGCGATGTTAAAGATTAATACGCTGTACAATCTTTGATTTTTTATGATTAATTAAAATTAATAAGAGTGACTTTTTTTCTAATATTGTTGGCGATTTTACTTGAACTTTTATTCAATACGGATGGGGGGTGTGGTGCGCTACAGAGTAACGCAACGCTCCGCGAACGCACCACACCCCCCATCTATTCTCAAGCCAGCGTTCCCTTGATGTGGAAGTATTCTTCAGTTTCAAAACGCAAAATTTTCTCTACATATAGCTTTCAACTAGCTTGTCACCCCGTGAGATCAGAAACTCAAAATAATCTTCTAATTGCATTTGTTACTCCTTGCCTAAATTTGAACAAAACCCAGCAACTATTTGCCATAATAGCATAAAAGTGATCGCCACGCTTTGCAGTATGTGATTCCAGTGGGAGCATCTTGCTCCCGTGCTAGATTCTTTGTTCCTGTATACCATTACTATGCAGGACTACCCCATAGGGTAAGCAAACATTGAGCAATAGATCAAAACTTGCCAACCCTACAAAATAATCTAAAATATTTACACTTTTTGTGTATCCTGACTTCCAGCTCCAAATCATAATTTTTAGGCATTTTTGTAAACCATTCCTAACAAATTATTTTTGATTTGTTTTTCCATACTTTCGATTTCAATTAATGATTCTACTTCTTGGACAATATCTTTTCGGTAGAGGAAGTCTTGAAATGCAGCATGATATATGCTATAAACTGGTTTTCCTTCTGTTTGATAAATTCGCAGAAATTGTGCCCACTCATCCAGGATTTCTTGAACTATTAAGGAAATTTCTCCACTAAATTTGGCTAACATTCTGCAGGATACTGGTTTACGAGTTTTTGTTAAGAAATATATGACTTTTAACTTAGTAACAGGCAATGGTTTGACATTCATTTTCATTCGATGCCAGTGTTGATCGTAATATTTCTCTAAACCTTGAGGTAAACTTTCTAAGTTAATATCTCTATAGTTGCCTTGCTCAATATCATCAAGTACATATTTTAAGTACATGAAATTATTTTCACTATTGTTGGCTATAGATTCGACAAATTCTTCTAATGTTAAGCCTCTTTGTTTAATCCATTCCTTCACTGCCGATCGCTTTGTACGCAGACGAATAAATAGTTTGATATCTTCTAGACTTTCATTGGGATAAATCATTAAGTCAAAAATTTTCTGCGGTGCCGAAATGACTAATGGTAGTGGGTCAGACCTCTTAGTCAGCAGAAAATAAACTCCATTGGGTAAGTTAGCTGGTAAGTAAAGCACATTAGCTGCCCCACTTTGACTACTTAAATCGACTTCATCTAAAGCATCAACTGCTATTATGAGTTTTTCTCTTGGTGTTAGTTGGGCACTAATTTCGTTTAGTAGTTTTGATAGAAAGTTACCATTGCTAGTGTTATCCGGATGTAATGGTAGTTCATAAGGCAAATTATAGCCTTCAATTAACTGGGTACAGATACTTTTAAGAAAATCTTCAGCCCTAGTTCTACCTTCTGATAATAAGTTGAAATAAGCAACACAACCAGTGCGACGTACATATTCGGCAATGATTGTACTTTTGCCTACTCCTGGGTCTGCTTCGATGATAAAATATCCTTTAGATTGGTTATGGATGAAATCTTCAATGGCATCGAAGACAAAACCTCGTCCGAGAAAGCCTTCCGTTTTATCTGCTATTAATGCAGCAAAGTCAGCAGGTATTACCTGGCATTGTTGCATCTGTTTACGCAACAGTAATATTAACTGTTCTAAGTGAGTATTAGCTCCACCAATACCAGAAATAATTTTGTCTATATCTTGACGGTAGTCACCAACAAATTTATCTACTCTTTTCTCTATTTTGTTGGTGACATCAACAAGACAACTGATATCTTCACCTGCTGTTGCTAGCATATCGTGTACTAAGGCTTGAAACACTGTGCTTTCTGTTCTCAGCTCGTGGCGAAATTGATGGACTGTAATTGATACTAATTTAGTTTCCACTAGCACAAATAATTCTTTTGGAGCGTGTTTGAGCCACTTATCTTTGCTTTGCAGTCTAGACATCACGACTTTTACTATTGCTTCTTCTTCTCTACCTTGAGGTAGATGAGTTATTCTTTGCTTGTGTGTTTGCACTAAATCTAGTATCATTAGTGCATCTTTCTCCATTTCTGTTAGTCTACTTTCAATTTCAGCTTTATCTTGCTTCCATTGGGGTAGTTGTTGAGATTCTTTACGAATTACCTGTAAAGCCTTACAATATGAAGTTACTAATGCTGTCTGTATTACCTGATTCTTTTCATCAGCTTTTTTTGCTGCCCACTTACTTACCCAATGCCATGTGACACTGGTTGCTTGTTCAAGTCCTGCACCCGCAAAAAGGGTTAATATCTCTATGAGCATAGTTTAGTACCCTTGACTTATACCATATTTAGTGATATGTAATAATTTTAATAGCATAGCTTAACCTCTATACTTACCACAATTTGATATTTTTGAAAATAGTTATCGTCACAATTATGGTTTTTTAGTCCAATTAAATTCTCTTTTTTAATTCATCTATTGTTGCTGGGATCGAGCTATAGTTTGATTTTTTATTTTTTTTACCTCCTCAAAAAAACAGATATATTTACGATAATAAAAATTACAGGATGTTTCATCTCAGTGAGTTACATCTGTGGGTGGGCAAGATACCCACACTTTATCGTTAATATTTGTACCTTATATACTACCTAATACCAAATCTCAAAAAGTTTGCTATATATCTTTTTAATGAGGAGATAGGGAGTAGTGAGATGGTAATCAAACATAGCATTACTATTCATAAATGGTATAATCTGCTATATTTGCTCTAGATTCAAGTTTTTGTAATTAGACACCGCAAGCCAATCAATTAACCTTCGATTTAATCTTTGTAGGGATATTTTATGGAATACCTCTACATTATTTTTAATCCCTATGTCTATTGTGGCTAATTTAGCTAGCGAAATAATTTTTTTACGATTATATGGTTCTTCTGAAGATATGCGATCGCTATTATCTTTATTTCTGAAAATCAACTTTTAGATGAAAATTAGTAACATAAAAAAAAATATAAATCAACTCTATTATACATGATTATTTAATTTTATGAGTAGTACAATGTTCACGTTAATAATTAAAATATTACTTTCTAACTCTAATAGCCTAATACCTCATTTAGAAGTAATTGATAATTTCTGGATAATAATTGATTTTATTTTTGATTTTTGTATTATAAATCATTCAATAGAGAAAAGCTACTAGAGGCTAAATATAGCAGTCGAAGGAAAGGACGCGGACAGATCAAAAGCGTAAAACTCAGACAACACAAGATTTTTCCTTCTTCTTTCTTCCTTCTTCCTTCTTCTTTCTTCCTTCTTCCTTCTTCCTTCTTCCTTCTTCCTTCTGCTATAAGTGCCTTATGTGCCAATCAGTGCAACAATAGTATTGATTCAGAATTAATACTATTAGCAAGTTAATGGACATTATCGAATTTTTGCAATTGAGTGCAGGTGAATGGTTTTCCCAACGCACAATTCACAATTTAGTTTCCGGGGAGTTGCAAGCAGGCAAATCAGAAGTAAATGTTGAGATACTAGAAAAGACAAACCCCACAGTAATCAAGTTGTGCGAACAACATCAAACTGACCCAAGTGTAGCTCAATTACTAGGGGTGCAGATTAACTGGAATGGTACTATCAACCGAGAGCAAGTGAAAGATGTAGGTGCAACAATGTTGATAGTTATTCCTAATTCTGACGACCCCCAGCAAGGAAGATTATTACAAAGTAAAGGAAATGGTGAGAATGCAAATATCAGTGGTCGATATATTATGGGAAGTGATGATGTTTTAACATTGGTTACTGAGTCGGAAGATTTATATGCAGAGGAACGTTTCTGGTATCTGATGCCTAATTTACGGTTACGCACCAGTGTAGTTAAAAGACCATTAGGTTTTACTTTGGCTTCTTTTTGCTCAGAAATTCGCCGTGTAAAAAAATAAACTGCATCGCATTGGTTGCTCGATCGCCAGAAAACATCTGCAAAGAAGAATCTGCAGGGGTGAGTTATTGCTGTATCTTATATCATGTCCGCTTGAATACTTATACTTTGGTCGAAGGAAGGCAGAGGGCAGAGGGCAGCTATGTTGTTTGCGTAGCATGACCTAGGAAAGGGTTTTTTCCAATTGTGACTTAATTCTATACACGCTCCGATGCTACCGGACATGATATTACTTGATAAACTCACCCTAAATGTTATATCATGTCCGTTTAATTAGTTATATGAAATACAAAAAATTGTGCAAATATACCAATCTCCCCATCTCCCCATCTCCCCATCTCCCCATCTTCGTCATCTCCATCTTCTCATCAATCATCTGTAGCAAGTATTAACCTATTTCCAATTACTCTTCTGTACTTTCTATTTTCTGCGATGCTTCTGTCTATTTAACTTGATCGGGTTTGCTCTGATTCGATCGCGATGCTTGACTATTTTTGATAAATGCTTTTAGTTTAGTATAAAAATCAGTGTGTTTAATCTTAGACTGATTTGTTTGTACTGGGATATGCTCTACTAAGTCTTGAGCTGTATTTTTTGAGCTTGCCTTGAAGGGGTTTGAGGATGGATGGACTGATGTAGATGTAGAATACTCAGGAGGTTTGGGTTCAGATAAACTAGGAGGTGTCTCTGGTGGTAAATATTGAATATCTATCTGAGATGTTAAATTTGTGAGAATATTTTTAGTAATAATATTTTGAAATTCAGAATTGAAATGATAGACAGGTTGACCACGACGTTCCCATTGTGTCAATATTTGCTCAACACAGACAGCTTTGTAACGTCCAAGATATAGTGCCTCAACCACTGCTAAGGAAAGCCACTCTATTTTATACTTATTGTGCCAACGAGTAATAAGTTGCTTAGAAGTCTCATCGGCGAGGTCAAAATCATACTTGTTTAATAGAGCCTCTGCTAAAGCAGATATTGATGACTGTTCTGTCATTGGCCTTTGATTTTTTGCTAATAGATAATACCATTTTTCTGAATTATTGAGAGATATTCAATAAGAGTGGAGAATGGGAAACAAATAGAGTGAAAGAAGTTATTGAAGTAGTACTCAGCAATCATCAATCAGCAATCAGCTTCTCAAGGTGTATAATGGGGGATACTCAAGAGAAGCCGCTCCGCGTCTACAAACTCCCAAAAAAGCGCACCACTAATTTTTCAAATATAGTGGAGGACTTAAACCCTTGAATTTTCAGCGCTCCAGCTAAATGCTGTTTGCGGAGCATTCAGGAACGTCCAAGCTGATAGCTAGTTAATTTACTTTCTCATATTATGAGCAAGATTGATAATTAGTATCATATTATCTCCTAATCAACGCATGAGCGATCAAATATAAGATTTTTGAGTTTTGACTTATATGAAACGGAGACAATTCTCCTTATCCTTATAAGTACCTATCTTGAATTTATACTTATTAGGTATTTAAGCAAACATAATATTAATTGGGTACTACCGCTCAAAATGCTAAATTACTCACATATAATATCACAAATGTTAAAAGTTAAAAACATTTTTTTCTCTCACTAATACTATTTCACTTTAAATATGTCATTTTATGGTCATTTAATTAGCTATCAAAAAACTTTTTCTTCTCTGTTACCTGTGCCATATTATTATGGATTTTTTACCCCTCTCTATTTCTTATTTATTCATTGTAGCAAGATTTTATGAGATTTATATAAGTAAGAATAAATCAAGTTAAAACTTGCGCTCAATTTTCAAAGGTTGACCGGGAGAAAGTTTTTTAATCTCAGTTGTTAAATCATGCCAAGGTTGTAATTGATTAATTTGAAAAGTGCGGCTCATTACAACATAAATAGAGGTCTGGTCAGAAGCAATAGCTGCACTAATTACATCCCACCAAGACTTAGCAAAAAGTTCGTCTGTAATGTACCAAATTCCATCTTCATACTTAAAGTGGCGAGTGAAGTGGAAAGGTGCATTTTGTTTGCCAGTAATCAGAATTTTTTGTAATGTTTTCCGAATCAAATTGGGGAAAAAACGCCCAAAAGTTAACATAACAAACCTGAGAATGATTAACTTAAAAGGTGACATTTGAGTTTGTTTCGCCCAACCCATATTACCAGAAATAACCAATTCATCCTGAGATATTTTTACATCATAATCACCACTTAAATGACTAACTGCATTTAAAATTTTATTCCTTTTTTTAACTTGGAGTGATAAATGAGTATCAGAAACAACTAATTTTTGGTCGCGAAATAGCTTAAAAACACCACCTTTTTTCGTACTTACATATAATTCTGTTCCTGGTCTGCGTTTGATCAAAATTTGAGCTTCTTTTAACCAAAGACTAGCAATATCACGATTCACATCAGTAGGTCTTTCTGTAATAAAATCTCGCCATGCTAAGAAATAATTCCAGGTATGATGACCAATAATATGATCGTCAGCATAACAAGGAGCTAGACCATTTTTTAAGCCTACTAAAAATTGGTCGTTAATAGACAAAGCAGCAGGCAACCATTTACCTATTAATTCAAATCCGTGGGGAAAAAAGTTATAGGTATTGCGACTAGCATATTCTCCTCCGAAGGAACCATCAGGATGAATAAATTGAGCGGCTAATTCTACTGCTGTAGTAATAGAATTTTTGAGTTTTTCACTGGGGTTTAATTCATAAATTCTGGCTAAACAAGATATAGTTAAAGTATGATAACCAGGGTCAAAACCAGAGTATTCTGTAAACCATCCTTCCTGACTCTGCCAACTTAATAATCTTTCCAGACGAGCTGCTTTAGTTTTCTCCCATTTTGAGGTTTCTAATAGTTTACTCAACAACTCTAAAGACAATACAATTAATGCTTCATGGTTAGCTAAATTGCCACTTTCATAATGATTTACTAACCAATCTGTTCGTTTTTCAAAAAAACTGAGTACTTCATAGTTATTTAATCCTAATATTTGATAACTTTCAATACTAGCTAATAAGGAAAAAGCTGTTGCTCCACTAGCTCTTTCAAAAGGGAAATAATCATCACAAGAACCATCAGGGTGAGCAGTGTGGGCAGCATATAAGATGCCTGCTTCTGCCCATTTATATATCATTTCTTGCAAATAAAATTGATTATTAGGAATATCTAAGCTATAGGCTAAGGCTAAAGGTAAGACGAATTCTTGAGCCATGCCACTAGGAAAATCTATAATTTTGTAATGCCAAAAATTGCGGTCGAAACAACCATAGGTAGGACTATGATAATTGCGGTCTAGTAAGGTCAATATTTTTGGGATTTGAGCGAGTGCTTCTCTAGCAAATAAATCTCTCATCTGTTCTTTTTCAGTGTCAGTTATAGTATTTTTATTAGAGGATAAATTAGATTCTTTCTTTAATAGATCGGTTTGACTAGTTGTAGATGAGTGATAATCTTGCATAGTTATATTTTTACTACTTTATAAAGTAGGGAATAGGGAACAGGGAATAGGGAATATGTTTTTAGGGGAAAAACATGAAAAATTATTTTTTGAATGACTTTTACAACTCTAGTTTATAGTAAAAAAAGGGAAAGTTTATTTTATGTATATGTCTAAGTTATTTGTTTGAATAAAAGTTAATTTGAGCGGGATTAAAAATAAAATTTAATTTATTATCATGTTTTACTATATTTCACCAACCTAATAAGAGCTATACTTAGCGAGTATTTATTATTTTTACCGAAGAATTAAGCTTTAAACTCTCTCCCTTAAAATGAGAAAACAAGAAAAAAACATTTGAATCAATCCTCTTGTTTTAAAGAAAAAGTAACTGTTAATTATTAATTATTAATTATTCATTATTCATTGTGAAACTCTTCCTTCTTTTGAAAATCTTGCTTTCGCATTCTTACCTGAATTTCTTCCATAATTCTGCGATTTGCTGCCATTAAATCTGCTATTAAACCTAATAACCATAATTGAAATCCGACTAAGATTAAAATTGTTGCTAAAATCAAAGTTGGAACCCTAGTTTTTTCATATCCACTAAAAAAGAAAAATAACCAACGGATACCAGAAATTACCCCAAAACTAAATGGTATACTTCCTAACATTAGAAAAAAACGTAGGGGTTTGTAAAGCAGAAAAATTCTGAGGATAGTAAAGAGCGATCGCAACACATAAGTAGGGGTACTTCTTACCAGTCGGGAAGGTCGTAATACATTATTTGTTCTGATGGGAACAGATGTTATTGCCATACCTTTTTGCCCTGCTTGAATAATTGTTTCTAGGGTGTAAGTATAAGCATTAAAAACATTAAGTTGTATAGCAGCTTCTCGACTAAAAGCACGAAACCCACTAGGTGCATCAGGAATATTTGTATTACTAGCTATTCTTACTACCCAACTGCCTAATTTTTGTAGTAGTTTTTTACTACGAGAAAAGTGTTTAGTTTGCCAAATTGGTCTCTCTCCAACTACAATTTCTGCCTGATCCCAAATAATAGGTTGAATTAAGTAAGGGATATCATCGGCACAATATTGATTATCAGCATCAGTATTTACAATAATATCTGCCCCTGCTTTTAGACTAGCTTCTAGACCTGCCATAAATGCTTTTGCTAAACCTTGGTTAGTGGGGAAATTCACAATATGGTCTACCCCATATTCTTTAGCAACTTCAACTGTTCGATCTTGACTACCATCATTGATGATTAACCATTCGATAATGTCTACTCCTACTAACTGTCTGGGCAAAGCAGCAAGAGTTACTCCTAAAGACTCTTCTTCGTTGTAACAAGGAATTTGAATAATTAATTTTGTCATTAGATGGATATTTCAATAATTAATAATTAATAATTAATAATTTACAATTACCTCTTCTTTTCAAACAGAGAATTGACTCAAAGGAAAGTTTTTTCTTCTCTTGGTCTATTGGATATGGCTAGTGCCGCTACGCGGAAGTCAGAAGTCAGAAGTCAGAAGTCAGAAGTATTGATTGGTAAGGATTTTAGGGTTTTGTAACTGGTCAGTTATTTCCGCCATTCTGCACTAGGTTTCCTCAGCATCCCACCCTACGGGAAACTCTGCTCACGACTACTGTTTCTCCTTTAAACGAGAGGCTTTAAACCTTAATTATTCGGTAAAAGGTTGTTAAGAGCAACTGGCCATCAAATATAGCGTTTTGCAATAGATTATCATCACTTTGTCTCTAAAGTATGAATTACTGTGGCAATAGCAATAACTTTGATAATATTGGCCAAGTTGAATATAGATTAGGGTTTACCGAATCTAATCTAAAAGTACTGATATATAAAAGCAAGTGCCTTTTTGGAGCGAAAAAAAGTGCCTACTTTTCAGGTTGAGTGACCAAAAAGTTAGGACTTTGGGCAGACAAACACAGAAAGATACAGGTACAATTACAATGGATAATTAACAATTGATAATTGATAATTAATTCCCAAAGGTTTAAAGCCTCTCATCAGCAAGGAGAAAAAAAATCAGATATGGGCAGTTCTATTTCTTTGGGTCAAAAGTCCATTTTTAATCACAAATTAAAAGCCTCTGTCCCCGTGTCTCTGCGTCCCCGTGTCTCTGCGTCCCCGCGTCCCCGTGTCTATCGAGAATGAAACAGTCCTGACTTTTCCCTGTTCCCTGCTGCCTAAAACAAAAATTAATCAACTTGATTCAAATTTTTTGGTTCTAAATTGAAAATTTTACGGAAACAATGTGCCTTCAAAAGAAGTATACATAAATAAGGTTAAATATTGAGGTATGAAATTTTCCTAAAAATTGGCTAATTTTGAACTCATAATTGTATTGTGGAAAAATATTTCTACTTAACTTACCCTACAATAATGTTTAATAAAATATTAAACACAGCTTAATCAAAAAATGGTAAGGGCAAAATTTTGAGTTCTCAAATTCCTCTAGAAATGAGCAAATAAAAATGTAGTTTTTTCTCTACAGCAAATCTTTATATTCTTTGTGGCATTTTTTCTTTAAATATTATGTTTACAAATAAAATTAGGATGCTACAATAATGATTAATATTTCAATTAGTTAAAAATTTTTCATCAGGGTAAGCATTTATTTCAAATAGAGAAACAATATGTCTACTAGACCAAGGTAATTGTGTCTATAAAAAAACTCTGAGGAAAAAATCATGAATCAACAAAATATTTCTAGTTATGTTGGTCTCGTTCAATCTTTATTAGTTTGCCCTAATGGTGATGAAAATAAAATTTTGCAAGCTAATCAAAACTTGATAGACCATAAATTAGTTCAAGTAATGAAACAAATAGCACAAATGAACAACAAAATGGGTAATTTGAATGCTCAATGGTTGCAAAATTTGGCGATAATGTTAGAGACTAACTTAGAATATGCTTCTCAACCTGTAAATAAGGAAATATATCGAAATTTCCTCATGCAAATTTTACAAGTAATCTCAGAGAATGAAGAAAAACCTGAGATGGTGTATTCTGTACTAGAATATAATCAAGATAAGCTGAATCAAAATTTCGTCACAGTTCTACGAACTTGGCCTGGAGAAAATCTCCAAAAAATGGAACCTCAATTAGCACAAAGTATTGCTCTAGATATTGTTAATTTCAGTAATCTGATTTTACAGTTTCCTTTTGGTAATCAAAGTAATAATGTAGAAATAGCAATTGCAGGCTATGAAAATGCTCTACAAGTTTTACCCCGTCAACAATTTCCCATAACTTGGTCAACTATCCAAAATAATTTGGGTACTAGCTACCACAAACGCACTGTCGGAAACCCAGAAGAAAATATAGAATTGGCGATCGCTTGCTATTATCAAGCACTTCAAGTTAGGACTTACTCTACATTACCTGAAGCATGGGCAAGCACTCAGAATAATCTTGGTAATGCCTATCAACAACGTAGCATGGGGAAAAGAATAGAAAACTTAGAGAATGCGATTAATTGTTATCAGAAAGCTTTAAAAGTCAGAACTCTAGAACAGCTACCTCAAGAATGGGCGAGTATTCAAAATAATTTGGGTAGCGCTTACCACGATCGTATGGCAGGAGAGCAACAGGAAAATATTGAACAGGCGATCGCTTGTTATAATTTAGCTCTCAAAGTACGTACTCGCGAACAGTTTCCTACAGACTGGGCAACTACTCAAAATAATCTGGGAAATGCTTATCTCGACAGGATAACAGGAGATAGACAAGATAATCTCGAACAGGCGATCGCTTGTTTTGTTAGAGCGCAAGAGGTTTATACTAAGGAAAGTTATCCTCTCTACTGGGAAATAATTTTCAATAATTTAGGTATGGTTTACAATGAACAGAATTTGAGAAAGGTAGGTTGAGCAACAATTAATAATTAATAATTAATAATTAATAATTACTTCTCCTTGAAAAAAAGAGGATTGACGCTTAAGGGAAATTTTGTCTTTTTTCTGCTTTAAAGGAGAGGTTTTAAACCTTAATTATTCGGTAACGCATTATTAATTTAGTTGTTGTTGCGCTGTTGAGGTTTTGAACGTCTCAGTTGAGGTTTGAAACCTCTAAAATCTTTCTTTTTATTTTTAACTTTTTGTTGCGTTAAACTTAAATCACAATATATTTTTTGGAAATAATTAAAATACTAATTCAGGAGATACAAATATGTCAGAAAATACTGGAGATAAAGTTGTTGATATCAATGAAAATCATGGTGTAGGTATTGGTGTAGGTACCAACATTGGAAAAATTGACAACTTCAAGTCTGCTCATACCATTAATGAATTTCAGCAGCAAAATTTAGCAGAAGCAGCAAAAGATATTCAAGAAATACTAGAGCAACTAGATGAAACTTATCAATCGGATACAACGGCGGGTAGAATGAAAATTGCTACGGAAGTAATTACACAAATTGATAATAATCCAACTAAGGCAGAAAGAATATTTAATGCTATAAAAGCTGGTGGAGTTGCTGCTGTTGAACAATTACTTAATCACCCTGCTAGTAGTTTTATTATTGGAGCGTTGGAAGATTGGCAAAAGAATAAACAAATTAAATAAAATCAGGACTTACTCAAAAGATGAGATGAAATTATAGATCATTTGTAGGGGTTAACGGCCGTTAACTCTTACTATCTTTGGTGGTTATGCGTAAGTCCTAAAAATGCCAAATTCTAAATTAAAACAGATACAAATATGTCAGAAAATACTGGAGATAAAAAGGTTGTTGATATCAATAAAAATTATGGTGTAGGTATTGGTGTAGGTGTCAATAAGGGAAAAATTGAACACTTCAAGTCTGCTCATACAATAAATGAAACTAATTATTTTGACACAAAAACAAAAGGACTGCCAAGGAAGGGGAAGCCAGCAAATTTTCCTAATAATCTGAATAAACTACGCACTGGTGCTGTCAAATTTGTCGGTAGAGATGGAGACCTCAAAACTTTACATGACCAACTTCAGGAAAAAGAGCGAGTTTCTATCACCGCAGTAGTCACGGGGATGGCAGGAGTAGGCAAGACAGAATTGGCACTCCAGTACGCTCTCTTATCTAAAAAGGAGTTGACTTATCCTGGTGGCATTTGCTGGGTAGGGGTTCGGGAAAGGAGTGTTGTAGAACAGTTATTAGATTTTGCCGAGACTCAACTAGGGCTATTTCCGGCAGAAGATTGGACTTTGAAACAGTATCTTGACTACTGTTGGTCAAACTGGCAACCTGCGGGAGATGTTCTTATTATTTTGGATGATGTGGATAAGTATGAGGAAATTGAAGGTTATTTACCCCCACAGGAAAAACGTTTCAAATTGCTAATTACTACCCGCAGATATTGGTTGTCAGAATCATTTGAAAATTTGCGTTTGGAAGTATTGGATGAGGGTGCTGCCTTGGAGTTGTTGGCGACGTTAATTGGTGAGTCTCGCGTGGCAGAGCAAAGAGAAGAGGCAAAACAACTCTGTGAGTGGTTGGGATATTTACCTTTGGGGTTGGAATTGGTGGGACGTTTTCTCAAGAGGCGATCTGGGTGGAAGTTGGAAAGAATGATACGGGAGTTGGAGAAACAAGCTTTAGATTTGCCTGCGCTACAGAAGCGATCGGGAGAAATGACGGCGGAAAGAGGAGTGAAAGCTGCTTTGGAATTAAGTTGGCGGGAGTTGGATGAGAGAGCTAGGTATTTGGGTTGTTTCTTGAGTATGTTTGCTTTAGCTCCTATACCTTGGAGTTTAGTGGAACAGTGTTTGTCTGGAGGTGAAAGTCAGGAGGAGGAAATTATAAGTGCTTGGGAGGATGTTAGGGAAGATAGTTTGTTAGATTTAAACTTGATTCAACAGACTGCGGAGGAAACTTATCAATTACATCAATTGGTACGTCGATATTTCCTAGACAAGTTGGAGAAGATGGAAGAAGTGGATGAGTTGAGGTATCAGTTTTGTTGGGGTATTCTGGTGGAAGCAGAAAAAATTCCTGAGACTCCAGTAAAAGCAGAGATAGAAGAACTAACCTTGTCTATTCCTCACTTGGCTGAGACAGCAACTGAGATGCAACAGTCGGTTGGGGATGAAGATTTGGTCTGGCTGTTCGCCCGCCTTGGCAGATTTTATGCAGGTCAAGGGTTATATGGACTAGCCGAATCTTGGCATAAGCAATGCTTGGATATTACTCGCAGTCGTTTGGGAGTTGAGCATACTGATGTTGCCACCAGTATCAACAATCTGGCAAATCTCTACAACTTCCAAGGGCGATATACAGAAGCAGAACCTTTGTATTTAGAAGCACTGGAGATGAGAAAGCAATTGCTAGGCTCTTCACACCCATCTGTTGCCACCAGTATCAACAATCTGGCACAACTCTACAACTCCCAAGGGCGATACACAGAAGCAGAACCTTTGTTCCTAGAAGCATTGGAGATGTATAAGCAATTGCTAGGCTCTTCACATCCATCTGTTGCTACAAGTCTCAACAATCTGGCAAATCTCTACAACTCCCAAGGGCGATACACAGAAGCAGAACCTTTGTTCCTAGAAGCATTGGAGATGTATAAGCAATTGCTAGGCTCTTCACATCCATCTGTTGCTACAAGTCTCAACAATCTGGCAAATCTCTACAATTCCCAAGGGCGATACACAGAAGCAGAACCTTTGTACTTAGAAGCATTGGAGATGAGAAAGCAATTGCTAGGCTCTTCACATCCTGATGTTGCCATGAGTCTCAACAATCTGGCACAATTATATTACTTTCAAGGGCAATACACAGAAGCAGAACCTTTGTATTTAGAAGCACTGGAGATGTATAAGCAATTGCTAGGCTCTTCACATCCTGATGTTGCCATGAGTCTCAACAATCTGGCAAGTCTCTACTCTAACCAAGGGCAATACACAGAAGCAGAACCTTTGTATTTAGAAGCATTGGAGATGAGAAAGCAATTGCTAGGCTCTTCACATCCTGATGTTGCCATGAGTCTCAACAATCTGGCAAGTCTCTACTCTAACCAAGGGCGATACACAGAAGCAGAACCTTTGTACTTAGAAGCATTGGAGATGTATAAGAAATTGCTAGGCTCTTCACATCCTGATGTTGCTACAAGTCTCAATAATCTGGCACAACTATACAACTCTCAAGGGCGATACACAGAAGCAGAACCTTTGTTTCTAGAAGCATTGGAGATAACAAAGCAACTGCTAGGCTCTTCACATCCTGATATTGCCAGAAGTCTCAATAATCTGGCACTACTCTACTTTAACCAAAGGCGATACACAGAAGCAGAACCTTTGTATTTAGAAGCACTGGGGATGTATAAGCAACTGCCAGGCTCTTCACATCCTCTTATTGCCACCATTCTCAACAATCTGGCACAACTATACAACTCCCAAGGGCGATACACAGAGACAGAACCTTTGTATTTAGAAGCACTGGGGATGTATAAGCAACTGCTAGGCTCTTCACATCCATCTGTTGCTACAAGTCTCAACAATCTGGCACAACTATACAACTCCCAAGGGCGATACACAGAAGCAGAACCTTTGTATTTAGAAGCATTGGAGATAACAAAGCAACTGCTAGGCTCTTCACATCCTGATGTTGCTACAAGTCTCAACAATCTGGCACTACTCTACTTTAACCAAAGGCGATACACAGAAGCAGAACCTTTGTTTCTAGAAGCATTGGAGATAACAAAGCAACTGCCAGGCTCTTCACATCCTCTTATTGCCACCATTCTCAACAATCTGGCACTACTCTACTTTAACCAAAGGCGATACACAGAGACAGAACCTTTGTATTTAGAAGCACTGGGGATGTATAAGCAACTGCTAGGCTCTTCACATCCTGATGTTGCTACAAGTCTCAACAATCTGGCACAACTATACAACTCCCAAGGGCGATACACAGAAGCAGAACCTTTGTTTCTAGAAGCATTGGAGATAACAAAGCAACTGCTAGGCTCTTCACATCCTGATGTTGCCAGAAGTCTCAATAATCTGGCACTACTCTACTCTAACCAAAGGCGATACACAGAAGCAGAATTTTTGTTCTTGGAAGCTTTAGAAATTACAAAGCAACTGCTAGGAGAAGAGCATCCCAATACTCAAACTGTTCAGAGAAACTATCAATATTTTTTAAGCAAGTTCTCAGGGAAAACTGACAAGAGGAATTATCTGATGAAAGAAATTTGCAGACTATATCAGAAATGGAGAAATCATCTTGAGAAGATTATTGGAATTAGGTGATTTCAAATCAATTTTCTCTGAGGTAAATAGGCGATTTTCAACCCTTCCCTCCTGACTCCTGATGAAGAGATGATCGCTCTTTTCAACTATAGTTATGATATAATATAACAGTAAAAATAGCAGAGTCAAACCCAATGATAGCTAACCAAAATCAATTCTATGTTTCTCCAGAAGACTATTTAGCAGGAGAGCGACAAAGTCCGATTAAACATGAGTATAGACGAGGCAAAATTTATGCAATGGTAGGGGCAAAGAAACCCCACATTGTTATTACTCATAATTTAGACAGATTATTAGGCAATCATCTTCTTGATAATGACTGTCTTGTACTTCCTTTGGATATTAAAGTTCGACTAGAAGAAGCTAATTGTTATTATTATCCTGATGTAGCAGTAACTTGTGATGAACGGGATTTAAGTTCAACTGAAGACTTTATTCGTTATCCGTCTTTAATCATAGAAATTTTATCTCCAAGCACAGCTAAATTTGATAGAGGAGGCAAATTTACCGATTATCAAACAGCTACAAGTTTACAAGAATATGTATTAGTTAGTCAGTCTGAGATGACTATAGAATGTTTTCGTAAAAACGAACAAGGAATTTGGATTTCTCAAACTTATAGCAGGGGAGAAAAAGTCAATTTTGCCAGTGTAGATTTTAATTGCCAGATTGAATTAATCTATCAAAAAGTTCCTGGTATAGCCAAGATAGATAAGGATTAAAATCCTAAGCTAATAGCTAAAGTCATCTCAATATGACTGTATTATTTATTAAGAATATTTATCTGATGAAATAAGTTTGCAAATAATATCAGAGATGGAGAAATCATCTTTAGAGAATAGTTGAATAATGGTAATTTAAAATCAATTTTCTCTGAGGGAAATAGGCGATCGCCAACTCTTCCCTCCTGACTCCTTATTCAGAGGTGATCGCTCTTTCCAACTATAGTTATGATATAATATAACAGTAAAAATAGCAGAGAAAAACCCAATGATAGCTAACCAAAATCAATTCTATGTTTCTCCAGAAGACTATTTAGCAGGAGAACAACAAAGTCCGATTAAACATGAGTATAGACAAGGCCAAATTTATGCAATGGTAGGGGCAAAGAAACCCCACATTCTTATTGCTAGTAATTTAGTAACAGAACTAAATATTCATCTGCGCGATAATGACTGTTTTGTACTTCCTTTGGATATTAAAGTTCGACTAGAAGAAGCTAACTGTTATTATTATCCTGATATAGCAGTAACTTGTGATGAAAGAGATTTAAGTTCACCTGAAGATTTTATTCTTTATCCTTTTTTAATCATAGAAATTTTGTCTCCAAGCACAGCTAAATTTGATAGAGGAGGCAAATTTACCGATTATCAAACGGCTACAAGTTTACAAGAATATGTATTAGTTAGTCAGTCTGAGATGAGAGTAGAATGTTTTCGGAAAAATGAACAAGGAATTTGGATTTCTCAAACTTATAGCAGGGGAGAAAAAGTTAATTTTGCTAGTGTAAATTTTAATTGTCAGATTGAATTAATCTATCAAAAAGTTCCTGGTATAGCCAAGATAGACAAGGATTAAAATCCTAAGCTAATAGCTAAAGTCATCTCAATATGACTGTATTATTTATTAAGAATATTTATCTGATGAAATAAGTTTGCAAATAATATCAGAGATGGAGAAATCATCTTTAGAGAATAGTTGAATAATGGTAATTTAAAATCAATTTTCTCTAAGGGAAATAGGGGATCACTTTGGCTTTCTCCTCTTCCCACACTCTGCTTTTTTCAGTAAACCCTATTGTTGGGTTTATCCTAACGGATAAGCTGGCGCTAACGTTCCTCAACCCAACCTACGCTTGATTAACTGATAACTCAAATTGGCGATCGCTAACTTTTCTGACAATTATTCCCCTAAAAACACATCCTCATAAATTAAATCTATAGGAAAACTCAAATTAACACTTTTCAACTCAATATTATCCCCTTCCAAATAAGAATAAAACTCCCAAACTCCCTTTTCATTCAACCGAAAACATTCAACCATCATTTCATTAGCACTCACCAAAACATATTCTTTCAAAGTAGAAATGCGACGATAATTTTGAAACTTTTTTCCTCTGTCAAAAGATTCTGTTCCTGGAGATAAAACCTCAATAATTAAACAAGGATATTTAATCACTTTTGTTGCCTTTTTATCTCGTTCATCACAACTGACCATTACATCAGGATAAAAAAATGGTCCTTGTTCAGATATTTCCACTTTTGCATCTGCCACTAAGACTTTACAACCTTTCCCGCGCAAATGATTTTTTAATGCTGTTGTCAGATTAGCAATAATCTCACTGTGAGGAATAGTACCCCCAGTCATGGCTATAATTTCACCGTCAATATATTCATATTTAATCGGTTGTTTTTCTTCCCATTCCAAATATTCTTGGGGAGTCATTTCAGTTATCAGTTATCAGTACCTCGTGGAATAAGGAGGCTTGGCATAAGGAGTATTCTCTCTTTTTCTCCCCTTAAAAGGGCGAGGCTTTAGAGCACAATTTTTCGGTAATATATTGATAATTTTTAATTGCAATCATAATTAATGGATAATGAAAACTATCTCTAATTATCAATTTTGGCGTTGTGATTCTGGGTATGATTTTGCCCCCCTAGCCCCCCAATTTTGGGGGGGAATAAAAGTCTAAAATCCCCCTTTTTATCCCCCTCCCGTCCCCCTTGGAAAGGGGGAAGCCAGATGTTGCTGCGCTTTTGAACGATGGGGGATGCGCGGGGGCTTGACCATAACCAAAAAATCGCGCATTCATACTTCAATTCAGCAACGCCCAATTTTGTTTATTAAACATAGCTAAAATCATATAATATAACAGTCTAAATAGCAAACTAAAACCCAATGATAGCTAACCAAAATTAATTCTATGTTTCTCCAGAAGACTATTTAGCTGGAGAGCGACAAAGTCCGATTAAACATGAGTATAGACGAGGCAAAATTTATGCAAGAGTAGGGGTTTCTTTACCCCATGTTATTATTGCTAGTAATTTAGGCGCATTATTAGGGAATTATCTTCTGGATAATGACTGTCTTGTACTTAATTCCGATATTAAAATTCGACTAGAAGAAGCTAATTGTTATTATTATCCCGATCTGGTAGTAACTTATGATGAATGGGATTTAAGTTCAAATGAAGACTTTATTCTTTATCCTTTTTTAATCATAGAAATTTTGTCTCCAAGCACAGCTAAATTTGATAGAGGAGGCAAATTTACCGATTATCAAACGGCTACAAGTTTACAAGAATATGTATTAGTTAGTCAGT
>NZ_JAAHGH010000047.1 GCF_010672525.1 Okeania sp. SIO2B3 | reverse complement strand
TACATCGTATCCGCAGGACTCAACTTTTTCAAGGTCGGAAAGCCCTTGAGGGTATCCGCTCCCCATAGTTTGTGGGCGGAACATCAACTTTCACAGCAAGTACACATTGAAACGGGTGAGTAATGAAATTATTTGCAGTCACCGATGGCAAATGTCTAGCGCGTGTCTAGTTTTCAAGAAGGTGAAATATTAACATTGGAAATATATTCACAAGGAGCCTCCATATAGATGCAGTGGTCAAACTCTCTATCAACCCGTCCCTCATTAGAAGCAGCAGTTAAAGAAGTAGTAGAAAAAAGTTTAGAATCATTAGGAACTACAGCAGATTTAGGACTGATATTTATCTCCTCAGCTTTTACCAGTGAATATTCACGACTCATGCCTCTACTAAAAGAATATTTACCAGAAACAGTACTCGTCGGTTGTGGAGGTGGTGGTATAGTTGGTATGAATGATGATGGAAAACCACAAGAACTAGAACATCAACCAGCCATTAGCCTCAGTTTGGCACATTTGCCAGAAGTCACAGTAACAGCTTTTCACATCAGTGGAGAACAACTACCAGACTTAGACAGTTCTCCCGATGACTGGTGTAATCTAATCGGAGTACCTACCGCAGACAATCCTCAATTTATCATACTCGCTGACCCATTTTCTGCCAAAATCAATGACTTGCTTCAAGGTCTAGATTATGCTTATCCTAATTCAGCTAAAGTAGGAGGATTAGCTAGTAGTGGCCCGACAGGCAACAATGCAGGACTTTTTTGTCAAGACCGCCTTTGTGAAGAAGGAGCTGTAGGAGTCTCTCTATCTGGCAATATTATTTTAGAAACAATAGTAGCACAAGGTTGTCGGCCTATTGGTAAACCATATCGTGTTACAGAAGGAGAACGTAATATAGTTTTAGAACTTGAAGAAGTCGTTAGTTCTGACCAAATAGTGGGTGGTATTAAACAATCTCCACTAGAAGCATTACAAGGCTTAGTACAAAATCTCAACGAACAAGACAGGAAACTAGCAGAAAATTCTCTCTTTGTCGGTATAGTAAGAGACGAATTTCAGCAAAACTTAAAACAGGGAGATTTTCTGATCCGTAATTTAATTGGAGTTGATCCTAAAGCAGGAGCGATCGCCATTGGCGATAAGGTAAGGGTGGGCCAACGAATTCAATTTCATTTACGAGATGCTAATACCTCAGCAGAAGATTTAGAAATTTTACTAGAGCGCTATCAAAGGGAAGTTTCTTTCGAGGCTAAATCTACAAATAATGCTACTGCTTTAATGTTTTCTTGTTTGGGACGAGGAGAGGGACTATATGGTAAGCCTAATTTTGATTCTAGATTATTTAGTAGTTATTTGAATATCCCTATCAGTGGCTTTTTCTGTAATGGTGAAATTGGTCCGGTGGGTGGTAGTACATTTTTACATGGTTATACCTCTGTATTTGGTATTTGCCGTCAACCTTCTTGAAGAAGGAAGAAGGAAGAAGGAAGAAGGAAGAAGAAGGAAGAGGGAAGAGGGAAGAAGGAAGAGGGAAGAGGAGGAAGATTATTAAAACAAGAAAAAAAACTAAATTTCCGGTAGATATTCACTCTGGGATTTACACAAACGATAAAGTGTGGACATGATATAAATTCTAATAAAAATAGGAGTGGAAATTACACTTATGGACGATTTTTTGTGTCTTTTTTCATAAATTTTCTTTCCTATTCCCTATTCCCTTAAAAATAGGAGTAGAAATTACACTTATGGATAATTTTTTGTGTCTTTTTTCATAAATTTTCTTCCCTATTCCCTATTTCCTCTTTTCTAGAAAAGATAAAATTATGATTTTTTTAAGGAGAGTGGATTATTGCAACAGTAAGGTAGCGTTATTATCAATACTATTAGCGGCACTAAAACTTTCAAAATATTGTCTAGCGTGAGGCGGAAATTCAGGGAAGTTAAACACAGCATCACCACCTGCAATATCTGCCCAAAAATAACGCAGACTAGGAGCAAGTTTTTCTGCTTTTTCTGGTGATAAACTTACAGGAGGATTAGTCAAAAGTTTAAACATAAAACGAAAGGAGCGATCGCCAAGCCAGTTCCTAGAAATATCGCTAAGATTGGGGAAGTTAGGCAAAGAATTAACTCGATGAGATTCAATTTTTAAAGACTGCTGACCACTAGAGTCGGTAGTAAAATCAATGATTCGATAAGGATGAGGATAAGTAACTAAAGAACCAGTGGTAATTTCATAAATTCCTTGATATTCAGCAATATCCTGAACATGAAGATGACCAGTAAATATCAGCTTAACTCCAGCAGATTGAAGAATATCTAACAATGCCAACCTATTTTCTAAAATATAACGACGACCAAGGGAATTATTAGATTGATCTGGTAAATGTTCAATCACATTATGATGTATCATCACCATCACTAATTCCTCTTTCGTAGTAGTTAAAACCTGTTTCAACCAATCTAATTGTTCTGCTTCTAAACCACCCGTATATTCTTGTTTACCCGAACTATCAAACTGATTAGAATTAAGCCCAATTATTCGCACTCCAGGCAAAATTTGTTTAGTGTAATATAATCGTTCCTGATAATCAAATCCACAATGGTGATAATAACTAGGAAAATCTGCCAAACCAATAGAATAATCATTGGTGAATTTTGTCGGTACATCGTGATTACCGGGTACGACATAAACTGGATAAGGAAGTGTAGCTAATTTTTTACTTAACCAGGTATGATTTTCAAGCTCACCATCTTGAGTTAAATCTCCAGGTAATAGTAAAAAATCAATATCTAGCTTACTTAAATTTTCTAATACTACTTCAAAAGCAGGGATACTCACTTCTACCAAATGAAAACGATGTGCTTGTTCAGCAATAGTATTAGGAACTGCAATATGTAAATCACTAGCAACAGCAAATCTAAAATTCAAAGCCATCGAAAAAGTCCTCTAGAAATTAGGCTAAATCAATTATTAATTATTTCTCTAGATTTCCATTATATTTCACAATTAGCGATCAATAAAATATATGGCCTTGAAGAAGGATGAGGAGATGGGGTGATGGGGAGATGGGGAGATGGGGTGATGGGGAGATGGGGAGATGGGGTGATGGGGAGATCAAGAAATCTAGTAGACTAACACAGCTAAAATAGTGCATTAGGTCATAAGGGTAGGAGGTGGTGAGGGTTGATCTAAATTTAATGTTGAGCAAGATTAATTAAACGTGGAACCTGACCCTACTATTGCTACATCTTCGGCGTTTCAGGCCACTACGCGATTTAATATTTATTTTGCAAACATTCTCTAAAATATTCAATGAATTTTGTTATGGATAGTTCGTAAAATATATTTTTTTCCTAACTGTATTACTCGCCGCATTATTAATATATATAAACATAATAAAATGGTTGACGGTGAGAAATTATAACATTAATATAATAAAATATAATAATCATAAGGCAATCTCTAAATCCTAGGTGAAAGCAATGCCAGAAGCGGAACTTCCTGGAAACCAAGACTTACCAGAAACAAATAATCCAGTAAGTAATCAAAAACTGGGCCATAATAATGATAATGTAGACCAAATCAAACCAGCTATCGAACCAGAAATACACACATCTGTCCCAGAGGATGAGGATGACGAGTGGGAAACAGTTAATTTTCCTGATTTAATTAGTGTCGATTCAATTCCAGTAGCAGAAACAGCTTCAGCAGAAGCCAAAAATTTAGTACCAACCAATCAAAATCAACTTCCAATAAAGTCCCAGGAAATTTCAGAAATTCAAGTAGGCCCAACAGAATATTCTATCGAAGAGCTAGAATCTACAAACATCATGGAAGCTCTACATGATTGTAACCGAGAACTGGTAAATCGAGTTACAGACCTAGAAATAACCTTAGAAGAATGTCAAGAAAATCTAGAAAATCAAGAAAAGTTGCTAGAGGAAAGGACTAAAGAATTAGCAGCAACTCAACAACAGGTAACTCGCCTATTCTACAAATTAGAACTATGCAATCAAATTATTCAACGTCAGGAAGTTTTAGTAGAGTCTCTAACAGATAAATGGGATGTGAGTCAGCAACAACAGGCACAAATGGAACGGGAATGTGCCTTAACAAAACAATCTTATAGCCAACAAGTTTATCATCTCCAAGAATTAGAAAATAGTTGCAAAGAATTGCGGGCAAGACTATACCGTCAGCAGCAGCAAACTCTACAGTTTAAAGCAGCATTAGAAAGATGCTTAGAAATGCCAGGAAAAATGGATACAGTAGATCGACCAACAGAAATATCTAAAACGGAAGCATCTCCAGTAATAGTATCTGAGGGTAGCTCTGTATCTGAACCTCAAAAACAAGAAAATCCTTTTGTCAACCTTAACACCACAAAGCTCCCCTTACTAAACTCAGAACCAGTTAAACCTTGGTCTCCACAGCCAAAAAATCAGCAACAAAAAGAAGCTATTTTTAGCAAGAAAGAAAAAAACATTGCCAAAATTAACCTTGGCAAGAAAATAGATCTACCACAAGCTTCAGCAGAACCTGAACAAGTAGAATTATCAGACCAAAATACTCCTCAAAATGAGTTACCTCAAGAGGTCAGTGCAAGTCAATTAAATCCTAGTTTACCCTCATTTAGTAGAATAGATGAAGAACCAAGTTATGAATTGATAGATGAAACATCATCAACAATGGCGTTAGAAGAGATAGAGTCAGAAGAATATGTAGTTATGGAGGAAAACTATTTAGATGAATATCAAAATCAATCTCAGGAAGTAGAAAAATTAGAAGAAAATAACATAATAGTAAAAGAATATCTAGAAGGTGATACTTCTGAATATGAATCAATAGCAACAGTTAAAAGTGAACGTATATCATGGAATATAGCTACAGGAAAGTGGAATGTTAGTGAGTATAAAGAAGATCCAGAAAAAGAAATAGATGCAGAAGACTTTTTTGAAGTATCAGAGGATGTGCAGCAAGATCGAGAACAGACAACCCCAGCAGTGAGTAAACTGCATCTACCAACTTGGGAACCACTTGTATTTGAACCTGAAGTTATTGAAGAAGATGTGGTATCAGAAGTACCACAAAAACAGCACCTGTCACTAGCAGCAATAGATTTACCCAGCTTTCCTAGAATTCCTATTGACGATCAACCATCGGCAGTGAATGAGTAAAATAAACATCTCCGAAAAAGAATCTATAAACGTCGATCAGGAGCAGGGAAAATAGGAAAATTTGCTCTGGATAAATAGCAGAGTTTGTTGGAAAGCGCTATTCAATGGACTGTATATAACCTTTCTAAAAGGGTTGCTCAAATAGGAATATCTATTTTCTGGAGATATCGGCATTGGTAATTTGAGGTATGACATCATGTCCGCAGAAGAGCACTATAGAACTCCGTGACCTTTACCCGAGCAAAAAACTTTCTCCTTCTATTCCTCTTTCTTCTTCTTTCTTCCCCTCCTGGGAGGGGCGAGGGGTGGGTTGACTCCTGAGGACTGACTCCTGACTCCTAAGTAATTAAGATTAATATCATACACGCGCTTTACCAACGCCTAGATGTCTAATATAATTTGTCAGAAGCAAGTAATAGACTAGAAAATATTTACTTACATGACAACCGCATCTGGATCGTCAGTAAGACCTGTTCCCCGCACCTCTGTATCACCAGCCCATTCAGAGCCATCAAAAACATTATACCAAAGCCAGCCACTATCTCCCCGGCCTTGGTGAAACACATAGATTTGGTCATTGTATACTACTGCTGATGGACTCGAAGTCATTCCTGTTCTCTTGACCTCTGTATCACCAGCCCATTCAGAGCCATCAAAAACATTATACCAAAGCCAGCCACTATCTCCCCTACCTTGGTGAAACACATAGATTTGGTCATTGTATACTACTGCGGATGGACCCGCAGTCATTCCTGTTCTCTTAACCTCGGTATCACCAGCCCATTCAGAGCCATCAAAAACATTATACCAAAGCCAGCCACTATCTCCCCGGCCTTGGTGAAACACATAGATTTGGTCATTGTATACCACTGCTGATGGATCGGCAGTCATTCCTGTTCTCTTAACCTCGGTATCACCAGCCCATTCAGAGCCATCAAAAACATTATACCAAAGCCAGCCACTATCTCCCCTACCTTGGTGAAACACATAGATTTGGTCATTGTATACTACTGCGGATGGACCCTCGCTGATACCTGTGTCGGGTACTTTTTGATCGCCTGCCCATTCAGAGCCATCAAAAACATTGTACCAAAGCCAGCCACTATCTTCCATGCCCTGGTGGAACACATAGATTTGATCATTGTATACTACTGCTGATGGACCCGCAGTAATACCTGTATTGGGTACTTTTTGATCGCCAACCCATTCAGAGCCATCAAAGGCATTAGACCAAAGCCACCCATTGTCTCCTCTGCCTTCGTGGAACACATAAATATTGCTCATAAGATTATTGTCACCAATTAAATAATTATCCAAACATTATCATACTATGTCATAACTACTTAAAGCTTATTATCAAAAAACTTAGCTCATAACAAATTCATAAGAAGTTGCATAGAATAATATTTTAATCAGAGTTGACTGTAGATAGAGATAGACAAGTTATATCAAATCCGGTAGCATCGATATAAAATCTTTTGAAGGTAGGAGTCAGGAGTCGTAGGGGCGATTCGCGTAATTAGGAGCATTCCGCAACGGAAATCGCCCGTATAGGAGTCAGGAGGAAAAACAGTACCATTACCATGCAGGACTACCTATGCTTTTTTTCTTATTCTCTCTTCCATCTTCTTTCTTACTTATTCCCTTTTAACTATTTTTCCGAAGAGTTGATTGTAGAAATTAAACTTGTTGCTTTTGTCATATCTAGGGGTTTAGAAAATAAATAACCCTGAGCATATTCACACTTTAACGCTTGTAGTTGAAGAACTTGCTCTACAGTTTCTACTCCCTCAGCTACAACATTTATACCTAAATTATGAGATAAAGTAATAATTGAACGGATAATTTCTGTGGGGTCAATTGAACCCTCACTTACCAGATTAGCAACGCCTATTCTATTCACAAAAGAACGATCGATTTTCAAAGTATTCATCGGGAAACGGTGTAAATAATTTAAAGAAGAATATCCCGTACCAAAATCATCAATACATAACTCAATATTCCGCGCTCTTAACTGAGACATTTTTTCTGTAACAAACTCATAATTTTCTATTAAAGCACTTTCAGTAATTTCCAGTTTTAAATTACTACCATCAAGCTGAGTTTCTAAGAGAATTTGGTCAATTTGTTCGATTAAATCTGCTTGAGCAAATTGTTTCACAGACAAATTAACACTCATTTTTAAAGGATAACTATTGGAAAATTCATTTTGCCATTGACGTAACTGCCGACAAGCTTCTCTCAATACCCACAAACCAAGAGGTATAATTAACCCTGTTTCCTCTGCCACAGGAATAAATTCAACAGGAGAAATTATACCTAATTCTGGATGTTGCCAACGCACTAGGGCCTCAAAACCAATAATATTGTTTGTAGCGAGGGAAACAATTGGCTGATAGTTAAGCACAAATTGAGATTGAGCGGTAGGTTGATTTTTAATAGCTTGTAGAGCGCTTTGTAAATTGCTCTCCAACTTTAAACGTTTCAGAAGTTGAGTGTGCATAGAGGTACAAAAAATTTGATAACATCCTCTACCTATATCTTTGGCAGATTGCATAGCTATTTCTGCATCTCGTAAAAAATTTTCTGCTGACCCTATAGTCGTGGAGTTGAGAGCAATACCAATACTAGCAGTAATAAATACTTCATTTCCTTCTAAAATAATTGGCGAAGTTAGTTGTTCGTGAATGCGATTAGCAATACAGGTAGCATCACTAATTCCTGAAATATATTCTAGTAAAATTACAAACTCATCTGCACCAAGACGAGCAACTGTATCTCCAGGAGAAACCAATGCTTTGAGTTGTTTTGCGACCGCAATAATCAGTTGATTTCCCATGCTATGACCAAGACTATCATTAACAACTTTAAATCGGTCAAGGTCTACAAATAGGACGGCAAAGGAAAAATTTTGGCGACGTTCCGCATATTTAATTGTTTGCTCCAAACGATCCATAAACAGAGTACGATTAGGAAGATGAGTCAGTGGATCATGTAGTGCATCATGTTTTAATTGTTCTTCAATTAGCTTGCGTTGAGTAATATCATGACTATTAATAATAATACCTGCTACCGCTGGGTCGTGTAAAAGGTTAGTGACAACACCTTCAAAAAAGCACCAAGAACCATTACTATGCTTAACTCTATACTCAATAGGTGGTTGACTAATACCAGGATTTTCAGTTGCTTTGTGAAAAGTGTGGGTGATGAGGGATAAATCATCCATATGAATTAGATCGAAAATACCCTGACCAACAGTTTTTTCTGGTATATATCCCAAAACTCTTATTAGTGATGGACTAATATAACGAGAGATTCCGTCAACATCAATAATCAAAATTAAATCGTTAGCATTTTCAATTAGGGCACGAAACTTCACTTCATGATTTCGTAAGGCTTGTTGTGCTTGTTTGCACTCTGTAATATTATGGATAAGCATCATCATAGCTACAAGCTGCTGTTGACTAGCAATAACAGTTTCTTCTGCGTGCTTATATTGTGTAATGTCTGTATTTGTTCCCATCATTCTGTTCGTTATTCCTTTTTCATTTTGAATAGCAACTCCGCAACAAAAAAACCATCGGTAACTGCCATCTTTATGTTGCATCCTATGTTCGATTTCGTATTTTGGTGTCAGTCCTGCTAAGTGAGCATTTTTTGCTGCCATTGCCTGTTCTCGATCTTCTGGGTGCACCAATTGATGCCAATCATCCATCATGTTTCTAATTTCCCAATCTTGATAACCAAGCATTCCTTTCAATATAGGATCGAGGTAAATTGCATTTGTTTGTAAGTCCCATTCCCAAATTCCCACATGACCTGCTTCAATGGCAAGAGCATAACGTTCCTGACTTTTGCGTAGATGCTCTTCTACTCGCTTGCGTTCAGCGATTTCTATTTGTGCTTGTTGATATAGTTCAGCTTGATGAATGGCAATGGCACAATGGTCAGCAATTGATGTCAATAGAGATAGTTCATCTTCAGTCCATTTTCTTTCTCGATCGCACTGGTCTAGAAGAATTCCACCAAGGTAAGTATCCTGATACAACAGGGGTGTAATTAAGACTGAAATCACTTGACACTCGTCAATAATATTTTTAACTTCTGAGTCTATGGTTGTATCGAATTTGCTGATTTTTACTTGTTCTCCTGTAGCGAGTAATTCTGAATAATATTGATGAACATCGTAACAAAAACTAACTTGACGATCGCATTCAACCGTCATATTATTTAAGTGACAAAGATTAATGTTTTTCTGATAGTCCAGCCTGACAATTATACAATGACTAACTTGCAAAACCTCATGTAACTGCTCGACAGTATTTTGCAGGACTTCATCCAGTAATAAAGTATTACGCATTCCTTGAACAATGCGATTAATAATTGCTTCTTGTTGAGCTTGTTGTTGTAACTTGAGAATGGCACGTTGCTGTTCTTTTTTTAACCTAAATTCAGCGATCGCTCGCTCTAAAATAATTGATAAACTCAATAATCTATCTTTGAAAATATAATTATCAACTCCTGCTTTTAAACATTCAAAAGCTTTCTCTTCTTGTAAATCATCTGTGATTAAAATCACAGGGACTTCTTGTCCTGATTTTTGCAGTAATTTTAGCATCTCGAAAATATCAAAATCTGCTAAATAATAATCTGACAATATCGCATCATATACATTATCTTGAAGCAATTTTTGGTATTTTAGTTTGCTGTCTGCAACATTATAGGTAAATTCTACACCATGAGACTTTAAGGTGCGTACTATGAGCGCTAAATCTTCCATCACATCTTCTACAATTAGCAAATTTAGTTCTTTGCTAGATTTTAGTATTTTTTGATACTCGATCTTTTTTCGCTCCACCATATCAAAGTCACTTCAACAGAATCAGTTTAATTTATTATAATCTATGTTTTATATAGGCTACAACATTAAGTTTTAGAAACATCATTAAATCAATAGCAGTACTCTTGGGAATAGAGGTATATATAGTTTTGTATTATCAATACAAGTCATAGCATTTTTTGGGCAAATAGTAAAGGCTTCAAAAGTATTTAACGACTGTTATTAGTCCGAGAGTTTAGCAACTTTGTTGCTTGAGCCTAACAAAATGAACTTTTCTCATACTACTGTTTAAGTTATAGAATTTTTGCCATAGTTTAGTTTGAGAAGTATCATACCACTGAATCGAATTCATGCCACACAAAAGTTGCTCTTGAACTATTCGTAATTAACTTTAGCAGCTATATTTTATCTTTAAACAAAGAATCAATACTTGAAGTAAAAATAAATTATAGAAGGTTAAACACAGATACATGATATAATGTCTGTAATAGTATTTATACTAGGCGAAAAATACCTGTTTCGGTTGAGAAGCTAAGTAAAATCTTTGATTAAACATCTGAATAAAAAAGACTATTACTGACAAATAAAAAAATGAATTTTCAGAGAATCATTACCATAATCATTATTAGTATTTTATCTCTCAAGACTATTAATATCAGAAACTTAATCATTAGTATCACTACCTTAATACCACTAATAACATCAGAAGTTGCTCTGAGCTTAACAGAATCAGAAATCAACAAAATAGCAGGAGAAATTACAGTTAGAATTGATGGACCAAACAGAGGTGGTTCAGGTGTAATTGTCGAAAAACAAGGAGATGTCTATTATATACTTACCAACTGGCACGTTGTCAATAAAGTAGGAGATTATCAAGTACGCACACCCGATGGAGAAATGCATCCAGTTTACTATACTCTCATTAAACAAGTACCAAATGTAGATTTAGCGGTTGTGCCATTTACCAGTTCTCAAAATTACCCTGTTGCCGAAACAGGAGACCCAACTCAGTTAGTTCAAGGAAAAGCAGTTTTTGTGGGGGGATGGCCACGTTCAGGCAGTAACCTCCAACAACGAATTTTTCTGAGTACACCAGGGGTAGTCAAAGGGCGTCAGCAACCTATCGGTGGTTATAGTTTACTTTATGATAACTTAGTCAGAGCAGGGATGAGTGGCGGACCAGTGCTAGATACAGAAGGTCGTCTAGTCGCTATTAACGGTATTGTCAAATTGCAAGAAGACTCTGACGCGATCGTTTCTGGAGGAATAGAGATTAATACTTTTTGGAGGTGGCGACAACAGGTTTCGTTGCCAACCATTTCTCAACAACCCCAGACTGCTAAAATTACAACCACTCCAACAGAAGCAACAAACCCTGTTTCTACAAAAATATCTACAAAAGAAAATGGCACAGAAACTGCCGTAAATTTTACTCTGGCAAAGGCAATTTCCAATGAAGTAGGTGGAATAGTGAATTCTGTAGTTGCTTTAAATTCCCATATCATCAGTGGTAGTAGTAACGGGATGATTTCAGTCAGGGATATTAAAAATGGCGAAATCATAGCCACTTGGAAAGCTCACAAAGAATCAATAAATTCAGTGGCAGTAACTCCCAATGAAGAGTTAGTTATCAGTGGTAGTGATGACAAAACTATCAAAATCTGGAAACTACCCAAAAATAAAAATGTCACTGATATTACTCTGGTGCAGACCCTCACTGGGCATAACGATGTGGTAGATGCAGTAGCGATCGCTCCTGACGGTGAAATGTTGGTAAGCGGGAGTTGGGATCGAACTATTAAAATTTGGAATTTAAGTAGTGGAGAGTCGATCCGCACCTTAGAAGGACATTCTGAGATTGTTAATGCGATCGCCATTAGTCCTGACGGTCAATTTCTAGCTAGTGGTAGTAAAGATAATATGATTAAATTATGGAACCTACAAACAGGTCAACTAATTCGTAATATAAATACTAATTCTCTATCAATTTTGTCTGTAGTTTTCAGTCCTGATAGTCAGATATTAGCTAGTAGTAGTAGTGATGGCACGATTAACATTTGGAACTTGCAGACAGATGAATTAATTCATAGTTTAAAAGAACATATAGATGGAGTATGGTCAATTGTTATTACTCCTAATGGTAAAACTTTAATTAGTAGCAGTTGGGATAAAACTATTAAGTTTTGGGAGCTGAGTACAGGTAACTTAAAAGGTAGTTTAAACGGACACACCAGTTATATTAGTACAGTAGCAATTAGTCCTGATGGTCAAACAATAATTAGTGGTGGTTGGGACCGGAAGATTAATATTTGGAAACTTCCTTAACTTCAGTCAAAATTAAGCATAGTTCAACAATGAATAATGAATAATGAATAATGAATAATTACCTCTCCTTGAAAGAAGAGGATTGACAAACAGATGAAAATTTTTCTTTATTATCCCCTTAAAAGGGGAGGCTTTAAACCACAATTTTTTTCGGTAATTAGAGAAGATAAGATAATTCCTGATTTTTACAGATAAATTTTGTAGTGGTCAAATCAAAAAAAATCAGTTATGATTGTTGAAAGATGCTGCTTTCATTAATTGATAA
Organism: Okeania sp. SIO2B3; assembly: GCF_010672525.1. Lineage (GTDB taxonomy): Bacteria > Cyanobacteriota > Cyanobacteriia > Cyanobacteriales > Microcoleaceae > Okeania. The sequence goes on along the minus strand of NZ_JAAHGH010000047.1, from coordinate 37,624 downwards.
TTACCTCTCCTTAAAAGGGAGAGGTAAGACAAATCAGGAAAAAATTTATTCTCTTGGTCGATTGGATATGGCGAGGAAACCTCGCCATCTCTCGACCGCTTTTTTCCCCTTGAAATGGGAGGCTAATAAACCCGAATTGTTTAATTATTTAATTATTTAATTATTTAATTATTTAATTATTAATTATTCGGTAAATAATGGTAAGCATTTCCTGCGGAATGCTTCCCTACGGGATGCTACGCAAACACAAACAGCTATTAGCTGTCAGCTAGCCTCCTGCAGAGGAACTGCGTTAACAGCAACAAGACTCTCTTCTTAAGGACAGTGTTTAAATTAAAGACTGACTTTAAGGGCAAGGGAGACAACTTTTATAGTAAGACAATTAATCAAGCTTCTATCCTAAATTAAAATCAATAGCTGATAGCTGATGGCTGACGGCTGAATGCTTACAAATAATGTTTAATAAAAGTAACAACTTTCAGAATAAGACTCCCATACAAATATATATAGCAATAGAAAGATAGGGCACGGACATAGACTGATAATAATCTTTAGATAGGGAAATATTTTTCCTACTGTTCTCTGTTTCCTGCTATAAATTCAATCCCACTAATCAAAATATGAGAGTATTTACAGGAGGAATAATTAATGAAAAAAACCTCTAGGTACTGGATTATATCTCTGCTATTAAGCTTAATTATCTGGTTAGGATTACCAAGTCCTAGCTACGCTGATAGTCAATCTATTAACACCCAAACTATCCATCTTTTGAATCGTCTAAGTTTTGGTCCTAGACCCGGAGAGATAGAACGAGTTAAATCAATGGGAATTAACAGTTATATTCAGTCTCAACTTCAACCAGAAACCATTAGAGAACCTCAACAATTAACTAATCAACTGTCAACATTAACAACCTTAGACTTAAACCCAGTTCAACTCTATAACAAGTATGGCCCCCTACCTCCCAGAAAACAAAAAAAACTAACTCAAAAACAAAAAGAAGCAAGAATTAATCGAATGAGAATCATTCTGAACGAAGCCAGAAAAGCAAACTTCCTCAGAGCAATATTGAGTAATAGACAACTCCAAGAAGTAATGATTAATTTTTGGTTCAATCACTTCAGTGTTTCTGTAAGTAGAGGAAGACCAATTCGCGTCTGGATAGGTACTTATGAAAGAGATGCAATTAGACCTTATGCACTTGGTAACTTTCGGACTTTATTAGGAGCAACAGCTCATCATCCAGCCATGTTATTCTATTTAGATAATTGGCTAAATACTGCACCTGGAAGTAAAGGTGCTAATAACACATTTAAAGGTTTAAATGAAAATTATGCCCGCGAACTTATGGAACTTCACACTCTCGGAGTAGATGGAGGTTATAAACAACAAGACATAGTAACTTTAGCAAAAATTTTTACTGGGTGGGGAATTATACGTCGAACAGGAGATGGTAGCGGATTTAAGTTTTATCCAGACCGCCACGATAATAGTGACAAAATATTTCTAGGAATACCGATCCAAGGAGGTGGGATAGAAGAAGGAGAAAAAGCCTTAGATATTCTGGCAAAGCATCCATCTACTGCTCGTTTTATTAGCTATAAATTAGCTCAATATTTTGTGGCAGATCGGCCTCCAGGAGCTTTAGTTAATCAACTAGCTCAAACATTTCAAGAAACTAATGGTAATATTCGTTCTGTTTTAGAAACCTTGTTCAACAGTAGTGAATTCTGGAATGAAAACTACTACGACCGCAAATTTAAAACTCCGTACCAATATATTATTTCTGCAGTTAGAGCAACAGGAACTAATAAATTTAGATGGAACCAAATTGCTGGAATGTTATACCAATTAGGAATGCACATTTATGCTTGTGGCACTCCTGATGGTTATAAAAATACTAAAGAAGCATGGTTAAACTCTGATGCAATGATGCGTAGAATTAGCTTTGCCACAAATATCTCCCGTGGTCAGTTAAACCAAGGAAAACCCAAACCGATAAACCGTCAGCAACTTTCTGCAACTTTAGGAAATAATTTTTCTGCTCAAACTCAAGCAATAATCAAAAATAGCCCAAACGATGTACAAGCAGCTTTAATGTTAGGTAGTCCAGAAATGATGTACAAATAAAGATGGAGGAGTCAGGAGTCAACCCACCCCTAACCCCTCCCAGGAGGGGGACTTAGGAGTCAGGAGGGAAGAAAGAAGAGGAGGAAAAGGAGAAAGTTTTTTGGTCGCGTAAAGGTCACGGAGTTCTATCGCGCTCTTATCCAGACATGATATTAGACATCTCTTCTAAAAGTAGGGAGTAGCAAATCTATCCCTTCCCATAAGTTTTAGAAGTATCGCAGGGTGAGGACCCACCCCTACTCCCAACAACTCTAATAAGTATTCAACTGGATTTAATATTAGAGGTAATATCAAATCAGTTTTATTGGACATAAAAAAATTTTCCAATCGCCATAACTACGCTCATCAAAGTGATTCTTTCTACTCCTGACTCGCTCCTCCCCTCCCCCTCCTGGGAGGGGGAGGGGCGAGGGGTGGGTTGACTCCTAAAAACTTAACCATTCTATAACTGTTTAACCGGATTTAATATAATATGAAAAGACGTAATTTTTTACAATTTGCCAGCTTACTATCAGCTTCAGGAATAATCTCTGTTGGTAGTCATGGTTGGGTAGCAAAAGGATTAGCTCAAACCAATAACCGTAAACGATTAATAGTTATTTTTCTCCGAGGAGGAGTCGATGGATTAAATGTAGTTATTCCCCATCAGGAATACACTTATTATAATGCACGACCAAAAATAGCAATTCCTGCTCCAGGAGAACCAGAAGGAGCGATCGACTTAGACGGCCAATTTGGCTTACATCCTGCTCTAGCAAGTATCATACCCCTCTGGCAAAATCGCAGTTTAGCATTTGTTCACGCCTGCGGTTCAAACAACGACACTCGCTCCCATTTTGATGCTCAATATTATATGGAAACAGGTATTCCAGGTAATAAAAAAATACCCGATGGATGGATGAATCGTTTGTTAGCAAATCTGCCAAAAGATAAACCTACTCAAGCAGTAAACTTAGGAGATATACCACCTCGCATTCTCATGGGTGCAATGCCAGTTGCTAGTCTTCCCACCGGGAGAAAATCAACCCGTAGTTTACCCATAGACCGCCCTAAAATTTATGAAGCATTCGATCGCCTTTATAGTAGCAATGACGAACTTAGTAGAGTTTACCAAGAAGGTCGCCAAGCAAGAGATTTACTACTAGCTGACTTACAGGAAGAAATGGAAGCGGCTTCAGCAGGAGCGCCACCCCCCCAGGGTTTTGCTGGTGATGCCAAAAATTTAGCTCAAATTATGGTTGGTGATTCTAAAACACAATTAGGGTTTCTCGCTCTCGGTCATTGGGATACTCATGTTAACCAAGGAAGCAGTCAAGGTGCTTTAGCGAGAAGACTAAAACCTCTAGGGGAAGGTTTGGTTACTTTAGTTCAGGAGTTGGGTCCGCTTTATTCAGATACTGTGATTTTAGTAATGTCAGAATTTGGTCGCACAGTTAATGAGAATGGTAATGGTGGCACCGATCACGGTCATGGTAATGTAATGTGGGTCTTAGGTGGTGGCGTGCGTGGTGGTCAGGTTTACGGACAATGGCCTGGTTTGGATGAATCAGAATTGTTTCAGAAACGCGATCTAGCGGTGACAACGGACTTCCGCGATGTGATTTCTAGTGTTTTAGAGCAGCATCTTGAGATTGAGCGATCGCAAATAGCACGAATTTTTTCTGGTTATTCTTCTAATCAGCGTTTGGCTTTATTGTGAAATATGTAATGGTTGATGATTTGGTGGTAAGAGTATTAATTCTTCTTCTGAGGGCGAATGAGGGCGAATGCCATTCGCCCCTACATATGGCATTTTCAAGGTAAATTTGCGTCAGTTATGATTATATGGTAGTCCTGCTTGCGTAATAGTTTACAGGAAAAAGGAATATCTAGCACGGGAGCAAGATGCTCCCACTGCCGTGCTTCATAAAAATCAGTTAATATATTTACAGCGCTTTTCATATTGATGACCTCACGTCATAACCAAAAACCTGTAGGGGCGAGTGGCATTCGCTTCATAAAAATCAGTTAATATATTTACAGCGCTTTTCAAATTGATGAACCACATCGTCATAACCAAAAACCTGTAGGGGCGAATGGCATTCGCCCTCTTGATTTAGTGTCCGTGCATAAGTCCTGTAGATGCAACTAATCTTGCTGAAATACCTCATTTGCTTCAGAATAGTGGTTAACTTAACTACTTGCAATGGTTGTTAGTGTTAGTTATTACTTTTCTGACAAAGAAATATCACGAAACTCAACCTTGATATCGTTTTTGTAGTAAGAACTTCCCAACCATGAACTAATTTGAAAAACTTCTATCTTATTAACTTCAAGTGGCACATTATCAAAAGTAATAGTAGCTTCTATTGGTACGTCTGTGATCAAATTGTTTTTAGCACGGCGCGTTCCACTATATGTTCCTAATTCAACCCGTGTTGCTATATATTCTTTACCTGCCTCAAATATCCTGCTTCTTCTAGCGCTAGAATCATTTGAATACAAGTAGAACTCAACATTTTCTTGTTTGCTAGTGATTAGTAGAGTACAGCTAATTGTTTGACTGTTTGGACTGACATTAGATTTTTGGCAACCTTTAAGTTCATAGCTAGTTTCATCTACCACTAAAACACCAACATTGCCCCAATAAGTTTTTTGCTTTTCGCAATACACTTGTATAGGAATTTTACCTAGCTTTTTTTGATTCCTATGAACATTTGTTAGCTCTCGCAACCGTGGATGGTGAGCTTCCAATTCATCAATACTAACCGTAGTTCGGAGAACCCAACCCATATACTTAACCAAATTGGCTATATTAGATCCAGAATGGGGTGTAGAAAAGAAAACAATACCTTTAGTTTGGTCTAAAATTGCCTTCCATTCTGGAATCCCAAAATCTATTGCATGGCGCAGCATCTGTTTTACTAAAAGTCCTCCCATGCTGTGGGTAATAAAAAATCAGGGGCGATCGCCAATTTTGTAGGAGTCAAGAGTTGCCAGAATATTAGTGGCGCGATCGGCTAAAGGCATTGTAGTACCCTTCCACTCAAAAGATTTTAGGTTGTATTCTAGAGACCAAATGCCCATATCTGGTAAATCTTCTCCCAACCAAGCAGGCCAAAAATTGTTATCATCACTTTTTTCTTGAGGATGCCAAGTTTTACGAGGGTCTCCATCCAACCCATGAACAAAAATTACATCTCCAGTACGGTTTTGGTTATCACAGCCAGATATTTGTATGATTCTTGATTCACTCATAATTTCCCCTATTACTTTTTCTGCTCTTTGTGACAACCGTTTTGATTTAGTTTCCGGAAATATTTCCAATAAGTCAGCCTAGTTAGCCAAAATTTTTAATATTATTGTAGTGCTTTAATAATACGACTGTCAAGATGAAAGCCATAAACATCCATAATATTTAGAGGAGGACATTTTCATTATACTCAGGACTTATGCACGAACACGAAATCAAGTGAGGGCGAATGCCATTCGCCCCTACATATGGCGTTTTCAAGGTGAATTTGCGTAAGTCCTGATACTAATCATCCGGACCTGATATAATTCATCTATCAAGTTTGCGAGGGTGACGGGCAAAAAAGGTGAGAATTAAAATCAAAATTACCAATATCAAACAACCGTAAAGACCAGGTTGATAAGAACCCAATTTATCCTTAAAAATAGCTAAAAAAGAAGGTCCTATTGCACTAGCTATCACCAAAATCATCATCTGAAAACCAGAAATAGCACCCAAATAAGCTCTACCAAAAAAACGCGGTAAAGCCACTGCGGATAAAGTACCAAAACATCCCGAACTAATACCAAATCCGACAATAGTTAATACCCGAAATAACGGCACGCCAAGATTAGCAATAGAAGCAACACCTATTGCCTGACTAACCATCATCACCATGAATAAATATTTGATATTAACTCGGTCTGCAGCCACCCCCATCAAATAACCAACAATTGTAGATACAACCGCCTGGGGTAAAAATATACTCACTGTCTGTACTTGGGATAATCCAAATTCGGCACCAATATCAACGATATGAAAAGTGATACCTGTAACTATCAAAGCTTGTGAAGATAATACTAATGTCACCACCCAAAACATAATTGTGGCTATAGCTTCAGCGCGGGTAAAATCTTGCAAGTTGTTTTCAGATGAGTTTTCTACTTCAACCGTAGATGTTTGTAATTCTCCATCCATTAATAAACCACATTCTTCAGGAAGATCGCGATAAAATAACCACCCTATTAACCCCATACCAATACCAACAACTGCTGCCATAGTTAGCCAAGCATTTCGCCAACCTAAAATATTAATCAATGAACTGAAAATTAAGGGCGCAATAGAAAACCCCAAAGCCATGAATACACCATTAAGACCAGAAACAAAACCCCGACGACGGTTAAACCATTTACCGAGAGTTGTACGACTGATCATGGTTAACATACCTTGACCGGAAAAACGCAAGCAGACAAAACCTAATATCAGTATTAATAGCGCTATAGTTGAATAGGGAATTTTAGGAAATGCGTTACTGATGAGGATGGCTAGGCGATCGCTAAAACTGAGATAACACAAAGTTAAAGCCAAACCTACTGATGCACAAACAACAGTTACTCGCGCCCCAAAACGGTCTAGCAATATTCCGCCATAAGGCAATAGTAAACCACTGGTCAAAGTACCAAAAAAATAAGCATTACTCAATTGTAACCTTGACAGACCAGTAGCAGCTAGTAAATAGTCAGTGAAAGCACTCATCCCAATAGTTTGACCGGGGATGCTCATTATTACCCCAATAGTGCAAACAATTAAAATTATCCAACCATAAAAAAACGGGAAATTTTTAGGAGTGAAAGGATAGTCGGGATGTAACAGATTTTTGGGAGTAATTTTAAGCATGGTTAAATTAGGGAATAGGGAATAGTTCAACAATGAATAATGAATAATGAATAATGAATAATTACCTCTCCTTGAAAAGAAGAGGATTGACAAAGAGATGAAAATTTTTCTTTATTATCCCCTTAAAAGGGGAGGCACATACCCACAATTTTTCGGTAATAGGGAACAGTTAATAGGGAACAGGTAATAGGGAACAGGTAATAGGGAACAGTTAATAGGGAACAGTTAATAGGGAACAGTTAATAGGGAACAGTTAATAGGGAACAGGTAGGGACGTTGCATGCAACGTCCCTACAGATTATTTCGTTTTATTTCGTTTATGGGTTGTTCGGGAGCAAGTTAAAGTCATAATTATGGTGATGTTCTCCAGTAAATAGACATAGGCGTGAAAATAAACTTGCCCTTTATTTGCTATAAACTAGAGTGTAATAACTAAAACAATCATTTTCCGTGTTTTTTTCCTCAAAAAATCTTCCCTGTTCCCTATTCCCTACTTTTACAAAAAGTCTATATCTTTTTAACGCCTATGTCTAATAGACATCTCCAAAAATAAAAAAGAAAATCAATTATCGTACATAAATTATCAATTATTTCTTCCTGTTCCCTATTCCCTATTCCCTATTCCCTCTTTTGGTGGAGATGTCTAATATAAATGTTCAACTACAATAACTAATATTAATCTGTTGGCACAGGAATATTGTCAAAAGTGTATGGTGATACCTGAATATGTTGAAAACTTACCCCAGTATATTGACAATTCTAAAGCTGCCAGAATAGATATAAGTTATCTGCCAAATTTTATATATTGTTAAGCGTGTTAAACAACCAAAAGATTATCTCCAAATTATCAACTATCAAAAGTACCATTGTCCCCATAACCTTAGCTATTTTAGTAGGTTTTATATTCGACTGGCTAAACTTTCCTGTCGGTTGGTTACTTGGGCCAATGATTGCCGGAATTATCTATGCGATCGCTCAAGGTACTCCCCAACCGTTACCAAGAGTAACAATGATGATGGGCAAAGCAATAATTGGTATTGCTACAGCATTTCGCTTTTCACCAGAAACAATTCGTTTAATTAGCACTTACGCTATTCCTGTAGTGGGATGTATTTTCATCACTGCTGCCTTGACTATGTTGAAAGGCTACTTGTTGTCGCTGTGGAGTGGAGTTAGTCGCTCTACAGGTTTTCTGGCATCTATTCCTGGTACTGCTTCTGCTATTGTTGCTATGAGTGAAGAACTAGGTGCAGACCTTATTGCTGTTGCTCTCCTCCAATATTTGCGATTGTTCTTAGTGGTATTCATTGTACCAACTGCCACCATCTTGATGTTTCCAGCTATTGAACAGACTCAAACTACAACTTTATTAGCATCAGGTAAAGCAAGCATACCCATGTTTGTGAATTTATTAGTAGTAGCAGGATGTTGTGGTTTAGGAATTTGGGGCGGAAAATTATTACGTTTGCCTTCCTCTGCTTTTTTAGGTAGTTTTATAGTTGGGTTAACTACTTTCTGGGTAGCGCCATATCAATTACAAGTTCCTCAATGGTTATTTGCAGTCGGCCTCCTGCTAGTAGGAATTTCTATAGGCGTTCAGTTGGACTGGGAAAATGCTCGTAAATTGTGGAAAGCTATTTTAATTGATATCGGACTGATAATAGGGTTAATTATCGGTTTCTTTGGAGTAGGTTACGCGTTTTATAATTTGACAGAGGTGGACTTAATTACTTCTCTTTTAAGCTTCACCCCAGGGGGGTTAGAAGCCATGATCGCAACTGTTAATGAGTTGGGTGGTGATGCTGGTTTAGTGTTGGCAATTCAACTGACTCGAATGTTAACTATTATCTTAGTGGGACCTGGGTTGACAACTCTGATACTTAAGAGAATGAAAAGCTCTAGTTTTATCTCAAAATAGGGAGTAGGGGAGTAAGGGAGTGGGGGAGTGGGGGAGTGGGGGAGATTGAATATTGAAGTAATTATAGAGTTATAAAGATATAGCAGATTTCTCACATAATGAAGTACAGATATTAACAATTAAATTTTTCCAGTGCGGGCATCTTGCCCGCGACGGGTGTACCTCACCAAGGTGGAATCATCCTCTGTATCTTTTCTTTTGCAGGTTTATAGCGGTTTTCACAAAGGTAGAGTACAAAGCTTCTGCCTTCTGCCTTCTGCCTTCTGCCTTCTGCCTTCCTTACGATCGGTTTAGTGGTATGAACAGGAGGATAGTTGCTACAATCTCTAGAAGAAAAATAAGGTAATATTGATGACTAAAAAGATTGTCGTTGCCTAATTTCTCTGTTTACTTAAATATAAATATTATAACTGCAGAAGTTTTTTATGAAAGCTAATAAATTAGAGTCTTACAGTATAACAGCTCTGACTGTAATTTTAGGGATATTGGCTACAACTCCCGCCAAATCTCAACCCATAACCCCCTCAAACGATGGCACAGGTACAACCGTCAATCAAAACGGCAATCAATTTAATATTCAAGGTGGCACTCATAATGGGACTAACCTCTTCCACAGTTTTGACCAATTCAATCTTCACTCCGGTCAAACAGCCAATTTCTTAACCACTCCAGATACTCGCAACATTCTGGGTAGAATTACGGGTGGAGACCCTTCTATAATTAACGGTCTCATCCAAGTCATCGGTGGTAACTCTAACCTCTTCCTGATGAACCCCGTAGGCATAATGTTTGGCCCCAACGCTAGCCTTAATGTCCCTGCCTCATTCAGCGTTACCACTGCCACAGGTATAGGTTTTAACAGTAATAATTTCTGGTTTCAAGCTATGGGAACGAATGATTATGCCAACCTAGTAGGAAACCCCAGTGGCTATAGATTTAATATATCAAACCCAGGCGCTATAGTTAACGAAGGAAACCTCAGTTTAAACTCAGGGGAAAATCTCACTTTGTTGGGTGGCACGGTTATCAACACGGGGCAACTCTCCACAGCAGGTGGTAACGTTACGATCGCAGCAGTAGAAGGAGGTAGTACCCTGAGAATATCCCAACCAGGACATTTATTAAGTTTGGAAGTGGGTTCAACAACAGCGAATGGGGAAGATATGTCTGGTATAACCCCCTTATCTTTGCCCGAACTGTTAACAGGTGGAGAAATAACTCAGGCCACATCTATGACTGTGAATGGAAATGGTGATGTGGTGTTGATAGATTCAAATACAATAATTTCTGGTATTACAGGAGATGCGATCGCTTCTGGAGATATAGATGTATCAACAACTCCCCCCCTTTCAAAGGGGGGTCAGGGGGGATATAATATCGGTGGACAATTTAATGTGTTAGGCGATCGCGTAGCAATTATCGATGCCAATATCAATGCTGATGGTTTAAATGGAGGAGGAAGAGTATTAATTGGAGGCGACTTTCAAGGTAGTGGAATAGTACCCAATTCTCAGCAAACATTTGTTAACAATAACTCATTTATTTCCGCTGATGCTACCACAAATGGTGACGGTGGTCAAGTAATAATTTGGTCAGATGGCATAACTAATTTTGCCGGAAATATTAGTGCTAGAGGAGGAGAATTTTCTGGTGATGGAGGGTTTGTTGAAGTATCTGGAAAACAACAATTAATATTTGATGGGAATGTCAATGTTAGTGCTGCATTTGGCACTCCAGGAACAATATTATTAGACCCAGAAAATATCACAGTGGGAGAGCCTGAAAATTCTGAAAATTCTGAAAATTCTGAAAGTTCAGAAACAGAAACAGTAGATGATAATTCGGAAGTGCCATCTACAGAAAGTACAGATTCTCCCGCCACAGAAAATACTGAAAGTTCAGAAACAGAAATAGTAGATAATAATTCGGAAGTGCCATCTACAGAAAGTACAGATTCTCCCACTACAGAAAATACTGAAAGTTCAGAAACAGAAATAGTAGATAATAATTCGGAATTGCCATCTACAGAAAATACAGAAGAAAATGTCGATAATTCAGAGGTAACAGAAAATTCAGAGACAGAAATTGCTGACAATTCAGAAACAATAGAAACAGAAACACCAATAGACCCCTTTGCTCAAGATGAAAATTCTGATGTGACAATTTCCGCAGAAAATATTGAGGAATTATCAGGAGATATAATTTTATTTGCTGACAACGATATAACAATTAATGAAAAGATAGAAACTACAGAATCTGTAGAATTAAAAGCAGGTAGAAGTATTAATATAAATGCCGATATTGACACATCAATTGGCAATGGCAATATTGAGCTACTTGGTAATAATGATGAGATGAATATTGATAACCGGAGTGCCGGAGGAGCATCAATAAATCAACTAGATGGAACAACATTAAATGCCGGAAGTGGAAACATCAGAATAGAGTTAGGAAATTTAGGAGAAGTAGGGGATATAAATCTGGCAAATTTAACCACAACAGGACAAGTTTTAGTTAATGCAAATGGTGGAAATATTGCCAGAGTTTCTGATAGTTCAATTATTAATGCAGATAGTGTTTTATTTGAAACAAATGGCAGTGGAGGAATAGGTTTTGTGGGTGTACCTTTGCAATTAAATGTAGAAAATTTAGAAGCGGTTTCTGGTAGTGGTGGAGCGTTTTTTGATGTGTTGGGAGATGTGAATATTGGTGATGTGAGTGAGGATGTCAATGGTATTGTTACTGCTGGTGGAGATATAGAAATTCAGAGTGCAGAAAATGTGACTTTAACAGAAAGCATTTCTACTATAGAGAATAATTCTGAGGTGGAATCTAGAGAAAATACAGAAGTTGATAGCGGGACAGGTGGTGCAATTAATATTGAAGCTACGGGAGATATTGTTGCTACGGGTAGTGGCATTAAAGCTAGTGGGGAAAGTGTTTCTTTGTCGGGAACTAATATTACGATCAATGATGAATTTGATGAAACTTCTGGGGATGCCGATGTTAAGTTAGAGGCGACAAATGATATTACAGTTGAAGATATAGCAGATGATGCGTTGGAATTTCTGCCTGGGGAAGGAGAGATAGAATTTCATGTAGATGTGGATGAGGATGGAATTGGTGCTATTACCATGTTGGATAATGAAGCGGATGTTGGCAGCGACCCCAATACATTTGGTGTGGATACAATTAAGACCAATGGGCGGAATTTGACAATTGCAGGTGCTGGTATTGTTTTGGGTAATTTGGATACTTCATCCTTTGATGGGGATGGGGGTAATATTATAATTACAGCTAAGGGTAAGATCACAACAGGAGAGCTTGATTCCTCCTATGCTCGTGGTAATGCTGGTGATGTCACAATCACTACTGAGGAAAATATCATAACAAAAGAGATTAATTCCTATTCTTCTTCTGGAGATGGTGGAGATATTACCCTAAGTGCTGGGGGTGATATTACTATAGAAATAGAAAATTCCAATTTTGGTCAAAATACAGGTTCAGGCGGTCACATTAGCATGAATGCTGGAGGTAATATCACAGCAGGAGATATAGATTCCTCCTATTCTCACGACAGCGAAGGGGAAGGGGGTAATATCACGATCGCTGCCCAGGGAAATATCACTATAATAGAAAATCTGGAAAATGGTGATTACTCTTCTATTGCCATAGGCCAGAACTCAGGTGATGGGGGAGATATTACTCTCAATGCAGACGGTGATATCACAACAGGGCAGATAAATACTTTTTCTCTAAGCAACTTAGGGAATGGGGGAGATGTTACTCTGACTGCTGGAGGTAATATCATAACAAGAGATGTTAATTCATTTTCTAGTGGCGGGACTGAAGGATCGGGAGATGGAGGAAATATTACTGTGACTGCTGGAGGTAATATTCACACAGAATCGCTCAATTCCTTTTCCAATTCAAGTATGGAGGGTAACTCAGGGCATGGAGGATCTATTTATTTGAATGCAGATACAATAAAATATAATCGTCCAGAATACGGAGATACAGAACAACTGCAAATAAACACATTCTCAGTCGGAAAAAACGACTCTGGAAATGGTGGAGACGTTAACATTACCACCAACAACCTCAGCAATGCAGAAATACTAACACTATCTTCCCACGAAAAATCTGGGCAGGTAACAATAGAAAGTAAATCAAAAGCAGACCTTCTACTCAATGACTTATCCATCATCACCAGTAAGCAGGTATCTATACAATTAGATTCTTGGAGTGAAGCAATACAAATAGATGTAGGCACTCAAGGCCAATCAGGAAATGTCAACATCTTTAGTGGAGACAACCTCAACCTCAACAACGTCACCATCGAAAGTGACACCAAAGGAGACCAACCCGCCGGAGATGTCTACATTGATAGCCAAAAAAACATCATACTCGACAACACTGAGTTCTTCAGTATCACCAACGCCGAAGGACACGCTGGCAACATCACCCTTGTAACTCCCCGAAACATCAAACTAACCAACAACAGCCAACTCCGAGCAAGTACAGAAGGTACAGGCAACGCAGGCAGTATCGACATCCAAGCAAACAAGCTCAACCTAGAGCAAGGCACTAGCTTAATCACCGAAACTTATGCAGCAGGGGCACCAGGAGATATCACTATCAAAGCTAACACTGTAGATATCGGGCAAGATGCCCAAATCAGTGCCACAGCAGTATTAGGCGCAACCAGCACCGGAGACGGAGGCAATATCACCATCAACACCAACGAACTCAATATTACAGGAAAACTTGGAATATTCGCCGAAACTGAAGCATCAGCAAATGCTGGCACTCTTACCCTCAGCCCCTACGAAGACAACCCAAACCTCAATATCAATTTCAGCAACGACGGTTTCATTTCTGCCTCTACCTCCTCCACAGGAAATGGAGGCAACATTAATCTCAATGCTCCAGAAAGCATAGATATTTCTGGAAAAGGATTCATCGCTGTAGAAACTTCAGACAAAGGAAACGCAGGCACCATCAATATTGAAACCCAAAACCTCACTCTCTCAGATGGAGTAGCCATATCAGCTTCTACCACAGACAAAGGAAATGCTGGAGCGATCGAGATCGACACCGAAGAATTCATCCTGGAAACAGGAACAAGTTTAACGACAGAAACCAATAATCAAGGAAAAGCTGGAGATATAGAAATCAACACCAGAAAACTAACCATAGGAGAAGATGCTCAAATTAGTGCCACAGCAAAAGAAGGAGCAACTAATACCGAAGCGGGAGGCAACATTACCATTAATGCTACAGACTTACTAATCTCAGGCCAACTCGGAATATTTGCCGAAACAGCAGGAGAAACCCCCGCAGGTACTCTTACCCTTAAACCCTATAGGAGAGGGGAGCAGGGGAGTAGAGAAAATCGTTCCGCTCGCTTTGACCCTGACCTCAATATTACTTTCACTGAAAACGGTTTCATCTCAGCCCGCACTACTTCCAGTGGAGATGGAGGCAATATCAATATATTCGCTCCAGAAAACATAAATATTTCAGGGGAAGGCAGAATAACAGTTGAAACAGAAGACAGGGGAAACGCAGGCATCATAAATATCGAAACAGAAAACCTCACCATAGCGGAAAACACTACTATATCCGCAGCTACTTCCGATCGTGGAGACGGAGGCAGCATCAACATCAACCCCAGTCAAAGCTTTCAACTCGAAGGTCAAATTATTACGGAGACCACAGGAGCTGGAGACGGAGGAAAAATTACTATTAACACAGGGGAACTCTCAGCCGAAAATAGTACCATCTCAGCTAAAAGTACCGATGCAGGAAACGCAGGCGCAATAGAAATCATTGGTCAAGAAAATATCACCACAGGTATTATCCAATCTTCTGCCTCAGAATCAAAAGAAGCTGCTGACGGAGGTGACATTACCATTACCAGTGAACAGGGGGAAATCAATGCTACTCAACCCATCCAATCATTTTCAGAAAATGGTAACGCTGGAGATGTAACTCTGAGTGCAAAAACAGATGTGACTACTAATACCATCAGTTCCCACGGAGAACAACAAGGCGGTCAAATTATTATCATCACAGAAACAGGAAACATAGACACCAGCAATGGATTTTTGGCAAACTATTCTGGGGAGGGAACTGGAGGCAACGTTACTCTAGAAGCATCCACAGGAAACATCACTACCAGTGACATTTACTCCTTTGCCGATGCAGACGGCGGTCAAATTCTCTTAAAAGCAGGAGGTGACATCAATATCACCGAAAATAGTAATGTGATCTCTGCCTCCGAACCCGCAACTACATCCGATACTGAAAACCCAGGCAAAGGAGGAGATATTATTCTCGAAGCAGGTAGCAATATTAATACCTCAAAAGCAAGAATATATTCCGGTGCAGATGAAGGCGATACAGGTACAATAAATATTGTTGCGGATGACGCAATAGAAGTAGGTCAAATAGACCTAGCATCAGGTTTTGTCAGGGAAGAAAGATCGGTATTGAATAATTTTATCCTCATACCAAAACCTCAAGGAGAAGCCACCCAAGGAGTAGCAGGAAATATCAGTATTACTAGCAACAACGGCACAATAGACACCACTGCTGGAGTAATAAATTCTCGTTCCCCCGACGGTACTGGAAATATTACACTAAATGCCAGAGAAAATATTACCGTAGGCAAACTAGAAGCTAGCGCCCTCAACGAAACCAAAGCAACCACAGGGGGAAATGTTGAAATTATTAGTGAAAACGGCGAAGTCAATTCGACCCAAGCAATAGAAACATTTTCAGAACAAGGTACAGCCGGGAATGTGAATATTCAAGCTGAAGGTTCAGTTAATCTAGAAAATATTCTATCCCAGGGAAGGGAGCGTGGGGGTGATATTACTATTGACACTCGCAGCGAAAACAGCATGGATGTTCAAGGAGAATTAAACACTTTTTCTACAGATGGTATTGGTGGGGATGTCACTCTCACATCTCGAGGTAATATCAGTATTAACGGCATTCGTTCGGAAGGGATACAACAGGGAGGTGACATTACATTGGAGAGTGAAATAGGGGAGATTAGTGCAACGGGAGACATTACTTCTTTCTCAGAGGAAGGCAGAGGAGGAAGTATTGAGATTGATGCCCCAGAAAGTGTGAATCTGGAAAATGTCTTATCCTTTGGTGCGACTGAAAGTGGTGATTTGAGAATTCAAAGTCAGATAGCAACAGTGAATACAGGGAATGTGACGACTCAAGCACCGGACGGCCCCAGTGGTGAAGTTATTATTAATGGCAGTCAAATAACTACAGGAAACTTAAGTTCTTTGGGTACGGTCAGTTCAGGTATTATTCAACTAGAAGCAACTGATGGCTCCATTACTACTTTGGACTTAGAATCTATTGCTTCAGAGGGAGAAGCAGGTGGTATCGATCTAGATGCAACAGGAGATATCAGCAGCGAAGACCAAACTGTAATCTCTGGAGATGGAGATGCTAATATTGAGATTGATGCTGGAGGAGATGTTTCTGTAGGTAATCAAGAGGCGATCGCTAATCAAGGAGATGCTAATATCGATATTCAGGCAGGTGGGGAGATCAGCGTCGAGAACCAAACTACACAGGCAAATCAAGGTGATGCTAATATCAATGTTCAACCAGGTGGTAATATTAGCGCCGAGACTCAAACTGTACAGGTCAATCAAGGAGATGCTAATATCAATATTCAACCAGGTAGTAATATTAGCGCCGAGACTCAAACTGTACAGGTCAATCAAGGAGACACTAATATCAATATTCAAACAGGTGGCAATATTCCTATAGAAGAGCAAACAACTGTTTCCGTAGGTGGGAATCCAACTATTGATAATACCCCAGACAATACCAATACCGGAGAACAAATAGCGATCGCCCCAGAGGCAATAGAAACAATTACTAATATTGATAGTGGCGACACTATTATACCAGAAAATCTCAATGATAACCAGATTATCCCAGTAGAAAATCTCAATGATTCAACAGAGATTCCAGTAACCACCGCAACTGAAACCACCGACATCCAGATTGATAATAATCAGTCCCAGTCAATATTACAGCAAATATCAAACAATAGCGATTTTTTCACCCTAACCGCTCCCACTAACTATAACCAAACAACCAATGCTGGCACTGCTCAAGAACAAACTGAAGCATCTATCAACCATACAACTGACACCCAACAAATCTTAAAAACAATTAATCCTGTTAATACCAAATCTCTAATAACAGCCACAGCTTCAGACCAAGTAGTAACAATGTTAGAACGAAACAGTCTCCAGGAATATTCAGATTTCCTGGGAGCAAATCTTGAGGAAAAATTAATTTCTACACAAAGCGTCCGAGAAATCTTAAGCGACATGGCAAATCAAACCGGAAAAGAATCTGCCATTGTTTATATTAATGTCTATCCAGAACAATTACAAATAATCTTATATACCAAAGAAGGTCAACCAATCATCAAAACCATTGCCGAAGTCAACCGCGAACAAATCATGAAAGTTGCCCTAGAATTACGAATAAAAGTTACAACGCCGGCCAACCAAGATAATGATAGTTATCTATCACCAGCACAAAAATTATACAATTGGCTCATTGCACCCATAGCATCGGAACTAGAAGCAGCCAATATTGATACCTTACTATTCAGTATGGATGAAGGTTTACGAACTTTAGCCGTAGCAGCATTACATGATGGCGAACAATTCCTGATCGAAAAATATAGCCTGAGTTTAATTCCCAGTGTCAGTTTAATGGATACCAACTACCGACCGCTCCAAGACACTCAGGTGTTAGCAATGGGAGCAAGTGAGTTTATTGCTCACAATTCCTTGCCAGGAGTACCTATCGAACTAGAAATTGTTTCCCAAGAACTATGGCAGGGTAGTATGTTTCTCAATGAAGATTTTACTCTGAATAATTTAATTGCTCAAAGAGAAAATTATCCTTATCCTATTATTCATTTAGCTACTCATGCTGATTTTAGACCGGGAAAAATTAGTAATTCTTACATTCAGTTGTGGGGTGAAGAACAAATAAAATTAGACCAAATTAGGGAGTTGGGTTGGAATGAGTCTTCTGTCGAATTGTTAGTATTATCAGCTTGTCGCACCGCCTTTGGGGACAAAGATGCCGAATTAGGATTTGCGGGATTAGCAATAGCAGCAGGAGTAAAGTCAGCTTTAGCTAGTATTTGGTATGTCAACGATCGAGCTACCTTGGCATTAATGACTGAGTTTTATAGTCATTTGAATCAGACTAAGATTAAGGCCGAAGCTGTAAGACAGGCGCAGTTAGCAATGTTGCGTGGGGATGTGGTGATTAAAGAAAATCAGATTAGGAGACTTGGAGAGCGTGGGTCAGTAGAGTTACCATCGGTACTTGGGGAAATGAGGAATCGAAAATTATCTCATCCTTATCATTGGGCAGGGTTTACGATGGTGGGTAGTCCTTGGTAGAGTAGAGGAGTGAGGGAGTGGGGGGAGTGTGGGGAGTGTGGGGGGCTAACTACTGAATTCAAATAATTGGACACGCATTAGACAAATATTAATAAATCTTGAAAATATCCTGATGATTTGCTATCATAGATTAATTTATATACTAATATTGTCAAAGACTTTTTTTCATGGTGTGCGTGTTCAAATGCAATCAATTAAGACCAAATTAAAAGTTAATAATTACCAAAAAACCATACTTGCCAAACACGCAGGAGTTGCACGTCATGCTTATAACTGGGGGTTAGCAACTTGCATAAAAGAGTACGAAGAAACTAAAAAACGCCCAAGTGCAATTACCTTGCATAAGCGTTTAGTCGCTGAAGTTAAATCAGTTAATCCTTGGTACTATGATGTATCTAAATGTGCCCCACAACAAGCATTAAGAGATTTAGAAAGGGCATTTAAAAACTTTTTAACTATTCCTGGACGTGGATTTCCTAAATTCAAGAAAAAAGGCAGAAAAGACAGCTTTTACTTAGAAGGAAGTATTAAGATTTTCCAAGGAAACTACATACAATTACCCAGAATCGGAATAGTAAAAACATACGAAATTTTACCTTCATACAGAGTAAAAAACGTCACCATAGCCTCTTTCAGAGGAGCTTCGCTAACAAAAAAAGCAGATAGTTGGTACATCAGTTTTAAGTACAATTTTGAACCAGATTCAACAGAAAAAGTTGGAGGAACTATTGGTGTAGATATAGGCATAAATACTTTAGCAACCTGTTCTGATGGCAGCAAATTTGCTAATGTCAAAGCCTATAGGCAAGCCAAAAAACGATTAATTCGTCATCAACGTGCAGTCAGTAAAAAAGTTATTGGTTCCAAAAACAGAATTAAAGCAGTAAAAAAACTAGCAAAAGTCCATAAAAAAGTAGCCGATATCAGAGCAGATGCACTACATAAACTCACAACATGGTTAGCTAAAAACCACAGCACCATAGTAATTGAGGATTTGAATGTAAGTGGAATGCTCAAGAATCACAAACTAGCAAGTGCTATTGCTGATTGTGGCTTTTATGAATTCAAACGTCAGCTTACATACAAATGTGAATGGTACAGCAGTGAATTAGTCATAGCAGATAGATTTTATCCAAGTTCTCAAATATGTTCAAACTGTGGTCATCAACAGAAAATGCCGTTACACTTGAGAACTTATGAGTGTAGTGAATGCGGTTTTGAAACTGACAGAGATTTTAATGCTGCGGTCAACCTGAAAAACTATGTGTATCAGTAGCTTGAGTTCCAAGCGAATTTAAGCCTGTGGAGAAGATAAGTTACAGACTGCGGTCAGTGGTCTTCTGCGTTAGCGCAGCTTTGCGTTAGCAAAACAGGAAGCTAGCTCCAAAGCTCATGCCACCATGTATGGGTAAGTTTGGGTAAGTTTAGTAGAACAGAAACTACTGCAAAAGATAGTAAACAGACAAAAAATGCAACGATGACTTTGCCTAATGCTTTCTTCATTTTTATTACTCCGTAAGTCAATTTTTGTGTGAAGGTTTTTTCCAAATATCCAGAGGAGTTTCTTCCTCTATGATTACAATTGTTTCGTGATGGATAGGGTGGGCAAACATCAAGTCTATCAACTGCTAATATCAATCACTACATTAGCCCACCCCTACAAAAAATTATCTTAATTAATCACTAATACCCAACTACTCTGATTTGTACTATTGTATCTCGAACAGGACTCTCATTTGAGAATGTAACTGAGCTTGCTGGTACGACTTCATAAGTTTTGTCTTCTTCACCAAATGGGGGTAATTTTATTGGGTCGTCAATATCACTGTTTATTACAGCTTCATTATTTGAGAAATTGCTGAAATTTACATCTATTAAGTCAACCCCAGATGGAGGTATATCTACATATAACAAGTCTCCAGAGAGCGGCAGTTGTCTTAGACAATCTGGCTCTAGTTCTAACATACAATAATATTCATCTGCCATTGCAGGGCTGGGCGAAACTACTGCAAAAGATAGTAAACAGACAAGAAATGCAAGGATGACTTTGCCTAATGCTTTTTTCATTTTTATTACTCCGTAAGTCACTTTGTGTGTGAACGTTTTTTCCATTGACAGACTATAACAAACTTTATTAGATTAACTATTATTTAGCTTTTCTTTATATTTCACAAATGTAAGGCCTCCATTATTGATTACTAATATTAACAACTACATTTAGCAAATAATTAATAATTAAATAATTAAATAACTAAACAATTCGGGTTAAAAGCCTCCCCTTTCAAGGGGAAGAAAATAAATTTTTTCCTGATTTTTCAATCTTCTCCCTAAAAGGGAGAGGTAATTAGAGCTTGCTGATTAAAGATAAAAGTCTTTACAGATAAAGGTTTTAGCATTTTTTGGTCTAAAAAAGTGCCAGCTTTTCAGCTTTTTGAGCTGCATAAAGCTAGTACTTTGGGACGATTATGGCATAAAAATCATTCTTACAAAACTTAGCTCCTACCTCCTAGCTCATTCCCCGTTCCTCCTGTCTCCTGTCTTTCCCCTCCTGGGAGGGGCGAGGGGTGGGTTGTCTCCTGTCTCCTACCCCTACTAAAAGACTAGTGAAGCGCAAACCCTAATTATCAATTATCCATTAATGAAAATACCGATGCTACCGGATATGAGATTATACCTAGATTTTTGACTTTTCTATAGAGCTATCAATTAAAGTAGATAATACCTGTTGAGCATAATGAGCACCTCCAGAAAACCCTTCAATAGTAGCCATCAAGCTTGCCCCTCCAATCAGAAGTAAATATTGTTGGGAAAATGATTCTGCATCTGTTACTCCAACTTCTTCAGCTAAGTGCTTAACTTGCATCCGAATAGACTCTCTGACTCCTACCGAAACATCATGGGCCGGATGAGAAGCATCAGCTATTTCTAGTACAGCATTGATAAAAGGACAACCACGAAAATTTGGACTAGCATACCACTCTCGTAAGACATCAAAAGTTGCGAGTAATCTCTCCTTCGCAGTATTACCGCGATCGCGTACTGCCATTTCAAACCAGTTTAACCATTCTGTTGCCCTGTGTTTCATTACTGCTTCTATTAGTTCGTCTTTCGATGTGAAATGCCGATAAAGAGTTCTTTTGGCCACACCGCTAGTGGCAATAATCTCATTAATGCCCACATTTTGAATGCCCTTTTGATAAAAAAGTTGGGACGCAGTTTCTAAAATTTGCTGGCGAGGATGATTAGAGGATTT
The DNA here is from genome assembly GCF_010672525.1 of Okeania sp. SIO2B3. Classification (GTDB taxonomy): domain Bacteria; phylum Cyanobacteriota; class Cyanobacteriia; order Cyanobacteriales; family Microcoleaceae; genus Okeania. The sequence continues at coordinate 15,959 of NZ_JAAHGH010000047.1, read as the reverse complement.
CATTTTAAATAAAAGTAGACAAACTTGTCTTCATAGATATATACTATCAAAAAAATAGGTAGACAGAATTGTCTACCTAACTATTGAATTAGATATTTAACCAATGGAATTTACTATTCATACCCTAAAAACAGCATCAGAAGACTCTAAACAAGCATTAGTTCATGCTCAACAAACTTTTAGTTTTATCCCTAATTTAGAAGGAGTTTTGGCCGAAGCTCCAGCTTTATTAAAAGCCTCAGTGACGTTATGGGATTTATTTGAGACGACAAGTTTTACGGCGGTTGAGCAGCAGGTGATTTATTTAACAGCAAACTATGAGAATGGCTGTGATTACTGTATGGCAGCCCATTCTGGATTAGCTAAAATGATAGGAATGTCTAAAGAAAACCTTGAAGCTCTCAGGAATGGAACGCCAATGCCAGATACAAAATTACAAGCATTACGTCGTTTTACTCAACAAATGGTACAAGCTCGTGGCTGGGTTGAAGATAGTGAAATTGAGGCATTTATGAGAGCTGGATATACTAAACAGCAGGTATTAGAAGTAATTCTAGGCATTGCTATTAAGGTCATGCACAACTACACTAATCACATTGCAAAAACACCTTTGGATAAGCAATTCCAACCAAATTTCTGGTCAAAACTAAATACATAGAAATTGGGCTTTGGTGAATTTAGCTATGATTTTCGTGCTTAGTGGTACTTACAGCGGTTTTCATTTCAGTAGACCACAGTAGGGACGCCCTTATGCAACGTCCCTACAGGGTTTTAGTTATGGCGATGTGGTTCATCAATTTGAAAACCGCTATAAACATTTTGGCGTTGCTGATTCTGGGTATGATGCAAGCCCCCCTAGCCCCCCAATGCGCGGGGGGAATAAAACTCTAAAAGTCCCCCTTTTTTATCCCCCTCCCGTCCCCCTTAGAAAGGGGGAAGCCAGAAGATGCTTCGCTTTTGAACGATGGGAAGCCAGATGTTGCTTCGCTTTTGAACGATGGGAAGCCAGATGTTGCTTCGCTTTTTGTTGAATGGGGGATGCGCGGGGGCGAAGGCGAGAACCAAACAATCGCGCATTCATACTTCAATTCAGCAACGCCAACATTTTATAGTCGTAAAAATGCCTGGAAGTCAGTCTACTCGGTTTGAAGGAATGGAGTTAACTGGAAAGGTGAAAAGTACATTTTTGCGAGGTAATATCATGTCCGGTAGCATCGGAGCGTGTATAAAATTTAGGTGACACTCTTGAGAAAACCTTCTGCCTCCAGCTCCCGCTGCCTTCTGCTTTCCTTCCACCAAAGTCTAATTATTCAACCGGACATGATATGACTCCTGACTTCCCCTCCTGGGAGAGGAAATAGGGGAGTGGGGGAGTAGACCCACCCCTCGCCCCTCCCCCGACCGTGGAGGGGAAGCAAACATCAGAATAATTAACATTAACGCAGGCTGAAATTAGCATGCAAAGTGATTTTGCTTGTACCTATCAGTTGACAACTGAAGTATTGCCCAAGTATAGCAATAATGCATGGGAATTGGTATAATTTAAGTAGTTTCTGGAATTGGAAATTTTTCCCCTCTTAAATAAGCATCAAAATACTTCTTAAAATACAAAATACTTGTCACATTTGGTTCATCACTTTCATCAGGAGCAAACTCATAAATTGGCAATGTTTCTCTCACCAACTTGACTAAATTAGGATGAAGTTCTTCAAAAGATTCTACCTGAGAAATAGTAGTTTCAAATCTTAATCGAGCTGGATGACCATAACCCAATTTCATCCAAGGCATCCACGGGCAATCTCTTGCCCACTCAGAAGGAGGTATTTCTGTTACCCCTGGTCGAGCCACACTAGAGGTAAAATATTCTACTCCTTTAAATTTTTCTCCAGGGCAATAATCTCGATATTTACTTTCTTTTGCCAAAGGATGAGGATATTCTAAAGGAATTTCTATAACTTTTTTCACATATCCAGAATTCTCAGGAATTACAATTTTTTTGGGTGAGACAAAACCCTGTACCATCCGGTTAGCAATATGTACGACAGGAACTTCTTTGACTCCTTCTCTAGGTCGCCAATAGTGCAATACTTCTTGAGTAGATGGGTCGCAAAATAAACATATTTCTCGATTAATTCTATGTCCGGCTTCCCCATATTCTGGATGTGGTTTAAGAAATACTTTTGTTGCATTCATCCCAATAATAGAAAACAACTTTTCTTGAGGTTTTCCAGGTGATTCTATCCACCAAACTTCTCCACCCCAATTATAGTAAAGTTGTTTACCATGATTATCTCTATAAAAATTTAAGTTATCAAATTCATAATCATTAAAATATTCACCCATTATTAACTCCAGCTTTCTATAAGTTATTTTTGTAGTAATTGATAATTACGTAAGCATTTAGCTATCAGCTATCAGCTATCAGCTATGAGTTATGAACTTACTATTAAACCGAAGGAGGAATTAGTCTCCAAAAAGAATTAAAACTTATAAATAAAAAGGTTATTAGCTAACTTTAGTAAGTTATTAGGTTCAAAAACTGTCTGCGTAGCATTCCGCAGAAAAAGCTGAATGCCTACATAATTGCTGATTGACTATTTAGTAATTAAAATTAGCTCTGAATTATAATTTTCTCTTTCACATATAAAGTATGTCTAAAAAGTTAGACGAAAAAACACAAAAATCAAGCTGATAACTGATAACTGACTGCTAATTGCTATATTATTATAGACAAAAAATTATATCAGCAAACGAATGGTCAATCTTACCAAAAAACTACTTGAAGCAAAAGACTGGGTTAAAGTGCGTGCTAGTACCGACGCTCAACAATCTTTTCTGACTTGGCAGGGTTCGGTTTATGCCTTTATTCCTGGGGAACCAAAACAGCATTTGTTCCAAATAGTAGGGATGAGTGTGGCCAGATGTATTCCGAGGTCGGAGGGAGGTTGGGATTTTACTTCCAGGGAACTAACCTTTTATCTTGACCCCGAAACAGGGGAAAAGTTGGATATTTGGAAAAATCCCTGGACGGATGAAGTTTTGCCTGTAGTTCATGTGGCCAATAATCCAGTACAGGGGTTGTTCAAAAGACCAATGCCTGCATTAGTTGATGAGGAGTTGACTACTTATAAGTTTGACCTATTTTCTAGTTATCCTAATCCCCTCGCCGATGATCCAAAGTTTGCTGAATATAGTCCTCAACCTCTTTATCAAGCTAGTGAATTGTTTAAGTTGACAGTACCCACGGCAGATTTACAAAATCCTGACACAACTTCCGTATCTAAGGTAATGTTGGCATGGGATAGAATAGGTCCTTGGGTGCCGTGGATGAAAATGGGCGATCGCTCTGGTAATCTAATTTATAGTGCTTGGGGTGGGAAGGTGGCTGGTGTTGCAGAATTACCCCAGTTAATTCAAGATGAAATGAATACTCGCGTTCCGTTGTTTAAAAATGCAGCTAAATCTCTTTTGGATAAGGATGATGTGACTTCTTGGATTTATTTTAAGCAAAATTTTGATGCCTATTTGAAAGGAGAAAAGTTTCCAATTCCGGTACAGGAAGTTGAGTAAAGTTTATCCGTCAAATCCTTCTTTGGAATCTTCTATAACTCCAGAAAATTATGTTGAACGAGTGAAGGTATTTCCTATAGTAGAATAAATAGAAGTGTTTAGATTAAAAAACAAATGTCATCTCACATTTTGGTAGTTGAAGATGAGGCAAAACTAGCTCAATTTATCGAGCTAGAACTTAAATATGAAGGTTATCAAGTAACGGTGGCTAATGATGGGTTCGCCGGCATAACAATGGCACGAGAAATTAAGCCAGATTTGATAATTCTTGACTGGATGTTACCTGGTCTATCGGGGTTAGAATTATGTCGTCGTTTGCGAACTACTGGCGATAAAGTACCAATTATTCTATTAACAGCTAAGGATGATGTGAGCGATCGCGTAGCTGGTTTAGATGCAGGGGCGGATGATTATGTATTAAAGCCTTTTAGTGTGGAAGAATTATTAGCTAGAGTTAGGGCACATCTCAGACGTACTCAAGAACCTAATCCCGATTTATTAATGTTTGAAGACCTGAGTTTAAATAGAAGTACCAGGGAAGTTTATCGGGATAATAGAGCAATTGAATTAACAGCAAAAGAATTTGATTTATTGGAATATTTAATGGCTCATCCTCGACAAGTTTTGACAAGAGATAGAATTTTAGAAACTGTTTGGGGTTATGATTTTATGGGCGATTCAAATATTATTGAAGTTTATATTCGTTACTTACGTTTGAAGTTAGAATCTAATGAAGAAAAAAGGTTAATTCAAACTGTGCGAGGAGTGGGTTATGTTTTGCGGGAATAATTTAGAAATAAGGAAAAATATTATCTGGATAAATGTTTTTCCCGCTATTAATTATTACATAGTTAAACTATTCCTTACCGAATAATTAATAATTAGGGCTTGCTGATTAAATATCAAAGTATTGACATATTAAAGAGTTTAGCCTTTTTGGAGTCTTGAAAAAGTGCCTTATCACGTCTAAAACGCTCATGCTAGGAGCGTATTTTAGGCGCATAGTTGGGCAGAAAAATCCCAAATTGACAATTGTTATATCATGTCCGGTAGCATCGGTCTTGTATAGAGAAGGAAGAAGCTTTAAGAAAAGGAAAAATTTTACTTATATGGCGGTAGATATTTCCCCAACTTTTACACGGGAATATACCAACGGACATGATATTACTCCTACTTCCTCGCTCATTCCCCGTTCCTCCTGTCTTCCCCTCCACGGTCGCGCCCCGCGGGTGGGTTGTCTCCAGTATAGCTGTCTCCTACCCCTACTAAAACACTAGTGAAGCGCAAACCCTAATTATTAATTAAATAATTCAGCTTTATTCGCTTCCCCTTTCAAGGGGAAAAAAGCGGTCGTTTGCTTCGCAACGCTGACGCGAAACGCGACAGCGGAACGGAGTTCTATCTTGGCAGCTTCTCGTAGGGTGGGATGGCGAGGTCTCGCCATCCCACCCTACCAAGAGAAGAAATAATATTTCCTGATATTCAATTCCGTAACGGTTTTAACCAGAGGTAATTATCCATTATCCATTAATGAATATATTGGTGCATTTCTTTTCTCGCCTTTTCTGTTATAGCTTCCTCTAAGCACTGACTTCTATTAGGGAGCGATCGCATATACTCATCAATATCCTGTGGAACTCTTACAGATAACAGCAGATTCCACTTTTGTCCAGTACACTAATTGCGGGCATCTTGCCCGCACTACAAAAACCGGTTTATGATACAAATTTGGATGCGTAAGTCCTGATGATATTATTATCTAACTATCAGAAATTTTCCTCACTTCCTCAACAGTTAAAGTAAGAATTTGTGCTACTTGTTCCACACTCATTCCCGTTGCTAATAATTACAGTTATCGCACTTTCTACTTCCATGCAATGCAGACATAAAATGCCTACTTATCTCCAGATAATTCCAACTCTCATCCTTTCTTCCTACTGACTCCTGACTCCTGATATCATGTCCGGTAGCATAGGTATTGTATAGCTAAGGTAAGGAAGAAGGAAGAGGGAATAAGTAGGAATGCTTAAGAGCAAGAAAAAAACTTACAGCACTTTTGAGGAAGCGTGAGGTACAGCTATAAGACTATTTATTCCTATATTCCCTGTTGCCTGTTGCCTGTTGCCTGTTGCCTAGAGCAATAAAACTTTGTACCTCATCAACTAGAAAACTGCTGTAAATTTCCAGATATTCACCCTTGGGTTTACACAAACGCGCCCCAACGGACATGATATGATTCCTGACTTCCCCTCCTAGGAGGGGTTAGGAGTTAGGGGTGGGTTGACTCCTCCTTACTTAACCAATCTATAACTGTTTAACCAGATTTGATATAAGATATGGAACCATTAGAGTAGCTTTTCAGATTACAGAACTGCCAAAAAAACCCTTAACTGAACTGTATTGATTTATATTTGAATTTAAGCAAAACTATTCTTGCTTCTCATTCCAAATAATAAACCGATCTCTTCCTTCTTCTTTAGCTTGGTATAATCCTCTATCTGCACACTTAATCAATTGTTCAGGATAACTTTGCTCCTTAGGAATAGTACTTGCAATTCCCATACTGAGGGTGACATAGGAGTTATTCAAAGAGGTTTTGTGAGGTATCTTCAGAGAATGAATACCATCCATAATTATAGTTGCGACTCTACTTGCTTCAAAACTATTTACTCCTGGTAAAACAATTACAAACTCTTCCCCACCATACCTCGCAGCAAATTCTCCACAACGCTTAACACTACTATCCAAAACTTGGGCAACAGCACAAAGACAATTATCTCCTGCTACATGACCGTAGGTATCATTGTATTTCTTGAAATAATCAACATCACAAAGAATCAACGATAAGGGTCGTTGTTGTTGTTGCATTCGTCGCCACTCTTGCTGAAGAAGTATATTAAACTGACGCCTATTTATCAGTTGGGTCAACCCATCAATGGCAGCTAAATGATTGAGAACTGCTGTTCTTTCCAAAACTTTCTGTTCTAGCTCTTGATTAATTTTACGAAAGCGTCCAATAACTAAAATTAAACCTGAAATTGCTAGACTAATAATAGTCATCAAGACAGTATAAATTACCTTTAATCCATCTTCAGCTATCAGGATAACATTATCAATAGGCTGAGTAATTTCTACGATACCACGCACTTGTCCAACTTTCCAGTTTTTTCTAGGACTACTTCGCAGTGTATTATGACAAGCTACACAACTTGGCTCCATGAGGACAGCTTCTGTGTAGCGAAACGAGAGGCGATCGCCAAATTGCTGTTTTCGATAAAACGAAGCTTTTGGATGCTTTTTCAGGTAAATTAGTGCATCCCGTTCAAACTTATCTTGAGGTCCTCCTGTTAATTGTCGATTAGGAAATGGATATTCGCTATAAAGTCTAAACAACAGACCTTCTGATTCATCACTGAGCCGCTCCCCAAGTTCGATAGTATAGGTAGCAGGATTAGGAATACCTCCTTTTACAGTATGATATTCAGGTATGGCCAGGATACCATCCATTGACTTTACCCGATCAACAACATTCTTGCTGTACAGTACTCTAGCTTCATTCAAGGTTTTGACAGCTACTTTTGCATAGTGCATTGCTTGAGAATCTACTAAATTAATCGATAGGTAGTAGGTTCCTACTAAAGCTATACTAAAACCCAAACAGATTAAAGTGACAAGAATGATAATCACACGCATATAAAGCACTTGATACAGTCGTTTGCAAAGCTTTAATAATTTCCATCTTATGGCTGTTATCATTTATGTGATATTAATCAAGTCAAATATAGCAAAGAAATAGTTGGTTAGGAGAATATTAAAAGGTCGTTTCAGTTATCAGTTGTCAAACTAAATGTTTAATAGATAATAGGGAATAAAAAAATATCCTATATCCCTTTCCCTGCCATTATAGCAAATTCATATATAGGTAGTTACATATTAAATTTGTGATTTATTCCTATAATAAAAAATCATCAATTCCATAAATTATAAAAATCAAACATTTTTCCTATTTTTTGGTCGTGTTTTTATTAAAATAATTTGGCCTAATACCAATCCCTAAAAGTAACGTTATACTTAGGTAAGGCTTCAGTTATTAATTAATCAAAACAGTTATAATCACCTTTTTGCTAAAAATAGTCTAGTTAATGTTAATTATTCTTACTTTTTACTTCTCCCCTACTCCCCTGCTCAACAAAATGTAGAAAAGCTTTTGATAAATGCTATAAAACCCCGCCTTTTAAGGCGAAATATTTTTGGAGAGTTGCTAAAATCCCCGTTACAGAAAAATTCAGGTATAAAGCCTCTCCATTCATGGAGAAATAAAGAAAAAAAATCTTTTGATCCAATCCTCTTATTTATAATAAGAGGTAATTATAAATTCTTAATTATAAATTATTGAAAAAAATAACTTCTGTACGTCGCCCTACCGACAGCTCCCCTATCTGACTTCTGATTTTGTTAATTCCCTGTTCCCTGTTTTCTGAAAATGTCTATTGATAACAATATTAAGGTGATATTAATTTCTCTTCAAAAATAACATAACCGCTCAACTAAACTTACTCAAACTTACTCAAAGGTCTGAAAGTATAGTCATTCGTAGTGGGTCAAGCACTACAGGGTTAAACGGCAAACCCTTTATTCCTTGGTCCAAGACATCAGGAATTACTTTTTTAATTATATTAAATGACCCATTTACATCTGCATTTAATAATTTATTTTCCCTGGTTTTATACAGTCCTCTTGTTACTCTTTTTCCGCTAAATGTCGGTTTTTGTTCTCCATATTTAGGTAAATCATCTCCATCTAAACAGCTTGATTGAGATGTATAAGATTCTTCTGTAACTATTACTTTTATTCCTCTTAGTTGGGCTTTATACGTTAACATCTCTATTAACCTATAGTGAGGGATATTCACAAATTGTTGATTGTTCTTTTTCCCTAATTTTATCTCTTGTTTCCAAGTCTGATTATGTCCAATAATTAAGGTTCCTATTTCATGCTTGATACACCAATCTATTACCCTTTTACTTGCTGTATGGAGATAGTTTTCTACTCGACAATTTCGTTTGTGAGTTAATTTTTTTAACCGATGAGAGTTAGTTTGATTGTGGCTATTTAATTGAGATTGTAAATAAGAGCGTTGTTTATTATAAAAGGTGTTAATTGCTTTTAATGGTCTGCCTTTAATCAAGAGAGGTGTAGTTCCTGTTTGATTTGTAGTTACAGCTATTAAGTTATTTACTCCTAAATCTACTCCTGCTATTTGTTGATTTTCTGTTGTTGACTCCGATTTTTCATAGACTATTTCTATTATGTAACAGCTACTTTTGGGGATAATTCTGGTTTCTATTATTTCTGTCTGTGAAGTTTGGATTTTTATTTCACTCATTGACAGATGACAAATTCCTTTTTTTAAGGTTTTTTTGTATATTGATTCATGAGGATAGGGCAGAATATTTCGGCCTTTTATTTTATGTTTATATTTGGGGATTTTTGGTTTCCCTAAAAATTTATTTGACTGTTTTTGCCACTCTCTTAAAGCTGCAAAATAACTACTCCAAGCTGAATCTAATCTTCTGATTATTTGCTTACTTACTTTGGTAGGTAAAGCTTGATAATCGTCACTTTTAGATACCTGGTGATAAAGTTGATTAAAGCTTAGTTTCTTTTTGTTTTCAAAGAAATATTGGCGATAATGGTAATTGGCTAAATTGAACAGATTTTTTGACAAAAAAGCCTTGTGGTCTATTTCTGACCACAAATAATGTGATTTGGTAATAACATGACGTTCAACTAGCTTCATATCCTAATTGTAGCTGATAACGACTCAATGAATAGACAACTGAGCAAAATTACTCATTTTAGTTTGATAGCTATAATTATGAGTAAGTTTGATGAACTTTTAGATAAGTTTTTGCTTTCTGTATTTACCCCTAAAAATTTACCCGATAATTATTGTGCAATAAAAATTGTTATATGAGCTAAATAAATTATGTTACCTAAGCCAAATAAAATCTGGAACCCGGAAATTTGGGCAAGTTGGAAACCCTTCGGTATTGGCGAACAATACCCCAATAACTACTGGGAATTAATACGCGCAACAATTGAAAATCTCGACCAACTCCCCTACGCTTGGGAAATTCTCAATAAAGGAGTCTGCGATGGGTGCTCCCTCGGTACTACTGGGATGAAAGATTGGACTCTCGATGGCTTTCACTTATGTAATGTCCGCCTCCGACTATTGCGCCTTAATACCATGGCCGCTTTTAACCCAGAAATACTAGCAGATGTTTCTCAACTACAAAATAAAAGTAGTGCAGAATTACGAGAAATGGGACGACTACCTTACCCCATGCGTCGTGACAAAGGGGACAAAGGGTTTCGGCGAATTAGTTGGGATGAAGCTTTACAAGTAATTAGCGATCGCCTCAAAAATACTCATCCAGACCGTCTGGGTTTCTACCTTACCAGTCGCGGCACTGTGAATGAAACTTATTATGTGGCCCAAAAAGCTGCACGGGCCATGGGCACTAATAACATTGATAATGCGGCCCGCATTTGTCATTCTCCTAGTACCGGGGCGCTCAAAACTACTATTGGTGCTGCTGCTACTACTTGTTCTTACAAAGACTGGATAGGTACAGATTTATTAGTATTTATTGGTTCTAACGTAGCAAATAATCAACCTGTTACTGTTAAATATTTACACTGGGCGAAAAAAGCAGGTACAAAAATTGTAGTTATTAACACTTACCGGGAACCAGGAATGGAACGTTATTGGGTACCGTCTATTCCTGAAAGTGCTTTATTTGGTACTAAGTTTGCCGAAGATTTCTTTTTAGTTAATGTTAATGGCGATTTGGCTTTCCTGAATGGCACTATTAAACATCTCATTGCTAATGATTGGATAGATGAATTTTTTATCGATAATTATACGAATCAATTTGAAGAATTAAAAGCTTCATTGGATACTCAATCTTGGGAAGAGTTAGAACGCTTTTCTGGAAGCACCCGCGACGAAATGTATGCCTTTGCCAAAATGGTAAAAGAAGCAGAAAAAGCAGTATTTGTTTGGAGTATGGGTATTACTCAACATGAGTGTGGGGAAGATAATGTCAGAGCTATTATTAATTTAGCTTTAACTAAAGGTTTTGTAGGTAGAGAAGGCTGTGGTTTAATGCCAATTCGGGGACATTCTGGGGTGCAAGGTGGAGCAGAAATGGGATGCTATTCTACGGTGTTTCCTGGAGGGAGAAAGATTAACCAAGAAAATGCAGAAGTTATGAGTAATTTTTGGGGTTTTTCTGTGCCTAATTCTCCTGGTTTAATTGCTTCGGAAATGATCGATAATGCTGCGGAAGGAAAGTTAGATGTTTTGTTTTCTGTAGGGGGAAATTTTTTAGAAGTTTTGCCAGATCCAGATTATGTAGAAGCTGCTATAAAAAGATTACCTTTGCGAATACATCAGGATATTGTTTGTTCTAATCAAATGTTGCTTGAACCGGGAGAAACGGTAATATTGTTACCTGCGACAACTCGTTATGAAATTCCGGGAGGAGTAACAGAAACAACTACAGAAAGAAGGGTGATTTTTAGTCCGGAAATTCCAGGACCGAGAATTGGAGAAGCTCGCCCGGAATGGAAAGTTTTTATGGATTTGGCAAAGTTAGTACGTCCTGATTTAGCAAATAAATTAGAGTTTAAAAATACTTCAGAAATTCGTCAGGAAATTGCTTTAGTAATTCCGCAATATTCGGGAATTCAGCATTTAAAGGAACCAGGGGATAATTTTCAATATGGTGGTTCTCATTTATGTTTTGGTTGGAATTTTCCTACACCGGATAGTAAGGCTAATTTTTCAATACTTTCTTCATCTCAAGAAGAGTTAAAAGAGGGATATTTTTTAGTGGCGACTCGTAGAGGCAAACAATTTAATAGTATGGTGCAGTCAAAGAAGGATGCTATTACTGGAGCTATGCGAGAAGCAGTTTTAATTAATCCTATTGATGCAGAAAATTTGAGTTTAAAAGATGGGGATAAAGTACTGTTGAAAAATGATTTGGGTGATTTTCAAGGAAGAGTTTATTTAGCTCCGATGAAACCAGGTAATTTACAAGTACATTGGCCGGAAGGGAATGTGTTATTAGATAAAGGTAAACGTTCTGTTGAAGGTGTGCCTGATTATAATGCTTTGGTCTGTTTAAAAAAGTTAGATTAGGTTGAAGTTTTGAGAATATTCAGTAAATTTGAGTTTAAAAAATTGGGATAAGGTACTGTTGCAAAATGATTTGGGTGAGTTTCAAGGAAGAGTTTATTTAGGGTTTGCTGAATAAATCTAAAAGTATTTACAGATAAAGGTAAGTGCCTTTTTGGAGTCTAAAAAAGTCCCTGGTATCATGTATAAAACCCTCAAAAAGTTAATATTTTAGGCGCATAGTTGGGCAGGAAAATCATTCTTACAAAACTTAACTCCTACCTCCCCTAAGTACCCATTTATCCTGTCTCCTGTCTCCTGTCTCCTACCCTCACCCATAACCCACATTCCGCACTTCAAAATGTAGTACAAAAATACCGTAAGAAAGCGATGTAGCTGCCGCTAGGCCCCGCCAACGCAATTAATTAAGTATTAATACTGGTATCATCAGAAAATTGAAAAAGATTTTTAGTAAAAATACTGAGGTACATCAAGAACAATGTATGAGAGTTTTTATGTAAAAATTACTCCGAAAGTTGGAAAAGGTAAAAACAAGAAAAATGGAGCGTGGAAATCAAAAATGCCCGACCACTTGGGGCTAGTGGCTGGAATAATTGATGAAATAGGAATAGTTGATAAAATTAATGAATTAATAGAAGAGAAAAAGACGGAGAAAGTCAGTGCAGGTAAAGTAGTAAAAGCAATGATTTTAAATGGTATCACAGATAGACCAACTTTACGATGGATATTTCAGTGTTTTCAATCGGTTCACGTCTTCTATCTTCAGGAGGTTAAACAAATATCTAATTTAACTAATGAACGATTACATTTACTTAAGTTTTTTCCCCAATCTTGTCAGGATTATTATCTCCTTATTTAAGGGCAAATTTAGTTTTTCTCGCACTGGAAAATTTTTAATAGATAGGTCTTTTCTTCCAAGAGTCAAATTTTACATAAAATTTTGGCTTCGAGGGATTTTTATTGGCTATTTGCCAACTGTTTTTTCTAATGTATCCGAATCGCGCCAATTTTTCTTGACTTTCAGTATTAATACTTAATTAATTGCGTTGGCGGAGCCTAGCGGCAGCTATATCGCTTTCTTACGGTATTTTTGTACTACATTTTGAAGTGCGGAATGTGGGCCATAAGACTTTTTCAGCAAACCCTATTTAGCTCCGATGAAACCAGGTAATTTACCGAATAATTAAGGTTTAAAGCATCTCGTTTCAAGGAGAAACAAGAAAAATTTTTCCAAAGTTAGATTAGTTTGAAGTTTTGAGAATATTCAGTAGGTGAAAAGGTGGAAAATTTTTGATTCAAAGAGGTTACTGATTTTTGAGTAATACCAAATCTCATTTATTCTTGCTACATCTTTTTGAAAGTAGGGAGTGGGAAAAAAAGAATATAGTTTCTCCCATTCTGAGTATTGTTTAAATAAGCTTTCATTTAATAAGGGCAGTCAAAAGACTTGATAGGAGATATCCCTTAGACGAAAAATATAAATTCTGACCTAATAAATGGTATCAAAACTATTAATTTTGACTCGGTATTCCTGACTCCTAAGAAATAACTGCATCACAATTTAATTGAATAATAAAGGTTTAAAGCTTCTACGCGTCAAAGAGAAAAAAAATCTTTTAATAAATTCTCTTCTTTTAAGGATAGGTGATTTTTAATTATCATATCAAGTCTAATTAATTAGGCATAATAAAAATGCTCTTCTCGATTCTCTTGAGAATCTTTCAAATTTTCCCCTACTCCCTACTCCCTCATAAATTTTATACCAATTCCCAAAAGTCTTGCTATACTTTGGGAAGACTTCAGTTGTCAATTAATCAGTACAAGCAAAATCACTTTTTTGCTAATTTAAGCTAAATTAATGTTAATTATTATTATGTTTGCTTCTCCCCCACTCTCCCACTCTCCTACTTCCCCTCCTGGGAGGGGTTAGGGGTGGGTTCCCTGCTCAACAAAATGTAGAAAAGCTTTTGATAAATGGTATTATTTGTAGGTATTCAAAGACACATGATATTGATTGTTAATTTGAGAATAAATCTCTATAGAAACTTTCCTGCTAAATAGAGTTAATGTACGAGAATTTCAAGGTATTTATAAACAGGCGATCGCTACTATCAGATATCTCCAAAAATCAAAAATAAAAGCAATTATTATCTATAAATTGTCAATTATTTATCCCTGTTCCTTCTTTTCTGGAATTGATTCATCAAAACCTGTTTTTTCGTCAATTTAACCACTGTAAAGATTCCACAATTTTCTTAGCTTCACTCTGGGAGGAAAAGGAGACAAAATTATACTTATCTCCTAAACCTTCCGGGACAATTGTAGCGATCGCCTTTTAACTACAATTGGCCTTTTTAAGCATTGGCCATAATCTTCTAAGAGCTAAAGAAATAACTTTAAAGGCAATTAAAGTTTTGAATCCTTGAGCTTTTTGAGATGTTCCAGTACTTGGTAAGTCTACATTAACTCCAGACTGAGCAGCTAAAATCAGAGCATCTTTGCTTTGAACTGTGGCTAACTTAACAGCCTTAATTTGTAAAAGTGCCGGACTGTTAGGAGCTTCAGCCATTGAGTTTTCAATTTTCGCGATCGCTTCAATTTGCTGATCAAAGTATTTAGTAATGGCCTGAACCTTCCCCAAATTTCCATCACTAGAATATTTAGCCAGCAACTCATCATACTTAGCTCCTAACTCCTTCAACGCACAAGAAAAACCAATATTTCCTCCCGTGACCAAACTAAAGAAAAAGCCTGGTAGACCTAGAGGTGCAAAAAACACAATTCCTGCTAGTGGCTGGATAGACCATAGGAAAGCAAAGGATGGCTCAGATACTATTTATTATTGCCACCATACCTGCAAATGGACGACTTACCCCAAAGATTATATTGCATTAGAGACGCTAGTCTTGGTCGCGTCACATTTCAAGAATTTTATTAGACTTGATAATAATCATGGGTAAAGGTGGAGCAGGCAAAAAAGGGAAAAAGTAGCAAGGGAAAGGATTGTCTAAAAATTTTGAGATTGACACTCAAGGTGGCGAAGTTACCCTTGGATGGGAAAAGGCGGGAATTGGAGCCTCTGTTGTCTTCGGTGCTGATGGCATAAAAATTTCTCTGGGAATTGGAATTGCAGCAGTAGAATTAGACTTAGGAGAGCTTAATAATTCCAAAGTTATAGCAATGTGCGCTGGCATATTTACAAATTGCAGGAGGTGTCCAATAGCTAAAAGCCTTATATTATCAGCAATTTATTCCCCCAGATGAGCTGTTGCCTGTTGCCTGTTGTCTGCGCACAGCGCTATAGCTATGCTTTTGATTTGTATGAAATTGAAGGTGCGCGCGATGGGTGTAGTGTGGTATTGACTTACAAGATAGCCGGACAAGTTACTCATACAGAAGTCAGAAAAATTCCTGACTGCGAAGAAGAGAAAGAGCAAAAGAAAGAGCAGAAGAAATTACCGCCCAAAGGTGAAAAACCATCTGAGAAGAAAGGTTCTGTAGCAGCTAGTTTGCCAGGCGAACTATGGGATGAAGGATATTGGTTGTTAACTATGGAAGTAAACCAAACAAATGGAGGATGCGGGCTTAAAGGGTTATATTTTGGGTCGAGAAGAGAAGAGTATGCTTCTTACTCAGGTCAAATAACAAGTATTGAAAGGGACAAGGAATCCGCAACAGTCAGTTATAATCTTTATTGGTTGGAGGAAGAGTATTATCAGCCAAGGTCTGGTTATCCAGAAATGGTCATAAAATCAGGTGACCCGTGGATAAGAGAAGTGTCTAACACTATTACTGTAGGTGTCTTCGATTAAAAAACTGCAAGATATAGTTGTTGACAAAAGATTAATTCCTGATCATTTAAAAATAGGAAGTAGGAAGTTTTATAGTGAGGATTTCTGGAAAAGCTTATCTTCAGAAAACATAGATTTCTTATTTAAGAATTGGGCAGAAATGCTTAATTACTACTGTCAAGAATACCCTAGTATTGTGCTATTACCTCTGGCTGCTCATTACTATGACAAAGCATTAGACATTCCTAATAAAACAATAAAATTGTTAGAGCAGTTTGAAAGAGTAGTAAACTTATCTCCTCTAAATGATGCCAAAGGAGATGATTATATAGACAAGTTTGGGCATTTATCTGAAACAGCTTGGACAGGAATAGAATCTAACGTAT
>NZ_JAAHGH010000046.1 GCF_010672525.1 Okeania sp. SIO2B3 | reverse complement strand
TGTGCCTAAGTGCCCATAATCACACTCTATTATCTCGGGTTCCATGGTGAGAAAGTTAATGTCTGGTGAATTATCCAAACTCCAGACAACTTTGGTGAGACTACTACCAAGATCGATACAGATGGTGATTGTTTGTGTCTCCTTAGCCACTGTGTACCTCCGCCAATAAGTTTGTTGATTTAGTCTCCTTGATACCTCAAAAAAAAAATGAATTGGATAGTGTTTATGTTTTTTTAATATTGCTAAGTTGAATAACGCAATTGTCAGAGTTTTTCCGATAGCAAATGCTATCGGAAAGAAAAACTAACTATTACATAAAGTTAAGAAGTATATGAAAATTAACAAAAAAATAGAGTGTATTAATTTGTATGGAAATCTCGCGTGTGTGTATAAAAATCTCGCGTGTGTGTATGAGAATATCGTGTGTGTGTATAAAAAATTAAGCTAAAAAATAAGCTCGGAAGAAAAAAAAAGAAATAATGTGCATATTTTTGTATAAAAATCTCGCGTGTGTGTATAAAAACATCGCTTGTGTGTATAAAAATATCGCTTGTGTGTACAAGGTAAGACCATATCCTAGTTCGTGTAATACTTTTGCCATTGCTTGCAAGTTTTCTTAAGACCTGTTCTAGGGGTTGCAATTTCTAAAATCAGCGACTAAGTTAAAAACAAGCTCAAAGATTGTGTGAGGTCTCTCCTGAATCATGGAGAAATTTAATCTAACTAATGAAAAGAGATTGTCATTTGAGAGTTCGGTTAACGTTCTCCGAGTACAATGCCCTAAAGGCATTGGCAGAAAGGAGTGAAAAGAGTCTTAGCTCGGTAGCTCGAGAAAAGTTGTTCACTCCTAATTGCCTCACAGATTTCATTGAGCAAAGGTTGAAATTTAGGAAACAGCAAGTAGAATTGCAAACTCTACTTCATCTGGTACGAGATTTAATCTCTACTGAAGAGTTTTCCCCCCAAACTCTTAAGGTTGTTCAAGATATTCAATGCTTGTTGGATGAGCATCATGATTGGTAAAGTCACACGAAACACTAAATTTCATAGTGTCGCCAGCTATATATTTGGCAAGCCGGGAGCCGAAGCACTTCTTGAGAATGTGTTTGAAGGCAAGACGGTAGCAGAAAAAGCTGCGGCCATGCAATGGGTGGCGAGTCGTAATGGCAGAGTCAAACGTCCGGCATATCACTTGTCTTTGTCTCCCTCAGCCGGAGATAATTTGAGCCGGGGTGAATGGGCAGCAATTTGTAGCCAAGTTATTGACGATCTAAATCTTGATAAAAACCAAGTGTTGGTAGGTTTGCACAACGATGTAAAGTATCCAGAATCATCAAAAACTCGCACTCATGCTCATCTATTGATTAATTTGGTGGATGACAATGGCAAGTGTGCTAATACTAGCTGGGATTATTATAAGATTCCCAAAATCTTGCGTACTGTGGAGCGCAAGTATGGTTTGCAAGCTGTTCCAGATATTGGAGAACTTGAAGGGCGGTCAAATACTATCAAGCCAACTAAGCGCAGTATCCGGCAAAAGCTTCAGAATATTATTGATGAAAGCCTAGAACCGGGAAGTTCCTTTGAAGATTTGACTGTGGCGATGGAATCACTAGGAGTAGAGGTACATCCTACATCACAGGGGTGGTGGATGCGATACGAAGGTATCCCTTTTGCCGGATATCAACTAGGTCGTAAATACACAAAACCCTCTATTTTGAAGCGTTTGGAGGTTAAACAGGTGGATGAATCTGAAGATCGGGAGCCAAGGAGTGAGTCAGTAAGTACACCTATTTCGTCAATGAAGGATGTATTTACTGTCAATGAACCCTCTTTGGGCAAAGATTATTCACCTGAATTGAACTCCGAACAGGATGAAACGTCTCAAAATGAGGAGCAGTTTAGTTTAGAAGATATAGATATAGAGGTAGCTCCTGGAAATTTAATCCAGATGATGAAGCAACAGGCAAATCATCTTGAGCAAAGTGACTATATAGATGGCAGGTTCTATGCGGGAATGTTTCTTGATGTGACGGCGCACCTGGCAGAAGTTGTTGAAATTGGCAGAGAAGTTTGGGGCTCGGAGCAGGAGCAAGAGCAAGAGACAGAAACGCAATTGGAGGAGAATTCTCGGCCTTCAGTAGAAATATCTCAATCTGAGGGTGATGATGATTGGCTCCATGACGAGGAAGCCTTACGTCATTTTGATGAACGGTTAGCTCAAGTAAAAGTTGACACTGAAACCCCAAGCTCTGATGTCCCAACCAACTTTCAGGAAAGTCCTCAAGCTGTAGCAGAGTCATTAAGCCAGTTTGTTCGTGTACGGGCCACTGCACATGACTTGAATCAGGATGAGCCTATTGAAACTAACTTAGGTGTCCTCCACTTCAACTCTGACGAGAATACTATTAGTATTACTCAAAACGTTACTGTAGCAAGTTGGGATGAAAATTTACAGGACTGGCAGGCCGATAGCGAGTTATCTGAGGCACATAAAGCCAATGTGGCACGATTGCTTGATAATCAGGCAGTTGATGCTGAAGGATATCAATTTTCTCTTGACGAAGAAGAACGAACCATCACTTATAAACAGGTGCGGTTTCGGGCTGAACAAACTGATGATGGTTGGCAGATTTCCGATAATTCTCTATCGTCGGAAGAACAACATCGCATTCTTCAGTTACCTCAAACAGAGTCAGAGTATACCCGAAATGTTGATAGTAAGGATTTAATTGATTACTTCCAACGCCATGCCCCAGAACAGTTTAGGACGGATATTGGCTCTATCCATTGGACGGATACTAATGGAGAGTTTGAACGTGTCTTTGAAATTTCAAAGCAGTCAGACCTATCGTATCAATTAGAAGGATTTGATTTAAAGCAAACCGATGAATGGGGGAACCCCCGTAAGATTTTTAGTGCCTCCATTGAAGCTGACAATTTCGTGCGATGCGATACTTGTGAAATTCCTACTTCAGATGTAGATGATTTGCTGACACAGGAGTCTCAACATCGGGGAAACAGGCCAGAAATGGAGCGTTAATTGTATGTATGCGGAATAAGAGGTTTGTGAGACCTAAATAATTTGATAGCTATAGCCCGTGCGCATCTAGAATGCGGAGATTACTTGATATATCCCGCAGAAAAACTCAGCGTGTGTGTCTCAATTTGAAAAAGAAAAATGGAGTAAGTTTATGCAACTACGTTATGAAGGGCAAAACAGCGGTGACTATCCTATAAGCTACCGTCGTCGTCCAGAAACTTTTGAATCAAAACTAAGTAAAGCATTAGGAATGCCTATTGAGAAAGGAGACTTATGGTTGCTTGCGTTTGTTATTGCCGGACTTACCTTTATCGGTATTCAAAATCCAGCAATGATGACAGTGTATTTAATCGTGTGCCTAATTGCGCATAGTGTAAAAATGATGATTGATTACTTCCCGCCACTAGGTAAGTTAATTGGAATAAAATTTAAAGCCCATCATGTGGCAGCACTTGTCTTGATTAGTTGTATGATTTTTTCCAGCATAGGGATGCCAGCTCATGCCCTACTATTTGATTCCATCGAAGCCAAAGTGAACGAAATTCTCACAGGTGCGGGTTCTACTGTTGACGCTGCAACAGTCGGCCTGATTTTTACTGTGTTACGGGTTATTGTAATTTTGGGAATATTGGTAGGGGGTATTTTTCTTGTATCACAAGCGATGCAAGGTGGTGACTGGAAGCCCATTGGCAATATGATGGCTATCGGCGTGGGTTTCGTTCTCGCTATCGAGGTGATGTCGCAGCTCATATTAGGTGGCGGTGGTGCTCCTGCTCCGTAGGTGCTACAAACATTCATCCTTGTAGCTCAAGACTTTTCTTGCCAGACAGAGAAAGTAAGAAATTTCTTATTTTCTCTTGAAAAAAATAGCCATGGAGTTTGTGTAAATATGGAGAATCAGTCAGATTTTGTCAAAGTCTCTAAAATCTACCAACAAGAGGCGTCCATAGGTCCAGTCCCCGCAGATCAATTAGTCCCTTGGGGGCTCTTGATTGGCTTTAGCTTCTTCGTCTGTGAAGTTTTGCTATCTCTGGGATTGACTGTATGGGGAGCAAGTTCGGTCTGGCTGATTGCCTCCTGGTGGTTCCTGACTGGCAAGAAGAGTTATAAATATACCGATTTGTGGATTATGCCCTCCAAAGATTGGGTAAATCTATCCATCATGTGGGTATCTGCGGAAGAAAAACAATTTGGGCAAAAATGTAAGATGATGGCAAAAGAAAAAGTAGCGGTGACTTCTGTAGATGGAAAAAAAACTACAACTTACCGACCTTTTCAACTTGAAAGTAATCTTCATGTTCCGCTTCGGGTTTCCATAGGTGGACAAAGTTTCGGCTGCTGGCTGCTGAATGAGGACGGAGATAAATGGTCAGCAGTGATTCCGTTTCGGCTTCAGGGTTTACACCCGCAGCTTCACACTGCGGATATAGCAGAATACTCGGAGGCGATCGCTGAAGCTTTCAAAGAATTTCCCTCTGATGAAAAAATCACATTTCACATGGGGTGCTTCCGAAATAAAGCTCCTCGAAAAAAAGAACTCGAACGACTTGCGGAAAAGGCATTACAAAATGAAATGTTACCTATATCTGTTTTAGTAAATAATGAAAAAATTAGGATTGATGAATTAGATGAAATAGGTAATCGGAAATTTTGGGAAATTTGGGTATTCTGTACTTGGACTGGCAATAAAAATTATCGCGAGAAAGATGGGTTTACAGATAAGATACTGCGTTCGGTCGCGCAGAAAATTGGCAAAACAACCCGAACTTTTATGGGGACTCAAGGGGAATGGGAAGAAAATCTGTACTGCCAGCTAGCTAAAGATATTTATGAAAATGGGTATCTGCCTTGGCGGTTACTCCTGGAGACAAAAGTCGGACTTCCTCTTGAAAATCCAGCCGATGATAAGTTATGGCATTGGCTATGGTATAGATTCAATGGAAGATGTACTGTTGCTCCTGAAATCCCCCAAATTATTAAAGTCTCAGAAACGGGCCAAGGTCTTCAGCGTCAAATTATAACGAATACTCAAAAAGATACGTTATCAGTGGCGCTGTCAGGATTTGACGGAAAAACATCTTGCCCACAACATAATGGCAGTCGGGAGTATATCTACTTAAATCATACTATCGGGGCAGTATTAACAATGGAAGAAGCTCCCACTGGATGGCGCGATCGTCGTTCACAACTCCGGTGGCAGTTTGATTGTTTGGCAGCTTCTTTTGTTTACGACACCGAAGTTTGGCTAGAAATGGAGCCTGGATCAAAGGCAGCGATGCGATATAACTTGGAAAAAATAGCAAAACAAGCTGAGGCTAGCAATCAGCATACTGTTGAGCAGGGTGGAGGCTTAGATGTAGGTTCGGTAGTCCGGCAAGAAGAAAGTTTTGAGGCTCAAAGAAAACTGGTTACGGGTGCTACACCTATGATGTGTGCTCCGTTGTATGTGATTTATCGCGATACAGAAGCTCAATTGGATAAGGCTTGTGCTTTGATGTGCAGGAGTTTCGGCACAGCAAGTGTAATTCGAGAAACTAATATTGCATGGAGGCTGTGGGTAGAAACTTTGCCTATTAATAGATTAAAGCTGCTGTGTCAAACCAGTTTATTTTCAAACAGACGGATTATCTTGGATACAGATACTGTGGCTGGTTTGTTGCCTCTAACCTGCTATCGACCTTTTCACAAAGGTGGTCGTGGTGTGGAGTTTATTACTGATAAAGGCGGACAACCTATTTATGTAGATTTGTTTCGGAAGACAGAGCGGGCTATTATTACTGCCACTTCTGGAGGAGGTAAGTCGGTTTTGGGTTTTCGCTTTATTGTGGATGCCCTTGCTCAAGGTATTCCAGTAGTGGGAATGGACATTTCCACTGGTGGCGATTCTACCTTTGCTACAGCTTGTCGGATGTTGGGGGATAAGGCTGCTTTTTTCAATATGGCTAATCAAAGCTACAACCTTGTCGAGCCACCAGATTTGAGAGGGATGGATAAGAAAACGGTGGCCGAACGGCTCAATCGTTGGAAACAGTTTCTTCAACAAGCATTAGTCGGTATTGCTATGGGGTCTATCCACGACCCGAAGTTGCAAGAAAGAGTTAACGCTTTGGTAGTAAAGATGATTCAGGTTTTTACCACCAATCCTCAAATTATCGATCGCTACAACTTTGCTTTTGAGCAAGGTTTTCATTCTAATGCCTGGCAAAATATCCCAACCCTGCACGATTTGCTTAATTTCTGTTCTAAGGAAAAGTTGGGATTGAAGTCTTTTGAGGAAATTGACAGACTGGCAATTAATCAAATTGTCAACCAAATTTCAGCAAAACTGGACGATCCAGAGATTGGGCAGGCTATTGGTCGCCCTAGTACAATACCGCCAGACCCTATGGTAAAAATCTTTGCTTTGTCGGGTTTAAATAATGACAGTAATGCTCAAATCATGTCTTTATTGGCAGCTATGGCTTGCGTGACCAACGGATTGTCCCATCCGAGAAGTTTGTTTGTAGGAGATGAGCTGAGTGTATTGCTGAGTAAGCCTGGATTTGCCGAAATGGTAGGGACAATTTGGGCTACTGGCCGTAAAGACGGTATTTCAGGGCTATTAATCTTACAGGATGTTAATGCTATTGCTGCTTGCTCTGCTGCCAGTAAAATTTTCCAAAATACTTCTATTGAGATGGTAGGAAAAACTACGGCTGCTGCTGCTTCCGCTTATGTTAAATACTGTGAGTATGACCCCGATACTATCAGAGTAAACGCGACTGAAGCATTTTATCCTGATGCGTCGGAATATTTTACTAAGTGGTTGTTAAAGGTAGGCGATCGCTATTGGAGTCCTTTGCGGTATTATCCAGGAGCAATGATTCTGGCTGCGGTGGCTAATTCAGAAGATGAAAAAGCTGCTAGGCAAAGGTTTATCAATCAATATCCTCAGAGTCAAGTAGGGGTTCTTAAAGGAACCAGAGATTTTGCTGCTGCTTATATCAAGGTATTAAGAGGAGGTGTTTCTATTAAAGAAATTGGAAAGTAGTATTTTTAAGGAGAAAAAAGGATGAAAACTCTACGGATTTTCAAACTATTAGTTAGTGGGGCAACAGTAGCAAGTATAGCTATTGCAAAACCTGCATTCGCTGCTTCTTTCAGCTTTGAAGATATCTTGGGATTGAATCCTGAAGATATTCTGAGTGATGCACAAGGGAAAATAGAGGATCAGATCAATGATTTAATTGGCCCTATATCCGAATTACTGGCGATCGATCCTAATGATTTTTTGGATGATGCTTTGAACGAATTAAATCTTCCGGATTTAGAGATTTCTGGTATTTATGGAGACATGAATATTCCCGATCCTAATAAATTATTGGAGGAATTAAAAAACGCTGGGACTGAAGATTTTACCTTTGGGATGCAATTAGGTTCTAGTGTCGAGGATAATTTGCTACTCCTTAATGAAGCAAGTGTCGAGTTGACGGGAAAACTAGCAAAAGCTGTGGCCTCCTCGTCAGCTTTGGGAGAGGACGCTCAGGAAAAAATCAAAGAAAAAATAGAATTTGGAGATCAAACTACTCAAACTTCTGCTCTTATGGCTGCTGCTACACAAAAACTAGCCGAGCAAGGCAAAATTTTGGTATCAGAAGGAGAAAGTACGGATGTTACTCAAGACTTGGAGAGACTTCAATTAGATGCAATGGGGCTGAAGTTACAAGCAGAGGCAGCTCAATCTAATCAGCTATCCATCTTATCCGCCCAACAAGCTGCAATATTTACTGAAACTCAGCAAAACCGAATTGATAATGCTTATCGAAATCAAATCCTCAGTGATATTTCGACAACTTTGCAGGGTGGCAATGCTGGAAATCGAGTTGAAAAATCTGCCAATATTCGAGCTTTGGCTAACGGCTCTCAATTTTCCACTTTCAAGGAACCTGAGTAAGTGAAAAATGGCTAACTTAACAGGAAGTGACTTAATTAATCTTGGTTCCGAACTAAACCAAAGCACCACTCAAGCTTGGGGTGAACTATGGGGTGAAGCTATTTCCTCCAGTAGTCCTCTCTGGCAAGCCTTGAATGATTTGGGATTATTGCTGGCAGGAATCTCACTACTGTACTTAGCTATTGAAAAGATTCAGCCTTTGCTTGAAAAACAAAGTTGGAGTGCTTTGGCTGATTTGCTGATTATGCCACTCATAGTAGTGTGTCTGCTGGGAGGGAATGGAACTTTGGCAGCGGGGGTGGTGCAAACCTTTTACGGTATTGGTTCTTACAATGTTCAGTTTGTCCTTACTCAACAGATTGGCTCTTCTTCACTGGATGCTCAAACTGCCCTAAATGAAATACGACAGGAGAATGCCGAACAGGCGATCGAGCAAGAGATATACGCGGATTGTATGAATCTACCACCCGCAGAGCAACAACAGTGTATGGAAGATCCAGCTAGGGAAGAGGCAGCAAATGAAGCGGGGGTTGATGTACCTTCCCCTACTGTGAGTGGTGGAAATCCCTTGACAAATGGCTTGCGCTCTGCTCTGATTACCCTCCTGATGATGTTTTTGTATGCCATTCAGTGGGCATTTATAAACTGTATGGAAGCTGCACTATTAATGACAGCACTGTTATTTCCACCTGCTTTGGGTATTAGTATCCTTCCAGTGGCAGGCAAAACTGTCTTCGCCTGGGCTTCTGCAATGGTGGGTATGTTTGCCACCATGCTTAGTTACAACATTATTGTGGGTTTAACGGCTATTGTTGTCAAAAAAGCTCAAGTTGCAGCAGGGCAAGATATGGGTGGGACTAGCTTCCGAGATATTGCTTTTGCTGCTTTCATTGCTGTTGCTAGTCCTGTACTAGCAATCTATCTAGGGCAGATGGGTGGTGTGGCCTTATTCCAAGCTATTAGTAAGCAAGCTGCTGCTGTTGTTTCCGGGGTGGGGAGCTTTGCTATGGGAGCGGGAGTCGCGACGACAAGAGTAGTAGCTCAATCAGGAGCGGGGCGGGCGTTTGCTCGCAGAATCCGGCAAGCATTCCAGAAATAATGAATAATTAATAATTAATAATTGCCTATTTTTCCAAGAAAACCAAGCTTTTTATGTGGCAATAATAGCAGTAAAAAAATGGATTTTAATCCCTGTTTAATTGAATTGATAGTTTCAAAAAAAACTGTTAAAATCTCTGAATACTGACTATTAGAAACATTCAAACTATTTGTGGTAACTATCGTTGGCCTCTGTTCAATAATTAATAATTGAGTTGCGTATGTGTAGGGAGATAGTCTCCCCTTGTAATTAATAATGAATGATTATTCATTGTTAAGCTCCCTAACCGAATAATTAATAATGAATAATTAAATGATTCAGGTTTTAATATTCCCCCTTGAAGGGGAAAAACAAATTGTTTTCTTTGTTCCTCAATCCTCTCCCTAAAAGGTAGAGGTAATTATTAATTATTAATTGTTAATTGCTGAAAAAATTGTTTACCTACCCTAATTTGATGTGAGCCTACAGTATAAGGATTTCAGTCTGACAAAAAGCGTAATTAATTTGGTAATGTGCTTAATTGTTAATGCTCCGGCGAGCGATAATTATTAATTGTTAATTATTTAGGAGAGGTAATTATTGATTATTAATTATTAATTGTTAATTATTAATTAGTATCATGGCCAATATTCTTATTCCAGAAAAAGATACTCCTAAATTTCTGATTGCTTTATTACTTCTGGCAGGTAGCCTGTGTTTTGGTACTATGGGAGCTTTGATTTTAGTTTTGAATAATCGGTCCTTAGCTACTATGGACAGAACTTATGTGCAGATGAGTGATGGTACTGCACACGACATTGTACAGGTAGAGCCACTACATCGGGAGCCAGGATCTCTTAAATCTACGGCTGAATCATTTATCCAGCTCATGTTTGAGTGGGATAATAAATTGCCGAATGGTGAGAAGGATGCGGGTGTATCAGTTGTGGGTGTGAAAGTTCCTTCAAAAGTATATATGGGAAGCTTTTTGATGGAACCTCGATTTCGCACCGAATTCCTGAAGTTAATGGGAAGTCAGATAATTCCAAAGGCAGTCCTTGATGGATTTCTAGAGTCTTCGGTTGTTATTTATGAAGTTTCTGAGCCTGTGGAAATTGCCCCTGGTAGGTGGGATGTAAGAGTTCTAGCTGCACGCTTTGAGACCAATAATCGAGGCGAGCAAGGACAGGTGATTATTAGCAGGCGTATCAGTCTAAAGGCTATACCAAAACAGGTTTCAGTATTATTGCCAGCCGATCAAACTAGCCCTTTTCGAGAGAGTCTGCGGTTGTTGCTTAGAAATAAAGTTATGGTCACGAGTGTTGTTGAAGATAGTTTTTAATGTGAGAGGTTTCAACGATTAATAATCACCTTTATACAGAATAGGATTGGCTAAAAGGAGGAATGGACGTGAGTGTAATTCAGGATGAAAAGGGGACTCAAGTTATCTCAGGGACAGAAGAGGATAGTCTGTCGATAGAAGAGCTTGCAGATACCACAGGAAGCGCGGACACTTCAAAAAGCTCGGTATCAGAATTAGAATCTGATGCTGACACTTTATTGAGTCCAGAGGATTTACATCATCCCATACGGGGAGAACCACGAGCGGACGTTACCAAGAATCCTCTAGCAAAAACAGTATTTGTGGGTGGGCTGTTTGCTGTTGTGGTAGTTGCTATTTCCCTTGTTGTGATGCTATTCAATTCCACGGGGAACAAACAAATAGCCAAAACTTCCACGAATGAAGCAGGAGAGACTGATGCTAGTGCTGAAGAAATTAAGCGACTGCAAGATGAATTATATAAAGAAAGAGCTGCTGTGGCTGTGAGGAATCTTCAGTCACCTTTACAGGAAAACCAAGAGAAACCTAAAAGGTCTAGGACTGCTAAAAAGGCTGAAAAAACTGAGGAGAGTTCTTCTCAAAAACCTACTCCAAAGCCTACCTCTACTCCAAAGTCTACTCCTACTCCAAAGCCTACTCCTAGAGCTGCTCCAAGACCTGCTCCTGTGCCTAGAACTGCTCCTGCTCCAAGACCTGCTCCTACTCCTGTGCCTAGAACTGCTCCTGTTCCTAGAGCTGCTCCTGCTCCTGTTCCTAGAGCTGCTCCTGCTCCTGCTCCTAGAACTGCTCCTGTTCCTAGAGCTGCTCCTGCTCCTAGACCTACTCCTATTCCTAGAGCTGCTCCGACTCCTGCTCCAGAACCCGAAAAGTTTGACGATCTGAGCGCCTGGACAGAACTAGCAGCACTTGGTCAGGTTCAGCGAAAGGAGTTTGAGGAGAAAGAAGTAGTTTCTGAATCTGAAACTCCTCAAACACAAGCAAAACCAACCCCCGCAATTGCACCGACAAATAATCTTATTGCTTCGGTTGTTGTAGGAGAATCAATCAAGGATGGCTTGACACCAGGAATGCAAGGCATTATTAATCAGAGTTCTGAATTTACGGGCTACAAGGATATTGAGGTTACTATTGGTACAACTGCACAAGGTAGGGTAGTAGTACCTCTGCACTGGAACCAGGAAATCGATGGTACAGATGGATTGTTTTTGGTGGAATTAACAGAGCCTTTGGTGGCATCGGATGGTACCCATGCTCTGAAAAAGGGCAGCCAGCTAATTGTATCGGTGTCATTTATCTCTGATGCCGGACAAGTCTTTCAATCTGTGGTGGCTATTGTTCATCCCGACGGACGCCAGGAAACTATTCCTACAACAGGTTCCGGATATAATGATGCGCCCACAACTCCTTTAGTAATTCGAGGTAAGAAAGGTAACGTATTGATTGCTAAAAAAATCAAAGGCTCGGATGCAAGCCCGGGATTGGGTAGTGATATTGCTGTGGGATTAATGGCAGGAATTGCGGAGGCTGCCGATAACATAACACAGCCAGAACAGGAGGTACAAACACAAACTACAGGATTGTCTTCTACTACGACAGCTCAACAAAATAGGCAAGAACCAAGGGCAGCATTTATTAAAGGTTTAGCCGAGACTCTAACAGAAAGGATGACGGAACGACTGGACTCTAAGCCCAAGGATTTAAAAATTTTCCAAGTCAGTAGGGGAGAAAAAGTACAGTTGTTCGTGAATGGCTTTGTGACGTTTAGAGTTCCGAAAAAAGGGGGGTTGAGATGAATTGGAAAGGAACCATTTTGGGTGCAATTGCAAGTTTTGCTATTATGTCAAACCGAGCTTTGTCTGTACCTCCCGCTATAGAAACTGTTACCGTACCAAAAGCATTAGCTGAGACTACAGAAATAGTCTTGATTCCTGGGCGTCAGAGTGTGATTGAATTTAGGAATGGGGAAACGATTCAATTTATTTCTCTGGCTGATGTACATCAAATTGTATTTTCTACTGATTTGCCTGTGGATACTGGCCGGGCATCGATTCTTGTGCTGAAAACCATTGAACCTCTGCGGTTGAAGGGTGTGGTAGAAACTCCGTCTATAAGGTCTGTTCGCGAAGAGGATTATCCTTATGAGACTATTTATCCTACTAATTTGGTGGTTGTTACCTCTAATCAAAATAATGAGAAGCGTACCTATACTTTTGATTTAACTATTTCTCTGACAAGAACTCCTCAAATTTCTAATGGAGTTGCTATTGTGCCAGAAGTTTTGCCACCAACTGAGGAGCTTCTCACTTTAACTGATGGGCGGCAGGCAAGCTTGCTAGATATCCGACGTGGTTATATAGAGGCTCTCAAAGGAAAGTATACAGCTTATAAAGACCCCGTTGTCGATAAAATCAAAAAATTTCTAGATTTAGCTCGTCATGGTGTGACTTTTCTAGAAGCTGCCCAAAGAGCTGAGTTACCTTTTGCTGTGATTGAATCGCTTGCTGAGATTGGTTTGCAAACTGCTGCGACAGAAGTGATTGATGATAAGCAACCCTCACTTCTGAGAGGATTGATTCCACCAGTTCGGAGCCGTGACAAATTTTAGAAAAATTATGAAAATAATTTCAGAAAATATTGAAACTATTGTGGATGAGAAAGTGCCGACACTTCTAGTTGGAAGCAGATGATTGTAATTTAGATAGGAAAAGGAGATGGACTAATGGAAGTAAAGATGGATGTAGAGCTAACAGAAATAGCGCAGATGATTGCTCAGGTAGTAAAACATGGCACACTTGAAGAAGTACGCATTCTTTTGCCAAAACTAGATGCTGCAATCACAGCGGGGAAGTTAAGATTGACAAGAGATTCAAAAAATTTGGTACAGAGGCAGCGCATAGAGAAAGATGCGTGGGCAACGAATTTTTATAGGTGATTGTTTCTACGCCTTCTAGGTAGTCTTTTGAACGGAGGGAAACAATAGCATTAAGCAAAAGTAACCACTTACTATATAGTACGAGGTTGTTCCTGAGTACTATTAATGTAAATATTGCCAGTTTTGCAATCCAATGAACAGGAACAATTGGACTGACAATTAGGGCGGTTGCAAAAAAAGCGGTCGCCCACAACAAATTAGGTAATAGCATTATGGCGAACACTAAAAACAAACCAGCGATCGCCCAGAGAATAAACTTAAAAGTGATCGCCATTATCCAACTCAATCTATGTAATCGCTTTGAGTTGACACTCGGTCTATAAGGGACTGGAGTTAGAGTAGCTTTGTATTGCTCTCTCCAGCTTTTCCAGACTGTATGAATCTTATTAGGAAATCTATAAAAAATCATTTCAAAGGAATAACATCAAAATTATAGCTACATTTCAGTGTATTTATCAGGCTTGAACAATAAAATTCTAACTAATTCAAGAATAAAAACGACGTGTGGAGGAAACATGGATAATACGAGTATTGATGATGATATGACTAATTTAATACTAGATCCAAGTACAGAGTTGCAGGATTTTGATGAACGCTCAAAAACTTCATCAACCACCCCTGAACTAAGTGAAAAAGAAAAAATGGAGCTAGAAAATTTTGATGCACAACTTGAAGTCTCATCGGAAATTAATCCGGGACTTGCTAATTTTGATAATCAGCTAGAGCAAATTGAAGATAATAGTTCTAATAATCAACTTATAGCTGAGGGAATTAATAATTTTATCAATCTACTTCAAACCGATCATTATGAGACCAAGAACTATATTCTTGAAAGGGAGGATGGGGAAATTTCAATTAACACTAAAGACGATAGAGGTGAAGTTTTTCATCAAGATGCACAAGGAAATATTGAGTCTAAACTCACTCAAGATGAAACCGAAAAGTTTGTTAATTTTAGCGAACAAGTCCAAGAAAAAAGCAATGATTTAGAAGGAAATAATGAAACAAACAAAGCCTTGGAGTCAGAGAATGACTACGAACAGTCAGAAAATAAACTTATTGCAGATGGGGTAGATAATTTTCTGACAATGCAAGAGTCGGAACGGTATGAAACTGCTAATTATATACTGGAAAAGTCTGAAAATGGAGAAATATCAATTAGCGCTCGTGATGGCGATAACAAGAATAAATTGTTTACTGTGGATGAGGGTGGTACTATAACAAACCAACTTAGTGCAGAACAAACAGAAGATTTCGTGACTTTTGCTGAGAAAGTAGACGAAGCTGCTAATAAAAAAATACTTGAAGCTGTTGACAATTTTCTTGACCTCCAAGAAAAAGACTATCACGGGACTACTAATTACTTTTTTGAAAGAACAAGTGATGGTGATATTTCTATCACATCTAAATCAAGTGGAGAGGAAGTGTTTCAAGGTTCAGCAGATGGAAATATTGTCGAAGAAAATCTGAGTCCAGAAGAGACTAAGAAGTTTTTAGAGTTTGCTAATACTGTCGAGCAAGCTGTTGAGCAGAAAGAGTATACTGCCTCGCAAAAAGAACGTTGACATACTCCCGACGTTGCTATATTCGCGAGCCGTTCTTAGAAACCTACGATAATCTATAGAAATTTATGATTATTTGTTCCAATCCTGCTTCATTAGATATAACAATTATAGCCGGAGCAAAGCATCATTAATTATTTGAGTTATGAGGGTGTCTAGTAAATATGTCTACTGCTCACAAGACAGTATACAAAAATATTTAAAATAGATAGTTTATTATTTAATATTTATTATTTATTCATTCATCTAAACTTATTTCTACTTATCTGAAGTAGTTAAATTTCCATGATAATTTTCTTGACTCTCCAAGCTGTTGCACCTCCTATTTTTCCTACTTTGATGAATTGCCAACTACCACGTTCATAAACATCAGAACCTTTTTTGCAATAAGGTTTTACTCCTATTAAATGTTTAATTTCCGCAGTGGAAAGTAACCATCCCCCGATAGCAGCTTTCTCTAATTCGTCGTGGTACCAAATGGGACTTTTAGCTTGAATATTAGCGGCGATCGCTCCGACTAGCTGTTCCAATAATTCAAGAGATTGATTTTCATCTGGATATTCCAAGTTTTTTTCATTGCTTTGAGTAATAGATGTCCCATTAGAGGTGTCTAGTGGGGTGTCTACTACTTGCACGACACCTGTTGGAGATACTGGCACAAAGCCACTTAATGTAGTGCCGGGAGTTCTGAGGTAATCATGAAGTTGATCTAACAAATTAATTTGTTCAGGAGTGGCATAGCTATGACCTCTGGCATCTTTTGGTAAGACGATGTCTAAGCTCTTGACGCGATCGTAGAATGCCTGACGAGTTTTTAATCTATATCTGTTTAATAATTCTGTAACTTTCATAGTGGCCCTTTTGTTGACTGTCTAGTAAGTAATGATTGAGTGTCTAGTAGGTAGTAGACACCTCTTGTTTTTTACTGTCTAGTAACTACTGTCTACTAATATATCTAGTAGTATGTCTAGTATATTATCTGTTAATATATCTGTAAAATATGTTTTACAGAAATTTGAGCATTTAGTTTATTGTCTACTATACTGTCTAGTATATACTATTTAGTAGAGTGTATAGTAGACAATAATCAAATATGTAAATCAAAAATATCTTTACTGAAAGTTGGCCAAGTTTTTCGATAATTTGGACAAACTAACTGACAGTTGTGGACTGAAAATGATGTCCCAAAAACTAGGTAGGACTAAACCTACCTAATATGAGTATTTAACTTTCGTCTTGATTATTTGTAGTACACCTGTACTTCTAACTACTGTCTACTACTGACTAGACACCTATTAAGAACCTGGAAAGTTTTACTTTATGCTCGGCACTCCCGGTCTTCTGGCTCCTTCTTTGCCCGTGGTTTCTTCAATTACTTGGGCTTATAATAAGCAAGATAATTATTTGCTAGCAATATCGCTTTTATACACTTATATTGAGCAAAAAAACAGAGCAAAATGTTTAATTATCATACTAAATACCAAGATAAATAATTAGTGGAATCATTGTCACAATTGAAATACATATTTTGAGAGGAAGACACAGTCTCTTAGTAGCACCTTTTCCAGAACAATCAGAGGAATTTTTGCTCTAAAGTCTACAGAAAATGTTATTCCTTATTCCTGATTTTAGCCTGACTAATTTCAGTAAATGTTATTCCTTGATCTGGATAGATAATATTTAGTTATATTATCACTATTATTCCCATTAAATAGTTAAATGGTAGAGTAGTTTTCAAATCAATATAATAGATTATAATAAGTAACAACAGCAATTCCCACGCTACTGATTTTTAGAAATATTCAGGATTGCTGAACAAATTTTTTACAATTCAATTAATGGAGAATTAATTATGCTTTTTGTTGGACTTGAAGAGGCTATAAACTCAACTACTAATGCTACTAGAGACTCTCTAGAATCTCGGATTGAAGAGTTAGAACGTCAGTTAGTTCAGCTCAGAAATGAACACGCAGTTAATGAGGAGCGACATCAAAATCAGAAGACTTTAAAGGGTGCTTTGGAGTCTGGTTTAATTCAGATTATTAAGGCTGTTAATGCTACTAAGATTGCTGGTGAAGATCAATTAGAATTAGGTTTTTGGCAAGAGGTAGAAAAAATTCGATCAGGGGATTATGATTCGATTGATTTGAAGGAATTACCTGATGCTGATGATTTGTCTGATACTCCTTACCGTCCCGATGAACCTAATGGTGGTGATAATTCTGGACTTATTGATGTGATTACTGTTGGTTTTGATGAGGATGATAGTAATGAAAATGGTACATCAAATGGTCATAAGTCTAATGGTAATGGGTCAAAAAAAGGAGGTAAATCTAATGGTTCTGCTCCTACTAATGGAAAGAATTTATCTGAGGATTTAAGTATAGTTAAATCTAATGGTAATGGGAACAATCATCAGTCTCAACCTAAGTCTGTGGGGGCTTATTATGTGCCAGTGGAGGAACGAAGTATTCAACAATTGAAAGACTTATGTAATGGGTTTGGTTTTACTAAAGAACAGCTACGAGAGTATGGTTCACTTAAACAACGAGAGACTTATTTGAAGGCATTGAAGTCTGTGAAAAATTTGTTGGGAAATCAGGAAGAATAGGAAATTAAAAAGCGGTGACAAGGCACTCTTTTTCTGGTAAATTGGGAGTGCTATTATTTATTATTTATTATTTAATACCTCTCGCATAAGTAGAAAAATTACAATCATAAATTTTTGATAATCAAAGTAGTCATCTGATAAAATACTAACAATTTATTCTGACGAAATAATGATTTACTTACTCCGAGACCGTGCTACTAAAGAACAAATGAATGAAATGCTAGCTACTCTAAATAGTTATATTAAACTAGCAGTAGATATAGAAAAAGGCATTTTAGCTGGTGGTGGAGAACTACACGCGGATTGTGAAGCTGTATTATTAGAAAACGGAAGTAGGCAAGTAGATATTTGGGGAGCAGATTGGTATCCACTTACACAAGAGGTGGGTTATGAATCTCTAATCAATATTCGTCCTCGTCAAAATAATCGGGAGGGTGGAAATTCAAGACCCAGTTATTAGAACGCGGGTTGCTCAAATTGTAGAACAGTTATTAGGAAATTTATGAGAAATTGGAAACGCATGAAAGAAAGATATTTGAGAGATGAAATTCCTGTACGCTTGGGAAATCTTGCCTCGAATTTAGCTCGAATTAAATCTCGTTGTCAGTCTACAGTTAATCAAGAACTGGTAGAAAATTTGCTCAAAGAAAGTGAATTTTTTATTGAATGGACTGCTCCTGATACAGAGGTAGAAGTTGCTGCTGAACTTGTTGAATTACAGATAACATTAGCACTTCGGGCAGTATAATTGGGTAAGTATTTGGAATGATAATGAACTCCGGAGTGAGGTAAGTCATAAAGCTAATGTTTGGTCAGAAAGGTTGCTGAATATGTCTGGTTTATTAACAGAAAATTAGATATTTTGGTTGTAAATTTTTGAGGTTAATAGCTTTAGTAATTGAAGCTGATACATGGAAAGAAATAATGCCCATAAATCTAAATTTGTATCCAGACAACTGGAAAGAAATCGCTTTATCCATAAAACAAAGTGCTAATTGGACTTGTGAATGGTGCGGGCGACCATGCCGACCTCCCGGAATCTCTCAGAAGCAGACCGAACAATGGCTGAGAGATTATCATCCAGAATGGTTGTCTCATCTGTACAAAGTGGTGGAAGACGATGAACACGGCACTATCAGAATTACCAAACCTCAACGATTTACACTAACTACGGCTCATTTAGATCATAATCCTGCTAATTGTGAAGTTGACAATCTAAAAGCTCTCTGCTCAGTCTTATATTGATTCTACAGTGTGGAATGCTTACTAAATGAATGTTTGGCTACTGACCTTCCACAAAGTAAATCGAAAGGATTCTCATTTTATATTTTTTTAAGGTTTCATAATAGATTACAGTTTAAACAAGAATCTGGGCGTTGTCAGAAAAGAAGATAATTGAGAGAATGATAAGCGTGTACAGCTACAAAAAAATTGCTATGTCTTCTATCTTTTCTCTTAGCCTCTTTTCGTCTTAATTAATTTTTGTCAGCCAAGGCAGGCTCTCCTATATAGCAATCCGTGCTTATGTTGTGACAAATCAAAAAGTAGATAAAAAAACTGAAACTCTCGCCTGTTGCTTGTTGCCAGCTCCGGTGTTCCCTAAAAGCGGTAAGATTTTTATACACAAATAAAATAGGATTGCTATACTTGTTATAGTTAGGAGTAGATTAGTCTAAACTCCAAATGGTAGAAATGCTCCAATTATCGGATTGAATTTAACTTTACACATTCCGGTTGTTCCATTTCGATTTTTAGCCACATTAATTTCTAGGATTCCTTGTTCTTTTGTTTCTGGATTATAGTATTCATCTCGATAAAGTAATATCCCTAAATCCATGTCCTGTTCTATATCTCCCGAATCTTTAATATCACTCATCAAAGGACGTTTATTTAGTTGTCCTTCTACTCCTCGATTAATTTGTGCTAAAGCAATAAATGGACAATCAAACTCTTTTGCCATATCTTTAAAAGCCCCAGAAAACTTGCCGATGACTTGCGCTCTATTCCCGGCAGCTCTATCTCCTAGCTTTTGAATATAATCCATAACCACTAAACCAATAGTTCCTCTCTCCGCCTTGATTCGGCGTAAAACAGACCGCATTCTCGCTGCTGTTAAAGTCATAGCTGGAGTGTCATCAATAATAATTGGTAACTCTCTAAGTACCCCTAATCCTTTCACTAGCATCTCATATTCATTCCGATAGATTTGATTCCGTATGAGTCGAGCCGAATCAATTCCAGAGTGCATCGCTAAAAATCGTTTAGTTAATTGATTTTTTGACATTTCGGCAGAGAAAAAGATAACCGGAACTTGATAATTTACTGTTACATAATTAGCCAGATAAATAGAAAACCAAGTCTTGCCCATTGAAGCTCGACCTGCAATAATAATTAAATCCTTTCTAGCGAGTCCTCCTATTAGTCGATCTAAGTCGGCTAATCCAGTTAAATAACCAGGAGACTGCCCCTGCTCTAATTCATTAAAAACATCTCGGAGACAATCATCAATAGACTGAGGTTGAAAAGGATCTTTTTCATCAACCGTCACTTGAAAAAGTCGGGCCTCTGATTGTTCGATGACAACGGGTAATTCGGTAGCTGTATCATAGCCTAATTCTTCAATTTCACGAGCTGCACCAATTAACAAGCGACGCTGATATTTGTCTATAACTAAAGCAGCATAAGAGTCTATATTTACTGCGGAAATGGTTCGCTCAACCAATTGAGCTAACTTCTGTTGACCTCCCACTTTTTCCAGTAATTGACGATCTTTTAACCAAGTAGTAACGGTCATCAAATCGGTTGGCTTGTCTTGATGATAAAGTTCTAATGCAGCTTGATAGATGCGTTGATGAGCTATGATATAAAAAGCTGCAGATGATAATAAATCTGCTACTCTGTTTATAGCATTCGGATCTAAGAGAATGCCTCCTAAAATGCTTTCCTCTGCTTCAATATTTTGGGGAGGTGAATAATTATTTTTCATAGTTTGAGTCAAAAATACTACTAAGTTGTTTAAGTTGCTCTAATGTAAGCAATTCTGGATTAGATTCCTCTGAGACAATATTTTTCCGGGGATTAGAGATTGGCTTGAATCCTTCATTTGAGGTATTTGGTTGTGCTTCAGAACGAATCATAGTTAATAAACAAGCTTCTTGACTATTAATATGATGATTAGCTTGATATTGTTGAAATGCTTCAATTGCTAATCGAACTTTTTGAGGATCGCGATTGCTAATCTCTTTTTTAAGTTTTGTTCCCATATTTAGTCCCATATCTTGAATTAAGTCAATAATCTTTTCTGGAGTTTCTTCAAGTTCAGGTCTAGAAGTAGACACTTTTTTATCGTTTAAAGGTGTTTGTATTGGAATCACTTTACTAGATGAGTGTTGAGAATTGATTAACTCCCGTAATTGTTTCCTTAATCGGTCGCATTCATCTCGAAGTTCATAGATTTCGACTACATGACCTCTAAGTAGTTCATTTTGCTCTTTCAGAGCTTTAACTTCCGCTTCTAAATTCTTGATGCGTTGCCGAGCTACTTCATGTAAAGTTTTCAAGCTATGGGGCTTGGCTTCAACTTCTTCCAATGAATTAAGTTGAGTATTTTCTTGATGCTGAAGTTCGTGGATATAGACTTTGATTTCATCCCATTTATAGAGATAAGAAACAGAACAACCCGCTACTTTGGCAATATTAGCAAAAGTTAAGGATTTCTTTTGAGCAAGTATTTCTTGTATTGCCTTTAGCACTTGCTCCTTTTTCTGTTCCTTACGTTGGGCTTGGGTGCGACGTAAGACTTCAGCTTGTTTTTCCCGATTATGCTTTTTCTTCGCCATCAGCCAATCTCCTCAGTTCGGGAAGCCATTTATCCATTGCTTCAATCGTAGCTTTAGCTTCTTCATATGCCAATTCTGCTCCTGCTTTTTCTGCATCTATTAACCTTTGTTGTTCGCCTTGATATTGACGTTCGTAGAGAGGTAATTTTCCTGTACTCGGACGAAAACTTGAACACCCATAACATTTAGGATAAAGATTGACCGGACAGGGTGTTTTTGAGTCGAGAGCGCAGTGTCCGTAAACTACTAAACGCGGTGCTATCTCTAAATCTAGTTCGTGGGCTTTCGGGTTTTGTAGTAAACTTTCTGGTAGAGATTGCCAGGGTAAGAATTTATTATCAGGATTCATCAAAAGTTTCTGAAATGGTAAGTCTACCTCTGCTATTTGCTCCTTAGTTGGCGGTGCATAATGTTGAAATGTGGTGTTACTACTTTGATGGTCGGCATATAATTGAGCAGCTTCTATCCCATATTTAGTCCGAACTTCTTGTAGGCGACTATGACGGGTAATTTTTCCTGTAAAGTGTGGTTGTTGTCCGTTAGCGTCTCGTATATCTTCGTTTTCTATTAACATACGAATTATACGAACCATTGGATTTTCTCCAGCACTTGTTGTTGGTGGTTTGGGTAGAGGTTTGATATTCTCAAAAGCTGGATAAGATTCTTGTCTAATACTCCGAAAATGACAAAATAAATAAGCATAATCTGAGCCTAAATTTTGTCTTACCCATTGCTGTTGCTTCTCAATTATTTGACGTATTTCACGAGTAGCAAATATTTGGTGCCATCGAGATGTTTTGTTTTGATAAAACCTAATATACCATTTCCCATTCTCTTCTACTAAACAATCAAGGCTCATCTGACAAATATCATTAGGACGAGCAGCAGTGTATTCTTGGATTAAATATTGATTGGCAATAGGAAGAGGAATTTTAGATAGATGTTGTTTGATAGCTTTTCGAGTTATTTCATCTAACCAATCGGGATTGTCATAGTTAACTTTAGGGATGTCGCGAAGACGAACTAAGTTGACTGCATTTAAACCTAACCAGTCAAAGAAGTTTTTGAGGATATACAATTTTTCTCGAATTGTTCTATTACAGTTGGCTCTGTAATTATCTAAAAATACTAATATTAATTGACGGCTAATTTGATTAGCTTGTTGTATTTTATGCTGGTATAATATCCGACCAAACTGACGTAAAGTTAATAAAGAATTTACGGGCACAGTAACAGAAGTATAATTCCCTGTTTTAAGTAAAAAATGCAGGTATCCCTTAACTTGCTCTCGATACCACTGAACTTTGATAGAACGAAAATTTAGTGTTTTAGCTTGTGGGTTATCAATAAAATGTCGAAAATTCCAAATGTCATCTTCAAAACAAAAAGGTAATAATTCATCTTTGTTTTGATTACCAATCCAACTGCTATTACTTTGAGATGTTGGGTCGAAATTTATTCCACAGAAATAGCATCTACAATTACTGCTACAATTACTGTTTTCTTGATTGAATGTTTCATAAATCCAGCCTTTCTGTCCATTATGTCCAATTTGAGTACAGAGAGGATTTGGGCAAATTAAATCAGAACGATAACCATGAATATGTGGTGAAACTTGACAGCTAAGAGTAGTTTTGTGTCCACAAAAATTACATCCTAATTTTACATTATGAAGACCTTTAAAGTCAACAAATCTATCTAGTTTTCCCTGATTACATTTAAAGCAAGTAAATTCATTATTGTATTCTTCTTTCCAATCTACTTGTAGCTTGTCAAAAAGAGTTTGATGAATCGAAACTACTGGATGTTTTCTAAGTTGACAACTCAAAAATGTTACTTTATCACAAGTATTGCAAGCTAATCTTAGTTTACAAGCAGCATTTTTACAGTATTGAAATTTATTTAAAGTTCCTTGATTACATTGAGGACAAGTAAACTCATTATGATATTCATTCTCCCAATTAACCTCTAATTTTCCTTGAAGAGTAGAATGAATTGAAATTCGTGGACGCTTAGGAGTTTTATTGCAAGTCAGATTTATAAGTTTATGACATTGGTTACATTTGAGTCTAAGTTTACACAGTGCGCTATCTTTATAAGAGAACTTGTTTAAAATTCCTTGATTACATTGGGGACAAATAAACTCATTGCTGTATTCCTCTTCCCAATTAACTTCTAATCTCTCTTTAAGCGTCGGGTGAAATGAAATTGATGGATGCTTAATATTAAGTTTTTTAGGCGTGTCTTTAGAGTTAAACATTTTAATGTTTCTCCTTAATATTTTGTAGTTGTACTAATCCTTGCAGTCGATTTTTAATTAATTTCAATATCCGTTCGATTTCTGTTACTCTCCTCTGTTGTCCTTGAGTTCGAGCTTGTCGTAAATCTTCTTGTAAATATTGAAAATCAGCTTCTAATCTAGGTTTATCTTCTTCAGTTACTCGATGATGGTCACAACTCAAACAAGCGTAACGATACTGACAATCACCTAACATTGTAGGTCGATGACATTCCCCTAATGGAGTATTAACTTTCAGTAGTTCAGCTAATTTTTCATATCTGCATTTTCTCGGTTTGAAACTTGTTACTTGACCGTACATATCCACATAGCCTTTAGTATCAGCATCTTTCTCTAGCTTCTCCAAAGAACGCTTGCGATAGTGTGGCAACATATCTAAAGAGCCATGACCCAAAACCCCAGCAATATATTCATCTTCTGCTTCACAATAAGCCATAATGCTAGCTTTAGTACGACGAAACATATGGCTGGTAAGTTGAAATTTGTTGCCGTACTTGTCTTTGAAGTCGGCTACTTCACAAAATTTTTTTAACAAGACATTAATTCGTTGTCTGCTGATAGTTTTGGGTTGATATTTTGGTAATCTTTGAAACTTTTCTATCAGAGGAATATTGAGTTTGTTTGATAAATAGGTCGTGCAGAAGAGTTTATCAAAATCTGAATTGTCTCCAAATGTATTGTGGAGAAATCTTTGCTGTTCTCGAACTAATTCCGCCACTAGAGGGTGTATTTGATAATATCGCCAGTGTTGGCGCTTTTCTATCCAACGTAATATAAACCACTGTTCGCCTTCATTTTTTAGGCATTGACGTGGCATTTTGATAATTTCTCCAATACGACAACCCAGAACTAATTGCAATCGAAATAATCTTTCTAAGGGTTCTGGTAAGAGGTCGAACTTTTCATATACCTGATATAAAACTTCTTCAGGAATGACCTCAATTTTAGGAGTAGTTATTTGATTGCGAGTAGGAGTAAAATAAATATCAAGCCATTGTTCTTCTTTCCAAAGATTAATTGCATAGGTAATGGTATTTTTACGACTTACACTACTACTCTGAGCAATAAATTGATTTAATAAAGATTCAGTTATTAATTTTGGGTCAACGCATCCTTGAGAAAATAAATATTTATCTAAAAGCTTTAAATCACAGACGCGATGGGTAATTCTTCCCATTGAAAATCTCTGTCTGGCTGTCGCTCTAATTGTTAATTTGGATAAAAATTGTAACCAGGGTAATGAAAAATTATTTAAGTGGAGATTATAGCGTCCATTAATCCGACATTCTTCTGAACTATAACCCAATTCTATTAATGACCAAACATCTTGATTCATTAAAGGGTCATTAATCCATTTCCGACCCAATTCAGAGTTAGTTACCCTTTCCTGTAATGTTTCAACTGTTAACATTCTATTCTTCTTTTGCTAAATAAGCATCTAAATTCATCTCATCTAAGACATGAGAGTAAATATCTTTAGTGGTGGCGATAGATTTATGTCCCAATAACTGCTGTACATATTGGTCTAAATAGCCAGCTTGGAGCATACGGGTAGCAAAGGTATGACGAAATAAGTGAGGATGAGCTTCAATTCCTGTCCTGTCTTTGAGTTGGTAAAACAGATTATTTAAACGCGCACTGGTCATGGGTTTACCTGCATATTTGCCATCTAGATTGACAAATAACATTCCATGTTTTTGTTGTTCTGCTTCTGGGGGATATTCTTCTAGTAAATAAGCCTGAAATGTATCTTGTATCTGCTCAAGGTTATGTAGAACGGGTATTTCTCTCTCTGTACCTTTGGCTTTTGCACCATTGGGATTATTATCTCTGCGAACAATCCTGATTCTTCCTCTGCTATCAAAGTCTTGAATATCTACTAGGTGTAAACCCAATAGTTCACCACGCCTAATTCCTGTCTCTCTCAACAGCATCACTATCAGCCTGTCTCGATAAGTGTAACAAGCATTAGCTAACTGAGCTACTTGCTGGTTAGTAAGACAACCAGGAAAGTTTTTTGATTCTTTTACCTTGATGCGTTTTCTTTTGTCTGGGGTACTTTTAACAATCCCTCTTAAGAAACCACCACGCTTGCCCGAACCATGAGCCAATTTAGTAAATTTTTTTGCGTTTATTCTACCTTCTACAACGTGAAACTCATACATCCCTTGAATTGCTGTAACTGCCAGATTAACAGTGCGGGAACTACGTTTTGATACGGCTTTTCTAACCTCTTCTGAGATAACTTCGATATCTCCGCCAAGGAGATACCAGTTGAGAAAATCTGCTAGTTCGTTTAAACTTACATCTTGCCAGTTGAGAGATTTGTACTCTAGCCAGTGCCAAAAATCTACTAAGCGACAAGCATAGGTATTGACTGTATTAGCTGCTAGTTGTCGCTTACGGCAGTAGTTTAAGTATCTTTGGATAGGTTCAATGGGTAAGCAAGTTTCGGTGTTGAATACACAGCAAAATCTTTCCTTGGTTTGAGGGTCGATTGCTCTTTCTATACTTATCACTTTTACTTCGTGGAAAACTTTGGTAGATTTACTCTAACATAATTTTTATGTGGTTATTGTTGTTTTTTTCTATATTAAGTAATATAATATTGTTGTTGTTATAATCAGTCTGCCATCTTAATTTCGACCGTAATGACTGGAACCGAACCCAGAAGGTACGGAGAATGAAGTTGTGGGAACAATACGGGCAGTTAACTCTTGATTTGGATTTGGAAGTTCAGTAATTAATAATTAACAATTAATAAGAAAAAAATCAACTCTAACATTCGTTCCTTTATTTATAAACAATATAACTATGAGATTTATCAGTCCGAAAACCGACTTTGCCTTTAAAAAAATCTTCGGTTCAAACCGCAGTAAACAAATATTAATTAGTTTTCTCAATGCTATAGTTTATAACAATCATCATACTATACAATCTCTGGAAATAATTGACCCCTATAATCCAGGAGTTACTCAAACTCTTAAGGATACTTATCTTGATGTTAGAGCCGTATTAGATAATGGCTCTACAGTCATAATTGAGATGCAAGTATTGAATGTTGAAGCATTTGAAAAAAGAGTAATTTATAACCTAGCAAAAGCTTATGGCAATCAGTTAGACACTGGGGAAGGATATCGAACCTTAAAACCTTTTATTGCTTTAACTATTACAGATTTTGTGCTATTCAAAGAAGCAAAAAGAATGATTAATAAATTTAGATTCAAGGAAGAGAAAGATTCATTTAACTATCGAGATGAGTTAAGACTAATATTTTTAGAATTACCTAAATTTAACAAGGAATTATCAGAGTTAGAAACTGAGAGTGATAAATGGATTTATTTCCTTAAATCTGCTCCTAATTTAGAAGTAATTCCTGATTCTCTTGGAGAAGTAGCAGAAATCGAAGCAGCGTTAAATATTGCTAACCGAGCTAATCTAAGTAATGAGGAATTAGAGGAGTTACATAAACAAGAAGTATTTATTGGGGATAGGAAAGGTGAGATTAGTTTAGCTAAACAGGAGGCTAAAGAAGAAGGTCGAGAAGAAGGAAAAATTGAGGAAGCAGTTAAACAAATATTGCGTCTTATTCGGCGAATTTTAGGAGAAATTTCTCCAGAAATTGAGAGTCAAATCCAACAATTATCTTTGGGAAAATTAGATATTTTAGGGGAGGAAATTTTTGATATGAAAACTATTGCAGATGTAGAAAATTGGTTGGAGAGTCAAAGAGAAAGAGAAGAGTAAACAATTAATAATTAACAATTAATAATTACCTCTTCTTATAGGGGTATCGATAGCGATCGCCATCCTCGATCGCTATCAACAAAAACAATTAACTGCTGCTGCAAGTCTAGCTGTAGATGACCTCTAAACTCTGGATAGTTAAGAAAGAGCAATACTAACGGGACTTACACAACTTTTAAGCCCAAATATAGCCCAAACTCTGTTTGTGAAAGGCAAAGACGTCAATGTTGTTAGTTAACCAGTTAAAAAAACGGAAAGACATGGCTGTACGAAAAGCTTCTAAAGCATCAGTAAATGTCTTCAAAGGTTTATTTCCCCATTGCCAATGCACGTCCCCCAGTTAACTTATGACAAATGATAAAAGTGTAAGCACAAAATACCAGAACAAAATGGCGTTCTAGACTCCATTTATCTCTTACTTGATATTCTTTTAATCCCAACCATCATGATTGCTTCTCGGTAAAAAACCTCTATCCAATTTCTGTTTGAGTAGCTATTTACTATCCACTCAGATGTTACTTTTTAAGGCTCAACATTGGTGATAAAATAATCAATTTCTGTTGCCTCTTCTACAGAACTAGCATTCATAACGATAGCAAAAGTTCTTTCTTCTTGAAGGCGCGAAGTTGATGCTGTAAACGTGGTTACCCAAACGGTTTTTGCTTTTTCTAAACTTAAGATAACTGGTTCAAATTCCTCTATTGGTATGCTTTTAGCTAATTCATCTATTCTAGTTTCTATTTCTTCGTTGGATTTTTGTTTAACTACTATTTTTCGGTTTTTTGCAATGCCTCCTAAATATTTTAATTCCCTAACTCCCGAGTTTTTTCAGAAATGTTGTATTATTGCCATAACCTGCATCAATTAACACTACTCCTGGACTCAGACCTCTGGCCAGGGTGCGGTCTATTAAATCTATTCCTATATCTGGCTTTTTCTGAAATAATTCGTCATCTTTTCCTTCTGGTAAAGAACTAGAATGTTGATATAATTCAATGTCTAAAGGTAAGCTTTTTTTACCATCATAATAATGAGTTGTTACAGTCACTATTCCATTATCTGTTTTGCCTATTTCTCCAATATATTGTCGGCCTACTCCCGATGTAAAATTACCGCTTCTTGCTCCGTCTTTACGCTGAGGAAACCTCAGCGCAGGCGGTGCGCTTTTTCGGTGTCCAGAGTCGTCTAAAATTAAGCTAAACCCTTTCTTGAATTTGGTTTGAGAACGTTTGTTAATTATTTCGAGACGACGTTGATTGATTTTACTTCAAAGCGATGGAGAAAATGTTCATTTTTTGTACCAGGCAAACAGAAAACTTTTTGATACTCCTCATCCTTGACAAAACTACTACCTTTAGGAGGTGGTGACATTTTCAAATTTCTGGATGGAAACCGTTTTGTTTTTTCACAGGCAAACTTAAATTTTTCTTCATCAAAC
This sequence comes from Okeania sp. SIO2B3, assembly GCF_010672525.1. Taxonomy (GTDB): domain Bacteria; phylum Cyanobacteriota; class Cyanobacteriia; order Cyanobacteriales; family Microcoleaceae; genus Okeania. The sequence continues at coordinate 24,512 of NZ_JAAHGH010000046.1, read as the reverse complement.
CACAATTCAACTGTTACTATTACTTCCTTTTTGTCTGAGGAGTTTTTACTCAAAAATTTATTTTGGTCTTCAGCAGAATAACCTAAAAATATCCCGAAACTAGCATCTAAAAGTTTTTGTAACTTTTCTAAATTTGAGCGCTGTTCTTTCTGAGAGCGAGACTTACCTAAATATTGACTAATATATAACCTATCTAAACGCTCAAACCGCAATAAACCATGTGAAGAACCTCCCACACATTCACAGCCTAAATACCAGACATCATTGAAAAATACTATCTGCAATAACCAAGCTGCATCGGAATGAATAGCTAGATTCGCGGATATTATCCGCGAATCTATCTCTTTTATTAAGTTCATCAACAGTATCAGGGCTGAGTTTGGCTCCAATGAAGACTGGGGAGAACGGAGCTATGGAGTTGTTATCGCTTTTGGCTTAGGTATCCACATACGAACCTAAATTCTTATCCCACAGAATTTGTCCCATTTTGTCGTACTCTCGACGTATGGCTCGAATTAAGTGCCTCATTTCAATTACTCTATTATTATCTTTATCATCTGCTGCTAAAAATGCTGCTGTCAGGGCAATATTGCGAATATTTGCTCCAGTAATCTCAAAATTTTCTGCCAGAAATTCTATATCTAGCTCGGGGCTACAAGGTGCTTTTTTGGGAAATATCTTTTGCCAAATTAGGAGACGATGCTCGGTATCTGGTAAGGAAAACTCGATAATAAATCGGAGTCTTCTTTCAAAGGCTTCGTCCATATTACTACGAAGATTTGTAGTTAATATGGTAATGCCTTCATACTCTTCCATTTTTTGTAATAAATAGCTGACTTCAATATTGGCGTAGCGATCGCGAGCATCTTGGATTTCTGTACGTTTTCCAAACAAGGCATCTGCTTCATCAAATAAGAGAATGGCATTTGAATTGGTTGCTGCGGTAAATATTCGGTTGAGGTTTTTTTCTGTTTCGCCAATGTATTTACTAACTATTTGCGATAAATCTATTTTGTATAAGTCTAGTTGTAGGTGATGGGCAATGACTTCTGCTGCCATTGTTTTTCCTGTGCCTGGAGTGCCAGAAAACAGAACATTTAAACCTTTTCCTAATGATAATTTATCGGCAAAACCCCATTGATTATGTACTAAATTTTGATATTCTGCTTCTTTACAAATATTTTGTAGTTGTGTTAGTTGTTTGGGCTTTAATACTATATCATCCCAAGTATATTTGGGTTCGATTTTACGGGCTAGATTTGTTAAATCGTAACCTGATTGATGGCGTGCTGCACTACATAAGTTAATAAATGAGAGTGGGAATTTTTTGGTGGAAGTATTGTTTAAAGATTCATTTTTAGTTTCAGATATTTCTTGCCAACGTGTGGTATTATAGGCAGTGGCTACTGCATTAGCTATTTGGTCTGGGGTGAGACGAAAGCGATCGCTTAATATTTCTAATTCTTTCTTTTCTATACTAATTTCTAATTTGTTGAGATAATTTTGCCAATTTTCTCGACGTTGACTGGATTCTGGAATTGTAAAAGTTATTGTAATTAATCCTTTTACTCCTGTGGTTGTGGGCAGCCAATCTTCGATTCCAGAGAGGATGGTAATACCTCTATTTTTTTCGATTTCTCTCAGAAAAGATTGATAGGGAATTTGATTTTCTGGGAGGTAGAGAACATCCAAGTTTTCCAGATATAATAATCGCTGAAAAAACCATGCTTCTCGCCATATTAATTGTAGGTTTTCTTGGAAGTTAGATTTATCTTCTAATAATTTGGCTAAATCAGCTATTAATAAAGGAATTTCTAGGGTTTGGGCAAGAAATTGGGCTGTGTTGCATTTGCCTGTGTGATCGCTTCCTTGAAAATAAAGCAGTAGGGGTTCTTGTTTTTGCCAATCTTCTTTAACTAAATTTTGTAGTTTTGCTTGAATATCAGAATTGAGATATAAGATATCGGCAGATATCTTTGTTTCTTTTAATTGACAATAAGAAGTGAGTCGGAAATCTAATCCTGGTTGATTTAATAGCAATCTGACAACTTGCGGATTAACAATAAGATGTTGGGAAAGGAATGTTGATTCTGAGGAGAGATAGAGTAAACCATTAGAAATTAGAGGTGCATTGGTAGTAAAATGTTGACGTCGTGAGAGTTTTTCCAGAATATTAGAACAGTATAGGTTTAAGACTAAATCTATTGTGGGTTTTTTGTGGTTTGTTTCATCTTGAATATAAGCAAAAAGTCTTTCATATTCTCTATCTATTTCCGGTGCTAGGGTGACTGTTAAAATATCTAAGTCAAAAGGAGATAATTCAAAAGTATTTTGTAACCAATAAATCAGAGAATTTGCAGGAATTTGACTAGAGGTTTCATCATCTGCTATCTCTGTTTTGTTAATCCATGTTATGCCATATTTTTGTTCAGTTTGACGGTGTTTTTGGATAGTAGAAATAAATTGGGTAATTCGTCGATCTAATTTTTGAATAAGAGGTAATAATCCATTAATATCTGGTGTGATTTCTGTTTCTGAAGCGATGGATTTCTTAAAGGTTTTTGTTTCTGTATTATGAGTTTGTAAATTGGCTTTTAATGGTTCTACCATAGGTTGTATCTTAGGTAATTGTAGAATGGATATCTTAAAATTTTATCGTAATATTATTCAGTCTTTTTTCGTAGTAGACTGACACACCCAAAAATGTAGGTTGGGTTGTAGCTTGCTTCCGCGTAGCGGTACGGAGTGTTAGCGGAGCTTCCCGAAGGGAAACCCAACACAACCTTACTGTTTCATCTAAAACAGTGCATTAGGGAGTAAGGTAGGGACTAAGCATCCTGAGTCCTTACGGGATAAAGATTGTTGCCCTTGTTTCGTCCCTCAACCCAACCTACATCTATTGCAACATTTAAGATGAAACAGTCTACTACTAGACTATTGTGTTACAATTAATATTATTTGTTCAGCTTTTGGAGAAAAAATTATTCCTACACAAGCACAACTCTTACAATGTTATATTCTATCTTGTTGGGTAACAAGATTTTATTTACCAATTAACTTGATCAGATTAGATGAGCGTAGTCAGAATATATTTATGTTAATTGGGGAAGATATTGAGATTGAAATTAAACCTAGTGGTGAATGGTTAACGAAGTCAGAAGTCAGAAGTCAGAAGTCAGAAGTTATTTTTGTAACGGGGATTTAAGCCCCGCTCCAAAAATATTACGCCTTAAAAGGCGGGGTTTTAGACCCATGTTATTTTGATAAAATGAATAAAAAACCTAATTTTAAAACTATGACTTATCAAGAGTTAAAAAGTTATGTTTTATCTCATAGAGATGATGATGACGCTTTCTCTGCTTATGTCGATAAAGTAAATGAAAGGAAAGATAGAGTAATTTATCCACCTTTAAAATCATTAGAAGATATGGAAAAATATCCTGAATTTATTGAACAAATGCGCCAGCATTCTAGGAATAATTTTCGGGAAAATAGATGAGATCCTCGTTAAACAGTTGTCATTACAACCGAAGGGAAGCAATCTCGCAAAACCCCTGAAATTGCTTCCTTCCAAGGAGTGTAAGTCGCAATGACAAATGCAATGGCTAATTACCGAAAAATTGTGGTTTAAAGCCTCCCCTTTTAAGGGGATAATAAAGAAAAATTTTCATCTCTTTGTCAATCCTCTTCTTTCAAGGAGAGGTAATTATTTATTATTCATTATTCATTATTCATTGTTGAACCGAATTCTATATCAGACCTTATTTCTTGGTCATAAATTGGTCTTTTCTGCATTTACTGTTTCAGGGATAACGTTCTCTTTGTCTGTTTCATTTTCTTTCGATATCTCTTCTTCCAGAATTTGAATTGCTCCACTAATACGAAGCAAAGTATCCCGTAAATTAGCGACTTTAGCCTCATATTCTGCCATAACCTTCTGTCCTGATTCAAATTCAGCTTTCAGTTCTGCTAAACGTTTTTCTAATTTTTCTTTCATGTTCCTTTTACCTTCATATTCGTTGTCATAAATGTACCATTACCAAGGTATTCGAGGGTAGTATCGGGAATAGGATTCGGTGTTGACGGTTGTTGTGCAGGAGCGAGCACTTTAAATTTAGCATTGAATAATGCTCCTTTGAGTAATACAGGTTTACCCCCAGATTTAGTCTTTTTGGCTTTTTGATTGCCTGCCAAGGATTCTATGAAAATCATTCCTACCCCTGGAATAGTATGTTGGGCAGTCTTGTAAAGACAACCAGGAACAATCACATTTTTTTCATCCCCATCCACACAGACGAGTTTCTGGTTGATTTTACTCTTACCTGTGCCAATTAAATCCCCTGGACGTACATTGACAGTTGCTATGCCAAAGGTAGGGTTAAAGTTAGCTTTATCGCCTGTTATGAGAATGAAGTCTGCCATAGTTTAATATCAGCTAAATAAATATAGAGGACTTATACAGAAACCGAGTTTATCAAATGAATTTCGTGGTTTGAACAAATAATCAGGGCAATAAACCCGGTTTCTTGTTTGGGTACGTCCTGATCTAGAGGCACTTTGGGATCTATGTGCGATCGCTAATTTCCACTAGAAAAATTTGTTGAGCGGTTAAAGCGATCGCCCTAAACATAGAACTAAGAGCTATTGACTATATCTTATTCTTCTAGTGGTGCTGCCCTAAAAGTAATACCGTCTAAACAGATCCAAGCTCGACTTCCTGCCTGTAGACTAACTTTTCCATTAGCCTCAATATCTATCCGACCTGGATTTTGCTCTGAACATGCAATGTGAAGTTCTCGACGTGGTGGTGTGTAACCAGTGGGGAGGGTAAAAATCAAATTGCTCGGATTGCTGCTTACATTCTTTACGAAACCTCTCAAGTGAACAATTCCCAAACTATCCTTAAAATATCCAGCCAAATTATAAAGGGTCGGCAAAGCATTGACCCAACTATTTTGAAAGCTTGGAGTCTGCCATGCCTCTTGCTCTAATTTTGTTGTCCCTCCTATTACTTCCAGTTTTGCACCTGGATCATTGGTTCCAATTCCCACATTGTCATTTTTGATGACCATCAGTACTGTTCCGCCAGTACCTGGATCTAGTTGATCGCTATCATGACTACCACCTCTATACCAAGCAAAGTGATTGCCAGTGCGGAAATATTGAGTGTTACTCTGTATCCCAATGCCATACCCATCTCCCCACAAGTCAATCATCTGTCTGGTTTCCGATACCTCAGAAAATGGATCAAAGGCAAGATTTGAAACGGTTAGGTTATTTGCTGAAAAATCTTGACTCAAAGAACCAAGTGCTTTAGTATCAGCATAGTTTTTGATTGCTTTTGCAGTTGCTATTGTCAGATCATTATCGTCACTAAGATTAACATTATTAGAAATGTTATTCACCGTTACTCCATTTTGTAGCTTCAAATCTACGACTGACAGGTTATTTGCTGATAGGCTATTTGCTGAAAAATCTTGACTGGCAGAACCAGCAAGTAGTGCTTTGGTATTATCGGCATAGGTTTTGATGGTATCAGCATAGTTTTTGATTGCTTTTGCAGTTGCTATTGTCAGATCATTATCATCACTAAGACTAACATCACTAGAAATGTTATTCACCGTTACTCCATTTTGTAGCTTCAAATCTACGACTGACAGGTTATTTGCTGATAGGCTATTTGCTGAAAAATCTTGACTGGCAGAACCAGCAAGTAGTGCTTTGGTATTATCGACATAGGTTTTGATTGCTCTTGCAGTTGCTATTGTCAGATCATTATTGTCACGAAGATTAACATCACTAGAAATGTTATTCACCGTTACTCCATTTTGTAGCTTCAAATCTACGACTGACAGGTTATTTGCTGATAGGCTATTTGCTGAAAAATCTTGACTGGCAGAACCAGCAAGTAGTGCTTTGGTATTATCGACATAGGTTTTGATTGCTCTTGCAGTTGCTATTGTCAGATCATTATTGTCACTAAGATTAACATCACTAGAAATGTTATTCACCGCTACTCCATTTTCTAGCTTCAAATCTCCACTAATTTCTAACTTCGCCCCTGGAGTTGTCATCCCAATTCCCACATTGCCATTTGTATCTAAAGTCATGGAGGTATTGTTGGCTAAAGAATTCCAATCACGCCCAATCTTGAGTTTATAACCATCGCTATTATCAATCCCCATTGCCCAGCCAGACTCATTGGCTACATCCCAAGACACGAAAGGATTTCCTCCATCTGCTCCGGCAACTCGAAGGCTGAGAATAGCGTGTTCCTCATTACTATCGGTTGGATTAAAAATATACAGGCCATTATTATTTGGTGCCGTTTGGTTTGTGGCCTGTACCTGTAGAGGAGCAGAAGGAGTTGTTGTCCCAATTCCCACATTGCCATCAACTATTAAATCCCCATCAAGCTTTAAACTGCCTGTTAAAACGGCTAAGTTAGAGTTAGTATCTCCTCCAGAACGAAGAGTCAATGATTTACCATTAGAGTTGGGTAAAGATAATCCTGAATATTCCCGAATATCAGTATTAATATCGGTAATATTACCTTGAGAAATGGTGATTTTTGCTAACTTTACACCTGTATCTGGTGTTGTCTCAGCAAAAGCCAATTCTGGATATTCTTTCCACCGTGTATAGCTATCTGCAACTTCATTTTGTTGTTGAGCGTCTTTATCTTCAAAGTATTGAATATAAAGTTCCCCTTGGCTAAGATTATTAAATTCATAAAAGGTTGTATCTGATTTTAAAACAATCAGATTTCCCTGATTATCTATCGCTGAACCAACTTTAATCAGCACGGATTTTTGATCTGTTTGAATTTCTTCAACTTCTAGTCCTTCAACTATTCCTGAAACATGAAGACTTTGCTTTTGGTAACGAAGGCGATCGCTTAAATATTTATGTTGTAATTGAAAGTCTTCTTCTAATAAATATTGCCCTGGAAAATAGTTTGGGTATTCGGTCGCAAAATTAGAAAAATCGGTTGTTTGAGTCATATTTTTCTCCTGATTATTTATACAGCAAACTCCACAGGGCTAAGGCCATGGGAACCCATAAACCTGGTTTCTCCTAGATACTGTTTGTTCCTAAAATAGTAGGAATTATTTCTCTTGTTATCTCTATTCCGACTTCATGATTATAACAAATTTGTAGAATATTTGTGGTCGGAACTTCTTCCAAAATAAAGTCTTTTGCTAGTAATTGATGTAAGGATTGACCTTGATTAGTATCCCAGGATACTTGAACAGTTACTTTACCTACAACTTTAACATTGTTAAGATTTTTGAGAGTAACAGTTAATTGGTCTATGGTTTGCATAAATTGATAGTAATAGAGAATTCGTTTAATTCTAATTTGATTATTTTCGATAGTAGTTTCTGGGGTAAATAAATGAAAGTCAGATACATCATCTTTGAGACGGACTGTAATTTTATTTAGAACATCTGAAGTCACTTGGTTTGGTTCAGTTACTTCTACAATTGCTGTTAGTTCTATTTTATCAATTATAGCAGTAATATCTGGCTCTAATTCTTGAATTTTAGGAGCTGTAAATGTTCTAAATTTATAAGGTTGACTCCACATATATTCTGTAATCCTCATTCCTGATATTTGGGGAGGATTTACTTGTTGAAAAATTGTATTTCCTTCAATAATTTCTTGCTCCTTATTTTGACTGCATATTTTTAATACAGGTGATAGGTTTATCTGTTCTTCTGTGACTAGCTCGGAATATATTTCTTGATTAATCTGAAAATATAATTTAATAGTTAAACTCCCAATAAAATCTTTATCTGTTCGATTAGATAATTTAACATTAAAACCATCTAAATTATCTTGAAAATGCTGATAATTCAAAGTATATTTGAGAGTAAAAGATTGATTTTCAATAATAGTTTCATGTGAATCTAGAGTAATTGCTTGAGAGTTACCTTGCAGTTGAATAAGTAATTGTTTGGTTAATTGATTAATTTCACTACTATTAATTTGACTGGGGGTAATTTTTACTTCTATTGCAAATGTTTGTTTTTCAGTTGGTTCAAATAATTTAAAAGTGTGAGAAAACTCTGATCGCACCGTTAACTGCATGGTTGGCACAAGAATTTTCAGACTATAAAATGTCTGTGCTGGTTTTTCTTGCTCGATAATTGCCTGAGCAATTTTAGCCTGTTGCCAATATTTAATCGGGTCACGGTCATTTAAAGTTAATTGAACCTGAAAATAATGGGGAAAATGAGTAAAATTATCAAAAATTTCAACCTTTTCTCCTAATTTTGCATTTTTCAAATAAAGACTTAAAAGTTCACTTAATCCCTCTTTTGTTCCGCGCAAACGATAGAATTTAACAACTTCTAAAATAAAAGCTCTCTTAACGTCAATATCCCAATCATCCCGTAAACTTAAAGCTACCCAACCCGCTAACCAAGGTAAAAATTCTTCTGGTGTTTCTTGAGGATTAAAATAGAGATGAATCTGCTCTAAAACTTCCTCAACTCCTGGTACATTTTCACTTTGAGCTGTAATAACTTGTTCCTTACTAGGAGTTTCATAAAGTCCACTCAGAATCTTTTCAAAAGCTAGTAAAAAACGACCCAGGAAAACTTGTTCTTGGAGAATTGCTGGTAAATATTGTTGATAGGTACTAATTGATTTGTTTGTGTTCATTATTAACCTCTTTATATCCCACCCTGCCCCCCTTAAAAAGCTATACTTTATAAACATCTTTCTTGACATAAAACTTGACAACATAGACAAGTTATGTTTAAGTCTTGAATCGGCTTTTTCAGGAGAAAAGAGTATTTTTCAATACACTTTTTTATGAATTTAGATAGAATTCTTCCTCCCCCTCCTCCCCCTCCTCCCCATCTTCCCCACCCTCCCACAAGGGTTTCATATCATGTCCGGTAGCATCGGTCTTGTATAGTAAATAGGCAACAGGCAACAGGCAACAGGCAACAGGCAAGAAAAAACTTAAATTTCCTGTAGATATCCACGCTAACTTTTACACAAACGATACCAACGGACATGATATCAGGAGTTCCTTATAAGGGATAGCTTCTTAAGGGGGGAGTCTTCAAAGTCCCCCTTTCAAAGGGGGATTTAGGGGGATTGTCAATGTGCCTCATAACTGTGGGAATTGTTATATAAACTTAACTAATTATCAGTAGGTACTAATTGATTTGTTTGCGTTCATTGTTAACATCAACCAAGACTGTAAATTTGGTAAATTGATCATCTTCTATAAACTTAACCAACTGATTATCGGCGAGATAAATTTCCGATGCAGGTTGATCATCTTCAGATTGAAAAGGTTGATTATTTTCATCTTTAATTGAAATACTTTCCACATAATCTATTCCCTCCAAATCATCTAATAATTTATAGATTTCTGAGAGATAAATACTTCTCCCAAACGGCCATCCTTTACCCTCCCAATATTTACCAGAATTCAAAGGCTCAAAAAATAGCTTCATTTCTGTATTAGCCTTTTCGATTAAATCTTCTGCTTTGGCGCCATCTTTTAGAACTAATTCTGCTTCTATAGATATAGATACATATTCAGGTTCTACAATATGCAGACGAGTAGTTAACAGTTTTCTGTCCTCAAGAAAGTTAAATAAATTTTCATATTTGTTTTCTACTTCTTCTACTTCTTCTGCGACTTCTTCTACTTCTTCTACTTCTTCTACTTCTTCTGCTTCTTCTACTTCTTCTGCTTCTTCTACTTCTTCTACTTCTTCTGCTACTTCTACTTCTTCTGCTACTTCTACTACTTCTGCTACTTCTACTTCTTCTGCTACTACTTCTACTTCTTCTACTTCTTCTACTTCTTCTACTTCTTCTACTTCTACTTCTTCTGCTACTTCTTCTGCTACTTCTTCTGCTACTTCTTCTGCTACTTCTTCTGCTACTTCTTCTACTTCTTCTGCTACTACTTCTGCTACTTCTACTACTTCTGCTACTTCTACTTCTTCTGCTACTTCTTCTGCTTCTTCTACTTCTTCTTCTACTTGATAAGTATTATCGGGAACAACTACTAAACTAATATGTCCTTCGGCAAAAGTATCAGCATCTTCCTCTTCTAAATTGCGTTGTGCTAAACCTTTAACCCGTTTAATTTCTAAGCCAGTATAATCTGGAGATTTCTTCCAATCTTCCAGAACTAATTGCTCATAATCTTCAATAGTAACTGCCCGATAACGCTGGCGTAAATCCAATAAAGTCTCCTTAATTTTTAATTGCAAAGCTTTGTGTCTTTCTTGGGCAGACTTATTAGGTAATTCCCATTTTTCTTGTTCTTCTTTTACTTCTAGTAAACTAACAAAACTGGCATAATTTTCATCAGGAATTTGATTAACTTGATAGAGAGTCATTTCTGTTAACCATGCCAATAATTCAATTAGAATAATTCCTGTATCTGTGGGATTATGATCTGTCCATTCAGGATATTCAATGGAAATCTGAGAAATTGCCTCTTGTACTAAGTCGGCATAAGTGCGATCATCAAGATTTGGTAAAGGTAAAGTCATGTTTGATAATTAATAATGAATAATTAATAATGAATAATTGATAATTAGAGATGGTTTTCATTCTTTTGACTTCCCTGATGTTAACGAATAGACATCTTTGATAATTAATAATGAATAATTAATAATGAATAATTGATAATTAGAGATGGTTTTCATTCTTTTGACTGCCCTGATGTGAACTAATAGACATCTTTGATAATTAATAATGAATAATTAATAATGAATAATTGATAATTAGAGATAGTTTTCATTTTTCTAGAGATTTCTATTGCCTACTTATTGAGCTAACATTAACGGTATGATTGCCAGAAAAAATTAAAGTATCAGCATTTAGGGAAGGATTAGCTTCTGTTGAACCATTATCTATATCCAAAGAATCAACATGATCTACTTCAGGAATACTTTGAACAATAGCGTAAAAGTCAGATATTTTCGGGTAACGACCAAACTGCCATCCCTTGCCACTGCCACCCGTTAAGGGGTGAAGAAAAGCTTCTAACCCCTGTTTAACAGTATCTCTCACCCGATCTACCCCTTCAAAGGAAACAGGAGTTATGGTGACAGTAACACTGATTTCTTGCCATTTTGGAGCTAAAACAATAATGTTTGTAGTTTCTTCACAACGGGAACGAATATAACTGGCAACCTCTTCTAATAACCCTAAACTAGGAATAGGTTGCCGCGCCACACTATCAGGCAAAATAATCAGTTTAACTTGACCCGCACGACGATTAATTTCCCGCATCGTTCCCTTAAAGTTATCACTTTCACTGTCGCTGAGTTTCTCCGATTTTTGATCGAGAGTCTCTTCAAATAAGACATCAGGTTGAGTCGGATCTAGCCAAAAATTTTTATCTAATGGATTAAAGCTGTTTGTCATCAAATCTGGGGTGACAACTTTAACTCTAGCAACATCAGTGGAAGCTTCATAAGCTAAATCTGCCATATCCTGTGCGGTAACAGCTCGATCTCGGTGACGGATTTGCTTGGGAACTCTTTCTTTGAGACGATCTAAGGTTTCTTGTTGGGCACCTCCTGTTGAGGGTTCCAGATTGATTCCCCGATCGATATAGGGAATAGTGGTTTTTAGCTGACTGATGGTTTCCGCAGCAATATTTCCTTGTTCACCTCCTCCCGTGCGATACAAAGAAAGTCGAATATTATTACGCCCCCGAGGCGGAATCATTCCTACTATTCCATCCCCAAACTTAATTTCTCCTGTTTGTCTGTCTAAAGTATAGTGGCGATCGCTGGTGCCAGAACTATAAAAATCACCTACTTCATCCCATTTTACCCATACTTCTTCAATTTCTCCTATATCATTTTCAATCACTTTAACCTGATCGGATTCTAATTCGGCAGGAATTTGTCCTTCTTCAACTTCTAATTCTTGTCCTTGTAAAATCGGAGTATTATTAGCAACAAAAACTTGATTAGGATCGGCATTACTTGAACCTAATATTTCTTCTCTAATAGTATTTGCTTGAACTGCCCAAATAGTATTTGTTAATAGGCGACGCAGACGGGGTTTAGCAATAAAATTACCACCTTGCCAACGAACTCGTAACCAATATAGTTCTTGACCAAAGTTTTCTATTTTACTCAAATCTGCAGGAGCAATAAATTGAATTAAACCTCGTTCAGAAAAACTTTTAGTTTCATCTTTTACGTCTAATATTTGCCATCCCAGAACGCTAGAATATTCCACTATTAATTCTGGTTGTGTTGAGTAAATAACTCGACTGTCTTGAATATAATCTTCTTCCAGATATTCCTTGACAGTAACAGTAATTTCTGTCTTATTATTATCAATATTGATAATAGCAATATTGCTAATGGTATAGCTACTGTATTCCTTTGATTTTGATTTTTTAATTTCAATAATATCCCCTTCTTCCCAACCAGTTACATCATCTAATTTTAAGATTTTTTCTCCTGCATTTCCATCTTCCGTGAGAAATGTTTCTGTTGTTATATCTTTGGATAATTCTCCTTCTTCGACCGATGGGGGTTCAACCTGAGCGTAGAGAGTAACGGTTTTATTCCCAAAAGATTGATCGAATCCTAGATAAAGGGTGGAGTCTGTGTCTACTGTGGGAGTGAAAGGTCGGAAATCATCGTTAGGATAAGAATAGATAAAATCGTTATTAGCAAAATAAGTAGCTTCTTCAGTTAGGGTAAATTCATAGCTTAACTTTAAGGATTGAATTAGAGGAGGATCGTAAGTTGGGGGAATTGTTTCGGTAATAATTAACTTACGCATAATCCGAGTTCCCACAGTCAAATTATCATTAATAATCTCTTTATTTAGTATCAGTTTATTATTATCTGGATCGATGTCTTCAATTAGATTTTCTTCTGGAAATCCTCCCGTATTTGGCAGAATACGAATTAAATCTCTTTCTTGGAATAAATCCAAATTATCAACTTCTATTTCTGTTGCTCCTTTGTTTATTTCCTCTGTCAAGATTGCTAAATCATCATAAATAGGATATTTACGCTCCGAAGCTGTTTGTCCATAATGACCTTCTTTAATCCGGGCACGAATCCAATACCGAGTTTCTCCATCTTCAATGGTAGGTAATGGTATATCAGAAAACTCTAATCTAGCTTCAATTTCTTTAGTAAAATCAGGTAATTCATCGTTCCATTTTACTATGCGATTATCTACAGTTGTAATTTCTTGCCATTCTTCTCCATCGCTAATTTCCCAAACAATATTTAGGTCAGCAGAAGGACTAATTGATTTACAGGTTAAATCTAAAGTGATGATAGCATTTTGTTGAATATATGGCTCGTGTAAAGCAATATAAAAAGTATCATTAAATGCTGGCTGTTCCCCAAAAGGATAAAAATCTTTAGTGAGGTCTAAAGGACTAGAATTAAATAAACAAACATCTGGAACTAAATCTGATTTAGTAATACTTATTCCACCTGTAATATCTGTTATTTTAGGTGAATTTTCCAATACATTTGTTACCTCAGCTTTTAACCATTTATCTGTTTTACCATCAATTTCAGAAGCAGTCGGAATTGGCAAATCAGTAAAAGTAAAAGTCAATTCATTCCCATTAGTTGTACTGGTAGGAATTTGTTCTTGCCATTGAGAACCATCCCAATAAAACCAATTAAGTCCGCTTGGAAATTCAGCAGTATTATCAGTAGTAATAATTAGGTTGAGGTTTTCTAATTCTGGTAAATTAAAAATTTCTGGACAAGTTAAATAAAGAGAATGTTCAATGGAGCTATTGCCGGTAAAAACTAAAAAAGCTTCATCTGTTTGTCCAGTTGCTTCTAAAGAGCGATCGCTATATTTATCTTGACTAGGTTCCCGTACAAATACCGCTTTTAATTGGGCGGTTGTCACCACCAGTTCCTGATCTGTTTCAAACACTATTTCCTCATCTGAACCCTCTGCTGGTAGTGCAGAAACTTGGGTATAAGCAGGAACTAAACCATCCACAGGACTCCCTTCAGCTAAATAGAAAGTTAAAGGTACTTTCGCTGGTTGGGGTGGCAGAAGTTTTCCCCCAATTAAATCCAGGAAAGCCAAGAAATTTTTCTCAGGGACTTGGTTGAGGCGATCGCTAACCGATTTTACCATCGTAGCAAAGATGCGAATTAATGCCTCTCCTGCATCTATTTGTCCATTATTTGGCTTCCATCCTCGGATTTTGAAACTCTCTAATTCCTTCTTATTCGCATAATCAACTAAGTCTAGAGCCAGATTTTCATCAATAAATTTTCCATCCTCCGCATCTATTCCTAGTTCCTCATCTTTTATATTTTCACCTAAAAATTCTCCAATTAGTAATGCTTCTTCTGCTCCTACTTGACTGGTAAAGTTCTCAGCAAAATATTCTATTTGAGCAACAATATCCTCATAGGTGCGCTGGTCAATATTGGGAGGTAAAAAAGCCATAATAAATTACTTACTGTAAATAAAAAGGATAAACCAAATTAAAAATATTATTCGTGGTTCGGATTTGATAATTTACCTGAATTAAAATTACATTTGGTTGACTAGAATCAGGAATTGTATCCACATCTAAAACATCAATCCGAGGTTCCCATTTAATTAAAGCATTACGAACATCACTAACAATTTGACCCACCGTTCCTGAACTATTCGGAGAAAAAACTTTGTCGTGAATCTCACAGCCAAAATCAGGACGCATGACTCGTTCTCCCTTCGCCGTACTTAAAATCATCCCAATAGATTGTCGTACAGCATCTTCATATTTAGCCACCATTATTTGACCATTTTCATCTGGTTTCACAGGTGAAGTCCATCCCACCCCTAAAAAATCAATATCCATTACATCACCTCCAATGAAGTATCATTAATTTTCACTCCAGCAGAACATTTAATTCCTAAACCAGATGCTGCTTCTAATTCATATTTAGACTTAGCTTTAATCGTACAATTTGCCCCGGCTTCTAACTCATAATTTTTGTTGACTTTTATAGATAAATTGTTACATTCAATCGAAACATCATCATCACTACTTTTTAAGATGATTTTACCTTTAGTTTCAATAGTCAAATCTTTTTCAACTTTAATATTCATGTTATTTTCTTTAGAATCAATCAAAATTTGATTTTTACCTGTTTTATCCTGAATAATAATTTGTTCTTCTCCTTCTGTATCATCCAAAATAATCTGATGACCACTACGGGATTTAATCATTCTTTGATTATTTTTACCATCATCATTTTTAGCAGGAGGTTTATCTTTTCCATTCCACAAAGCACCTAAAATATAAGGAACATTCATATCACCTTGTTCAAAAGCAACTAATACTTCATCATCAACTTCCGGCAAAAAATAAATACCTCTGTCATTTCCAGCCATAGGAGTTAAAATTCTAGCCCAGTAACTCTCTTCATCTTGGGAAAGCCAAGGAAATTTGACTTTAATCCTGCCTAAACCTTCTGGGTCTTTATTGTTAGTAACTATGCCTATTGTTACCCCATTAAAAATATTATTTTTTTCATTGTTGAGTAATAAATCGTATCCATTCATTTAGTCTTTCTCCTAATAGTAAAAATTGTTACAGCAGTTCTCTAATCTATGAGGTACAGATTTATCAAAATAACATGGGTCTAAAACCCCGCCTTTTAAGGCGTAATATTTTTGGAGCGGGGCTTAAATCCCCGTTACAAAAATAACTTCTGTACGGGCGTTAACGATAGTTATGCGAAGCAAACGGCCGTTCGCCCCTACGACTTCTGACTTCTGACTTCGTTAAATCCCCCCCCTGCCCCCCTCTTAAAAAGCTATGCTTTATAAACATCTTTCTTAACATAAAACTTGACAACATAGACAACTTATGTTTAAGTCTTGAATCGGCTTTTTCAGGAGAAAAGAGTATTTTTCAATACACTTTTTTATCAATGTAGACAGGATTCTTCCTCCCCATCCTCCCCATCCTCCCCATCCTCCCCGTCCTCTCCACAAGGCTAACTTATCGTTGTTGGGTCATGGCTATTATCCCTTCTACTGTAAAATCTGAGATATTCTCAAGGGTGGGGAGTCTGTCAGTTCCGGCAAACACCAGTGGTAGTTCTTGGTTTTCCCAAACCCAGATTTGCTGTCGCTGAATGTCAATTAGCCAAGCAAGCTGAGTCCCGTTACTCAAGCAGTGCAGAATTTTGTTCTGTAGGTCTAATGTACTTTGATCAGGGGAACGGATTTCTATTAACCAGTCTGGTGAACCTTGCAGGGGGCCATCTTCATTGCTGAGGCGATCGCTTTTAACAACTACAATATCTGGTACGGGGGATAAGGGGGGGATGATGCACCGGAGTTCTTGAATTGCTTCATAAACTTGGGTTTGATTGTTGATGGCGTTGACGAGGTTGCGCTGGAGGCGGGAATGAAACAAGGTTGGCATGAGTTTTTGTTGGGCGTGTCCATGGATAAATTCCCAAGCAGGAGAAGCTTCTATGTTGGGTTGTTGGAGAAAAGCGTCTAAGGAGTTAGTAGTACTTGGTGATTGCATAAATTTTGTTATCCGTAAAAGCACACTTTTTGTTGGTGCAATGTTTTGTTTTGTTGGGTTTATCCTAACGGATAAGCTGCGCTAACGTTACCTCAACCCAACCTACAAGATCGGCGATCGCACTATCTTTTTTAATTCGTTAGTTTCCCTCATCGTTTTTGCTCATTTTTATTAAGTTGAATTAATTAAGATTAATTTAGTTTGTCTCGCTCATTTTAATCCATAAGGTTGTTATTGTTTTTATATTTTTTTCCTTTTATGTCATTTTGTTATATCATGTCTCATTAAAAAACTGTAATAAACAATCTCAGGACTTACGCAGGTGAACCCAGAAACCCGGTTTCTCGTAGACATCTATTGCTTAAAACAACAATTTATCGTAGAAACCGGGTTTCTTTGCGTAAGTCCTAAATCTTTCCCCAAACCTGTAGGGACGTTCCATGGAACGTCCCTACATTGCGGTTCATTTATGTTACTTGATATTATGTATTAATCATAGTTAAGCGATCGCTCTAATCTGTAGTAACATTTATCCAGATTTCCTACTCACTTAGATCGATTTCTTGATTCCCAAAAAATTCCGCTTCCTGATAAATATATTTGAAAATTTGTGCAGAAACCGTAGTTTTTGAGTGGAAAAAAGATGGGTTTTTGTGACATACTCCCACACTAAGCTGACGCTATAGTGTGGGCTTCTCGTTTCGGTGCCCTGCTATTGCATCGGGCTCCACGAGCTTTAAGGACGGAATGCCCTACCGCCCTATTTTTTACATTTATCGCCGCGTTTACATCGCGGTCTATTACAATGCCGCAGTGCGGGCAAGAATGAGTTCTTTGGGATAATTCTTTCAAGACTTTTTCACCACAATTTGAGCAATCTTGGCTGGTATTTTTAGGGTTCACAGCTATAGTTTTCTGCCCAGCATTTTCGGCTTTGACAGTCAAAATAGTTAGAAATTGTCCCCATGCAGCATCATTAATTGATTTACTCAATCGGGTTTTGGCTAGCCCTTTAATATTTAAGTTTTCGTAAGCAATAATATCAGCTTTTGATAATAATTCATTGGCTGTTTTAAAATGAAAATCTTTACGCTTGTCGGCTACCTTTTTATGTTGTTTGGCTACTGCCAGAAGAGCTTTTAACCATCTTTTACTACCTTTTTTCTTCTTAGATAAACGTTTTTGTAGCGTCTTTAATCGCTGTTGATATTTTCGATAATATTGAGGAATTGGAACTGATTCTCCTGAGCTTGTCGTCAAGAATGACTTTAGTCCCATATCTATTCCCAGAGTATTTTCTGATGTAGGTTTGACTTCAGAATTTAATGAGGGAACCGATTTATCCTCCAAGGATAAAGTTACATAATAGCCATCTGCTTTACGACTAATTGTGACTGTTTTAATTTGAAAACCCTCTGGCAACGGCCGATGTTGAATCAACTTTACATTACCAATTTTGGGAAGATTAATTCTTTGATTGACAATACAATCCTGTTTGATTTGAGGATAAGTGAAACTACGATAACGGCTTTTTTTCTTAAATCTTGGCTTACCTAATCTCTGCCCGTTTTTATTTGCTTTAAACCACTTATCAAAGGCTAGTTTTACCCGTTTAATGCAATCTTGCAATACTTGAGAATGAATTAATTTGTACTCCCGAAATTTGTCTTTGGTATTTACCAAATCCTTTTTCTGGGAGTAATAATCTGGATTATCTCTGAGTTGAGGAATTGGTATTATTAACGGACAAGCATTAACCGGACAACGGTTTTCTGACCACCATGAGAACCGCTCGCCCAATCTGTAGTTGTACTGCCGACGCAACAATTCTAGCCACAACTCTATCGTGGCAACTTGATCTTTGTTGGGCCTTAATTTGTATTGATAGGCAGTCCGCATAACGGTAAATTTCCCTGAGTATAAAACATAATAGCACAAGTTTTTTTTTAAAGACCAAAACTGATAATATTTGTAAATTAATGGGGTTCAATGCCCCATTAATTTACCGCCGATTCATCTCACCCCAAATCATAGATTATGGCGTGAGGCTTCTCGGCGATTTAGCTAATTTTGTCATTACATGGAATATGCTTTAGGATAGGAATATAGCGGTTTTCAGTAGGCGTGATGTACATCAACGATCCCCCTAAATCCCCCTTAAAAAGGGGGACTTCCAGTTCCCCCCCTTCTCAAGGGGGGTTAGGGGGGATCAAAAGCGGTGTACCTCACAAAGGGTGGGAAATGCTATATATGCCATACCACCTCCCATAATAAAACCTAAAAATTAATTCAAACAACACCTGAAAAGAAAAATTTATGTATACTTACGCCAATAAAACCCAGGACAATAAAACAAAATCGGTGGCTAATCAGGTTGCGAATAATAACAGTAGTGCTACTTCTACTGTTCAGTTTGTAGATAATCGACAATCAGCTATTCAAATGCGTAAAATACAAGGGATGGTAAACAATAGCCCCCAAGGGAAACAAGCTGCACAATTGATGGCTGATAATTATTCTTCGCAACAGCAGCCAATTCAGAGACAAGAAAATAAGACTGGCTTGCCTGACAATCTAAAATCAGGAGTTGAAAACCTCTCTGGTTATTCTATGGATGATGTGAAAGTGCATTACAATTCTGATAAACCAGCTCAATTACAGGCTCATGCTTATACACAAGGAACAAATATCCATGTTGCTCCAGGGCAAGAAAAACATCTGGCCCATGAGGCTTGGCATGTGGTGCAGCAGAAGCAGGGGAGAGTGAAGCCAACGATCCAGGCTAAAGGTGTGGCGATTAATGATAACCACGCCTTGGAACGGGAGGCAGACCTGATGGGGGTAAAAGCGGCCTCTGTAAAAAGAACTGACCCTTTTTCGTCCAATGAGTAAGGAGACAGTCTGAATGGTAACCATGGCGAACATTATCAGAGTTGAAAAGACGGTTCATCGAAATCAGCAGCGTCTGAAACTCCTGTTTGACGGAATTGCAACGGGCTGTGGAAAAAGCTGGGATTAAAAAGGAGGTGACTTTACATACGCTACGACATAGTTTTGCGACCCATCTGCTGGAACGGGGGACGGATCTACGTTATATCCAGGAGCTACTAGGACATAGCAGTTCGAAGACGACGGAGATATACACCCATATTACGTCAAAGGGATTTGAGAATCTCAAGTCGCCGCTGGATGATATGGATGTTTGAAGAGGTACACATATACCCCCGATTTGGAGGTATATGCGCACCTTTTGAGTAATGACACAGTAAAAATAAACGGAACAGTACCGATTACTGACATTGTTATAGGCAATTGAAGACAGCCTATAACATCGAACAAAACATAATTGAAAGAGGGTTTAGATATGTATACACAAGTAGAAAAAACAAAAGAGAATAATAGTAAAGCGATTACCAATTCTGTTATGCAGAAGAAAAGTAGTAATACACATACTTTTCAGTTTGTAGATAACAGACCAGAAGCTGTTACACAAAGAAAATTACAAGAAATGGCTAAAAGCAGCCCAGTAATAACTCTGCCGTTACAAAAAGCATCTGCTATGAGGGGACAAACAATTCAATTTGTTGGGGGGTTAAGTGAATTGCCCAAAGATCTTGTTGATATTATTGACCAATACCTTGGTGACCAGACTATAGAAGACCTCTATAATATAGCCATTGCTGATCCAACGAAACTCGATGATGTGATAGAACTCATAAAGTTAAGGAAGAGTCAATGGAGGGCTCCTGCAAATGTTTTCGAGATTATTGAGCAAGCATCTGATAATGCGAAATACATCGATCTGCTAGACCGACAGAGAGCATTATTGGCAACTAATAGGTAGCATCAGGAAAGATACACTGCATCAACCAACTACTTATTTGGCTAAAAACCACAGTCAAATAGTAATAGAAGACCTTAATGTATCAGGAATGATGTCAAACCATAAGCTAGCTAAGGCTGTTGCCGATATGGGTTTTTATGAGTTCAGAAGACAGTTAGAGTATAAGTGCCAACTATACGGCTCTAAGTTAATCGTTGTTGATAGATGGTTTCCTAGCTCTAAGACTTGCAGTAGGTGTGGTCAGGTGAAACAATCTTTGTCTTTATCGGAGCGTGTATTCAATTGTGAATATTGCGGTTTCAGTTGCGATTGCTTCGCAACGCTAGCGCGAACGAGATTTGAATGCTAGTTTAAATCTAGCTATGGCGGTCAGTGAGAGCTACGCTCCGCTGACGCGAACGACCGTGACAGCCTGTGGACTGGATAACGCCGACGTTGCCAGAAGGAAGCAGGAATATAACAGATAATCATAGATTTATATAGATTATCGTAGGTTTCTAAAAACGGTATATGTGCACCTTTGAGCAATGATCCCAGCATTAGTGAGTTCGGAGTTCGGAGTTATAATAACGTTGATATGATAAGCTTTTGAGGATTTCCCTTGCTTGCCAATCAAATGTCAATAAGCTATCTTTATTGATAATTATCGACATTTTAGGAGGGGAACTCCCATTCATTCTCATTAAGCTTGACTATTTGATAATACGATTTGGTCGTCAATACTACCCAAGAGCTTGCAAGATAACTTCTCCAAGCTAGTATATTCTTTCTGAGAAATCGCCTTGGCCATTTAGACTATACTCGCTACTTTTTATTAATTCCTCATTCCCTATGAATCCAACTCAACTCAATAATAACGCAGATTGCATAGAGCGCGAACTCACTTGGTTCAGCCAAATCTTAGAACATAGGTTTCAACTTCGTGCTGATGGAAAAAATGCCGAAAGCGATGTGTTCGCCTTAATTCCACCGCCAGTATTACCACAGACGGATGTGCCCTACGCGGAACTTGTCCACAAATTCAACCTGCAACCTGCCGAACGTCTGCTGCTGATTCTCTGCTTGATTCCCCATATCAAACCCAATCTACTTGATATGTTTTTGATTCGTAATCAATCCCTCGATCGCGGATATACGGAATTTGGCGGACTGATGGGCAACTCCCACGGTGGCTTTTTGCCAACTTGTGAGACAGCAATGTTTTTATTGGCAGATGACAACCTCTCTGCCAGACTTGATTACGATTCCATGTTCAGAAGCGATCGCCTCTTATTTGCCGAGGGAATCCTCTATATGGAACATACTCACGTCAACGAGCCACAACTATCGGCAGCACTCCATCTCAGTCCCGAGTATCGGGAACTAATAATCACAGGACAATCCTATACACCGCCTTTGAGCTATATGTTCCCCGCACAGCGCATCACAACGGAGTTAGAATGGGATAACCTGGTACTTGCTCCGACTACACAACAACAAATTGAGGATATCCTCACCTGGGTTGAAAACAAGGACGTACTGATGGAGAAATGGCAATTGAAGCAGCGACTCAAACCAGGTTTTCGTAGCCTTTTTTATGGTCCCCCCGGAACCGGAAAAACTATGACTGCTTGTTTGCTGGGGAAAAAATCTGGTTTTCCGGTATTTCGCATCGATCTTTCGAGAGTTCTATCGAAGTTCATCGGGGAAACGGAAAAGAATCTAGCCAGACTCTTCGATAGAGCTAATCAGCAAGATTGGATTCTGTTTTTTGATGAAGCAGACTCCCTATTTGGCAAACGTGTTGAAACCCAAAGTTCTAATGATCGCGCCGCCAACCAAGAAGTCTCATATCTGTTACAGCGGATTGAAGACTATTCTGGTTTAGCGATTCTAGCAACCAATTTACGCTCTCAATTAGACGAAGCTTTTGCACGGCGATTTCAGTCGATGATTTTGTTTCCGATGCCAAATGCGGAACAACGTTTGCAGTTATGGCAGGATAATTTTCTGAACAAGCCATTTGATGTTGCCCAGGAGGTGGATTTTGAAAAGTTGGCCAATGAGCATGAGCTGACTGGGGGTGGCATTATTAATGTTCTGCACTACGCTTGTATCAAGGCAGTTAACCGTACACCACCCAAAATCTACGAGAGGGATTTGCTGGAAGGTATTAGCCGTGAGTTGCAAAAAGAGGACAGGCATGATATTAAAGCCAATAGGGGTTATGGGGAATACTTTGGTATTAGCAGGAAGTTGAGTAGCATTCCTGGTAATATCATGTCCGGTTGATTTTAATGAGGGAGGAGACAGGAGACAGGAGACAGGAGTCAGGAGGGAAGAGAGGAGAGGAGACAGGAGACAGGAGACAGGAGTCAGGAGTCAGGAGGGAAGAATCGCTTTAGGAGTCAGGAGTCAGGAGTCAGGAGGGAAGAGGAGGGAATTTTAAGCTATATGGAGGAGTCAGGAGTCAACCCGCCCCTAACCCCTCCCAGGAGGGGAAGAGGAGGGAATTTTAAGCTATAAAGAAGAGAAAGTTTTTTTTATCACTGATTATCTGGACATGATATTAGCGATCGAAAAGATGTTCTAAATTACGATATCCGCTAACTACTCTAACAATCTCAACACCATTTTCTATTAAACGATAGAGAATAATATAATTATCAAGAGGAATACCTCTTAATGAAGGTTCAATATCTTGATAACTTCTGCCCATACTTGGAAATTGTAATAATTTTTCGCATTTGTTCTCAAAAGCAATAACAAATCTTTCGCCAGCTTCTACATTCTGACTAGCGAAATAATCAAAAATTTCATCTAAATCTTGACTTGCTTCTGGGGAAATTAAACAAATTCTCATTATTTGTTTTCTTTAGCTTGGTGAACTTTTTCTTTGAGTTTATTAATAACAGTTTGTGCTTCAATTCCTTCACCTCTGTCTAGTTGTGCCAAACCTACAGCTACTTTTTTTCGAGTATTTTCTACCCACTGTTGATAATGTTTATCTCTTTCATCTAACAATTGTAAGGCTTCAGCAATAACTTCATCAACAGTTGTATATTTACCACTATTTACTTTAGCTAGAATTAATTTTTCTTGTTCTGGCTTTAAAATAATATCCATTAGTTTCGGTTTAATTTACAAGTTTATATACACAAGACCAAAATTAATTAACGTTTGATCGAGGCAGTGCGTTAATGATAATGTAGCGCACTCTACAAGATTGGCTCAAAAAGACTTTTTCCGCAAACCTTACCGAAACAATTCAACAATTCAACGTAAGCATTCAGGTGTAGGGGTTGACAAAAAATGAAAGGTCTGTATTACTGATAAGAAATGAAATTCAAGCCACCAGATATCCCAAAAGACCGAAAAGACCTAGAACTACTGTCCAAAGAAGCTCTAGAAGAACTGGTTTGGCAACAGCAACACCTCATAGAAAAACTGATTGAAGAGGTAGAACGGCTTAAAGAACTATGTAATAAAGATAGTCAAACCTCATCATTACCCCCTTCAAGCGATCTACTTAAGCGATCGGAAAAAACCCCACTCACAAAGGAAAAGGAATCAGACTCCAGCCATCGAAAACCAGGAGGACAACAGGGACATCCAGGAAAGACAAGAAAAGGATTTGGACGAGTAGACCGTTACCAAGTACTAGAGCCACAAAAATGCCCAGTATGTGGAGGAAATCACTGGGAAACCAGAGGAGTAACTACCAGAAGCTACCAGGTAGCCCAACTGGTGGAACGTCCCATAGAAATCGTTGAATATCAACAAGTGCGGCGATTGTGTCAAAAGTGTGGAGAACAAGTATCAGGGGAATTACCAGAAAATGTAATTCCAGGACAAGATTTATCAGTAAACCTACAAACAATGTTGGTATGGTTGGGGCACTACGGCCATTTGTCCTATGAAAAACAACAAGAATGGTTGAAAGAGTTTGGGAAAATAGAGGTAAGTTTAGGAACATTGGAAGCCACTACCCGTAGAGTGGCCGAGGCTCTAACCCCACAAGTGGAGAGTGAAAAAAATCGGGGGAGATGACAATATATGGTAATATGGACAAATGTCTAATTACTCCGAACCCGTTATCTACCAACTCAAAGTCGTACTACTGGGTATTAGTCCGATGATATGGCGTCG
>NZ_JAAHGH010000045.1 GCF_010672525.1 Okeania sp. SIO2B3 | reverse complement strand
TCTCCCGGCTCAGGTTATTTAGATCAAGCTCTGGAAATAGTTCAGGTTAATCAAGGGAATTTACCAGTATTAGGTGGAGATAATCTTTACTCTGCAAAGACTCTTGAGAAAGGTGGAGATAGTGCTGTAGGAATGGTTGTAGCTGTAGCGTGGGACATTGAAGGAAATGAAACAGGTTCAGATTTTCCCAAACGCTCTCAAGAACTTTGGGGAACTTCAAGTGTGAATTGGCGAACAATTACTGCATATGATGCGACTCAAGCTCTGGTGAAAGCAATTGACGATCAAGCTCAACCTACTCGTGAAGGTGTTCGGGAGAAGTTATCATCAGGGTTTTCTACACCAGGAGCGTTCAAAGCAGTTAAATTTTCAGACACTGGTGACTATGATGGTGATATTCAATTAGTGGAAGTTGTGAAGATTGGCGATGGGTATGATTTTGTACCTCTTAAGCGTTAACGGAGTAGCGGTGGCGGGTTTATCAGATAATTTCAGGACTTACGAAATTCACCTCGAAAATGCCATCTGTAGGGGCGAATGGCATTGGCTAACGCCAAGCTCCGCTAACGCCCTCACTGAATTTAGTAACCCAACAATTATATACCCTATTCTATATATTTGTTGTAAGCTTGAAAATATTTACAGCGCTTCCCGTTGTTATGAGGTACACCCCGAAAATGAGGTCCAAAGCCTTCCCTTTTAAGGGGATGAAAAAATATTCAGTTCTTTAGTAGTCGGTACTGATAACTGATAACTGATAACTGAAATGACCCTGTACCTAATTTGCCCGAAATATGCTGTAAAAGATTAAACTATTCTAACTATTTTCTAATTCCTGACTCCTAAAAAAAAGCTATAATTTTCTCAAATAAATAATTACTAACATGATACTTAGGCATCGTTATAAAATTATCTCTGAGTTAGGAAAGGGTGGCTTTGTAACTACTTATTTAGCAGTTGATTTAGACCTTCCCGACCGTCCTCAATGTGTTGTTAAACAACTAACTCCATCTGACCCGCGTCCCCAAGTTTTTCAAGTTGCTAAAAGTTTATTTGATAAGGAAGCAAAAATATTACATCGTCTGGGAAAACACGAGCAAATTCCTCGGTTATTTGCCTACTTTGAAGAGGGTGGGCAATTTTATTTAGTTCAAGAATTTATTGAAGGTAATGATTTAACAAATGAAATTTACCCTGGTAAAAAAATTAGTGAAAAACAAGCAATTAAACTATTAGCTGAAATTTTAGAAGTTTTAAAATATGTACATGAGGAAAATGTAATTCATCGTGACTTGAAACCTCAGAATATTATGCGGAGAAAATCTGATGGAAAAATAGTTTTAATTGACTTTGGGGCAGTCAAAGAAATTAAAGGATTAACTGTTATTAGAGGAGGTCAAACAAGTATAACAATAGCAGTAGGAACTCCCGGATATATGCCTATGGAACAAGCAGCAGGTCAACCGAAGTTTTGTAGCGATATTTATGCTGTGGGAATTATGGCTATTGAAGCATTAACTGGAGTTGATGTAAATCAATTTTCTAAAGATACCTCAACTGGTGAAATTATCTGGAAAGATCGAGTTAATGTGAGTGATGATTTAGGTCGAGTTCTGGATAAAATGGTGTTGTATGATTGGAGAGATCGTTATCATAGTATTGCCTTATTATTATAATCTAATAGTTCTAACCCTTCTTCTTTTGCCAATTCAGTCATTAAAAATTGGATAATTTGAAACTTATCTCCACGGGATAATTTTTCTAGTTGAATAAGCAGCTCAGAATTTAACATCATCAATAAAATTAGTTGAATTTAGTTATTACTATACTATAATTTAAAGTAATCATTTTTTCAATAAAGCAATTATGAGTCAATCCCAATTACTAACTATAAAATTAAATGCCCAAGATTATATTGGTGCAGCCTAGCGTAGCTATATTGCCTAGTAAAAAAAGTTCAAAAATTCAATTGATCCATAAATATTATAGCCCAAAGATTACTTTAATTAATAAATCGGCTTGACAATATTTAAAAGATTAAACTACTCTAACTATTTTCTAACTCCTGACTCCTAAAAAAAGCTATAATTTCCTCAAAAAAATAATGACTAGCAAAATACTTAGACATCGTTATCAAATTATCTCAGAGTTAGGTAAAGGTGGTTTTGGAACTACTTATTTAGCGGTGGATTTAGACCTTCCTAATCATCCTCAATGTGTGGTTAAACAACTAGCCCCATCTGACCCGCGACCACAAGTTTTTCAAGTTGCAAAAACTTTATTTAAAAAAGAAGCAATAACATTACAACGTCTCGGAGAACACAATCAAATTCCCAGATTATTTGCCTATTTTGAAGAGGGTGGACAATTTTATTTAGTTCAAGAATTCATAGAAGGAAATGATTTAACAAAAGAAATTTATCCAGGGAAAAGTTTTAGTGAAAATCAGACTATTCAACTCTTAACTGAAATCTTGGAAGTTTTAAAGTATGTACACCAGCAAAATGTAATTCATCGTGACTTAAAACTGCAAAATATTATGCGGAGAAAATCTGATGAAAAAATTGTGTTAATAGATTTTGGGGCAGTGAAAGAAATTAAGGGATTAGCAATTACAACTGGGGGTCATACAACTATGACAATAGCAGTGGGAACTCCTGGATATATGCCTAGCGAACAAGCAGCTGGTCAGCCTAGATTTTGTAGTGATATTTATGCTGTGGGAATGATTGGCATTGAAGCATTAACTGGTATACAAGCAAATCGATTAGTTAAAGACAATTCAACAGGTGAAATTATCTGGAAAAATCAAGTTAATGTTAGCGATAAATTAGTTTTAATTCTAGATAAAATGGTGTCAGATTATTGGAAAAATCGTTATCAAAGTATTGATGAAGTAATAGTTAAATTATCTAAGATTAATAATAATCTCAATTACCAATCGCCACAAGAAATATCACAACAACATACAGTTGTAATAAATAGTAATCAGCATAATAGTCAGCCATCAACTACTATTTCTCCCGCTTCTTCCTCATCAACTTCTGCTAAAAATTTAGTCAAAATAGGTGTAGGTATTGGTATTGCCTTCAGTCTTATGATTGCTACTATTATTATTAATAATATTCCTAGAGGACAGGAAACATCCTCATCTTCACCTACTAGAAATAGTCAAAATGAGGGAGCATCAGTTAAAACATCAACTCCCAACCTCATATCCGACGCCACTAATATTTCTGAAGTTCGCACCCTCAGCGGTCATAACAACTGGATTCGTTCCATTGCAATTAGTTCCGACGGACGGACTGTTGTTAGCGGTAGCTGGGACAATACTATAAAAGTTTGGGATTTGGTAAATGGTAACCTCCAAGGAACTTTTACTACTCAGAGTGACAAGATTTTTGCTGTTGCTATTACCCCCGATGGACAGACTGTTATTAGTGGTGGCGCTGACGACAGCATCAACATCTGGGATTTGGCTACAGAAAGTCTGAAAGCGACTCTCACAGGTCATAGCAAAGCAGTTTATTCTATTGCCATCAGTCAAGACGGACAAACTGTTATTAGTGGTAGCGCTGACGGCACTATCAAAATTTGGGATTTGGCTACAGAAAGTCTGAAAGCTACTCTCAATGGTCATAGCAAAGCAGTTTATTCTGTCGCTATTAGCTCTGAAAAACAGATTATTGTCAGTGGTGGTGGTGATGGCAGTATCAAAATCTGGAATTTAGCAACAGGTAGTCTGATAAATACTCTTTCTGGTCACAGCGATCGGGTTTTTGCTGTAGCTATCAGTCCCGATGGACAGACTGTTGTCAGTGGTAGTGCGGACGGGACTATCAAAATCTGGGATATGGCAACGGGTAGTCTCAAAAATACTCTCACTGGTCATAGCAACGAAGTTTGGTCTGTAGCTATTAGTCCCGATGGCCAGACTATTGTTAGTGGTAGTGAGGACACAACTATCAAAATTTGGGATTTAGCAACGGGTAGTCTCAAAAATACTCTCACTGGTCATACATGGGTAGTGACTTCTATTGCCATCAGTTCCGACGGACAAACTATTGTTAGTGGTAGCGATGACAAAACTATTAAAGTTTGGTCGGCGCCTTAGTAGGTAGAATATTGATGCAATATCAAATCCAGTTAAACAGCCATAGAATGGTTAAGTCAGGAGGAGTCAATCCACCCGCGGACCCCTCCGGTGGAGCAGGGTCTATTTATTGTCACGCGAGCGAAAAATTGATGGGGGGATGGGGAGATGGAGACCCACCCCTAGCCCCTCCCAGGAGGGGAATTTGGGGGGATGGGGAGATGGGAGATGGAGATATTTGTATATTTGCACAATTAAATGTACTTCATATTAATATTCTCCCCAGGCAATGAATTAGCCCTGCGACCGTGGAGGGGAACTCAGAAGTCAGGATTCATATCAAATCCGGTTGAAGACTGATCATATATTTGGGGGTTGGGAGTAGGGGAGTAGGAGAGTAGGAGGGTAGGGGAGATTAAATATTGAAGTAATTTAAGAAATTATAAACATATCAGGACTTACGCAAAGACACTGTGTATAGAGTCCAGTAACTATTGGACAATAGTTATGAGTACTATATATAGCGTATCTGCGTAAGTCCTACATATATTATATAAGCGGATTCTATATCAGGAGGAGAGAGAATTACAAAGATGAGCGTAGTTATGACGATTGGAGATTTTTTTTATGTTCAATAAAACGGATTTGATATAATATGCACCGAAGTCAATTCCAGGAAGCTTTTTTTAATGTTAAAATTAGTAAGTAATACCAATTTGATAAATGTTTGCTACAAATAGCTAGGGTGTTTTTAAAGGATATGGAGTCATGAGTAAGGAGTCAGAATGAATGTTTTCGATGTCATTTATTAGCCCATAAATCATATTTTTAATCAAAGATACATCTATTTAAAAGTTTTTTAATCACCCTTATTATTCGTAACATTCTTTTTAAAATTGGTATAATATGTCCGGATAATTAATGATAAAAAACTTTCTCAAAAAAACAATGGCTGAAAAAATACTTAAAAATCGCTATAAAATCATATCAGAGTTAGGCAAGGGTGGTTTTGGAAATACTTATTTATCAGTAGATTTAGACCTTCCCAATTATCCTCAATGTGTCGTTAAACAATTGGCTCCATCTGACCCACGACCACAGGTTTTTCAAGTGGCAAAAACTTTATTTGAAAAAGAAGCAAAAATATTACAACGTTTAGGAGAACACGATCAAATTCCTAGCTTATGTGCGTATTTTGAAGAAGGCGAACAATTTTATCTAGTTCAAGAATTGATTGAAGGAGATGATTTAACAAAAGAGATTTATTCTGGGCAAAAAATTGGTGAGAAGAAAATAATTCAACTCTTCATTGAAATCTTAGAAGTTTTAAAGTATGTACATCACCAAAAAGTAATACATCGTGACTTAAAACCTCAGAATATTATGCGGAGGAAATTTGATGGAAAAATTGTATTAATAGATTTTGGTGCTGTTAAAGAAATTAATGAATTAACAGTAACAAGTACAGGTTATACAACTGCAACAGTAGCAGTAGGAACTCTTGGATATATGCCTAGCGAACAGGCAGCAGGAAAACCTAAGTTTTGTAGTGATATTTATGCTGTGGGAATGATGGGTATTGAAGCATTAACTGGAATTCCGGTTAGTAATTTACGAGAAGACAACTCCACTGGTGAAATTATCTGGAAAAACCAAGTTAATGTTAGTGAAACTTTGGTTCGAGTTATTGATAAAATGGTGTCTGATTATTGGAAAGATCGTTATCAAAATGTAGAAGAAGCGATCGGCGAATTAAGCAATATTAGTAATAATAATGTTAGCTATCCGTTACAGTATTCGATATCACAGAAAGAAACAGTTTTAATAGATAATAATCAGTCAAATATTCCTGTTACTCCTCCTGTTACTTCTGCTTTACCATCATTAGTGCCAGAACCTTTACCAACTCCTAATAACACTTGGGTCAAAATAGGTTTAGGTATTGCTTTAGGTGCTATTTTTACTTCTACAATTATTTATAATATTCCAAAAAAACCAGACATACATCTTCAACTTTCTGCCACTGCCTCACCTTCGCCTCTTTCTGAAGTTAAAACCCTAACTGGTCATTCAGAGGGAATATGTCCTGATGACTGCATTGCTATCAGCTCAGATGGGCAGACTATTGTTAGTGGTAGCAAAGACAAAACTATCAAAGTCTGGGATTTGACAACAGGCAGCCTTAAAGTTATCCTAACAGATAGTGATTCTGTTGATTCTGTAGCTATTAGTCCCGACGGAAAAACGGTTATTAGTGGTGATTATGACAACAGTATAAAAGTCTGGGATGTAGCCACAGAAACTCTCAAAGCTACCTTTACTGGTCATAGCGACCCAGTTGTTTCTGTCGCTTTCAGTCCTGACGGCAAGACAGTTATTAGTGCTAGCCTTGACAAGACTATCAAAGTCTGGGATTTAGCTACAGGAACTCTCAAAGCTACTTTGACTGGTCATGACGCTCGGATTTTGTCTCTTGCCATCAGTCCCGACGGGAAGACTATTGTTAGTGGCAGTGATGACAAAACCATCAAAGTTTGGGACTTAGCCACAGGAGCTATCAAAGGCACTTTGACTGGTCATAGTGCTCGGATTTTATCTGTTGCTATCAGTCCCAACGGGAAGAGAGTTGTTAGTGGTAGTAGCGACAAAACTATTAAAGTCTGGGATTTAGCTACAGGAACTCTCATGGCTACCCTCATTGGTCATAAAGACGATGTTAACTCTGTCACCTTCACCCCTGACGGACAGACTATTGTTAGTGCTAGTGATGATAGAACTATCAAAATTTGGGATTTCAAGACCGAAACTCTCAAGGCCACCCTGACTGGTCATAGTGATGATGTTTATTCTGTCGCGATCAGTCCCGATGGAAAGACTATTGTTAGTGGTAGCGATGACAAAACTATCAAAATTTGGGAGATGCCTTAGCAGAAGGAAGAAGATTTTTTATCACTAATTATCCGGACATGATATAATATCAATTACCATGTATGAATTCCGTTCTACTAAACTTACCCAAACTTACCCATGAGGGTTTTGGAGCTAGCTTCCTGCGCGTGCTGACGCAATGCTGCGCAAACACAAAAGACCACTGACCGCAGTCTGCAACTTATCTTCTCCACAGGCTTCAAATCGGTGGGAACTCCACCTACTGACTCACATAGTTTTCTAGGTTGACAGCAGCATTAAAGTCTCTGTCAGCAGTAAAACCACAGGCACTACATTCATACGTCCTCACACTCAATGGGATTTTCTGTTTATGCCCACACTGAGAACATATTTGAGAACATTGTTAACTTTTAATTTAGTCTTGATTGATTGCATTTCAATTTATCGGCCACCTCTTTTAATAGTTTAATAAATTATACATAAGTCTAGTATATCACAGTAAATGTCTATTTATGTTTAACTTTGTCTAATTATTTTAATACTGTTGATAGCCCTAAAAAGTTTGAAACAATCTCTGGCTAGAGATTATTGGTCGCCAATTATTTAGGCGATCGCCTAAACAACTCAATTCCCTAGAAAGTTCAAAACAATCTCTGGCTAGAGGTTATTGGCCACTAATTATTTAGGCGATCGCCTAAACAACTCAATGGCCCTACAAGATTAAAATATTTTCTTGGTGGCTAATAAGGGATTTAATTTGGAGTAAAGTCAGAGCTTTATAACTGGAGTAGGATATCTGTTGGGAAGAAAAGATTAATTTCTCAAGTTGGCTTAGAGATTCAGGCCAAGTTCGAGGAATACAAGGCCAAGTTGAATAGCGACTCCGATAGACAGAAAAAATCACAAACAGGAAAATTTACCAACTTAGTCCACTCTCGAACTGTAGCTTTTACCTTGAGGAGACTATTTCCATTGTTAAAAAAAAATTGCGTTGATTAGTTTTCTATTTTTACGTTGTAAAGTAATGAGCATGATAGACAAAAGTTATTTTTATACAAGTCAAGTGCTATCATCGAGGAACTTGCAAAACTGAAAGCATTTTTACCTCATATCACAAGGGGTAAATACAGAAAGCGAAAATTTATCTAAAGTTCATCAAACTTACTCATAATTATAGCTCTCAAACTAAAATAAGTAATTTTGCTCAGTGTTTCTGCTTCCTTGTCTACTTTGCCTGAGGTGCTATCCCTTTAGCTTGGTGGGTTGAAAATCTCCATAGACATCATTCTCGATTTTATTGACTACTGGCTGATGAATACTGACTACTGACTACTGATTTGATAATTAGCTATAGAACTTAAAAGAATTTAAGACCACTCTGCATTTTATATGTAAAATAGTCAGAATTGATTAATGCCAAGAATTAACAATGTCTTAGACATAAATAAAGAGTGAAAAAAGATGTTTCTGTATTGGCCATATACTTAAAAGCATCTTACATATAGAGACTCAAGCTGTAATCAAAGTGACATTCTTGTGGGTGAAAAGTGTATTTGTTCCAGAATCAAAGATCGGTCAATAATGACAATTCAAACAACACTTAGTCATAATGTAAAAAACAATACAGAATACAGTATTGCCTCTTTTTGTTGAAATTTGAGAAGCTACATCAGAGTAAACAACTGAAAAAAATATTAGTTTTACTCATCCTAATTGTAGTTCTACTTTTAGGTTACTTCCTAATCATAGAATGAATTAGTGAATAAACAAGATGCCATAAGGAAAACAAGATTTTCAGCACTAAACCTCTGAAATATAGACTTAAAACCTACTGGCCATTAGACCAGAGTATCTTAAAAAACACTTAAATAAAAAGACTCATCATCTCTTGGCAATATACTTTATCTAAATGGAGAAATCAACTAATGAAAACTCAAATTGCATTGGGTGTAAAAACTAATACAGAATACGGTAGTCGTACTTTTGTATACGAAGTTGAAGGTTTACGTCAGAGTAATATTACTGACAAAACAAATAGCCCCATCCGTCACAGTGGAACTGTTTATATCACTGTACCTTATACCCGCATGAACCAAGAAATGCAAAGGATTACACGGATGGGAGGCAAAATTATCAGCATTAAAGCTGTGAGTGAAAGCTCTCAAATTAACGGTCAAACAACTACAGGAAAAACAACTAAACCCATGACTCAAGCTAAACCTAAGTCACATAAGGATGTTCCGGTCAACACCTATCGCCCCAAAAATCCATTCATCGGCAAATGTCTTTCCAGCACTGAATTAGTACGTGAGGGTGGTGAAGGTACTGTTCGTCACTTAGTATTTGACCTTTCTGGTAGCGACTTGCACTATCTAGAAGGTCAAAGTATTGGTATTATTCCACCGGGAACAGATGATAAGGGTAAACCTCATAAGTTAAGGCTTTATTCCATCGCTTCTACTCGTCACGGCGATAATCTTGACGATCAAACAGTGTCTCTGTGTGTACGCCGTCTAGAATACAATCACCCAGAAACTGGCGAAAGAATCTATGGTGTATGTTCTTCTTACCTATGTGGTATGGAAGAAGGTGCAGATGTGGCCATTACTGGGCCTGTAGGTAAGGAAATGTTATTGCCTGATGATGAAGATGCAACTATTATTATGATCGCAACAGGTACAGGAATTGCTCCTTTCCGTGCTTTTATCTGGCGGATGTTTAAGGAAAGAGAACAAAACCCTGATTATCAGTTTAAAGGTTTGGCCTGGTTATTCTTTGGTTGTGCTTACACTCCCAATATTCTCTACAAAGAAGAGCTTGAAGAACTACAACGTCAGTTCCCTGATAATTTCCGCGTAACTTATGCTATTAGTCGCGAACAAAAGAATAAAGATGGCGGCAAAATGTATATTCAGCACAGAATTCAAGAAAATGCTGATGAGTTGTGGGAAGAGATTCAAAAGCCAAATACTCATACTTACATCTGTGGTTTAAAAGGTATGGAGGGTGGCATTGATGAAGGAATGTCTGCTGTTACCGAGAAGTTTGATGTTAATTGGAGCGAGTATCAGAAGCAGTTGAAAAAAGACCATCGTTGGCACGTTGAAACTTACTAATATTGGTGTGCATTCATCAAAATTTAGCAGTTATGCTATAGTAGTAAGTTAATCATCAATTCATTTTCGATCGCCGAGGGAGAGGTATCAAATAAGCCTCTCCCTTTTCGGTTTTAGGGACAAAAAACATCTGCCTCAGAATTGTTCGTGAGAAACAAATTCTGCTAGTATCAAGTTGGTTGAGTTACTAGCAAATTGGGATAAAGGATGAACATTTCCTGGAGATTTTTCCATATATAGGTTTGTGTCACATTTGTCAAATTTAATTAATCCAACTTGATTCGGCAAGGGGTCTCCCGTTATACGAATGTTAGCGGGAGGGGAATTGCCGACCAACAAATAAACCGCCTAGCGCCCGCTTAATCAGGTTTTTTTCGGTAAACGCTTGATGTAGTCTCGAATGATTTCCGCGAACATTGAATCTTTCCTTTTAGCGTATCGATTAAATTTTTCATAATTTACTTGATTTACTCAAATTACTATCCGTTTATCTCTTGTCATTGTATGGCTTTTTGTGTTACTCTGAACCATATTAGGAGTGGCGGTAATACGCACCTGATAACAGCACACAGAGAATAACAAAGAGTATGGGGTTCAATTCAGAAGTTCTAGTCAGCCTGTGAAAAGGTAAAACTCTTAAGGTTGCTAGATGAGTACAGAATTGTTCACTACAAAAAGGCGGTGGGTCTAATCGTCTCTGTCTTTGGAGGGCTCGCGTGGTTGCACTCCCTGTGTTTCGCTCCGCGACATGTAACGCGCAGCGTTGCACCTGCAAAACAGAAAGCCCTATCCGTGAGCTTGGGAAGCCTACATCATAATCTTTGATTTGATTTAGGAGAACGTCACAATCAAAATTAGGAGAACAAAATGAACTTTGGTAATCTTGCTAAAATTGTCGCTGGTGTTGCTGGTGTAGCAGCTACTGGGTATGGTGTAAAAAAAGCTGTAGATTATTTCCAGAACCGCGATCAAGAAGAACCCGATCCAGAAGCAACTGAAGACGCAGAAGTAGAGCTAGAAGCTGATGATATTGCTTTTGCGACTGTGGAACCTGAGTCAGTACAACCTTTCCTTGATGCCAGCTTTGGTGCTCCTGGTCGTTATGTTCCCACTCGTCCACCCAAAGTATTTGAATATCAAGACCAACAATATATGCTAATATGGTCTTACGATAATGAGAAAGAAAAAAATCAATTGATGGGTTTCCAATACACTGATGCAGGTAGGCAAATGGTTGCTAGTGTAGGATATACTGCTGATGCTACTGACTATAATGTTAACTTAGACGGTACAAATTTAGCTGTTGAAGTTAATGGAGAACAAATTACATCTGGTCAAGGTGAAACTGATGGTGCAGATGAAGTTGATTTAGTTCCCATTGGCTAACTTCTAGTAATTAAGTGGTAGTGGTGTATCGTTGGTAATAATGATTAATAGAATTACTAGCTAAACTATTAGTAATTGAGTTTTGCATCTGCCACAAGAATGCACCACTACCAAAAAATTAGTTGAAAATGATAGCCAGGGCTTGTAACTGTTGGCTAAAATCTGGTATTATCTATAAAAATCTGGGATTATCTGTTTATGCTACTTGGATATCATACTAAATTACACCCAAATAAACAGCAAAAAACATTACTGGCTAAACACGCAGGTGTAGCTCGTCACGCCTGGAATTGGGGATTATGGTTAACTAGAAATATCCTTAGTCACAATTGCAATAATCCTGATGGGAAACTTAAATTTCCTACTGCAATCGATCTGCATAAACTTTTAGTAGCAATGGTTAAACCTAAAAACTATTGGTATTATGAAGTATCTTGAGTCTGCGCCTCAATATGCTTTGAGGTATTTATCAGATGCTTGGAAGCGTTGCTTTAGTATCCCATACGCATAACCCTACACATTCCTATAATCATCAGGCATGGTATCACACAATTGGTAACAAAATCGTAAATATTGTACCTTGAGCAACTGTAGAATCATAAGTAATGTTACCACTATGGGCGCTCTGGAGTAAAAGCTTCTGTAGTGAGGTTGTTTTCTAGGTAGAGGATGCCAATAAGTTTTCCTTGGTAGAGAAGTAACGAAATAGTAAAGATTGTACCTTGAGCAAATGTAGAATCACAAGTAATCGTACCACCATGTTTGTCTGTAATACCAATTTGATAAATATTTGCTACAAATAGTTAGGCTATTGCTATACAATACCGATGCTACCGGACATGATATGAAGAATCTCAAATATTTGTCATTCAATAGTTTAGCAACTGTCAAAAAATACAAATCATTCCCACGCATCAGCAACGTCCGAAATGAAAACCGCTTTATGAATTATTTCTGATTGCTATAGTAGTTAAAAACCTTTAAATCCTAAGCCTGTTTCTCTTTGCTGAGGATGAGCCTTTTGAGCAAGTTGATTAATAGCAGTTTCGTTTCTATTCCCGACTTGGCTCAATATCATTCCAACTAAAATAATAGCTCCCCCGATATAGTGAGCAGCGATGGGTTTTTCTCCTAATATTAAATAGGCTGCTATAACTCCAGCAATGGGATTAAATGCACTGGCAATAGAAGCATCAGAACTACTGGTTTTACTTAATCCTTTTAACCACAGAATTTGACCTATTACGATAATAACTGCGCTATAAATTAACATCCATTGCCATAAAAAAGGCGACAATAGTTCCATAAAATGACCGCTGCCATAAAAATATAATGCAGCTATAAAGAAGATAAAACTTCCAAAACCATTACGAATAATATTAAAAAATCCTACGGGAATTCGATGAAGACGTGCTTTGCTAATAGTATTAGAAATTGCCGCAGCGACCGCTCCAATTGCTGCTAAAATCTCTCCTGAACTGATAGATATCATATTTGTAGAATCAACTGAGTTTTGCCCAAAATTTTGCAAAACTATAATTAGAATAACTCCGACAAATGAAATAATTGCTCCAGTAATTTTCCACCGATTAACTTTTTCTCCTAGCAAAAAAATAGCTAAGGCTAAAGTTAAGGGAGGTTCAATACGTCCAATTAATATTACATTGTTAACCATTGTGCGAGAAATTGCTTCAAATGAGGCAGCAGGAGATAGAGCGCCAGCTAAGAATGCAACGGCTAACATACTTGCCCAATCTTGACTTGAAAATTGTTGAAAGTAACGTAGATTTAGTTGTTTTCTATAGATAATAATTAAAATTAATAGGGCGCAGATATTTCCCACAAATAAAACATTACAAAATGAAATGGGATTTTCTCCAGGAAATTTTTCGGCACCAATTTCTGTTAATTGTTTTGTAATTGCGTTAGAAGCACCGAAAATAATGATTGCTAATAATAAGTAAATTTGTCCGGGAATTTTTTGCCAAAGGTTGGAGATATTTGCTATTTTTTGATTCATTTTTAACTATGGCTTGCTGGTTAAATTTAAAAGTATTGACATATAAAGACAAGTGCCTTTTTGGGGTCGAAAAAAATGCCTGGGATCACGTCTAAAATGCTTAAAAAGTTAGTATTTTAGGCTCATAGTTGGGCAGAAAAATCCCAAATTGATAATTCAAATCCGAATAATTAAGGTAAAAATCCTCTCACTCGCTGTCGAGAAACAAGAAAAATTTTTCATAATTATTCAGCCCATTCCGTTTTCACTCTGGAGGTAATAATTAATAATTAATTGTTAATTATTAATTATTGAATCCTACCTCCTCACTCATTCCAATTTCTCCTATCTTCCCCTCCTGGGAGGGGGAGGGGCGAGGGGTGGGTTGTCTCCTGTCTCCTATCCCTACTAAAAGACTTGTGAGCGCAAACCCTAACTAGAGTTTCCAAGATTGATGACAAGTCCAAGAGTTATTGGGGTGACGTTCATAAAATCGTAATTCCCATAATACCTCTGCTTGGGAATTGATAATTTTTTTTGCTATTTTTGCTAGTGTTTGTTGTTGTTCTGATGGAAATTTGTAGGCTAAACTGAGATGTAAATTATTTTTGAGGCGTAATTCATCAATACGAGTTTTTGAATTGGCAAGATTAGCAAAGTTAGCAATTAATTTTTCTAGCCAAATTGATTTTAATTGGAGATAATGAAAGTCTGTTTTTAATTCCATATTTACAACAACTATAGGTGGGAATGGGCTGTTATGACGAGCATTTTTTAAGGCAGTATCTAAAGCTTGAATATATATTGGAACTGCAGTTAATTGGTCGTGAAAAAAACCTGTTAAGGTACAGTGGGGCATATATTGATGTGCAGAATTTTCACTACATTCTGCACGAGTAGTGGTGAAATATTCTTCTAGTTGATTATTTAGTTCACCTACTGGGCAAGCATATACGATAAATTCTCGTAGCATTAGATTATAGATTAAATTTATGATTTTTGAGTATACAGCAGAAGGAAGAAGGAAGAAGGAAGAAGGAAGAAGGAAAAATCTTACCGATAAAGGAGAGAAAAAATTTTCACGCTCCGCATCAATCCTCTTCTTTTCAAGCAGAGGTAATTGGTAATTAATAATTATTAATTGTTGAAGTTGTCTTATACCAATTTGAAAAAAGAATGTTACGAATAGTAAGAGCTATAAAAATATTTTACCGAATTATTAATAATTAATTATTAATTATTAATTATTAAATAATTCGCGCCTTGAAGCCTCCCCTTGATCGGGGAAAAAAGCGGTCGTTTTGCTACGCAACATGTAAAGCGCAGCTTCCCATAGGGTGGGATGGCGAGGTCTCGGAGCTGTCCGACCATCGACCAAGAGAAGAAATAATATCTCCTGATATTCAATTCCGTAACGGTTTGAACCAGAGGTAATTATCAATTATCCATTATCCATTATCCATTAATGAAAAGAGATGTCTATTTGACAAAAAAGATAAATTATGCCCTAAAAAATGGTATTAAAGTCATTCCCATACGACTCGGTCCTCCTGACTTCCCCTCCCCTCCTGGGAGGGGTTAGGGGTGGGTTGACTCCTAAGAAATACCCTAGATATTTGTAGCAAAAATTTATCAATTTGGTATTAGTTTTAAGCTTTTGATATGTCCTAACTTTTCCTTCGACTGCTATACAGCGCTTTTCAAATTGATGAACCACATCGTCACAAAAAAAATCGTGTAGGGGCGTTTTGCTCCGCAACATATAAAGCAGCAGCTTTGCGGAGCGCAAATGGCCATTCGCCCCTACTTATTATTTGTAACATTCTTTTTTCACCCCTGATATTACTCTCCTCTCCTGAATTCTGACTCCTGAATATAGAACTCCATTCCACTTTCCTACGGAATGTTAGGCAAACAGGAACAAAAACTTTCTTTTACTCTCCACTCCTGACTCCTGACTCCTGACTCCTGACTTCTCATATTGTTTTTTTATTAAGAAAACTGTAGAGCTAGGGTGTCAGACATAGGTTTTTGAGGTAAGTAAGAACTAGAATTTACATATTTATTAACTATTTCTAGAACTTGTTTTTCTCTAATTGGTTTAATCAGATAACCTGAACATCCTACCATTGTTGCTCGAACTCTATCTATTAATCGATTACTGCTTGTTAAAATTATTACTGGTGTTTCTTTTAATGTTGAAATACGACGAATCTGGGCACAAATTTCATAACCATTTGCTATAGGCATGATTAAGTCTAAAAAAATCAGATCGGGTTTTCTTTCTATCAAGGTTATGATTGCTTTGAGTGAGCTGTTAATTCCGACAAAATCAAAACTATTAGCAGTCACAATTTGTTTCATTTGATGGCAAACTATTAGACTATCATCTATACAGGCAATTAAAGGTTGACTTCTTTTCTCTTGGTGAAGTTCTGTTTGTTTATATAACTGTAGATTGGTTTTTTGTAAGTGGGGAAACATTACGGGAATATCTGGTATTTTTCTCAGCTTAATTAATCCTTTTTGAATATGAGGCAAGAGAAATTTTGCTAGACGAAACTGGTCTGATTTTATTTTACTCGCGATATCTCTTAAACTACGTTTACTGTTGATTAATTTTCCTAATTTAGTATAGAGAGTGGGTGATATTTGTTTTTGGAATTGTTCTGGTTGAGATAAAACTATTCCAAAGTTAGGAGATAAATGTTTTAACCCTGAATTACTCCAATTACGCCAATTTTCTACTGCTTTTTTAAGAATGCTTTTCGTGTCAATTAAAGCTCTTGGCCAATTCAGGATATTTTGCTCAATATTTGGTTCAATTTTATAACTTATTTGTCTCTGATTTTCCTGTTGTAATATATCAAATAATACTTCTAAAATTATTGATTTAACAATCTTGTCAAACTGTTCTCTCGTAATTTGTTGTTCTTGCAGTAAGCTACACAATAATTGATAAATCCAGCAATTATGATTATTATTAATTTGGAAGCAGT
Source organism: Okeania sp. SIO2B3 (assembly GCF_010672525.1). Taxonomy (GTDB): domain Bacteria; phylum Cyanobacteriota; class Cyanobacteriia; order Cyanobacteriales; family Microcoleaceae; genus Okeania. The sequence goes on along the minus strand of NZ_JAAHGH010000045.1, from coordinate 37,568 downwards.
CTAAATTTATCGGATTAATTTTAATTTGGTAACGTATGATATGTTGTCGTAATTGTCTTCGAGAATATTGTCCACTATCACCCCAAACTATACGACCTCTAAAAAAGTAAAGATTCCACTTATCTATGGAGCTAGCTACTACATTCAAACTACCTGTAAATTGCTTGCTACTAATAGCGCTCAGTTGATTAGTGAGACTCGGATTATTAATATTTGCAGTGGATAACATAAGTTGTCTAAAATAGTAATATTTGTAACGGATATTTTTTCTTATAAAACATAGTATACTTACGTATAATTTTTCGATACTGGTATTTAAGATATTTTTAACTTTATAACAATAAAATACTAAAAGTTTTGTAAATGTAGTGGTGAATTAAAATAATATTAGTTTTGGCTAAACTGAAACTTCTATTCCTTCGTTCGTTGCTACCAAAAGCTGATTATCAAGTGAGATTAGCCTCAAAGTCAGTTTTAGATTAATACTATTACGAAGGTTAAATTTTGTTATAGCTAAACAATTGCAAATAACTTATAAGCTTGTTTGATCTGGTTTTTCTGGTAACTTAGGAGGATAATTTTGTAAATATCGTTTTACTACTGCCAATATTTTTTTCGGTTCAAGAGGCTTGGTTATATACCCTGTAGCTCCCACCATTTTAGCACGAACCCTATCGACTACTCCATCATTTCCGGTGATGATAATTATAGGTGTATTCTCAAAAATGGGTACTCGTCGCAATTGAGTGCAAATTTCATAACCATTGGCAATTGGCATCATTAAGTCTAAAAAAATTAGATCGGGCTTATTTTCAATAATTATTGGTAATGCTTTAATAGAATCTTGAATTCCGATAAATCTATAATCTGCACTTTTAAGAATTCTCTCTAACATATAACAAATTTGTTTACTATCATCGACACAAACAATTAATTTTCGGACTTTAGTTGGAGCTTTCTTTTGATTGATATCGGGCTGTAATCCTGGACTTCCTTCAATACGTTCTTTATCTGGAACTGCTTTAAGAATAATTAATTCATTACGCACATAAGGCATTAAAAATAAAGTTAATTGACGCAAATCTTTATGCATCAAAATAGCCATTTCTCGGAGAGTTCTTTGACCATCGACTAATTTCGTGATTGCTTTAAAAGAGTTGGGTTTAGCTATTTGTTCTAACAATTTTTGTTTGATAATCTCAGGAACTAAATTAGGAGAATATTCAGTTAAATTAGACTGCTGCCATGCTAAAAATGATTTATGAAGAGTAGGAATTATAGCTTCAGGAGGAATAATTGCAGACATTAAAATTAAGGATTTTTCCAATCCTTTTGGAGATATATTATAAGCTAATAACTCTTGTGATTGCTGTAGTAAAATATCAAACAAAACTTCTTTGATATTCTCAATGACAACTGTTTTAAGTTGCCTGACACTTGAGACTTTTTTTCTATATAAAATAGAGAGCAGATGATAGTAATAATAATTCAGATCGTTCTGTTCTCGTAACTTCATATTAGCCAGAGAAATATTCGGGCAAAATTGATTCCAAATCCGATGAAACCTGCGGTTAGGATGTTCGCCACCAGCAGCCCAAACCAAACGACCAACACAAAAGAAGATCATCCAACTTTTCTGAGAACCTTTGACTTCTAACTTCCCTGTAAATTGATCGGGAAGCTCATTGAGCAACAAATTAAAAAGTTTATTTTTCCGATTTTCATTACTGTTCATTTTTAATACCAATTGAATAAAGAATTAGGGAAATCAAAATTGAAAGCTATAGAATATAAATATATAAGAAAATATTGTAGATGATTTTTGAGTACAGTATTCTAATACTAATCAAAATTATTTCCTATTTTCCAGCGAAATTTATTGGTAGTGTAAAAATGCAACTGTCAGAATGATTTTTTTGAAAAAAAAGGATATAAAGGCAAATAAATCTATCATTTCATGTATTTCTATAATTTATTGGTTCTTATTTTACACTGAAATTTTTTGATTAAAAGTAGTATAAGTCCTACTCATCCGAAATCAACTCCCTAATACACAAAAATTTCTAATAACTAGAATCTGAGAGAGACAAAATAGTACAAAATATCTTTTAAGAGAATATAGGGTAAGACCCATAATGTTAAATGGCCAGATTCAGATTATATGGTCTTTAAAGTTACAGTTCTATCCAAAATCTATCACTTGCCGTAAATTAGCAGGACTCCTACAGTGAAGAATTCCTATCTCTACCTTAGTTACTTGAGCGCGATCGCTATTATTCTTTTTCCAGTACCGACCATCACAAATATCTCGAATGTCTTGGCCCAAACTCCCGAAGTGGAAAGTTCGCCAGAATCTTCTGCCTCCAAGGCTGAAGCAGATCAGTTATTTGGAACAGGTCTGGAACAATTTCGGACAGGAAAATTTGATGAGGCACTCGAAAGCTATGAAAAAGTTTTAGCCATTCGTAAGGAGCTGGGAGACCAGGCCGGAATTGCCCAAACCCTGAATAATATGGGGGATGTTTATGTTAACCAAAGGGAATATGCACAAGCTTTAGATGTTTTGCAACAAGCTTTAACTATTCGCCGAAAAATAAATGACCGCCCAGGGATATCGGAAACTCTGAACCTTATTGGTTTTACCTATCAACGACAGAGGGAATTTTCCCAAGCGTTAAATCTACATCAAGAAGCTTTAGATATTTCTCAAGCAGTGAATGACCGTCCTAATGAAGGAGAGTCATTGCATAATATTGCTGCGGTTAAGGCCAGTCAGGGACAACTTGACCAAGCACTTGAATTTTATGAACAGGCACTGACTATTCGTGAAGAAGTGGGCGATCGCCGAAATAGAGGACGTACTCTCAACAATATGGGAGTGGTTTACTTTCGGATGGGTAATTATGACAAAGCTTTGGAAACATATCAAAAAGCTTTAACTGTGCGTAGAGAAATTAATGATAATGCTGGAGTTGGTAGGTTATTAAATAATATAGGTTTTGTCTATCGGGAAAAGGGTGAAGACTCTGAAGCTCTGAAATATTTTCGGCAAGCTGTGGCGATGTTAGAAGGTATTGGCGACCAAAGAAGTGTGGGGCGAATTTATGGTTTTATGGGGAAACTTTATGAAAAGCAAGGGGATGATGTTCAAGCATTAGAGGTTTATGAAAAAGGGTTGGAAGCTGCTAAAGTTGCGGAGGATAAAACTGCTCAGTTAGAGGCTTTGAATTATTTGGGTGATGCTTATTATGAGATAGGAGAAGATGCTAAAGCACAATCAATTTATGAACAAAGTTTAGCTTTTTATCAAGAAGCAGAAGATAAGGCGGGTGAAGGTAAAGCAACTGTTGGTTTAGGGAAAGTTTATAACCGTTTGGGTGAAAATGATAAAGCCAAGCAAGTTTTACTAAAGGCTTTGCCTATGAATAAGGAAGTAGGGGAAAATTCGGCTCTTGCTGCCAATTTTAATGCTTTGGGTGAAGCTTATTATAGTTCTGGCGATTATTCTATTGCTCTGAATTATCATAAACTTGCTTTGAATAATTTACCAGATAAAGAAGATAAAAATTCTGTTGCTGTGGCTTATGAAGGAATAGGAGATTCTTTATTTCAACTCAGACAATATCCCCAAGCTTTAGAAAATTTAGAGCAAGCATTAGCAATATATAAAGAGAGTGAAGAAACGGTTAAAGAGGGTAAAATTTATGAGCAGTTAGGCACAATATTAGCAGCTCAGGAAAAACCTGAATTGGCAGTAGTTTTTTACAAGCAAGCTATTAATTTGAATGAAGTTATACGGAGTCAGGAAAGTGAGAAAAGTTTCTTAGAAAAGCCTGAAGAAATTTATCGGAATTTAGCAGGTTTATTATTACAACAAGAACGTATTTTGGAAGCTCAACAAGTATTAGATTTGTTGAAAATTCAAGAATTAGATAATTATCTAGGGAATATTAAGGGGAATGAAGCAACAGCAACCGGAGTTAAACTATTAGCTGCTGAAGAACAAATCCTGACTGAAGAAACAACAGATATTTTAGAACGGGAGATTGACAAAAATAATTTAAAAGAAGATTTTCCAGAATTTAAGAATTTGCAAGCAAAATTACAAAAATTACCTGGAACAGTGCTATTTTATCCGTTAATATTGGCAGATAAATTAGAATTAGTATTAATCAAAGCAGAAGGCGACCCAATACACAAAACCATAGAAGTAAAAGCAGAAGAAATAGAACAAGCGATCGCTGAGTTTCGGCAAACAATTTTGACTCCGGTTGGAGATGTCAAAGATTCTGCGGAAAAACTCTATAATTGGTTAATCAAACCAATAGAAAATGAATTAATTAAAGCAAATGTAAATACTATTCTTTATGCACCAGATAATCAACTACATTATCTTCCTTTAGCAGCACTTTATGACGGAGAAAAATGGTTAGTAGAAAGTTTTGGAGTGAATAATATAATTGCAGCTAGTCTAACTAATTTTGAGACTCAACCTAAGAATCAACCCCGCGTATTAGCAGCAGCTTTAACCGAAGGTAATTATCAAGTTAAGATAGGAACTCGCCAAGTTGAATTAACACCAACAACAGTAAAATTAGTCGAAAATTTAACAGAAACAATTCCTGGTTCTCGTAAACTTGTTAACAGCGAATTTAGTTCTGAAACAACAATTAGCAGTTTTAATGACTACAATATTGTACATTTAGATACCCCCGTTGTCTTGTTAAATGGAGAAACAGGAAATGGGAAACCAGAAGACTCTTTCATATTATTTGGAGATGGCGATCGAGTAAATCTGCGGGATATGGAAAATTGGTCATTACCGAATGTAGATTTAGTCGTATTAAGCGCTGCTGAAACTAACATTGGCGGACAAATAGGTAATGGGGAAGAAATAGTCGGTTTTGGTTATCAAATGCAAAATGCCGGAGTTGAAACAATAGTTACTTCCTTGTGGCGAGTTAATGATGATTCAGCTCAATTAATGAATACTTTTTACACAGTATTACAAGAAGGAAAAAGCAGAACAGAAGCATTGCGGGAAGCTCAAATAAATATGATTACTGGAAAGGATAAAGAAGCAAATAATCCTTACTATTGGTCATCATTTATCTTGATGGGAAATGGATTTTAATTATTAGACTTCTTGCAGAAGTCAGGAGTCAGGAGTCAGGAGGGAATAAAGAAGAAGAAAGAAGGAAGAGGGAAGAAGGAATAAGAAAAAAGCTTGATTAGTAATATCTTACTGTTTGAGCTATTTGATAAGTTAAATGTAGTAATGACGACTGCTATATCAATTAGAAACCCGGTTACTGAAATTAACCGAGTTTTTTTTGTGCATAACCTCTAATCAATCAGATATATGTTGATGTGAAAGAGGTTGAGGTTTCCTTTTATATAATAGAAGAAGAAAGAGAGAAGAAGGAATAAGAAAAAAGCTTGATTAGTAATATTCTGCTGTTTGAGCTATTTCATAAGTCAAATACAGTAATGGCGACTTTTATCTCTCAAAGTAACAAGTTGCTGAGGACTTGCTGATGATGAACCTCAGACAGGAAAATGTTTTTCCCCTGTTCCCTATTCTCTATTCCCTATTCCCTATTCCCTATTCCCTATTCCCTGCTATAGACATAAAAATATTTGTACTATCTACCCCAAAAAACTATGTTTCCTTCAAACTATCCTGAAAATTCTACCGATAATCTTCTTCCAGTTATTGATGTGAATAACATTTCTATCATACCCGAACCCAAACAATTAAATAGTTATGAAAGTTATGAAGAAGAAATTTTATCTGTTAATAATATCTTAACAGATAAAATTGCTACAGATGAAATAAATTTCCCCCCACACATCAACAGTAATATTACTCCTTACCCAGAATCTCAAACTGAAGTTATCGAAAACCATTCCGGAACAGATATACTAACTGGTGAATTAATTGACTCTCAGAGAATAGCAAGTCAAATCAACCCATTCCCACAGTCAGATAACACCTTGATAAGCGCTCGCGATATTGGGGTTTTGAATACCAATCAAACTTGGAATGATTTTGTAGGTGACTTCGACTCCGTAGACTATTATCGTTTCCATTTGAATACAACCAGTGACTTTAACTTATTTTTATCTGGTTTGAGTGCAGACGCTGATGTAGACTTGCTCGAAGACAAAAATAACGATGGTTTTGAAGAAATAATTGATTATTCCATTGCTTCTGGCAGCGCATCCGAAGAAATTAATGTGTCTAATTTAGACCCCGGTACTTATTACGTTAAAGTAAGTCAATACAGTGGAGATACAAATTATAATCTGAGTCTGTCAGCAACACCTTCATTTAATTCTGGATCTTCATTTAATTCTGGTGGTTATAATAGTATCTATGGATATGGTTTAGTTGATGCAAGTGCAGCAGTTGCTCAAACTATCAACGCACCAACTCCTTTTCCTGAAGCTTTTGATTTTAATAATTGGGATGTCGAAGCAATTAATGCTCCCGAAGTCTGGAATCAAGGTTATACCGGGCAAGGTATTGTAGTAGCAGTTGTAGATAGTGGGGTAGACTACAATCACTTTGATTTAGCAGGTAATATCTGGAGTAACATCAATGAAATTCCTAATAATGGTTTTGATGACGATGGTAATGGATATGTAGATGATGTTAGGGGATGGGATATTATCAATAATGATAATGACCCGATAGACTTTTTGGGTCACGGTACTCATATTGCAGGTACGATCGCCGCTCAACAAAATGGCTTAGGAATTACAGGAATTGCTCCTAATGCTAAAATTATGCCTGTTAAAGTAGGAAATTTTGAGACAATTGCACCTGATAATGCTGCTGCTGGAATTTACTATGCAGTTAATAATGGTGCCCATGTGATTAATATGAGCTTTGGGAGAGATTTTTATTCTCCTGTAGTAGATGATGCCATCCGTTACGCAACAGAAAGAGGAGTTGTGGTAGTTATGGCAGCAGGTAATGACGGTAGTAGTTTTCCTAAATATCCAGCTAATAATCTACAACAATGGGGAATTGCTGCTGGAGCAACAGATTTTATAGGCAGAATTAGTGACTTTTCTAACCGTGCTGGGTCACTAACACTAAATTATGTTGTTGCTCCTGGAGAAAATATTTATTCAACTCTTCCTAATAATAATTTTGGAAGTCGAAGTGGTACATCATTTGCTGCTCCTCATGTTGCTGGTGTAGCTGCTTTAGTTTTGAGTGCTAATCCTTTTTTAACTCCCGACCAAGTAGAATCTATAATTACCACTACAGCTAATCCTAACCAAGTTATAGTTTAGGGAAGAAGAAAGAGGGAAGAGGGAAGAAGGAAGAAGGAAGTAAAGAAAAATCGGCGTTGGTGAATCAAACTATGAATTACAGCGGTTTTCATTGGGTAGACCACAGTAGAGACGTTCCATGGAACGTCCCTACAAGGTTTTGCTTGCGAAGATGTGGTTCATCAATTTGAAAACCGCTGTAAGATATTTGGGCGAACCTTCAATAATGAATAATGAATAATGAATAATGAATAATTACCTCTCCTTGAAAAGAAGAGGATTGACTAATCATGAAAATTTTTATTTATTATCCCCTTAAAAGGGGAGGCACATACCCACAATTTTTCGGTAATCAAGATATGATATCATGTCCGCTGGTATCGTTTGTGTAAACCCAAGAGTGAATATCTACAGGAAATTTAAGTTTTTTCTTGCTCTTAAGTATTCCTGCCTGTTGCCTGTTGCCAGATGAGCTGTTGCCTACCTTTGCTATACAAGACCGATGCTACCAGACATGATATGAATTATAAATACCCCTTTCATTACTTGCTCCCGAACAACATAAGAACGAACTAATCTGTAGGGACATTGCATGCAACCTCTCTACCTATTCCCTGTTCCCTATTCTCTCCTACTAGCTAATAATCGCTCAAAACGTTATTGAATCCTACTAATTACTTAATCATTGAAGTCTTGCATAAGTAGGGTTTGCTGATTAAATCTAAAAGCATTGACTTATATTGGTTGAGCGCATTTTTTAGTGAAAAAAAGTCCAAGTTTAATGGTCGTAATGGTTCAAAAAAGAGCGCATTTTAGGCTCATAGCTGCGCAGAATAATCCCTTGATTATTCTTCCTCCTACCTCCTCTATAATTCCCATTTCTCCTGTCTCCCTCTCCTGGGAGAGGCCCGCGGGTGGGTTGTCTCCTGTCTCCTACCCCTACCACTCATACTTTATTCAGCAAGCCCTAAGTATAGCATTCTTTTTGATAAATGGTATAACAGACAATAGCGAACAAAGCATTTCCCTCTTCCTTCTTCCTTCCACAAATATTGCATAACCTCTAGGAATATAGAAATATGTTCCAATTGACGGGATAAATATCCTGATATTAGAGCAAACTTTTGACCAGGAAAAAGATTATACAATTAACAATAATCAGCATTGTGGATTGAATATCTTACGGCTTAATGTTTTATAGCAGTCGAAGCAAAGGTTAGGACAGATCGAGAGTTTAAAACTAAGACAACGTAATACTTTTCCTTCTTCCTTCTCTCTTCTACTATAAGCTAATATATCTGGATAATTGTCCATTTTTATTTATCTCAAATCTAAAAGTGAATGGGTACTGCTTCTAAATACTGGAAACAGATTAAAATTAATAGTTCTGGGTCTCGTCAAATCCTGGAAATTACAGAGGCAAAACAATTTTTTACCTTAAATTTTCCAGAGTATGTAATAGATAGTGAAATTTCGGACATTAATATTCAGCGTCAACTTTTAGCATGGGTGCAAGATAATTCAGATACTAATCTAGAGAGAGATTCTTTATTAGCAGAACGCTGTCTTCTCTGTTTTATCTCTTGGCAAATTGACCGAGTTTGTCAACAATTAGCCACTAATTTTGGTAAAAATTATGGCTTTACTAGCCAAAATTTATTCCCTTATGTTTTGACCGATGATGGCAGAATTTCTAGTCAAAAAAATCAAACTTCTTCTTGTTCTTTTGCCCAAGAAATTCTCCAAAGTTTTAACCCAAATCAAAGCAATTTAGCTAGCTGGACAACTAGAAAAGTTAAACAGCATCCTGAACTGAATAGTTTCTTACTAGAATGTGGAGTCTATTTAATTAGTGATTGGGCAATCCTGAATGATACTCCTCCCAAACAAATAGAGAAAATTTTCTCATTATTCTATAATTTTACTGCTTTTGAAACTCGGGAAAGTATCGATATTTTATCAAGTTATCATGCTATTTATCGGGCGCAACGTCGCCAAAAAAGTTTATCAAGAGCAGGGAGAAAATGCTTACCACCAACCACAGAACAATTAGAACAAATTTCTCAATTAATCGAAACTAAAACTGGTAAAAATATTTCTCCAAAGCAAGTATTTACTAAATTGCAAGACCTGGCTTCTCAAGTACGAGAATATCGAATTTCTGTGAGAAGTGGTTCTCTACCGACAATACCATTAGATACTTCTAACCAGAAATCTTTAGATAATCAGATTTCTCTTGTTCAAGAAGCTGATACTATAGATGAACAAAATGAATTTTTGAGCAATTATAGAAAGCAATTTCTTTTAAGTTTAGATGATGCTATAGCTAAAGTGACTGATACTTGGCTGCAATTACTAAAGAGAAGAAAAAACCAAAAATTGGAACAATTTCTCCAAGCGTTGTATCTATATCATTGTCAGGGAAAATCAATGACAGAAATTGCTCAAAATGTGGGTTTAAAAGCGCAATATCAAGTAACTCGATTACTAAAATTAAAATCTTTTCGGGCTGATATTAGACAGGAATTATTAATTAGTTTGCGCGGTCGGATCTTAGATATTGCTCAAGATTATGCAGACCCACAACATCTAAAAACTATAGATAATAAAATAGAAATTGCTCTAGATGAACAAATAAATAGAGTATTTCAAGAAGTAGAATCAGACAGTTATAAGTCTCAATCTAGTCCTCAAGAAAATTTATTTGCTCAAAGAGTTTGTCATCATCTAGACCGGATTTAGTTATTGTAATTTATTTTGAAGAAGGCAGAAGGTTCATTAATGGATAATGGATAATTACCTCTAATTAAAACCCTAAACAATTTTAAACGCACCCATTGACCGAAAAATTGAGTAGTTACGCCTCCTCTTTTAAGGAGATAAAAAAAGGTACTGATAACTGATAACTGATAACTGATAACTGAAATGACGGTGGGGTATTAAACCCGCAAAAGAAAAGATAAAACTTATTATCAAGGAAAACTTTAAATGAAAAATGAACTAACTAATAAATTAGAAGACTTGCTAGATTTTCAAGGTATTGCTACAGAATCTATTCATTTATCATTAGATAAAGTTGAGCAAGCAATCAAAATTAGCAATCAAATCCCTAACGAATTGCGACAATGGCAAACATATTTGAATGGGTTAGCTTTGTTTGGATTTGAACAATGGTTAGAAGAACGAGGTACAGATAATTTAACAGTTAATTTGGCTGATGCTTCTATTTTTAATCCAGTTCTTTCTAACTCAATTCCAGCCGTTTGTAATCTGAATATTAATCAGTTTAAAGTTTGTCTAATTACTCAAGGTAGTTTTATAGATGAAGAAGTTAGTCTACCTAGAGCAGTAGTAGATTTACCAGAGTTCGCCCATCATTTATATGTAGTAGTAGAAGTACAAGAAGAGTTAGAAACAGTTGTGATTAATAGTTTTATTTCTTATGCAGATTTAATACGCAATAAAACACAGCTTAATCTAATGCCAGATGAAGATTGGGATTATCAAATTCCCTGGAGTTGCTTTGATACAGAAATAGATAATTTATTACTTTATCTTCGTTGTTTGGATGTAGCAGGAATTCCCTTACCAGAGGTAAAACCTAAGTCTAAGTCAAATAATTTAGCTTTAGCTAAAGCTGAATTAACAAAATTATTACCTCAGCTATCCGCACAAAATTTATGGGTTTTTTTTAACTGGGAACAGGGAAAAACTATCCTCACTAATTCTGAGTTATTAAATTGGATATATAATTGGCAATTGCAAATAGAAATAGAGCAGGGGAATATTCCGAATAATTCAGTAGAAGTTACAGAAAATTCAGAAAACTCTTTAAGTAACCTGAGTAAATATTTACCAGATTTACTTAATCTCTTGACTGAACCAACAATTAATGTGGGGCGTTGGTTAAAGAATGAATTAGATGATTTTGCCAATGAATTATCCTGGGTTTTACTACCAGAATTATCGGCACTATCTCCTATGAGAGGAATATCTTCTCCTACAGAAGAAATTGCTGGAATTATCAGAGAGTTGCCCAAAAATAATGTACATATTCCTCCTGATGCTAGGGTTGCTTATCACGATTTATTATTAGCTGGAATTCCTTTAAGATTGTATGCTTTAACCTGGTCTTTAGTCTCAAGTTCAACATTAGAATGGATGTTGCTATTAATATTAAGTACACCTACAGGGATGGGTTTACCGGAAAAAATAAAATTACGGGTTAGTGATGCAACGGGAATTTTAGTTGAACAGAAATTAAATTCCAATGAGGATGATTTTTATATATTTACTAATGTTGTAGGAGGTTGGAATGAGAAGTTTATTGCTACAGTTTATTTAACACCAGAAAATCAGAAAACTTTTCCCCCTTTTGAATTTAATCCTTGAGGAAGGAAGAAGGAAGAAGGAAGAAGGCAGAAAACAGAAAACAGAAAACAGAAAACAGAAAACAGAAGGCAGAAGGGAAAATTGCTTATCAACTCAAACCCCAAACAATTTTAAGCGCCCCCATTGACCGAAAAATTGGGTAGTTACGCATCCTCTTTTAAGGAGATAAAAAAAAGGATATTTTGTAGTTCAATCCCAATGCTTTCCTAGGTCATGCTGCGCAAACAGCTATAGGTACTGAAAACTGGGAACTGAAAACTGATAACTGAAAACTGATAACTGAAATGACGGTGGGGTATTGAACCCGCTACAGAAAAGATTATTTTGATCGGTTTGGCATTATCCAATTTTGCAACAATAATGCTCAATTGACTTTTAACTTATAATTTTTAACTTTTAACTTTTGACTTATAACTTCCGTGTTTTGAGCTGATCGAATCTAACTTTTGACTTATAACTTTTGACTTTTGACTTCCGTGAATGTATGCATAACCTGCCAAATTTGAGAAATAGAGTAGTTTACAACCGGAAAATTACAGCACTCTTCTGGAGGAACTACTTATGGGGTCCACTGCTATCCATTCCACAAAACTAAAACAACTATCTCAAACAGGCGATCGCTTATTCGATCTGGGACAATTTGAAATTGCATTAAATACTTTTCAGGAAGCATTAAAAATTGTCCTCACATCTGAGCAACAAATAAATATTTTAAACCGCATTGGATTAGTTTATCGTGGTCTGGAAAAATATGATTGTGCTTTAAAATATCTCAATTTAGCCTTACAACTTGCTCAAGAAATTGGCGACCAAAATCAAGTTGTAATGATTTTGAATGATATTGGCGAAACATATTGTTTATCTATAGAATATACATCTGCCTTAAGATACTATGCTCAAGCTTTAGAAATTGCCCAATATTTTTCTAATTTATTAGGCATTGGTATAGTTCTTAATCATTTAGGGGAAATATACAATTTACTAGGGTTATTTGAAAAAACTCTTAACTGTTGTCAAAAATCTCTAGAAATTTTCCATAAACTTGAAAGAAAATCAGAATTAGATAAATTAGCTTGCCAAATTAACATTGCTACAGCTCTTTATAATATAGGAGAAGCTTACTTGTGGATGGGTCGATATACCCAAGCAAAAGAAATTCTAGAACTTACTGTAGCTATTCGTCAGAAAATTTGCAAAGTAACTTTGAATAAATTTAGTCAAACTCCAGATTCTTTAGATAAAAATATTCTCCACAATAATTATCCTAACAGTAAAAAATCATCTCAAACAAACCAGCTACTTCAACAAGAAAAAATTTGCTTGAGTCAAAGTATTATCTCCCAACATGGAGCAGACTTAGCCAATACTATGAATTTAATCGAGAAAGTTTATCGCTACATAGGTCAACTGCAAAAAGCAGAGAAGTATCGTCAACAAAAACTTGAAATTTGGGAAACTTGTGGAGAAAAGTATGTAATTTATAATACCTATATTTTGCCCTTTTATTTAAGATTTTCTTGTCATTATGCGTAAAAATAACTTATCAGATTAGTAGGCAATATTTTGCATAAAAATTTCATAAAATGTAGTTCATAAGTAGTTATTTTTTTCCAAATATTTATATAGTAGGGTAACTACTTTATAATTAACCAGTGCATCGATCAAAAAATTAACTTTAATCAGGGAACAATGCTATGACAGGGAGCAATACTATGAAATCTTATCCTAGCCATCAAAATGAATTAAAACATCTATCTCAAACAGGCGATCGTTTCTATAGTATAGGTCAACTAGAAACTGCATTAAAAATTTTTCAAAGAGCTTTAGAAATTACTAGATTAATTAATAACCAGGAACAAAGGCTCAATATTGTCTATAGGATTGGATTAGTTCACTGTAAAATAGGAGAATATGCCAATGCTCTTAAATATCTAGAACTAGCCTTAGAATTAGCAAAAAAAATAGGAAACAAAGCAAAAATTGCCACTATATATAATGAAAAAGGAGAAATTTATTATCTTTTAAAAGAATATACTTCTGCTTTGAAGTGTTATTCACAAGCTCTAATAACATTTAGTAAACTCAAAGATATAGTAGGTATCGGCAAAACAATTAATCACATTAGCACGATTTATAATTTAACTGAATTATCAGCTCAATCCCTAGAGTATTCTCGCAAATCTTTAAATATTTTCCAAAAGCTTGCTCAATCGGCAAAAAATGATAAATTGACAATTCAAATCAACGAATCAATTGCACTACATAATATGGGAGAAGCATATTTTATCATCAGTAGACCTCGTCAAGCTAAAGCCTTTTTAGAACTTGCTTTAGAGATTAGGCAAAAGCTATGGGAAGATTCTCTAGACCGGTTAGCACTAACAGTAAATAATATTCCTAAAGTAGAAAAAAATCATCATTCTAGCCATATATATCCTCACAAAAAGGCAACTTATGAACAGAAAGAAAAAGATGGATTTCGCAGAAGTATTTTTGCTGAATATGGTAAAGATTTAGTAAAAACTCTTGATTTAATCGAAAAAGTTTACCAAAATATAGGGCAAGAAATGCAAGCTAAGAATTATCATCAACAAGCGATAGAAATTCGTGAAAAAATTAATAGTAATTCTTGGTTAGTTACCACTTAAGCTGAAGTAAGATTATACAAAATTTGTAAGCATTCCCTAGGTCATGCTGCGCAAACAGCTTTTGAATATATTCAAACCATTACTAAGATTAGCCGATCACCTTTTTCTTTCGGTGCGGAATGCGAAAGCAAACGTAACTTTTAATTCTCTTTGGAGACTAATCCCTCTTTCGATGCAATAATAAGTTAATAACTGATAACTAATAGCTGATAGTTGATAACTGACCGCTGAATTCTCACCAAAATTCAAAAAAAAATTGTGTATTAATAGCCTTTTTCTGGGAATTAGGAGTTATACCAAAAAGCATTTTTCTGCTCCCTACTCCCTACTCCCCTACTCCCCTACTTGCAAGCTTAATAAAATGTAGAAAAATTTTTGAGAAATGGTTTAATACCCCGCCGTCTATAGGGTGTTGACAAGTTTGTTACTATTTAAATCCCCATCCACTTCTTCCTTCTTCCTTCTTCCTTCTTCCTTCTTCCTTCTTCCTTCTTTATTCTTCCTGATTTAAGCCACAAATTCTCCTTGAGCGACCATGATAACTTTACCACCAACAAATACTTCTATTCCTTCTACTTTTTTCTCTGCTTGTAACAATAATAAAGAAGGTCGATTAATTTCATATCCCTGTTCTACCCTAATATTAATTTTTGCCTCACCAAAATAATTATACTCGGCTAAATATCCTGCCAAACAACCATTAGCACTGCCCGTTGCCGGGTCTTCAGTAATTCCTAAATATGGTGCAAACATTCTCACACTTAAATTATTAATACTATTGTATGTCTCTGGGCAAAATATTAAAATCTCTGTCACTTTTGCTATCTGAATAAACTGATAATATTTATCCAAATTTACTTTAGCTTTCTTCAATGCCTTGAGACTTTTCAAAGGCACAATAATAAAAGGCATCCCTGTCGAAACTTCCTGAATAGGAAACCTCATATCTATATCACCCACCTCTAAATTTAATACCTCTGCTAAAAATTCAATTTGATATTTTTCAGCAAAAGTAGGCACATTCTGACCCATCCATAAAACTTCACCTTCCCAACTAACAGTTATTTGTCCTACAGCCAGATTTAAAATCACTTTTTCAACCGAATTTTTAATAATTTCTCGTTGAATAATGTACGCAGTACCTAATGTTGGATGACCAGCAAAAGGCAATTCTTTAGTAGGAGTAAATATCCGCACATCATAACCGTCATTTCGTTGCTTTGAAGATAAAATAAAAGTAGTTTCTGAATAATTCATCTCTCTAGCAATTTGCAACATTTCATCATCAGAAAGATTCTCAACTTCAGAACCTTTAAACACAGCCAGTTGATTACCAGCATATTTAGTTTCAGCAAATACATCTACAATGTAAAAATTCATAGTATTTTGTTACTTTTAGGTTGAAATTTGATCGAATTTATCTCAACGTTGGCCCTTGACCCGCGCTCTCCCGTAGGGGAGCACAGAGATGGGAAAACCAATCAATAAGAGCGGTTTTCCAGATAAGCATATTAAAATACAAGTGTTACTCAACCAAAAACCAAGGTTGAGACTACTATCGCTTTTTAATCAAGTCGCCGAGGGGCACTGGTCGATTATTTATCGGACACGGAGGAAGCGTGATTACTGGTAAGCCAGCATTTTCCAGCGAGGTGTCAACCCGCCCAGAGTCATTTGTTCAGCTTGGTCTGTTTGAATGATGGATGGGAATCCCGCGCTGTACCGTCAGGTCAGCGTCGGGAGGATGTCAACAAACCATCAAAATTTACAGCTACAGAACACCTAGTGTCTAGTTGCAAAAATTAGTAATATTATCAGGACTTACGCAAAGGCACTATTTATAGAGTAAAGTAACTGTTGGACAATAGTTTTGAGCGCTATATATAGCGTATCTGCGTAAGTCCTAATTATTTTTGAGTTGACTTGGTTTGATTTTAGGTGAGTTTAGGCTTTTTTCATGTTGAAAATTCGGTAAATAGTCAATTATCAACATACTGTGTACCAAGCAAAATTTTTCGCGTTTGTCTTAAATATTTAGACTTTTAGCTTAACGACCAATACTCCTCTGAATTTGATACCCTAACTAAAATGGTCTTGGGAATAGAAAAGTAGTGGATATATATATTGGACGTGGAAAAACAGCTCGCAGAGCTTATGGAATCGATGAAATTGCCCTAGTTCCTGGGGGACGAACACTCGATCCAAGCTTAGCAGACACTAGATGGAGCATCGGCGGCATTGAAAGAGAAATTCCCATTATTGCCAGCGCAATGGATGGAGTAATTGATGTCAAAATGGCCATTCTATTATCTGAGTTAGGAGCAATGGGAGTCCTCAACTTAGAAGGTATTCAAACTCGCTATCCTGACCCAGCGCCAATATTAGAAAAAATTAGCTCTGTGGGCAAAGATGAATTTGTGGGTTTAATGCAAGAACTGTATTCAGCTCCAATTCAACCCGAATTAATTTCTCAGAGAATTAAGGAAATAAAAAGCCAAGGTGGCATTGCAGCAGTAAGCTTAACACCTGCGGGAGCAGTGAAATATGGAAAAGTAGTTGCTGATGCTGGTGCAGACTTATTTTTTGTCCAGGCAACAGTTGTTTCAACTGCATTTCTTTCACCAGAGTCAGTAGAAAACCTCGATTTGTTTAAGCTTTGTCAAGAAATGCCTATACCTGTGGTTTTAGGTAACTGTGTTACTTATGAAGTAGCCTTAAATTTAATGAAAGTAGGGGCTGCAGGGGTGCTAGTGGGTATTGGCCCTGGTGCTGCCTGTACATCTCGTGGTGTTTTAGGTGTCGGAGTTCCCCAAGCTACTGCTGTAGCTGACTGTGCTGCAGCACGAAATGATTATTACCAAGAAACGGGGAATTATGTCCCAGTTATTGCGGACGGGGGCTTAATTACTGGCGGAGATATTTGTAAATGTATTGCTTGTGGCGCTGATGGGGTGATGATTGGTTCGCCTATAGCTAGGGCTTCGGAAGCACCTGGACGTGACTATCATTGGGGTATGGCTACTCCTAGTCCCGTTTTGCCACGAGGCACTCGGATCAAGGTAGGTACTACTGGCACTATCAAGCAAATTCTGCGTGGTCCAGCACTATTGGACGATGGTACACATAATTTATTGGGCGCTCTTAAAACGAGTATGGCCACTTTAGGAGCTAAAGATTTGAAAGAAATGCAGCAGGTTGAGGTAGTTATTGCTCCTTCATTGTTGACTGAGGGTAAAGTTTATCAAAAAGCCCAACAATTAGGTATGGGTAAGTAGATTTACTGACCGGAAAATTGGGTCTTAAACCTCGCCCTTGTAGGGCGACTTTTAGATCGTTTTTGGTTGAATAAATTATGTTATAATATTATTAGTTGCCGGGGGCTGCGCCTCCTCCGGAGGAGCTTTCCTATGGGAATGCTACGCTAACGGAAGCTCGTGCGCGGACGCGGAGAAAAGCGTAAGACTAACGCATTAGTTAGCAGCATCCAATGTTAGCGGAAACTCTGAACCAGCAAAACGTCAACCCCCTAAATAGCTAAGGCTCAGTAGGAATCTCTGTCGCTTGAGCGCGGAGAGGATGTCAATTAAGATATCTTATACCCTTGACAAAATTTGTGAAATAGTTTTGAAATTTACAAATTACCCTGGAATTATCTGAAAAGAAATGCCACAATAGAAATAGCGGAGATGCATGTTTCCGTTCACTCCTCACACCACACTCCGCCCGAGCTTTTTTTAGTTTGGGCGGTTCCTTATGGCCACTTAAGGCTCGATCGGATAAATTTTTTTGATTTTAATGATTAGAGTATCACAGATTCAGCGTAAGCTACTGAAGTTAATTGCTTAATTGTTTATCACATTTATCGTCCAAATCAAGTACTGTACACTTGAAGAAGGAAGAAGGAAGAAGGAAGAAAAAGTGGATTGGGACTCAAACCCCAACCAATTTTCAATACCGTGCCGTGTAAATGGTGTGGTATTAAACCCAAAAGAATAAAGATAAATTATAGTTACTTGTTTGCTTAGTTAGTTATTTGCAGCTTGATAAAGTTAAAGTTATGGATAGATATCTAGAGTTTTTGAGAATAGGGAAAAACTTAACTTTAAAAAAAGATTCCGCACTTTGTATTTTAATTTTTATATGTACTACTTGACACAGAATAAGATATAAAAGAAAGTATGAACAAAGCTAATACTTTAAAGATTGTATGGTGGACTTAACTAACTAAAGTGACATTGTACTTAGAGAAGGCTTTAATTGAATATTCTATGATAGTTTGTTAACCTTGATACCAGTCTATACTATACTCTTTATAGACACATTGGTAGAATCAAAACCTACCATATTTTTCAGGATTTGATTTTAAGTTTTTCCCAAAACACTTAAACTAAAATAAATTTGGTGTTTTATGGGAAAAGTGAACTTGTTACAATCAAAAAATACCAAATTATAATAAAGGTGTTTTAAAACAGACGTAACTGGCAACTGATGAACTGTATAAAAAAATTTTGAGTTGCACTAAGCCCAGTAAATAGGCATACCTTTGCGGTCAGGCAGACCGTGGCTTGGACTAGCAACCAAGTCTGAAACGCTTGTGAAGCCAGCTTGGCTGATATATTTGGGAGAAATTCTAGGGTTTCGTTAGTACCAACTTAAGTATAGTCAAGAGGCAATCTGAAAGAAGCAGGAATCCTACGCCATACTATAAAGATTCATATTGAAGGATTAGTAAAGAATGACAGCAGCAACACCAGTTACCGATAGCAGTTTCAAGCAAGAAGTGCTTGAAAGTGATGTTCCAGTTTTAGTAGATTTCTGGGCACCTTGGTGCGGGCCATGCCGGATGGTGGCTCCTGTAGTTGAAGAAATTGCAGGGCAATACGAAGGACAAATAAAAGTAGTCAAAGTAAATACGGACGAAAATCCTAATGTAGCAAGTCAGTATGGGATTCGCAGTATTCCTACCTTGATGATTTTTAAGGGAGGCCAAAGAGTTGATATGGTGGTTGGAGCTGTTCCTAAAACTACATTGGCTCAAACTTTAGAAAAGTACCTATAAGTTAATGGTTGAGAACCTTTGAAATAGATATGTAGAAAGTTGCACAAAACTGTTTGTGTCCATAAATGTTTAGAACTAATTTAAGATAGACTGAACATTTGATTAAGTATCTCTAGAACAACAGGAAAAACGATCTAAATTGAGATATGTTTATGCTTAAAAGTAAAAAGTAGTTCTCAGTTATATTCTCATTGAGAGAATAATGCTTTGTACGGTTTCTAGTGGACTAATCTCAATAATTAAACTGTTTTCTTTCTACAGTCTTAGTTCTCAAGCAAGTAAGGTAGAATCAACCTATTTTATAACTTAACCGAGATTCTCAGTGGTCTCGGAAATTTTGTATTTTTATTTATAAATAAGAAAGTCCCAATCTAATATGGAGGAATGCGCATTAAGAGAAGCAATAGTGGAAAAAAAATTGGACAGTATTCGATATATAAAATGGCCTTCATTAATGAAAGGAGATGTCCCTTTGACAAAGCGGTGCGACCCCGCGACGACACCAGCTCGCTTGTGGAATGCTGACTCCTTTTCGGGAACGCGCACCAAGAGAAAAAGATAATTTACGTCCTAAAAAATGGTATGAAAGCTATTTCCATACGACTCCTGAGGACTGAGTTCCCCTCCTGGGAGGGGCTAGGGGTGGGTTGACTCCTAAGAAATACCCTAGCTATTTGTAGCAAACATTTATCAATTTGGTATTACAATACCGATGCTACCGGACATGATATGACCCGTCCGAACATGATATTATATCATGTCCGGATAAGAGCGTGATCAAAAACTTTTTCTCGTAAGCGCCTTTTCTTCCCTTCTACCTTCCCCTCCTGGGAGGGGGAGGGGCTAGGGGTGGGTTGCCTCCTGCCTCCTGTCTTCCTTCCTCCAAAGTGTAAGTATTCAACCGGATTTGATCTAACAACCGCCCTACTAAAAAACTGCTAAAACAGAGCGATCGCCCTATTTGATCTACCCAAGGCGATCGCTTCTAAGTTTTAGCCAAATACCACTACTGACATAAGTTAAGACTTACTCCATCAATACGAGTACCATAACCATCAGCTACTTCATTGAGATTATCAAAACTGAGAACAGTTTCAGTGCTTTTAGCTTGGAGGTTGTAGGTTTTCACCTCCCATGTAGTTTCAGCGTCAACTTTATCCAGTGCTTCAACTAATTCATCTCCCCAACGTAAATTCAGTTTGTCATGTTCTGTAGTTGAAGTGCCACTACCTGTAAATGCAAAAGTTAGCTTGTAGGTCTTCCCTGGTTGGGTAGGAATTTTCTGATAAATTTTGGTGATGGTTTTACCGTATTCTTGAGTTGCTAAACTATCTAGATCTACAAATTGTGACCCATCGTAGACATCAGTGAGGTTGGGGTAGGTGATGTATAGACTATTAAGTTCGATAACTAGCCCTTGAACTAGCTCCCAACCTTCAATTGATGTTTCAAAACCATAACCAGGGACTACTGGTTTTTCAAAGCTGCCATTGATTACTAAGTTGTTTGGTGCTGTATTGTCACAAGTCGGTTTTTCCACAATATCGTTAATATTGATAGTAAATGCTTTCTGGAAAATTCCTCCAGCAGAGTCAGTAGTTTGGACTCGAATACTATAGGTAGACTGTGTTTGATAGTCTGGTGAATTTGTGATTTTGAGTTGGTTTCCATCTATAGTGAAGGCTGAGTTATCAGTATCTTCGTTACCCCTGACTAATTGGTAGGTAAAGGTATTATCCTCAGTTTCTGTGGTAGAGAATGTTCCCACTACACTGTTAGCTGGTATGTTTTCATCAATAGTGTTGTTGCTCAGTGTAAGGTTGGTGGGAGGTTCGTTAATATCGTTAATATTGATAGTAAATGCTTTCTGGAAAATTCCTCCAGCAGAGTCAGTAGTTTGGACTCGAATACTATAGGTAGACTGTGTTTGATAGTCTGGTGAATTTGTGATTTTGAGTTGGTTTCCATCTATAGTGAAGGCTGAGTTATCAGTATCTCCGTTACCCCTGACTAATTGGTAGGTAAAGGTATTATCCTCAGTTTCTGTGGTAGAGAATGTTCCCACTACACTGTTCGCTGGTTCGTTTTCATCAATAGTGTTGTTGCTCAGTGTAAGGTTGGTGGGAGGATAATTGATATCGTTAATATTGATAGTAAATACCTTCTGGAAAATTCCTCCAGCAGAGTCAGTAGTTTGGACTCGAATACTATAGGTAGACTGTGTTTGATAGTCTGGTGAATTTGTGATTTTGAGTTGTGCACCATCTATAGTGAAGGCTGAGTTATCAGTATCTTCGTTACCCCTGACTAATTGGTAGGTAAAGGTATCATCATCAGTTTCTGTGGTAGAGAATGTTCCCACTACACTGTTCGCTGGTTCGTTTTCATCAATAGTGTTGTTGCTCAGTGTAAGGTTGGTGGGAGGATAATTGATATAGCGGTCTAGGTTGTTTAACCAAACTGTGTTAGGCTGACTATTATTAGCAACAAAAGCATCAATATCGCCATCTCCATCCACATCCGCTAAACTCATACCATAGCTTCTGGAACGCCCCAAAGCTTGCTGTGAGTCAGTGAAATTACCGCTACCATCATTTAACCAAACTGTGTTAGGCTGACCATTATTAGCAACAAAAGCATCAATATCGCCATCTCCATCCACATCCGCTAAACTCACACCATAGCTTCTGGAACGCCCCAAAGCTTGCGGTGAGTCAGTGAAATTCCCCCTACCATCATTTAACCAAACTGTGTTAGGCTGGCCATTATTAGCAACAAAAGCATCAATATCACCATCTCCATCCACATCCGCTAAACTCACACCATAGCTTCTGGAACGCCCCAAAGCTTGCGGTGAGTCAGTGAAATTCCCCCTACCATCGTTTAACCAAACTTTATTGGGCTGGCCATTATTAGCAACAAAAGCATCAATATCACCATCTCCATCCACATCCGCTAAACTCACACCATAGCTTCTGGAACGCCCCAAAGCTTGCGGTGAGTCAGTGAAATTCCCCCTACCATCGTTTAACCAAACTTTATTGGGCTGATTATCATTAGCAACAAAAGCATCTGTGTCACCATCTCCATCCACATCTGCTACACTCACATACAAGCTGCTGGAATTCCCCAAAGCTTGCCGTGAGTCAGTGAAATTGCCCCTGCCATCATTTAACCAAACTTTATTCTGCTTATGCTGACTATTGTAATTAGCAACAAAAGCATCCGTGTCACCATCTCCATCCACATCTGCTACACCCACATCTATGCTTCTGGAACTCCCCAAAACTTGCTGTGAGTCAGTGAAATTGCCCCTACCATCATTTAACCAAACTTTATTGGGCTGCTCAAAATTATTAGCAACAAAAGCATCAATATCACCATCTCCATCTACATCCGCTAAACTCACACCATAGCTATAA
This sequence comes from Okeania sp. SIO2B3, assembly GCF_010672525.1. Taxonomy (GTDB): domain Bacteria; phylum Cyanobacteriota; class Cyanobacteriia; order Cyanobacteriales; family Microcoleaceae; genus Okeania. The sequence continues at coordinate 14,760 of NZ_JAAHGH010000045.1, read as the reverse complement.
TAATTCCCCAAAGCTTGCTGTGAGTCAGTGAACTCAATATTAGGAGTAGCATTAACTGTTTGTATCGGTATGGCAAATATCGCAACTGCCATTACAATCACTAGCAAAGCTAGAAACCATTTCTCCCACGTTTGTTTCAGTTGTGGTGAAGGATTAAATTCATCCTCTATTGTAGTTTCAGCTACATTTGTTTTATGTGGCAATTTTGAAAATGCTGTCATAGAAATTAGCCTCCTATTTTGACTTAAATATTAACATTCATTAAAAACCATAATTTTCTAGAACTGCCAAATTTGGCGTTGGTGATTTGAGGTATGATATCATGTCCGGAGCAGAGCGCCATAGAACTCTGTTCCGCGCTCCGCGAGCAAAAAACTTTCTCCTTCTACTCCTCTTTCTTCTTCTTTCTTCCCTCCTGAATTTTTAGGACTGAGTAATTACAGCGCTTTTCAAGTTGATGAACCACATCTTCACAAACAAAACCTTGTAGGGACGTTCCATGGAACGTCCCTACTGTGGTCTACTAATCATGAAAACCGCTGTGAGATTAATATCATACACGCGCTTCACCAACGCCCCAAATTTTATAATTCGTAATTCGCAATAAATCAACACTTTCTTCCTCCTGCTATAGCAATGAGCGCTGGCATATTTACAAATTGCAGGAAGGGCCAAATAGCTAAAAGTCTTATATTATCGGCAATTTATTCCCCCTGTTGCCTGTTGCCTGCGCACAGCGCTATATATCATTCACTATAAGCAGTCCGCACCAGAATTACAGTACAATCACAACCACGAGCGATCGCCTCTGGAATATTGCCATTAATTGCTTGTTTCAAAAATCCTTCCTTACTAGCACCAATAACTACAACGTCACAGTTATGAGTATCTGCCAAATCAACTATAGCAGTTGAAACAGAACTAGCACAGACTGAAGTGGCCATAACTTCTGTATCCAAGCGATGCTGAAGAATCTTTGCTGCTTGTTTCATTTCCTCAATATTAGGCTTAACAACAGACTTAGTTAAAACCTGACATAAGAGAATTTCTGGTTTCACACTCAAAGAAACCAAGGCAGGCAAAAGCTTTACTGCTGCTGCTTGTGTAGGAATATCTCGAATGGGCACTAACCACCGTCGCCATCCTAAAAAAGAATACATACGCTCGGAAACAAGATTATCCAGGTTGGCTTCAAATCTTTCATTAGTATTAGTAATATCTTTGAATATTTCTTCCTCTTTTAACTTTCTACCTCCCCATTTCACTACTATTACTTCACAAATAGCTTGTCGGATCAGAGTATCCACAATACTGCCAAAAACACGACCAGAAGCAGAAGAGTCACCCTTCCAACCCATCAGTATTAGAGATATATGTCTTTCCTTAATAATTTCCAAAATAGTATCAGCAACATCGTGACCAACCCGAATTTGAGTGTGCATAGGAATTTTCAAATCCTTAGCTATGCACTCCGCCATTGCTAATAAACGACGACTCTTAGTTGTATCTACCACAGTTTCTGCGGGAGAACTTTGACGAGGCACAATCACAACTTGTACGCATTCCAATTCATAATTACGTTGCCGAGCGATAACAGTGGCTAATTTTAATAATGCAGGAGCGGTACTAGGATTACTTAATGGTACTAATAATCGACCATTCCCTATCTGGGGCGATCGCGTTTGATAAACTATATAAGAAGGTTCTTGACTATGAGTTCCCAGATTTGTCTTACCTATTTGTTCTGATTCTACTCGGATAATATCAGTATCAGTAATAATTCCTACCAGGTGACGACCTTCCATCACAGGTAAACGACTCAGTTTGTATTGATGTAAAAGATACAAAACCTCGCTCAGATTATCTGTAGTTTTAACTGTCATGGGATGAGGTGTCATAAACTCTTTTAATAGGGTGTCTCCGGGAAGTTCGCGTTTGCGAGTGTAAGCTAAATCTGTCTGAGTGACAATACCTACGAGCAAGCCACTATCATCAAGCGCTGGAAAACCTCGATGATGGGAATTAGAAAATTTCTGCTTCACCTTATCCAAAGTTAAATTAAAATCAAGAGTTTCTACGGGAGTGTGCATGACTTCATCCGCACGAATATTGCTCAAATAATCATTTGCTGATTTCTCCTTCTGAGGTTGCAGACCTTTGAAATCTAAAACTCGGTCGGATAGAGACTTTTTATCTATCTTTTCTGCCATCAATAAAGCGACAATAGAAACAATCATTAGTGGCAACACTAAGCGAAAATCTTGTGTCTTCTCAAAAATAATTACTACTGCCGTCATGGGTGCTCTTGATACAGCACAAAAGAATGCACCCATTCCTGCTAGAGCAAAAATTGTTGGTTGTTCAATACCGACTAAATTACTTTGCAAAATTCCAACTATCTGACCGAGGGCGGCCCCAATAACTAACGATGGAGCAAAAAAACCGCCAGGGGCACCGGAACTGGCGGCAAATATTGTCAAGATAAAGTATTCGGCAAAAGCAATGAAACTCCATTTCAAGTTTGCTTCGCTACTGCCTAGCAATTCTCTTAAACCAGTATGATTACGAAATGATTCTGGTAAAAATGCGATAATTAAACCACTAATTAATCCTGTGATAGCTATTCGCCAAGGTAATGTTAATTTGAGTCGGCGCTGAAATATGGAAGTCGCAATAATTCCTCGACTAAATGCTGTTCCTAATAAACCTGCTAACATTCCCAAAATTATGTAAAAAGGAATTTCTTTGGGGTGTAAAAATCCTGTAATTGAGGTATCTAAGTAACTGTTCTTATCTAAGTATAAACTTTCTCCCCCTAGCATTTGGGAAACAACTGCACCAACGAAAGAAGCGATAATTGCTGGCCCCAAGGTGATACCAGAAACATCGTGCATCAGGTCTTCTACTACAAATAAGACTCCAGCGATGGGAGCGTTGAAACCAGCAGCTAACCCAGCAGCAGCACCACAGGCAATTAACTGACGACGATAACTCGGAGAAGTAGGAACTAAACGGCTGATCCAAGCTGCTAAGGATGCACCTATTTGTACTGTTGGGCCTTGTCGGCCTAATGTTAATCCAGAACCCACTGTCAAGATGGTAGTAAACATTTTAACCATGGCGATCGGGAAGTTTAACGGAATTCGCATACCTGCGAGTGCAGCTTTGACTTGGGGTACTCCACTTCCTCCAGTTTCTGGTGCTAAACGTTTTACTAATAAACCTGCGACAAATCCTCCAACGGCACCAAAAATTGGTAATAATAACCAAGGTGGATATTTGAGGGATGCAGCTATACGCAGACTACCTAGCCATCCTGCACCTTCTTTTAGTATGACTGCTGCTAATCCAGATACGATTCCTATTAAGCAAGCTTCAAAGACTGCTACACGTTTTGGTCTGAGCAGTGGATAAATAAAGTTTTTCAGATGGATTTGAACTTCTTGTCGGATATACTGATGCCACATAACAGAGTTTAGGGTGTTGTTTTGGCAGTATGGAATAGAGTTTTGTGTTTATTCTAGTTCTTAGTGGCTCTTTTTTATCTTTTTCGTTATGGGTTAATATCAAACCTGGTAGCGGGGGAATGTGGGGAGTGTAGAGAAAAACTACAACTATAAGGGTTGAATTAACTGTTTGGGGGTTCGATTTTCTCATATCCCCCTCTAACCCATACCTTCTAAACTCACTTTCTCAATACGTTTCACGTTTGAAATAGCAGTCAGCGGTCAGCGGTCAGCTATTAGCTTCTCTGGAGTGTATAATGGGGGTTTGAATCCCCCATAAAAGGCGCACCACGGGCTTTTTCAAATCAGCGTGGGGGACGCCGAACCCTTGGATTTTTAGCGCTCTAGCTAGGGCTTGCTGAAAAAGTCTTATGGGCAAGGGTAGGAGACAGCTATACTGGAGACAACCCACCCCTCGCCCCTCCCCCTCCCAGGAGGGGAAGACAGGAGAAATGGGAATTATAGAGGAGGTAGAAGGAAGAATAATCCCTTGATTATTCTGCGCAACTATAAGCCTAAAATGCGCTCTTTTTTGAACCATTATGACCATTAAGCTTGGACTTTTTTTAACTAAAAAATGCGCTCAACCTTTATATGTAAATGCTTTTAGATTTAATCAGCAAACCCTAGCTAAATGCTGGCAAGGGTCCCATGACCTAAGGAAAAGCTAATAGCTTGTTAATGAAACAACCCTGATTAATTGAAGTGCGAATGTGCTTAATGGGATGAGAGTCTTTATCAACCAAATTATTTTGATGTATATGCTTAATGGGATGAGAGTCTCTATCAACCAAATTATTCTGACTCCTGTATGTCGGTAATCTGATGGCAACCGTTCTTAGAAACCTATAGAACGATCGTATCTTCATAAATTTAGCAAGGAGACAGGAGACAGGAGACAGGAAACAGGAGGGAAGAAGAAAAAGGGAAGATATGGGGAGAAATAATACACAAAATTCAACACACCAACACCAAGATTTTAGGTCAAAATTGATGCGCGAAAAGACTTGAGTTCCATAATTATATAGCGATCGAATAGGTTCTATAAATAATAAGAAGAATTAAATGGTACTAATATTACTTGTAAGTATTCTATTTCATAATTTTTTTCATAGGCGATCGCCATGGCAATTTGTAGTAAAGTGATTGCTGTTTCTGAATTGTCTAGCAATAGTAGCAAACGACCTTTTCCTACTAATGCAACATTTTTCAATAGAACTATAATTTTAACAAATTAAATTAAATCCACTAATGTTTTCAAATCTGGCACTTCTAAATCTGGTTTTTCACTAGCTGGTAAAGTTGCGCCAAATCCTTCTTTTCCTTGTCGGCGATTTACCCAAATTGTTGATAATCCCATTGCTTTTGCTGGTACTATATCATGGTAAATACTCTGGGCAATATGTAATAGTTTTTCTGGTGTAATTTCCATTTTTTTAATTGCCATTTCAAAGTTATTTTTTGATGGTTTATATGATTTGATTTGTTGAGCTGTAATAACAAAATCAAATTCTATCTGAAGGTGTTTGGCAGTATCAGTAAATAAGTCATCATCAATATTAGAAATTATGGCAAGACGATATTTTTGTTTTAGGGTTTGTAAGGCTGTGATTGTATCTGGAAAAGGTTGCCAGTTTTTGATGGAATTTGCTAGAGAATTTAATTCTGATTCTGTAGGTTGAAAGTTTAGTTCTTTACCAATTTTTTCTACTACTTGTTTCATAACTTCTCGATATTTTATATATTCTCCTGCTTCTGCTTCTGACTCGAATTTAGCAAACATTTCGAGAATTTGTTGTGCGCTAATATTAATTTGATGATTGGCAATTAAATTTTTTAATACTGTAATTATGCCACTTTCCCAATCAATCAGAGTTCCATAACAATCGAAGCTTACAATTTCAAAGTTTTCCAAATTCATTAATTTTGCATCTCCATAATAGTTTTGCTCGAAAAAATAATTTGATTCAAATGACCTTGAAGAAGGCAGAAGGCAGAGGGGAAAATTACATGGGGATAGTCTTCGACACGCCACTCTGTGTCTACAAACCCCAAGCAATTTTAAGCACCATATAGACGGTGGGGTATTAAACCCAGAAAAGAAAAGATAATAAACTTTTTTTAATTTACCATAATTTGATTAATTTGAAACTATAAAATTGTTCATAAAAGTGAATTATACCTGGAATTCAGGTATTGATAGTCTTCTCTTGTACCTGTTGACTAAAATTTTAAATATCGACTCAGCATAGCAGTATAACCGCCCTTTACCGAATAATTAATAATTAATAATTAATAATTAAATAATTCGCGCCTTGAAGCCTCCCCTTTTAAGGGGAAAAAAGCGGTCGAGGGATGGCGAGGTCCCCTCGCCATATCCATGAGACCAAGACAGCGGTCGTTTGCTTTTGCTTCGCAAAACTGGCGTAACGCAACGCTGACGCGAAACGCGCATCTCGGAACGGAGTTCTCTCTTCGGAGCTTCCCGAAGGGTGGGATGGCGTTTGCTATCGCAAAGCTGCGCTAACAGCGGAGCGGCTCTGTCAAGAGCAGGTCTCCTCGCTGTCCGACCATCGACCAAGAGAAGAAATAATATTTCCTTATATTCAATTCCGTAGCGGTTAAAACCCGAGGTAATTATCAATTATCCATTATCAATTATCAATTAATGAAGTTTCTTCCAATAAAGTATAAGTATTCAAGCGGACATGATATAACTCGCTAATATTAACTACTGAATATTAACCAATAAAACACCAATACCACTAATCACAAATACCAAAATAGATGGCACTAAAGGCAGCACAAAACCTTGAGTAAAACAATACAAACTAACTGAATATAAAATAATAATACTTCCTCCTATAGATAAGAAAAACAATAAAATTCGGCGAAAACGCAAACCCACTAAAACACCCACACCAGAGCAAAAAAAAATCAATAACCAGTCTACCCACCAACTCCAAAACGTAATTAAAGGTCTATCATCCAAAACCGCACTAATAATTTGACTAACCTGATGCGCGTGTAAAACAACCCCAGACATTTTCTTCTGAGAAACAGCTTCAACATAACTATAAGGAGTATAAAATTTATCACTAGCATTATTAGGGTCTGTACTACCAATAAGTACAATTTTATCTCTCACTAAAAAATCATCAAAATTCCCAGACAATACATCCGAGACACTAATATATTTACCAATTTTATCGGAATTTCTATAATTAAGTAAAACTTGAAACCCACCAGCATTAACTTTTTGATAAATACCTTGTCTTTCCACAAGCTCCTTAAAAACAAGATCACCAACTTCAATATTTTTAATACTTCTACTTGAAGTAAACTCTAGTTTAATTCCTTGACTTTCCAAATAATTAAAAGCAACCCTAGCACTTAATGAATAACTTGTTTGACAAGGGTCTTTCTCTTCTTTTCCCATAAACATTAAATGGCGACGGAGGATATCAACTTGACCATGATCGACAACAACATCAGTAAAACCTAAACGTTCTTCTGGCACTCCTTGAGGAGGTTTAGTACCAGGTTTATTGTTGTGATATTCACTAGCACTACAAACAGCAACTATTTTCTGATTATTACTCAAAATTTTTAATAACTTTCTATAACCATATTCAGAAGGTAAAGGTTTTTCTCGCCAAAAGTCTAAACCGATAATTGTAGGTTGATAAATTTCTAATTTAGCTATTACCTCAGCCAAAATTTCATCACTTAAATTACTACCAATACCATATTTATTAATATCTTTTGCCGTAGCTTCAACAATTAAAATATTAGGGTCTGGCTGTTCTGGAGGTCGCCATCGCATTAAGCGGTCGTACTCATTTAACTCTAAATTTTGTAGCCAACCTAAACTTCTAAAACTAACAACTCCAACCCATGCTAAACCAGCAAAAATTACACTCATTCTCAATTTTTGAGGTTGAGTTTGAGGTGGCTCTAAATTACTTTCTAAATAAGCTAATTTTTCCGCCACCCAATCTAGATTAAAAATTGTCCGATAAATTTTATTAAAAATAACTAATTTATCCTGTTTTTTAATCACTACACCAGACAACCGCAAAGCCATTTGGATTCGACTATTATTAGCTTTAACTTCTCCTTGCAAGAGAATTTTTTTATATAATTTCAGTAATTGATGAGCAAATTGACCATGATTGACCAAATAATCGTGCATATATTTTAAATGAGTGGGATTATCTTTTTCTTCCCAATAAGTCAAAATATGTTCCTCTACCAATTTATCAACATCCGGTTCAGAATCATCTGCATAATCAACAATAATTTGACAGAGTTTCTGAGTTAAAAAAGGTTGACCACCACTCCAATCAAAAACTTTTTGCAAAACAACTTCCGGTTCTTCTACTATTCCATCTAATCCCTGAGTTAATATTTTTCCATCTGCAAAAGTTAACTCTGTTAATTCAATCGGATGACCAATATTAAAAGGAGTATGTTTTTCTTCTCTAATTAAATCTTCGGGAGTTGCTACCCCAAAAAAACAAAAAATGAGGCGATGATAATCAGATTTTTCATCTTCAGCACGACGATTATAACAAGAGCGAATAAAAGCTAAAATTTCATTTTTAAAAGGGCAATTTACCAGTACATCAATTTCATCAAGAAAAATATATATTTTTTGGGGATGAGGAAAATTAACAAATAAAATTTCTTCAATAAACTGAGCAAAACGTTGAATATTAGTCAAATTTTGATGACTGATTATCCACTGTTGATAATTGATACTATTGTCTAACTCACATCCATAAAATATTTCTCTGAAAAAACCCTCATACCAAGATTGTTTTTCTATTGAAAAATCGCATAATCTAGTCATGTCAATTGGGATACATTGACAACCTTGAGAGCGTAATTCTTTCATCACTCTTACCCGTAAACTAGACTTACCCATTTGACGAGCATTAAATACATAACAATATTCTCCTGCTTGGAGTTTTTGAGATAATTCTCCATCTTGTTTTCTGACTACATAAGTGGGATTATTTGCGGATAAACTCCCCCCAGTTGATTGATAATTCATGATTTTTTAAATAATTTAATTGGTGTTTTTTTAGAAGGAATCAGTTGAAGAAGGAGTCAGGAGACAGGAGGAGTCAGGAGACAGGAGGAAGAGGTATTAGGTATTATACCAACGTTATAAATGTTTGCTACATTTTCGCATTGCGGGGAACCCACCCCTCGCCCCTCCCCCTCCCCCTCTCCCTCCCAGGAGGGGAATTAAACATAAGAATAATTAACAATAACTAGGGTGCTAATTATCAAAAAAGTTATTCAGTCTGTGTTAATTACTTAATAATTTAAGTACCACTTAACTATAGCATTTTTTTTCAAATTGGTATGAGAAATTACCTGGGTTTTTCAATGAAGTTTATATATGAATCTAATAGTTTACTTACTTCTTTGAGATGCAATATAACTTTTGAAATATCTCCATATTCAAGGTCATTTGCTAGAATTAGGTAATACCGACTTTCTTCTTTTCTTCTAATGAACCTTGTGCAATATTCAAAAATCTGTTTTGGGGAAATTGCTGCTAAAACCATAGACTTCTAAAACAAGTTAATGTGCTTTTTGCCAAACTATTAAATCTCGAAAGTTTTTCGCAGATTCTCTTTTCATTCTGACTGTTAACTCCTTCTTCAAACTAGGTTCCAAAAAGCATAATTCTAACTCCTTCTTCCATCTCCTGTCTCCTGACTCCTGTCTCCTGACTCCTTCTTCCATCTCCTGACTCCTTCTTCTCACCGCTCCTGAAAATACTGTCTATATAAATTACAACGAGGTTGAGCATAATCACCTTTAATTGTAATTAATCCCATAGCTTCTAATTGATGTACTTCTCGATTTTTATTAGGTAAACGCACTGGAGAATTAGCTTTTAATATTTCCTGAAAAACTGCTTTGATGTTTGATTTTTCTGCCATAGTTTCTAAATGTCTACTTAAATGTTCTTGATAAATTCCACTTTCAGTAGGAGCATATTTTAATAGTTCTTCAATTGTCAATTCATCTTGAAACATTTTGTATAATGCTAATCTGATTAGATAAGGATGTCCTCCCACCATAGACATTAAAGGAGTCACTATTTCTGGGTCAAGTTGATGTAAATATATTAATTGAGTTACCTGCTCTGATGTAAATTCTTTTAATTCTATGGGTAAACCTACATTAAAAGGAGATTGATAAATATCTAATTTGCCATGATATTCTGTGGAATAAGCAATTACCATTCTGAGATTTCCCCAAATTTCAAAATTATTACTTTCTTCGTACCAACTTCTTAACATGGTAAAAAAGTTTTTAGATATTTCTGGGTAGTTAAAAATTTCATCGACTTCATCTAATAGTAAAACAAGCTTTTTTTCTAAATTAAATAACAAAGCTTTCAATTCTTGAGTACAAGATATTTTTGCATTATCATCATCCCAGGGATTTGCCTCTGGTACATCAGTAAATCGACTTTTTATATTTTTATTGAATGCTTTGATAAAACTATTAATATTGCTGATATTTTGGGGTTCAATCAGAGTGTCAAATCTCAGATAAACAGGAATATAATTATTTTGATTGGCTTTGGCTTGTATTCGTTGAATTAGAGAAGTCTTACCCATTTTTTTGGGTGCTTTTATTCTTACTAAAGAACCTGATTTTTCTATTTCTCCGTAACATTCAGACTCCACAGAACAACGTCTAATTCGATAACGTTGTATATAAAAAGGAGAATCTAATTTTTCTGGTCTACCAGGAATAACAACTTGAGTGATATGAAAACCATAATAATTCCGTAACTCATTACTAACTAGATCGGGTTTATATTGGCTGAATATTTTCACTAAATATTCTTCCCGCTCCAGACTAGATTCTGAATAGTTGAATTTAGTAGCGATCGCTTTTAATTTTCGACCTACATTAGATTGGTCACAATTCATTATCTGAGCAATTTGTTGATATTTTTTATCTGATAAACGTAAGTGCAGTATTTGTTTTTCATTTTCTGGCAAATGAGAGTAAATGTGGTCAAATATTTCTTTATTCATAATTTTTATTCAAGCTTCAGTCTCTCTGGTTATTGATATCAAGATAACTTACGGACTCTTACAGCGTCAAGGGATGAAAAGTGATAATATTCAGACTATAAGTAATCCTAAATATGTTCTGAAAAAAAATCTGAGAATTAGGAAATAGGCAACATAGTTAATGAAGTCAGAAGTCAGAAGTCAGAAGTTAGAAGTTAACCCACCCCTAACCCCTCCCAGGAGGGGAAGTAGGGGATGCGTGAGCAACTATCCAAAAATATTGCGCCTTAAAAGGCGGGGTTTTAGACCCATGTTATTTTGATAAGAGCTTCATAGTTTTTATTTATTTTTCTATTTTTTACAAATCATTTAGGATTGCTATATAGTAGCTAATATATATTCATCTTTTTCTTTATGGGTTTAATACCCTACTGTCTACACAGTGTTTACAATTGATTAGGGTCTCGTCGAGAGTTGCGACAACTTTTCAGTACCCTCATCCACTTTTTCCTTCTTCCTTTTTCCTTCTTCCTTCTTCCTTCTTCTAGAAATTTGCTGATATTTAATCTTGAGATATTTCTGGTTCAAATACGACAATGTGAATTAATTTACACAAAAAATTATGTTCCTACCCTGAACGTGCAAAAAAATACACATTGACAATTGTGGAATGATTTTTGAGGGTAGTTCAAAATCAAATGTGCAATTAAATGCAAATTTTTTTTAGAGCAAATAAACCTTAGCTATGATTATTTGTAATGGAACAAGGTTGAGAGACAAACTATTCTAATTAACCTATTCCAACAACTAATCTACTTTTACTATTTTACCGAAAAATTGTGGGTATGTGCCTCCCCTTTTAAGGGGATAAAAAGCGGTCAAGGGATGGCGAGGTCTCCTCGCTATATCCAATCGACCAAGAGAAAGAAAATATTTCAGATTTCAAGCCTCCTTATTGCAGAGGTACTGTTAGCGTAGCTCCTCCGGAGGAGGCTAACTGATAACTGATAACTGATAACTGATAACTGATAACTGAAATGACAGGAGTTAAATAATGCAAATTTTACTAACAATATCACAAAACTGCCTAAATTTAATCAAAAAGTGGGAAGGATTATATCTTGATGCTTATCTAAACCCAGTAGAAATATGGAGTATTGGTTATGGAAATACCGAATATCCTGATGGTAAAAAGGTCAAACAAGGAGATGAAATTAGCATACAGCAAGCCAGAAAATTCCTTCAATATAAAGTCGATATGGTTACTGATGAAGTTAATCAATTAATTAAAGTTTCTCTTACCCAAAGCCAGTTTGATGCTTTAGTATCTTTCTGTTATAACGTAGGAATTATTACTTTTAAATATAGCACTTTGCTAGAAAAACTCAATCAAGGAGATTATCAAAGTGCTGCTAATGAGTTTCCCAAATGGAACCAAGTTATAGTTAATGGAGTAAAAACAATACTACCTAGTTTAGTCGAGCGTCGGGATGATGAAAAAAATCTTTTTTTAAGCAATAATTTCACCAGAAATAATGAATTATCATGTCTAGCTGGATTAGGATTATTCGACCCTATGGCAGTAATCTTGAAACCCTCACATTAGACATCTCAGAAAAAGATATAGACTTTTTGCAGATAGTAGGCAATAGGGAACAGGGAACAGGGAATAGATTTTCAACGAAAAGGTACAAAAAATGATTTTGTAAGTGACTTTTACAACTCTAGATTATCTTAAATAAACTTGCTCTTTATTTTCTAGAGATGTCTATTTAGTCAATGCATAAATCAAAAATTGTATTAGTAGGAAAAACTCTTTTAATCCAACAAAGCCAATACAAACTATTCTCATTAACCTGCTTCAGCACCTAATTTACCGAAAAATTCTGGTCTAAAGCCTCCCCTTTTAAGGGGATAAAAAAAAGAGAATTCCCTATTTCAAGCCTGCTTATTGCAGAGGTACTGATAACTGATAACTGATAACTGATAACTGAGATACCCCTCACTATTTTTAAGGATTCCAATTATGAATAATACCAGATTTCCTGACTCAAAAATACTTGATTTTGTTAAGTATTATGATAGTAATAACTCCAACCATCGTAATGCTTTCCTGAAAATTGCTTCCTCTTTGCCCGATGACTTTTACAATAACGATGCAGAGTGGGTAAAAATTTACCGTTCTCACCCTGCTAAAAAAATTGCCCGTTCCTCTGCTGGAGTAAGCCTAGATGTCACTTACTTTTCTCAGAGTGACAACTATCGCGATGCTCATCGCACTTGTTTTTCTTCTTCTTGTGCCATGTTGTTAAATTATCTCCGACCTGGAGTCATCAGGAACGATGATGATTACGTTCGTGAAGTTTTCAACAGAGGAGACACTACTGACTCCGGGATTCAAATTCAAACTCTGCGACACTTTGGAGTTACTGCTAATTTTGTTCAAAACGCAAATAATAATACCCTCAAGGAGTACCTCAACCGAGGCATTCCTGTTCCCTGTGGGATTCTTCACAAAGGCTATTCTCATAACCCATCAGGTGGAGGCCACTGGATTGTAGTTATTGGTTATGAAGACAACAAAAATGCTCCAGGTGGGGGATATTGGGTAGTTAACGATCCCTGGGGAGAGATCGATCATGCCAGTGGCACTTACATTTCCGAAAATGGTAGAATGTTGAAATATTCTTATAGTCTGATGAACGCCCGTTGGACTGTGAGTAATAGTACCGATGGATGGTGTGTTTTGGCAAAATCTTGGATTGATTGAAGAAGGAGTCAGGAGACAGAATCAATGTTTGTGGGAAGAAAAAGACATCTATAGAACCCCTGAATGGTATCTCTAAAAATTTAGGCGTTAGCGGAGCTTTGCGTCAGCAATTGCTTTGATTACTTAACTTAAGCTTATGTCTTTTCCTCAAAAGACATCTTCAATCATCAAAAATCAAATCAATCATCGTAGAGTATGTCATCAATTATTTCCCTCTACTCCCTACTCCCCTCCTGGGAGGGGCTAGGGGTGGGTCCCTACTCCCTCTTTTCTCAAGAGAGCTAAAAGATACGATCAGGGGTTCTATAAACAAAAATAAGAGTGCAAAGTTTTAGCTGTGGAGCGTCTACTAAGAGTACAAAGGTTTCTAAGTATAAATACTAAAACTCCCAATAATATTTTTGACCGGAATTGCCAGCATAATTACTGTTATATATAGTCATAGGTAATTTCAAAAGCTTTATTGAGACTTTGGTTTCTTGAATTATTTGGATTCCTACAAATTCTCTCAAAGGTCAATACAACAACTTGAGAAAATATTAGAGGAACGTTATGGCAGACATTAATGAGTTAATTGAAGAACTAGCAGAACTTGATGAGGAGACATTGCAAGCTCAACTAGGGATGCAAGTACAAAGTTTGGAAGATAATTTAACCAAAAGTACTTCTGTAGAATCTATCAATATCAATACCCTGACGGCTGTTCCCAGAAGTCCAGAGGGTAATAAATTTGGCGTTGGTGAATTAGGGTATGATACTAATCTTAATTACTTAGGAGTCAACCAACCCCTAAACCGTCCCAGGAGGAGAAGTCAGGATAACCCAGTCAGGACGGAAGAAAGAAGAAGAAACCCCAATAGGGAGTCGGGAGACCGGAACAGAGTTCTATCGCGCCCTGATCGGGACAGATATCATACCTCTTTTCACCAACGCCATAAATTTATAGAATTTGGTCAGAATTTTTTTAAACGCCTAAATGGAGAAGCTTACGATTTATTATGCGGTCGCGACCCATTTGGTGATGGTGGTGAGACAATGCAAAAAATTGACGATGCTTACAATGAAAGTTCCACAAAAGCTGCGGGTATGTTGGCTCCCATTTTGGTTACTAATTTAGGGTTAGCTCCGGCGATCGCTGCTATTGTTGCTACCTTAATTGTGCAGAAAATTGCTAGTGCAGCAGGGGAGACAATTTGCTCAATGTGGCAAGACAGTTTTGATGGGTCTAAACCACTTGATATCAAATCTGGTTGAATATTTATTATTCAGTTGAGAGTGGGGGAGTAGGGGAGTAGGGGAGCGGGGGAGTAGGGGAGCGGGGAGTAGGGGAGCGGGGGAGTAGGGGAGCGGGGGAGTAGGGGAGTGGGGAGTAGGGAAACAGGGAGAGCGGGAGGGCGGGGTGTAGGGAAAGGGTGTAGAGTGCGGTGGT